>CAYPFR010000019.1:0-3256 GCA_964410285.1 uncultured Caulobacterales bacterium | reverse complement strand
AAGCGGAGCTTTTCTTCCATCGCGATAGGCACGATAAGCTCGACGTTGATATTCACATTATCACCCGGCATCACCATTTCAGTTCCCGCATCCAGCGTTACAACGCCCGTCACATCTGTCGTACGGAAGTAGAACTGCGGGCGGTAATTGTTAAAGAACGGCGTGTGGCGGCCGCCCTCTTCCTTGGTCAGGATATAGGCCTCGCCCACAAATTTGCTGTGCGGCTTAACGCTGCCCGGCTTACACAAAACCTGTCCGCGCTCAACCTTCTCGCGGTCAATACCGCGGATCAGCGCGCCAATGTTGTCACCCGCCTCGCCGCGGTCAAGCAGCTTGCGGAACATCTCAACGCCCGTACAGGTCGTCTTTTGCGTCTCTTTGATACCGACAATCTCAATCTCGTCGCCAACATTAACAGATCCGCGCTCAACGCGCCCCGTCACAACAGTCCCGCGGCCAGAGATGGAGAACACATCTTCAATCGGCATAAGGAATGGCTCGTCAATCGCGCGCGGCGGCTGAGGGATATACTCATCAACAGCGGCCATCAGCTTTTTGATCGCTTCTTCGCCGATCTCAGGGTTCTTGCCTTCCATCGCCGCCAGAGCCGACCCTGCAATCACAGGAATATCATCGCCCGGGAAGTCATAGCTGGACAGAAGCTCGCGGATTTCCATCTCGACAAGCTCCAAAAGCTCTTCGTCGTCAACCTGGTCAACCTTGTTCATAAAGACAACCAAAGCGGGAACCCCAACCTGACGCGCAAGCAAGATGTGCTCGCGTGTCTGAGGCATCGGGCCATCAGCCGCGTTCACAACAAGAATAGCGCCGTCCATTTGCGCCGCGCCTGTGATCATGTTCTTAACATAGTCAGCATGGCCCGGGCAGTCGACATGCGCATAGTGACGGGCATCCGTCTCATACTCAACATGCGCTGTTGAAATCGTAATGCCACGCGCTTTTTCCTCAGGCGCGCCGTCAATCTCGTCATAGGCCTGAAAATCACCAAAATACTTCGTGATCGCCGCCGTTAGCGTCGTCTTACCATGGTCAACGTGACCAATCGTGCCGATGTTCGCATGCGGCTTGTTCCGCTCAAACTTCTCTTTTGCCATTTTAGCTCTCCGTTCTCGTGTTGGAGTTAAATTCTTAAATTAAGAAGGACGCCGCTTTACGCGCCGCCCTGCTTGCTAATTACTTCGTCCATGACAGCCTGAGGCGTCGCGGCATAGTGATCAAATACCATTGTAAACTGGGCGCGGCCCTGTGTTTTGGAACGCAGATCGTTTACATAACCAAACATATTGGCAAGCGGCACCATTGCGTTTACAACATTGGCGTTTCCGCGCATTTCAGTGCCCTGGACCATGCCGCGGCGTGAGTTCAAATCACCAATCACATCGCCCATATATTCTTCGGGGGTGACGACTTCGACCTTCATCATTGGCTCAAGGAGCTTGACCTTGCCTTCAGATTTGATCTGGCGGAACGCAGCGCGTGCAGCGATTTCAAACGCCATAACAGATGAGTCAACATCATGGTAAGCGCCGTCGTAAAGCTCCGCTTTAAAGTCAATGACGGGGAATCCTGCCAAAAGACCGGTTTCAGCCATTGTGCGAATGCCCTTTTCAACACCAGGGATATATTCCTTAGGAACGCTTCCGCCCACAACCGTGGATTCAAACTGGATGCCCTCACCCGGCTCAAGCGGTAAGAACTTGATCTTTACGCGGCCAAACTGCCCAGAACCACCGGACTGCTTCTTGTGCGTGTAATCAATATCAACAGGATTAGCGAGCGCCTCGCGGTAAGCCACTTGCGGCTGACCAATATTGGCCTCCACGCCAAACTCGCGCTTTAGGCGGTCAACGAGAATATCAAGATGAAGCTCGCCCATACCCGCCATGATGGTTTGACCAGATTCGTGGTCAGTAGACACACGGAAAGACGGATCTTCGGCCGCAAGACGCTGAAGGCCAACGCCTAGTTTTTCCTGATCAGCCTTGGATTTTGGCTCAACCGCGATTTCGATCACAGGATCAGGAAACTCCATACGCTCAAGGATAACCGGCTTGTTCATGTCACAAAGCGTATCACCCGTTGTCGTCGCCTTAAGAGACGCCACAGCAATAATATCACCCGCATAGGCCACTTTAATATCATCACGATCATTAGAGTGCATCATAAGCATCCGGCCAACGCGCTCGCGCTTTTCTTTAACAGAGTTAAGAACAGTTGTCCCCGCCTCCAATACGCCCGAATAAATCCGGCAGAAAGTGAGGGAGCCAACAAAGCTATCGTTCATGATTTTAAAGGCCAACATAGACATAGGCTCGTCATCAGAGGCCTTACGGGTAATCTCTTCGCCCGTTTTGACGTCAACACCTGTAATCGCAGGAATATCGAGAGGACTTGGCAGATAAGCCACAACCGCATCCAGAAGAGGCTGAACCCCTTTGTTCTTAAAGGCCGTTCCGCAAAATACAGGCACAACCTTATTTGCAATCGTGGCCTCGCGCACAAGACGCTGAATAGTTTCAACGTCGGGCATTTCGCCGTCAAAATAGGCCTCCATGACCGCATCATCCATCTCGGCCACAGCCTCAATGAGGGCTAGGCGGTACTCGGCCGCCTTTTCTTTAAGCTCGTCAGGAATATCGACAGTGTCGTATTTTTCGCCGAGCTTAGCCTCTTCGGGCCATGTGTAGGCGACATTTTTCACAAGATCGACAACACCTTTAAACTCAGTCTCGGCGCCAATCGGAAGCTGCATCTCAAGCGCATTACCGCCGAGGCGCTCTTTGACCGATTCCACTGAGGCGTAGAAATCTGCGCCTGTTTTGTCCATTTTATTGATAAAAACCATGCGCGGCACATGATATTTATCAGCCTGACGCCAAACTGTCTCGGTTTGCGGCTCTACGCCCGCATTGGCGTCCAAAAGCGTCACAGCGCCGTCAAGAACACGCAAAGAGCGCTCAACTTCGATTGTAAAATCCACGTGACCGGGCGTATCAATGATATTCAGGCGTTTTCCGGCCCAAAAACAGGTCGTCGCAGCGGAGGTAATCGTAATGCCGCGCTCCTGCTCCTGCTCCATCCAATCCATCGTCGCCGCGCCGTCATGGACTTCGGCAATTTTGTGGTTTTTACCCGTATAATAGAGAATCCGCTCGGTGCAGGTCGTTTTACCCGCATCAATATGCGCCATAATACCAAAGTTACGGTAGTCTTTAAGATCGTATTCGCGTGCCAT
>CAYPFR010000018.1:0-8020 GCA_964410285.1 uncultured Caulobacterales bacterium | reverse complement strand
CTTGCGCAGGGTTGAAAATGTTCATGACCTCTTGGTTCATAACGTTTTCCTTCTTGTTTCGGCTGGACGGCGTAAACCTATCAGCCATGAATTCTTATGCAGGCGCGGCAGGCGCAAAGCGGCATGACCACCCTGCCCCCAATCCATTAGCCATTTGTTAGCTCGACATTGAGACCCAAAGACCTGATCTCTTTGATCAAAACATTGAAACTCTCCGGGATACCCGCTTCAAAGGCATCATCACCACGAACGATAGATTCGTAAACCTTCGTTCTACCGGCCACGTCATCGGATTTCACCGTCAGCATTTCCTGCAAGGTGTAGGCCGCGCCGTAAGCTTCGAGCGCCCAGACTTCCATTTCGCCGAAGCGCTGGCCGCCGAACTGGGCTTTACCGCCAAGCGGCTGCTGCGTGACAAGTGAGTATGGACCGATTGAACGGGCGTGAATCTTATCATCCACCAAGTGGTGCAGCTTCAGCAGATATTTAAATCCAACGGTGACCGGGCGGGTAAACTTCTCGCCCGTGCGTCCGTCATGGAGCGTCACCTGACCGCTATCGGCAAAGCCAGCTTTAGTCAGCATTTTGACAATATCGGGCTCGCGCGCACCGTCAAAGACAGGCGTGCCAATCGGAACGCCGTTCGTCAGATTGCCCGCAAGCTCAACAAGCTCGGCTTCTTTCTTAGGAAGTTCCTCACCTTCGCCGTAAGCATGGGCAAGGACTTCTTTCAGTTCGCCAAGCTTACCACCTGCGCGGTACTCCTTAAGCGCTTCATTGATCATTTCGCCGACGCCCGCACAGGCCCAGCCCATGTGAGTTTCAAGAATTTGACCTACGTTCATCCGCGAGGGAACCCCAAGCGGGTTCAGCACAATATCAACGGCACGGCCATTGGCGAGGAACGGCATGTCTTCGACAGGATTAATCTTGGAGATAACCCCTTTATTGCCGTGGCGACCCGCCATTTTATCACCGGGCTGGAGCTTACGCTTCACCGCGACGAAGACTTTGACCATTTTCATCACGCCGGGAGGAAGCTCGTCACCGCGCTGTAATTTGTCGACCTTATCCTCAAAGCGGGCATCAAGGCGCGCCTTGGAGCTATCATACTGCTCTTTGAGGGCTTCTAGCTCGCCGATTGTTTTCTCGTCGTCCAGACCAATACGCCACCAATCAGAGCGAGGTACCTCACCCAGAGTTTCGGCGGTAATAGGGCCTTTGCGGAAACCGCGCGGACCAGAGACGGCTGTTTTGCCTTTCAGGATACGCTCGACATTACCATAGATAGAACGCTCAAGAATAGTCAGCTCATCATCACGGTCCTTACCAAGGCTTTCGATTTCTTCGCGTTCGATTTGCATCGCGCGCTCGTCTTTATCTACGCCGTGCCTGTTAAAGACGCGTACTTCTACCACTGTGCCGGACGCGCCGGGCGGTAGTTTAAGTGAGGTATCGCGAACATCGGATGATTTTTCGCCAAAGATCGCGCGCAGAAGTTTTTCTTCTGGCGTCATGGGCGACTCGCCTTTTGGCGTGACTTTACCAACCAGAATATCGCCTGAGTGCACTTCCGCGCCCACGGCCACAATACCGGCTTCATCAAGATTACGCAGCGCCTCTTCGCCGACATTTGGAATATCACGCGTGATCTCCTCAGGTCCTAGCTTTGTATCGCGGGCCATAACTGAGAACTCTTCAAGGTGGACGGATGTATAGACATCATCGGTCACAATACGTTCCGAGATAAGGATTGAATCCTCAAAGTTAAATCCGTTCCATGGCATGAAGGCCACAAGTACGTTCCGGCCAAGCGCGAGCTCGCCGAGGTCTGTTGAGGGACCGTCCGCAATAATATCGCCGACTTTAACTTCGTCGCCGACTTTCACCAAAGGACGCTGGTTAATACAGGTCGACTGGTTGGAGCGCTGGAATTTCAGAAGGTTGTAAATATCTACGCCGGACCGTTTCAAATCCGTTTCTTTGGTCGCGCGTACAACAATACGTTTTGCGTCAACTTGCTCGACGATACCCGTACGTTTTGCCGCGACAGTCGCGCCGGAATCAAGCGCCACAACCGACTCCATGCCTGTGCCGACAAGCGGCGCCTCAGCTTTAAGCAGCGGCACGGCCTGACGCATCATATTTGATCCCATCAAGGCGCGGTTCGCATCGTCATTTTCCAGAAACGGGATAAGCGCGGCGGCCACAGAGACAAGCTGCTTGGGCGAGACATCGATAAAATCAACATCCTCACGCGGAACCGGCACAACATCGCCGCGTACGCGGCAAGTGACAAATTCTTCGGCCAATTCGCCCTTATCCGTAATTGCGGCATTCGCCTGCGCCACGGAATATTTGGCCTCTTCCATGGCGGAAACATAGACAACTTCGTCGGTCAATTTACCTTTGGAAATTTTACGATATGGGCTTTCGATAAAGCCATATTTATTTACCCGCGCATGTGTCGCCAGCGAGTTAATCAAACCAATATTCGGGCCTTCAGGTGTTTCAATCGGGCAAATACGGCCGTAATGTGTTGGGTGAACATCGCGAACCTCAAAACCTGCACGCTCACGCGTCAAGCCTCCGGGCCCAAGCGCAGACAGGCGGCGCTTATGGGTAATCTCGGAGAGCGGATTGGTTTGATCCATAAATTGCGAGAGCTGGGAGCTACCGAAGAACTCGCGCACCACGGCGGCGGCAGGTTTCGCATTGATAAGGTCATGCGGCATGACAGTTTCAATATCGACGCTGCTCATGCGCTCTTTGATCGCGCGCTCCATACGGAGCAGGCCAATGCGGTACTGGTTTTCCATCAACTCACCAACGGAACGCACGCGGCGATTACCAAGGTTATCAATATCATCAACTGTACCAATGCCGTCTTTCAGCTTCACAAGCGTATCGACAACCGCAAGTAAGTCTTCCTTGCGCAACACGCGCTCCTCGTCAGACGTTTCCTGATCAAGGCGGGCGTTCATTTTCACCCGGCCCACGGCCGAAAGATCATAACGTTCATTATCAAAAAACAGGCTGTGGAAAAGCGCTTCCGCCGCCTCTTCTGTTGGCGGCTCGCCTGGACGCATTACGCGGTAAATATCTACGAGCGCACCGTCGCGGCCTTCGTTCTTATCAGCCGCAAGAGTGTTACGAATAAACGGGCCGACATTGATGTTATCAATATTGAGCACGGAGAGCTCTGTAATGCCTGCCTCGATGATTTTTTCAATCGCTTCCGGCGTTAGCTCGTCGCCCGCTTCTGCGTAGATTTGTCCAGTTTTGACATTGACAATATCTTCGGCGGCGAAACGCTCGGCCAAATTCTCATTCGTGATCAAGATCGTTTTAAGGCCTTCATCGGCGAGTTTTTTCGCGCCGCGCTTGGTCAACTTACGGCCAGATGGCGCGGCGACTTCTCCGGTTTTTGCGTCAATCAGGTCAGAGGTCAGCTTAGCGCCGCGGTAATCCTCGGCATTAAAGGGCAGCGTCCAGCCATCTTTTTTCTTGTCATATTTATAAGCAATGCTGTTATAATATTGCTCAAGAATGTCTTCCTTGGACATACCCAGCGCATAGAGCACCGTCGTGGCCGGCAACTTACGGCGGCGGTCAATACGCGCGTAGAGAATGTCTTTCGCATCAAATTCAAAATCGAGCCATGAACCGCGGTAGGGAATAATCCGTGCGGAGAAGAGGAACTTGCCAGAGCTATGACCCTTGCCTTTGTCATGGTCAAAAAACACGCCGGGCGAACGGTGCATTTGCGAGACGATCACACGCTCAGTGCCGTTGATAATAAATGTACCCTTATCGGTCATGAGCGGAATATCGCCCATATAGACGTCTTGTTCTTTAATGTCCTTAACCGAGCGCGCGCCCGTATCATCATCAATGTCAAACACAACAAGGCGCATCTTGACCTTGAGCGGCGCGGCGAATGTAATATCGCGCTGCTGACATTCTTCTTCGTCAAATTTTGGCGGCTCAAATTCAAAGCTGACATATTCTAGAACTGCACGGTCAGAGAAATCCCGCACAGGGAAAACCGAACGAAACACGCCGTTCAGGCCTTTATCGCCGCGGTCTTCTTTGGCCACGTCTTTTTGCAAAAATTGGTTATATGAGCTTTTCTGAACCTCGATTAGGTTAGGCATGCGGACCACTTCTGGAATCCGGCCAAAGCTTTTACGAATACGTTTTTTACCTGTGAATGAAAGCGACATTAAAGACACCTTTCCGCTTTTTTTCAGGCGGCGAGTGATCAGCTCGTAGCCCGTATAAATCTCTTTGTCCGTTTTAGCTGCGGTCCTCAGCTATGGTTTGACTTCCATAAAAGTGCGTGTCCGGCAGCCATTGCCGCCGGACACAGCAGAGCTTACTTAAGCTCGACAGTCGCGCCAGCTGCTTCCAGCTTGGCTTTGATGTCTTCTGCTTCAGACTTCGTTGCGCCTTCCTTGACAGGCTTAGGCGCGCCTTCAACAAGGTCCTTGGCTTCTTTCAGGCCAAGACCTGTGATGCCGCGGACTTCCTTGATGACAGCAATTTTATTGCCGCCGAAAGAGGCGAGGACAACGTCAAACTCGTCCTTCTCAGCCGCAGCTTCGCCGCCGCCGCCAGCCGCAGGACCTGCAACGGCAACTGCCGCAGCGGCCTTGATGCCGTTTTCTTCAAGAATGTCATTTAGTTCTTTTGCTTCGAGGATGGTAAGGCCCATCAGCTCATCTGCTAGCTTTTTTACATCAGCCATTTTAGTTTCCTTTAAAATTTAGTTCAGTTCGATTTGCGAGAATGGATGTGCGTGAATTAAGCTGCTGCACGCTCTTCGATCACTGCGATCGCGCCAGAAAGCGCTTCGCCCTGTGACATAAGACGACGTGTAACTTCGGATGCCTGACCCAGCAAACGCTGCGCGGCCATTCCGATAAGCTCTTCGCGTGAAGGTAGTTTTGACAAGGCGACAATGCCGCTTTCGTCAAAGATTTCTTCACCCATAAAACCGCCAAGGACATTGAAAAACTTATTGTCCTTTGCAAATTCCACGACCACTTTTGGCGCGCCAATCATGTCATCGGCATAGGCAATAGCCACAGGTCCGGTGAGCATAGAGCCGGCGGCTTCTGCCGGGCGACCCTTCAGCGCGATTTTAGCGAGACGATTATTTACAACACGAACCGTTGCGCCTTGCTCTCTGAGCTTGGCCCGCAGGTCCTCCATTTCCGCAACGGTCATGCCTGAATACTCAGCCATCACCACGGATCCGGAATTGTCAAAAATGCCTTCCAGCAATTTGACCATTTCCGCTTTTTGATTGCGATCCATTGCGGTCTCCCTGTTGCGACCCCCGCACCATGCAAGGGTCTTCCAAGATGCCCCTCATGCTTGCAAGCAAACACAAGACGCGGTTTCTGTCCCCCGTGAAGGGCAGGGCTCGAACTGACGCAGCGCTTAGGCGAACCCAAGCAAATTATCAGTGCTCACTCTGTCTGCGCCGGACTTACGCTTGGGAGAACCCAAACACCGGTGGTCTTGGACAGAGCCAAAGAGGCAAGCCTCTCTGGCACTTCGTGTGAAACACCGTTTCACACAAAATTCTTTTCAGCTAGCCTTTGGCGACTGCTGTATCAATTTTCACGCCTGGGCCCATAGTCGAGCTAATAGTGACGCGTTTCATATACGTCCCTTTAGCGCCTGTGGGGCGGGCTTTACGGATATCATCAATGAGGGCATTGACGTTCTCTTCGAGTTTGGCCTGCGAGAAGCTCGCCTTGCCAACGCCGACGTGAACAATGCCGGATTTTTCTGCGCGAAACTCAACGGCGCCGCCTTTGGCGTCAGAGACAGCCTTCGCGACATCCATAGTGACCGTGCCAATTTTCGGATTTGGCATCATGCCCTTGGGACCCAGCACCTTACCGAGGCGGCCAACAAGCGGCATCATGTCAGGCGTTGCGATCACGCGTTCAAACGGCATATCGCCTGCTTGAATTTGCGCCGCCAGATCATCCGCGCCGACAACATCGGCGCCGGCAGCCTTGGCCTCCTCAGCCTTGGCATCCTTCGCAAAGACCGCCACGCGTACGCTGCGGCCTGTTCCATTTGGCAGGTTACACACACCGCGAACCATTTGGTCCGCATGGCGAGGATCAACACCCAGATTGATCGCCAGTTCGATTGTTTCATCAAATTTTGCCGTTGCATTAGCTTTGACGATTTTTACCGCCTCGCCGACGCTCACGACAGTGTTTTTGTCATAAGCCGCGCGACCGGCCTTAATTCTTTTACCCATTTTCGCCATGATCTACTCCGTCACCTCAAAGCCCATTGAACGGGCACTGCCCGCAATGATGAGCGCGCCTGCATCCAGATCATTCGCCGTCAGATCGACCATTTTCATCTCTGCAATCTCGCGGCACTGTGCCATTGTGATTGTAGCCGCTACTTCGCGGCCCGGATGATTGGCGCCAGACTTTAGCTTAGCCGCCTTTTTCAAATAGTAGGACGCCGGAGCCGTCTTGGTTTTGAACGTAAAAGACTTATCCTGATAGACAGTGATAATCGTTGGCGTAGGTACGCCGCGCTCGATATTCTCTGTCTTGGCATTAAAAGCCTTTGTAAATTCCATAATATTGACGCCGCGCTGACCCAATGCCGGGCCAAGAGGCGGGGCGGGGGTCGCACTTTGTGCGGGGATTGTGAGCTTAATAAAGCCCGCAATTTTCTTTGCCATGGTTCCACTCCATTTTGGCTACAGATTTTCATCTGCGATGTGTTGGCACGCCCGAAAGCTTACCGTTGTGGTGTCCGTGGTGCGGGTCGCAAATGGACTTAGATGCACCCTCCCACAGACGCTAGATTCTCAGGACTTTTCGACCTGTGAATATTCAAGTTCAACCGGCGTTGGCCGGCCAAAAATATTAATCAGCACATTAAGACGTGCGTTTTCTTCATCAATGCTCTCGACGCTGCCGTTAAAGCTCGCAAAGGAGCCATCGACGACTTTGACAATCTCGCCAACCTCGAAGGTAATAAGCGGACGCGGCGCATCCACGCCCTCTTGTATGCGGCCCACAATGCGTTCGACCTCTTTGTCGGATACCGGCATAGGACGCGTCGCCGAGCCGAGAAATCCAGTAACCTTGGGCGTGTTTTTAATCAGGTGATAGGCCTGATCTGTTAGATCGACCTTTACCAGAACATAACCCGGGAAAAATTTTCGTTCGCTTTCGATTTTGCGGCCCTTGCGCACTTCCACAACAGATTCTGTCGGCACAAGGATTTCTTCAAACAAATCCTCAAGCCCCTTTTCAGCAGCTTCGCGCTCAATCGACTTTTGAACATGCTTCTCGAAATTGGAGTAAGCCTGAACGATATACCAACGATGGGCCATTTCTAACTTCCTAATCCAATAAAGAACTGCACGCCCGCAGAGACAATCATATCCACCACAAAGAAGAAGGCGCCCATCAGGATCACCATGACCATAACCAAAATCGTGGTCACAACCGTCTCGCGCTGAGTTGGCCAAACAACCTTGCGCATTTCTTGGCGCACTTGGCCAACATATTTAACGGGCCCAACCTTCGGCATCATGGCCGACGGCTCGACAGGTGCTGTCGGCTGCGCGGCTTGTGCCTTCCGGTTCTTTGCAGTTTTACGCTTCTTGCTCTTTGGCATTTTTTAAAACTCCAAAACGCGGGGGCCGATTTTCACCGGTTCCCGCGTCTAATCTCCCTGACACTATTGTCAAGGCATTGGCTAGCCACTTGGCTGGGGCTGACTGGCAGGGGCGGAGGGACTCGAACCCCCGACCCTCGGTTTTGGAGACCGATGCTCTACCAACTGAGCTACACCCCTATGGCCTGCCGGCCCGCAGACCCAAGGCCCGCTATGTAGCTTGGCGCCTACTCAGTAATTTTCCCGACGACGCCGGCGCCGACTGTGCGGCCACCTTCGCGGATCGCGAAGCGGAGCTTTTCTTCCATCGCGATAGGCACGATAAGCTCGACGTTGATATTCA
>CAYPFR010000017.1:0-12846 GCA_964410285.1 uncultured Caulobacterales bacterium | reverse complement strand
AGGAAATTTCAGGGTCAACAGTAATAATCAAAAGAAATTAATGGCGCACCGGGGACGACAAGACCCGGAAACAATTAGTCTATATATTTCAATTACTTAATTGGCCCTAAATTGTCAATAGACTGATTATTGTTACCACAATTCGCACCATACGGGCAGTTTTTGGGAAATTCTCAATTCTAGCTTTCTCCCGCTAAGCTTTAGGCTATTCGTAGCGTAAGCGTAAAGCGAATAGCCTGCCTGTCCGGCGAGGACGCCTGCTCGGTGGTTGCAGTTATGTGCGGAGTTGATGGCCCTTTGGCTGAGTCTAAGTAACGAGGTCGTCGAAGTATTCACTCACAGGAGAAACGCCAGAGAGCAGTAGATTTTCTCTCGCTCGTGTAGCGGCAACATAAAGAAGTTGGCGTTCTGTTTGCCAAATTTCATCAAGGTCATCTTGTGTCTCGGCACCTTCAACGCGGCTCTCAAGGGGGACAATTTCTGCGTCGCACGCAATCACAGCTACCGCGCGAAACTCCAAACCTTTTGCTAGCTGCATGACACCGACAGAAAGCAAGCCCGCTCGCGGTCTAGCCTCTCCCAGCAATGCTTGTACTGATAAATCGAGCGTATCAGCAACGGCTTGCGCGCGGGTCAGCTGGGCTTCTGAACGAACGATGAGACCAATTTCCTCAGGAACAATACCAGCGTCCAACCGAGCCTTCACCCAGTCTGAAACCTTCTTTGTCTCACCAGCTTGGTCCGCACATGAAATAGCCTCAGGTACAGGTCCATTAAAGACACTAATCGTGCCGGAGCGATCTTCTTCTAGGCCATCTAAATCAGAAAGTTTTTCCGGAAGAAGTCTATCTAGCTGCTCGCGGATTTGATGCGACGTGCGATAATTTACTTTGAGTGTGCCTGATCGTCCTCGCACATCTATCCCCAAAGACTTCCATGAGAATGGAAGCTTAAAAATGCGCTGGCCTAAGTCTCCTGCAAAGAATAGGCGGTTGCCGCCTTCCGGTGTCAGCGCAGCCAAAAAGCGAAGTTCAGGCACGCCAAGGTCCTGCGCTTCATCGACAATAATATGCGTAAACGGCTTTCGTTCACGTCCTTTATAAAGGTCTTCAACCCAAGCAAAAAGTTGCGCCTCGGTGAGTTCATGCCGTGCTTTCATGCCTTCGCGTAGCTGTTCAAACCATGGCCAGATAAGTTCTCTTCGGCGTTGGCCTATGCGCGAGCGGCGTCCTGTCCGCTTCAAATTCCGGTAATCCTCAAGGCTTGCGACGCGCCAAGGATCAATGACATCCTCAAATTCATTCGTGAGAAATGTTGGGTTGTCGTCAAGCGCAATCTTGGTGAGCCGACGAATAATCGCATCTCTTCCAACCATGCGAGGACGGTTACCTGTCTCTAACTCATATAGCTCTTTTGCCAGTCCAAGAAAGCTCGAGACCTTCACGCGCGGCACGATGGATTCACCACCATTCAGTATATTCAGCTTCTCTTTAAGGGCGCTCGCAAGCGGATCAGAGAAAGTCGTCAGCAAAATATTCGCGGCTTCATCACGCGATAACTGTATAGCACGGTGAAGAGCGACAACTGTTTTCCCTGTGCCCGCAGACCCCGCCACGCGAGCAGGGCCATTATACTCTGCGTCCACAAACTGACGCTGTGTCGGGTGTAAAAAGACAGTCCAACGATCCCATGGGAATTCGAGTGCGGCTTCCAATTCGTCGCGATGTTCGACCATGCGAAAGCGTTGTGCCTCGACCGCTTCGGCAGGTGCGGGGGCTTCCGGCACTCCCCCTGCAAGGAAAACTCTGACGGCCTCGGCCGCCTCTCCGGGTAGGTGATCTGCCGCTTGTAGCGCGTCTGCCATGGAGCTGACCACGAGTAGCTCTGCCCAATCTTGAGGCACGCCATAGTCTTGCAAGCTATCTGCGCCGACCTTGGCGAGTGGGAATATTATAGGCTTAACGGTTTCTGGCGCGGGAGCAGGCTCAACGAATAAATCAGCAGCAGGCACCGCTTCAACCTTGGCTATGACCTCACGAACTTGTTCGACGAGTTCGACGATTTGCAGCGCACCCGTTCGCGGATGTCGTTCAAAGACCCGGCGTGACGCCCAATCATAGGCGTCGTCATGGTGGTCCACATAACACAGCGTAAGACGGTCAGCGGTCTTATGCACGATAATTCGAATGTCCCGATTGGCCCGCACTGACCAAAAGTCTTTTTCTTTAGACGCCGTAATTCGGTGAAAAGATTTTCCTTTTCCAGTTGGGTCGGTCTGCAATTCAAACGCAGTTAGTTTCGCAGCCTTCTGTGACTGATTGTCGAGCTTGGTAAGCGCGGCTAGAAAGGTGTCGGCGAGAAAAGTGTTCATAGGAATTTCGAATGAGTCCTCATTTCAAACCGCACTTTTTATAAGTACGAAGAATTCTATAGGTATCATATCCGTCTATAATGCAGTATTGGCGCAAATTCCCAGCTTGATTGGCGAATGCACGCATCATTGTTCTTACTGGTGGCGTGATCTCATGGCAGTGTTGTAAAATCAAAACATCAGCGGGCTCCATATATAACCTACTTATTTGATCTCCATTTTTGCCCAAATCTGCCATGGTCATGGGATGGAATTTGGCAGGACCTTTGAATGCAAAGGCGGAACTTCGCTGTTTGCCAAGAACAGAGATTTGTGTGGTAAATAGATCTGACTGCTCTCCTCCCCAATCCTTAGGCACAGTCGGTTCATTTATAATTTCCGCAAAAGCTTTTTTGACATCTGCCTCGGGGATATCTCTTAGCGCATCTAGGTGCGCCTTTCGTCGTCCAAATTTGACCTCACGAATCTCTGAAAACTGATCAATGCAACTTGGAAACTGTTCCATGTAACGTGACATCAAGAGCGTATCGTTATCAAAAATTTCATTTGAAGTGCCGGTGACGTCAGCGAGAACATAAGGGGTGCAGCGCACGGTAGTTTTGTTAACTTCCGAGATATGCGCGAGAATGAATTTTCGCTTTTTTCCTGATAACTCTACCCATGATGAATTCGAAGTGAGATGTTCAGGCGAGAAATCAAAATTCAGTTTTTTAATAGGCTCCAAGTTTTTTAGTTTGGCATACCCATGAGCCATTTTTTGTTTTCCACTGGTGACATCAGGCAAACCTTTGAAATAGAAGCTACTGTGGAGGGTGAAAAAGGCTCCCGGCGCTAATTTGTTTTCTGCAACAAGCATCTCAAAAGTAGGTGGATTATTCTTCTTCAACCATCTCAAAACATCTCTTCTAAGAGAACTAATCTCGCCTAAATATGCCATTTGCCCATGAGACTTCTGAACTTCTTTTGGGTGATCTGTAGCCATGTCTCCCGTAAGCTCGCGGATTCTGCGAGCGTTTAAATACCAACATGAAAGGCTGTAATCCATCCCTAGACGCTCATCACCCGCATCACTTCATCGCCAAAGTGATTGATGACTTTAATAGCAATCCTGCCATTCTTCGGCCTGTCGAATGGGCGGCTGACATTTCGGTAGAGCGTGCTCCATGCCTCTTGGTCGATTTCGGCCTTCAGAGCGGTTTTTAGGCTCTTATAGGGGTCACTACTGCCGCCTCCGAGGAAATAGGCGTGACGGACGAAGAAGCTCTCCTCGTCATAATCCGTATCGATAAACCAAGCGGCAATGTCTTTCAGTTCATTTGAACGGATCTCGCCCGTCTTGGGCACGAAGACATCCATACCGCGTAGCTCAATTTGCAGCCGTCCATCTGGCAAAACTTTCGGGTCGGCAATATCTGGCTCCCCGATAATCAGGAAGAGATTACCTGTGCCGGTATTCTTTAGGTCTTCGGCCATATGCAGATCAGGATTCATCTTTGCTTTTAAGATGCGCAGCGGTCCGAGCTTGTTCAAATCGGACGCATGAGCGTCAAAAGCAAAGGCGCAAGAGAGCAGCATATCAAAACCCGCCTCATGCGCCTCACGCGCCGCGGCTGCAATGTCGGCGCGGCGAAGCGAGCCATATTCAGGCCCAATTTGAATTCCCACGCGGCGCTGCACTTCCTCGCCGCTCTCGCTGGTTTCGATAAACACGCCCTCGGCATGGAGGTCATCACCGTTCCAATTCACGACATCGACAAAATCTATGCGCTCATCCTTATTGCCTTGCTGCGCGCCGTGACTGCGCAGATTTTCTAGAATGACATTCACATAATCCACATCCTCAACCAACAGGCTTTCGCGGCGGGCGCGTTCCACAGGATTTAGATTTTCCAAAATTTCATCTTCTTGGTCGTCCATGGGAACAATGCGGTGTGGCGAGAGGCTTTCTACGGTGAACGGCCCTGCAACACGGACTTTGCTTTTATCCTCAATCGGACGATCATAAAGCATGTCCACATCGGCGGCGCGAGCAATGCTCTCATCAATCTTAGTTTGGCGAGCAATGCGTTGATCCCAAAAATCTTTGTGAATATCAGCAGGCCAACCTTCTGGACACGCACGTGGGATTTCCCATTCTTCAATTTCAGGACTGACTTCAACATCGTAGTTTTGCTCTGCGCGAAAAGCCTCAAGCCAGCCTGCGGGGAGCTTCGCTGTCATAGCTTCGCGTAAAGGTTTGAGAGTTTCTTCTGCACTCTCCCAGATAATATCAATCTCGGCGTTATTGGCGATCGTCTTGAGCATAATATGCGGCGCTCGCTCATAAACGAAGCCTTGACGAATATCGCCGTGGGTTTTGATTTCGGGCAGAGGCTTACCCGTCAGTTTCATTTCTGCTTCGCGGCCCTCGGGACTATCTGCTAAATGATAGTAAGGATAACGAGCACTCATCACCCGTGTGCGCGCCAGAGCCAGTGCAACCCGCGATGTATCAATGGTCACCCAACGCCGTCCCCATTGTTCGGCAACTGTGGCGGTGGTACCTGAACCGCAAGTCGGATCAAGGACTAGGTCGCCGGGGTCGGTGGCCATTAGAATGCAGCGTTCTATTACCTTCGAGTTAGTTTGAACGACGTAAACCTTATCATCCGTAAAGCTTCCAGTGATAGTATCTGTCCAAATGTTGTGACGAATAGAGATAGGAAAATCCCCAATAAAGCTCCGAAATTGAACTGAACTTTTTGTTTTCTGAATTCGAGAGGCACGCGCTACTCTCTCAATATTGTCAAGTTTTACTTTCCAATGACTTGAGGTGCCGGGAGAATAAATCTCTCCACCATAATTAATCTCATCCTTTGTTGAAGAAGCACCGGGAGAAATCAAAGAAACGAGGCGATAACGTTTTAGAAACTCTGCGCGCCCCCCTTCACCAGTAAAAGAAGATTTGGAAACACCATCATTGGATAGCACGTTGCGGTAAAGATGTAGACTTGAAATATCTTCTTTATCCTTGAACAGCTCGCGGTATTTCAATTTTTTATAATCCTTCGCATACCATAGTAAGTAGTTTTGAACTGAAGGCAGATATGTGCTGGTTGCATAAGGTGCAGTTTGAACGATTACACATGCTACAAAATTTTGTTCCCCAAAAACTTCATCCATGAGCGCCCGCACTCGATGAATATTTTCGTCCCCAATTTGTAGAAAAATGCTTCCGCTTTCCGTCAGTAGGTCGCGAGCTACGGTCATACGATCCCGCAAATAGGTCAAGTAAGAATGGATCCCGTCTTTCCATGTATCGCGAAAGGCTTTCATCTGTTCCGGTTCACGGGTTGCGCTATCAAGTTTGCCATCGCTGACATCCCTTGACATGGTGCTTACTTGCCAATTGGAATTAAACTTAATCCCATAGGGTGGGTCGAAATAGATACATTGCACTTTACCACGCAGGCGTTCGCGCTCCGCAAGGCTCGCCATGACTTGCAGACTATCGCCAAGGATGAGGCGGTTCGCCCAATCGACATCATGCTGATAAAATTCTGTTGTCGCTTCTGGGTCGAGTGGCGCAAAGCTTTCTGCAAATAAATCGGGCGGTGCTTCGCCTGCGGCCACAGCGTCCGCATCTTTGCGCTCCAATGTCGCGCGTTTCAGCTCTGCAATAATTGCCTGCGGATGAATTTTTTCCTGCACATAAATCGGCGGAATATTGACCACAAGGTCTGACCAATCCTGCGTATCTTTCCCGCGCCATGTTAGCTGCGCATGACCCAGTTCAACACGGCCCGTTTTTATAAGCTGCTGAATCTGCTCATCCGTCAGCTTTAGTTCCGCGCCATCCCAAATAATCTGCGGATCAAAATCTTCATTCCGCTCCCGCGTCTCGCCTTCCGCCAGAGGAAAGGCACGCTTATAAGACGCAGGCTTCATAGGCGCCGTCGCCTCCATAGCCTCCGCAATACCCGACAGCTCCGCCGTAGGCGTATTCAGCCGCGAGTTCTCGTGATCATAGGCATCAATATTCTTAGGTTTCTTGGCCATTATTCCGCTGCCTCTATCAAGGGTTCATCCACGTCATCGCTGTCATCACTTCCAGCATCGCGTAAAATGTCTTTCCCTGTTTTTGCCTCAATAAGTTGGAGGAGTTTTTCTTTTCTGTCTTGATAAAACCCTTCAAAGTCATCCGCCCGCAGCAAATCTGGATCGATCAAGTGAGAGCGCAGTATATTATCCAACCGTTCTCTCGCCGTCATTCCGCCTTCGGAACCGCCCAACTCATCTTCTAGTTTTTTCAGATATTTTGACGGCGCTTGCCCGCCAATAATACGGTTGGTTTGCGCAAAGAGCGGTGTCTTATTCACGATAGTATCATACCGGCTTTTCTCAATGCCGTTTTTAATAGCCCAAGCCTGCGGAAATATATGATGGATATCAACAGGGTCTTCGTGTTTGTCGAGTTTATAAGCCTCAGTACCCGTTCGGAAATCTTGGCATCCTTGGTCAAGGAGCGCGATATGCACGGCCTTATACCCCGCAGAGATACGGGTGCGTAATTCATCGAGGCGTCCTGCACGTATTTGAATTTCCTGTATAGCGCGAGGGTCTATCCCCGGCATCATCTTGCCATCCAGCCAAGCAATAAGCTCTAGGAAATCTCTTGCGACGCGCGTGTCGGTGCTATTGCCATAAGTCTCGCCCAGTGTGACGCACCAGAACCAGCGCTCTAGCTTTTCTTTCTGGGCCGCATTGAGTTCACGATTGTCATTTTCTGCAAAGACAGCTGCGAGAGTTTTAGCCGTTGGTAAGTAAGGAATATCTCGCCCGCGAATAATATGCAGGTCGTTCAAGAAGTGCCGTGCCCGTTCATAGCCACGTGTCATTCGATCAGCATTAGATTGATAAATTTCACAGTCCAACTCCAGTAAGTCTTTGGCCCTAATGCTTACAGCGGGAGCTTCTTTGGAAGAGTATGATCGGCCTTCACGATTTGCTTCTTCTATGAAGGCCTGTCTCTTGGACTTAGTTTGCAGGGCACATGCGACTTGCAAGACATCTCGTTCGTCAAGGTCGTTAAAAACACCGCCTTTTTGTGGACCACGAATACGTGGAATTCGTCCGGCAATTACTTCTTCCGGTTTTGGTTTGCGTCTATGCTTTGCAATAAATGTTTTCTCGTCGGTCCCGCGCAAATCCTCTCGCAAATCAAATTCATCAGCGGCGAACATCGCAGTCAGGAGTTCAAAGGCGTCCAGTTTTTTGCCTCCGACATTGACCTTTTCGAAAACTGTACAAACGGCCTCTCTGGTGTTTTCTTTAAGGAGAGTGATTACCGGAACTTGGTATTTGGTAATTCGCTCTATAATTTTAGTGTAAAACTCTGTCAGGCGAGGCAGTTTTTCGGGACGCCCAGACATAATAAATTCATTTTGCCAATTAATGTAGCTGAAAGATGAGTTTAATGGAAAAGCGAAAGCTTCAAACTCTTTTTCTCTGGTGCTTAGGTCTAAATCAATATCACGATTGAAATTTGACTTGATCATTCTATCTGAACCAACGGCAAAAACAGCGTCTTCAAGCCTTGCTGCAGACAATGCTTTTTCGATATCGAGGTAGTAATATACTGATACAGGACGCCCTTTACTATTCTTTGCCTGAACGGGCTGATCGGAGTAGAGCGATTGATACAGAGATGTCATGCGCTGCTGACCATCAAGAAGGAGCTGTTCTGGGTCTTCGCCTGTGTTTGGCGCGTGCTCCAAAGGGCGTGTTTTGAAACGCAGCTCTCCACCCGTTTTCAGAGTCAAAATAGCTCCTATCGGAAATCCTGACGCCACTGAGGCAAGTAATTGACGCACGCCTTCATCCGTCCAAACCCAATCGCGTTGAAAGTCGGGTAATTGTAAGGCTTGATTGCGAACTTGAGCGAGAAGGTCACCTAAGCTTTTCGGATTCGTTTCAAACATACTATTTAACATTCCCCAAGCTATCGATCATCTCATTGACCTTATCTTCCAATTCCGTTTCCATCATCCATACGTCTTTGAATTCTTGATAAGCCCAACGTCCGAAACGACCGTCCGCATTTACTGATGGCACCCATAAGGTTTGTGCCGTTTCGGCTTTAATCGCCGCGTCGTCATCGCGCTTGCCTTTGACCTCCACAATCAGGTTAAGCGGTTCTTCTGTCCCCAAATCTAACCGCACGAGGAAGTCTGGAATATACTCGTGAGACGCCGTCCCTTTTTTATACGGAATGGTAAAGCCGACACCTTGGTTTTTAACATAGGAAATAACTTTGGGGTGTTTTTGAAGTGCCATGCCCATGGTCTTTTCCCATCCACTATCAAGCACAATATTATTGACCTGACACTTTGGCGCTCCCAGTCCCATATCTGTTGTCACAACGGGTTTTGTTGTTGGGAAACCAACAAAACGGGTTGAGCCTGTTCTGTTAATGGGATCAATCACCGCCCTTACAATAGGAGCGACTTCGCCCTCCTCAGAGCGTCTTTGATTAGCCCGCTCTATTGCAGCGTGAATTTTCTCTATAGCGCGGTTAGCCAAGGATTGAATTTCAAGCATCCCCGCGAAGGTCCCATCGCCACAAGTCAAATACTCATCTAACCATTGCCGAACCACCGGACGAACGCGATTAAATAATCGCATATCGAAACTACCGTCATCGTTCGGGTATTTTGCGCGAACAAGCTCTCCGGCGAGTTTCAAAATTAGCGAAGACGGACGCGTTAGATTGTAGTCTCGTTCATTAGGACGAATAACCGTTGTTTCCCCGACAACACCAGACAACACAGTTTCCGTTGGGCCGACCATCTCACGGGTTATTGTTAGGCGCGAATCTTCTAAAAAGTCGGCCTGAACCCGCGTGGGCGGTAGCTCAGTCCTGTAGCCGACAACACGCGGGAAGGTGATCTCGCACGCCTCGCGCTCTCGAATAGCTCTGACTTGAATAGGTTTCTTAGGCGGGGAAATTGTTGAGGCCGTTGGCTCTCCGATAAAATCAAATGGTATGCCTAAAATATCGGCATATTCCGGATTAAATTTACCGTCTTCATTGAGGTCATAACTCACGCGGCGCAATCCGCGGCCCATGACTTGCTCACTAATGAGCTGCGAACCAAATGCGCGCAAACCGAAGACATGCGTAACCGTATTGGCATCCCAACCTTCTGTCAGCATAGAGACACTCACGACACAGCGGATACTTTCTCCTAATCGCCCTTTTTGACCGATAGTGTTCATGACTTCCCGTAAGAGCGTTTCGTCATCTATAGATTTGTTCGGAAATTCTCGGCGGAACTGTTCAATTTCTTCTGCCATCTCTTTGCGGAAGCCCGGCTTAATCGCGTCGGGATTATCAAATTGGGCACTGTCGATGAGGAAGGTTTTCGGACGGGATAAACGGTTGTCATGTTCATCAAAATTAGAAAACATCGGCAGGTTTGCCGGGAAGGCTTCGCCTCGAAGCTCTGGAGTTTCTTCACGCTCCCAACCCGCAATCCAATCATGCACCATTTGTGAACTGGCCGTGTTATTACAGACCACGATGAAAACGGGCGGGACATCAAGGCCTGCTCGGTCCCAGCGGTCTGACGTCTGAACGTAATGATCATATAGCGCCTTAAGCCCCGTTTGCACTAGCTCTGGTAAGTCTGCAGGGTCCGCTCCTCCTCCGCCTGCCTTGCGGCCCTTCTTGGGCATTTTCTTGCCAATATGTTCCCATAGATTTCCAAGAATGGGCTTGCCGTCCATTGTGGGGTGATTGTCGAGCACGGGAACGCGCGGTAGCTTTACAATACCGCACTCAATGGCTTCGATAAGAGGGAAGTCTGAAACAGCCCAAGGAAACAGGAAACCTTCCGGATAGCCCGACCCTTTCAAAAAATAAGGTGTCGCTGATAAATCAATCACTCCCGGAATAGACTTCGATGTGACTTTAGCTTTAGCGGGCTGACCCAACAGGCCCATATGCCTTTGAACGGCTCCAATGCCATTAATCCAAAGACGCGCCGCGTCATTATTTTCTCGCCCTTCGGCATCCTTCTTTTGTTTCGACTCCGGGTTCTCGCGGTAACAATGATGGGCCTCATCATTTATGACAAGTATCTGTTTCATGCCGACAAGTTCCGGCATTGCGCGGCGTAGCATTTCACCCTCGGTTTCCAGCGTATCAATCTCTTCCTCACGCCATCCTGCGATAGCGGCCTTATTTCCTTTTGAGAGTTTTATTTTATTGCGGCGTTGGAAAGCATGATAATTCGTGATCGCAATCTTCGCCCGCTGCATATCCGCCATCATGTCCTGCGGAATAATGTTGCGGTCTATATAGTAACTATCAGCCCCTTCGGGTTCTAGGACGCGAAGACGGTCTTTGATGGTGATACCCGGTGCGATAACCAAGAATGATCTAGTAAACAATTTTGAGCCGGGGTTGCGAACCGCGTTCAAGGTCTGCCACGCCATCAGCATGGCCATAACGGTTGTTTTACCCGCGCCTGTCGCGAGCTTGAAAGCTAACCGCAAAATTTCTGGGTTTGCATCACGATTTCCGTCTCGCACGCCAGCCAGTGCATAAGCATATTTTTTATCTGTTCTTGCGACCTCGTAAATCCAGATTGCAGTCTCGACGGCTTCCATCTGACAGAAGAAAGGGCGTATTCCCTGCATGGGGTCTAGAGACCGCCAATACTTCAATAGCTTTTCAGTCGTTGGCGTCACAGACCATTGTTTTGGAGATGGTAAATTCCGCCAAGCTTCAACGTCTTTCCGAATGCGATTTATGAGTGCATGCGTTTCTTCGCTCGTCTCGAAAAGATCACCAGATTTCGGCTTCGCTGACTTGCCGCTCTTAGGAACAGCCGGGGTTGCCAAATTGGACAATCTCCGGCCCTGTTTGACGACGCCCCAATCAGGCGAGTTTTTATCAACCGAGAGGATGTGATGCTGAGCAGGAGGTGTGTAAGGAGAATTGAGGATGGGGTTCTCCATAAACCCTTTTTCACCTGTCATAACTCAACCCACAAAACCAATCTCTATTACTTATAGAACGAGTCGCATTAACCACAACGAATCGTTGCAAATTATTTGTCTCAATTTCGTAGGTTAAAGCGGGTCAGTTCCTTGCTCCAAAATTTGCAGAACTGGACGATAGATATAGACTTTATCGCGCTTCTCATTTCCGGGTTGTGTGACTATGCCAATGTCAATCAATCGCTTTAAGCTACTCCGCACAGTTGGGGCCGTTAAGCCAGACCATTCTGCCAATAACGGAACATTCGCAACAGGACGTCTTTTGAGTTCTGTATGAACACGAAAAGCTGAGTCACTTGTGCGGCCAAGCGTTCTGATTTTCTGCTCATCTTCGTCAAATTGCGCGAGTAATCTTTGTGCTGTTCGGACGGCTTGCGCTGATGTTTCAATCACGCCGTCGAGGAAGAACTCTAACCAATCTTCCCACCCGTTCTCAAAGCGCACTTTTGACAAGAGCGCGTAATAGTCATCGCGCCGCGCTTTTAGATAAAGGCTGAGATATAAAAGGGGCGCGCTCAACGCCTCACTCTCGACCAGCATCAAGGCGATTAGTAGTCGCCCAAGTCTTCCATTCCCGTCCAAGAATGGATGGATTGTTTCAAACTGAACATGGACAAGCGCGGCTTTAATCAGCGGGGCTTCTCTAAGCTCGTCAGCGTGAATGAATTTCTCAAGGTCAGACATAAGCTCTGTGACTTTATCGGGCGGCGGCGGGACGAATCTTGCATTGCCTGGGCGTGTGCCACCAATCCAATTTTGTGAACGCCTGAACTCGCCAGGGTTCTTCGTTTCGCCGCGAACTCCGCGCATCAAAACTGCGTGAAGCTCTTTGAGCAATCGAGATGACAAAGGAAGCGTTTGTAATCGCTCTAGTCCAAGGTTCATCGCGGCAACATAATTTGTGACTTCGCCAACGTCATCAACCGAGACATTCGGTGTCTCATCGGCTTCGAATAAAAGTAGGTCAGAAAAGGACGATTGCGTGCCTTCAATTTGAGAAGACAAGAGCGCTTCTTTTCGAACATAGAAATACAAAAATAAGTCTGCGTTTGGCAGCATATCTTTGATGCCGTCGAGACGGCCTAAAGCACGATTAGCATCGTTCAAGCGTCCAAAAATTTTAGGGCTAGTAATATCAAACTCTGGTGGGAGTTGATTTGGCAGAAATGCGCTAACCTTTTCACCGAAGGCGATTGTCTCAACGTAACGGCCTGAACCTTGATTTTTATTAGTCGTCATATCTTTTCTTAAGCCACATCACTAAGAAAAGATAGTGCCGTTTCTTTTCTTAAGGCCAATCACTAAGAAAGACTCGCTACTTAAGGCATAATACCCAATTATACCCACAAATACCCAGTTTCTCGCCGAATTTTCCGAGACTTTGCGGGGTTAAAATACAAGGTAACACCATCGAAAACCCCAGTGGCATG
>CAYPFR010000016.1:0-18556 GCA_964410285.1 uncultured Caulobacterales bacterium | reverse complement strand
GAGTACCTGACTACGAATCAGGGGGTCGGGGGTTCGAATCCTCCCCGGTGCGCCATTTCTCTCATTCTTAAAACCGTTAAGTCGTTGGAAAGACTACTGTTTTTCCCACGTTTTCTCGCAACCCCCCAATTTCCCCCAATTTGGGGTCCAAATTGGGGTCCAGACTGGGGTACAATGGATTATGACCATTCGCCAAAATCATTACTTAGAACAACGCGGCCACACTTGGTATTATGTACGCCGCGTTCCTGCCCGCTTCCGCACCATCGATAAGCGCTTCAGGGTCAAGCATGCTCTACATACAGACTCCCTCACAATCGCTCGTGAAAGACGGGACGCGATGATGGATGCAGATGAGCACTTTTGGGAAACAACACTCGCGAAACAAGTTGGAGTGAGTGCAGAGGACTCGCCCGAAATGTGCCGTTACAGGACGGCCAGACGCCGCGCCGTAGCAGTAGGATTCGAGTTTAAGCCGCTCTCCAAACTCAAGACCGTTGAGCCAATTCAGGAGGTCGTTAAGAGGGTCAAAGCACTTGATAGTATCGATTCCAAGCTTATCGACATGGAGGCCGTGTTAGGAACAATAGAGCCACCAAAGGACACAATCCGCGATGCCTTTAAGCTCTATTGCGACAAGCTAAGCATTGGAGAGACGAGCCGTAAGTCACCAGAACAAATCGTCAGGTGGAAAGCCACCAAGACCCGCGCTGTAGAACATTTTGTAGCACTGTGCGGAAACCTACCCATGAACGAGATAGCTCGAAAGCACGGGCGGCAGTTCTATGATTGGTGGGGCGAACGCCTTCGCCCAGAGGGTGCGGAGGCCCGCACATACCGCCCCAATAGTGCCAACCGAGAGCTAGGCAACCTACGCCAACTTTTCCGAGAATATTGGACGTATCAAGGCGAGGAAGACCGTGAAAACCCGTTCAGAAAGCTACGCTTCAAGGACACGCCAACCGAAGCGACGCCCTCATTTTCTAACGATTGGGTGCAGTCAAAAATACTAAAGCCAAATGTCCTAGACGGCATTAATCCCGAAGCGCAGATCATTGCCTACGCTCTTATTGAAACAGGGTGCAGGCCCAGTGAGATAGCTAACTTACTGCCTGAGAACATCTGTTTGGATGCTGAGGTGCCGTATATTCGCATCCGTGCAACAGCTAAAAGAGAGCTTAAATCTATGGCCTCCGCGCGTGATATTCCGCTTGTTGGTGTGTCTCTAGAAGCGATGAAACGCGCTCCTAATGGCTTCCCGCGCTACCGTGATAAAGGCAACTCACTGTCCGCAGCACTGCTTAAAACTTTCCATACACGCGGCCTTATGCCGACCAAAAAGCACCGCATATATAGTTTCCGTCACGCCTTCGAGAAGCGCATGCAGGAGGCTGGATTGGACTATGGATTGCGCTGCACATTGATGGGTCATAAGAACACACGGCCTCAATATGGCGATGGAGGGTCACTTGAATATAGACGGAAAGAAATGCTAAAAATCGCGCATCCCGTAAGCGATGGACTTACCCAAACTCTGGTAAATCTGGCCCCTTAGAACCATCTTCTGGCGTTTCGCCTAGCAAGCCTACGAGGAGCGCTTCGCGGTCTTCGAGAGCTTTCAATTCGCTCTGTAAACGCTCCATCAGTGGCCAAGGCGCATCCCCAAATTTGCGAATGACCTTCGCCAGAATGACCATGGCCTCACGAATATCGGCGGCAAGTTTTTGATTGTCGGTAATGGCTTGAGAATTGTTTGGCATACCCAATCATAGCATATTTACTCAAAATTTCTCGAATGAATAATTACAGTGTTCTGGGGCGGCTGGGGGCTATTCTGGGAAAAGTGGCAAAATGAAATTTTGGAGGGCTAGATAAAGCGGGTGGTGTTACCACCATGCTAAAGCATTGTCTGCACATCGTTTTTCATGCCCCCAAGGCCTAAAGGCGTGGGGGCATGGATTCGGAGTATTCCCCCATGCCACTGGGGTTTTCGGGGGTGTTACCTTGTATTTTAACCCCGCAAAGTCTCTGAAAATTTCATAGATTTTGGGCTTTTTTCACTCTCGAAAACCGCTCCGAACCTTTCTTAAGAAACCCACTAAGAAAAGAAATGGCCGTTTTCTTTCTTAGTGGCCCCTAAAATGAGAGAATGACAATTGGATATTATCGGGTATAATTGGGTATGGATTACGCTCGATTGGATATCCATTTAGGAAGCTAGTTGATGCCATATATCCAGCACAGAACAGTTCTCAAAAAATTTAATGCGCATGACAAAGAAGTAATTGATTACTTTGCTCCATGCTCCGACTTGCTGACAGATGAATATCGCTATGAGGTCGTTATCAGTTATATGTTTTCCAGAATAGAAATTGCTCACCGGGAAGTGCTTTATTTCGGAGTCGTAAAACTCCATGAGGTGGATTCCAAATTAGCGCGAACAATAATTAACGAATATGATTTGCAGCGTGGCGATTTTCGTACGAAGTTCGAGCAAATTTACGGATATAGAATGCCGTCTGAACTTCGAGAAAAAATTGAGAGCGCAGAGAAAGTTAGAGACCGGATTTTACACGGCAGGAAAAACAAGGAAGCTGGCGATATGGGCCGAGCGATTCTTAACACTATGGATTATTTCTCTGGCCTGAATGACCTGCTTTATGATAAATCAAAAATTCGGCTTGCAGGTGATCGTCGAGGTTTTAAGGGGCGCAGCACTTCGCACAACAAGGCCACATCACGGTGGATACTGATGGGCATGGGGCTTATCAAATCCCCGAAAGCATAAGCTTGGAAAGTATTTTGTGCAAATTACCCCTGACACTCGTGTCTATATAAAGAACTTTGGCGATGGCAATTACATGTGGCGCGAGGCCTTTGACCGTTCTGCCATTTGTTTGATTGAGGATGCAAAGTCTCATGAGCTTTTCGTCCAAGGTCTAGAAAGTGAATATCGAGAGTATGCGCATTCCCAATTGAAAACCTCCAATGGCGTTGTGCCTGATGAGGGGACAATCAGTTTATGGTGGAATACACATGCTAGACTTGATGACATCACTAAAGATGATCTTTTCATTCACGATGATGGAAGTCATCTTTTCTGGACTCAAATAAGTGGAGAAGAAAAGGTCTACGAAAGACGGCCCGATCCGCATGCGCGGGGAAGAGAGGGCGCAGAGGTCATTATCACTTTCTATCCCACTCAACCTTGGCGAAAAACTAACTTGAAGAATGCTCCTCTCGCTTTAGCTGAATTGCATCCGCATACTCCTAATGTGGTAAGAACACGCATGACGATGGCGGAAGCCAGACAAGAATATGCTGACTACATCATCTCTCTTATCCGTGGCGATGATCTGGAGCGCTGGTTTTCGCTCCCGAAATGGAAAGCTACACTCAAAAAAAAGAAAGATGCAGGTAGAACCTTGTCCGATTGGGAAGCGTCCGCAGTAGATATTATATACGCTGCTAAGCAAGCCTCCAAAGACGGCGGCAAAGAAGTGATATCAAAAAAGAAGGAAAAGCCTTTTGGGTTTTCAAGTGATGAGGAATTGAGGCTTCATATTCTTGAGCTTCATTCAATCCAAGATGGTTTATGCGAGTTGACAGGCATGCCTTATACAACGCGTATCGGTAAATCTCGGGGAGACATGATGATGTCCCTTGATAGAGTGGATAGTAGTCTGGGGTATGTTAGAGGTAATTTACAGCTAACTTGCTGGTTTGCAAATCGGTGGAAGGGTGCCTCTGATAATGGGGGGTTCATCCAGCTTATCAACATGATCAGAGAGACGAAGAGTTCTAGCCTTACCTAAGAGCGTGACGCTTTGGAACTGCTTGAGGTCTGTTGGTGAGTGAATTGGTCCAAATCGGCCATCTTAAACAACATGGGAAAGCGAGAGCTATTTGGTATTCAGAATAAGAAATTGCTCTAAAGTAGATAGTGCAAAGGAAATGATTCGATGAATTTATCTGAGACTGAAAAACAAGAGATCATTCGTGCGGTTGAGGCGGGCAAGCCACTCCCTGAGAAATATCGGTTCCTTTTGTTTGATGATGACCGCGAGGTTGAGCTAGTTTGGAACGGAAAGACCAACCGCGTCACCAATGCTGTGCTGCCGTTTCAGACGATTGAGCAAGTGGACGAGCCGCGCACGGAAAAGCATCTAACGGCCCAGCCTGATTTCTTTTCACCGCAAACGGGTCGGCAAATCTCTGGCTGGAATAATAAGCTCATCTGGGGTGACAATAAACTGATTTTAAGCTCGCTAAAAAACGGGCCGCTTCGGGACGAAATTGAGGCACAAGGCGGCATCAAGCTCATCTATATCGATCCGCCCTTTGATGTTGGCGCAGATTTCTCGATGGACATTGATATTGGCGATGACAGCTTTACCAAGAAGCCAAATATCCTCGAAGAAATTGCCTATCGCGACACTTGGGGGCGTGGCTCAGATAGCTTCCTGTCAATGATTTATGAGCGGTTGATAATTATGCGGGATTTGCTTGCTGATGACGGCGGAATATACGTCCACTGTGATTGGCGCGTAAATTCATTTTTGAGAACAATCCTAGACGAAGTGTTTGGGGCTTCATGTTATCGAAATGCTTTAATATGGAAAAAAATTCGAGTTGTAAAAGCTCAAGCAAACAGCTTTGGAAATGTTCATGATTATATCTATTTTTTCGACAAAGGGCAGACCTTTAACAAGGTAACTAAGCCGCAAACGAAAAAGTACTATGAAAAATTTGATAAAGTAGAGAATGATACTGGCCGGAAATATCAATTAGTCAGTTTGATTCAAAAAGGACAGGGGCCAGCCAGAAATTTTGACGGTAAGATGATTGAGCCTAAACCCGGAATGCACTGGATTTGGGGGCAGGAGAGAATTGATGCTGCTTTTAAAGACGGCCTGATAGAATTTACTTCATCAGGAAACCCACGGAAGAAGCAATACCTTGACGAATCTGGCGAGCGGTTGGTCGATGACCTTTGGACTGAAATTTATCCTGTAAATTCGCAGGCAAAAGAATCGGTTGATTATCCAACCCAAAAACCCGAAGCCTTACTAGATCGTATTATAAGAGCTTCCTCCAATCCTGGTGACCTTGTTGCTGACTTCTTTTGTGGGTCCGGAACTACTTTAGCTGTAGCTGAAAAACTTGGCCGTAAGTGGATAGGTTCCGATTTGGGTAAGTTCTCAATTCACACAACCCGTAAGCGTATGATTGGGGTGCAGCGTGAGATGAAAGCCGAAAACAAAGACTACCGCGCTTTTGAAATTCTGAACCTCGGCAAGTATGAGCGCGCGCATTATGTTGGCGTCAATCCTGGACTTCGGGCGGAGCAACGAGAGGCTCAGCTCGCAGCCAAAGAACAGGAGTTTCTTAACCTTATTCTTCACGCTTACCGCGCCGAAGCGACAGTAGGCTTCACGGCCTTCGCGGGTAAAAAGGCAGGCCGCCTTGTCGCAGTTGGCCCTGTGAACCTGCCTGTGACACGCATGTTTGTAGAGAATATCATCAATGAATGCCGCCAAAAACGCATCACTAAAGTCGATGTCCTCGGATTTGAATTTGAGATGGGGCTGTTCCCCAATGTCCTCGATGAAGCCGCGAGTAAGGGCATTGATGTTTCGCCGAAATACATCCCGCGCGATGTGTTTGATAAACGCGCGGTCGAGAAGAACCAAGTCGTCTTCCATGATGTCGCCTTTATCGAGGTCAAACCGATTGTGAAGGGCGGTAGGCTCTCTGTGCAGCTCACAGACTTTAGCGTCAACTACGCTCAAGACTCGGTCAAACACGCCGAAGAATCCCTCAAATCGGGCAAGAGTAAAATCGTTGTCGATAAGGGGCAAATCGTAAAAGTGAAGCACAATAAGGACGGCACCTTTGAGCGTGAAGTCCTGACCGAGAAATGGACGGATTGGATTGATTATTGGTCAGTCGATTTCGATTGGGAGAGCAAGCAAGAAATGATCCGTGTCGAGCGTGAGGATGGCGAAGGCTACGACGAAATCTGGACGGGCGATTATGTCTTTGAGAATGAATGGCAGAGCTTCCGCACCAAAAAAGATCGCTCTATCGACCTGACGAGTGCTGCCATTGATGCCGCGCCCGGTAAGCGCAAAGTCGCCGTGAAGGTTGTCGATATATTCGGCAATGACACTATGGCGATTGCCGAGGTGAATATCTAATGGCGCTGCATCCTGACTTTCCCGGTTCCCCGCATGATATTCTCGACCCGTCTATTCGGTGGTTCCCTGCCGATGAAGACGCGCGAGAGAAAATGCATGAGCTTATGCCGCCGCTTGTCTCGGAATTACGACGCAAGATTAAAGAGTGGCGAGACCGTGACTATGCGGGTGCGTCGGATACGAGCCGAGCCCTTCTGACGTGGTGGTTTAAGACAGAGCACATGATGCCGCAATCGGACGGCACGCTCGCCCCGTTTCAATACTACTTTGCACAGCGTGAGGCACTTGAGACGATTATTTGGCTGTATGAAATTGCAGGGGCGCAGTCGCCTTATGACCTGATGCGTTATGACAGTTCCGGCTTTGTAAACCAGAAGATGTTTGATGAAAGCTGGGCGCGCTACGTCATTAAAATGGCTACAGGCAGCGGCAAAACCAAAGTTATGAGCCTTGCCCTGACGTGGAGCTATTTCCACAAAATGTATGAGGTAGATTCGGATTTATCTCGAAACTTCCTTGTCGTTGCGCCTAACATTATTGTGCTCGACCGTATTCGCGACGATTTTGATGGTCTCAAGATTTTCTTTGAAGATCCTGTTCTGCCCGACAATGGCTATGCAGGGCAAAACTGGCGTGATGATTTTCAGCTTCGCGTCCATATCCAAGATGACGTTCGGGTCGTCGAGCCTACGGGCAATATCTTCCTGACGAATATTCACCGCGTCTATGATGGCCGCGATACGCCGCCCTCGCTCGATGACGACAACACAATGGATTATTTCCTCGGCCCCAAGGTGACGGGTAAGACTACCGATAGCTCGGCTGACCTCGGCTTAATCGTGCGCGATATAGACGAACTGATGGTGATTAACGACGAAGCCCATCATATCCACGACAAGTCGCTAGCATGGTTTAAGTCCATTCAGGACATCCATAATGGCCTGTTACAAAAGGGGCACAAACTGTCTCTGCAAGTCGATGTGACAGCCACGCCCAAACACAACAATGGTGCGATATTCGTTCAGACAGTTTCGGACTATCCGCTGGTTGAGGCCATATCGCAAAACGTGGTCAAGCATCCCGTTCTGCCAGACCAAGCCAGCCGCGCGAAACTGACCGAACGGCAAAGCAGTAAGTTCACCGAGAAATATGCGGACTATATTGACCTCGGCGTAATTGAATGGCGTAAGGCGCACGAGACGCACGAAAAGCTAGGCAAGAAAGCCATCCTTTTCATCATGACGGATGACACTAAAAACTGTGATGATGTGGCTGAATATCTAGAAAGCCGTCACGATGATTTAAGCGGGAAAGTCCTGACAATTCACACGAATAGTAAGGGCGTGGTTTCAGAAGCTCAAAGCAAGGCCAAGCTCGAAGAACTTAATATGCTTCGCGAGCAGGCCAATAATATCGATAGCTGGGAAAGCCCCTACAAGGCGATTGTATCTGTGCTTATGCTTAAAGAGGGCTGGGACACTAAGAACGTCACGACTATTGTTGGGTTACGGGCCTACTCCGCGAAGAGCAATATCTTACCCGAGCAGACCTTGGGGCGTGGCCTCCGTAAGATGTATCCGGGCGGCACGGAAGAGTATGTAAGCGTTATTGGCACGGACGCTTTCATGGACTTTGTTGAGCAAATTCAAGCCGAGGGCGTAGAGCTGGAACGCAGCTCGATGGGTGCGGGCGCAAAGCCCAAAGCGCCGTTAATCGTGGAAGTTGACGATGATAATGATAGCAAAGACTTGGACGCCTTGGATATTAAACTTCCTGTTCTGACGCGCCGAAATTACCGTAATTATAAAAACCTTGATAACTTTAACCCAACAGACTTCGCGGGTGATAAAGTGAAGCTGAAACAGTTTTCAGAAGACGAGCAGCGGCAGATTGTCTTTAAGGATATTACGACAGGTGAAGTCACCCATACGACTTCAATTGATAGTCTCGGCATTGCCGATTTCCGTAGCCTAATTGGCTATTTCACGCAGTCCATCATGGGCGAGCTTCGCCTAAAAACGGGTTACGATGCGCTCTACCCGAAAGTAAAAGCTTTCATCCGAGACGACCTCTTCGAGCAATCTGTTGACCTCGAGGACGCGAATGTGCACCGCAATCTGTCAGTGCCAGAAACCACTCACGCCTTACTTGAAACCTTTAAGCGCGGAATCAATCAACTCACGGTCGAAGATAAAGGCAACGCAGAAATCAATGGTTATATCAAATTGCGGGACACTAAGCCCTATGTCGCGAAGCAGCAGCCCTATGTCCCTGCGGTTAAGAGCGTATTCAACTACATCATCGGGGATTCTGGCTTAGAATTACAGTTCGCCAAATTCTTAGAAGATAAATCTGACGTAAAAGCTTACGCCAAAAACTATGTCGGGGTCGGGTTCAAGCTCGACTATCAAAAAGCGGACGGTAGTTTGGCGGAGTATTATCCAGACTTTTTCGTGCGTGATAACGGCGGCATCGTCTATATCGTTGAGACGAAGGGGCAAGAGGACGTTGATGTGGAGCCAAAGCGTAAGCGCCTAGAGCAGTGGTGTGAGGACGTGAACACGGCGCAGTCAGACACGACGTTCAAGCCTCTTTTCGTGAAGCAAGGTGATTTTGAAAAGCACAAATTTAAAGACTTCGCCGAAGCTGCGGCAGTCTTTGATTGGACGGGTGCAGTATGACCGATGCATTTTTAGATATTCGATTGCAAGCGCTTGTGAACGACTTGCTATCTCGTGCTAAAGAAACAACCATAGTTGAGTTTAAGAGTGGTAATTCTGACCCTGCTCTTATCGGGAAGTATATTTCCGCCTTGTCTAATTCTGCCGCGCTTGAGGGACAAAGGGAAGCTTATCTACTCTGGGGAGTGGATAACGAAACCAAGGAGGCCTCAGGTACGGATTTTGACCCTGATAAACAAACAGGAAATAAGCCACCGCTACAATTTTGGTTAAGCCAACAATTAGAGCCTGCACCTGAGTTTCGATTTGATAGAGTTGAAATAAATGGAAAGTCGCTTGTCCTGCTGACTATTCCTGCGACTGTGAATCGCCCTGTGGAGTTCAAGCATATTGCTTATATCCGTGTCGGAAGTGCTACGCCTCGGCTTTCTGAACACCCAGAAAAACAAACAGCGCTTTGGGCTAAGCTTCAAACCTATCTATGGGAGATTGGTGTTGCTGCCAGCTTTGTGAAAAGCGGCGATGTTATTAAGCTGTTGGATTACGCTACATATTTCAAGCTGACAGGCCAGTCTCAAGCCTCATCAACAGAGCATGCGTTAAGTAACATGGTGAAGGATGGTCTTATCCGAGAAGATGTCGGTGGGCGCTACGATATTTTAAACTTGGGCGCTATTCTCTTCGCTTATAGATTATCAGATTTTGATACATCGCTTCAACGTAAGGCGCTAAGGTTTGTGAGCTATAACGGACAAGGTCGGGATGCGACCGTCAACTATAGGCAGGACGGAGGTAAAGGTTATGCTCTGAGCTTGGACGGTTTCATAAAATATTTGGACGGCCTTTTACCGATTAACGAATATATTTCAGGGGCTTTTCGTGAAGAAAGTAAGTTGTTTCCTGAATTGGCTATACGTGAACTTGTCGCAAATGCACTCATGCACCAAGATATGACAGTCACTGGTGCTGGGCCTCTGGTTGAGCTTTTCAAAGATCGCCTTGAAATCAGCAATCCGGGCAATGCATTGATTCCACCAAATCGTTTTCTTGATGCACCGCCTCGGTCACGCAATGACCGTTTGGCGGGGCTTATGCGGCGTATGAAAATGTGTGAGCAACAAGGCACAGGAATTGATAAAGTGATTTCACAAGCCGAACTCTTTCAACTGCCTCCGCCTGATTTTCGTCAAGAACTTGAGGCTGTCCGCACAGTTTTATTTGCGCCGCGTAAATTTACGGAAATGACGCCTGATGAACGTATCCGAGCATGCTATCAGCACGCGGGTTTGCGTTTTGTAAATGGTCAGCGCATGACTAACAGCACACTACGTGAACGGTTTGGACTGGATGATAGTGCTAGTGCTACGTCTCAAGTATCGAAAGTTATAAGAGCTGCTCGTGATGATGGTTTAATCAAGGCCGATGAAGCTGGAAGCTCTAATCATCAATACATTCCTAACTGGGACGCCTAAACATTAACAAAATGTTAACACTCCTTACCGGAACTTACCGGAGTTACTAGAAATCAAGTTTTTAAGGCTGAAACACTCAATATCATGGGGGTTTAGACCTGTTAACCGCTACATATGGGCTTACCGTGTTTTACTGGACCAATCTAACTTAGGGGCGCAGCCCCTCGGCGCACTTCGCAGAAAATAGCACGGGCCGTGGCTCAGTCTGCGCCTTGCGCCCGCACCACCCCGCACGATTTACCGCTCCGTTTGCACACCCCGCTTTCGCCAAGGAGCAAGGGTTGCATAGCAACCCAGCTACGATTTTTTTTGCTATTTTGGCTCTTTTCCGCTGGGGTGCAGTTTTGCGGCAAAAACTGGTGTCCATTGACATTTGAGTGATGTCCATGCTATTGATTTATATCAGTTTTAAAGACCAAGAGCCACGCATCCCCGGTGCGCCATTAATTTCTTTTGATTATTACTGTTGACCCTGAAATTTCCTGCAAAAGTCCCTCTACTAACCTCATTTTTGGCTACAAAATGAGCTACAATCGTGCAACATTAGGGATTCGAACCTTAATTTTTTTCTGATAGCGAGCTGCTTAAAGTTCTAACTGTAAGTCTCTCAACCATTCGACTTCGGTGGTAAGTTGACTTTTTGCTAATCCACATAGCGAACTATAACTCAGTGTCTTACATTGAGCGATATTAAGCCGCCGCAAAATGATAACTTAATCCCCTAAACAGAAATAGCAGAGTGTCTCATTCCCAGCATTTTAAGCCACTCAGCTAAGGTCTACAATGGGAATACCCTCCCCCTCAATTGGTACTACTGTTCTATGGGAGCGGCTTAAAAGGGTAAACAATATTGACAATACCCTGGTAAACATTTGATATTTTCAATCCCTCTATGCCATTGAAATTACAGTATAAATTACTTGAATTTAGCCGCACTCCTACAGATCCAAACCTTTTGATGTAAGTTATTGAATCTGTTTCGTAGTTTCATTTTTTGAATGAGTAGGAATCCTTATTAGGGAGCAAAACCAAGTCCTTGTCTGCGGCATGAACCATTGCTCCCATGTTCGAACCCAACAGAATATCGAACACGACCGCCATGAGACATTCTTCTTGCTTCAAGTTTTACCTTGCAAGGTGTCTATAAAGCTAGGGGCGTCCTGCACCCTCACAAAAGCTCTAGCCTCAAGAGAAGGTCAGCAAAATTAGGACTTGCACGGCATTAATGTGGCACACAAACCATATAACCATCTCGCAAATTTGTGACTTGAAATACCGCGAATTGAAAAGCCTACCTATCGGAATTAAACGCCACCGCCAAGGCCTAGTTCTACGCCACCATAGCCATTGTCATAAAGTGAAGAACCGAAAGCTATGCTCTATGTTGCATCTGTGCCGAGACATAGATTCAGTATAGAGGCCATTGCGGCGGCCCCGTCGCTAAAACGATTGATTACGTCAGCGTTTAAACTAATTGGGTCGTATTACTGAGCAGAAATAAAATTTTGCGACTCACAACTATAGTTGACGATAGTCAATGTTTTTGGCGTAGCAGAACTATTCGTAATTTCAGTGCGCGGAGACGCAGTGTTTACATCAACCCCTTGCGCGCGAATGTCTTTTTCCATCATCATATAGCTGTGGCCTTCCCCTAAAAGCTGGAAGCGTGAGGCGACACCATTTTCAGCACATGAGACGAGCCGTTTTTCGAAATAAGGGCCTGCACGAAAGTTTTGTCGCGTGACAATAACGCGGTTATTATTTGCAGTCGCCTTTATGGAGGCCGCGTAAACCCGCGCGTCTTTATCCGAAGGTATTTTTATGCGTTTTAGGGACACATCATCCACCAAATTTGATCGACTAAACCCAGCTGAGCGGCGACGCTTATTATCAAAGCGGGCCCAAGTCAGTTGATCCGTGGTGAGGTAATTTGCATTAACCCATTTTTCCGTTGCCCCTGTTTTGCTAATGCGTAACCAATTTTCAAAACGGTCATAGACTTTTACTTTTTGTCCAAGTTTGAGCATACCATTGACATCCCCCGCAACTGGATTGTCCCGAATAGGTAATTTTTCCGCTTCAACCCAATAATTAAGAGGCTCCACTTCTCGGACAATTCGGCGTGTCGGCCTTGAATTTTCGTCATTCGATAATTCAACAGGCTGTGCTGTCGTCGTGGTCTGCGCGGAAGCCGGCATCGCTATTAAAGTACCAGAAACAAAAACACTTATCGTAAGAAGAACAGGATTATAATTCATCATGAAATCTCCATTTGAAGTTCGATTTCAATAGTGAGGCCTAAATCATAATATATGGTGAACAAATGCTTAACGCCGCCTAAGATAAACATGATGCGTGAAACCCATACATTCCATGAAACCCATGAAAATTTGGGCCAATACTGTTACCAAAAAAAGCTCTCTGCGGTGCAGAGAGCTTTGTTCATTTTATAAAATTATAGCCAAAAGCTAGAATTTGCCGACGACATTTAGATACCACCCAATATCGTTCTCTTTACTTGTAGCAGCAAGATATTCTTCTTCGATACCGCCCCATGTTAAACCGAGACCGATTTTGGCATTATCATTCACATGACGGTAAACACCCAGCAAGCCGCCATCGCGTACAATAACACCATTACCAATATCTAGCCTGCGGCCTTCGACTACGGCATCCCACTTATGAGTCGCATGGAAGTCAAGGCGGATAATAGCCAACTCAGCTTCAGAGCGTGTGAAGTCTAGGCTTTCACGAGAGCTAGTCACTGATCCCGCACGGTAGGCATATTTACCACCAAGCGTGAAGCGCGGAGAAATGTCATAGCTCGCGTCAAGAGAAGCAATCTGGCTCTTCTGACGATAGTTTATGGACTCTCCATTGAAGCGCTGGGAGGTTGGAGACAGATCTTCAAGCCAGACAAGCTTTGCTAAGACATTGAGACGATCATCCCAGATAGGGCGATAAGCCGCCGCGAGAGAGGCTTCAATAAATTCAGCTTCGTTAAAAGTCTGTGGTCCTAACGCGTCGTCAGCACTTGACTGATCAGAGAAAGCAAAATTCAGCTTACCTTGCAAACGCAGTTCCTCTGATGCGAGATAGCTCGCTGTCGAACGAAGAAGCCAAGCGTTACGAACGTCATTTGTATCAACATTTTCGTCCTCACGCCATTCGCCTGTTACACCGAATTTAACGCGGTCAGAAGCAAAGCCGATATTGGCCGAGAAGGCCTCGCGGTCAATGTCGTCGATACGGCCGACTTCAGCCGATATACCAAATTTCCAATTCCCAGGATCATAGTCGACACCATAGGCATGGGTAACACCGTTCACACTAAGGTCATTAAGTTGCATCCGTTCCTCGCCATAAACAGAGAGTGAATCTGAGTAACGGCGGCGGGCACCTAAGTTAAACGTACCATTATTTGACTGCGCACGCGCGTTCAGCGGTAGTTCGTAAGAAACATATGACTGATTACCATCCCCATAATCATAATGTAGGGAAGCTCTCGCGCCTAGTCCATCTTCGCCAGCAGACACTTCACCACCACCGATGATTTTCTTAGACAGGCGCATTTCCGCGCCTATACCGGCTCTGTCAGTTGTGCGCTGATTGTCACCTTGAATAGCTACTTGACCATAAACATAAACATTTCTGTCATCATCAAATTTATAATCAACCCGTCCACCAAGAGACGTACCTGAATTACCGCGCGCATCATCATTAAACGATGCACCGATAGAGGCCGTGATATGCTCATTGGCTTTATAATCGAGGCTCGCTTCGGCAAAACTATTTGTGCCAATTGTCTTATCGTCTGTCACATCCGCACGCGCGGTAAGGTCAAACTGGTTGCTCAGGGCAAGACTTAGGCCACCGCCAAATTGCTGGATTTGCTGATTGGTCGATTCTGCATAACCTGCAAAACCAGCCTCGCGCTTACGCCAGTAAGCATAAGATGAACCATCCAGATTAAACCCATCAACTTCTGTAAAGTCGACTGCGGCTTCAAGCGCATAGGCAAGTGCCGATGCATTATTCATCCGGCCCCCTCTTGCGAGCGGATTGTAAGTGAAGCCGCCGTCAAGAGAGCGGAAGGTTTCAACACCTGCACCTTTTGTCTTGGCGATTTCACCTTTCAGATAGGTCCCGGCCGCATGTTGCAGGGTCAAGTCTAGTTCATAAAGATCTGATTCTGCACCGCCATCAGTATCATGGTTATACGTCCCGCCAAGTTTGATATGGTCACCAAACCAACGCGATCCGCGCATACCGTAAACTGCGGCGTTATCAAGCCCACCTGTAAGCGGTGTAAACTCATAATCAATGACAAGAACCGTTTCATCTCCAGACAAGCTACCGTCACGGAAGAGACGGCCATCATCCACACTGCTGCCCAAAGGTTGCTTCAGGATGACGCGGCCTTGGATAAAGTCCATGTCGTAATCAGCACCATAAGTTAGGCGGCGGCTTTCAAAAACCAGACCTGAAACACGGTCACGCGTCTCAATGCGCAAGATTTCCGATCCAATCGCAATATCACCATTGCGCAAGTAATAGACGCTGCCGCCCGTTCCGCGAAGCTCATCACGGCCCTGACGCGATCCCCCCTGCGCCACAAAGGCTGTGAGACGCGTACGCTCATCACCAAACTTAGTTTGATTACCGTTTTCGTCCCAATGCAGCTTGGCGCCGTAAAGCGTGCGCTGCACGCGGGCAAATTCGGTATCGTTAAAGTTGGTTTGATAATTCCCCCAAAGCGCGTAGTCATCATCACGTTCAATGCGGGCGTAGAATTTACCAGATGTTGGTGCGTCTTGCTCAATGGTACTGTCGTCACCATGCGTTGGGTAGAAACGCTCAGGGTCAAGACGGCGCAGAAGTTGACCGAGGTCTTTATCATCCAAACCGCTAAACAGGTTCTCAATTTCCGCTTCGCCTGTGTCAGCCGTCGCCGTGACCGCCCAGCGGTCATTGAGGCGTGATCGCACATAGAATGCCACGCGACCTTCTTCGAAGCTGCGGTCGCCAGAGGCGTCCTCTGTGATGTTCTCACCTACTGTGGCTTCGATTTGAGCGACGTAGAATGTATCTCTGTTCTTAACATCAACACGGCGCAAAATACGGTTTTCTGTTCCGTTAACGCCGGCAACCCGTACCTCTACAGACTGCTTGCCTGTTGGCAATATCTGCTCGGCGACAAATTTACCGTCATTATCGACTGTAATTGTTTGTCCCATGACGCTTACTTGGTCACCAGGAACATTACGGCCATAGACACGCACGGACCCGCCGCGAACACGAATGTTATCGTTCAAGAGCGTATTGTGACCAAATGTCATTTGGCTTTCTTGTCGCCAGGCCTCCTCTGTGGAGTCCGTTTCTGCGGAGCCCAAGCTAAGGGTCTTAGGCGCAGTTTCGTCAAAGTTACCATCAGCGTCGTAAACCCGCAGAACATAGACCATCGTTTCAGGTGTATTCTCTGAGCGCAGTTGACCATCATTGACGAACAAGCTGACCTCGCCGTCAACAAAATCGGCCGATGCGAAAGGTGTCCCGCGTGTGGATCTATCTGCATCAAAGACGCGAAGCTCGGCGCGTTTAATAAACGCATCATAGTTCCAATAAGACTTGCCGCGAATGACACGTCCTTGGGGCGTAGAGACAACATCTGCATAGGCGTTCAGGCGCTTGACCATATCCAGTACAGTCGTTGTTGTTTCGATTTCCATGCCTTCGACATAAGATGATGTTTTATTACCCCATCCAATCCAGCGCATTAAACGACCGGGGCGTGCAGACTCAGCGCTGCCATTATCCCGACGACCACCAAAGCTGTTGGTTGGGCGGCCCGTATCACCTTGAAGTGCGCGCGAGCCTCTAGAGCCACGCAGGCCAGCTTCATCTTGCGTTCCAAATCCGCTGAAGTCTTCATCATCGAAATCATTGTCGTCAGAGCGTTCTATCGTACCGTTATCGTTGGCAAAAAATGCCACACGGTCACGGTTTTCATCTGCATCAACGGGGCGTTCGAAAACTTGGCCGCTGGCTGGAATATCGCCGCGTGTGAAGGCTTTGGCGTCCCCCCAGCTGGCTTCCATAGCAATGTCTTTAAACTGATCACGAGATAAATCGCGCACCATATTCATCGTCAAGCTTAGGGCGTCCTGCGCTGTATCTACAGTTTCTAGCTCATCGGCGTGATAAACCAGAATAGCGCGGTCAGACACTTTATCCTCGGACAGCACAGAAATGATACGCTTACCAGCTTCTGGTAATAACAGGCCAGACTGAGCATCAAAGTCGGCAGTAAACACATCAATACGAAGCTTTGGACGATGCGCGGCACCGAAGTTCATTTTGACAAATTTACCACGCGTTGCCCGCACAACCCGCGGGTTTTCTGTAGTCGGTGAGTAACCGAGCGGCAAGCTGCGTACATCCGTTTTGAGTAAGAAGTTAGACCCACGTTCGCTATTGGCTATAATTGCACATGGAATATGATAGCGACCATATTGATCGGTCGTAATAATATCGCCATTCACTGTCATCAAGCGCACAGCAGGTAACCCGGGCTCTCCGTCATCTGGATATCCATTGTGGTTCACATCATCATAAACGCGGCCAATCACAGGCGTACAGTCAAAGCTTGGTTCTGGTATATAATCTACGATTGCTGTCGCAATTTCAGACCGCGTACCCGTACGCAAACTCTCTACATAGGCTTGGTTCTCATGCGCGCCGAATTGCACATTCGGTCCCGCAAGAAGCCGCAAGCTGACCGACAGCGTGTCACCAGCCTGTAGGGCGTTAAATGGCTCTGCGTTTGTTTGATTAATGGGCCAGCTTAATACACCGTTTGTGGTCACATTAGGCTCAATCTCAAGAGACTGCTGCGCACTGGACATGACGGCTGTATTCGGAACATAGGCAAAGCCGTCTGGTAAGCGGTCAACAATACGAAGATCTGTCATCGTCGAGGCCGACGCATTGGTTACCTCTACATTGTAAATGACAGAGTCGCCGATTTGCACCGTACGCGGCTGTGCGGTTTTCATCACCTGAAGAAGGTTAGCATTAGAAAGCGGTAATAGGTCCACGACAGCACTTGCCGTACTTTCAACAACGTCACCATTCAACGGTGTTACCCCAGAAACCGTTGCCGTATTGACGAATTGCCCATCTGTGTCCGGATTAATAACAACGTCCATTTCAAGAACAATTGTTTCACCCGGCGCTAGATCCCCAACACCATTTAATGTGTCTATGTCAGTGACGCCGTTATACGTCGTGCTTTCGCTATCTTGGAATCCAGCTGGGAATTCAGTCATACGACATTCCTTAACCTCAACACGATCTGCTCCAAATACGGATCCCAAATCATCTGAAATCTGTAAGTTTTCAATAAGTGTCTGCCCGACATTGGTTGCTGTCAGCGTATAAGTCACCTCTTGGCGGCCATCCTCAAGGATACGCGGCGTTGGCGTTACAGTCTTAAGCAGAGACACTTCAGGTGTGCCGCAATTTTTCATCGGAATATTGTTCATAAAGACCGCTGGATCACCGGCTTCGAACGTAAAGTCGAAGTAGAATTCTGGATTCGCGGCCAAAGAAGCATCCGCCAACCGGCCTGTGTTTCCAACTTCTGATGACCCCAGAACGGCTGGGTTCTCTGGCAATAGCGTTGTCACGTCAAGCGCTGTTGGCTGAACAAGGCGTGTCGTGCTTGGCACACCGCTTGTTGGGTAAATCGGTGTCATTGTGTAAGTACCCGGGGCTGTAACATAGAACTGGAAATATCCGTTTGAGCCATCTTGGACGATAACAATGTTATTGGCTGTACCAACAGAGCTGTTTGTACCAAATGGTCCTGAGACAGAAATCCCACCACCGGTCAAAATCTCTGCACTTTCTTCGCAATAGAAGTAACCTGTTGGATCATAGTCTTCAGCATCGACAACGCCGTCACCATCTCGGTCAGCCGTCAAGCTTTCAAGATTATCAGCCGATCCATCACCATCCGTATCGATAATTGTCAGAGGCGTTGGATTTACGTCCTCTTGCGTATCTGGCGTAATCGTTGGGTCATTTGAAGGCACGTCAAAGTCTAGATCGCTTGACTGACCAATCGCAGTATTGCCCTGAGCTGGGCCGCTAGCGGTCGTATCAATACGAACATTAATTGTAACGCTGCCAGCTTCGCCAA
>CAYPFR010000015.1:0-21017 GCA_964410285.1 uncultured Caulobacterales bacterium | reverse complement strand
CCCGACCCCCAGATTCGTAGTCTGGTGCTCTATCCAGCTGAGCTACCGGTGCGGGGCTAGGGCGCTTAGGCACCTAGCTTGAGCGCGCGTTAAAGCCTATTGCGGCGGGGATTGCAAGCCTCTTTTTCGGCTATGGTAAATGGGCCTGCGCTCGGGGTGCGGCGCGGCGGCGCGCGAGATATTGCTAATTTACGCGCGGGATTTGTGCACTCAGGCAGCCGCGCGTGAGGGCGCGGGCGGCGACGCGTGCGGCGGCAGCGCCAAGCTCCGCGAGGGCGGCGGGGGATGCGCAGGGCTTATCGCCCGTAGAGATCGCAAATAAGGTGTCGCCGTCAAGCGGTGTATGGCTGGGCTGCACGGAGAGGGCGAGGCCGTCATGGGCCATGATGGCCAGACGTTTGAGCTGCTTTTGCGAGAGTTTGGCGTCGACCGCGATAACGCCAATTACCGTGCTTTGTCCGGCTTGATTGTCTCGGGCGCGTAATAGGGCGAGCTTTGTATCCTGTGCAAGGGAGAGCCGGAAATCTGCCGGGGGTCTGCGCCCGCCAAATTCGCCGTGCATTTCTAGCGCCCAAGCCCAAGGGCAGTCCGTGCCCGGCATAAATGGAGACCCAATAGGGTTGGCGGCGATTATCGCGCCCGCGGTTATGCCATTTATGACTTCGGACGCTGTGCCGATACCGCCAGCATAAAGCCCTGCAGTTGCGCCGTGGCCCGCGCCAAATGCGCCTTCCTCAACCGGGCCTCCTGCTGCCTTGCACGCAGCGCGCCCAAGGCCGTGAAACGGCGGGGACTCCCCCCAATTTTTATCGCCGCCATTGGCATTATCAAATAATATCGCGCTGGGTACGATGGGGCTGACGGGGATTGGCGCTGGGCCAGGGGCATAACCGATACGCTGCGCGCCCAGCCAAGCTGCGGCGGCATCTGCAGCCGCAAGGCCGTAAACTGATCCGCCGGAAAGGCAAATGGCATGCACATGGTCGATAAGCCCGCCATCTTGTAGTGCGCTGACCTCACGTGTCCCCGGTCCGCCGCCGCGCACATCAACAGAGCACATAACCGGCACGTCGGGCAGGATAACGCTTACGCCAGTTTTAACGCGGCTGTCATGGGCTTGCCCAATACGTAGGCCGCCGACATCAAGAATTGAATTTTGTGGACCGGTTATGATCATCGGCCAATTAAAGGCCTCTTCGTATGATTTGGCAATGCATGATTTGGCATAAAGGATTTGAAGGGCCTATCTCTGAAAGGTGGCTTATTCATTTATAGGTTCGAGCCCGCGGATAGCCCTAGCGGCTGGTGTGGCCGTCGGCACAGATTACATTTTAGCGTCTTGTCTGCGGCGGCGTCTTTCTTCTTGGCGTTTGGCCCGGCGCTCGGCGCGCCGGTGCTCGGCGAGAGCTTCTTTGGAAGGCGGGCTTTTATAGGAAGCCGGGCGGCTTTTTTGCATCTTTGCGCGCCGTTCAGTGCGCGCCTTCGTGTCAGCTTTGCGCGGGTCAGCATTGTCAAGGCTAGGCGCAATTGACTCGCTTGCGGCTGGTGTATCGCTGGCAGTGCTTTGCGCGCCTGCCGGCCTTGCCGCCCCCGCCAATATGGCGGCGCAGATCAAGGTAAAACAAATGCGCGGCATAAAATTAGTCATGACGAACTCCCAGAGACTTTGAGATAGTTTCAAAATATTTTCTACGCGGGAGTTTCGCGCAAATTGATTAAAGAATACTCTATTTATGTGCATAGACATTCGGCCCGCGATAAGGATAGTCTGCGGATGTTACCGGAGGATTTATGCGTTTATTTTCAGCACTGAGCACCATGGCGGCCCTTATGCTTTTGGGATGTAGTTCCTCCCAGGACGCTGCAAAGATTGCCCCGCGCGCGATTGATAAAATCACCCAAACCAAAGCTCCCAGCGCCGCTATGGTCGTCACCGCCAACCCGAATGCCACGCAGGCAGGATTGGAAATTTTGCGGGCGGGCGGATCGGCGGTCGATGCGGCGGTGGCCGTGCAGGCTGTCCTTGGTCTTGTTGAACCGCAGAGTTCGGGCCTTGGCGGCGGGGCTTTCATGGTTGTCTATGACCCCAAAACGGCCAAAGTCTGGAATTACAATGGGCGGGAGTCCGCGCCGGCAGATATTACCCCTGAACTCTTTTTGGATAAGGACGGTCAGCCGCTGCGCTATTTTGACGGCATAGCGTCGGGCCGCTCCACGGGTGTGCCGGGGGCGGTGGTCATGTTGCATATGGCGCACGAAGATTACGGAAGGCTGGAGTGGGCAAAGACCTTTGATCCTGCGATTAAACTTGCGGAGGCAGGATTTGAGGTCAGCCCGCGTATGGCCAATATTGTGGGCCGTATGGCCAAATTTGTGCTGGGTCGCCAAGAGGCCGCGCGCAACTACTTTTTTCAGGCCGATGGAAAAACCCCGATAGGAGAGGGCTATTTGCGTGACAATCCAGCCTATGCAAACAGCCTCAAGATGATCGCGCAAAACCCGCGTGCACTGCTGGAGGGGCCGCTCGCGGAGGATATTATCGCCGCTGTGAGAGAAGAGCCGCTGCCAGGCACGCTCAGCCTTGCCGATATGGCTGCCTATCAGCCTAAGAAAAGCGAAGCGCTGTGCTCGACCTACCGCGCCCATATTATTTGCGGTGCGCAGCCGCCGGCCTCAGGCGGTGTGGCCGTTCAATCTATTTTGGGCACGCTAGAGAATTTTGACCTGAAGGCCATGGGACCAAGTCCTGCCGGCTGGCATCACTTTATTGAGGCGAGCTTTTTGGGCTATGCTGACCGAACGCGCTATGTGGCTGATGATGAATTTGTTGACGTGCCCACTCAGCTTTTGCTCAATAAAGATTATCTGAAATCGCGCGCGGGCCTGATTTCGGAAGATAGCGCGATCAAAGAGGTCAAGGCCGGAAATCCGGCAGCCTTTATGCGTGGACAGGACGCTACCCCTGATAGTCCGGGGACATCGCATTTCACAATTGTCGACAAAGATGGGCTGACAGTTTCGATCACCACAACAGTTGAAGCTCCTTTTGGTAGCCAGCGCATGGCAGGCGGATTTATGCTCAATAATCAGCTCACCGATTTTAGTTTCCGCACGGTAGATGCGCAGGGACTTCCCATTGCGAATGCGCCTGCCCCGCGTAAACGTCCGCGTTCCTCCATGAGCCCGACCATTGTCTTTGACCCGAGCGGCGAATTTTTATTCACCACGGGATCCCCCGGCGGAAACTCGATAATCGCTTATACGGCCAAAACCATCGTGGGCATGATTGATTGGGGGCTCTCCCCGCAAGAAGCGATTGAACTGCCCAATGTTATCGCGCGCCGCGGCCGCGTCAGCCTAGAAGCCAAGGGCATAAAGGACGAAGAAACCAATGAAGTGCAGCGCACAGGCCCTGCTGCAGAATTCGGCATGGAAGAAGCACTCGTCAAAACCCTAGAGGATAAAGGCCATACCGTGCGCCGCTCAAAAGGGGAGATCAGCGGGCTGCATATTATCTACCGCCGCCCCGACGGTACGCTTATTGGCGGCGCTGATCCTCGGCGTGAGGGCACTGTGGGGACTGTGGAGGTTGCGCCTTAGAAGGAATGGGGAGAGACCATTATGCTTAAAAAAATTATAGCCGCTTTATCTTTAATTTCTATCGCGCTTGTCGCGTGTAGTAATGCCACATCAGACGTTCTCATTCCTCAAACGTCGCCCGTACAAGAGGTGCGCGAAACTGCGATTTCATCGGGTGATCTTTCCGGCCTATATCTCAATGCCGGTCACAATGGTCCCGTGATTTTAATTGTCCCGGGGTCTGGCCCGACTGATTTGGATGGTAATAATTCACTCGGAATTGAAACCAATAGCTATAAATTAATGGCCGAGGCCTTGGCGGCCGAAGGTATATCCACCGTTCGCGTGGATAAGCGGGGTTTATTCTCTAGTGAGGCCGCTGGTGATCCTAACGCCGTCACTGTCGACATTTATGCTCATTCCATAGAAAACGACCCCTAAGGGCCGCTCTCAATACCGTGCTTTCCGGCCCCCTAGCGTGGGGGCATGCGGGCGCCGGCGTCTGTGCGGATATATTCGCCGTTAATATAGGTGTTTTCGCACATAAAGGCCGCGAGCTGCCCATATTCCTCGGGCGTGCCAAAGCGGTTGGGGAATTGCACATGGGCGCGCAGGCTCTCTTTGACTTCCGGTTTCATTTGCTCATAGATCGGCGTTTCGAAAAAGCCTGGCAGGATGGTATTGGCGCGGATGCCTTCACGGGCAAGATCGCGCGCCATTGGCAGGGCCATGGCTAAAATCCCGCCCTTGGAGGCCGCATAGGCAAGCTGCCCGATTTGCCCGTCTTGCGCGGCGACAGAGGCGGTATTGATAATCACGCCGCGCTCCCCGTCCGGCGCGAGGGGTTCCAGCGCCATCATGCCGGCCGCAGATTTAGACGCGCATAAAAACGATCCAATGAGATTGATATTAATAATGCGCTGGAACTGCGCTACGTCATGGGCGATAATGTCTCCGCTATCGCGCTTGCGCGAGGCGGTCTTCATGCCAAGGCCGACACCTGCGCAATTAATCAAAATCCGCTCTGTTCCCAATGCTCCGCGCACAGCGGCAAAGCCGGCCTCAACGCTCTCATTATCGGCGACATTGACGTTGGCAAAAACGCCGCCAAGCTCTTTGGCGATCGCCTCGCCGCGCGTTTCATTAAGATCAAAAATCCCAATTTTTACGCCTTTGGCCGCCAGCGCGCGTGCCGTGCCCTCGCCAAGACCCGAAGCTCCGCCCGTGATAATTGCCGTAATGTCAGATGAAAGCTGCATATTTGTCCTCTTGGATGTCTGTTTTAATTTGCCTAATTGATAGCGGCTTTGATGCGTAAAACAATGGACAAATTGCCACCAGCTTTGCAGACTTTCCCTGCATGTAATGCGATTTGTGTTTGCGCTGTCGTCAATTCCTGCTTGACTCAGAGACCTCCCTTATGCGTCAGTTTTATACAACACCTCGAAAGCCACCTCATGTCATCATTTGCGATCATAACCGGCCGGTTTCTATTGGGCCTTTATTTTCTAATTCCCGGCCTTGCCAAGATTTTCGCTCCGGCCTCCCAGCTTGAGCTTATGCAGGCGCAAGGCATTGCAGCGGCTCAGCCCTTACTTTTGTTTGCGGGCATAAGCAGCAGCATCGGCGCGCTGGCCTTGATGTCGGGACGCTTTGTGAAATTTGCCGCCTACGGCTTGGCTCTTTACGTTCTCTTGGTCAATGTGATGATCCACCCCTTCTGGAACATCGAAAGTGAAACACAGAACTTCTTTAAAAACCTTGGGATTTTGAGCGGTCTTCTGGTGCTGGGTGGATATGCGCCCGCCCGATGGCCAACGCCTCAGGGCTGGTGGGAAAGTGACGCCGCCGCCAAGCGGGGGTAATTATAAACTTGGGCGGCGGCTTATGACTTGCCGCCCCCTATGGTTTTGCCTAGGCTGGGTTTTATGCGCTCTCTAATTTTTAATGCGTTCTTTGTGGCGGTTACTTTTTTTTACGCGCTGATTTGCGTTGTGCTTTCGCTCTTGCCGGGACGCAAGGTAATGATGGCGAGTTTGCGCCGGTATACGCGCGTCATGGTCTGGGGTATGCGCCGCATTGCGGGCATTGACGTGCATGTCAGCGGCCATGAACATGTGCCAAAAGACGGCCCCGTTATTATCGCTGCCAAACACCAAAGCTATGGCGATGGGCTTGTCATGTTTTCCCAGTTTTTTGACCTCTCATTTGTGACGGGCGACCATCTTGAGAAGTTTCTATTCCTCAAACGCATATTGGCAAAAATGAACGCCGTTGTGATCGATAGCTGCGGCGGCGTAGATGCCCGCGCGCGCATGGCCGAGACGTCTCAAATCGTTAGGGAGCAAGGCCGGCGCATCTTAATTTACCCCGAAGGGCATTTGTCAAAAATCGGCACGCAGCACCGCTACCGCAAAGGCGTTTACCATCTTTATGCGGATTTTAATTGCCCAGTGGTGCCGGTCGCTACAAATCTCGGGCAGCGCTGGAATCAAAATGATTTTATAAAGCACCCCGGTCCCGCCGCGCTTGAATTTCTGCCGCCGATTATGCCCGGCCTCTCCAAAGAGGCCTTTATGACGCGGCTAGAGCGGGATATTGAAACGCGCTCCCGCGAGATGCTGGATATGGAAAACCTCGGCGCGCTGAATCCGGATGACATCGGAAAAACCGAGGAAAACGAGACGGCCCGCGCGAAACGCCTTGCGCGCGAAGCTGCCCAAGAGGAAGCTGCCCAAGAGGAAGCCGCGCAAGAGGGAGAGACACATGACGGATAAACCCAATCGGCACTTGCTCACCCAAAGACGTTTCTGGCCGCTCTTTGCTTTGCTGCAAACGGGCACCTTTAATGATAATGCGCTTAAGAATGCTTTGATCGGTTTGATCACATTTGGCGGGGTTGCGTTTTTATCTAATCTAGACTCGGCGGTGCGCGTGCCTGTGGCGGCCTTTATTTTCACAGGCCCGTTTTTACTGGTTTGCGCTGTGGCGGGACAGATCGCCGATAAATTTGACAGGGGCCAAATTTTGCGCTGGGTCAAACGCGCGGAAGTGGTCATTATGCTGATCGCCGCCGCCGGGTTTTGGTGGGTGAATATCCATATTCTTGCCTTCGCTTTATTTTGTATGGGCGCGCAATCCGCTTTTTTCTCTCCGACGAAAAATTCGGTTCTGCCCTATTGGCTAGGAGACGAGGAGTTGATTGCGGGCAATGCATTGCTGAACGGATTTGTCTTTGTCTTTGTGCTTGTCGGTATGGTCTTTGGGCTGTTTTTAATCGGGATGGAAAATGGGCCAAAAATTATCGCGGTCATATTGGTGCTTTTAGCGCTTTTAGGCTGGGCAGCGTCAGAAATGTGCCTGCCGGCTCCGCCGCCCAAGCCTGAGCTTAAGATTAATTTTGAACCGATTAGCGCCACGTGGGATGTGCTGCGCCGCGCGTTCGACTCCCCCGCAGTCCTTCGGCCCATGTTGGGGATTGCGTGGTTTTACGGGATATCCACCGTGATCGTTACGACCCTGCCGGATTATGTCAGCTCTGTGATGGGATTTGACCGAACGGTTTTAATTGTCATTTTAGTCGCCTCGACCTTAAGTATTCTTGCCGGATCTCTGCTCTGCTCGGCGCTGTCCAAACGAGGGAATTGGGGCCAAGAATCCGTCGGGCTTTCGGCGCTGGGCATTGTGATTGTTTTGATCTTTATCACCGATTTATATCTCAGTGCGACAACGGTCTCTGCGGCAGGGGCGGATGGGAGCTTGCAAAACCTCGGCCGGTTTTGGGCGCAGGACGGTACGCTGCGTTTTATGATTGATGTCTGTATGTGTTCAGTCGGGGGCGGGTTATTTGTTGTTCCTATGCAGGCTATGGCGCAGCGCCGCGCCGATCCGCAGACTCGGGCGCGCCTGATGTCGGCAGGGGCGGTTTTGCTTAATCTTTTCGTCAATCTGGTGACAATTGTTTTGATCTATATGGGCGCGAAAGCGTTGCCGCCAAAATCGCCTTTCCTCATTATCATTGTCGGCAGTTTCTTTGTCGCGCTTTATGCACTCTACCGCAGCTTCCGGCCTGTGAAACTCCAGCTTGGGGAGTAGGGCGTGGCACGCGGATATTTCGGAATAGGAGTCGAGGGGATTTCTAAATCCCGAAATCTCGGCGCTGTGCTGCGCACCGCCCATGCCTTTGACGCCAGCTTTGCTTTTTCCATTGGCGCAAATGGCACGGCGCTGGAGCGGGAGTCGGTGGATACATCACGTTCACACATCCATCTGCCCTATTATGCTTGGGAGAGCCTTGAGGATATGGCGCTCCCGAAAGGCTGCGAGTTGATCGGGATAGAGCTTACAGACGCATCGATTGATCTGCCGAGCTTTCGCCACGGGCTGAACTGCGCATATATTTTGGGGCCAGAGAAGGGGAGCTTATCTGCGGCGGCGCGCGAGCGCTGTTCTGCGCTTGTGCAAATTCCTACCAAGTTTTGCCTCAACGTTAGCCTTGCAGCCGCCCTCACGCTCTATGACCGCAGCCTGTGTTTTGGCGGCTATACGGGCCGTCCGCTGCAAAGCCACCGCAGCTCCCGCCAGCGCCGCAAGGACGCCGTGCGCCAGCATTATGAAAATAAGCCAAAATAGCCCGATTTCAGCGGTAATTATGACAAAATTCACTGTTATTAACGCACTCTTAATATCGATTGTTTGCTATAGCCCATATTCGTAATTCACTGACGAGCCGATTATGACTTTGATTTTCAAAAAACCAATCTTCTGTAAACACGCTGCCCGGGCGGGTCTGAGCGCGCTAATCGGCGCGGCGAGCCTCTCCGTTGCCGCCCCGTCATTTGCGTCTGAACCAAAACTTGTTGGCACGTTTGGGAAATGGGCGGCCTATACCCGCACCGATAATGGCGACAAAGTCTGCTATGTGCTCGCTGAACCCAGTAAAAAAACACCGGGCAGCGTCAAGCACGGCGATATTTTCTTCATGGTGTCCAATTGGAAATCCGGCAGTGCCTCGGAGCAGCCAAGTTTTGTCGCGGGCTATCCGCTCAAAGTCACCAGCCCCCCCACCGCGATAGTGGGCAGCCACCGCGAGCGCATGTTCGTCAGCCAGAATGAAGGCTTTATCAAAGATAATGGTGATGAGCGCGCCTTGGTTAAGCGCATGCGGGCCGGCGCCAATATGCGCGTCTCTGCTGTCAGCCACCGCGGCACGGCGGTCTCTTATGAATTTTCGCTCAAAGGCGTCACCGCCGCCCTCGCGAAAGCCAAATCAAGCTGTAGCTAGCGGGCGCTTAGGCCCTAATTTCCCGCCCTGTGCTCAGCGGCGCTAGCAGCGGGGGAGATGCGGCGCAGCAGGCCGGCGGCGGTGTGCTGGTCAAATTTGATACGCATTTGAAGATAGAAGCCTTGGCGCGAATATTCCGCCGCTTCGAAGTCATCATCCTTAAAGCCGCTGACGTTAAAGCCGCCATTGATCCAGACATTTTTGACCGGCGAGACGCCAATGCTCGGGCCAAAGCTATATTCTTTTGTGCCCAGCGCGCCGGAGGTCAGCACTTGCCCGCGAAGGCCAAGGTCGATTTTTTCTGTTACGTCAAAACGGGTTTCCGCGCCGAGAAGGTGACTCCAATTACTGAGCTTTTGCCCGGCCACATCGGCGCGCACATGTTTGGCGCCGTAATTCGCCGAGAGCTGCCAGTTATCCGCAACCAGCGTATTCATCGCCAGATTGTTGACGATCTTGGTCTGTGTCTCGCCCTGCTCATTGCGCGCATGGATGAAGTCAAGGCGGTCAAAGATAACCGTCTCTTCGCCGCGCGGACGCCATGCGGCCCCTACGCGCGCATCAAACTGATGCGTGTCCTCAGTCGCATTGTCTTTGTCGTCATTGACAACCCCGCGCAGCGCGCCCGCGACTGACAGGACTTCGGTGAGTTCACGCGCGACGGCGGCAGTGCCGATAAAGCTATCGCCTGCCACGGATTTACGGCCTTCGAGGCGCGTTGAGCCCGTCATAACGTCGTCGCGGTAGCCCACGCCGATATAGGCTGAGGTAAAGTCTTCATTCTGCTCCAGCGGGGAGATGGCGGCATCCGGCGCGACCTCGATATATTCGCCGTCTTGGCTCAGCACATTGCGGTTGCGTAGTCCTGCAGAGGCAGACCATCTGTCAGAAATTTGCACATTTTGGTCAAGACCAACGGTGGCGCCAAGGCGGCGGCCCAGATCATTGGTGACAAGGTCGGTATTGGCCGTCAGCACCCCGCCCTTCCACGGAGAGGAGGTCAGGCCAAGAATGGTGTTATTGCTACGGTTATCCGCCCCGTCCAAAATTTCATGGCGCAGGGAGGCGGTGATTTTCTTGCCCAGTGTTTTGTCCACGCCCAGCGTTGTGCGCTGCGGGAAGGCGCTGACGCTGTCCTTGCCGCCAAGAGGCTGCTCATGGGCGGCTTGGAAGGTCAGGCCATGCTTGGGCACCTCAAGGGAGGCGCTGGCCACAGCCAGCAGGCTTTCGCGGTTCTCGCGCCCGATAAGCGTATCTTTTGCTCCGCGAAGGCCGGCAGAATAGGAGAGGCGGTCACCAATATGGCTGGCGGTAACTTCCGCGCTATCGCGCGTGTCGCCCGTGACAAGGTTTTCCTCGCGGTAGGCCAAACCCTCAACTATATTGCGTCCGCGCCGGCCAGACTGCTCATCTTCAAACTCATTGATTTCATAGGCGGCTTTGGCGCCGTAGCGGCGGACCTTATTCGTGTTAGAATTACGTTGTCCTAACCCGAAGCCTGCGTCCTCTTGGCGGAAATAGGCTTCGGCTTGAAGTTTCTCGCTTGTGTGGATGATTTCAGCGAGAATCGCTTCTGCATTATCGACCCCCGGCGTCGTGTCGGTAATCGCATATTCCGCACGCAGCTCTGTTGTATCTGAAACTTGTCCGACAACATCAACGCCGATCATATTTGATTTTGCGCCAGAGGTCAGGGCCGAGCCATCCTCTTTGACAAATGTAGACCCCACACGCAGGCGGTCGTCGAGGAATTCTGCCTGAACCCGTCCGCCAAATGTGAGGTTGCGCTCTGCATCTTCTGAGGTTTCATAATCCACCACAATAACATTGGGGTTAAAATCGAAATCGGAGACATCCACCGGCGTGCGGAAGATAAGCTGGCCCGTCAGATAATCGAGTGTGTAATCCAAAAAGCGGACCATGACCTTGCGGTCTAAAACTACATCAGGGCGGTTGCGGTCACGCGTCTCCACGGTGACCGTCTCTGACTGCGCTAAAATGCGGCGATTAGAAAGTTGATAGGTCCCGCTTGTGCCGTCGGCCGGCAATTCATCCTTGGCAAAGCCTTGGTTTGTTTCAGCAGCAAACCCGAGGATTTGAAAATTCTCGCCAATATATTCAGCCTTAAGCCCAGAGAGGCGGCGATTATATGCAGTTAGCCGGCCTTCGGGAATATTAGTGTCATAATCACCAAAGAGTGCATAGGCCGAGCGTTTTTCAAGCTTTACATAAACCGGATAGCGCGAGACGCCTTCAAACTCCTGATAAGAGCGGTCGCCGTAAAGTGTGTAATAGGCATTGGGATCGATCTCGCCCGCAAAATCATCATCGCGGTTGCCGCGGCGGGCGTCCGTGTCCACCGCAAGGGTCATGAGCCAATCCCCTTTGACCAAACCTTTGGCGAAGAACGCTAGCCGGCCGTCTGTGATCACATCGTCATCATCGCCCTTTAAAGCGGAGACATTGCCCTTGAGTCTTTGAAACGCAGCAGACCCTTCAGCAAGGCCAACCAAAATCCAGTCGCGCTTTTCAGGCTCAAGATACATATAAACGGGAACTTTGCGGCCCGTATCAAGCGTGATAATGGCCGTGACCTTACCTGTTTGCAGCGTAGGCTCGAGCTTGACGTGGACAATACCGTCGCGGCCGACTTGGATATCTTGGCGCGCAGAAAGGGGATTAAGCAGTTCATCTTGGCGCTCGCGAATCGTGCGTTCTCCGGTTTCATCATAAAGGCGGTAAGGGGTTTCAATATCAACGGTGACAATTCGGCCCTTATGCACGGGGCGTCCGGCTTCATCTTCAAGACGGATCGCGATAGAGGGAACCGTGCGGCCATCAGCGATTAAAACAGAGCGCGAGGGCACGGGCGTAGCGCGCGCGATATTCCTGACATAGGCGATTGACTCGCGGAGTGTTTTTGCGATTGTCCCGTCTGCGTTTTTAATATGAGCGACAAGGCGGTTATTGCCTTCCAAAAGGTCAACACCGCGCCAGCGGCTGATCATAACAAGCTGGCTTTTGCTCACGTCTCGTGCGGATAGGTTGACCTTGGGTACAGGGCGGCCGTTAAGGATTAGCTCAACGCGCTGATCGGGGCGATGCTTAATACCCAAATTGACCGACGGCGTAGCAGGCGTATCTTTGGTATTTGGATACACCAACGCTGGCTCGGAGGTGACGGTTTCAAGCCACGCCTCGTCAAAAGCCTTATAGGCCTGATTTTCAGACAGCTCTTGCGCGGTGGTAACGTCTTTTGTTTCTCCGGTTTGCTTGAGATAGAAATTCGCGCGCCAAACGCCGCCGCCCTGTACGTCAACAAATTTGGATGTGGCGGAACCCGCGTAGCGTGTGTTTTCCTCGCACACCATAGCCGAGAATCCTTGGGGCAGCGTTTCTTCGTCTACCTGCACCACATGCGTGCCTTTGCTAACGCCCTCAAAATGGAATAAACCGTCTGCGTCCGACACGGCATAGCCGCCGGTTTCCATGTATAGGCGTACGCCTTCCACACCAACGCCGCGTACAATTTCGCGTGCCCAGTCCTCATCGCCGTCACAAGACCGCTCCGAGACCCGGCCAATAATAGTCGAGGTCGAGCGGAGTAAATCCTCACGCAGCGTAACTTCTGCACGGGCAATATTGGAGAGTTGGCTATCATCGGGCGCCAGCACTACGGCGCGATTAATCGCATCGCCCAAAGGCGCGCCCGGACCAATTTGCAGGGCGTAATCCAGACGGACGCTCTCGCCCGGGGCCAAAACACCTAGCGGAAACGTCAGCAGCGTCGCATCATCGGAAATCTGTGGATTTTCAATTGCGGTCTGATCGCGCCGAGAGGTCTGGTCAATATACCGAAAACCTAGCGGCAAAGTATCGAACAGGCGTACAGGGGCGCTGCGCGCGCCGGCGTTTTGTACGGTCACTGTATAATTGACGTAATCGCCGACGTCGCCAAATTGGCGGTCCGCTGTTTTCGTCAGCACAAACTCGGTTTGCGGATCAAGCGGGATATCAAAACGAATCGAAGAGACTGTATCAAGCGAGAAAACTTCGCCAAATGAACCTGCCGCCAAGGAATAGCCGCCAACTGAGGTTACAATGTCCTCAGGGTTGAAGCTGGAGGCGAAATTATAACCTTCCGGGGCCTGAACATCGATCCGGTAATTGCCAGGCGGCAACATAGGAAAAACAAATCCGCCGGATTCTGTATCATAGATAAGGCCTGCCTCATCATCGGCCTCATCGCCGCTGACAACTTCGGAGGGAAAGCGTGAAAAGCCGTCAACGCCGAAAACCTCAGCAGGTTCTCCCGTATCGGCATTAATGATCGTCACCGCCGCGCCGTCAATCGGTTCGCCTGTTACCGAGTCAAAGACAAATTGGCTTGGATTGACCAGTGCTGTGTCCACAACCACGGCTGAAGACACAAATGTGCTAAAGTAGCGCGCCGTTATAAGCGTATTGCTACCTGTTGTAAGCTGATTGTCATTGAGCGGTGTTGCACTCGGCGTTGTGGGTATATAGGCCCAAAACTCACCTGTGTTTGGCCCGCTTTCCACAAGCCTTAAGGTGATAACATCGCCATTATCGGCGGCAATCGTGATGACAACCGTCTCAATCCTATTTGGGTCTTGATTTGCTGTAATATCCGTAACGGAGACGAACATAAGCTCGCCTGCCAGATAGGTTTGTGCGGGAATGAGGGGAAGGGGAGCACTTGTATTGATAACATCGCCGCCTGTCGTCCGCGCCGGACCGATATCGGAAAAAGGCCCGCTAATGTCGCCGCTCGGACTGAAGCTGGAGCCATTGATTTGAGTGAGCTGTGAATGAGCCGCATTCGGAGAATACCGAAAAAACTCGATTTCAGGTTCGTTTTGAGGTGCCTCGATCACGAAGATGGCAGGGTTGGTTTCTAGATTGAAATCAAAGCCATCCACTGTGAAACTGACAGAGGCAATATTGACGACGCTATCGCCCACATCCGCATGGGCGGCACCCGTCAGGGTCCAGCTGGTCGCAGCAAAAATGGCTGCGCCGAGCGAATGTCGAAGCGGTGCGTGCATCAAATTTTTCTTTGGTAAAGAGAGTGTCTCGGCCGAAGGCTTATCCTTCGGCCGAAACGATCAATTACTTAACGAGTGCCCGGATTGTAACAACACCAACAGTTGGCGTTGTAGATCCGTCCGTTAACTCAGCGCCGTCATAAACGACAACACAAGGCGTAGCTCCGCAATCCTGACCATTTGTCGGAATTGTCGTAAAGCTGCCGGCCGTGCTGAAGCCAGAGGCAGACGCGGCGACAAATGTCAGATCACTTGGCAGTGTATCAGCAATATCAATCGCAGTCGCTGTTGCGACGCCAGAATTGGTAGCCGTGATTGTGTACTCAACACATGAACCTGGAACCGCATATTGGTCGGCAACTGGCGTTGCCGGCGTTCCCGGAATTACCGCACAATCATTTGTCGCGTTCGGCGTTTGTGCAAAGACGCTTACGAGCTTCTCAGCAGAGAGATCCGCAGCGGTGGCCGTGTATGTGTTGGTCGCTGAGTGGCTACCATCAGCCGCATCATCGCCTGTGACATCGCCTGCCGCGTCAGCAAAGACGTTCTCGGCGCTATTGATGTCGTTTCCGTCTGTATCTTCAGTTACGAGCGTGCCTGAGCCGCCAGTTACAGCTGTTTCGGCCAATAAGGTAAGATCAGCAGTATCACCATTATTGAGCGGCGATGGGATGTCGCCTTCAATTTGTACAAACAAGATACCGTCCGCAGCAACATCAGGTGTTGATGTGCCGTTATATGTGACAGGCGCGCCGTCATCCCCATTTGGCTCAAATACCCCATCGCCATCATCTACATAATATACGATGCTCAGGTTAGAAGCTTCAAATTGATCCCCAGACGCGACGTTAGCAGGCGTCAGGACATAAGCCTGAGAATCATTGCCTTCATTTGTCAGCGTAAAGTTAAGAAGTTGGTCCTGAGAACCAGGCGCGACAGTTGTGCCGGCGTTTGGCGCTACATTCACATCAATCAGGCGGTCAACAACAAATGTTGTCGGGGCGACCCCAGTGATCTGTGTTTGTGGCGTTGTGCCAACGTTGTAATCGAGTGTAAACGTGTTGCTTACAACCGTTCCGGCTGTTGTGCCGGCCGCGAAGGCCGTGCCGGTTGAAAGTGCCGTCAGTGCACTCGCGCCGAGCAGTCCCTTCAAGAGCAGTTTTGTTTTAGTCATAACCCATTTCCTTTTTTTATTAGGTGGAAACAACCTATCGAAAAGTGGTTAAGCCCGAGGTTAGAAACGTAGTTAAAATATCAGAAAAATTTCGCTAACACCCCTTAATAATTGCCCAAAAAATACATATAAAACAGCAACTTATAAAAATTGCAAATTTTTCGTATTTACCTTTCATTTATCAAGAACGCAAATTTAGCTTGCCTTGTTTTGAAAACAAAAAAGCCGGCCAAGGGCCGGCTTTTATGAAAACGATTATGCTCCGTAATTTATTTTACAATTGCGGAAAAGGCTAACTCGCCATTCGCGCCAGCATTAACGGGACCTGCGATTACCCAGCGCACATGCGTTAAGTCTTCGGCGCCGGCGGCGCGGATATTACCTGCACCGTCAATCGTCATCACGCTTTGGCGCGCGGAGAAGGTCTGTCCTTCATCGGCAGAATAGGTTACGGGCGCGCCTTGGATATCTGCTGACCCTTCGACAAATGTCACTTCTTTTGGAATTGGCATGGTGAGCACAATATCAGAGGCGGGCGCGGCTTCGTCATTTATATAATTTAGCGTGTAGACAATGCGTTCGCCGGGTACAATTTTGGCGGCGCTGCTACGAACCATCTCAGAGACCCCATTGGCATTTATAATGGCGGTCTCTTTTTGAATTGTCTGCTGAGCGGTTAGAGCCTGCGCCGTTGTGGACGCAGCGAACAGAGCGGCGGCGGCAAGAAGGGGGGTAGAAATGCGCATAAGCTTATCCTTTAGAAGAGCTATATTGTTTCGGGGCGTCAAATCTACCCAAACAGGATTAATAGAGTATAAAGCCTGCTGCTAATCCTTTTAAGGGTGAGAATAGCTTATTACGCCTATGGCCCGTCCATTTGAGGTCGCGGTGATCGTATGCGGCGTGAGTAAATCTTGAGCGCTAAGCGGAGATAGCGGCGCTCTTCTCAATGAGAGCAGGATTTCATCTTTGCTCTGTACTAATGAAAGACGGCGCCCCGCATTGGCTTTTTGTTGATTGTAGGTCCAGTGGCATTCCAGCGGCTTGCAGCGCGGGACGGCGTCAAAACCTTCTGAAATTTTTGCGGTAAGGGCGCGAAACTCCGCCGATGAGGCCGGCTGGCCCGCTGCCGCACGAAAGCTGAGCCGCAAAAAGTCTGGTACATCAACGTTGCGCGGTTGTTTGGCCGGCGCAGCTGTGGAGTGATTGGACATATCTTTCGTGGCCGCACCCGTTTCCGCTGCCGGCTGCGTTGCGAATGCGCCAGGAGATAAAAGGCTCACGACACCACCGATCCATATCGCCCTTAAAACCGGAAAGTATTTTGGGTTGCAAATTATCATAAAAATCAACTTACAGTAGATTTCTTAAGAAAGTCTCAAAACGGTTTGCCCGCAGAAAAGTCAGTTTTTTCGGGTAACCTCGCGCGTGATCAATACCCAAAGGCCCCACACCAAGATCGCCGTAATAACACCAGCCATATTCGCAGCTTGATCCGCCCATGAGGGCGTACGCCCTTGCCCCATAAGTCCTTGCCCGATCTCGAGCACCGCGCCGAGGCCGCTTCCAATCCAGAAAATGTACAAAAGGCTTAGCCGCGGAAAAGCTAGCCCGATCAACCCCGTCAAACCGCCGTAAGTCACATAGTGCAGCAGCTTATCATGTAAACTCATAGATATGCCGCCTGCGCTTTGAAGGGAAAAATATGTCAGCAGGCCAAGAAAGATGATGAGCGCAGCGCGGGCGAGGACGAGGACTGGCCACCAGCGCGGCCGGTCTGTGGGCCGTTTGAAACACAGTGTGGAGGCGGCATCGTGCGGCATATTCAAAAATTAATCTTAGCGCCAGCTTTCAGCACATCATTGAGCAGCGGGTAGGCCGACGAATCCAGCTCCTTTAGCGGCGGCATCGCGCGGCGATCAATCACATTGATCAAATCACCGGGCAGAATATCTGGACCGCTCTCTCCCCCGCGCCGAATGTAATCAAGGGCGACGCGCCGCACCCAGACACGGTTTCCCCGGCGGCGGGAAATCACGGCGTCGCGCCCAAATGCAAGTCCCGTCGCGCCCGCGCCCTTTGCCATCACTTCAGCCAAGGTGAGCGTTTCTTCCATTGCATAATCACCGGGTAGGTTAATCAGGCCCTTTAGGCTGACATCTCCAAGTGGACGCGGCTGCAAGGCGGCTGTGATTTTCGGATTGTTAAGATAGTTTCGTTCGTAGATTTGCTCCAGCGTTTCCTCTAGCTGCGGAATAACCATCCCGCCCGCGCGAATCGTGCCGATCAAAGGCATCTCAAGCGTGCCAGCCTCAGAGATTTTATAAATCCCGGACATATCGCGAATGCCTCTAAATTCGACCTTAATATTATCTCCGGCCACAAGCGGAGCTGCACGCAGGTCAACGGGAAGCGCGCTTGCCCCAAGCATCTCCTCAAGGCTGGTCCATTCTCCAGTCTCAGGATAGCTTGGTTCGGCGGAATAGTCTTCGCCCGCCGCCGCGCCGGGTATAAAGTTTTCAAGAGGCACCCAGCCGTCTTGATCGCTTTGATCGGGGGCGATGCGGCGGCTACGCTGCTCTTCATAGCCTTGGGTAAATTCTTCAAGATCAATCCAGCCGCTATCCTCGCTTTTGCGGCTAGCCTGATCCGCGCGCCCGCGGGGCGCTTTTCCTTTGCGCCGGCCCTCATAATCCTCAAGCTCATGCCATTCCCCAGAGTGGGGCGTGCTTTGGGCGTTTGCGCCTGGCGGGCAGCTTAGCGTCCCTAGGGCCGCGCAGAGCATAAATGAAAAACGGTAGTTCATATGGCAGGTTTAATCCTTTGCCCGCAGCTATAAAAGATAATTTTTCATATAGGGGCGGGGATATGGCGGAATGAGGCGTCAGATTTGGACATCTAATCAGAGGACCTGCCTTTGAGGGCTGACAAATGGAAACCAGAAGTGATAAAGCTCCGGCTCCACGGGCTTAACGCTGGCCCTAAAACACGTTAAGCGAGCCTATGAAAATAAATTTTATTGACCTTGCGGCGCAGCAGCTTCGCCTAAAATCCGAAATTGATGCCGCGATAGCCGCAGTGCTTTCTCATGGCCAGTATATTCTTGGCCCTGAGGTTCGCCAGCTTGAATCCCAGTTGGCTGGCTATGCGGGCACGCAATATGCCCTAGGCTGCGCGAATGGAACGGATGCCATATTGCTGCCGCTCATGGCTTGGGATATTGGACCCGGGGACGCCGTTTTCTGTCCATCTTTTACCTATTGCGCGACGGCAGAGGTCATAGCGCTGCGCGGCGCAGTGCCAGTTTTCATCGACATAGAGCGTGAGGATTACAACATGTGTCCCCGCTCTCTCTCGCGCGAAATTGAGCGCGTGAAACGGGAGGGGAAGCTGACGCCCCGCGCTGTCATCGTTGTTGATCTTTTTGGCCGCAGCGCGGATTACCCCAAGATTGCACCCATTGCCCGCGCGCAGGGGTTGAAGCTGATTTCCGATAACGCGCAAGGCTTTGGCACCACGCGCGGCGGTAAGCCGCCAAGTCATTGGGCGGATGTCGTCACCACCAGCTTTTTCCCCGCAAAGCCACTGGGCTGTTATGGGGACGGCGGCGCGGTGATGACCAGCGACAGGGCGTTACATGACGTTATGACGTCTTTGCACGTACATGGATCGGGCAAAGATAAATATGACAATGTCAGGGTCGGGCTGAATTCACGCCTTGATACACTTCAGGCGGCCATATTGCTGGCTAAACTTGCGGTCTTTGATGATGAAATTGATATGCGCAATCGTATTGCCGCGCGCTATATTCAGGGCCTTAAAGACTTTGCTTCGCGCGTGCCGCTTCTGGATAATGCCGTGCGGTCAACATGGGCGCAATTTGTCATTGAAGTGGAGGATCCAGACGGGCTGCAAGCCGCGCTAAGGACCAAAGACATTCCTTCGGCCCGCTATTATCCGCGGCCTATCCATAAGCAAACGGCCTATGCAGGATTTGCTCCGCCATCTGGCACGCTGATCCAGACTGAAGCGTGTATGAGCAAGGTAATCGCCCTGCCCATGTCCGCCGATCTTACGGCCAGCACGCAGGACTATATTATCGAGGCCGTGAAAGCCTATCAGTCATAATTATATCCCCATGAATTGTGCAGGCCCTAGCTTTGGGTAACGCCAATTTACAAGGATAGATCATGGAAGATATCTCCGCCCGTCACGGCCTGCCCTATATAATGCCCAGCCAAGCCCAGAAACACGTCACCCATAATGAGGCCTTACGAGTTCTGGATGCGGTTTTGCACGCAAGCGTGAAAGCCCGTCATGTGGCGCGCGCGCCTGAAAACCCGCAAGAAGGGGATTTTTATTTAATTGGCGAAGACGCGCAGGCCGAATTTGCGGGTTATGAAGGCGCCTTGGCAGGCTTCGTTGACGGCGCGTGGATGTTTATCCCCCCTGTGCAGGGACTTATTGTGAATGTGGAAGAGGAAGCAATCTCACTGATCTTTCGCGGCACGGCCTGGGAGGATTTTGGCACAGGCGGCGCAGGCGGGATTGATTTTGAAATGCCCGCATTCCCAAGTCTTGGCATTAATGCGCAAGCGGACGCGCTCAATCGTTTCCTAATCAGCGCCCCCGCCAGCCTGTTCAATCATGAAGGCGCGGGCCATCAGCTTAAAATCAATAAGGCTGCTGAAAGCGATACGGCGACGGTTTTGTTTCAATCCGATTTTTCAGGCCGTGCCGAAATGGGCCTTGCGGGCGAAGATCATTTTTCTTTTAAGGTGAGCGCCAACGGTTCTGATTTTGTCGAGGCAATGCGTATTGACAAAGACACGGCAAAGGTAAGCTTTCCGGCCACGCCCCGCCAGCTACCAACTGTGCTCTTTAACCGCTTCGCAGACGCAGGGCGGTTTGGCGCGGGCAGCTACCCGTATGGCCTGCATTTGTCAGATGGGTTCGCTCAACCCGACTATATAAGCGCATTTAATGGAGCTATCTTTGCGCAAGGCGATCAATATATCCGGAATTCAACAAGCTTTGGCGGATCACGTATCGCTATGCCCGCGCATCTTTTGGACCTTATTCGGAAAATGAAACCCGGCGCGTCCACGACCGTTCTGCGTTATACGCCCGAATTTTATACGCTGTCGATTACGGCAGGCAGCGGAGTTGGCGGATCAATGAGCGCGGGCGGGGTGACTGCTTACCTCGCGATGAGCGGCATTTCGCCGATGATTTCGCCCGAATATACCCTCTCGTATTGGGCGCGTCCAAAGGCAGGGCGCTGTTTTGTTCGCCGCCGAAATCATGCACGGCACTATATTGATGAGGTTGAATCGCTAGCCGATGTTGAATTGCCTTTAGAGGTTTGGACCCATGTCACCCGTGTGGTCGAATTCCCGCCAGAGAGTTATTACGGCTATGACCCAAGTATTTATCAGCTGTATCTGACCCATGGCGCGGCCTGCGATATCGCCGCCATGACGCTTTATCCAGGCGCGGTCCCGCCCGATCCGGCAAGGCCGCTTGGACTCGTGAACCCTGCAACTGCGATTTAGCCCCTTAGACCAAAGCCGCTAAAAGCGGGTAGGGCGGCTAAAGCGGGGGCGCGTGGTAGTCTTTATACCAGCTTACAAATGCCTCTACGCCCTCACGTAGCTCCGTTTTTGGCGCGTAGCCCGTATCACGGCGCAGGGCGCTATTGTCCGCAAAGGTGTCGGCGACATCACCTTTTTGTAGGGGCAGGAATATTTTCTCTGCGCGCTTGCCAGCGGCGCGTTCAATTTCTGCGATAAAATCGCTAAGCTGGGTGGGCGCGCCCCGGCCAATATTATAAAGGCGAAAAGGCGCGCTGGAGCTTGCCGGATCTGGAGCTTGCGCGCTCCAATTGGGGTCGGGGGCGGGGGGCGTATCA
>CAYPFR010000014.1:0-24413 GCA_964410285.1 uncultured Caulobacterales bacterium | reverse complement strand
TCCATGACGTTAGCGGCACCCTTATCAGGGCGCTCGGCACGATCGAGCGCCGTGGATATGACTACCGTGATGTACATTGTACGCAGCGCGTGGACGGGGATTTTGACTTGCTTGTGCATATTGAGGACACAGGCGGGCCGAGCAATCTGGAGACACTCTGCAAGCAGCTTGAACGGCTTTATAATGTGGTGAGCGCCGAACGGGTCGGCCGCCGCAAACATGCCGAGCACGCCTAGGGTACATCGAAGACAAGACCAGATTTTCGAGAACTACAATGACTAAAACCAAACATGTAAAAATATTTGATACCACCTTAAGAGACGGGGAACAGGCCCCTGGATTTTCCATGACCTCGGGGCAGAAGCTTCGCATGGCCAAAGCACTCGAAGCGCTTAATGTGGATGTAATTGAGGCGGGCTTTGCTGCTGCTTCCGACGGTGATTTTGACGCCATTCAAACCATCGCCCGCGAAGTGAAAGACAGCACGGTATGCTCGCTCGCGCGCTGCGTTGAAGGGGATATCAGGGCTTCGGGTGAGGCGATTAAGCCCGCGCGCTCTGGCCGAATTCATACCTTTATCGCCACCAGTCCGCTGCACCGTGAATTCAAACTCAAGATGAGCAAAGACGAAATTGTCAACCATGCGATTAAATGCGTGGAGCTTTGCCGTGAGTATACCGATGATGTCGAATTTTCCGCCGAGGACGCTATACGCACAGAGCGCGATTATCTAAAGCGCGTTGTCGAGGCCGCTATTAGGGCCGGCGCGGGCACAATCAATATTCCTGATACGGTCGGCTATACCACGCCTGAGGAAATCCAAGACTTGTTCCGCTTTTTGACAACCGAGGTCGAAGGCGCGGGCGACGTGATTTTTTCCGCCCATTGTCATGATGATCTTGGGCTGGCGGTGGCCAATTCACTCGCGGCTGTGCGGGGCGGCGCGCGCCAAGTGGAATGTGCGCTGAATGGTATTGGCGAGCGGGCAGGGAACTGCGCGACTGAGGAAGTTGTCATGGCGCTGCGCACGCGCGCGGATTTCTTTGATGTGGATACGCGTATTAAAACCGAAGGTATTTACGGGGCGAGTAAATTGCTTGCCACGCTGACAGGTAATCCCGTGCCGCGCAACAAAGCGATTGTCGGCAAAAATGCATTTGCGCATGAGAGCGGTATTCATCAGCACGGAGTTTTGGCGAACCGAGAAACCTATGAAATCATGAAGCCCGAACATGTCGGCGTGTCTCAAGACAATTTGGTTCTTGGCAAACACTCTGGCCGCGCGGCGCTGAAATCGCGGGCGAAAAAGCTCGGCTTTGAGATGTCAGATAATCAGCTTCAGAGCGTTTTCGTCGCTTTTAAAACGCTTGCAGATTCCAAAAAAGAAGTCTTTGACGCCGATCTTGAGGCCCTCATTTTAGGCGAAGCGGTCGGCACGCAGGGGCCGTGGAAAATAGAGAGCCTCTATGTCAGTGCGGGCTCGGATGATAAGCGCGCCCCGCAAGCGACGGTCAAGCTTAGCCATGAAGATGGCGCGGTGAAAGATGCGGTCTCAAAAGCGGCAGGGCCGGTGAATGCCGTTTTTCTTGCGATCTCCGAAATCACGGGACATCCGCTCCATCTGGATAGTTTTACCGTGCAATCTGTGACCGAAGGCAAAGATGCTATGGCCGAAGCCAGCGTGCGAGTGAGCACCAAATTTGAAAGCTATCAGGGCCACGGCGCGAGCACAGATACGGTGCTCGCGGGGGCGAAAGCCTATTTAGATGTGATCAACCGGATAGAGCGCCGCGCCGTGCGCCAAAAATCCATCGCGGCGCAGCATTGATATGATAAAGTTCAAAAAAATTGCAAAAACTACAGGGAGTTTAATGGTCCTTCTGTTTCGCTCTTACGGGGTAGTATTGTATGGTTTTGGGACTGTTATTACATCATTTGGAGCTTTGATATTACTATATGACACTGCATCAACCCGTTCAATTTGGGTTGCAGGTATGGCATTAATTTTTGTTCTCGCCTCCTTCTTGGGATGTTTTCTAACACGACAAAAATTTCGACTAATTATGAATAATAGACGTTATGAGTAAAACACTCTTTGACAAAGTCTGGCACCGCCACATCGTCGTGCCCGAAACGCCCGGTCATCCGGCGACGCTTTATATTGATCTGCACCTTATTCATGAGGTCACAAGCCCGCAGGCCTTTACGGTGCTGCGCGAGCGGGGCCTTAAGGTGCGACGGCCAGACCGTACGCTGGCGACAATTGACCACTCAACCCCAACGCGGGTGAATGCCGACGGCTCTCGCCCTTACGTGACTCCGCAAGCGGAAAAGCAGGTCGAAACCTTGCTAGCGAATACCAAAGCGCACGGCATTGAAACCCATGGCTGGGAGTCGGATAATCGTGGTATTGTCCATGTGATGGGCCCAGAACTGGGCGCGACTCAGCCGGGTATGACCATTGTGTGCGGGGATAGTCATACCAGCACGCACGGGGCCTTTGGCGCGATTGCGTTCGGTATTGGGACCACACAAGTCGGTCATGTTTTGGCTAACCAATCTATCCTCATGCGAAAGCCCAAGACCATGGCGATTAACGTCAATGGGCAGCTTGCCGATGGGGTCACGCCTAAAGATGTGATCTTGCATATTATCGCGCAGATTGGCGTGGGCGGCGGCACGGGCTACGCGCTTGAATACCGCGGAAATGTCTTTGAAGAGATGAGTATGGACGGGCGTATGACCGTTTGTAATATGTCCATTGAGGCCGGCGCGCGCTGCGGGATGATTGCGCCCGACCAGACGACATTTGAGTACATAAGCGGACGGAAATTCGCCCCTGATGATTATGAAGCGGCCTGCGCAGATTGGTGGTCCCTTCGCACTGATAGCGGCGCGGTCTTTGACAAAGAGGTGCACATTAGGGCCGAAGACATAAAGCCTATGGTGACGTATGGCACGCATCCGGGCATGGGAATTGCGATTGACGACATTATCCCGCGCGCGGCAACGCCGGCGGACGAAACGGCGCTGGACTATATGCAGCTCTCTGCGGGTGAAAAAATCGCAGGCACGCCGGTTGATAAAGTCTTTATCGGATCTTGCACAAATTCCCGCCTTGAGGATTTGCGCGCCGCGGCACAAATTCTAAAAGGAAAAAAGATTGCCGATGGTCTAACCGCGATTGTAGTGCCCGGCTCTGTTTACATCAAGGCGCGCGCCGAAGATGAGGGGCTGGACCAAATTTTCATAGCTGCTGGCGCGCAGTGGCGGGAGGCGGGCTGCTCTATGTGCCTTGGGATGAACGGCGATATTGGCGCGCCGGGGGACCTCGTGGTTTCGACGTCTAACCGTAATTTTATGGGCCGCCAAGGGCCAGGCGTGCGTACGGTTTTAGCCTCGCCGGAAACGGCAGCGGCAACAGCGATTACGGGCGTGATTACCGACCCGCGCCAATTGGAGACAGCGGCATGAGTTTTGCGCCTTTGAAATCCGTCACCTCGCGCACGCTGGTTTTAAGCGCCGCGAATATTGACACAGACCAGATCATGCCCGCTAAATTTTTGTCTATGACAACCAAGGCCGGATTGGGCAAACATGTCTTTGCCAATCTTCGCTATGGGCCGGAAGGCAAGCTAACCGATCACGCGCTAAATAGTGAGGCCGGTAAAGCCTGCGAAATTCTTGTGGCTGGGCACAATTTTGGCTGCGGCAGTTCGCGTGAACATGCGCCTTGGGGACTGACGGATTACGGTTTTCGCGTGGTCATTAGCTCTGAGATTGCGGATATTTTTCGAGGGAATTCACTTAAGAACGGATTACTGCCGATTGTGATCGATAAGCGCGCCCATCGCTGGCTGCTCGATCATCCGCATGAGGAAGTCACGGTTGATCTTGAAAATTGCGAAGTGCGCCTACCAAAAAATGGCGGCACTTATAGCTTTGAGATCGATGCCTTCTCGCGTCACTGCCTGATGGAAGGTGTTGACGAGATGGGCTATCTCGCGGCGCAGGATGAGGCGATCTCGGAATTTGAAGAGACGCACGGATGATGGAAAGCTTAATTCACTTGTCCCTAACATTATTACCAATGCTTATCGTTGGCGTTTTTGGTCTTGTGATGGGTTATCTTTTATTCAGAAAACGAAAATAATGAACCTTAATTTCACATATCTGCCGGGTGACGGCATTGGCCCCGAAGTCGGAGAGGCAGCTATGGCTGTGCTAAATGCGGCGGCGCACGTTTTTGGCCACACCTTAGAGCCGGAATTTCACCTGATCGGCGGGGCAGCAATTGACGAGCTTGGCGCGCCTTTGCCAGAGGAAACTTTTGCCTCCTGCGAGAAAACAGGCGCGATCTTGCTTGGCGCGGTGGGCGGTCCGAAATGGGATCATCTCAAGGGGGCTGAGCGTCCAGAGCTGGGCTCGCTTTTGCCGCTGCGTAAAAACCTAAAGCTATATGCCAATATCCGGCCCTGCGCGCCGCATCCGGCCCTGATCGATCACGCGCCTTTAAAACGCGAGCGCCTAGAGGGTGTTGATTTTGTTGTTATGCGGGAGCTAACCGGCGGTATTTATTTTGGCGATAAAGGCCGGGACGTTGGCGGTGCATTTGATGTCTGCCGCTATAGCGTAGCCGAGGTCGAGCGGATTGCGATCAAGGCTTTTGATTTGGCCATGACGCGCCGCAAAAAAGTAACGTCGGTTGATAAATCAAATGTGCTGGAGACCTCCCGCCTGTGGCGCGAGACAGTTATAAAGACCGCCGAAAACTACCCCGAGGTCGAGCTGGAGCATTTGCTTGTTGATGCTATGACTATGCATATGCTCACGCGCGGGCAGGACTTTGACGTTGTGCTGACGGAAAATATGTTCGGCGATATTTTAACGGACGAAGCTAGCGTTCTGTGCGGATCCATGGGGGTGATTCCCTCGGCTTCGCTCTCGGATGGCAAAATAGGCATGTATGAACCTATTCACGGCAGCGCGCCCGATATAGCGGGGCAGGGCAAGGCTAACCCGCTGGCCATGATATTGTCAGCTGCGTGGATGCTTCGTCTGTCCTTTGGGCTTGAGGCCGAGGCCGCCGCGATTGAGCAGGCCGTGGATGCGGCGCTGCGGGGCGGGCATATTACGGGCGATTTGGGCGGGAGACTCACCACATTTGAAGTCGGAAACTGGCTTGCGCGCCATATCGAAGCCGCTCATGACAGTTAATCTTAATCATCTCAAAGCGCTCATTGAAGCGGCGGATGTTTATGCGCTCGCCAAGCGCACGCCATGCGAACTTGCGCCCAAGCTTTCCCACGAGCTTGGCCGTAACATCTGGCTGAAACGCGAAGATCAGCAAGAGGTCTTTAGTTTTAAAATTCGCGGGGCGGCCAATCGGATTGCCGGGCTATCGGACGCGGAGCGCGCGCGCGGTGTATGCGCGGCCAGCGCTGGAAACCATGCGCAAGGCATGGCTCTCGCTGCCGGCTATTACAAAACCAAGGCCGTAATTTTTATGCCCGTCACAACCCCAGCTATTAAGGTCGAAGCCGTGGCTGCGCGCGGGGCTGAGCCGCGCCTGATGGGCGAGAGCTATGACGAAGCCTGCGCGGCGGCGATTGCCTATTCCAAAGACAGCGGCGCGGTCTTTATTCATCCCTTTGACGAGCTTGAAGTGATTGCCGGCCAAGGCACAACTGGCAAAGAAATACTCGAACAAATGCCCAGACCGCCCGCCGCGATTTATGTGTGTACGGGCGGCGGGGGACTGGTGTCCGGTATTGGCGCTTGGGTCAAGGCACTCTCGCCAGAGACAAAAATTGTCGCCGTGGAGCCTGAGGGCGCACCGACGTTGGCGGTCTCTATGGATGCTGGAAAGCCGACGCCGCTAAAATCTGTCGATGCGTTTGCCGACGGTGTCGCGGTAAAACTAATCGGCACACATACATTTGATATAGCGCGCCGCGTTGTGGATGAAAATTTGCTGGTCAGTAATGATGAGATATGTGCGGCGGTCAAAGATATATTCGAAGCCACGCGCACGGTCGTAGAGCCTGCGGGCGCGCTCGCGCTGGCCGGCGTAATCAAAGCGGTCAAAGACGGCACAGCGCCAGAGGGCGACATTGTCGTCACCATATCGGGGGCAAATGTGAATTTTGACCGTATTGGCCATATGGTCGAGCGCGCCGAATTGGGCGCGGGGGAGGAAATGCTCTTCTCTGCCTCTATACCCGAGCGGCCCGGCGCGTTTTTAAACTTTTGCGAGGCGCTGGGCGCGCGCGCGGTCACTGAGTTTAATTACCGATTTTCCAAAAGCGAGACCGCACATGTTCTTGTTGGGGTGAAAACCAAATCAGCGGATGAGCGCGAAAAGATCACAAGCGATATGGCGCGCGCGGGTATTAGCGTCATTGATATGTCGGCCAACCGCCTTGCCAAGCGTCACCTTCGCCATATGGTCGGCGGGCGCGGGGGCACTGATGTTGCCGAAGTGATTTACCAATTCGAGTTTCCCGAACGGCCCGGCGCGCTTCGTGATTTCCTTGTAAATTTGGATGCGCGCTGGAATATTTCGCTCTTTCATTACCGCAATCACGGCAGTAGTGCGGGTCATGTGCTCTGCGGGTTTCATGTCCCCAATGGCGATATAGATGCACTGGAAGAAAGTTTGTCGGAAACTGGGTATCCGATGGTAAGAGAGACGGAAAACCCTGCCTATCTGGATTTCCTTAAAGCATAGCTTTAGGCTTGAACTTTCTTAAAGGCTTGTGTTGCCGCGTAAGCCAGCATAGCGATCCATGAAATTGTCACGCCGAGTCCAAGCATATCGCCCATTTGTTCCGGGCGGGTCAGGGCAAATAGGGTAAGTCCCGCGCCGAGGGCGGCGAACGCGCCTTCAACCTTTCGAAGTATGCGCGGCTGGCTTAAGAGGAAAATCGCCGCCCCTACACCGGTAATGCCAAGCGCCATGAATTTGGCTTTGGCGAAATAATGCATCCAATCAACGCCGCGTGCCGCGTCAAGGTCGCTTAGTATTTGCAGCGCCAATATATCTTCTCCAACGTCGGAAAGGGCCGCGATAAGAGCGGCGGCCGCCATGAATTTAAATAATTTTTGGCCAGTTTGCAGTTTGGCTGCGTGAAAGAAACTGATCAAAAATAGACCGAATGCGATGATAAAAAAGAAATCGCTATAGGTGCCGCTGCGCATAGCCTCTACGGAGTTGCCGACCGCAGCTTTTGCTTCGGCGGGGCTGCTCGAAAATTCAAACGCAATGACGGGGGTGCCGTAGCCGGGCAGGAAGTCCCCGCCCTGGCTTGGGAAGATAGATAGCACGACCGCGCCCAAAATCAGCGTCACAATACCCGCCCAAAAACATCGTTTCCAAAGACGGCGCTCTTGTGGTGATTGGGTTAGAGTCGCCGACGTCATGCGGCAGGCCGCTTTGATTTATAGGTGAACTGCCCCGCGTCATTGAGGCGGCGGCTGACAAGTCCGCGTTCTTTGAGGCAATTGAGATGAGCGATGCTCTCGCCCACCGCCATAATACGGTTACCGTCATTGATGGAACGCCGAAAGAGAACAGGATAAACCTGCGTTGCGAGACGTGCCGTTTTGCAATGTTCATAAAGGCGGTCCAGCGCCTTTTCGTGATGCTCCACCAGCTTATCGAGCCGGCGATGGGCACCGCGAAAGGGAATACCGTGTGCAGGACATACAAGCGTGTCTTCGGGCAAGGCGGCTTTGAGTTTTTTGCAACTATCTATCCAATTTTGCAGCGGATTGCTCTCGGGTTCCGTTGGCCAAACCGAGACATTTGAGCTGATATTGGGTAAGATCTGATCGCCGGAGAGGCAGAGTTTAAGCTCTGGACACCAAAGCACGGCATGTTCGGGGGAATGGCCAGAGCCGATAATGACGCGCCATTCCCGGCCGTTTATGATGCCTGTGTCGCCATCTTGGATGCGGTCATAACAATGAGGGAGCGGGGTGATGGCCTTACCGAAGCCGCCAAAGCGGGCCTTGTAAAGTTCGATTTGCTCTGATGTAAATCCTGCTTTTCGATAAAAGTGCAAGCCTTCGCGCGGTGCAACACTGCCTGTATCGGCGGCCATAAGGCGGCAAAGGAAATACTCCCCGCGCGTCATCACAAGCGGTGCGCCAAATTTGCGCGAAATCCATCCGGCAAGGCCTGAGTGATCAGGATGCAAATGGGTGACAATTACGCGGTTTACGGGCCGCCCGCCCATAAGATTTTCAAAATGGCCAAGCCAGATATCTTTGCTTTCGCGGTTTCCAATCCCGGTATCAACAATGACCCATTCATCCCCATCGCGCAGGGCCCAAAGGTTGATATGGTTCAGCCCTTTCATGGGCAAGCCAAAGCGAAGCCAGTAGACTCCATCTGCGACTTCGGTGACGCTACCGGTTTCAGGCGGCTCTTCCTGAATGAAGGATAAAAGCGGCGAAGAATTATCATGGGCCGCCACAAGGCTTTCATCCGGCGCGGTCGGCACCGGTTTAAAACGCGAAGCATTGGTAGCACTATCTGTCATACCCTTGCTTACGCGGTTTGCCCGCCGCTCACAATCCCAAAGGCCTAGCTGTCGCGCCGGCTCAGGAAGGCAAGGCGTTCAAACAAATGCACGTCTTGCTCATTCTTCAGTAAAGCGCCGTGAAGCGGCGGGATCATTTTCTTTGGATCTGTTTCCTTTAGCGTGTCTGGATCAATGTCTTCGACTAATAATAACTTCAGCCAATCCAGTAGCTCGGATGTACTGGGCTTTTTTTTCAGGCCCGGCATAGCGCGTACTTCGTAAAAGCGTTTCATTGCTGCCGATAATAGTTTTGACTTAATGCCAGGATAATGCACTTCGACAATTTTCGCCATGGTCTCGTCATCAGGAAATTGGATATAGTGGAAGAAACAGCGGCGCAGAAACGCGTCCGGCAGGTCTTTCTCATTATTGGATGTGATGATGATGATTGGGCGCTGCTTTGCGGAAATCGTCTGCCCTGTCTCATAGACAAAGAATTGCATCTTATCGAGTTCGTGAAGCAAGTCATTGGGGAACTCAATGTCGGCTTTATCAATCTCATCGATCAAAAGGATAGGCCTTTTTTTACTCTCAAAGGCCTCCCACATTTTTCCGCGCTTTATGTAATTGTTGATGTCATGCACCCGGTCTTCGCCAAGTTGGGAGTCGCGGAGGCGGGCGACTGCGTCATATTCGTACAGGCCTTGCTGGGCCTTGGTGGTGGATTTGATGTTCCATTCGATCAAAGGTGCGCCTAATCCCTTTGCGATTTCATGGGCAAGGACCGTTTTTCCAGTGCCCGGCTCGCCCTTAATCAGCAGCGGGCGCTCAAGCGTTATTGCGGCATTGACCGCCATCATTAAATCGCGCGTGGCGACATAATCGTTTGTACCTTCAAATTTCATGGAAAATAGCCTTTTCGTTTGCATCTTTTTATGGGCTTAGGCGGCGAGGTTCAAGCGGCAAAAGATGAATGAAGGTTAAGCAAAAATTGATCGCTCCACTCTTGCTCGCGGCAAGGCTTAAGTGTAAAGCGCGGCAGAGAAAAAGTCCGCTGTGAGTCGAAGCGCTCACATATAGCAAGTTGGGAGGACATAGTATGCCATCCAAGCAAAAGACCAAAAAAGTGGTTGTCCCTAAGGGATATGAACCTTCGGATGACGATGAATTTATGAATCCTGTTATGCGGGAATTTTTCCGCCAAAAATTGCTCGACTGGAAGGCAGATATTGACGCCCAAACCCTAGAGACCATGGAAAACTTGAAGGGGGAGGCGGTGAGCCACCCTGACCCTTCTGATACCGCCACAGCCAACGCCAATCGCCAACTTGAGCTGCGCACGCGAGACCGCTTGCGAAAGCTTTCCAACAAGATCGAAAAAACACTGCGCCGCGTTGATAGCGGTGAATATGGCTATTGCGAAGAAACAGGGGACCCTATCCGCGTCAAACGTCTGATGGCCCGTCCGATCGCAACCTTGTCCATCGAAGCGCAAGAAATGCATGAAAAGGGCGAACGCACCCGCGCCAACTAAATGCGGCCGCCCCGCCCATAAGCGGCTTGTAAGGCGCATCAATTCCAAAACAGGGCCCATGAGCCAAGAGCCCATGGGCTTTTTTGATTTAGGCTAGAGGGGGACTTAAGTTTTACTTGCGACCCACTCGCTCACGCGTTCCTCAAGAATGTTGAGCGGAACAGGGCCTGAAGCCAGAACAACGTCATGATATTCGGCAAGATCAAATTTATCTCCGAGCGTCGTTTTAGCGTTCTCGCGCAGCTCTAGAATTTTTATCATGCCAATTTTATAGGCCGTCGCTTGGCCGGGCATGACAATATAACGCTCAATCGCCTTAATGCAGTCGCCCTTGGGATTGGGCGTATTGGTCACAAGATAGTCAATCGCCTCTTCGCGGGTCCATTTTTTGTGATGAAGGCCTGTATCGACCACTAAACGGGCCGCGCGCCAGATTTCCATCGCAAGGCGTCCAAAATCTGAATAGGGGTCTTCATAAAAACCCATTTCTTTGGGCAGATATTCGGAATAAAGGCCCCAACCTTCTGTATAGGCCGTCATAGAGCCATATTTACGAAACTTCGGCACACCCTTAAGCTCCTGACTAATCGAAAGCTGCATATGATGTCCCGGCACACCTTCGTGATAGGCCAGTGCTTCCATTTGGTAGATTGGCATATCATTCATGTCATAGAGGTTGGCATAGTAAACCCCGGGCCGGGAGCCATCCGGGGCAGGGCGGTTATAAAACGCTTTGCCCGCGGATTTTTCGCGAAAGGCTTCGACCGCTTTGACCTCTAGGTCTGCTTTGGGGATGAGGTTAAAGACCGTTGGAAGCTTTGTCTTCATAATGTCGATCATCTCTGTCGCCTCGGCAAGATAACGGGCTTTGCCTTCCTCCGTATTGGGATAGACAAATCGTTTGTCCGTGCGGATGAATTTGAAGAAATCCTGTAAGTCCCCCTCAAACCCGACCTTTTTCATGATCGCGCGCATTTCCGCGTGGATTCGGTCCATTTCTTTAAGGCCAAGTTGGTGAATTTCGTCCGCTGTCATATCCGTTGAGGTGATCGTCTTTAAGCGGTGCGCGTAATAGGCATCCGCATCAGGGAGTTTCCAAACGCCATCATCTGTTGTGGACATGGACTGCTGTTTTTTCATCGCCGCAATCATATCCCTGTAGGCAGGACCAACTGATGTGAGCAGGGCCGTTGTTGCGCCGCTGTATAGCTGCTCGCGGGTTTCTTCATCAAGTTTGAGTTTTTCGACCTTTGTCTTGAAATCATTGAGCAGGAGATTTACCTCTTCCGAGTCCTCGTCAAAGGGTAGGCCCGTCAAGACATTATTGGCATCGCGGATGACATGATCATAAACAAATTTGGGCGGCAAAATGCCGATTTCTGCGGATTGATTTGAACGCTCGACGATCGTGCCAAGATTCTCCTTCACCCCTTCAAGGCGTTTGATATAGGCCCGTGCGTCATCGGCATTGTCAATCTTGTGGCGGTTCAAAAGAAACGTTGGTATGCCGCTTTGCACGCCGAACATCTGATTGAAAGGATAGCCATAAGCATGGAATTTGTCGCCCTCAAGACGCATCTTCGCGCTTCGCTCATAAAGGCGGTAAGAGAGCTTATGGTCCTCATCCAAATCATCAGGATTGAAATTTGCGCGAAGCTCCTCAAGATCTTGGCGTACGTAATCAAGCTCTTCAAGCTCGGCGGCGCGGGAGGGATCATCCCACTCATCCATGCGTTTCTTAATGCCAAGGGCCGCGAGGCTTCTTGGAGATCGATTGACGGCTTCCATGAATTTAGTTTCAAACCACATATCTAGCTTGGCATTAATATCGGTATTGGCATCGACTATTTTGCTGCCGGCTTCTATTGTTTGATTGGCCGCGTCTTTGGCATTACCGCAGCCCGAGGTTAGGAGGGCGAAGGTGGCTACGCTTGTCAAAATAATATTAAGTTTCATGTGTTTAACCTTTTTTCTTTATCTATACAGTTCGGTGTGAGAGGCGGAATTACTTAGCCCTTTTTAGATTGAACCCAGTCGCCAACCAGTTCTTCCAAGATCGAGAGCGGGACAGAGCCATTGGCAAGAATAACATCGTGAAATTCCCGAATATCAAATTTATCGCCAAGTTGTTCTTCTGCGCCGCGGCGAAGTTCGATAATTTTTAACATTCCGATTTTATACGCCGTGGCCTGACCCGGCCAGACAATATAACGGTCAATCTCTGCGCGCACGTCGCCTTCGGGATTTGGAATGTTATCAAGATAATATTGAACGGCCTTCTCGCGCGTCCATTTTTTCGAATGGATGCCCGTGTCCACGACGAGGCGGGCGGCGCGGAAAATCTCCATGGATAATCGACCAAAGTCTTTATAGGGATCGGTATAAATCCCGAGCTCTTTGGGAATGGATTCAGAATAAAGCGCCCAGCCCTCGATATAGCTCGTATGCCCGCCAAGCGTTCTGAATTTTGGCAGACCTTCCAGTTCCATTCCAATTGCGATCTGCATATGGTGACCGGGAATACCTTCGTGATAGGCAAGTGCTTGCATCAGGTAAGTCGGCTGCTCTGCGACATCTTGCAAATTGATATAATATGTGCCGGGGCGCGAGCCATCGAGCGCGGGTTGATCGTAAAAGGCGCCAAAAGCTGTTGCTTCGCGAAAGGGCTCAACCCGTTTGACAATCATATCGGCTTTGGGCTTTGTAATAAACAAGCTATCAAGGCGGCCCTTCATATCATTGATGATCGCTGTGGCCTCTTTGATATAGGCGGCGCGGCCTTCGTCATTATTAGGATAGGTGAATTGTGGGTCGGTGCGCAGGAAGTCATAAAAGGCTTTTAAGTCCCCTTCAAATCCCACCTGTTTCATAATTTCGCGCATTTCATCCTGAATGCGGGCGACTTCCTTGAGGCCGATTTCGTGAATTTCATCGGCCGTCATATCCGTTGTGGTGTAATGCTTCAGGCGGGCTTGGTAATAGGCCGCCCCATTCGGCAGTTTCCACGCCCCGTCATCATCATTTGTGGCGGCTTTGTGCTGCTCAAACAGCGCAATCAGATTTTCATAGCTAGGCTTGACGGAATTGACCAAAGCGGCCCTTGCGCGCGCGGTCAGTCTTTCTTTGCGCGCTGCGTCGACCTCAAGGCCGTCAATTTTGGCCTTTATGTCGGCAAAGAGGGGGCTGTCCGGGCCCTCTGTGAAAGGCGCGCCGGTGATAACATTGCGGCTGGCAGTTATAATCTTGTCATAAACAAATCTAGGAAGGAGGACGCCGCCTTGCGCCTGCGCTTGCGCGCGATTACCCATCTCGCCCAGATAGCTCTCAAAAGCGATCAGCCGTTCAATATAGCCCTGCGCGTCCTCTTCGCTGCTGACGCCGTGAAAATTGATCATGAAACTCGGCAGGCTACTGTGGGGGCCGCTCATGTGCTGAAAAATATAGTCATTTTGCGAAAAGGCATGCGTTGCGAGTTCGTCCTCAGACGCAAATTCAAACAGACGGTATGAGAGCTTGGATTGCGCATCAAGCCGATCAATATCAAATCGGGAGCGCATATCGCTTAACCATTGCTCCGTAAGGGCGGCGCTTTCATCCGCCGCGATCTGGCTGGCATCATCAAGCTGACCCTGCGCGTCCTTTTTACCCAAATAAGTCTGGCCCATGGGAGAGCGGGCAAGCTCATCATTGAAACGGTCCTCAAACCAGGCATTAAGGGCCTGACTTTCCTGCGCTACCATTTCGGCTTTGCTGGTGTTATTCTGCGCGCCGCTGCCGCAGGCACTCAATAAAAGCGCGGAGGCGGCTACGGCGGTAAAGGCCCATGAAAAGCGTCGCATAATCATCCTAATTCTGTTTAGTCCCAAATTTATGTTTTCTGCCTGATAGCTTAGCCCTTGGGCGAGGAAATAAAAGGTCTGCCGCGGCACAAATTCGCGATTTCGGGGTAATAAAGTAATTCTATGGGCGTAATTTTCGAAAAACCTTCCTAAAGTCTCTTTATGGGAAAATCGATTCGCACGCCTGATACTCAGACTGCCGACGGGGCAGGGACCCGTGCCGCAGCGCTAGACCGGGAGCCGATTAAATTGGATTCCTCAAAGCTTGATATTGCCAAAGACGTGCCCGCTCCGCCTCCACCGCCGCCGCCGCGCCTTGATGAATTTGACCAGCCGCGCGCGGCCAAACCTCAGCTGGCCTCCACGCTCATGATGGTTTTACTCTTTCTCATGACCCTAGGCTTTGCGGCGCTCGCAGCCTATCATGCGCCGACGCTGGGATGGCCCGCCTTGATCTTGCTTGGGGGTATGGCCGTTATGGCCTTTATTGCCTTTTTGATCTCGCGGGCTGACCGGCGCACAGAACTGCGCTCGGAATCGCCGGAAAATATTTATGTAAATGCGTTTTGGCGTGACCCCGAACCCTCTATTATTATCCGCGGCGGTAAAGTTGTCCGCGCAAACCGTGCCTATGAATATCTCGCCAAGTCGCTGGGTGTTAAAAGCGAAGGCGGGCTGCCGCCCACCGTCGACCGCCTTTTTGCCGATCAGAGAAATGAAACCGCGCCCGCTATTTTTCGTTTGCATCACATGGGCGAGGAAACTTCCTTTGCCGAAGAAATTGTTGATACAATTGGCCCCTCTGGCCGCCATCATCGCTACCACCTGCGCGTTACGGCCTTGCAAGGCGGACAGCTCTGGACGATCACAGATCTTGCCAATTCGGTCTCTGGCGCCGCGACGGCGCTCACCCATGCGCCCGTCGGCCTGTTTTCCGTGGACCGTGAGGGTAAAGTGCTTGCGATGAACAGTGTTTTGGAGCGCTGGTTGGGCGTCGATAAATCCCCTGCGCCCGATTTCATGCGAGAATTTATTGAAAGCCCCGAAACATTGCTCGAAAGCCCCCCTGTGCCCGGACGTATTGTACGCGCGGATACTCGGCTCATCACGCGCAAAGGTCTTGTGTCCCCCACTGTTATGGTCGGGAGTTGGCGGGAGCTCGATACGGGCGAGATTATCGCGAGCGTGGGATTATACGGCCATAGCTCGCTCGGTGCGCCCGCCAATCCGGTTCTGGCGCGCCGCCTCGCGGCGGCCAAGGCAGGCGCTCATGGGGTGGCTCAGCCAAGCGCGAAGGCGGGACTAATCAGCGGCTCGGATAGCGCGCTTGCTGCTCCTTTCGGTATTTTAAAACTCAAAGGCAGCACTTTAGCAGAGTCGATGATTGTCTCGGCTAATCATGCCTTTGATCGTATGGCCGAGGGGCAGGTTTGGACGGGCAATGATTTTGCGCAAATCATTAATGATAATGCCGATAGCCGGGAATTTTTGTCCTTGCCCGCCGGTGACTGCGAGCCCGAGAAGGCCTATGAGGCCTTTCTGTTCGGTGATCGCGCGCTCCCCGTGAGTATTTACATTGTGGCTGAGCCAGGGGACCCATTGGTAAGCTGGGCTTATCTTGTCGATATTAGCGCACGTAAATCGCTAGAGGACCAATTGGTGCAAAGCCAAAAAATGCAGGCAATCGGGCAACTCGCGGCGGGGGTCGCGCATGATTTTAATAACTTGCTGACCGCTATTCGCCTGAATACGGATGAACTGCTTGGCAGGCACCCTGTTGGCGATCCGTCCTATCCGGAGCTGCAAAAAATTAATTCGACTGTCTCGCGTGCGGCAGGGCTTGTGAAAAAATTGCTCGCCTTCTCTCGCCGCCAAACACGCCGCGCCGAGCGCGTTGACGTGACAGAAACGCTATCGGATATGGTGGTTACGCTCAAACAAACTATCGGGGAGCGGGTAAAGCTCAATGTCGTGCATGGGCGCGGCTTACCGCCGATTTTAGCGGATAAAACACAGATTGATACGGTGCTAATGAATCTCTGCGTAAATGCGCGCGACGCCATGGCGGAGCAGGGCGGGGGCACGATTACCATCCGAAGCTCTGAACGCCGGCTGGAAGCGCTTGACGACTCTGATCCTGCGGAAAAACTCAAAGCCGCAAAGGGAGAGCATTTTGTATGCATTGAGGTTTCCGATACGGGCACAGGTATGCCCGATGAGGTTAAAGCAAAGATATTTGAACCTTTCTTCACCACCAAAGAGGTCGGAAAGGGCACAGGGCTGGGACTTGCCACAGTTTACGGTATTGTGGAGCAGTCCGGCGGGGCGATGTCCGTAGACAGCACGATGGGCGTTGGAACAAGCTTTCGACTCTATTTCCCCGTTGCTGACGAGAATTTTGTGCCCGAAGTCTTGGCGACGCCCAAGGCCGCTGCGGGGCCGCGTCCGCCCTCAAATCTGGCGGGGCAGGGGACAATTCTCTTTGTAGAGGATGAAGATAGTGTGCGCGTGATTGCGGCCAAGACCCTGCGCAAACGCGGTTATAAAGTTATTGAGGCGTGTGATGGGGATGAGGCTTTTGAAATTCTTGAAGACGGCGAAGAGGTGTTTGATTTGATGATCTCCGATGTTGTGATGCCGGGAATGGACGGGCCGACTTTGCTCAAAAAGGCTCGGGCCATGCTCGGGGAGGCGCGGATTGTCTTTATTTCAGGATATGCAAAAGAAGAATTTTCCGATCTTCTGTCCGAGGAGCCCGATGTGACATTCCTGCCTAAACCCTTTACGCTGGCGCAGCTCGCGGAGAAAGTGAAGGCGGAAATCGGGGAGAGTAATGATGATTATTACTGATAAAACAAGGACTTGCTTGTATATGTACCGTTTTTGTTCTTTTTTCTTGCGAGGACAGAACAAAAACAGTACAAACGATTCACGGCAGTCCAACTGCAGCCGTAATTTCAAATCGATACTCGAAGGGCTCCGAGTGTCTACACTGGAGTTCCGTTATGGCCAGAAATTCAACACCATTAACCGTCGTGGGTAAAGTCGACGATAAAAATAAAGCCGCCGCTCTTGAGGCTGCGCTCGGTCAAATTGACCGTGCCTTCGGGAAGGGCTCTGTTATGAAGCTTGGAGACAAAAGCGCGATGGATGTCGCCTCTGTCTCTACCGGATCCTTGGGGCTGGATATTGCGCTGGGCATAGGCGGATTGCCAAAAGGCCGCGTGATCGAAATTTACGGTCCAGAATCGTCTGGAAAAACGACATTGTCTTTGCACTGCGTGGCGGAAATTCAAAAAGAGGGCGGCGTTGCAGCCTTTATTGACGCGGAACATGCGCTTGATCCGACTTACGCTGCCAAGCTTGGCGTTGATGTAAACGAGCTTTTGATTTCGCAGCCTGATACGGGTGAACAAGGGCTTGAAATTGCAGATACGTTGGTGCGTTCAGGGGCGATTGATGTCCTTGTGATCGACTCGGTAGCGGCGCTTACCCCGCGCGCGGAACTTGAGGGCGATATGGGTGATAGCCTGCCAGGTCTTCAAGCGCGCCTCATGAGTCAGGCTTTGCGTAAGCTCACAGGATCTATCTCCAAATCGGGATGTATGGTGATCTTTATTAACCAGATCCGAATGAAAATCGGCGTTATGTATGGTTCTCCTGAGACCACAACAGGCGGCAATGCGCTGAAGTTCTACAGCTCTGTGCGTCTTGATATTCGCCGCATTGGCGCGATCAAATATCGCGACGAAGTCGTCGGCAATCAGACGCGGGTAAAAGTCGTCAAAAACAAAGTTGCGCCGCCTTTCCGCCAAGTTGAATTTGATATTATGTACGGTGAAGGCATTTCCAAGACAGGTGAGTTGATCGATCTGGGGGTTAAGGCTGGCATTGTTGATAAATCTGGCAGTTGGTATAGCTACGGCGAGGAACGCATTGGTCAGGGACGAGAAAATGTGCGGGTCTTCCTGAAAGAAAACCCTGAAATGGCAGATGAGATTGAACGCCGCATCCGTCAGGAGCAAGGCCTTATCGAAGAAGATATGCTTGTTGCCCCGGATGAAGATAAATCAGAGGTCGTTGATCTACCCGAACCGCCGGCCCTGCAAACCTAGGGGAGCCCTCTTATCGGGGTTTCATCAGAGCCAAGGCTTTGCGGTGATAAAACTATTTGCAGAATAATTAAAAGAGCGCTTGGCACTACCGAGCGCTCTTTCTATATGAAAGGCTCTGATTAACGGACATTCGTAATTTATGACCAGCCTTCGTGATATAAGACAGCAATTCCTCGGCTTTTTCGAGCAAAATGACCACACGCGTGTCGCCTCTAGCCCGCTAGTCCCTGATAATGATCCGACCCTATTGTTCACCAATGCTGGCATGGTGCAGTTTAAGGATTATTTTACCGGCGCAACTACGCCAAAATTTCCCCGCGCGGCGACGTCTCAAAAATGCGTCCGCGCCGGCGGAAAGCATAATGACCTTGATAATGTCGGCTATACGGCGCGTCATCACACATTTTTTGAAATGCTCGGAAATTTCTCCTTTGGCGACTATTTTAAAGACGGCGCCATAGAGCAGGCATGGAAACTTGTTACCCAAGATTTCGGCCTTGATAAAGACAAGCTCCTTGTCACGGTTTATCACACAGATGATGAAGCCTTTAAGCTTTGGAAAAAAATCGCAGGCCTGAGCGATGACCGGATTATACGTATTCCGACCTCCGATAATTTTTGGGCCATGGGCGACACTGGTCCATGTGGCCCTTGCTCCGAAATATTTTATGATCACGGCCCCGACATCGCGGGCGGACCGCCCGGCTCCCCAGATGAGGACGGCGACCGTTTTATCGAAATCTGGAATCTTGTCTTTATGCAATTTGAGCGCGGCGCAGACGGGCAGCAGCGCCCGCTTCCAAAGCCCTCCATCGATACGGGTATGGGCCTTGAGCGCACAGCCGCAATTCTTCAGGGCAAGCATGATAATTACGATATTGATCTGTTCCAGAACCTGATCGCAGCCTCTGAATCGCTCACGGGCGTGAAATCTCAGGGCGATGCCAAATTTAGTCATCGCGTTATCGCAGATCATTTGCGTAGCTGTGCTTTTCTGATGGCGGATGGCGTCTCACCCTCTAATGAAGGCAGGGGTTATGTGCTGCGCCGCATCATGCGCCGCGCCATGCGGCATGCCCATCTTCTGGGCGCCAAGGACCCGCTTATGCACCGTTTGGTGCCGGCATTGATTTCGGAAATGGGGGATGTTTATACTGAACTTGGCCGCGCGCAGGCCAGTATTGAGGTGACATTCGAGCAAGAAGAAGAACGTTTTCGCCGTACGCTGGGGCGGGGCACGGCCTTACTTGAGGACGCAACCGCTTCCCTTGGAGAGGGCGATACGCTGAGCGGCGAAACCGCTTTTACGCTTTATGATACTTACGGGTTTCCGCTGGATCTTACGCAAGATGCGCTGCGTGCGCGGGGCATATCCGTTGATCAAGCTGGCTTTGATGCGGCTATGGCCAAGCAAAAAGAAACATCCAAAGCGGCCGGCTTTAAATCTGGCGATGCAGGAACAGATGACATCTGGCTTGCGGCGCTTAAGGCCCACGGAGCTACGGAATTTACGGGCTATGACGCGCTGAACCTCTCGGCGCCTATCCATACTCTCGTGGCGGACGGGAAGGCGGTGGAAAGTGTATCTGGCGGTAAGGTCATGTTTGTCACTGGGGCCACGCCTTTTTATGCAGAAAGCGGCGGGCAAGCAGGCGACAAAGGGACGGCGCGATTTGATAACGGGGCGGCGGTGAGCATTACGGACGTGCAGAAACGCGCCGGTGATCTGCATGTGCATATCGGCACGCTGACCGGGTCAATTTCAAATGGGGATGTCGCGCATTTTGAAGTTGACGGCGAAGATCGCAAGCGCACCATGGCCAATCACTCCGCGACCCATATTATGCATGAAGCGCTTCGCCGCGTGCTTGGGCCCCATGTCACGCAGAAGGGCCAAATGGTTGACGGCGCTCGTATTCGCTTTGACATTTCTCACGGCGCGGCGATCACGCGCGGCGAGCTGTCCAAGGTCGAGGATGAGGTCAATGCGGTGATCTTGCAAAATGCGCAAACGGGCACGAAGCTGATGAGCCCTGATGCTGCGATTGAGGCGGGGGCTATGGCTCTCTTTGGCGAAAAATATGGCGATGAGGTCCGGGTGCTCTCCCTTGGATATGCATTGGAGGACGATGACAGCGACAAACCGGATTATTCTGTCGAGCTGTGCGGCGGTACTCATGTTGACCGTACGGGCGATATTGCCCTGTTCAAAATCGTCTCTGAGGGGGCAGTCGCCGCAGGTATTCGCCGCGTCGAAGCTGTTACGGGTGAGGCTGCCCGCAACTATCTTGAGGCGCAGGCGGGGATTACCCGCGGTCTGGCGGATACGCTCAAGACAAAACCGGAGGACGTTACGGCCCGGGTGAACGCGCTGATCTCCGAAAAACGCACGCTCGAGAAAGCGCTCTCGGAGGCGAAGAAACAGCTTGCCTTATCCGGCGCTGGCGGCGGAGCCTCGGCGGAGGAGATTGGCGGCGTTAAGGTTCTGGCCAGCGTGCTAGACGGCGTTTCCGGCAAAGATTTGCGCGCTATGCTTAATGAACAATTATCATCTATCGGCAGCGGCATTATCGCTTTTATTGCCAAAGATAAAGACAAGGTCGCGGTGGCTGTAGCCGTGACAGATGACTTAACGGATAAATATTCGGCGGTTACGCTTGTAAACGCGGGAGCAGAAAAAGTCGGCGGCAGGGGCGGGGGCAAGCCCGGCATGGCTCAGGCGGGCGGCAGCGACGTAAGCGGGGCAGATGACGCGCTGGCGGCGATCAAAGCGGCGATAGCAGGCTAACCCCCCATGAGCGCTCATCACCATTTTAATTATATCGAACTGCCAACGCTTGATATTGCTCGCATGAAAGAATTTTACGGCGCGGTCTTTGGCTGGTCATTTGTGGATTACGGGCCGGCTTATGCCGCGATTACGGGCGCGGGGGTAGACGGGGGATTTGACGCCAATGCGGGCGCGCGCAAGCCGTCCGATCAAGGCGCCTTGATTGTGCTATATTCCGATAATTTGGACAAGAGCGAGGCCGCCATAAATGCGGCGGGCGGAGAGATCACCGCCCGCCAATTTGATTTTCCCGGAGGGCGGCGCTTTCATTTTACCGATCCTAGCGGGAATGAACTCGCCGTCTGGACGCATGCGCCTGAATAATTTTAAGACGCTCCCTTGATAGTATCCTTGACGGCCTAGCTATCAGGGGCTTTTATGGTTAAGCTGAGCTATGTCTAGTTTTTTGCTTACCTCGCTTATTGCGTCAATTCTATTGACCCTTGCGATTAATATCCTGCCGGCTTTTTTTCCCAAGGCGGCGGCAAAAGCAGAAGACAAGATCATCGAGAAAATGCGCGAGGTACAAAGCGAGCGGCAAAACCCAAAGACGCCCAAGGTGCATGTATTCTTTCCGTGGAAAGCCATGATTGCAGCGTCGCTCTTGCTAACTGTGCTCGTAAACATCACGGTCTATTTGGCCCGATAAGAATGGTCTTTTGGCCGCGAGTCTTCGCGGCAATGACCTATTTAATTCGCCATAGACATGAGATCGACTCCCTCTATGGTGGTATGACAGAAAGCTCCTATGATACGTTTTTATTTTTTGGCCGTGACACTTATCGCGGCGCTTGGTCTCTCCGCATCTGCAATGGCGGCGAGCCTTGATGATAAAATCGATAGGGCCGTGCAGCCGCTTACTGATGTTCTTTCTGGGTTTATTTTTTACTCCGTGAGTATTGCTGGCTCGGATGTCCCTTTGATTGTTTGCTGGCTTATTTTTGGCGCATGTTTTTTCACGATTTATATGGGCTTTATCAATCTACGCGGCTTTAGCCATGCGCTAAAAATTGTGAGTGGATCAACAACTGCTCCCAAAGAAGAGGGGGAGATCACCCATTTTCAAGCGCTTACGGCGGCTGTGTCTGGAACGGTTGGGATTGGGAATATTGCAGGCGTGGCGATCACAGTCTCTCTGGGCGGTGCAGGGGCGATTTTTTGGCTGATCATTGCCGGGCTTATCGGCATGTCGACGAAATTTGTAGAATGCACATTGGGCGTAAAATACCGGCGGATTAATGCAGACGGAAGCGTTTCTGGCGGGCCTATGTATTATCTCCGCGATGGCCTCGCGCGGCACGGGCTCCCGCGCCTAGGGAAGTTTCTGGGTCTGTTTTTCGCCGCCAGCATAGTAATCGGATGCCTTGGGATCGGGAATATGTTCCAGTCAAATCAGGCTTATATGCAATTATTGCAGGTCACCGGTGGGGCGCAAAGCGCGTTAATTGGAAAAGGTTGGGCGGTTGGTCTCGTCATGGCGGTCCTTGTGGCAATTATTATTATTGGCGGTATACGCTCGATTGCAAATATTACGTCAAAGCTCGTACCCTTTATGGTCGGGCTTTATATTATCGGGGCTTTGGTTGTGATTGTTATGAATGCGGCGGCGCTGCCGTCGGCGATTGCGGCAATCCTTTCGGGCGCCTTTACAGCCAAGGGCGCGGCAGGTGGGGTGATCGGGATTATGATTCTTGGATTTCAGCGCGCCGCCTTTTCTAATGAAGCAGGGCTAGGCTCTGCCGCAATTGCCCATTCTGCCGTTAAGACGGATCAGCCCGTCACCGAAGGTTTTGTCGCACTGCTGGAGCCCTTTATTGATACGGTCGTGATTTGTACGCTAACAGGGCTTGTGCTGGTGACGACCTTCCCGGAAGAGACCTTAATGGGAGGAGGGCTGAGCGGGATTGAGCTGACCTCTGCCGCCTTTCAGGCGCGTTTGCCGTGGTCGCCCATGCCGCTCTCTGTGATCGCCCTTTTGTTTGCTTTCTCGACTATGCTGGCGTGGGCCTATTACGGGATAAAGGGCTGGACCTATATATTCGGCGAGAGCCGCAATAAAGAACGGCTTTTTAGTCTAATCTTTTGTATCTTCATCGTGATTGGCGCTTCGGTACAATTAGGTGCGATTTTGGATTTTGCTGACGCTTTGATTTTTGTGATGGCCATTCCCAATTTGATTGGCCTTTATATCCTCGCTCCCGAAGTCAAAGCTGACCTTGCCGCCTATTGGGCAGAAGTTAAAACGAAATCAAATGGGGGTACCTAGGGGGCAGGCCCAAGTTTTGACAAAATAAAACGCTCGCCGCCATATCTTTGGCGCCGAGCGTTATTTGATTAAGGCGAATGCCGGACATTATTGCTATGTCATGCGGCGTTCAAAGTTCTCAGCAATGGCTTCGAGATAGCCTGTCGTCGACAGCCAGCCTTGCGTGTCGCCAACAAGCAGAGCCAGATCTTTTGTCATTTGGCCGCCTTCGATTGTCGCGATAACAGTTTCCTCAAGGCCCTTGGCGAATTTCGCAAGCGCTTCATTGTCATCAATCTTGGCGCGGTGGGCGAGGCCCCGTGTCCAAGCAAAGATTGAGGCGGTGGAGTTTGTTGATGTGCTCTCGCCCTTTTGATGGTTGCGGTAATGGCGCGTCACTGTGCCGTGGGCGGCCTCGGCTTCCATAGTCTTTCCGTCAGGTGTAAGTAGGAATGACGTCATAAGCCCAAGAGAGCCAAAGCCCTGCGCGACGGTATCGGACTGAACGTCACCGTCATAGTTTTTACAGGCCCAAATATATCCGCCGGACCATTTCATGGCGGCCGCGACCATATCATCGATTAAGCGGTGCTGATATTCGCCGCCAAATTCAGCGAATTTATCGGCAAATTCTGCGTCGTATATTTCCTGAAACAGGTTTTTGAACCGGCCATCATACTTCTTGAGGATGGTGTTTTTCGTTGACAGGTAAACAGGCCATTTACGGGTCAGGCCATAGTTGAATGAAGCGCGCGCGAAATCACGGATGGACTGGTCGAGGTTATACATGCCCATGGCAACGCCGGCTTCGGGGAAATCAAAGACTTCTTCTTCGATTTTTTCGCCGTTCTCGCCTTCCCACTTCATTGTCAGCTTACCTTTTCCGGGGACAAGGAAATCTGTGGCCTTATACTGGTCACCAAAGGCGTGGCGGCCGATAACAATCGGCTGCGTCCAGCCCGGGACGAGCCGCGGAACATTGTTACAAATAATCGGTTCGCGGAAGACAACGCCGCCTAGAATATTACGGATTGTACCATTGGGCGAGCGCCACATTTTCTTGAGGCCAAATTCTTCAACGCGCTGCTCATCAGGGGTGATGGTGGCGCATTTAATGCCGACATTGTGCTTTTTGATGGCGTTGGCCGCATCGACCGTGATTTGATCATTTGTGGCATCACGGCTTTGGATAGACAAATCATAGTCTAAAAGCTCGATGTCCAAATAGGGAAGAATAAGACGTTCTTTGATCATATCCCAGATGATGCGGGTCATCTCGTCGCCATTCATATCGACAACGGGATTATTTACCTTGATTTTAG
>CAYPFR010000013.1:0-56482 GCA_964410285.1 uncultured Caulobacterales bacterium | reverse complement strand
TTGGGCCGATACAAGGCTGGGGGGTTCACCGCGCAACGGGAGACCGCTACCGCGCTCGCCGCGCGATTGTGAAAGTCCGCGTGGTGAAGCTGCGCAATGCGAAGTCTTCCGTCTCTCGAGGACACTTGGCTTACCTTCAGCGCGAAGGCGCAGGTGTTGAGCGTGCCGAAGGGCTTGATGGCTCGGCGGAGCTAACCCCAACGCGGGGCCAGCTCTACGGCCCAGACGAAGGCGTCGAGGTGGACGGACGGGATTTTGTTACCCGCTCACAAGAGAGCTTTGACGGGCGCGGAGACCCGCACCAGTTTCGGATTATGATCTCGCCCGAAGACGGCGCGGAACTGGCTCGCGTGAACGGTGACGGCACGCCTAACCTGAAAGACACAACGCGGGCGCTCATGACGCAGATGGAGGAGGACTTAGGCACGCGGCTAGATTGGGTGGCGGTTGACCACTTCGATACTGCCCATCCTCATACGCATATCATTGCGCGAGGCGTCACACATGACGGCAAAGGCTTGAACATAGCGGGCGAGTATATCTCGCGCGGCATACGCGGACGGCTGGAGGAAGAACTGACCCGCGAGTTAGGTTGGAAGTCAGAGCTTGAAATCCAGCGGGAGATGAAACGCGAAGTGGGCGCTATGCGCGTGACGACAGCGGATAGGCATATCGAGAGCGGTATGGACAAACTCAACAACACAATTGACCTACGCGCAGGGTCAGCAGCTAGCACGTTTCCCGCCAACTCATCCATGAACAGGCACATCCTAATCGGACGTATGAAACACCTCGAGAAAATGGGCTTGGCACAGTCCAAGTATGATGGTCTCTGGCGGGTAGAGAAAGATGCCTTCAAGACGCTTGGACAGATTGAGCAGCGAGAGCAGCTTACTAAAGAAATCCATGGCGCAATGGAGCGAGCCAACATTAAGCGCCCTGTCCGTCTAAACGATGGCCGCACAGACTATGACGGCAGCTTATCCAATCGCCGTGTCATTGGCCGCGTGATTGCGAAGACCCTTGGCCGTGATGAAGACATGAACCCAGACGCCAAAGGCGGCGGGAAAGTCAGGTTTATTATCGACGGCACTGACGGCTATGTCAGCACGGTTGAGACTGGCATGGACACGCGAGCGGGCGAAGCTGCCAAGGTCGGGTCTATTATTGAAGTCTCCCCGCCCAACTTGAGGACGGTTGACCGCAACATCCAAGCCCTTGCGACAGGTAAAGATTATCACGGCAAGCCTCGCAATGGGCTAGTCGGGCATTACGCGATAGCGACAAGCGGGCCAGACGATTGGATGGACGGAAGCGGCAGCAGAGGCGCAGCCCATATGCGGGCGCACAGACTACGGCTCGCAACGCTAGTAAAAGCGGGCGTGGTGCAAGTCGCTAGCAAGGATAAGGATGGCGACCCAAATGAGTGGCGCGTGCCAGATGATTTTGAAGAGCGGGCTATTTCGTTGGACTTGAGACAAGGCCGCGCGTCAGGCGTGAAGCTACTGTCGCGCCAAGACTTGGATGCACAGCTTGATAGTCCCGGTGCGACTTGGCTTGACCGCTCGCAAGTGAGTTGGTGCAGAGGCGATATGGAAGGCATAAGCTCAAAGATAAGCCCTTTTGTGAAAGAAATGGACACGGCCTTCCAGCAGCGCCGTGAGTGGCTGATTGAGCAAGGCTATGCAGAGCGAAGCCAAGAAGGTCAGAAACGCTACATCACCTTCAAGCGCGGCTATGTGAAAGCGTTAGAAGCGGAAGGGTTCAACGCCGCAACCGAGAAGCTGGAGGGTATGACAGGCAAGGCTCATGTCGCAGCGCAGACAGGACGATTGATTGAAGGCACAGTTGCGCAAAAATACGAACTCCCCCACGGCCCCCATGCGATGATTGAGACGCAGCGCGCTTTCTATCTCGTGCCGTGGGAAAACCAACACGCCCAGAAGTGGGGCAAACGCATTAAAGGGCGCGTGCTTGGCGGAGGTGGTATTGATTGGGATACTGGGCGCAGCAGAGGGATTGGGCGATAGATTTGTAAGTATGATATTTGAAGCAATTACCCACTAATTGAGGGGTAGTTTGGTTGCATAAAGAAATGACTCGCCTACTTGTCTATTCTATGTTGTTTTAACTCCATATGAATTTCAAGTTTTCAACTCAAATGGAGAGAAACGCTGTTAGATCAATCATTTTCGGCAGAAAATTTTAGGAAAATTTTCGACTTAGAAAACCGTAAAGGAAATTATCTTGAGGGTAAGTATTTTCCTGAGCTGAAGGAGATGACATTTGAGATTAAGCAGTCAGTTAGTGATATTCGTACGCTCAGGCGTTCAAAAAATAATTTCAGTAAAAGCGAATATCTTGCGAAACTGAAAGTGCTCCATCAAAAAAAGACTGTTTTGAAGGCAAAGAAGGAAGAACACTTAACGAAACTTTTGGAAAAGGTGGCGGGTGAAGTAAACCAGAAGAATTTTTCTTTTGGCGTAACCGAACAAGATGTTGGCTTAAACAAGCCTGTCTATAGAGAAGAACAGAAACCCTCGACGTTTTTTGTTTTAAAGCAGCTACAGTATAATTTTAGAAAGCTATACAAAGTTAAGCAAGGCAATCGACATAATATAGTTTGTCAAATCAGAGATGTGCTGCCATCCAAGTTCCCAAAATTTTATATAAAAACTGACATAAAGTCTTTCTATGAGAGCATCCCTCGCAAAAAACTATTGGAGAGATTAGAATCTGACTCTCTACTTACTCAAACATCTAAAAAGTTCATCCGTAAAATCTTGTACGAATTTGAACAGGTATCTGGTTCCACGGATGGCCTCCCAAGAGGAATTGGTATTAGCGCGTACCTTGCTGAGTTATACATGCGAGACGTTGATAGGGAGATTTGTAATAATCCAGGAGTAAAGTTTTATGTACGATACGTTGATGACATATTTGTTTTAGGGTTTCTCTCTCCTGATGAGGATAGCTCGTTAATCAAAAACCATATCGACCAAATTCTCACATCCTACGGCCTAACCGCTAATCCCTTAAAGACAACTTATGAAAGTATTTCGAGTTCTCTAACCTCACCCATAGAATACTTAGGGTACAAGTTTTCTATGGTAGCTGGAGTGGTGACCCTTAGTTTAACGACATCAAAGATAGATAGATATTGTTCGCGAATTGATGCTTCATTTGAAGCTTACGATAAGGACTTAGTCGACAACCCAACTAGAGCGAATAAGTTGTTATTCCAACGCATTCGATTTCTTACTAGCAACACTCGATTATCTAACAACAAGAAGAATGTTATAACCGGCATATATTTTTCAAACAATTTGATAACGAGCACCGAATCTTTGACAGCCATAGACACTCATTTATCTGGGAAAGTAGATTTAGTGGCTCATACTCGTTTAAAAAATAGACTCTCAAAACTATCCGTAGTTGATGGATTTGCGCAAAGGAGGTTTTTTAAATTTACCTCTAAAGAGCTTTCAGAAATAGTAAGAGTGTGGAAACATGTCGCGTAAAAAAATTAGATTTAAAGTGCGGAAAGAAAGAGCAGTACTGTCTGATGTGCTGCCGTTCGAAACACCTGTTTCATTTACAAACAGACATTTTTATCAATTCTTAGTGGACTGGAAAATTCAATTAACTGATGAGCATTTAATTTGGTTAGATGGAGGGGCGGCCTTAGAACGGCTTGTGCTGATGCTTTTCGGATACAAATATGATGCCAGTAAACTCTCTGACTTCGTGAAATATGTAGGTACAAAAGAGTGCGAATTTCGACAATACTCCATATCAGGAACCAATCCGCCTAAAAAAACTGTGATTCCGTTTAGTTACAAAATTAATCACAAGAAAACTGAATTTCGAGAGCTAACTGTTCCTCACCCACGCAGCCAAGTACAACTATGTAAGTTCTATTATGATTACAAAGAGGCGATACTCTATTTTTCAAATTTAAGTCCCTTCTCAATTCGCCGACCGCACAAAGTGAGTACCTTTCGATACCACAAAGATAAAACACATTATGAGTTACTTGCAGAGGATGATTCTGAGATAGAAGAAGATGACAAAGAATATGAAAACTTAAGATCATTTTTCAGTTATCGCGAGCACAGTAATATATACAAATTCTATGAATCGTATAAATATCACCGTTGTGAAAAGAAGTATGACAAGTTGCTTAAGCTGGATATTTCCAAGTGTTTTGATAGTATTTATACACATTCAATAGTTTGGGCGCTCTATGGAAAGGACGCTGTAAAAGAAAACCTTAATAAATCTAAAAGTACCTTCCCTGCAAAATTTGACGGATTGCTCCAGAACATGAATTATGGAGAAACGAATGGTATAATAATTGGACCTGAGTTTTCTAGGATATTTGCTGAACTCATTTTACAATCGGTGGACAAACAACTTGAGTATGATTTAGCTAGAGATGGCAAACCCTTAGCGCATAAATCAGACTACGAAATCTTTAGATATGTAGACGATTATTTTGTCTTTTATAACTCTGATGAAGACAAGAAAATTATAGTTGAACAACTTCAGCATTGTCTCAAAACATATAAGTTACAACTGAACTCGGCCAAATCAATAGTTTATGAGAAACCCTTAATAACTGACATTACAAGGGCAAAAAAGAGAATTTCAGACCTCTTGAATCGAGAGTTAGTCTATAAGCTTGAGGAAGTTATTGAAGAAAGCAATACGGAGGACATTAAACTTAAAGGGAGTATTTATCTTCGGTCTAGCCCCCTAATAGTTGCCTTCAAGACAATAATTAAAGAGTGTGATGTTTCCTATAAAGACATGCTCAATTATACTCTTTCGATAGTTGAAAGGAAGTGCAAAAAAATCCTGCAAGGGTATAATAAAACGTCTTCAGCATATCGTTCGGAAAAGAAAATTGTCAGGTCTCTATCGGAAATTATAGATTTCGTGTTTTTCGTTTATTCTGTTTCACCTCAGGTTAATACTACTATACGGTTATGCCGTATTCTAAATCTCGTGACCAAATTTATTAGCTCAGATAAAATCAGTTACGAGAGTAAACATCTAATTTACAAGAATGTTTACGATGCGATTAGATTGATGTTGAAGAAGAATTCTGGAAACAAGCACACACAAGTTGAGACGCTATATCTGCTGATTGCGCTTTCTGAGCTGGGCAAACAGTATTGGCTTGAGCAAGACATATTGGCATCTTTCGTAGGTGTCTTTAGGGAAGCTGGAAGTAACGAGTTTAACTCTAGCTACGAGTTAAACTACTTTTCCATAACAGTTTTACTTTTGTATATGAGAGATAAAGTTCGTTATAATGAGCTGAGAACATTCGTAGAAAAAACAGTAAAGAACAAACTTTCCGCTAAGCCCTCTACTTTCAAGCGAGACGCAGAGCTAACACTTTTATCTTTTGATCTCATCTCATGTCCTTATGTAACTTTATCGTTGAAGAACGAAATCCTTGAAGTTCACGGGATTGAGGATGTGGCGATAAGGAATCAGATGTTATCGTTTCAAAACAAAAACAAAGGCAACCAATTATGGTTCACAACTTGGGGAAATTTTGACTTCGGAAAAGAACTGGACGCGAAGCAAAGCCAAGAGGTATACTAACAACTCACGCTTCGTCTAACAGTTAATGGCTGTATGCAGCCCACACACATGCGTGCGATTGGTTCTGAATTCAACCGGAGCCTTTTTTTGTAATCGGCTTGGGCGAACCGTATTACGTTTTTCCAGCCTATTTAGCGCAACGGTTTGGGAAACTGTTTTATAATTTTGATTGTATAATCTGCCTAACAAATTAGCTCATTTCTTGCCTCACAAACGACTTGCGCTAACACGTAAATCATTGTAATCATTAAACATTCAGGATGATGGGCACCCCGTGTGGGGGCACCATTTTCTTGACATTGCAAGTTGCGTAAGCCTCTGAGAAGTCTCGGAAAATCCTTCTTTCCTGTACTTTCCACACGGGAACTTACGCGATTTGCCTCACGTCTTGCCTTACAAAACGCGGACGCAGGGGATGGCGGGCGAGTGGCCAGAGCAAATCTTGACCTTCTTAAAAATTAAGCACCGCGCTGAGGTTAGCTAAAATCTGGATTTAATGATTAGCAACGCAGCTATTCATCATTACGAAGGATTGCAAATCGGGCGCGGGCGGGTGGGTCGATAACCGAACTGTAAAAAAAACTGTCTGAAACTGAAGATACTGTGAAATGCGGTGACATCACTTCGTGAATTTCCTGCTCGGTAAAATGGAAGGGCATCTGAACTTGAGAGTCTCCTACCTTTTCATATGTCACGTAACGATCCTCATCGCTACTCATGACCTTTAAGAGCAAGATGCCGTTGGGACGCAAAATGCGTTTTATATTTAATATGAATTCACGGTGCTGAAAACAGCAAATAGAATGATAACACCCCCGGTCGAGGATTAGATTAAAGCTGTCGGGTTCAAGCATTGACGCAGTTATATCGTCAAGTATAAAACGAACCGACAGGTCTGGATATGGTTCAAGAGCTTCTATGGCTTTCAGTAAAGCCGAACGGGCAACATCTGTGCCCACAACACGATGGCCAAACTTGGCAATTTCTATCGCCTGTGAACCGCTACAAGTTCCCAAATCTAAAACGTCCAAAATGTCGGGGCCAAGCCCTTTTACGTAAGCTTCAACGTCGGAATCGAGTGCGTCGTGAAACCATGGCCATTTATTCCCGGTGTTGACGTTGTACATGACCTTATTCTTGGCTTCCCATTTTTTCAGGTTCCAAATTTTGAACTGCTCTTTCGCGTCAATCATCTTTGCCCCCGCTATACCGCCGAGGCCTGCATTTTGTCTCCAGTATACAAATCTGCCGGACAGTATTGCTTCACAAATTCCGTGTGCCCAGGCATAGTTGCGAGGTCGCGTGCAACCTTTTCACGCATAACCTTCAATTGTTGTTCCAATCTTTCCGCTCCAAGGAGACCGCCAGCAAGATGGTGATGCTCGGGAAACAGGCCTTGTCCAATCATGACTTGAAGCCATGAGTCTACACGAAACAAATTGACGCCATCAGGCCAGATATATCCGTTACGTTTGAAGACATCCATGCGGTGACGCAGATCATCTGGTATATCCATATCCCGATAAAAGCGCCAAAAATCTGTGTCATCCCTTTCTGTAAGATTATAGTGGAGAATGAGAAAATTGCGAACCTCCTCCATTTCTATTTTCGATTCAGAATTATAGCGTGAAGCCAATTCTGCCATATCCTGTGAGGTTGGAAACAACCGCATCAACCGTTTAACAGCCGTTGTAATTAAATGAATAGTGGTCGATTCCAAAGGTTCCAGAAAGCCGCTGGCAAGGCCAATGGCGACACAATTGTTTTTCCAGGCTTGTCGGTGGCGCCCTGTTCTGAACTTTAACAGATAAGGCTCCTGCGCCTCTGGACCCGCGAGATTATTGACCAGAACGGAGCGCGCTTCATCATCAGAACAGAATTGGCTGCTGTAAACAATGCCTTCGCCTGTGCGCTCCTGTACGGGAATCTGCCACTGCCAACCGATTGGATGTGCAATCGCCCGCGTAAATGGAGGGCCAGCACCGTCCGTCTTAGATTGAGTCGCCCAAGCCCGGTCAGCCGCCAGCCAATGACCCCAATCTTCAAATTCCACGCCGAGCCCCTTGCCAAGCAGAACCGAGTTAAATCCAGTACAGTCAACAAAGAAATCGCCTTCAACGATTTCGCCGCTGTCCATTTTGAGCTGAGTAATATTTCCAGATTTTGGGCACAGCACGACATCCGATATCAGTCCTTCTTGACGTTTCACACCGAGGTCTTCAGCCTTAGACCGCAAATATTGGGCATAGGAGGTGGCATTTATATGATAGGCGGCATTGACCTCCGGATCGCGCGCTTTGAGCGCACATTTACCCATCTCGGCGGCTTTCCATTCCAGACAATAATCCGAAAGTTCTCCGCCGAGCCCATGTGCATGAGCTTCGAGCCAGAAAGCGTGAAATTCTGTCATCCATGTCGTTTGTCCGACACGCCCGAATGAGTGAATATAACTGTCGCCAATGTTTGCCCAGTTATCAAACTTGATGCCGAGCTTAAAAGTACCCTGTGTGGCTGATAAAAACTTAATAATCCCAAACCGTGCCGTCTTCCAGCCGCACGGTGGGGTGATAGCCGCGTTCATAGCTATAACGTTTGGACTCGGCCTCATTAAAATCAACGCCAAGACCGGGCGCTTCACTCACATAAAACTTACCATCTTTGATACTGTGTTTGGACGGGAACAGGGCATCACACTCTGGCGTGCCTAAGACCAGATATTCCTGAATACCGAAATTTGGCGCCCAAGCATTTATATGCGCCTGCGCCGCCATTGAGATAGGCGAGTGGCTGGGCGCGCCGTGAAATCCCGTGCGCACATGATGCAGTGCTGCGAGCTCGGTTATGCGCCTGACATGGGTGATGCCGCCCGCATAGGTCACGGCGACACGAATAAAATCAATCCATTCCTGTTCAATCATATGTTTACAATCCCATATGGAATTGAACACTTCACCAATGGCAATCGGGACGCGCGTATTTTCTTTTATGAATTTTAGGGCGGTTTGGTCATCGGCTGGTGTTGGGTCTTCGAGCCAGAAGAGATTATATTTTTCAATCTCCCGGCCAAAGGCTGCCGCTTCGCGCGGACGCAGGCGGTGATGCACATCGTGAAGGATTTTTAAATCGGGACCAAAACGGTCTCTGATTTTTTCAAACACGCTTGGCATGTATTGTAGATATTTTTCGCTATCCCAAATTTCTTCTTTGGGCAGGCCCGTGAAATCTGTGATGAAATGTTTGGCATTGTCAGTCTTCCCCGCAACGCCGTAACCCAAATTATCTTTACCCCTAGGCATTCCCGGAATGCCGCATTGCACTCTGACGGCCTTATATCCTTGGGAGGCATAATGTGCGATTGTCTCAAGCAAATCCTCCACGTCTGTCCCCGTTGCATGCGCATAGAGCAGGGCGCTCTCGCGGCTCTTACCGCCAAGGAGTTGATAGACGGGAAGCCCTGCAATTTTGCCTTTGATGTCCCACAGCGCCATATCAATTGCGCCAATCGCGGCCATGGTGACAGGGCCGCGGCGAAAATAGGCACCTTTATAAAAATATTGCCAGACGTCTTCACTATTGCGTGGGTCTTTACCAATCAGGCAGGGGATGAGATAGTCTTTTAGATAGGCCGCCGGCAATGTCTCGCGCGTATTGAGCGTGGCATCCCCGAGGCCATAGACGCCTTGATCCGTCATGACCTTTAGCGTGACATAGTTTTTTCCGGGCCCGCCAATAAAGACCTCTGCGCTGGTAATTTTCATGTCCATCCCTTGGATCAAAATTGGTATAAACCAATAGCCAAATTGGTCTAGGCAGGTTATCACAACCGGTATAAGTCTTTATATGACGTTTGGGGAGAAGATGAGCAAGCCATTAAAAGTGTTGGTGCATGGGACCGGCTTTGCCGGACAAGGCCATACGCAGGCCTTCCGGGATGCCGGTGCTGAAGTCGCAGGTATCGTGGGACGTACGCCAGCTGTTGTTCAAAAAGTTACAAGTGATATGGGCATTCCCTATGGGGGAACAAATTGGCAAGAGGCACTCAGTGTATGTTGTCCAGATATTGTCTCTATCGCGACCCCTGGCGGCGCGCATTTTGAGCCTATTAAGCAGGCAATAGCCGCGGGCTGTCATGTGTTTTGTGACAAACCCCTGACAGCGGATGGGAAGACGGCAAAGGAGCTTTATGATCTCGCGCAAGCAAAGGGCGTCAAAACGGCTTTTGCCGCAAGCTTTCGATATATGCCAGAAATTCTCCACGCCAAACGCTTGGTTGCCTCGGGCGTGATTGGCGAACCTGTCGAGGTGGAATGTGTGTCTCATTTTAATTTGGAACGGGAGATTCCCTTTGGTTGGTCGCACCGCCGCGAGGCGGGAGGTGGACGGCTGAACAATAATTTTACCCATAAACTTTCAATTGCAACCTCGGTGATTGGCGAGAGGATATTGTCTGTCATGGGTGAGGTTCGCGATGATCTTGGCAAAGCTCCTATCGTCAAGGGCGTCCATAATTTCAAAACACGGCGAGAGCATATTCCCGATGACTTGAATGACCCCTCACTTGAATGGGGCGAGTCTAATGTCGAATGGTCCTATAATGTGCAGGCACAAATCGAGAGCCCCTTTGCAGACAAGCCCGTGTCTGTGATGTTCAAACATGGCGGCTTACATCCGCGCTTTCATGAAGATTATATCGCCTTTTACGGAAATCAGGGCGCTATATATATCAAGGGCCACTACGGGAGCGGCCCGCTTTACGTGTACGGCGCAGATAAAAACTGGACGAAGGTCTCTTTGCCTGCTGATATTGCAGCAGATGTTCCCGATGTAGAAGGTGATACAGAACGCAATTGGCGTTATCTCATTCGTCTGTTCGTGAAAGATATAAGGGGCGAGCAGGTTCCGCCTTATCAGACTTTCAAAGAAGGCGCGCACTATCAACAGATCATCGATATTCTTCGCCAAAACAATCAATGGGTGGACATTCGCCATCTCGGATAGAGCCGACATGTTTTATGATTACCTCGTCATAGCGGTCTATTTTTGCCTTATATTGGGCATTGGTTTTGCTTTTAAGAAAATGGCCGACAAATCCACGAGCGATTATTTCCGCGGGGGCGGGCGCATGCTCTGGTGGATGGTTGGCTCGACAGCCTTCATGATGCAATTTTCGGCTTGGACCTTCACGGGCGCGGCCGGTAAGGCCTTCACGGACGGCTTTGCCGTTTGCCTTGTTTTCTTCGCCAATACCTTTTCCTATTTTTGCGGCTGGGCCTATTTTTCACACCGCTTCCGCCAGATGCGCGTTGATACGCCGACCGAGGCAATCCGCCGGCGTTTTGGTAGCGGGAATGAACTCTTTTTTTCCTGCGCCCTCATTATTTTCACCTTGCTCAATGCGGGCATATGGCTGAATGCGTTAGGCGTTTTCTCAAGCGCTGTCTTTGAAGCCGATATTGTACTGACGATTATTGTCATTGGCCTCGCCGTGGTTTTTGTTTCGGTCCTCGCGGGGGCATGGGGCGTTGTAGCCTCTGATTTCGTACAAACGCTCGTCGTCGCGATTGTCTCTGTCGCCTGCGCCGTGGTCGCTCTGGTTAAGGTGGGGGGTCCTGTAAACTTAGTTACAAACTTCCCGTCCGATTTCGTCATGGGACCAAATATGAATTACGGATTATTGCTTGTCGGAACTTTCATATTCTTTCTCGCAAAGCAGCTTGTCACGATTATGAATATGCACGACTCTTTTCGGTTTTTAAATGCCAAGGACTCTGCCAATGCGCGCAAAGCCGCCTTGCTCGCTATGGTCTTAATGGGGATTGGCAGCATTATCTGGTTCATCCCGCCATGGGCATCGGCCATTTTATATCCTGATGCGGCGGCGGCTTATCCAGATCTTGGCAATAAAGCGGCAGATGCAGTTTACCTTGTTTTTGCCCGCAACGCTATGCCTGTAGGCACTGTGGGGCTATTACTTGCGGGGTTATTTGCGGCGACCATGTCCTCTATGGACTCCGCGCTGAATAAAAATTCAGGGATATTCGTGCGTTCCATCTACCAGCCCTGGCTCGGTAAACGTGGCAAGGTCGTCAGTGAAGGTCATTTGCTTAACCTGAGCCGCGGCCTTAGCCTTTTAAGCGGTCTTATCGTGATCGCTATGGCGCTCTATTTTAAATCCCTAAAAGAGCTCAGCCTGTTTGACTTGATGATGTCACTATCTGCCATGGTTCAGGTGCCCATTCTCATTCCTTTGATCTTGGGCCTATTGGTGAAAAGGACGCCTGCGTGGGCGCCGTGGGTAACTGTCCTGCTGGGGCTGTTTATATCTTGGTTCATGCTCAATATTCTTACGCCGCAGCTATTTGCGCAGTGGATCGGTATTGAGCCCTTCACCCGCCGCGAAGCCACGGACATGAACCTCATTCTGACAATTGGCGCGCAGGTCTTTATTACAGGCGGGTTTTTTATGCTGACCTCACTTTTTTACCGCGCGCCGAGCGCTGCGGATGATGCGCGCAGACTGGCTTTTTTCACAGACCTGGAAACGCCCGTGATTGCCGATATTGCCCAAGATGATTATGACCGCCAGCAAAGACGCAAATTGGGAGGCATGGTGACTTTTATGGGGCTAGGACTGTGCGCAATGACGCTTATCCCGAATCCGGTTTGGGGCCGAATTATGTTTTTGATCTGCGCAATCGCCTTGCTTCTTATTGGTACCCTTTTGAAAAAAAGCGCGGCGAGGCAAACGGAGGAAAGCGTCAATGCATAAGATCTCTCTACTTTATTCTGCCGTGATTTTATTGATCGGATGTGCGTCCCAAACAGTGCCAACGGCGGTTAAGCTCTCTCACGGCATAGATAGCTCTGCAGGCGGAGACCCCGCCTATATCGTCACCACCGAAGCGGCGACATATTATCTTGAGAAAACCGGCGGCGGGCTGTCGAGTATGCTAGACAAAGACGGCGTGGACTGGCTTGGATTTCACAAAGAAAAAGGCAGCGGCCATAAGGGCGAGTATCGCGGTTTTCCCAATGCCGTCCATCGGCAAGACGGAAATTTTTTCCATGCTATGAATGCCGGAACCGACCCATCGACATCTGAAATCGAGATAGAAACCGAAAAGCATTTGCGCATTGTTTTCACCTCAGAGAATGGACACTGGGAGGGCCAGTATGACTTTTACCCCGATCGCCTTGATTTCACCATGCGCAAGGTGAGCGAGGGTTATAAATATTGGGTACAATATGAGGGCGTACCGGGCGGATCAATGGATAGAACTGATTTTTGGATTTCTTCCGCCGGGCCAGAGCGCCGCCTTATTGACGAAGAGTTCATTGGAGATCTACCCGCGCCTGAATGGCTGGCGTTTGGGGACCCTAATTCGCCGCGAATGCTCTATATGTTGCAGCATGAAGATGACAAAACCCCGAATGACTATGTGAGCCGTCCTGATATGACTGTCCTTGGATTTGGCCGGCGGAATAAGGACAAATTCCTGACGATGCCGCAGCGATTTTCTATCGGTTTTGTTGAGGGCGTGACCCATGCAGAAGTGAAATCCGCTATAGAGGGCATCGTGACTGCGCCGTAAGTTCGGCCCGCACGGTTTATATGGCGATACGCTGAACACTCAGATCCACATCCTGGCTGCGTAGAGAATCTTCCATATGTTCTATATACTGCTCAAGACGGCTCGCGAGGGCTGGATTTTTATCTGTATATTCCAAGAGAGGCTGGAAATGAATTTGCAAGGCTTTGCAGTCCTCATTTGAACGCAGGGTCAGACGGCTTTCTGTACCCGTGAGAAAGGCGCGCGCGACGTAAAATTCGCCATCACTGAACGATTGGATGATTTTCCCATGAGGATCAATAAGACTCAGGCTGCCTTCAATCGGGATGTAAATGGAATCGAACTTATCCTCCGCTGCCATCAATATTTCTTCAAAACCGAAGCTCACGACATTTACCGCCTCCGCAAGCGCATCAAAGCCTTTGCCGGGGGGCGTTAAAGCCGTAATTTTTGAGAGCAATTCGTGACGCAGGTTGAAACTGACGGGGCGGGGCGGAATAGTTTGGAAATGGAGGTTCTGCGCGCCTGTATGATGCAGGCCTTCGCGTTTCGCCACATACCAGAACCGGCGCAAAAAATCAGATCGCACACGCCACGCTTCGCCGCGGTCAGCGACAAAGAACATAAGCTCATATTCTATGCCCTTATCTGTATAATCGAGCACTTCAACTTCATGGGGTGGATCAGTTAGAATATCGGGGATTGTTCGGGCGACCTCATCAATCGTGCGCATGACTTTCTCTGGCGGGTTGTCAAAGGCCATAAAGAGGGAAATTTCTTCGCCGTAAGGCATGGTTTCTGAAGATTCGACGATAAAGGTTGATTGCGCGAGTTCGGAATTGGGGACGACAGCCAGAATTTTTTGTTCTGTCTCAATGGTAACAGAGCGCCAGTCCATCGCAATAACGCGGCCCTCATACTCGCCGGTTTTCAGCCAATCCCCTTCCTTAAAGTTTCGCGTTGAAACCATGGACAGGCCGGCAAAAATCGCTGACAACGTATCTTGGAGCGCGAGGCCCAATACAATACCGCCGACGCCAAGCCCGACCAGCGCGCCTTGAAGATCGGCCCCCCAAACTGTGGACACAATAATGGCCGCTCCAATCAGCACGAGTGTCACGCGCAGCAGATCAAGCAATAAGCCGGGCATATTGGACAAGAAGCTGCTCTTGTCTTTTTGAGAAATCAAAAAGGCGTTTAGGGCCGTCAAGAGCGCGTTAATGGCGAAAATCCAAACTGCCGTTAAGACAATTTTCGCTGCGATGACCGCAAAGGGGAGTTCACCGATGGGAATCGCGCTTCCATCGGTGTTTTTGGAAAAGGCGTTCACATCCGCAATTTGTGTGATCAATATATATAAGGCCGCCATGGGCAAAACAGTGATCTGAAACTGCCGTAAGGCCTTCACATAAGGTGAATTTTTGCGTTCTTGAAAACGCTGTATCTCAGATAAAATGATCGTGAGAATGGGATAAATCACGGCAACCGCGATAACCGCCACATAGGTCAATGTGTCCAAGGCGTTCATTAAGCCTGATGCTCCGATTGACTGACAAGTTTTGGTGTTGAAGACATCCAGCGCTCAATCGTCCCAAGCGCCTCGGATTTTATGGGATTACTAGCTTTGAACAGTGTCTGGTCTTGGAGATCATCAAAGGTGCTTTTAGCCAGAGAGACGGTATTGATTTTTGTCTCTGTCGCCAGTTGCCGCGCGATGGTCACGCTTTCGCCTAGAATTTCGTAAACAAATCGGCGTTTGCCGACAATGCCGGCATCAACCTCGCCTGAGGAAAGCCCGACGCCAAGGGTTAAACGAAATCCGTGCGAGCGGTTAAAGCGGTTGACGATTGCTACCATTTCAAGCGCAAGAGCCGCTGAGCGTTTGGCATGATCCAGACGCGGAATCGGTAGACCGCAAACAGCCAAATAAACATCGCCCACTGTGTTAATCCGCTCAACGCCATGCCGTTCGGCCGCCTCGTCAAAAGCATCAATCAATTCGTTTATCAAAGAAATCATTTCGGTCGCGGAAACATCGGCCATGATCTCTGTAAATCGTCCAATCGTCGCATACACCACAGTGACATTTTCAAAGGTTTCCGCAATGGCGACGTCCCCGCCGCGCACGCGGTCCGCGATAACATCCGGAAGAACGGTTCTGAGTAAGCGTTCATTTTCGCGGTTCTTGTTTTCGATAACGTCATTATGTCCTCTGATTTCATCAATCATGCCGTTAAATGCATGGGACAATGACGCGAACTCATCTGTACCGGACACGTCCAGACGAAAGTCTGTATCACCGCTTTTAAAACGCTCGACTGAAGCCTCTAAATGGGCGACAGGCTTAGCAAAAATTCCCGCTGCAAAAAGTGAAAATAGCGTGACGAAAATAGCAATCGTCCCTAATGTCACAAGAAGGCGGTTGCGCATATTATGAAGCGGCGCCATGGCTTCGGAAACATCTTTTTCGGCCAAAATAGCCCAGCGCATCCCGCCAATTTCAATAGGGCCATAGGCAGAGAGCACATCTATATTCCGGTAATCTTTCACGATCTCCGTGCCGCTTATGCCGCGCAGGGCTTTTTCCGAGGCGATCGTGTTTACCGGCTGGTTCAAAATCGCCACCCCTGTGTTTTCAATAAGTTCAATGGCTTTTGACGGCACAGCCGCGTCGCGTAAGGCTTGGAGATAGCCCTCTTTGTCCTCAATTAAAAATCGGCTGGAGGTCCGAAGGTTTGCATCTTCGCCGACCAGATAAACCTCGCCGGAAGCGCCCATGCCCTCCTGTTCCCAATTTCCAGATGAGGTCATAAACGCATTGATGTCATCAATATTCAGCTGCGCGGCGACAATGCCTTTCAAAGCCGTTCCATCGAATACGGGGGTCGCCATAAAGGCCGCCGGCTTGTTGTATGAAGGTTCATAATGACTGAAATCAACCAAAATAACATTACCAAGCTGCGGGTTTTTCCGCGCGGCATTAAAGACCTTTGCGAGCCCCGTATATCGGTAGGGACCACTATCAAGGCTGGTGCCGAAATCCGCCTCCTTATAAACGCTATAGACGATATCCCCGCTTTGATGATCAATCAGGAAAATATCGTAATAATCAAGCCTGCGTAGCATGCGCACAAATAGGGGATGGAATTTTTCATGGGCATTGGCGTAGCGGCTATTATCAATGCTCTGCTGGCCAGGTAAATTGGGCCGAACTAAGGTCTCTTTTTTCCCTGTCTCCGCAGGGTTTTCAGAAATAAATTGGATTTGGCGCGCTAAGGCCGCATTTGATTGCGGTATATAGGTTGCAAGAACAGGCTTGCCATTACTGTTTTTTTCTAGCTTTGCAAGATAGTCCGATTGGTAAAACTGTTTAAGTGCGCTCACGGAAGACGTTGGGACGGGCTCTACCTCATCAAAGCTTTGACTAAAGGCCTCAAGCGCGCTGCTGACCTGTTGCTGATTTGAAAAAACTTCAAATGCGATCAGTTGATCTTTGAAGTAGTTTTCGGTCTGGCGCTTCTTGGTCTCCCGCAGCGCCGTAAGCTGATCATAAATGGTGTCGGTCAAAGAGGTTTTGGCGTTATTATAAGAGAGCACCCCAATTGAGGCCGCACTCAGCAATCCAACAATTAGCATTAAAAGTAATAGTTTGGACCGAATAGACATATATTTAAACACAGTTTCCCCGCAAATGAAGGCATGATTTATAATAACAACCGGGGGAAGGCTCTTTAGCCTAATATGAATTTCGTTCACTTTCAATAGATTACATAAGCACGATTCAAACCCAGATCGCCTTGTGATGAACTCAGAAGGAGCGGCCTATTCAAATACTCGATTTTCATCGCAGCTTTCGGAAACAGGTTTGTTTCAATTGACAATCAGGCCTAAGCTCCAATAGAGCTATCCCTGCTAAGCTGGGGATTTAGCAATTTAGGGCGCCCCCATGACCGAGGTATTAAGCGAAAATGTTTCAGGAGTTGAGAAGACGAAACATGTTCCGGGTTGCGGGGATGTATTTTGTTGTCTCTTGGCTATTGTTGCAATTGGCCGTTGTCCTTGAAGGCTCGCTGAATCTTCCCTCTTGGTTTGATACATTTGTCACCGTGATTGTAATGCTTGGGTTTCCCGTGGCCATGGTTCTGGCTTGGGCGTTTGAAATGACCCCGGAGGGCATTAAGCCCACCGAAAGTGTCGATAGGGAAATCAGTATTCGCCAAGAAACCGGTCAGCGGCTTGATTTGCTTTTAGCCTCTCTCCTGGTTCTTGTGGGGGCGATTGTGTTAAGCGACCGCTTTATCCCAAATAAGATGCAGGACGCCAGTGCACAACTTGCCGAGCCGGCATCCCGGCCATCTGCGCCCGGTATAACGGCCGACATAGAGCAAAGAGGCACACATAAAGACGGCGCTTCAAAGGATAATCTTTTTGGTAATTCCATCGCAGTTCTACCCTTTGCGGATTTGAGCGAGAAAGGAGATCAGGCTTATTTTTCGGATGGGATTGCCGAAGAATTGATGAATGTCCTTGCGCAGATACCTGCGCTGGAGGTGGCGGGCCGTACCTCCTCATTTGCCTTTAAAGGCAAAAGTACGTCTTTGGATGAGATTGGCGACATATTGCGCGTCACTAATATTCTCGAAGGGTCTATTCGCAAATCCGGCGATAAAATCCGCGTTGCGATCAAGCTGATTAATGTCTCGACGGGCTATCAGCGATGGTCGTCGATTTACAACCGCGACTTGACTGATATTTTTGCGGTTCAGGACGAGATATCTCAAGCCATTCTCACAGAGCTCACGCCACATCTTATCGGGAGCCCGCAGGGCACGGCGCGCAAATCTCCGCCGATTGACCTGCAAGTCTACGATTTTTATTTACTGTCTAAACAATATGCCCGCGAGGGGACCTTTGAAGCCTATAAACGCGCGATTGAAGTTTTAGATCAGGCATTGGTGCTGGACCCAGAATATGTTCCCGCGCTGGTCTGGCGCGCCTATTACGAAATCGTCGTCAGTGACGCGCCTGGATTTCAAGGCGTACCGGGCGTCGCGGGAGTTATTCCCATTGCGGAGGCTTCCGAATTTGCGCTTGATAAAATTAACCGCGCACTTGAGCTTGAGCCTAGCTCTGCGGATGCCCTTTTTGCCCGCGCAACAGTTTATTCCACCCGCGCGGAGGACACAGATAAAGCCGAACGCGATTACCGCGAAGCGATCAGGCTAAAGCCAAATTTTTCTCTGGCAAAGAATGATCTCGCGGTATTGCTTGAATCAAAACTCAATTTCACAGAGGCCTTTCAATTGCTCGAAGAAGCCCTCTCTCATGACCCGGGTCTCGTCGATGCGAATTTTAATCTGTTCCAAGGCTATTACTGGCGCAGCAAATTTGCTGATGCCCAGAGGGTGCTGGATAGCTGGGCGCGTATCTCGCCCGACGATAAAACACGGCAGCGCTTGCAGGCGGAATTTGCCTTCGATACGGGGGATATGGCCAAAGGTATGAAGGCAGGGATGGAATTGCTAGAGGTCACTCCGGATACCCCGCAGATGGTTAGGTTCCTTGCGACAGGCTGGCTTAGCCTCGGGGCCTATTCCAAGGTTTTGCTCTCGGCCTATGATCAGCACCATCCGTTTGCTCTTAGCGGCCTCGGGGAGCTAGCGGCAGGGCGAGCTCTGGCAGAAAAAAACCTCGCGGCACGGCCCGATGATGTTGACCATCAACAAGTCTATATGGACTATCTTTTCTTTTACGGCGATTGGCAGGACCTCACCGATTTCTATGACGCCACTTATGGTTCAGTCAAAGCCGTGCGAAGTAGCGCGGCCTATCCGCCTTTTGAAAAGCTTTCTGCCGCGCTCCAAGCGACAGGGCATAAACATGCCAAAGCCATGCAAGAACAAACCCGGCGCCATATTGATGCGCAGCGCCAGCAGAGCATCTCGCTCTCCGTTCTTGATCAAGAAGAAGCCGTTTTGCTGATTGTCGAAGGTAAGCCGGATAGGGCCATGGCACGACTAAACGCCGCTTTCGATCAGGGCGGCTATGATATTAATATCAAGCAAAACCCGGCCTATCGTAGCCTTGCCGCGCGCGAGGATTATCAAGATTTATGCAAGCGGACCCTAGCCGTGATAAATGCCGAACGAGCTAAACTTGGCCTTGAGCCAACATCTCTCGCGGGCGATCAATAGGGCTTGCAACGGCGTAAATTGGCTCTACTGTTTTTACATGAATAGTCCGCAAGATCAAAATATCCTTGTCACCGGCGCGAGCTCAGGGCTTGGCCGAGAAATTGCGCGCGCGCTTGCGGGTGAGGGCATGCGGCTTTGCGCGACTGGGCGGCGGACTGCGCGTCTAGACGCGCTGCGCAGTGAGCTAGGGGAGGGGCTCACCCCCTGCCAGATTGATATGGGGGAGCCGGCCCAAATGGATGAGTTTATGGCCTCCCTCCCGCAGCGCGAATTCACTGGCCTTATTCTAAATGCGGGCGTGACATTCGCTGATGAATTCATGTCGGGCAGCGACGAAAATGACGCGGCGCTTTTTGACATAAACGTCACCGCTAATTTGCGCCTTATGCGCGCGCAAATCGCATTATGGCAGAAGACTGGACAGGGAGGGCGCATACTCATTATCGCCAGTCTTGGCGGGATTGTACCATTGCCCTACCAAGCCGTGTATTCGGGCAGCAAAGCTTTTCTGGTTAACTTTGGCCTTGCCTTGCGCGAGGAGCTTTCGGGCACGGGTATTGAGGTTATCATTTTTGCGCCGGGCGGCATTAAAACCGAGATGACAGATGTAGAGGCCATGGCGGGCTTGCAGAAACACCTGGCCAGCCCAGAGAAAATTGGACGCGCCGCCATTGCCGCATATTACGGACGTAAGGCGCTAGTAATTCCGGGATTTGAAAATAAGCTCGCGGCCATGCTTTACCGTGTGTTGCCGCGCAGCCTTGTCTTGCGCCAGACGGCGAAAATATACCGCCAAGCCCGCCGGCCAAATTAGATCAGTCTTTGGGCGCGCATGAAAAAAGCCGCCCCTTGAAAAGAGGCGGCTTAATTTTGGCGGCAGTCATGGCCGCTGTAGCGGGCTTAGCCTTCGCTTGGGGCTTCATCAGCAGGTGCGTCCGGCGCAGCCTCTGGAGCGTCGGCGTCTGGGGCTTCGGCGTCTGGGGCTTCGGCGTCTGGGGCTTCGGCCTCTGGGGCTTCGGCCTCTGGGGCAGGGGCTTCCTCGGCCGGAGCGTCTTTAGCCGCCTCAGCGGCTTCTTTTGCGGCGGCCTTTTCGGCTTCGGCGGCTTCTTTTGCAGCCGCTTCGGCGGCGGCTTTGGCTTCTTTAGCCGCTTCTGCGGCTTCAGCTTCTGCCTCCTTGCGGGCGATAGCGCGCTCTTCTTTATCTTTGATGAGCTGCAAAGCGGCCGCGCCTGGCTTGCCTTTGATTGGGTTGTTACCTGCTTTCCAGTCCCAAAGGCCCGCCGCGCCAAGGAAACGCGCAACGCGCTCTGTAGGGCGAGCGCCCTTGCCGAGCCACTCTTTACATTTTTCAGTATCGAGCTTTACGCGGTCCTCTGAATCCTTGGGCAGCATAGGGTTATAGGACCCAACGCGGTCAATGAAGCGGCCATCACGCGGGGCGCGCGCATCGGCGACTACGATACGATAATAAGGGCGTTTTTTGGCACCGTGACGGGCCAGACGTATTTTAAGTGACATGATATTTTCCTTTAAGTGTCAGTTTAAATTCAGGTGTGCGTTATTTCTTCTTTTTTCCGGGTAATATGCCGCCAAGTCCGGGGAGACCTCCCCCGAGGCCCGGAAGCTTTGCTCCCAGACCCGGCAGGCCTTTAGGGGCGGGCATATTGCCCATTTGTTTTTTCAAATCCTCAAGCATAGCAGGGTCGAAATCACCCGGGCTTGGCATTTTGCCGCCTTTGCCTGCGCCGGGCGGCATCATGCCTTTTGGCATGCCGGGCATTCCGCCCATTTGACTCATCAGGCCGGCCATGCCGCCCTTGCCAAGCTTCTTCATCATATCGGACATTTGGCGGTGCATTTTCAGAAGCTTATTGACCTCTTGCACGCTCATACCGCTGCCTGCGGCGATGCGTTTTTTGCGCGACGCCTTAATAAGCTGCGGGTTTTTACGCTCATGCGGGGTCATCGACAGGATAATCGCTTGCTGCTGCTTGAGGAGGCGATCATCAATCCCGCCCGCCGCATCCAGCTGCTTTTTCATCTTACCCATACCGGGCATCATCTTCATGAGCCCGCCCATGCCGCCCATTTTTTGCATCTGGCCAAGCTGCTTGCCAAGATCATCAAGGTCAAATTGACCTTTCTCCATTTTCTTGGCGACGCGCTCAGCCTCTTTTTGGTCGATCACTTCGGACGCGCGTTCGACGAGGGAGACAATATCGCCTTGGCCTAAAATTCTGCCCGCGAGGCGCTCCGCGTCAAAGGCCTCAATCGCGTCCAGTTTCTCGCCCGTCCCCAGAAACTTGATCGGCAGACCTGTAACCGCGCGCATAGACAGCGCCGCGCCGCCGCGTCCGTCCCCGTCAATGCGGGTGAGTACAAGTCCGGTTAACGGTAGCTGCGCGTGGAAGCGCTTGGCTGTTTGTACCGCGTCCTGCCCGGTTAGCGCATCTGCCACAAGCAAGGTCTCGACGGGGTTTGCCGTGCGGGCGATCTCTTCGACCTCGGCCATAAGCTCTTCGTCAATTGTCGTGCGGCCCGCCGTATCAAGGAAGACAATATCATAACCGCCCTTTGCGCCCTGATCCATGGCGCGGCGCGCAATCTGTACGGCGCTTTCGCCTTTCACAATCGGAAGGAAGCCTACGCCGGTTTGCTCCGCGAGAATACCGAGTTGCTCCATGGCGGCGGGGCGGCGGGTATCAAGCGAGGCGAGCAGAACTTTTTTCTTGTGACGTTCTTTTAGGAATTTCGCGATCTTGCCCGAGGTCGTGGTTTTACCTGAGCCCTGAAGGCCCGCCATGAGGATTGCGACAGGCGGACGGCCCGCGAGCTGTAATTGGCTTGAGATAGCGGCTGCGTCCTTGCCGTCCTCAGAGAGGGACCCGCCGAGCATTTCTACAAGGCCGTCATGCACGATCTTGATGACTTGTTGGCCCGGCTTGATGGATTTAATGACTTTCTCGCCGACTGCTTCGGCTTTGATTTTGGCAATAAAGTCTTTGACAACGGGCAGGGCGACATCGGCCTCAAGCAGGGCAATACGAATTTCGCGCATGGCCGCAGCCACGTCTTTCTCCGATAAAGCCCCACGGCCCGTGAGGTTGTCAAAGACGCCGGATAGCTTATCACCTAAAGCTTCGAACACATCCAAATCCTACATATCCCGAAGCGCTACGGCTTCGGCGTTTACCTCGCATCTTCAACCCATAGCCAAAACAACCACGGTGGACGTAGACGTCGACCGCGGGACCCCGCCTGCATCGTCCCAAATCCTAGGGTGTCGCACAGGTCAGAGCGCAAATATGGCTTTGCGCTGAATGGAGGCGATGTAAACGAGGGGAAGGGGCGTGTCAACTGGGGGCAGGGGACGATATTGGACCCCTATCACATGTCCTTGCGAGCTTTGAGGCCAGATCTTTTCTCACGCTCAAACTCTTCTATTACAAACCCCACCGCGGGTGATTTGTGACGTCAAAGTAAATGAACGTAAAATGAAAACCATATTCAGTACCAATTCAATTGGCGCCTTTTATAAGTTTATTATTGGACGAAAGCATTTGGTTATTATGCAAGGAGAGTTATCATGAAAACACTAAGCATCTCAAAAACAATTGGCGCGGCTTTACTCGCTGCGACATTCAGCATGTCAGCTAGCTCGGCCCATGCGCAAAGCACTAATGAAGTGCTCGGCGCGGTGCTCGGCGGCGCGGCAGGCGCAATAATCGGCGGTGAGATTGACAATAAGGGGTCAAAAAAGGAGGGCCGTATCATTGGCGGAATTGTCGGTGCGGGCCTCGGTTATGTTATAGCTGACCAGCTTTCCGGAAATGACCGCGACCGGGAATTACGCCGGCGTTACTCTGGTCAATCCGGCGAATATTATAAGCATGATGGACGTAGCTATCGCCGTTACCGCGATGCCGAATACGGTTTTGTGTCATTTCCGATTCTTGGCAATGACCCTTATTATCATTTTGACGGCCGCAAAAAATCCCATCCGGTGTTTGCGCAGCACCCCGGTCGCGGAAAAGGCAAGGGCCTTAAAAAACGTCACAAACACTATAAATTTTAGAAAATGTAAATCTAGAAAAGCACCCGGTTCAAGCCGGGTGTTTTTTGTGAAGTGATGCGAAGGGTGTGTAAATGTCTCAGGCAAAATTATCCGGCACTAACTCTCGCCCATAATCCGGCGCTCCGCCAAATATGCCTCGCTGCGCATTTCTATGAGGCGGCTGGCGGTGCGTTCGAACTCAAATGCGCCTGCACCCTTTTTATAAAGGGCGCTTGGCTCGACGGCGGCGGACATGATGAGTTTAGTGCGGGTCTCGTAAAGCGCATCAATGAGAGTAACAAAGCGTTTGGCCTCATTCCGTTTATCTGGCCCCATTTGCGGCACATTCTCTAGGATCACGGTTTGAAAGGCGCAGGCAAGGCGTAAGTAATCCGCCGGGCCGAGCGTATCCGCGCAGAGCCGCGTAAAGCTCGCGCGCGCGACGCCGGCGGCAGTGCGGCGCAAGACAAGCTCTCGTCCTTGCACGGTTAAAATTGTCTCGCGCGGGACAGCGGCGCCGATTAAGCGGGTCCACGCAGCCTCAATGCCGGCATCCGCCTGTTGGCCAAGCGGGCTGTAATAAACGGGGGCAGCGGTGAGTTGGCGCAAGCGGTGGTCGGTCTGCCCTGCAAATTCATGAATGATTAGATGCTCTGGCATCATCTCTATGAAGGGCTCAAAGAGGGCGCGGTTCAGCCCGTTTTTATATAGGTCTTCGGGCGGACGGTTACTGGTGGCGACAACCACCACGCCGCGCGCCCAAAGTGCCTCAAACAGGCGCGAGAGGATCATAGCGTCGGTAATATCGGTGACATGAAATTCATCGAAGCACAAAAGCGCGGCTTCGCCGGCGATGGCTTTGGCGGTTGGGGCGATGGGGTCGTCCCCCGCGCCGCGTACATAATCGGGTGAGGCCCTGCGTCCCGCCTTGTCCAATTTGCGCCATGCGGTAATGCGGGCGTGAACGCCCAGCATAAATTCGTGGAAATGCACGCGGCGTTTGCGGTTGATAGGAGCAGACTCGAAGAACCAGTCCATCAGCATGGATTTGCCGCGCCCGACCCCGCCCCATAGGTAAAGGCCTTTGGGGGCTATATAACGATTTGAAAAAAGCCCCGCCTTTTTGACGGGATTTTGCGCCAGCCGCACGCGAAGCGCATCCAGCGCCCGCGCGGCCGCGATCTGCGCTTGGTCCTCTATAAGATCACCGCTCGCGATCAGCCCGCCCAGCCGTGCTTCTACACTTGTACCATGGGTCTTATTCATGTTAATGGGCCGCCATAACGCATAGCAAAGTAACTAGCGCGGCACGTATTTTGGTCAAGACGAAACGCAATTTTCCCTCAAAGCAGCGGGATTTGCGCGTTTAGTTTCTATTCATATTGATTACGATAGTGTTACGGAAGCTACTCTGAGAGGCGTAGAGGTAATGATTCAATTTTGAATCGACTTTTTGGGAGGGTCATCATGGACCAATTAAACAATTTATTAAGCGGTCTACCGGCCGCAGCGCAGGGGCCAATTTCAGCTGCTGTCATTCTTCTTATCACATGGTTTATCGCCATCATTCTTCGCGCCGTGATCGGCGGGGCGATCAACCGTACCCCGCTTGGCAGCAAAGCCAAGACAACCGGCGGAAACATCGGGAAGTCATTCGGTAAAGCCGTTTTCTGGCTTGTTATGCTCTACGGTCTTTATTTGGCCCTTGGCCGTTTGAATATGACCGATCAGCTTCGTCCAATCGAAGATCTGTTCCGTGAAATTTCAAATGTTGTGCCTAAGCTGATCGGTGCTGGATTTACCATGTTCATCGGTTATGTCGTCGCCATGGTTGCCAAAAACGCGACCACAGCCACGCTTGACGCGGCGCAGGTCGACACATTGGCAGCCCGCACAGGCATGTCCTCTGCAACGGGCTCATCTGGCGGTATTTCAAAGGCGCTGGGCTCTATCATCTTTGTTCTGATCATCGTACCTGTTGCGATTGCAGCGCTGGGTATTTTAGACATTAATGCGATTTCAGAGCCGCTCGGAAATATGCTGTCTAGCTTCCTGAATTACATTCCTGAGCTAATCGGTGCGTCTATCGTGCTTGCCGCGTCGATCTTCATCGGCCGCTTCATCAGCAACTTCATCAATCAAACATTGCCGACATTCGGTTTTGATCGTTCGATCAACGAAGTCATGATGCTTGATGATGGCAAAGGCCTGTCAGTTTCACCGTCAAAGATTGCTGGTAAGATTGCTTTTGTGATCGTCCTTATCCTCGGTCTGTCTGCCGCAGTTGATATTCTGAACATCAATTCGCTGACAAATGCCTTCGGTTCGCTTCAGGATCTTGGCGGACGTGTCCTGACAGCCGGTATTACGATCGTTGTAGGCGTTTTCCTTGCCAACTTCATCTCCCGCATCATTGGCGGCGCGACGGATAGCAAAGTTGCAACCTTGCTGAAATATGCAGTGATCGTCCTGTCGACATTCATGGCGCTAAGCCAGCTGGGTATCGGTGAAGAGATCGTTCAAACGGCCTTCCAATACATCCTAGGCTCTGCTGCAGTCGCTGCGGCTATCGCCTTCGGTGTTGGCGGACGTGACTGGGCAGGTAAAAAGCTACAGGAAATGTTCCCGTCAAAGCGTAAGTAATCGCGCACAAATCATGAGAAAGCCGCTCTTCGGAGCGGCTTTTTTTTTTGGAAGTCCTATTTTTTAAAAAGGCAAACTTAAAGGCAGAGCTAGGCTTGAATATCAGCAATCGCTTGCACGGCCCCTTGATCACGGAGCTGCTCCGCGCTGAGGGACAACAGGGCCTTGATGCGCGCGCGGCACAATTCATAGACATGCGAAAACGCCGCTTGCCGCGCCGCCAGAGGTTCCACATGCGCGGGATCGGGCGCGGGCCAATGAACGGTCATATGTTTTCCCGGAAAGACAGGGCAAACCTCATTGGCTGCATTGTCGCAAACCGTGACGACGATATCCATTTGGGTGTCCATATCGGCAAACTCGTCCCAGCTCTTGGAACGGTACATGCCTGTACGGTGGCCGCGTGCCTGAAGTTCAAGCAGTCCGTCAGGGTGGGGCTGCCCGCTGGGGTGGCTGCCGGCTGACCATCCAATAAAGCGCCGCCCGCTCGCGCTTTCTTGACCTAAATCATTCGTTAGGGCCTCCGATAGAATAGAGCGTGCGGAATTACCGGTGCAAAGAAAGAGGACGTTAAGGGGCGTTGAATTCGTCATAGGCTGCGGCTTGCCAAGCCTTGCAGTTTTCGTCAATAGGGCAGGGTGCATATTGTTGAACAGCTCATACGCGAACGCGCGCCCAAATTAATTGCCCGGCCAAAGCTTTGGCGGGCGATAAAGCCGCTACTGTACCGTTTTTTGGCGTATGACGCGGCTGTGTTTTTGGCAGACGGGATTGCGCAAAAGTCAGGGCGAGAAGCCTTTGCATTTATTACCAGCCATATCCGTCCGCGCACGGCAGTCTCGGGGCTGCATAATCTACCAGAGATAGGAAAGGCGATCGTCATCAGTAATCATCCCACAGGGCTCGCCGATGGTATGGCCGTCTTTCAGGCTATTTGCGACCGGCGGCCTGATCATGTTTTTCTCGCCAATGCAGATGCCCTGCGGGTTATGCCCAAGGCGCGCGACATTATAATTCCTGTCGAATGGCGAGAGGAGAAACGCACCCTTGCCAAAACCAAACAGACCTTGGTGGAGACGAAAAAGGTTTTGGATGCGGGGCGCTGCGTTGTGATTTTCCCAAGCGGTCGTTTGGGCCGACTGGGGTTTAAGGGTGTTTATGATCAGCCTTGGCAAAGCTCCGCAGCTATGCTCGCGAAAAAATATGATGTGCCTGTCATTCCGCTGCAAATAAAGGCGCGCAATAGCCTGTTTTACTATCTTGTCTCGCGGCTGAACGGAGAGATACGCGACATCACCCTGTTTCATGAATTGCTCAATAAAAAAGGCCAGACATTTCGTCTGACCTTCGGGGAGCCTATTGCGGCCTCAGAGCTGCCGCAAAACGCCAAAGAGGCGACACATAAAATCAGGCAGGCGGTAGAGCTATTATAGCGTCTATTGGATGGGTGATAATAGCTCTGGGGCCGTCACGAGTTGGCGAACGCCGTGCGACTTCGTTTCATTGAAGACATTTCCGGACTTCGCCCAAGCATTAAGAGAATTAATGTCAAGTTTTGCACATTGTGGGCGCACGCTCCATGTCACCTTAAGCGGCGAGCAAACGGATTGCGTGAAGGATGGTCCGGTTGTTGATCCGCGGAAAACAACGGGCGTGCCGGTTGACGACGGAATAGCCTTTGCTTGATGCTTGCCATTCACCTTGTTTCCCCCGTAGGCGAAATCCATGAAATCCAGTGCGTTTTGATCATTCACAACGAGGAAGGTCTGGGCCTCGACGCGCAGCAATGGGTTCTCGCAGCTCTCGGATAAGCAAGAGCCAAGTCCCTCTCCGGGGGTGATATCACAACTTGAGTGCACCCAATGCACCTCGATAGTGTCGCCGGGCTTTACGGCTCCAAAAGATTGATCTGCAATGGGGGTAAGCTCGGCGGCCGTCAGGCTATCCGTATCGTTACAGGCATAGCCGCCATTGTCGCTATCGTTGACAAAGACGCTAAATCCGGGGCCCTTATGTTCGGCATTTGTGTGCGTATGGATATTGCACAAATTTAGCTGTGAGGCGTCAGGCGCTAAAGGGAAGTCGTCCATATTTAGGCCAGCAGAGCTGGAAATATCCCGAGGTGTTTGAGGCCCAAATGTGGTACACAGCTCGCCGCCGTCCATTGCCATCTTGGCTTTGTCTCCGACCGCTTTTGCCGCCTCGGCCGCTGCGTTCGCTGCGTCTTCTGCCGCGTCTTTGGCTTTCTCGGCCGCTATATCAACGCCGCTATTTCCGCAGGCGATGAGAAGACCGGCCGCTGCGCCTAAAATGAACTTATTTCTATATGTCATAATATGTCCCTCGTTGGATAGATGATCCTTTGATCCAGAATATTCGCAACGCCCCTCGTTGATTATAGTTCCAAAAATTTCTCAATTTGATATCCCTCAGCGTGAATTTGGTGTCCGGCGTTGCCCGCGGCAGGCTAAACAACGCCTGAGCAATGGCCGCTTCACATATCGCGTGAAACCCGCTAGAGGCGGCTCATGAGTGAAACAGCGTCATTTCCTTGGACAGCTAGCGTGCTGACCCTCTTTCCGGAGGCGTTTCCGGGCATATTGGGGACATCTGTCATTGGCACGGCTGAAAAGAATCGACTTTGGGCGCTTGAAACAGTGGACATACGTGATTTTGCTGCTAATAAGCACCGCAACGTCGATGACACGCCTGCGGGCGGGGGTCCGGGCATGGTCTTTAGGCCAGATGTCTCGGCCGCAGCCATCGACAGCGTCGCCCTTAACGGCCGGCCGCTGATCTACTTGACCCCCCGGGGGGCGCCTCTCACCCAAAAACGGGTCAGGGAGCTTGCCAACGGGCCGGGTCTTGTTGCGTTTTGCGGACGTTTTGAGGGCCTCGACCAACGGGTCATCGAAGCCCGCCAAATGGAAGAGATTTCCATTGGCGACTTTGTACTGGCGGGCGGGGAAGTCGCGGCGCAAGTGATGATAGAGGCCTGTGTACGCCTTCTGCCTGGAGTGTTAGGGGCAGCGATGAGTACGCAGGACGAGAGCTTTGAAGACGGTTTATTAGAGTATCCACTCTACACCCGTCCAAGAAAATGGGAAGATCGGGACATACCCGATGTTCTTTTATCCGGAAACCACAAGGCGATTGCCGCGTGGCGATCGGAAAAACAAAAAGAGATTACCAAAGCCCGGCGGCCTGATTTATGGGACGCTTGGCACGCCGGAGACGGTCATAAAGGAGACGATCATGAATGTGATTGAAAAGCTGAATAAAAAAGAAGAAGCCCGATTGCTTGAAGGCGGCAAAGTCATTCCCGATTTCTCGGCTGGCGATACGCTTGTCGTACAGGTCCGCATCACAGAAGGCACGCGCACACGTTTGCAGGCCTTTGAAGGTGTTTGCATCGGGCGCTCCGGCTCAGGTATCAATGAGAACTTTACTGTTCGCAAAATCAGCTACGGCGAAGGCGTCGAGCGCGTCTTTCAGGTGTTCTCTCCCCTTGTCGAGGAAATCCAAATCAAGCGTAAGGGTAAGGTACGCCGCGCGAAGCTTTATTACCTTCGTGATCGCCGCGGTAAATCTGCCCGCATCTCAGAGCGCGTCACAGGGCGGGGCATTGAGGCCCGCACAAAGAAATAGGTTCTGGTTTTATCACGTTTCAAACCCGGCCATGCGCCGGGTTTTTTATTGGCTATAACTTTTTTGAACGTGCTATTGCTCTTCCAAGAGGCGCAAGGGATGCTTGCCATTGACCATGCCCATGAAGGGCGGGTGAATAGAGTAGCCGACAAGAGAGCGTAATTCGGGAGAGAGTGCGCGGACCGTGTCTTTTGAGAGCGCAAGAGAATAGTTTTCTTGCTGGCGCATATAAGAATCGCAATATTGATGCGTGACCGCCATTCGCGGTGCAGATGAGCGGTTATCACCGCCCCCGTGCCAGCTTGTCCCGATGAAAAATAGAACGGAGCCAGCGGGCATTACGGCTGCGATTGTGTCCTCGCGCTTTGGCCCGCGGCTGCCGTCCCACAGATGGCTCTTGGGTATGATCTGCGTAGCGCCATTTTCCTTTGTGAAATCGTCTATCGCCCATATTGTGGCTGCGCCTAAGGGCGGGCGAGGGCGGGGAATACGGTAAAAGCCGTCGTCGTAATGGAGGGCTTGCGCGGTTTCGCCGGGCAAGATGTTGATAATTTGGCTTTGGCTCAGCAGGTAATTTGGACAGAATATCTTGTCCATAATCCCCAAAATTCGGGGGTGAACGGCAAGTTCATCTGTCAGGCGGGTTTTGGACAAAACATCGTAGACGCGCTGGGTTTTATGGCCTTCAAAGCTATTACGGCCTTGATGATCCAAATGCGGCAGAGCGCCGGCCTTGATCTCGGCGCAGCGCTCCGGGCTCAGTATATTTTCAATAATGACATAGCCTTCTTCCATCACGCGCTGATAGTCGCCTTCAATCTCTGGCGTGTCTCTATTGGCGGCGGGCGCAACGGGTTTATAGGTCTTGGCGTGATCAGTTTCGCTGTAGCGCTGAACAGTAAGTTTGGGCGGCATAATATGGCTCCTGACAGCGACCGGGTAAGCGTGATGTTAGAGCAATACGGCAAAAGCTCAACGCTGAAATGTGTCTAGCGCCCAAATGTGCTAGGGCCGAAATGTCTTTTGGGCTGTGGTATTTGCGCGTTTGCCGCGCGCCCTTAATATTTTATTAAGGCTTTTCCTTGGGCAAGCGGAAATCATTTTTGTGTAATGTCTTGAATAGATGGGAAAACATTTTCATATATCAGCGCGGCCTCGCCCGCGGGCCTTTGGGGCCATAAGCCGCCTTTTGGCGCTTGCGTTTTTATGCGCATCGGGCGGCGGCATCGCGACCGCTGATGTCGTTGACCGGCCCTTTTTCAATGCGCAATCCCTTGTGATCGTGATCGGGGCGACGGAAGATGAAGCCAATGGCGGCGCCGCGCCTGTGGCAGTGGATTTCAACCTGTTAACGCCGGCCAGCTCGGGCCTCGCGGCGCCGGATCTAATCGCGCAGGACGGTTATGTGTTTAATTCAAACGCCGGTTTTGATCCGGGCCATGATTTTAGCGGCGGAGCCTCCCGCCTTCAAATCGACAATGAGCTCAGCGGCGGGAACTTCGGCAATCCCGGCGGCGGGGATATAGACTATCTTGAGGCCAGCGACAGCTTGACATCTTTTGGATTGGGTCAAGACACGGATATTAATGTGCGCCGCTCGCGCCATGTCTCGCGTTTTCTGGTCGTCTCTAATGCTCCCTTCGATATGTTCGCCCAAGCGAGCAACTTGACAACTTCGGGCGATTTCACATCCCTTGGCTATGAGAATATTGGATTTCGCGCCCTGATTAATCGCACGGGCGGCTCTGGTGCGGGGCGCTGGGGCACGGCGGCGCAAAACCCGAGTGTGGGCGGCAGCGGGATCGATAGCTCGCTCAATGATCTCGGGGATTTCAGCGCTGGCCCGACAAAGCTTTTTGACGGCGGGCGGCGCACAGCCCGCTCTGTTGGCACACTACTTGAGCAGGCCGTCTCTTTTAATATTCGTTACGCGCTAAGTGGTAGCCCGGATGCGAGCCTGAATAATGACTATGATTTCTCGATGGGTGTGGGCACAATCGGGGCCGAGGTCGCCTATACTGTCTACACGCCTTAACGGGTTGTCATTTAAGAAACCAAATCATCACAGCTTGAGATTTCGCCGCGAATAATGGTCTTGGCGCTCCATCGGTTACTGTCCAGTGGCTGCCCGCCGCGCACAAGGCTAGGCGCATAGGAATAAAGGCAGGTGCCATTTTTAAAGACGGTAAAACAGCTTTCCGGCCCCGCCATACTGCCCTCGTAGCGAAAACAGATAATCTTCTCAAAACCTGGGGGTCCGGCGAGGTTCCAGCGGCCCTTTTCTGTAACTTTACCCTCCTGATAGAGGGTTTCGCCGCTGGGCAGAAAGCTTTCTGTAAAACGGGCTGTGCCAGAGCGCTGACGCACCTGCTTATATATGCCGTCCATTGTACGCCCCGAAAAGGCGTCATGAAGTGCGTCGCCCTCTAAAAGGGTGAGGTTTTCCGGCAGGCGGACTTGGGGGGAAGGCTGCGATAGCCTCTCCTGCGCGGCTACATTGAAATTGGGGCCGAGGGCAAAAATCGGAAAAAGCGTGAAGAGGGCGGCGGCGCGGCTCATGCAAACATATCAAGGCAGGTTGCGCTTTTGCCTTTTTCTACGCTGCGAGCTGTCCAATATTCTTGATCGCTTTCGTCTTTTCGCGCGGTGAGATAGGACGCGTAAAAATAATAACATGTCCCGATTTTGTAGACGCGAAAACACCCGGGGCCAAGATTGGCATTCTCATAGCTATAGCAAATCGTATCCTCAGGGGTGAGCCGCCAGCGCCCTGTTAAGACCTCTCCCTTTTCCCTATAAGTGATCTTGCCGTCTTTATGATGCTGCTCTGTATAATTATTTCCGGCACGGCCAAGCTGGTCAAAATTATAAGCGCCCTTGTGGGTGATACCCTTAAAGCTTTTGGCCAAGTCTTCCCCTGTGACGCGGTTTGCCTGTGGCCGCACGTCATAATTTTGGCTTTGCGCCGCCGCTTGCGCGGGCAAAGACGTACATAAAAGCACTAAGAAACACCGAAAAAGCATGATGCATTTTAACATAGGATTATGATTTGACCATGCTACTCTAGGGGAAATGACAGAAGAAAATAAAACCCCTGAAAATGCGGTAAAGCCCATAAGCGCGCCTGCACCCGACCTTCCGCCAACAGCAGCGCCGCTGCGGCAAAAGATCCTGCCAGATGGGAGTGCCTATGAACGCCCCTCCGAACGTATGTTTCGCCGCTCGCGCCGCGCAGAGGACCGCCGCCGGAAGCAAGCGCGCGATGATGCCAATTTTTTCAAGGCCGTCTTCTCCTTGGCGGGCGTTGCTACAGCTTTTGTTTTCATCCTGATATTTCTAGCATCATCATCGATGTCGGACGGGGGCGGAGGTCTTGCCTCTCTTGCGCCGCTCTCGGAGCCATGGCTTGGCCCGGTCAGTAAGCTAGAGCTTTTCGGCGGGCTATTTATTGGCTTGCTAGCGGCCGTCTATCTTTGGCGAATTCGAAAGCGCTAGCGGTTAAGGCCGCAGTTTTTCGATAAATATAGTCGAGAGGATATAATAGCCGGCGAGGATCACGCCTTTCACCGTGCCCGATATTTTTGATACGCCAATGCGCTTTCGGTACCGCACGGGAACTTCGGTATAGGCAAGGCCTTGCTTTAGTGCGCGCACCTGCATCTCTACGGTCCAGCCAAAAGTCGGAGCCTGCATATTCAGGGCGGTAAGGCTAGAGCTGCGAATAGCGCGGAAGGGACCAAGGTCCGTGAACCGGCTTTTCCAAAATAGGGTCATGAGCGCGCAGGCCAGCCGATTGCCAAAAGCTTGCTGCGGGGTTAGGGCGCCTTTTTCGCGGACGCCGGTCAAGCGGGAGCCAACAACAAAATCAACTTCGCCTGACACTATGGGGGCGAGCAGCGCGTCCATGTCTTCGGGGTAATCCGACGCGTCCCCGTCCAGAAAAACGGTAATATCGCTGCTGGAGTCTGCGGACATACCCGCAAGGCAGGCGCGTCCATATCCCGGCTGCTCGACGTAGACTGTGCGCGCGCCATGTGCCCGTGCGGTCTTGGCCGTGGCATCGGTAGAGCCATTATCGGCGACGATAATCTCGCTGACATAATCCGGAATTTCGTCAATGACTTTACCAATCGCGCCCTCTTCATTGCGGGCGGGAATAATGACGGTGATATTGGGCATATCATTTTCATACTTAAGGCTCATGATGAGACCTTTCATTTGAGGGCGCGAATATATTTGCGCGGCTGGCGCGCCAATCTCCCCGCGTGAGTTCAAGCAGCAGTAGACCCAAAGGAATTGAGAACTGAAGGGGGACCAGCCAATCGGTGTAAACGGCGTAAATATTTAGCTCCCCTAATGCATAGCGCACATAATAAATTGGCAGTAATACCGTGAGCATGGCGGCGCTATAGCGCGGAGCAAAGGGCAGAAAAGCAAATAACCAGATCAGATACCAAGGAAACCCGGTCGGTGAGAGCAAGAAAAATATAAAGGTCACCAGCAGCAAATGCAGGGGCAGACTATCGATCAACTTCTCGCGGCTCCACTGGCCATGTAAAGGTTTAAACCCAAGCCAAAGGCTCAGCCCGATACAGCTCGCCGCGATCAATAGCCGCGCGGGAGTCGACCAATATCCGGTGAGTTTGCCGATAAACTCATCAATGAGCGGATATAGATAAGTGCTGCGCTGCCATGTGGCGGCATAGGCGCTCGTCCCGCTCTCTTCGCCCAGCGCGGCGAGTAGCGGCCACAGGAATAGCAGGCTCAGCAAGGCGATCATTAGCGCTGCCCCGACATAGATCGCCGGCCGTTTGAGCCAATGACGATAATATATGGGCGCCAACAGTAAGGGCCAAATCTTGATTGCAGCTGCTATAGACAAAAGAACCGCGCTAACAAAGGGCCGCGTTTTTATCGCGATCAACGCCCCCAGCAAAGCTGGTAGCAGTAAAATGTCCATATGGGCAGCGTTCATCCCCGCATAGATGATAAGCGGGTTAAGCGCATAGAGCGTCATCCAGAGCGGTGAGCGGCCATAGACCGTGAGGGCTTTCATCATCAAAAAAAGCGTTAGCGCCTCCGACAGCCAGAAGAAGATACGCAGGACATCAAGATTGAGCGGCCCAATATATGCGGCGGCAGTAAAGACGGCGACGGCAGCCGGCGGATAAATTGTGGTGTATTGGGGGCTGTTGATGCGCCTGACAAAATCTCCGTTCTCCTCTGAGAGGCGCGAGAGCTTGTGTAGGCTTTCAGGTATTTCTTGCGCTGGTAGCTGTTCAGCGGAGGCGCCTAGTAAATAAATGTTCTCTGGTGAATGCTTATAGGGATTTTCGTGATGCGCCGCGACAAAGCCGTCCCAGAGATAACGGTTCCAATCATCCTCATAAATAGGGGTGGAGCCAAAAAACAAAGCGCGTGCGGCAAGGCCTAAGGTGAATATTATCAATAAAAGCTGGCCATTTTTTGGACGATTGTGCGCCTGAGGCTGTCTCTCCATTTTGCCTAGGAGCGGAAGAAAGCTAAACCAGATGAAGCCTGCAAAGAATAAGGCCCCGACAAAGAAAAGATAGGGTTGATCTGTTGTCGTTGTTCCAGGGGCAAAGCTCTTGGAAATCAGCCGTATATATAAAAGCGCAGCCCCAATAAGGGCTGCGCGCGTGTAAATATCTCTATGAGATTTTAGCATGTCTCTAAAGGGAGTTTACCCTCGCTACTGACTAGCTACCGGGCAGGGCGCTGCCGCTTTTGAGCATGCAGGTACCGTTGTTCTGTGGCTCTGTTCCTGCCGGGCAATTAGCAGGTTTCAATGAGGCGGCTGTCGAACCGGAGCCATAAGCGCCCTTGTCCTTCATCATTTTGTCTTTCATGTGAGTAGAGCCGGCTGCGGGAGTTGCAGAGCCGTAAGTTTTGTCAGAGCCGTAAGTCGCGGCAGGGGCCATCTTATCAGCCTTCATAGTGTCGCCTTTTACCATGGCATCCGCCTTCATAGCGTCACCCTTCATCATCGCGTCAGCCTTCATGGCATCGCCCTTCTTCATGGCGTCGGTTTTCATGACGTCGCCTTTCATGGCGTCTTCTTTCATCATGAGCTCTTTTTCCATTTGCTCTTTCTTGCGCATGGCCTCAGCGCGTTTCTTCTCGGCTTTTCTGAGCTTTTTAGCTTCTTTGACCTTGGATTTTTTCACCTGATCGGTCTGCTGGTTGCGGTAATTTCCGCCGCCATAAGACGATTGGGCCATGGCTGGGGCTGCCATGAGGGCACTTGCCGCAACTGCGATGAACAGTGTTTTTGTTAGACGTGTCATATTAGTCTCCGATATGAGGAAGTTACATTCAATATCAGCTTATTACAGCGCCGTTTCCAGAGGTGCATCTCAAATATAGACAAGATGAAAACACATATGCGTGAGCAATATGCTAGCGTTCGGGCGCCCAATTCACCGATTTATACGATTTTAGAGCGGTTTTAGCCGAAAATAAGGCAAGATTGGTCAAATCTAAGCCATATTGCGCGCTTACATGATAGGGCCTAACGTAAATTATCCGGGCTGGAGATTAAAATGGCGAAAATTTACCTTGTTGACGATGATGAAAATATTCTGACCTCTGTCTCCATCTTTCTGGAAGGCGAGGGGTATGAGGTACGTAAGTTTCATGATGGGGTCAGCGCGCTGGAGGTCCTAAAGTCAAGTCCGCCGGATTTAGCAATCTTTGACATCAAGATGCCGCGCATGGACGGTTTAGAGCTTTTGCGCCGCTTGCGCCAGACCAGCAATCTTCCGGTAATTTTCCTCACCTCCAAAGATGACGAGTTCGATGAGGCGATCGGACTCAATATGGGAGCAGATGACTATATCAAAAAGCCTTTCTCACAGCGTTTACTCGGGGAGAGAATTAAGGCTGTCCTCCGGAGGGCCTCTCTGACGTCCATTGACATGCCAGTCCCGCTTGAGGGCGACGAAAAAGTCATAAAGCGCGGCTCTCTTGTGCTTGATCCAAATCGCCATGCCTGTAGCTGGAACGGGGAGCCGGTTCGTTTGACCGTCACAGAGTTTTTGATTTTGGCAGCGCTTGCTAATCGTCCCGGATTTGTGAAATCGCGCGATCAATTGATGGACGCGGCCTATGACGATCAAATTTATGTCGATGACCGCACAATTGATAGCCATATCAAACGCCTTCGCAAAAAGTTCCGCAAGACGGATAAGAGCTTTGATGGTATTGAGACGCTCTATGGCGTGGGTTATAAATATAAAGAAGCGTAATATGGGGCCCCCTGATGGGCGGCCCGGCTTTGCGGGCCAAGCGGTGAGCCTCTCTACGAAACCCAGCGCCGCAGGCACATCAAGCCTTCAAAAACCGGCCAAGCGCGCCAAATCTCGCCGCGAAAAACGCCAAGGCCCCCGGCGCTCTGTACTGGCTTCGCGGCTCACCCGGGCGATCTTTTTGTCAAATCTGATTGGGTTAGTGGTCCTGACGATAGGCTCGCTTGCCATGGGACGTTTTCAGGACGGACTTGTGGAAGCCGAGATGGTAAACATGCGCAGCACCAGCAGCACGATTGCAACCATCATGGCTGATGGCGCGACGGGTTACGGCCTATCTGCTAAGCTGGATGTCGACACGGCCGCCTCAATATTGCGGCAGATTAACATTCCCGATACTTGGCGTGTCCGGTTGTTTGATGGCTCGGGCCTTTTATTGGTAGATAGTGCGCGGCTCGAAGATAATATCTCTGTCAGCCAACTTGAACCCGTAATAGAGGCACAAGTGCCGCCAAGCTGGCATGAGACTTATATGGCTCGTGCACGTGAAATTACGGTCAGTACAGTAAGTAATCTGCCATGGTTGAAGACACGCCGCGAGCGACTGCGGCATGATCTCAAGGGTGATGTTCGGAGGGCCTTGGACGGCGATATTATGTCAGGGGAGCGCTACAATGTGCAAAACCAGCGTATTGTCACTGTGGCGCAGCCCGTGCGCCGCGTGCAGCATGTGCTTGGCGTAATCTCACTGGAGTCCCGTAATATCGATGGTATTATAAATGCGGAACGCCGCGCTCTTATGCCCTTTATCGGACTGGCATTGATTGCCATGCTGTTTTCCTCGCTGGCTCTGACATTGTTTATCGCCCTGCCTATGCGAAGGCTGGCGCGGGCGGCAGAGGACGTCACGCGAAGCTCGCGCAACCGCGATGTTATTCCCGACTTATCAGGCCGACGCGACGAAATTGGTGATTTATCTATTGTTCTTGATGAGATGACCCAAGGGCTCTATCGGCGCGTCGACGATATTGCCAACTTTGCCGGTGATGTGGCTCATGAAATTAAAAATCCGCTAACGTCCTTGCGCTCGGCTAGCGATACACTGCGCGGCGCGCGTACCGCCGAGCAGCGCGAGAAGCTCCTTGACGTGATAGAAAATGACGTTGCGCGCATGGATCGTTTGATTTCCGATATTTCGAAAGCCTCCAAAGTTGATGCCAATCTGGCCAAAGATACGGCAGAAACAGTGGATGTATCCGATGTGCTGACCAATCTGGCTCACTTTTACAATCAATCCCAGCAAGAGGTCGAAGTCTTATTTGTAAAAGACCCTGCCTCCACCTCTCCCCTCTGGGTGCGGGCCTTTGAAAGTCCATTTGCGCAAGTGTTTCGTAACCTCATTGATAATGCGCTCACCTTTAGTCCTGCAGGTGGAAAAATTATCTTGCGTGCATGGCCGGCGGAGGAGGACAATAAGTCTCTTGTCGTTATCTCTGTTGAGGATGACGGCCCCGGTATCCCGCCCGGAAATATCGAGACCATTTTTGATCGATTTTATACGGAGCGACCCAAAGGTAGTGAATTTGGGTCTCATTCCGGGCTAGGCCTCGCGATTTGCCGTCAGATTATCACGGCTCATAAAGGCCACATTTATGCGGAGAATAAAGCGGAAACTGCAGACAATGGAAGCGGTGCGCGCTTCATTATCAAGCTCCCGCGCCAGAGCGGCAGTCTTGGCAAACGAAAATAGCGAAATCGGGCGGAATTATTTACTCTATCGCTGTCTTTTAACTTTCCAACTGCGCATTTTATTGATTAACTGCTCGGCAGATGTAATCACGCAATAGGTATTTTGTGATAGGTTTAGTGATAGTCACTCATGGTCAATTGGCCATAGAATTGAAGCGCGCGACGGAACATGTCGTGGGCGAACAAAGCCATATGTTAACGGTCTGTATTGGGCCTGATGATGATATGGAGCGTCGCCGAGAGGAAATCCGCGCCGCGGTTCGTACCGTAAGCGCCGATAAGGGCGTCATAATTCTTACCGATATGTTCGGCGGGACGCCGTCTAATCTGGCGATTTCTATGCTGGATGAGGGCAAGGTCGAAGTCGTCGCTGGGGTCAATCTGCCGATGCTTATCAAGCTATCTCAGGCTCGGCGCGAAGCCAGCCTTATGAACGCGGCGGAGACGGCTAAGGATGCCGGACAGCGCTATATAGCCATTGCCTCACAAATTCTTGCGGGTGCCTCTTAGGTCATGTGCGGCACAATCGTAAGCCGCCGTGTGACCCTTGTTAACAAACGCGGGCTTCATGCGCGAGCTTCTGCCAAATTTGTTAAATGCGTCGAGCGGTTTGACGCGCGCGTTGAGGTGACATCCCATAATGATGTCTGCGTCGAAACAGTTGAAGCGGATTCTATAATGGAATTGTTGATGCTTGGATCTGCCTGTGGGGAGGATATTACGATCACCGCAAAGGGGTCTGACGCGCGGCAAGCCGCAGATGCGCTTGCCGATCTTGTTAATGACCATTTTGGCGAAGGCGAATGAGGCCAACTGTCATAACCCGCCATTTGCCTGCGGCTTTCTTGAAGGCCGTATCTTTGGGTGCGGCTGTTTTGTTGATGGCGGCCTGCGCGTCCAGCGGGGAAAAGGCTTTTATCCCGAAAAGCCAATATCCGCCCGACCCTTGGGTGAAAGGTTATTCCAACCCTGATGATTGTTTGGGCGGAGAGAAACTCGCCGCGATTGATTTCGATCTTCCCAAATATCCCTCTCGTGCCTTTAGATCAGGCCGGCAAGGATGGGTGATCGTTCGGCTTGATGTGAGCGCTGCAGGGGAGACTGAAAACGTTACCGTAGAGCGCGCATTACCGGATTATGTCTTTCCAAAGAATGCACGCGAAGCCGTAGAGAGATGGCGGTTTCAACCGCCTGCAGGCGGGGCCTTGCAAAATTGCCGTGTCTTGCTGCGCTACAGATTTGGCACGGTGAGCCTTGGCAGCTAGCCATTTCCTAACGGTAAACCGCTGCGCTGCGTGGACCCCGACTTAACGTCACCCGCATTAACGTAACCGAAAGCCAATGTTGTTAGGCTGGTGCAAACTGCGAGGTAAGCTATGCGCGACTTTAAGATCATGCCTGTAATTATGTCTGGCGGGGCCGGCAGCCGCCTTTGGCCTGCCTCGCGCGCCGCTGCGCCCAAGCAATTACTTGAACTCGTCACAGAGAATACCATGGTGCAGGATACGGCGTTGCGCGTTAGCGGAGAGCATTTCACCGCCCCTGTCTTTATTTGTAACGCCGCCCACTCAGCGGCCATCAATGCACAAATGGAAGAAATTGGTACGCCGGCCCTTGCAATCATTACAGAGCCCATAGGGCGAAACACCGCGCCGGCGGCGGTCGTTGCGGCGCAATATGCCAAGGGCTATAGCCGCAAAAGCGGCGAGAGGACTCTGGTGCTTTTACTGCCGGCCGATCATCACGTTACGGAGCCTGAAGCCTTCCGAGATGCGGTTAACGCTGCCGCCTCTGCTGCGCTTTCAGGGCATTTGGTGACATTCGGAATTACGCCCGACGCACCCGAAACCGGCTATGGTTATATTGAGCGCGGCGCGGCCATTGATACCCGCAGCTTTGCTGTCTCTGCCTTTCGGGAAAAACCCGATGTTGAGACGGCCAAGCGCTATCTGGAGTCTGGTAATTTCGCGTGGAATGCTGGAATATTCCTATTTTCCCCGGAGACCTTTTTATCAGAGATTGAACGTTTTGAGCCAGAGTTGATGCAGGCCGCCATCGCCGCATTTGACGCCGCGAAAGCCGAGGGAAGCAGCTTGCATTTAGACCGCGCCTGTTTCGAAACCTGCCCGTCCGAGTCCATTGATTATGCAGTCATGGAAAAAACGACAAAAGCGGCCATAGTACCCTGTGATATAGGCTGGAATGATATTGGTTCCTTTAGCGCGCTTTTTGGCGTGACGCAGGACGAAACAGGCATGAGCGTGCCGGACGGAACGATAAATATTGGCTCTAGCGGCTGCCTCGTGCACTCTGATGGGCCGATGGTCAGCCTTGTCGGTGTCAAAAATCTTGCGGTTATTGTAAAAGACGGCGCCGTATTGGTTGTGGATATGGAACATTCACAGGATGTGAAAAAGGTCGTCACAGAGCTAAAATCGAGCGGCCGCACAGAGTTGCTGTAATGCGGCGCAAAGGCAGCGACTGTGATAAGTTCAAGCCAAGCTGCTAAAGTGCCTATTTTAACCCTTTTGTTGCATTTATACTGTCAGGTGAAGGTAAGGCTGACAGCTGCGCCAATGCAGGGGCTGCCCAGCAACGGGCTATAGCCAATCGCGGCCTGAGAGAGAATAGGGGGACGACATGAGCTCTACCAAGAAGCAATATTTTGGAACTGACGGCGTCAGAGGCAAGGCCAATGTCGAAAAATTGACGCCTGATAATGTTATGCGTTTGGGAATGGCGGCGGGAAAATATTTCCTTAAAAACGCGCAAAGCAAGCGTCCCTCTGTCGTGATCGGAAAAGATACCCGTCTTTCGGGCTATATGATTGAAACAGCTTTGACGGCGGGGTTTATTTCCGTGGGGATGGATGTGAAACTTTTTGGACCCATACCAACGCCTGCGGTCTCCATGATGACGCGCACTATGCGGGCTGATTTGGGCGTTATGATTACCGCCTCCCACAACAAATTTTACGATAATGGGTTTAAGTTCTTTGGCCCTAATGGACGAAAACTATCCGACGAGGCTGAGCGCGAGATTGAAGAGATTAGTCAAGAGCGCTGGAAGCAGGGGCTCGCGACCTCTGAAAATCTTGGGCGGGCGCGGCGGTTCGAGGATGTTCAGGCCCGCTATATTGAAAAAGTGAAGTCCACCTTTCCCAAGCGGCTTGATTTGTCGGGGCTTAAGATCGTTATCGATTGTGCGCATGGCGCAGCCTATAAAACAGCGCCGGAAACGCTCTGGGAGCTTGGGGCGGAAGAAATTATCCCCATTGGCATTAATCCGAACGGTTTAAACATTAATCAAAACTGCGGATCAACGGCGACTGATCTCATGGCTAAAACCGTGGTTGCGCAAGGCGCTGATTTGGGGATTGCGCTGGATGGTGATGCTGATCGTCTGATTATGTGTGACGAAAAAGGCACGATCATTGATGGTGATCAACTGCTGGGGCTGATTGGTACGGGCTGGCGGGACAAGGATATGCTGCAAAAGCCGGGGATCGTCGCGACTGTGATGTCAAACCTTGGACTTGAACGTTATCTGGATGGGGCCGGCCTTAAACTTGTACGTACAAATGTCGGGGACCGATATGTCGCCGAACGTATGCGCGAAGATGGCTATAACGTGGGCGGCGAACAATCGGGGCATATGCTGCTAACAGATTTTTCTCCCACGGGCGACGGAACCGTGGCCGCGCTACAGGTGTTGGCGGAAATCAAGCGGCGCGAAAGACCAGCCTCCGAAGTCCTGAAAGTCTTTGAGGCGGTCCCGCAAATGCTCAAAAATGTGACATATGCGGGCGTGTCGCCCATGATGGACGCGCGTCTGTTATCTGCCATTGAAGACGCGCGGGTCGATCTGGGGAATTCCGGCCGTATTCTTGTGCGGGCCTCGGGCACAGAGCCCGTTATTCGCGTTATGGCAGAGGGGGATGATCTCGGTAAGGTTGATAGCATTACCGAAGGCATCGCCGATATTATCCGAGAGATCGCGGCCTAGGCGCTTAAAGAGCTTTCAATGCTCTAAGAATCCGATATAAAACGCCACGCTTGGCGTTCAGGCGCTGTCAGCGCTTCTCAGGGTTATCTGCGAAGGTTTTGATAGGATTGGGGAAATCTAACCTTGTTGTCCGAGTCGACACAGCAAATTTACCTCGCGCTCGTCTCGGGCGCTGTGCTGCTGGCGCTCGTCTCACTTTTGTTTGCGCTGCGCTCTCGCGTCGGCGCCTCTCCTGAAAACCGGGGCTGGAAAAGCCGCGCCTCTGATCTTGACCAACGCCTTGCGGCCTCGGAGGCGATTTTCAGCAGCTATCCGGGCCTCATTCTTGTTTGGGAAGAAACGGCGGCGAGCGTGGGGCACGGCTGGGGTGAGCCGCGCATGTATGGCTCGCCTGCGGCTTTGGCATCAGTGGGCCGTTTTGCCGAGAGCGGACGCCCAAAAGAATTTGTGAACCGCGTACTTGACGGCCTTGCGGATTTGGACACGATCGGGGAGGATCCCACCTCCGCGACTCTACGCTATAATTTGACAAACCTACGCAGAACAGGCGAGCCCTTTTCAGTCACGATTGTCCTGCCCGGCGGGAATGTCATTGAGGCAGATGGGCGTCCTGCTGGACGCCAAGTTGTGCTCTGGCTTGAAGATGCCTCCATTCGCGGCGAAGATGAACGCACAGCCATTGGCCGCTTTGAAAATCACCGCGTTACAGCCGAAAATGATCCCGTGGCCTTTGTTGAAATGATGAGCCGCGCGCCGTTTCCGTTCTGGCGTATTTCCGGCGCGGGCCGCCTGACTTGGGTGAATGAAGCCTATATTTCGGCGGTGGGCGCAAGCAGCCTTGAGGCGGTCTTGGAGGACCAAACCCACCTTGACCCTGCGGCCAAAGACGAGGCGCAAACGGCGCTTGTGACGGGCGCTCGGGTTGAGGGCAATCGCCCGATTGTGATTGACGGTCAGCGTAAATCAATGACTTTAACGGTCTTTCCCGTGTCAGGCGGCGCGGCGGGAATTGCAACGGACGCCACTGAGGCGGACGGCCTGCGCCAAGCTTTGACGCGGCATATCCGCGGCCATGACGAACTTCTCAATACGATGGAAGAGGCCATTGTTATCTTTTCCGCGGATAAGCGTATGAGCTTTCACAATACCGCTTTTGCGACTCTGTTTTCGCTTGAGGACGGCTGGTTTAAGGACCGTCCCGGACATAGCGAGTGGCTTGATCATTTGCGCGAAAAACGCCTCGTGCCTGAGCAATCCGATTTTGCAGAATGGAAAGCCGGTGAATTGGCGCTTTACACCGATTGGCCCGATGAGATGCCGCCAGAAATATGGGGTCTGCCGGATGGGCGCACAATCAGGCTCGCGCGCCTTCGCGACCCGCGCGGCGGCATTTCCCTATTATTTTCCGATATTACCCAGACGGTGACCCTTCAAAGCCAGCTTGGTACATTGATAAATGTACAAAAGACGACCCTAGACCGGCTCTCTGAAGGGATTGCGGTTTTTGGCTCTGATGGGCGGCTTAAAATTCACAATGCCGCTTTCGGGCAGCTTTGGAATATTCCCGAAGATGTGCTGAAAGATACGCCGCGTTTTCGCGACATCATAGAGCATAGCTTACCGCGTTTTGGAGACAAGGCCTTTTGGTCCGAAATGGCGGCCCGCACAACTGACCCGAATCCTGAGGTGCGCCGCCACATAGAAGGCGAGATCAAAACCGCTGAGGATAAGACTCTCACATGGCTTTCCCGGCCTTTGCCGGACGGCGCGACCTTAATTGCGTGGGATGACGTGACGCGCGCACGCCAAGCCGAAGCAGCTTTGCTTGAGCGCGCGGAGGCCCTAGAGCAGGCTGACCGCTTAAAATCGGAATTTGTCGGTCATGTCAGCTACCAGCTTCGAACGCCGCTCACTACCATTTCAGGCTATGCGGATTTCTTGCAAAGTAATGCCGCCGGCGAGCTTAATGACAAGCAATCGGAATATGTCTTTGCCATCCAAAGCGCCTCAGAGGATCTCGCAAAATCAATTGATGATATTTTGGATATTGCAGCGATTGAGGCCAATGTGCTTGACCTTGAATTGGGCGACGTGCGGATTTACGATATGCTTGATCATGCACTGGACTATGTGGCCACCAAGGCTGAGGATACAAAAATATCACTGAAGCTTGATTGCCCCAAAGATATCGGCATCATCCGCGCCGATGAAACCCGTCTTAAGCAGGTTGTGTATAATCTTTTGTCCAATGCGCTGCGCTACACAAAGCCGGGCGGTCAGATCATATTGGGCGCAATGAAGGCTGAAGCCGGCGGCATTAGCCTCTGGGTGAAAGATGACGGCGTTGGCATACCGTCCGAGCGCCAACCCCAAGTCTTTGAGAGCTTCCGAAGCTCGCGCGGGGGAACCGGTTTGGGGCTTGCCCTCGTGCAGCGCTTTGTCGAGGCGCATGGCGGCTGGGTGGAGCTAGAGTCGGAAGAAGGCGAGGGTACACATGTGACATGTTATTTGCCCAAGGAGGCCCCTACTGACGCGGCCCATCCCGAGCTAAACTTGCGTGTGGTGAATTAGGCCTGCTGCATTTTGCGTAGCTTGGCATAGAGCCCGCCGCGTTTTTTCAGAAGCTGCCCATGGGTGCCGCTCTCGATAATACGGCCTTTATCAATCACGTAAATCCTATCGGCTTTGGTCACAGTCGAAAGGCGGTGGGCGATGATGATACTTGTGCGCCCTTTCGAGAGACGCTCCAGCGCCGCCTGCACCTTTGCCTCCGATGCCGTATCGAGCGCGGAGGTCGCCTCATCGAGTAGCAAAATAGGGGCATCGCGCAGGATTGCGCGCGCAATCGCAATGCGTTGCCGCTGACCGCCCGAGAGCGTCCCGCCGTCCTCGCCAAGAACCGTGTCATAACCGCTGGGGAGCGCGGTAATAAAACTGTGGGCATCGGCGGCCTTGGCGGCGTGTATGATCTCGCTGTGCGGTGCGCTCTGGTTTCCAAATCCGATATTGGCGGCAATACTATCGTTAAATAAAGTCACGTCTTGGGAAACAAGCGCTGCTGCCCCTCTGAGGCTGGAAAGCGTGAGATCGCGAACGTCCTGATCGTCGATTTTTACGCTCCCGCCCGTGACGTCATAAAGGCGGGGGATAAGGTTCATGAGCGTTGTCTTTCCCCCGCCAGACGGGCCAACAAGTGCAATGGTCTCTCCTGGACGTGCGGTGAGGCTGACGCCGCTGAGGGCTGGCGCGCCGTCGGCGTAAGTGAAGCTGACATTCTCTAGCGCAATTTTGCCTTTAGGCGAGGTCAGCGCTCGCGCGCCGCGGCTATCAACGATGGTCGGGGTTTCGTCGATGACGGCAAAAATACGGGTGAGCGCGGAGAGGCCTTCTTGGACGGCATTATTCAGCGTGCCTAGCGCGCGAATGCGCGGGGAGAGGATTAACACCCATGTGAGAACGGCAGCGATGGAACCGGCGCTGGCCAGACCCGCGCTGACTTGGTAAACCCCAAAAATGACGATGCCAGCAATCGCCAGTCCGCCCATCACTTCCAAAATCGGGTCTACGCGCGCTTGTTCGGTAATGAGTTTAAGATAGCGGCGAATGCGCTCGTCAAAACTTTTGTTAAGCCTGCGGGTTTCATGGCCTTCAAGCCCGTAAGCGCGCACCATACGCGCTCCGCCCAGACTTTCCTTAAGCTGTGAGGTGATCGTGCCAATATGCTCTTGCACGTTTTTCGCATCCCCGCGAAGCCGTTTGGAGATGGTGATAATCGGCCAAGCTGCAAGGGGATATAAGACGCATATCATCAAGGTAAGTTGCCAATTGCTCCAGATCATCATCACGAGCACAAAGGCGATCGTGAGTAGGTCTTTTACGACATTGGAGAGCGCCCGCACCAGCGCCGCAGAGACGACGCTAATGTCATTTGTAAATTTGGAAATCAGATTGCCGATGGGCTCGCGGGCGAAGCTGGCGTAATCCGCGCCGTGGGTTTTGGCGATCATCTGCTTTTGCATATCTCCGACGGCATGTAAGGCGGCCGCATTAGCAAAAATGCGCGAAATGTAATTGGAAATTCCAGATATCAGCGTAATCCCGAGTAAAAGCGGCAGTGCAATTTTAGCATATTCGCGCGCCCGCGATAGGCCAGCCTTGCTCTCATCGCTGGCGATCAAATTGGCCTGATCCACAATATAGCCAATGACAAGGCCGTAGCTCGCGGTGGCCGCGGCAAGGACAATCATAAATATTGCGGCGATTAACAGCCGTCTTTTTTGCGGCCAGATATATTCCCGCCACAAGCGGGCAATTAGAATACGGTCAGCGCTCGCGGGTTTGCGGCTAGCCAATGAAGCCGTCTTTATCTGGGTCGATCAACTCATGGGCATGCAAAATGAAATAGCGCATATGGGCATTATCTACTGTGCGCTGGGCCGCGCCTTTCCAAGCGGCATGTGCCTGCTCGTAATTGGGATAGGCGCCTACAAAATCCATTTTTGAGATATCAATGAACTCGGTCTTCATTGGGTCAACGAGTTCCCCGCCAAAAACAATGTGAAGCAATTGGTTCGGATTTTTACGGTCAGTCATACGGGTCCCCATAAAGGCAAAGTCTTTGGATGGATTATCAGAACGATCCGCGTCTTCCATCAGTGTTTTCACGCGCTTACTTATCAAAGGCATGAGGTGAGGGCCAGCACAAATCACGCCATTCTCAGAGGTGCTTTTTTGATCATAGGCAAAGGGCTTGCCCTTCAGATTGGTCACGAGCGCGCCGGCCTCACGGGCGATCAGTTCCGCAGCGGCAAGGTCCCAATCTGATTTGGGTGTAAAGGCGACAGTGGCATCTGCCTTACCGCAGGCCACAAGAGCAATGCGGTAAGCCATGGAATTGGCGACTGTGACATTCATATCAGGCCAGCCAAGGCGGCGAAATTTTCGCGGATAGCCAATCATAGAGCAGCCCTTAAGAACGGCCTGATTGCTCGGGGCGATTGGCGCGCCGTTCAGCGTCGCTCCGCCGCCCTTATGCGCTAAAAACATTTCGTCAGTCAGTGGGTTGTATAGCGCGGCGGCAATAGACGCGCCGTCTTGCACCACAGCCACCGAGACGGCAAAATTGGGCGAGCGGTCAATGAAAGCCCGCGTGCCGTCAATTGGGTCCACGACAAATGTGCGCGGGCAGGCATGGCGCGAGTGGTCATCTTTGGTTTCCTCCGAGAGCCAGCCATAGCCGGGCCGAGCGGCCAAAAGGGTTTTTGCAAGATAATCATTCACGGCGATATCGGCGTCGGTCACGGGGTGGTTCTCTGATTTGTCCCAGACCTTAGAGGCATTGCCGTCAAACGCGCGGCGTGCGATCTCTCCGGCGGTTTTCACCGCCTCGGCAATCAGCCGTAAGTCCTCGTCAAAGGGGACACATATCGGCTCAGCCTCCGGCAATCATTAACCCTTCCACCCGCACGGCCGGCGAGCATTTACTGCCGTCCATGATCAGGTCATTCGCGGGCACCAATGTTTTAAACATCTCAAGCAAATTCCCCGCGATTGTGATCTCACTGACGGGGCGCCCGCGCTGCCCATTTTTAATCTCATAGCCGGCCACCCCCACCGAGTAATCTCCTGTGTTATTATTAAGGGATGGGCCAAACATTTCCGTCACCCAAAGACCTGCGCCCATCTCTTGCATTAGCTGCTCGGGCGTTTGAACCCCATTGCAAAGATAGCTATTGGTCGAAGAAATACCGGGCGAGCCGCCAATCCCGCGCATGGCATGGCCTGTTGTTTTCAGGCCGAGCTGCTGCGCGGTTGAACAATTTAAAAGCCAGCTCGTGAGCTTGCCATTCTCAATAATATTATGACGGCGCGTGACAACGCCTTCGCCGTCCCATGGGCGCGAGCCATGCCCGCGCAGAATGAGGGGGTCATCAATAATCATAATATTTGGCTGAAACAGGTCCTGATTCAGGGAGTCTTTGAGAAAAGAAATGCCGCGCGCAATCGCATTGCCGTTAATTGCCCCGAATAAGGCCGAGACAAGAGAATTCGCCACGCGGCGTTCAAAAAGCACGGGCATGGCGCCCGAGTCCATTTGCCGCGCGCCAAGACGGGCGACAGCGCGCTCGCCCGCTTCTCCGCCAATAGCCTCGATAGGGGGTAAGTCGGAAAGCCAGCGCGCGCCTTCAAACGCGTAATCACGTTCCATTGCGCCGTCTTTTTCCGCGATGGCTACGGCGGATAGCCCGTGGCGAGAGCTACGCCAGCCGCTAGAAAACCCATGGCTGGTTTTAAAGAAAATCGCGGAGGTTGACCAACTGGCAGAGCTACCTTCGGCTTGGGTTACGCCTTTGACGGCGCGCGCCGCAGCTTCCACCCCCAGCGCGCGGTTTTTTAGCTTGGCGGGCGTTGTCTCCGTCGTGTCATATAATTCTAGTTCCGGCGGCGTGTTTTGCAAAAGCTCGGAAGGCGCAAGGCCGCAATAAGGATCTTCAGGGGCAAGGCGGGCCATGGCTACGGCCCGCTCCGCGAGCTTGTCAAGCGATAGCGAGGAGAGATCAGAAGAAGATACGCTGGCTTGGCGGCGGCCGATCATAACCCGCAGGCCGATGTCTTTGCCTTCGCTATTGTCGACATCCTCCAGCGCGCCGTCACGCACACTCACCGACAGCGATCGGCCATGGGTAGCGATAGCGTCTGCCTGATCGGCGCCGTAATGTTTGGCGCGGGCCAAAATCCGCTCAAGGACAGGCGCCAGTTCACTCTCGGATATTTCGCCGCGTGTTTTGGGGCTCATGGGGAGGGTCACGATCAGCTAGAAACGATCAGATAGATCAAGCTAATCGCCATGCCAAGATAGGATAAAATGGTGGTTAGCGTGCCAATCAAGCGGCCATTACCCATTTTTCCAGCCATGCCAATAGCGTGGATAATCCGGCCAAGAGTAAAGGCGGCGCCAAAAACATGTAAAAGTATAGGCGCGGCCGATAGGCTTGCCAGAGCAAATAGTCCTATTAACAAAAGCGGTGCGTTTTCTGTGAAATTACCATGGGCGCGAATTCGAGATTGCAACAGATCATTTCCGCCGTCGCCGAGCGAAATTTTCTCCCCCAACCTAATTTGGCCAACGCGGTACATCAATATGGGTGCCAATATTAGATTGATCGCGGCGTATAGCGCAACAATTTCAAATAGGGTCATGGTCTCTCCTCAGGTTTTTGGGCGGGCTTTTGGGCGCTTGCCAAAGCTTTTAAATGGGTCTCAACAGGCTGTGCCCCCTGAATGGCAAATTGTCCATTATAAATAAAGGTTGGCACGCCAGAAATCCCTAACCTGCGGAACTCGGCTATCTCTTGCTTAACGGCATGCGCGTCTTGACCCCCCTCCAGTAAGTCCCGCACAAGTGCTTTATCTAGTCCAGCCGCACCCGCCAGTTCTGCCAAAACATCCGGGTCACCAATGTCTTTATGCGCGGTAAAGAACGTCTGAAACAGATTTTCGGCCACAGCCGCTGCTTTGTTTTGCCCGCCCGCCCAGCGCATAAGCCGGTGCGCGCCTAGCGTATTGGGCCGCATGGGAATATCCGAAAACCGAAAATCAATGCCCGCCTCTGGGCCGGCGCTTTCTAGATGCTCCCGCATAGCCCGCCAGCGCGAGTCAGGCCTGTCGCCAAATTTGGATTTCATATACGCCTTGTAAGGCAAGCCCTTGGCCGGAACACTCGGGTCCAGCATATAGGGCCGCCATGTCAATACGATCTCGCCCTTAAAGTTGGTGCGCGCGGCCTCAAAATAACGAATACCGAGCCAGCACCACGGACATACGAAATCCGAAACTATATCGACAAAGACGCGATCATTTGGGCGGCTGAGCGCTTCGCTCATGTGTCCCACACATTTGAAACCGCAAGCGAGAGGAACTTCATCACCGCGTCTACCTCTTTTTCACTCATCCCCTTGATCATGCGCTCATTAAACAGGCGAAAATCATTCATCACGATTTCGCGAATGCTCCAGCCTTCAGTGGTCAGCGAGACAGTTTTGGTGCGGCCATCTGCGCCGCCTTTACCGCGAATGACGAGGCCCGCTGTCTCCATGCGCGTCACGAGACCTGTGATGGCGGAGTTGTTGCGGCCCACGCCCTCCGCGAGTTCCGAGAGGCCGCAATTGTCATGATACCCCAGATAGATCAGCACAGCCGCCTGAGAGGTTCCCACCCCGCTGCGGCGCGAAAGATGGATATCTGCTGCTTTGGCAAGCTGGGTATGAGCGCGGTCAAACATGAAAAAGAGACGGCGATCAACAGGGCGGGCTATGGCCATTGGAGTTTCCTTTCAGCTTGCAGTTATTACGCATGTGAAACAGCTTGTCAAAGGTGAGCCGCGAGAAGCCTGCGCGGGTTGGGCTGCAATATGAACCCTGCACAACAAGACGATCGCACATGTATAAATGTCAGCTAGCCGTCTTGTGAGAGAATAAATTATGGGGCAATGTGATCAAATCCGCCGCTAATAGTACTGCAGCGACAGCGGTGACCGGTTCGAATGTGGCATGTGAGGGACGCGTGTTGCGCAGGCAGCTCAATTCATGATTTCATTCCATCCTGTGACCCGATTTGGAATATGCCCGTGGGGGGCGAAATATCCGCAATTTGCGGTCCAATGGATATAGGAGAATTTATGTCCCATCTAACCATGATACCAAAAGTGGTGATCGGCGCGAGTTTGATCGTGCTCTCGGCCTGTTCAACAACAGGCGTGAAAAGCGCAAAATCTGCGGCTGTGCAATCTACGTCTTTAAAGCCGATGCAATCGACATCTGCCGTTTTATCATCAGCGCCTGATAGTGTACGCTGCTGGAATGGATGCCGCCGCTTTTCGCTGGCTGATTGTCCGCCAGAGCCGCAGGCCGTAACGGAAATTCAGTGTTGGGACGGGGCGCTTGTTAGTGACGTCAGCCAATGCACAACCCAGCAGTCGGTGTCTTGTTGGGATGGGACAGTGGCCACAGACGCCTCGCAGTGCCGCCCGCAGCCCGTTACGCGCTCACAAATGTCTGTTGTCGAGCTTTGCGGTCAAGAATACCGCGCCGAGACAATTTACTATGAATTTGATAAAGGCGCTTCAGCTGAAACTCAGGCGAAAATTGATCGCATCTTGGATGTAGGACAATTCTGTAATGTAGATAGCATTACCGTTATTGGCCACACAGATACGACAGGTTCGGCCGCTTATAATATGACGCTTTCCGAAAAGCGTGCAGCGGATGCACGTGCGGCGCTGGTTCGCGACGGAATCGATGCTCGCCGTATTACCTCGCTTGGTAAAGGCGAAACTGAGAACGCGATTGACCGCGGCGATAATGTCAAAGAACAGCTTAACCGCCGTACGGAGGTTCTCATTAAGCTCTCCGAAACGGGCGCTATAATGCCGAGCAACTAAATGTAGCAGGCGCGCCTATGAGGTGGGCCCATTTTGCCGCTATAGACACGGCCTAAAATATGAAAGCGCGCATTCGGGGAGAATGCGCGCTTTTTTTGCAGGAACTAAAGGCCCGAGCAGTCCGCGTCCCCAGGAAGGGGCAAGGACGCGCCGCGCGGAAGGTCTATCCTGCTAAGGGAAGTTCAAAATTCTGGTTTTGCGCGGCCCTCGGCGTGCGGCTTTGCGGCGTTCCGCTAGAAGTTTTGGAAACGGGCATCGCGCGCCATGCGAAGATTTTGGCCAGAGAGCTTCCCTTTGTGCAATACCATTTGCGAACAGAAGGGTCCCAGCGCGCGCCCAGCCGTTTTGCAAGATCGCGGTCTTCATAGGCGACACATAAATATTGTTTTGTCATCATATACTCTTCAAAATGCTGAACAGCCTAACCTGTTCCAGAAATAGAACATAACAAGAACATTTAGCATACGTCAATGTAAATTTGCAGTCCGCAAATTCGCGGGCCAACCAACGGATTGATACGGAGTGCGCGGGCCCAATACGAAAACTTGGTCTTGTGCTCATCGCATTCGCGCCTATCTTAAGGGAAAGGGAGAACAATGGTGACTTTATCGGGTTTGAAGCGGAACAGGAATGGGGCAGCCTTGACGGGGATCGCGGCCACGGCGGCCTATGGATTGCTGGCGCTTGGATTTTCTGCCTGCCAGCCCGCCCAGCCGCGAAACCCCATTGTTGAAAAGGGCCCGCAAACCCTGCACCAACGAATTCTAACCCTTGATACCCATGTCGATATTCCGCTTGATTATATGGAAAACGTTGACCCCGGATTTCTAACGGAGGCCCAAGTTGATCTGCCAAAAATGGAAGCCGGCGGATTGGATGCCGCATTTTTTATTATTTATACCCCGCAAAGCCCCTATAGCCCGAGCAAGGCGGAATATGCCGCGGCTAGCAACATTGCAGAGACACGTTTTCGCGCCATCCAAAAGCTCCTGATTGAATATCCCGATCAAGTCACCCTATGCATCACCGCCAAAGAGGTGCGGGAGGCAGTGGCTGCGGGCAAACGCGCCGTTCTGATCGGCATGGAAAACGCGTTTCCCCTCGGCCCGGATCTCTCCAAAGTCGATCTTTGGGCGCGGCGGGGCGTGCGCTACATGGGTATTATGCATATGGGCCATAACCAGTTTGGCGATAGCTCTAACCCTAAAATTCAGTGGGAGGAGGGCGAGAGCCTTCATGGCGGGCTGTCTAAGCTTGGCGCGCGATTAGTGCGCAAGCTAAATGATACGGGAATTATGGTCGATGTTTCCCATGCGGGAAAGGCGACGATGATGCAGGCGACGCGGCTGTCGCGCGTGCCGGTTATCGCCAGCCATAGCGGGGTAATGGGCGTGGCTAAATCCGCGCGTAATCTTGATGATGAGCAGCTTTTGGCCATTAAAGAAAATGGCGGTGTCGTGCAGCTTGTGGCCCTTGGTGCCTATGTCAAAGCGCTGAGCGCGAAGCAAGAGGCGTTTAAGCAATCGGTGCGCGAGCAAATGGGGCTTCTCGATGACAAGGCGCTCTGGTCGATGAGTGAGGCGCAGGACGCAGAATACCGCGCGCGCCTCGCGCCAATGTTTGACATGGCCCCGCGTGCGAGCGTTTCTGATTTTGCTGATCATATTGATTACGCTGTTAAGGTTATGGGTATTGACCACGTCGGCATAGCCTCTGATTTTGACGGCGGCGGCGGGATTGACGGCTGGGAGGATGCCTCCGAGACGCCCAATGTTACAGCAGAACTTGCGCGGCGGGGCTATAGCGAAGACGACATTGCCAAAATTTGGGGCGGCAATCTCTTGCGTGTGATGGAGGCTGCTCGCGCCGGCGCGCTTTAGGATTCGCCCTAGCTGCGTTTATGCGGATCGTCTTTCCAGATAAGGTAAGAATAAACGGCGCAAATAATGACTGAGAGGAGAATGGCGCTCACAAGCGCGATAATAGATGCGGCAGGGCTCAGCAGCGCGGCTATAACCCCAATTGCGCCAGATAGTACAAAAAGCCGCCCGCCTAGGCGGTGGGTCTTTTCCCAAGATAAATCAGAGGCAAGAGTCCAAGGCGTGCGAATACCTACCATATAATTCTGCCGCATTTTTCCAAGCACATTGCCTATCCCCATAAAAAGCAAAGACGTGCCAATGGTGATCAGTTGAATGCCGAGGGTCTTGGGGGTCTCAGAGTCCGTCCAATACATCGAGCAGATCACAACGCCGATAATCGTCAAAAATGCGATAAGCAGCATCCAAATGGTATCATAGGCACTTCTGCTCGCCTCCAAGTTTTTGCGCAGAGGCTCGATCTTTGGCAGAAAATACATCAACGCGGCATTGAATATCAGGGTTATTGGCATGATGAGTAAAATTCCCAATACGCCGTTTCGGCCTGCAAAACCGTCCGCTTCCCCCGCTGCATTCCAGTGGATCGGGTATCGGTCCATGTCCGGTAAGGTGGCCCATGTGTAAATGAACACCCCGGTCAGCACAAAAATACAGAAAAGACTAAACAGGGCCGGTCTGTTTTGGGGAACTTTCATACGCGTTACTTTCTGTTGTGGGGTTTTCTGCACGGTAGCTTCCCTGCGTTATGCCAAATATGTCCATCAGTGCGGCGAGGACCTCATTGGCGACGGTGAGGTTCAAATTGTAATAAATGTGATTGCCGTCCCGCTTTGCAAAAATTAGATCAGCCTCTTTGAGGGCCGAAAAATGCGCGGAGAGGCTGGGTTTGGAGATATTATACTGAGCTGCCAGCACGCCTGCCGATAAGGGGCCTGTGCGCAGGCGCTTTAATATGTCTCGCCGAATGGGGTGGGCAATAGCTTTATAGGCGCGCGAATTTAGCATAAAAGCTAATTAGATGTAAATCTAAATAGAGTCAACATGCAAATTGACTGCGTCTGGTTTTGAGCCGCTGACTGTGATCGCCAGTATTTGGGCGCGCCTTCGCCGTTAAGCAGGGTGGCGTGCGCGAGCGTTTGAAATCCTGCCAATTCTCCTTGATTTCATGCTGATCTAGACTTGGAGCACATTCAACGTAAAAAAGGCTCATACCCCTGTTGACGTGGGTAGAATCTCCGCTTATACGCCGCATCACTGATGAAGGTGCTGTCTGCAGAGGTCTGTAGAAACCTCCTTTAAGGTAAAAAAGTTTCAATTGTCGCGCGAAACGTGCCTGAATTTTGGGCGCGGCTAGGGCGGTTTTGTTGCAAATGGCCTGCTAAGGCGCTCCAAAAGGGGCTGATTGGCGGGGTTATTTGCTTTTTGTGCAGGAAGAAGCGCTCATCCAACCCTTGCGGGATGCGGGCGTAAATAAAGGTTTGATATGCCAACAATCAATCAGCTGATCCGTAAACCACGGCAGGATAAGCGTAAGCGGAACAAAGTGCCAGCGCTCGAGGCGTGTCCTCAGAAGCGCGGCGTGTGTACGCGTGTTTATACAACGACGCCGAAAAAGCCGAACTCAGCGCTTCGTAAAGTGGCCAAAGTGCGCCTGACGAATAAGTTTGAGGTTTTGGCCTATATTCCGGGTGAGGGTCACAACCTGCAAGAACACAGTGTCGTGCTCATTCGCGGCGGCCGTGTAAAAGATTTGCCGGGCGTGCGTTATCACGTCCTTCGTGGTGTCCTCGATACGCAGGGCGTTAAAGATCGTAAGCAGCGCCGTTCCAAATATGGCGCCAAGCGTCCGAAATAGGGTAGATAGATATGTCACGTCGTCACCGCGCAGAAAAACGGGTTATTCTTCCCGATGCTAAATATAATGATTTGGTTCTTGCCAAGTTCATGAATGCCATCATGCTTGATGGTAAGAAGTCCACAGCCGAGAAAATCGTCTACGGCGCGATGGATATTGTTGAGGATAAGGCCAAGACTGAGCCGATCCGTGTCTTTCATGACGCGCTTGAAAACATTAAGCCCTCTGTTGAGGTGCGTTCACGCCGCGTTGGCGGGGCGACCTATCAGGTGCCTGTCGAAGTTCGCACAGAGCGCCGTCAGGCTTTGGCGATCCGCTGGCTCGTGTCGGCTAGCCGTTCACGCAATGAGAACACAATGCGAGAGCGCCTCGCCGGCGAGCTTCTCGATGCCTCTAATAACCGCGGCACAGCCGTGAAAAAGCGCGAAGATACGCACCGTATGGCCGAGGCCAACCGCGCATTCTCGCATTACCGCTGGTAGAACTGGAATAAGAGACCGATATGGCACGCGAATACGATCTTAAAGACTACCGTAACTTTGGTATTATGGCGCATA
>CAYPFR010000012.1:0-57169 GCA_964410285.1 uncultured Caulobacterales bacterium | reverse complement strand
AGAACAAAGTTCAGAGCGGTTTTATCCGTGCGCACTTTTCGGGCCCAAGTCATGGATTGCGCATTTGGAGCGGACGGAGCGCTGGATTTTCCAGCTCGTGTGGTTTGACTAACATCTTCCCAAACCTGCGCCTTCGCAAGAGCTGGGACCGCGCTCAGCATCCCTGTTAAAACCGTAGTGAACAACAAATGATATTTCATATATCTTCTCCAAATAGGAATCACTGGAGCAATCTTCCAACACATGGGACCGCCTGAGATGTTACTATCGAACCGAAGGGTTAAGATTTATTAACGGAAAGCAAAATGTGATTAAAAATCAGAGATTTAGTAAGCGCCGTTATAAAACGAGTATTAGAATTTACGGGTAAAACTCGCCGAGATAGAATTGTTCCGACCAATATCATTTTCATAACGCGTCAAGTCAAAACGCAGACCCGAATAGGGCGTCAGCGCATATTCCGCCCCTGCCCCATAGGCTACGCCGTCCAAATTACTGCTCCTGGAGACAAAGGTGCCATCTTCTGCCGTTCCATCGACAGTGAGCCGGCGAAAATCGTAACCGGCGCGGCCGTGGACTGAAAATCTCGGAGATACTGGCAATCTCGCCAGTGCAAAGGCGGCTACATTATAATTAAACCCAGTGTCTATTTTCACATCACCGATCAATGCGTTGTCGACAGTTTTGTTTTCACTCACAACGCCAAAAGATCCTTCTAATTCCGCGCCAAAGATCCCGCCGGAATCATATCCTAGTCGGCCCTCAATCCCAAAGACATCTATATCCTCATTATAGAGAACCCCGCCCAATGTACCGTAGAGCGTCGCAGGTTTTGAATTATGCATCCCTCGCAAATGGGGAGTATGAGGCCCATATCCGTTTTGGCCATAGTTATGATACTGCTGGGAACCATATTGCGGATGCTGGGCGGCCGGAGGCACGGGGCCGATATATGTCGGCGTAAGAGAGTGCATCGGCGGAGGACTCATATTATAAGGCATGAAATTTGGGTGGATATTTTGCGAAGCCGCAACGGAATACCCCTGCCCTGCCATACAAGGATTGGGCACATGGCATGGGGCGTAATTCCCATGTGAATGGACGATATTTTTTAGAGGCCTCTGATCTTTATACGGTTGCTCTATAAAAGAGCACGCACCAAGCAAAATCGCTGAAACGGATAAGAAAAATTTATGCATTCGAGACACCCTGTTAAGAAGTTATTGTCTTAATCAGAAGGTGTTAAGGGTTTCTAAACCATAATTTTTTTGCGCAATTACTTTCGTTTCAAGCCTAAAACGAGAGCAAAAATTGTGCCCAGACAAGCCCCGTAGAGATGCGCATCAACAATCACAGTATCGCCCGCAATTGCTGCCGTCATTGGAACCGCGCCCAAGACTTGCTCATAAATGATCTTGCCCCATAATCCCAAAACAAGGATCACGTCTTCCCACGACGCCGAATTTTTGATTGATACGCTTTTAATTGTATTCGGCCTTAAAACGCCTAAGGTCCCGCCCAGAGCCAACATACCGTGAAGCACCCCCGAGAGGCCGACATAGTGCCCAACCTCCGGCGAAAACATGTAAAGGCCTGCGCTAATCCCAAGGGGACAAAATACGGTAAAGGCAAGCCATGTTTTAGCCCCAATGAGACGTCCATAGATGAACACGATTGAGGCCAATCCCGCGAGATTGAGCCCTGAGTGCCGCCATCCTAAATGCGTGAGATGACCTGAAAACCAGCGATAAGACAGACCGGCACTCTGATGATCAACAAGCGGCCCCAAATATCTAAGGGCCTGCCGGCCCCAGTCACCAAAAATGGATATAGTCAGGACAATGAGCGCTAAAATTATCGGCGCCGCAAATTGTTTGACCGACTGGTGCATGTGAGACCCTTGAGGAATGAATGACGCCTATCGTCAAAGTACCTTCACCTTCTGGTCATATTTGGTGCAGTCGGTCAACAAGAGGGTTCAGGCAAGAAAGACCAGCGGGCGGAGACACTATTTCGGCTTGCGCCGCCGCAATGTAAGGCTGCGCTGTTTTCAAAGGCGAAATAACGGTTTACCTGACTATGCGAAGCGTATCCGGATCAATTCCACTGCATACTGCAGTCACTCTAAACCTGAAATCAGTTCCTGGTGACGCCAGACCTGGTGCATCCTCCCATTCGTAATCTAGGCGCCGTTGATCGCAACTAAAGTCTTGCCTAAAGTTCACCTGTTCATTTACGGCGAGTTGTCGCCCATTTAAGAAAAAATGGTCTCCATGTCCAGGTTCTCGGGACGAAAGTGTGTAGTCCTCGCCGTAAACCTCAACTAGCTGTTCATGGGTATAGGTATCCCAAGGGTCCGTCACAGTTGTAGTCATGAAAAACTCGGTATAATCCCCGAGGTCAACAGGCCCTCTTTGGCTTGAACTCAATCTACCCGGCGAACTCCCATTCGGGAATGTTACCGGCGCGCTTGAGGTCCACCGGTAAGTCGCAAGCCTTTCAGGTTCTGCAACATTCGGACGGATGACCCAAAGGTTGAATTCTTTGTTAAGATACCCACTTCCGAAGGTCGGTGTAAAACGCACCGCTGTTATTTTTTTGTCTGCAATGACCGACGTTGAAACTGAATAATCTGCTTCAGGTTTATCAATGAGGGCACCGAAGGCGAGATCGTGTGTTCCCTTAACGGTCGCATTCAAGGTGACGTGCCCGCGGTGTTCTCTGCGGTTAAACCTTGTAATTCGCGTGCTATCTTTTGGATCAAATCCTACGCCCCTCAGGCTTTCCAATAAAGTGTAGAATGATCTGCGCCGATTTGTTTCATGTATAGCGGCCAAGGCAGCATTATCGACTGCGTCTTGGAGCGTTTGCTTTTTATTCGCTGTCATGCTCATGTCAACGGCTACGCCAATAACTGCCATTACAGGTAAAAGCGCCAGCGACGTGAACAACGCGATATTACCAGATTCGTCCTTAAAATATTTTTTTAACATTTTCATCCTAAATAACTTGCCCATCTTCATCTCAAATCTTGATCTCCCGATATCGGGAAATCTTAAAAGACGCCTTAAGTTTTAAAATCCTCTATCCCTTTTTCAGAAAAATTGGCATTTTTTTGAATACAAGGTAAATAAATGGTTGCGGCCAAATTTATGAAGGCCGCCGCCAAATATTAGGTACGGTCAATTGAACAATGGTCCAGCGGGGTATAGTTTGACACTCACGGGCACGTAAAAGTCATTCACAAAATGGTACAAAATGGGATTGCGGCCTATCTTAAGCGCGGCCTGAGCGCTGCTTTAACAACTGAAAAATCGCCATCAAGGTAATCCTCGAGTAACGCTTCAACATCGTGGAACGAAATATTTTGCACCCAATCGCTTTTGGCGTCTTTCGCCAAATCTATAGATTTTTCAAATTGTTCCGATGAATAGGCAAAGGACCCGATAATCCGTTTTTGGTCACGAATAAGCGCTCCCGCATTGGTTTCGAATATAGGGCTAGCAAAACCTAATAAAACCACCGTCCCTTGTTTACCGCATAACTCAAGGGCGGTTTTTCGAGACTCCTCGGAGCCGACCGTATCAAATACGAAATTATAGGACTCGGCTGGATCAACTTCTTTTGCGCCAAGACCGATAGCGGCTGCCAATCTAGGACTAGAAGGTTCAGACACATACACGCTCTGGCAACCAGACCTTTTCGCACAGACAACTAGACCTAAACCAAGACTTCCGGAACCTATTATGGCTACAAAATCGCCTTTGGTTGCTCCAGAGATTTCCCAAGCATTCAGTGAGTTCGCAAAGGGTTCAACGAATACGGACTGTTCCCAAGAAATTGAGTCAGGCAAATGAAAAACCGAATCTTCTGGAACGGAGACAGATTCCACGAAACCGCCGTCGGTCTGCACGCCTATGAGCGACCATGAGTCACAAAGTTGGGGCAAATTCGCAAGGCAATGGATGCAATCTTTGCAACCTTGCACCGGATTTATTGCGACGCGCTGGCCATCAAGCCACCCTGTAAAACCGTGACCCATAATAGTTGGTAAGGGCCTAATTCCGGGGGCATTATACCCCAAATATTCACTCCCGCCAATGCTGGTAGCTTCCACATCAATCAATACGCATCCTTCTCTGGCCACGGGGGGAGGAATGTCTTTGAGAGACAATTTTCGAGCGCTTTCAAGGAGTAGGGCTTTCACAATTTTTCTCCAATTGAGCGCTTCCAAATCTTCGGCGCGGCGCTTAGCAATGGCCGATCAGCGCCTGAGGGTATCTCTCGTTGATAAATACGACTCTTTTATTTCGGCAAAGTCGTCATCGCTCCAGCGTTCTTTTTGACAGGCGCAGGTATATCTTCATTGGAGGCAACCATACCGCCGGATATGACCATTTTCGCGCCCTCTTCCGGTGTCATATCGAGGATGATGATATCCTCGCGTTTTACGAACAGCAGAAAGCCGGATGTAGGATTGGGCGTCGTGGGCACAAAAACACAGACATACCCCTCACCCAGTTTATCACCCGGAGAGCCGGTGAGATCAGAGGTCACAAACGCGGCCGCCCATAAACCGGGGCGCGGATATTCAATCAGGCATACCTCCTTGAAGGTGCGGTCATTTTGGCTGGCAACGGCCGTGACGATCTGTTTCATGAAATTGTAAACATTACTCACAACAGGGACCCGGTCCAAAAGCCGCTCACCCGCGCGCAGAACCGCGCGGCCGATGAAATTCTGGGCGAAGGAACCCAATATCGTTAGGCTAATGATAACAAAAATCAGGCCCAACCCCGGCAAGGTCAAAAACAGTTTCACCCAAATGTTCGTCACCCAAGCGTCCGGAATAAGGCCGATGATTTTTTCATCAAAAAAGCCTACAATGGCCGTGATTCCGTATATTGTCACAAAAAGCGGCAGAGCCACGACAAGGCCCGTCAGCAGGCTATTGCGGAGAAAGACAAATAACCGGGGGCGTTTTATCTCGGCTTTTGATGTTTCGGCAAAGTCAGTCATAATTCTAGTCTTCCATTTCGTCACGGCCGTAAATTTTGGAAGCGGGTCGCGCCATTTTGAGTTATAACGATAATCCGCAGGACGCAAACATATTGAGCGAAGATAAGATGAACCCAAGACAAAAAACTCTATCGCCGCCCTATTTGATAGGGATTGCCGCCTTTTTCCTCCTGCTTTTACTGGGGCTCTATGCCTACCGCAATGTGATTTTCCAATCCTTGCAAGACCCAGGCGTGCCCTTCCAAACCTATGAAAAGCCTCCGCAGCCCGATTATACGCAAGATAGGGCCTGGCTCTCACGCCCTGATATTTCAAAAGACAGTTTTCTTGCCAAAGCCCCCGGTGATGCCTTTGTTGTGGTTCCGGGGGTTTATCGCGGCGGCAAACACTGGGTCCTGCCCGTTGACGTCGAGCGCCGGCGTGAACGCCTCCAGCGTATTGTTCGCCCCAATTATGTCGCGCCTTATGGCTATGCAGGGCGGCTATTTGCGCCTTATTATCGGCACGCCGCCATGTATAGCTATATGACTAACCGCGAAGATGCACAGCGCGCGCGGGATTTTGCCTATGGTGACGTGCGGCGGGCATTTGAGCAATTCCTAACGGATAGCCCGCCAGAGCGCCCCATAATTTTGGCTGGTCATGGGCAAGGCGCCGACCATGTTATCCGCCTGATGGCTGACTATTTTCAAGGCGATCTCAAAAACCGCCTCGCCGCCGCATATGTAATCGATCATCCTTTACCTATTTCATTATTTGACGGACCGCTCTCTGCGCTCGCGCCCTGCGAAGCGGCAAATGACTTTGGATGCGTGGCTGCCTTTGGCACTTTCATGCCCTCCGATAGCAAAAATGCGGAGCGGTTTTCTAGCAAGGCTTCCAGTTTTAATGGGCGGCGATATATGTCCATTAACGGAGCGGCGACGCTGTGTATTAACCCGCTGCTTTGGACCCGCTCAGAGGATTATGCTGTACCGCGCCTGCATTTGGGCGGACTAGCGGGCGAAGGGCTGGAGCCGGATAACCTACCTGCCCCACTGCCGCGCCAAACTGGTGCGCAATGCCAAGACGGACTGCTATTAGTGGATAAACCGCGCAGTCGCTCTTTGCGCCGTCCTTGGGGGCTTGGAGCGCGGTTTTGGACCCTTCCTTCCAACCTGTTTTTCGAAGATTTGAGGGTCAATGCGAGGCTACGCACTCAAGCCTTAATTGAAACCGGCCGCCTGCCAACCCGTGTACGGGCGCTAGACTCCCTTGACGTCATTGACATTATCGAAAGTCCGGTCACGCCTTATACCGGACAAAACCCCAAAGCAGATAACCTTAAAAACAAGAATACGCCGTGATCGATCATCTGATTTTAATGCGCCATGCAGAGGCTAAATGGGCCCAAAGCGGCCAGCCAGATCATGAGCGCCCGCTAAGCGAAATCGGACAGCGAGAAGCGGACGATGCCGCGAGCACGCTCATTGCGCGGGGCTACGCCCCCGATCTTATATGGGCCTCCGATGCGGCCCGAACACAGGAAACCGCGCGGCGGCTTATTGGAATTATTCCGGGCGTACAGACCATTCTAAAAATACCTGAGTTCTATCACGCAAGCGCCGCACAAGTGCTTGCTAAATGCGCCCAAGCCCCAGAGCCGGATGGCAAGTTAATGCTTTTGGGACATAATCCCGGCTGGAGTGACTTGGCCGCCCACTTTACTGGCTTTACGCCTGACTTCCCCACGGCCGCCTGCATTGTATTTCTCCGGCAGCGCAAAAATCGTGATTGGCTTGCGCCCAGTACATGGCGTCTGATCGACCAGATAAATGTTCAGGCCCCTTTGTCATGAGAGCTGTTTTGATCGCGATATGGCGACTATTTTATGGGCTTTTATTCTATCCGCTGATGGTCGGTCTATTTCTGTGGATTTATATCACAGGTCGACACTGGATTTATGGTGCAATTATTATCGCCGCAATATTGATCCTTGATCCGATCTGGCGGGTGATCGCCCGCCGCTGCGTTCAATTTTGGAAAAGCCGTTAAAAATACGCCAAATGACTCATAAAAAATAAACTATAGATAGTATTTTTAGTAGTATTTTTACAACCTCTAATATATTGTTGATTCGCCGCAGAGTATATCCCATCCTCTCTGCGGCGAATGATGAAGGACTCCCCACGCCCTTTGTCGCAAATAGGCAGGCTGGTCATAAATCTCTAATCTCATCCCGGTGAGATTTACGACCAGCCGCCGCATTTACAGCTCAACTTTATTTATTCAAAGATAACAGCGTATCCTCATCGCGCAGGCAATACAGTAAAACCATTGCCATAAGCGCTGGCACTGCTGCCAAGAATAAAATGTTGAACCCCTCAAGGCCAGGAATAAGGTTTGGCAGCGTCATCAAAGTTCCGACCCCATGCAAAAGCGCCAAAAGACCGTAGCTCAGGCGTTTTTTGAATCCAATTAGCACCGCCATAAGCAAAAGCATCATCAAAACGCCCGTTATCGTACTCCCGATCTCAGGCATGCTGAATTTATAGTATTTCTGCGCTATTCCATTGATGTTTTCAGGCTTTGTGAAACGCATCAACTGCCAAGGCAGCATAAAGGCCACAACAGATAAGCGCGTTAGCAATAACGGCACTCGCAGGCTCGATAGGTGAATTGTCTCTTTCATGTCTCTCTCCACTTTGGCTTTGCGCCTTGTGGGGAAAACATATTCGCCGGCCGATAGTCTGTCAAACCCGAGCCAAGTTTTGTGAAGACCGATAGCTTAGGCGCTCTCCCCGCGCAGGCGCGCTTTTGCTTTTTCAGCGCCTAATTGACCAAGCATGACGCCCATGGACGGCCCGCCGCGCCGGCCCGTCAAGGCAAGACGGAGCGGCAGGAACAGCCCCTTCCCTTTGCGCCCGGTAGACTCCTTAAGCTGCGACGTCCACTCGCCCCACGTTGTTTCCGTGATAACATCGGGCAGACAATCGGCTGCTGCTTTGCAATATTCGCGGTCCTCCTGTGCGATCTCTCCTGCGGTCTGCCCGTGAACAATTTTAGACCACAGGGTCATATCACTGAGTTTAGAGATATTATCGCGCGCAAGAAGCCAAAGCGGTTCTCCGCCCGCAACGCCCAAGGCCTCAAGACGGTCTTTAACATCTGCAAAGGCCGTCTCATGCAATATTTTCCCATTCAGGAGTAACAACTCATCTTCATCAAAACGGGCGGGCGCGCGGCCAATCTTTGAAAAAGAAAATTCGTCCCTAAGAACCGCGAGCGATGGGCGAGCTTCAATTGGGTCAGATGTTCCAATTTTTCCCAAAAGCGAACAAATCGCTAGCGGCTCAAAATGCTGCTCGCGCAATTCACTCATGGAGAGCGAACCCAGTCGTTTAGAAAGCCCCTTTCCGTCTTTCCCAACGAGCAAAGGCGTATGGGCAAAGGTCGGGAGATGATCGCTCAGCGCGCGAAAAATTTCAATCTGCGCGCCGGAATTGGTCACATGATCTTCGCCGCGAATAACATGGGTTATACCCGCATCAATATCGTCCACCACGCTTGGCAATGTATAAAGATAAGAGCCGTCCCCGCGAATGAGCACAGGATCGGAAAGAGAGCTTGTATCCACCGATTGCTCCCCGCGCACCATATCGGTCCATGTTACGACCGCCCCGGAAAGCTTGAAGCGCCAGTGGGGCGTGCGGCCCTTGGCTTCAAATTCATCTTTTTCGGCCTGCGTCAGATCGAGCGCAGCGCGGTTATAAACCGGCGGCTTTCCGGCGACGCGCTGTAATTTGCGCTGTCGGTCCAAATCTTCTGATGTCTCGTAACACGGATAAAGCAATCCCGCCGAGATCAGACTATCGCGCGCTTTATCATATTCGGCAAATCGCTCTGATTGCTTAAAACTGCTATCCCAGTTCAGGCCAAGCCATGATAAATCTGTACGAATGCCGGCTTCGTATTCCGCCGTCGAACGCTCAAGATCGGTATCATCTATGCGCAAGATAAAATGCCCGCCGTTTGCCGAGACAAATAGCCAGTTCATAAGCGCCGTGCGGACATTGCCAACATGCAGCTTTCCCGTTGGCGAGGGGGCGAAACGCGCGATGACAGGGGCGTCGATTTTAGGAAGAGTTGACATATTCAGCTTTCAACATCGGGCACAACATCCCGATATTTATTGGTAATAGGATAGCGGCGATCACGGCCAAAATTCTTTGAGCCGATCTTTACGCCGGGCGGCGCCTGTCTGCGCTTATATTCAGCAATATACAAGAGGTGTTGAATGCGTTTGACCACTTTGGGGTCATGACCGCGCGCAATGATATCCTCTAGGGGTAATTCCTGCTCGATTAAGCCGCGTAAAATATCATCTAAAACGTCATACTCCGGCAAGCTATCGCTGTCTTTTTGATCATCGCGAAGTTCGGCTGATGGCGGCTTGGTGATGATATTATCCGGAATGGGATAATCCCCGCCCAATAAGTCCTCGGGCTTATTATGATTTCTCCACCTACAGAGCTTAAACAGCTCTGTTTTATATATATCTTTGACGGGGTTATAGCCCCCGCACATATCCCCATAAAGCGTGGCATAGCCCACCGCCATCTCGGATTTATTTCCCGTTGTCACTACCATCGGCCCAAATTTATTGGAGATCGCCATTAGCGTCAGCGCGCGGGTTCGCGACTGCATATTTTCTTCCGTTGTATCAAATGGCAAATCTTCAAATAGCGGCGCGAGCATCTCCCCAAAGGCCTCAAAGGCAGGTTTGATCGCAATAACATCATAGCGGCAGCCTATTCGCTCTGCGCAGTCCTGCGCATCGCCAAGGCTCTCCCCCGCCGTATAGCGCGAGGGCATCATGACACACCAGACGCGATCAGGCCCAAGGGCATCGGCGGCAATTGCGGCCACGGCGGCGCTATCGACCCCGCCGGATAGCCCCAGCACGATTTGCTTAAACCCATTTTTATTGACGTAATCCCCAAGGCCAAGGCACATAGCCCGCCAATCGGCCTCATAGCCGTCGAGCTGCTTTTCAATCTTAGCTTCAACGCAGACCCAGCTTTCGCCCCGTTTTTCCCACGTCGCGATATCGAAATCCTCTACGAAAGATTTGAGCGCCTGAACGATTGTACCATCCGCCGCCATCGAGAAACTGCTGCCATCAAACACAAGCTCGTCCTGCCCGCCAATTTGATTGACGTAAATCAGCGGCAAACCCTCGTTATGGACTTTCTCGCCAAGTGCATCGGCGCGCTCTGATAGGGCCGTGCGCCGCCAAGGCGAGCCATTGGGAGAGATCAGGATTTCCGCGCCAAGATCCGCGAGGTGAGACGCCACCCCCGGCTGCCAAAGGTCCTCGCAAATGGGCAGCCCAATGGTTACGCCCTTAAAAATTACCGGCTCGGGCAACGGGCCTTTGGCGAAAACGCGCGCCTCGTCAAAGACGCCGTAATTGGGCAGATGATGCTTGTAACGCACATCGGTGATCTCGCCGCCTTGCATGAAAAGCACCGCGTTATAAACGCGCCCGCCGTCCAGCCACGGTAAGTTATAAATTGCCGCTGGACCCTCGGTTGTGAGCTTGGCAAAGCTTTCCGCTTCCGCCTTACAATCCTCTAGGGCTGCGGGCTTAAGCACCAAATCTTCTGCGGGGTAGCCAATGACAAATTGTTCGGGCAACACCAAAATATCCGCGCCGCCCGCTTTGGCCCGCGCATAAGCGTCCCGCGCCTTAGCCATATTTCCCTTAAGGTCGCCGACGTGAGCGTTGAGTTGCGCCGAAGCAATTTTGAGCGTGGTCGTCATAGGGGTGGTTTAAGTCCCGATATAATTTCCAGCAAGGAAAACTTTATCGCATTAGAATCTTTGTAACGATATAGACAGCTTCATTTTCATAACCATCTTTAGTCAGTGCAATAATTTTTTGTTTTATCAATTCGGGGGACCAATAAAACCACCCTTTACCTTCCATAAGTTCAACAATAGCCTTATTGTCATTGTTTCTTACCTTGGCGGCCGCGAGGCCTAGTTTGATCGGAATTTTTGTTTTTAAAAATCCCAGTTCAACCAAGTCTAAACTAAGACGATTAATAACGATACTTTGATATCTATCGGATGTAAAAAGCTTGTAACGGCCTTTCATAACATCATGTTTTTCTAATAAATCTTTTGCACATACACCGCTTGAATCTAAGTAAGACTTTACTTCCAAGGCCAAAACAAAGCCATCCTTAGGACGATAAGCCACTAGGTCAATTTCAGGCCGTGGTATTGTGTGTTTGCCTGTTGCGGCCTTTTCTTCTTTTGTAAGATTTACCTTAAATGACGAAACTACCCAATACCCTTCTCGCTCTAATAGGATGCGAACTATATTTTCAAAATGATCCATTAATTTTGCTGAGCATAATAATCCGCGATAGACCTAAACATATCGATGTTCACATTCATGCTGTGGATATAGCCGTCTTGCGGGAGTGCGAATTCTCGGTCAGCAGCGTTTTTGGCGATCACGAGGTTCTTCGCCGGATTGATATAGATATATTGCCCGTAGACCCCAACGGCGAAAAAGTCACCTTTATTGGGCCCCTCTTGGGGCATAGGCACCCACCATTGATAGCCATAGCCCACACCTCGGTCTCCGATGGTGGGTGCGCTATGAACGGTGGAGGCCGCCGCCCATTCAGCGGGAATAACTTGGGTGCCGCCAAACTTACCGCTGTCTAAAAAAAGCTGGCCAAATTTGGCATAATCCCGCGTTGTCAAGTTCAGCCCGCCAAGCGCAAAGGCCACATTTTCCCCATCCGTCAAATAATAAGGCGGGGCCTCAAACCCGAGATTGGCAGAATAGGTCTCATTGAATAGCTCATGCAGGGATTTTCCGGTCGCCGCCCGCAAAACCATGGCCGCGACATGGGTGTCAATCGAGACATATTTCCAGCGCGTTCCGGCCGCCACGTCTCGCGCAGTGAGACCCGCCGCATAACCGTCCATTGACCCGCCAAGGCCGAGCACGCGGCCCATGTCATTTATGTCCGATTTCGGGTCCATATAGTCTTCATTGTAGGTAATGCCGCTCGCCATGTTCAGCACATTGCGAATGCTCGCCCCCTCATAGGCACTGCCTTTTAGGCTGGGGGCGTAGCTCTCGACAGTATCATCAAGACTTTTGATTGATCCATCCGCGAGGGCTTTCCCATAAAGCCCGGACATAAAAGATTTTGCGATCGACCAGCTTATCCGGCGATCATATTTGTCGGTGCCCTTAAAATAATTTTCGGACAGCATTTTGCCGTCCTGAATGACCACTAGCGCGGTTGTATCCAGCGCCTCTAGCAGGGCCGATAGGTCCCTTTCCTCACCCGCAATAGTGACAGTCTTTGGCAGAGGCGTAGGGTTTTTCGGCCAGATGAAAGGCTCGGGCGAAGCTGCAAGTTCTTGGTGGAGAAAGGCCTCGTCCATATTGGAGAAATTATAGACGATTTTATCGGCGTCAAACAGAGTGTTGACCGTCGAAAGCCGCTTGATCTTGCTCATATTGAGCAAAGCAATAAGGCCAATAATCAAGGCAAGCCCCAGCACTATTTTGAAAAACGTTTTCATCCCTTATCCCCTTTGCCTTCTTCGGCAGCCTCATCCCCGCTGCGCGAAGTTTTATTCAAGACTATCTATTCTGAGCGCAAGATCAAGCGCAGCCAAACCGTCCTCGCCTGAAATGGGCACGGGCATCTCGCCAAATGCCGCAGCGACAAAACTATCCATTGCCGCCCCAAGGCTATCTGCCGCCATTGGGCTTTCGCCAAAGTTCTCGTCTAGTTCAAATCCGGCGGTTTGGCTCAGGGTCTTAGCGTTAAAATCAAGGCGCACCGTCCCGCTTGGATAGGTCAACGTCATAACGCGCTCGCTCGCGGCCTCGACACGGCTCGCCGAGAGCCGCGCGCACGCGCCGCCTTCAAATTTTATATGGGCGAGCGCCGCGTCGGCACTCTTTGAGCGCACGCATATGGTCTGGGCAGAGAGCGAAGCCGCGCTCTCACCGATTAGCCATAAAACCATATCAAGATCATGGGTCATCAAATCAAGCGTAACGGACACATCTGTGCCGCGCGGGCTGTAAGGGGAATTACGCCGGGCTTCTATACGGATAGGCCGCTCGGAGAGGCGATCAAGACCTATCGCCTTGGCGACAAAACGTTCTTGATGCCCGATTTGCAGCGCGAGCGATCTATGCGCCGCCGTATCAATGCATCTTTGGGCTTGTCGGCGTGTGATAGCAATCGGCTTTTCAATTAACGTATGACAGCCAGCCTTAAGCGCGCGCAGCGCTGCTGGGCCATGGCCCGTTGCGGGGGATGCGATAATAATGGCATCACAATCAGCCAGAAGTCGTGCATAGCGCGCAAAGCCTGCCCCTCCCAGCGGCGCTGCAACCGCCTGCGCGCGGCTTAGGGAGGTGTCATAGGTGCCGATGTAATCTGTGCGAGGATGAGCCGCGCATTTGCGTGCATGATAAGTGCCAAAAACGCCGGCCCCAACCACGCCCACTTTCAATTTACGACTCATATTCTCATTCATACCCCATAAAGCGCTATCCATCGCCCCTTCGCAAGGCTAAGCTTGCAACATAAACAAAAGGATAGATTATGACGATGACAGCTAAGCAAATTTGCCTCGCGGAATTTCCCACAGGACTTCCAACGGACAAAACCTTTCTATTCGAAGAGACTGACGTACCCGCCCCGCAAGACGGCGAGATTCGGGTCAAAAATCTTTATATGTCTGTTGACCCATATATGCGCGGACGCATGACAGGTATCCGCTCTTATGCCGATCCTTATGAACTCAATAAACCCATGACAGGCGGCGCGATTGGCGAAGTCATCGACAGCAACCACCCTGATTTTGCCGTTGGTGATCATGTCCTCACCATGCGCGGCTGGCGCGAAGCTTTCACGGCTTCGGTCGCGGACATGCGCAAGACAGAATTAATCGCCAAAGTCGACACCTCCATGATCCCCGCGCCGGCCTATCTTGGGGTTGCGGGTATGCCCGGCCTGACGGCCTATGCCGGATTGTATAATGTCGCGAAATTCACGCCCAAGGATACGGTGCTTGTGTCCGGCGCAGCGGGGGCTGTTGGCTCTACCGTCTGCCAGCTTGCCAAGGCAGACGGTGCCTTTGTCGTAGGAATCGCGGGCAGCGATTCTAAATGCGAATGGCTCGAATCGCGCGGTGTTGACGTCTCAATCAACTATAAAACGACAGAAAACCTCACAAAGGCCCTCCAAAAAGCCGCCCCGCAAGGCATTGATGTGTATTTTGAAAATGTCGGTGGTGATATTCTGGAAGCGGCGCTGAATGTGATGAACCAATTTGGCCGCATTGCGGTTTGCGGCATGATCGCAAATTACAATGACAAAACCCCTCAACCCGGTCCTAACAACCTTGTTCAAATTGTCGGTAAGTCATTGAACATAAATGGCTTTATCGTCACTGATCATGGCCATCTACAGGGAGAGTACATCACAAAGCTCGGCCCGCTTATGGCAACAGGAAAACTCGTGCAGATGGAGACTATCGTTGAAGGCATTGACGCCGCACCGTCCGCTTTCTTGCGTCTGTTTTCGGGAGAAAAGCAGGGTAAAATGGTCGTAAAATTAACCTAATACCCTCTAAAAAGTGCAGTATAACGCGCTCATTAACCTCTCGTTAATCATTTTCGTTAGGATATAGATCAGCGGTTTCGACAATTCGAGCGGGGCCCACATCGACTAGGGAGACTGAAGATGAATAAGAAAGAGCTAGTAACAGCATTGGCAGACAAATGCGGTACAACACAAGCCACAGCGGGCGAATTCGTCAATGCATTTTGTGAAACTGTGACACAGGAACTCAAAGGCGGAAATGCTGTTGCCCTACCCGGTTTTGGCCAATTTATCGCCAAGCACCGCCCCTCGCGGGAAATGCGCAATCCTTCAACAGGAAAAATGATGATGAGCAAGGCAAAAACGTCTGCGCAGTTCAAAGCTTCATCAAACCTAAAAGACCTTTAGACTTTACACTCCCACGTAAACTAAAGTCGGCTGCTGCGGTGAAGATCGCAGCGGCCATTTTTTTGCAATCATTGAATTGTGGTCGCGACTATGAGGCCCGGCCTGTACATCGCCCATGGCTAGAACCGTCAATGGCTAGAACCGTCAATGGCTCAAATCGTCCATGGCTTAAATCGTCCATCAGTAATTCATCCATGAAAAAGCCAGGCACGAGACCTGGCTTTTTGCCTTCAGAGGCGGATTTGATATAACTCAATCGGGAGTCATATAGCGCGATTCGCGCGGCGATCACGCCGAGAATTGCGGCGCGCAATAAGGCTACCTTGCGTCTTGTCGCGGCGCGCCTGAGCACCTTCGAATGTCGGCGCAAATGTGCGTGTTTCCACAGATGTAAATTCAGTACCATTGAATTGAGTCGTCATAACATTCTCCTGTTTGTTGTACTCATTTCGTTGATAGTCATCTAGGGCAGCGCCGCCCAAAGCAGAAGCTACATCAGCGCCCTAGAGCTATGCAAATACGCATAGCTTTTAAGTATCGCTTAACATTTGATTAGCCATGGGCTAGCCAATTTAGGTACATTCACTGCGCCGGAGCCCCCCAATGATACAGAATTTTGACGTCCAAGGCGGCCCCCAAATGGGACGAAATAATCTGCCTTTACTGCGGGAGAGCCTCGCGCGCGCGGACCTTGATGGGTTTCTCATCCCGCATGAGGACGAGTATCAAAATGAATATCTGCCCGATTGCAATGAACGCTTGATGTGGGCAAGCGGCTTTACCGGATCTGCCGGCGCGGCCGTTGTTCTCCCAGATATTGCCGCAATTTTTGTCGACGGGCGCTATACGCTCCAAGTCAAATCCCAAGTCTCGGAGGAGCTTTTTAGCTTTGAGCGGCTGGAAAACAGCGGCGTAGCCAACTGGCTCAAGGCGCATGTAAAACCCAAACAGCGGATTGGGTATGATCCCAAACTGCATACGCCCGCCGCTTTACGCCGGCTCAGGGCTGCGGTGAGCGCTGCGGGAGGGGAGTTACGCGCCGTTGAAACCAATCCGATCGATCATGCATGGACTGATCGACCCGCCCCGCCGAAAACGCAGCTAACCGTGCAGCCGCTCTCCCTTGCAGGCGAAAGCCACGAGAGCAAGCGCATGCGTATTGGCAAACTTATATCGGGCCAAGGCGCGGATGCGGCTCTCATCACCTCACCGGCTTCGATTGCATGGCTCTTGAATATTCGCGGCGGGGACGTCATGTGCACGCCCCTGCCGCTTTCCACGGTAATCATTGATAAAGCGGGACAGGTCCTCTTATTCATTCATCCCGATAAACTTACGGATAAAATTCGCAGTCACCTCGGCAACAAAGTCACCATACAAGCCGAAGACGCCATAGGCTCGGCGCTCGCGGCCCTTAAGGGACGCAAAATCATCGTTGACCCAAATACGGCTTCGGCCTTTTACGCCGATGCCCTCCAAGATGCCGGCGCCGAGTTGATCTCAAAGGCTGATCCGATTGCCTTGCCAAAGGCCCTGAAAAATCAAGCTGAGATCACAGCGACTACGCAGGCTCATTTACGCGACGGCGCGGCCCTGGCCGAGTTTCTACATTGGTTAGATACGGAAGCGCAATCGGGTCATTATGATGAGATACAGGCGGCGCAAAAACTTGAGGGCTTTCGCGCGAAAACGGGCGTGCTCCGCGATCTTTCCTTTGAATCGATATCAGGCGCGGGCGCGAATGGTGCGATCGTGCATTACCGCGTTTCTCGGGCAACGACAGCCAAGCTCGCGCCAGACACGCTCTACCTGATCGATAGCGGCGGGCAATATGTGGACGGCACAACCGATGTGACCCGCACCGTTCCCATTGGTACGCCCAGCGCGGAGATGCGCGAGCGATTTACGCTGGTCTTAAAGGGTCATCTTGCCCTTGCCCGCGTGCGCTTCCCCAAGGGCACAACGGGCAGTAATCTGGACGCGTTGGCGCGTATGGCGCTTTGGGCCAAGGGATTGGACTATGACCACGGCACAGGGCATGGCGTAGGTGTTTTCCTTGGCGTTCACGAAGGTCCGCAGCGTATTTCCAAAGCCCCCAATTCGGTCACCCTAGAACCGGGAATGATCGTGAGTAATGAGCCGGGGTATTATAAAACCGGCGCATACGGCATCCGCATTGAAAATCTGCAATATGTCACCCCGCCATCTCCAATTGCCGGCGGAGACCGCGACATGATGGGTTTTCAGACGCTGACATATGCCCCGATTCACCACGCCCTGATTGCGCCCGAGATGCTATCTGAAACAGAGATTCGTGATTTAAATGAATATCACGCAAATGTGTGGGAAAAAATTGGCCCGAGACTCTCGGGCAAAGTGAAAATTTGGCTAAAAGCGGCGTGTGAACCTATAAATTCGGGTTAAACGTGACCGCCGTCACGCTATATGTCACAAAATTCTCTTAGAACAAGTCCGAGCGGTGACCTCAGACACTTCTCATTACGTATAGAAACACGTACGGGGCGTGTGTTTCCATACAAGTCATCTTCGTGAGCAATCACGGAGATGACTTCCCATTTCTAGGCTTCAAAATTCTTACATATCAAATCAGCGGCGTTTGCCGTCAACTAAAGCTGATCAATTACTGCCAACATCGCATCTAGCGACGCCCCGCCGAGCCGCGCCGCACGCTCGGGTGACCAACCATAAATGGCATCTGGCAGGTCGGCATTGTCTTTAAACGGCATTTCCAACGTCATCGACAGGCAGCCATATTCGCTTGACGTAAAACTCGTGCAATAGGTCATATTGGACGTGCCCGGCGCGGCGACAGGATAGCCATACTTGGTTTGAAAATCGGGACTTGCCCGCATATAGGCCGCCTTGAAATCCGCAAGATCTCGTCCCTGCTTCTCCGTAAAGCCAACGGCCCCCTCTGCGCCCGCAATAAAATTATAGGGCAAGGCCTCGTCCCCATGCACATCCATAACCATGACAGGACGATGCTCATTCATGGCCTGAGTGACGAAATGGACTTCGGGGCAACTTTGTACATTCCCGACGCCCCATTCTCGGTTCAGATTTGCCCCGGCAGCATTTGTGCGCAGGTTTCCGCGCACGCTGCCGTCGGGATTCATATTTGGCACGATATGAAAGCGGGCCTTAGCGCGCAGCGTGCGGGCGACAGGGTCATCATCATCAAGCAGGCGGGCCAAAAAACCCTCAACCCACCATTCTGCCATTGTCTCGCCGGGATGCTGGCGCGCTGTTACCCATATCGGTTTTTCGCCGCTGCCAATGCTAATGCAGTCTAAATCCTGCCCGTCGATTGATTTCCCTAAAACAGACAAACTTACGTCAGGATGATGCGCCGCCTCAGCGATCATATCGGCATGGCGTTCCTGACTAAAGGGCGCAAAATAGGCAAAATAAACACTGTCGAGTTCTGGCGTATGCGTAAAAGATAATTCCCCATTTTCATATTTGGTCTCTACCCGAAACCATGTTTCCCGATCATAGCTCGCGCAGGTTTTGTAATTCTCCCACCCCTTGGGATAGGCGCAATCCTTGGCATTTTCGATTACCAATTTGCACGCTACATTGCGCGCGCCGCTCAATCGGAAGTAAAACCACTGCATGAAATCAGCAGCATTATCCTGACGAATAGCGAGGCGGATGTTTTGCGCAGAGTTCATGTCACGAACGATGATATTTCCGCCGTCAAAAGCCGATGTAATATTAAGAATTGTCATGCGCTGTCATTAGGACCAATTTATTTAAATTGTTTGAAGAAATAGGTGCGTTTGTGATCAAGATGCCTTCGCGAAACGGGCTAAACCTTGAAGTCTTCAGGGGCTCTAGACGCAGCAGTAATAGCTTCGCTTACCTGCGGCGCGGAGAGGCCTTTCCAAAATACGCGCCACCCCTTGATGATTTGCATGCCGTCACAATTACGCAAATACCAGTCGTTAAACGGGTTTTCCATGCGCGAACGCCAGTAAAAAACAGGGATTTCGGCAACGGCCGCCTCCCAAATGTCGCGGGCAATCCCTTCCCCGCGCGCTTCTTTAACGACCCAGAACTTGGATAGATAATTCAGCCCCGAAGCCTGGGTAAAAATTGCCCCGCCTCTATAAGCCGTCTCAATAAAACCATCAGATATTTTTTGTTGAAAAAACTGAGGGTTAAGCGGTTTTTCAAATGCGGACTCCATGGACTCTTCAACGGCTTTACGGTCAATTTTTGCATAGGAATTAATACGCGTGAACGTCGCCCCGCTGCGGATCATCGTTCCCGAGCCTTTCGTCGTGAAAAGCTCGGCGAGCAAATTAAGCGGAGAAGCCATAATATAGACCGAAGCCGCGCCGCGAAGTGCAATCAAGGCTTTAGCCTTTTTCACAAAATTATCTTGTCCCTGCGTTAAAACGTCAGTGTTCGCAAAGGCCTTTTCCGCGTCAATATTTATGACGGGAATGCGCTCCCCTTTGCGGCTAATCCCGCCCGAGGGCTGCAAGAAAATGACCTTGGCCGGATTGAGCAAAGTAATTAACTTTTGAAGATCAGGGGCCTTTTTGTTATCCGTCATCTCAAGGATAGGCATGCGCGATTGTTTACATCGCGTTTTTACTTCCTCGATTAAGGCATAAGTCGCCATATTCAATTTAATCGACCGCACGCCAGCAGCGTCCAGCGCCATATGCAGGCGCTGGGTTTGAAACTTATTACTGGTAGCATCGCTCTCCATGGCTCCAACCAGCAAAACGGGCGTGAGCCCCAAATCTGCGAGAATACGCAGGTCACTTACAAGGGCTTCGAGGAGCGGGTTCTTCAGGCAGCGCGGATCAAGCACGACAAGTGCGAAACGCTCAGGGGCCTGAGCCGCAAAAAGTTCGGCATAGAACTGGGCTTCTTGCAATGCACCGACAGCCGACAGGCTACGGATCACGGTTTGGCGAATTGAGCTCTTCATGCTGCCCCCTCGCCTGATAAGGCCCGCGCATAGGCCGCTTGCGCAGCCTCCATCTGGCCAGTCGTCACATATTCATTTGGCTTATGCGCTTGATCAACATCACCCGGCCCATACACAACCGCGTTCAATCCCGCCTCGGACAACATTGCTGCCTCGGTCCAATAGGGCAGATCGAGCGGTTCAAAATTGCCAAAGATTGGCGTGAATGCACCGATATCTTGGCTCTGGAAAGACGAGAATGCCACAATCGTGTTTAGATCCATATCAGGACTTAATCCTCTGGCGATGGCCTCTATATCGGCTTTTCGCGCCATTACATCATCTCCGGGCGGCGGGCGCAGGGAGAACCTTAGCTCGGTATGAGTTGGAATGACATTATATGCCCCGTCCGAGACTATTTCCCCAATATTCGTCGCCAAACCCTTATAGGGCGCCTGTCCAAAATCGCGGTGACGGTCACCATAATCACCCACGGCCGCCGCGAGCCGCGCAGCCGCAAGAAGCGGCGCATCTGTAATATCTGCCAGCGAACTATGCCCGCCCGGACCTTCAAAGCATGTTTCAAACGCCAGCATACCTCTGTGCTGCCGCCCGACACGGCAGCCCGTTGGTTCACAGACAATGGCGCGCAGCGCGCCGCCGGTATGTCCGTTGCTGATAACCGCTGGCATAACCTCGCTGCCATGTTCCTCGTCACCCGAAAATAGAACAGCCGTGTCCTTAGGGGGGGCCGTCTCAAGCGCCGCGAGAATACACGCCGCAGCGCCCTTAATATCGGAGCTTCCTAGTCCAATCAGCCGATCCCCTTTCTTCCGCAGCGAGAGAGGGTCGTCGCTCCAGCCCTTTCCACTCGGGACAGTATCAATATGGACGTTCAGCAAAAATTTGGGCTGCCCCCAGACCGCCAGTACATAGGCGCTGTCCGATTTTCCTCGGCTACGCGGAACAGTCTCGATGACAAGCTGATCAGGTCCATGAGCCGATAAAGCATCAGCGAGAAACTTGACCATGGCTATTTCGTCACCCGTCCCGTTACGAGTGTCAAAAGCGACGAGCCGCGCTAGCCATTGCGATGAATTCATCATAAGTCTCTGCATAACCTAATAATACGATCATAGCCAATCCGGTGGCCCTTGGCGACGATGGAAAACCGTAAAGCTGTAAATAAACGGCAAAATCACGATCGTTGAGAATACGCGCGCTGTGCTTCGCAGAATTTTTCATTGGTATTTTCGCATTTTGCCCCTATATCAAAGGTGTCGGCTTGCCGACTATGACGATAAACGCGCGTGTAATAAGCGGACTGGACCCGGGGGCGGTACCCGGCGGCTCCACCATAAGAACATTTGCTCATTTGGTTGATAGCGCCTTGCTTTCGCCGCGAGTGTTTTTAATTGGGGCCGAAATAGGATCGACAGACGTGTAAAGATGTTAGCTTTCGTCCGGATGGGTATCGTTAAATGCCCGTATCAGTAATTGCAAATGACAATACAGCTGAAGAGTTTGCACTAGCCGCGTAAGCAGTTAGTCGATCTCGACTTTTAACTCCTAGGGCTTCAGCGCCCTAGGCGGGCTTCGGAGAGTAGCTGGCAACAGAAACTCTCCACTTTTCTCTCAACCCCCTCTATAAGCTGAAAAAATGACGGTCCAGCAGAGACAAGATGCGTAAATTAGACTATGGCTCGATTTTGGACCTGTACCGCAACGGTCGATTCCCAATGGCCGATAGCGCCGACACACCCTATATCGCAATTGTGGAACCCGAGCTTCGCGGCATAATTCCGATAGGCGGGTTACACATGTCTCGTTCATTGAAAAAGTTTATTAAACGTAGCGACCTTACCGTAACACTCGACCTTGATTTTGACGGCGTGGTCAAGGCCTGTGCAAAGCCTCGCCCTACAGAAGGCGGCGGCACATGGATTAGTGAACCGCTTAAACAGGTCTACCGCGCCTTTGCCGACAACGGCCATGCCCATTCTGTCGAAGTCTGGAGCGAAGACAATCGGCTGGTCGGGGGGCTATTTGGCGTATGTATTGGCGGAGCTTTTTTTGGCGAAAGTATGTTCTCCGCCGTGCCCAATGCCAGCAAGCTCGCCCTTGTGTACCTTGTGAGTAGGCTTTCGCAGTCTGGCTATGTTCTTTTGGATACGCAATATTTGACGCCGCATCTCAAATCCATGGGCGGCATCGAAATTCCTCAGAGCGAATATCTGAAATTGCTTGCGCCCGCTATTGAGTTGCAGGCAAAGCCGCTACTCCCCGAGTGAGCGTAGCTCCAGATCTATGGCCGGCGTTGGGACTTTGCAATCAATGACCCAAATATCGTAAACGCCATGATCCAGCGCCGATGCAGCAGGGCTGCTGCCCAGCATCCAACCAGAGAATATTTTGAGGGGTTCTTGATTGTTTAGGGGGCTTTTGCGTTCGGCTTGCGCCTTGGCGGGCTTATCAAATACTTGCAGGAAAGCGTAAGTCTCAGGAATATCCTCTGGTGGACGTTTTTCGCAATGCTTCACCTCCACAGTCAAAGACCCGTAAGTCAAGTTCTCGCCCACCTCTACGGTAAAATCTTGTGTTGCCGCCGTAACCTTATCCAGCGCGCGAAGCACAACCGCAGTTCCCTTCAAATTGGCGGCCTGCGCGGCCTGCGTCATAGCTGCCGTAACAATCACGGCGCCGGCGAGGGACGAAAGATATGCGGCGCAGCGCATCACTATCCCTCTGGCGTCCAAGATTCGTAATCGGAGGCTACTTTTTGGCGAACGCCGCCGCGGTCCAGACTTCCCTTTGGTTTATAAGCATGAAGTGTGCCTGTCATATTCGGGCGGTGCGGAAGCTCCCAGCTTTGCGTTGGTAGGGCTTCCTCTGACGGCGGCGTGTCATACATATGATGCAGCCAGCCGTGCCATTCCGGCGGGATACGCGATGCATCCGCATAGCCTGTATAGGTCACCCAGCGGCGCTTGCGGCCATCATAACCTTCGCCGTTTTCTTCAAAATAGCTATTTCCGTATTCATCCTCACCGACTTTGGAGCCTTTGCGCCGAATCTGCCAAAGCGTTCCAAGGGTGGCACCGTCCCACCACGCAAATATTCGTTTGATAAAGCCTGCCATTATATCCGCCTACGATCTTTGGTGTGATCCTTGATATGATCTTTGAAGTTTCCCGATAAGAGTGTCTAGCGCCGTGTTAAAGCGTGTCGCCTTCCGGGTAAAGTCATAATGACCGCCAATGGTCATGGCGCCGTTATATGGTAAAATTATGACCTTATGGCGTATTGTCCACATAGTTATGAACAGCCGCCTTTGCTGGCTTGCCAAAATCGTCAAAATATCTTCGAAATCTGGCCGCATTTCTGCGGCAAATGCTAGTGTATGACGGCGTGCTCTGATAGACCCTTACCCATGGTAAATGCTTTTGAAAATGACAACGGCTCCGGCGGGGTTGATGATCTTGATACGCTGCCGCAAAGCTGGGAAGCTGAGCAAGCCCTTCTTGGCGCGCTGCTTTATGATAATGAAATTTACCACCGCGTTAGCGGCATGTTGCAAGCCAAGCATTTTTACAACCCCGTTAATGGCCGGATTTACGACCAGATCGCAAAACTCATTGAACTCGGGCAATTAGCGGATGCCATTGTCCTTAAAGACCGCTTTTCCCAAGACGAGACTATTGAGGATATTGGCGGCGTGGAATATCTCGCACGGCTTCTCGCGAATGCGCCTGCGGCAGCCTCCATGGCAGCACCGGAATATGCGCGGCTGATCTTTGATCATGCCATGCGCCGCGAACTCATTAAACTTGGCGCGGACATTTCCACAGCGGCCAAAGATGTCTCTGGCGAAAATAGCGCCGTGAGCTTGATTGGAGATGCCGAGAATAAGCTCTTTTCTCTTGCGGAAATAGGCGACGCGCAGGGCGGATTTGAGACTTTCTCCCAAGCTCTAATAAAGTCGATCAATATGGCCACTGCCGCCTTTAGCCGTGATGGACATTTATCAGGCATGTCTACAGGGCTTCGCGACATTGACCGCCAGCTTGGCGGGCTACACCGTTCTGATCTGATTATCCTCGCGGGTCGTCCCTCTATGGGAAAAACCTCACTCGCAACGAATATCGGTTTTAACGTCGCCAAGGCGTTCAAAGAAGAAAAAGACGAAAACGGCATCATGCGCACGGTTAATGGCGGACGCGTCGGTTTCTTTAGCCTTGAGATGAGCAGTGAGCAACTCGCGACCCGCTTGCTTGCTGAGCAATCAGGTATTCCGTCCCATAAAATTCGCCGCGGCGACATTAGCGCCGAACAGTATGAGCGCGTGCGCGATGCCGCTGACGAGATTAATTCTATACCGTTTTTCATTGACGATACAGGCGGGATTTCTATCGGGCAGCTCTCTGCGCGGGCACGGCGGCTTAAACGCATGGCCGGGCTTGACCTAATTATTGTCGATTACCTCCAGCTTTTGACAGGTGGCAATCAACTGAAATCATCAGACGGCCGCGTCCAAGAGGTATCGATGATCACCATGGGGCTAAAATCTCTCGCCAAAGAGCTAGACGTTCCTGTGCTCGCCCTCGCCCAACTCTCTCGCCAAGTTGAGCAGCGTGATGATAAGCGCCCGCAGCTTTCTGATTTGCGCGAATCCGGTTCAATTGAGCAAGACGCCGATGTCGTCTCCTTTGTTTTCCGAGAGGAATATTACAAAGCGCGGTCCGAGCCTTCGGAAGGGACGGATGAGCATTTGAAATGGCAAGAGGACATGGAAATGCTGCACGGTAAAGCCGAGGTTATTGTCGGAAAGCAACGGCACGGACCGATTGGCACAATCAAACTTGCCTTTACCGCTGACATTACGAAGTTTAGCGATCTTGCACAGGATGAGCATTTTGGCGACATCCGGCATTAATTTCTCGTGAAACCGCCCCGCAAACCATCGTCCTCCTCGGCCTCCGCCTCTTCGCGCGGCGGCAACGAAAGACATGCCCCAAAATCTCGGCAAACCCAAGCGGGCCGCCCCCACAAGCCAACTAAAGGGCACGCATTTCGAAAGACACCGCCTAGCAAAAGCGCTGTCGGGCAACCCAGCCGCATAAAATCCTCAGCCAAACCAGCAAAAAAGGGCAAATCAGGCGTTTACCGCGCGGGCTATACGGCGCGGCCTACGCTTTTGATCAATCTTGACGCAATTAAAGAAAATTACGACGCGCTCCAAGACAGGGTCGGCGCCGCCAAAATTGGAGCGAGCGTAAAGGCTGATGCTTACGGCCTTGGCGCGCCCACAGTGTCTAAGGCACTATATGGTGCGGGCTGCCGGACGTTTTTCGTTGCGACTGCAGGCGAAGGTAAAATCCTGCGCGAGGCAATTGGCGAGAATGCGTCTATCTATGTTCTGAATGGTCCCGCGCCCCAAGACTTGACGTTATTTTTTAAGTTTCGCCTAAAGCCCGTGATTAATTCTATCGCCCAAGCCCGTCTTTGGACGGATGAGGCCGACCGCGCAAAACATGCACCTTTTACAGCTCTGCATATAGATACAGGCATGAATCGCCTTGGCATGGACGAGAGCGATGTCACCGCTTTGTCCAAAAACATGGGACTTTTCAGGGCTCTGGGACCGGACCTTATCATGAGCCACCTCGCCTGCGCACCCGACAAGGCCCATCCGCTAAACGCCAAGCAATTAGAAAAGTTTCGTAAATTTGCGGCGCGCTTTCCCGTATTACCGCTTAGCCTCGCCAATACGGCAGGCATCTATATGGGCCGCCCATATCATTTCCAAATGGTGCGCCCCGGCATTGGTCTTTATGGCGGGCAAGCCACAACAGAAGCCAAACAGGAAATATTTAGGCCTGTTGTTTCACTCATGGCGCCCGTCCTTCAAGTAAAAACTGTCAAAGCGGGCGAAAGCATTGGCTATAATGCTAGCTTTACGGCGCTGGCCGATATGAAAATTGCTATCGTCGGTGCGGGTTATGCCGACGGCATTCCAGTTGCAGCCAGTAGCCACCCGCAAGAGGCACGCGGCAAGACAAGCTTCGCTAGCTTGCAAAAACAGCGCGTGCCCATTATCGGCCGCGTGAGTATGGACTTGACTATGCTAGACGTGACGCGGCTAGTAAGAGAGATTTCACTCGGAGACTGGGCCGAATTTCGGGGCGAACATTTGCAAAGCGATGCGAATGCCATTGGTGGGCTGAATTATGAGCTTTTGGTGCGCCTTGGGCAAAGATGCCGCAAGACATATCTGCGCGCAGGCGACCTTGAAAATTAAGGCGTTTCCGCCGCCTCAATGCGGGGCACGGCTTTAGCCCTCGCAGGCTGCGCGGCTTCCAATTCCTGATCGAGTTTTTCTTGCGGGGACGGCGCAAAATAGGCGCGGTCATTTTGAAAATCCAAAATCATGGGTCCCTGTCCCAACATATTCATACCGACAATAACAAAAGGCCGATCTTCAATTCCCAACACATCTAGGCTTTCGAAATCAAGCACGACAAATTCACTTTGATGCCAGCTCCGATTGCCTGCACTTGTGCGTTTCGCCCGTATTTTGGATACAGGCTTAAAAGTCCCGATTGCGCCCTGTATTTCCCAATCCCGCCGCATAGTCTTTCGCAAATTTCGAAGTTGGGGAAACCTCTTTATATCCCAATTCATCAAATTGATTTCAGACCCCGTATCCAGCAAGGCCGGCGTGATCGAATATCCTATGCGAAGCTTGAAAAAGTGAAGGGCGCGACCGTCTTGCAAAAACGGGTTTTGCGTAAGCATGATTGTTTTCCACTTTTCCGGCACGGCCGGCGCGCCGACAGCATGGGGTATTAGCCAGACTTTCGCCAGTTCGGGATTGTAATATAAATGGTAATTTTGCAAAATATCCATGCCGATAATCCCATCGGAGGCGGGCTCAGTGTGGGCGCTTAAGGCGGAAGCGCTCTCCGGTTCCAATTTATCAATCACGGCAACGCGCAAAGGGCCGAGCGGTTTCCCGCCAAGCCCTAGGCTCGGCAGGGTCGTGACCGGCTGCATAGCGGTGGAAATCATGCCGTGAACGCGTATCGGCATTTGGCCTTGGGTTGAAAGTTCAAGCCGCCTTTGGGTAGCGCGGTAGATCGAGGACAAAGTCGCGCCAGTATCCAGTACAAAACTCGCGCTGCCTCCATCCGCAAGCTGCCCCTCGACGATCAGCAAGTTTGCCTCCCCTAGTCGCACGGGAAGTTCTATCACCCTTTGATCCAAAATTTGCGATTGGAGAGTCACGGGAACCTGCGCAGGCAAAGATGACGCGCACGCTCCAAGCCAAAGCCCCACAAACACCCCAATTGAAGACCGGGTGATCCACCAAGGAATGAACCTAAAGGAGTTTAGAACGCGCATAGCCGATAACTACCACGCGCGCCGTCTTAAATGCCAGACGCAATTACGTGAACTCGCCGCCTGAGGCGCAGAACGAATTTAAGCTTTGGGTTCGACTGGCACTAATTTGATATTTAGCTCTTTCAGGGCCTTTTTATCAACCTCAGCCGGCGCGTTCATCATCAAATCTTGCGCTTGGCCGTTCATCGGGAACAAAATCACATCGCGAATTGTATTTGTCCCTGCCAGCAACATGACAATGCGGTCAACGCCGGGCGCGATACCCCCGTGCGGCGGCGCGCCATATTTAAACGCATTAATCATGCCTGCAAATTTGTCTTCGACCACTTCGGGGCCGTAACCTGCCATATCAAAGGCTTTATACATAATGTCGGCCTTATGGTTTCTGATAGCACCAGAGGACAGCTCTACGCCGTTACAAACGATATCGTATTGATAGGCCAGAATTTCAAGTTGCTTCTCAGTCGTGTCGGCAGACGTAAGTGCTTCCATTCCGCCTTGCGGCATGGAGAAAGGGTTATGCGAAAACTCGACCTTTTTATTGTCCTCATCCCACTCATACATGGGGTAATCGACAATCCACGCAAATTTAAAAACGCCCTCAGGGATAAGCCCAAGTTCAGCGGCGACCTTCCCGCGCGCCGCACCCGCGAGCTTATAGGCATCGTCCTTTTTACCCGCTGAAAAGAAAATGCCATCCCCTGCCCCAAGGCCCATTTTTGCCAAAAGCTCGGCGAGAAATTCAGAAGAAAACCCCTTAAGCACAGGGTCTTGGGATTTGACATTGCCGTCGTCATCAAGTGTCAGACGGGCATAACCAAGGCCGGGTGCCTGCATTTCCTTCTTGGCCCATTTATCCATGTTATCGAAAAATTTGCGGGACTGATTGGCCGCAGCCTGCGGGGCCGGTATAGCAATCACCTTGCCTCCACTGCCTGTAATTTTAGCAAAAATACCAAATCCGGTCTTACTCTCGTCGGTGAAAAATTCGGAGACATCACAAAGCTCAAACGGTATGCGCAGATCTGGCTTATCCGAGCCATATTTTTCGATGCTCTCTTTATAGGGAATTCGCGGGAACGGCGTTTGCACCTCGCGCCCATCGGCAAATTCTTCAAACACGCCTGCCATGACGGGTTCAATGGCTTGGAAGACATCCTCTTGGGTAACGAAGCTCATTTCAATATCAAGCTGATAAAACTCCCCCGGGGAGCGATCGGCCCGCGCATCTTCGTCGCGAAAACACGGTGCAATCTGGAAATAGCGGTCAAAGCCCGCCACCATCAAAAGCTGCTTAAATTGCTGGGGCGCTTGCGGCAGGGCATAGAACTTGCCCGGATTAAGCCGCGAGGGCACAAGAAAATCGCGCGCGCCCTCGGGCGAGCTCGCCGTCAAGATTGGCGTTTGAAATTCTGTGAAGCCTTGCTCAATCATACGGCGGCGCAGTGAATTAATCACCTGCCCACGCAAGATGATATTATTGTGCAACTTCTCGCGGCGCAAATCGAGATAACGGTGCTTTAGCCGAATTTCCTCCGGATAGTCTTGCTCTCCGAAGACAGGTAATGGCAGCGGATCGGCTTGGCTCTCAATCAAAAACTCATCTGCACGCAGCTCTATCTCGCCCGTGTCAATTTCGCTATTCTTAGCCTCGGTATCACGCGCCAGCACCTCGCCCGTTACCGTGATAACCGACTCGGAGGGGCAGCGCTTAGCAGCTTCATAAAACTCCGCCGTCGGATAAACGACGACTTGGGTTATTCCATAGTGATCGCGAAGATCAATAAACAAAGCATTCGCATGTTCGCGCTTGCGGTGGACCCACCCTGAAAGCTTGGCCGTCTCTCCGACATCAGACGCACGCAGCTGCGCGCAAGTATGGGAACGATAAGCATGCATGAATCTCTCCAGTGCGAAACGGTAAAAGGCGGGGATAGCCTCTCGCGTGTGCAAGTCAAGCCTCAGCCCGCCTCAACGACGCTTTTGCTTAATATTTTACCTGACAAAGCCACGCCGATAGGCTAAGGCAGCGCCAAGTTGATATAAAGGTTTCTTTATGCGTATTTCGTTACAAGAGCTCCTCGCTCAAAAACACCTTCTGCTTGCCGACGGCGCAACAGGTACAAATTTCATGGAAATGGATCTTGAGCCGGGCTTTCCCCCAGATCTTTGGAATCTCGACCAACCGCACAAACCCGAAGCCCTGCACCAGATGTTTGTTGACGCCGGCAGTGACATTATCCTGACAAATACCTTTGGGGCCAATGCCCCGCGCCTAAAGCTCCATGACGCGCAAGACCAAACCCATGCCATAAACAAGGCAGGCGCAGAGATCGCGGGCAAAGTCGCCGCAGCTGCCGATCGGCCTATTGTCGTCGCAGGCTCGGTTGGGCCAACGGGTGAGCTTTTTGAGCCCATGGGCTTGATGACCATGGATAGTGCGCGCGCTGAATTCATCATGCAAATACAGGGCCTTAAGGACGGCGGTGCTGATGTCGCTTGGATCGAAACCATGTCTGCGCCTGAAGAAATACAGGCGGCTTGCGAAGCCGCAGATGCTGTTGGGATTCCCTATGTTTTCACAGCCAGCTTTGACACGGCGGGCAAAACTATGATGGGCCTTGCGCCGGGCAATATGGGCTCAGTCGTCGCGCTCCTGCCGCACCCGCCTCTGGCTTACGGCGCGAATTGCGGCGTGGGCGCATCGGACCTAACCGTATCCGCGCTGGCTATGACCAATGAGAACCCCAAAGCCGTCATTGTTGGCAAAGCCAATTGCGGTATTCCCGTGATCAAAGGCAAAGAAACGGTTTACACGGGCACGCCCGAATTAATGGCCGATTATGTCAAGGTTGCAGCCGATGCGGGCGTACGCATTATTGGGGGATGCTGCGGCACGGCTCCTCGCCATATTGCCGCCATGCGCAAAGCCATGGATAGCTATAATGCGGGCCCTCGCCCTAGCCGTGAAGAGGTTGTCGCAAAGCTAGGCGCGCTCGTTGCGCCCGGCACAAGCGAAGCCGGCAAGGCTCGCAAAGCTGCCCGGGATGGACGGCGGCGGCGCTAGGCAGATTTGGGTTTTTGCAGTGCTCAGGCCCTGTTAACTGCTATTTCGTCACAAATTCACGAAAAATGATCTATAATAGCCAAAATAATGTGAATGGAACGAAAGCAAAACCTATGAAACACCTTATCTTAGCCTCGGCTGCGGCCATGACTTTGGCCGCGTGTACAACCACGGGCAGCATCGAAAGAAACGCCGCATTCGGCACGGCCGGCGGGGCCGCCCTCGGCGCGATTATCGGGAATAATTCTGGGAGCGGTAACGGCGCAAAGGGCGCCGCCATTGGCGCGGCGGCGGGCGCACTCAGCGGCGCTTTAGCCGGTGCCTATGAGGACCGCAAGTGGCGCAGAGGTGATTACCGCCCGCAGGCCCATCACGCGGGACATGGTTATCCCGCTCAGGGCTATCAAACCCAAGGCTACCAAACGCAAAGCCACGCTGGCCACAGCCATCAACATCACGGCGTGCAAACGGCCTCCGGTAGTTACGGGCAGCAGTGTGCACCTGGTTCACACAGCGCATATGGCGCTCATAGCAGCCACAGCGGGCAAAGCTACAGCGGCTCTGTTTCCTCTTCCTCTGCCTATAGCGGCGTTGGCGGCGGGCTCACATACGACCAATTTGCAGGGCGGTATTATTCAACAGATCCCAGCACAGGTACGACCTATTGGCAGAACGGCACGCTACGCACGCGCCGATAGACCCCCTCTCCCTTCCAAAACAAACATAGCCGCCCGCGAAAGCTGGCGGCTTTTTGCCCGTGTGCAATTCTAGGCGTTTCGGTAAATCGCGATAGCTCCAAGCTTTCTTCGGTAGACCGACATACTATGATCCTGCACCGCCATAACAATCATTTTGGATTTGAACCACAGCCAAATTCTTGAGACAGATGAGGTATGCGGCAACAATTTCGCATCTGAAAAATCCGGCTTTTTAGTCCGGGTCAAATAGCGCATATCCCCGCTATGAAAATATCCGATTAGATTTCTAAGGAAAAACTTACGCATTGGATGTCCAACAAGGGGCATAAATGCAAAAATATAGGTAGTAGCATTTAGAAAATTTCCTTCGGGTGGCATCATCGGCACGACATCAGAGGAATTGACAATTCGGTAGACTGGCGGTTTGATTTCTTCCACCCAGTCCTTATTTCCAACACGCGGCGCGCCAAAAGTATAGCAGGCGGATATCCCGCCTTTATGATCGATAAATTTGGCAGCAATATTAGCGAGAGCCCCGCCTAAGCTATGTCCCGTTAGATACAGGCGATACTCGCAAAATTGCGGATCATCTAGCGTATCTTGAATTTCGTCACCTACGGCCCAATAAGCTTTGGAAAAGCCCCTATGCGATTTGCCGCCGCCGACCATTGATTCCAATTTGGCATCTATGTCCGCCTGAATGTCACGTATCACCTCTTTTTCTGTTCCTCTAAAGGCCAAAACAAGTCGCTTATGCGCATCGTCACGCACTAATATGGCTTGTGTTCCATCCTCGTCAAAGACCTTTTCAAGTTTATAATTCAACACCCCCAAACTTGAATTTAACGAGTCCATCTCTTGCTGATGGTCATGAACAAATTTATCGACAATTTTATTCAAAGTCCCAATTTTTGCCGTATCTTCCAATACGACATTCAGCGCTTTTCTGAAACTGGCTTTGATTTTTACATCATTCAGATTTGTAATATCGAATTTCAAATATGCGAGCTCTGAGAAACACGCCATGAGCCAAGCTGTTCTATCACTATAGGCATCTCGATAGGCCGGAATATCAAGCTCCAGCACTCTGGATAGAATTTTTTTATCATCAGCAGTTTTAGTGATTACAGTCATTTTGCGCCCCCTGTAAAAGAGCCGCATAACAGAAAATCCAGGGCAATTCAATCTGAGATTGATTTTGGGCAAGCCTCAACGCAAGTGCCCCGCTTCGCCAAACATAATTTTTGCCAGAGGGTCTGTAAGCCGGGTTTTGTTCAGCGCATTGCTGCGCCTTGGCGACCATTCATCTAGGGCTTTCATTACTGAAAGCCTCGTGCAACACACCCGGGCGATACGGTAAGGCACCGTGTATATCGCCCCTATTTGGTCTTGCTCCGGATGGGGTTTACCGTGCCGCGCCTATTGCTAGCCGCGCGGTGCGCTCTTACCGCACCCTTTCACCCTTACCACGTGGAATCTCGCAAAGCGAAAACCACAAGGCGGTTTGCTTTCTGTGGCACTTTCCCTTAGCTCGCGCTAGCCGGACGTTATCCGGCATCCTATCCTTATGGAGCCCGGACTTTCCTCCCCGCGTAAAACTGTGTTCCACGCAGAGCGGTCGCCCGACCCTCTGGCGAGAGGCTTTAACCTTGTTTACTGCGGCAAAGTCAAGCACAGTGGACAAATAATACTGCGGAATTTTATATGATAAATGCATATCCATTCTCGAAAACAAAATTAGCGGCAATGCTCGGCGTGTCCTTGCTCATCGGGGGTATAACCGCGTGTCAACCGGCAAGTAGGCCTTCCTCTAAGGCCCCTTCGCCTAGCAAAGAGGTCACCATCTACCCTGCCGAAACCATACTTACTCAAAATACGGCCCAAGCTGTAGCCAAAGCGGTGGCAGTTGGTAGCGACGGCATCATCGCCGGCGTTGGGGAGTTAAGCACGCTAAAGGCCTCTTTTGGAGGTGCAAAAATTGATGAGAGTTTTGTCGGCAAGACATTATTGCCTGGCTTGATTGACCCCCATGTGCATATGACCCTAGGCGCGATGATGTATGGCCTTGATTGGGTGCCGCCGTGGGATATGCAGGGCCCTAAAGGCCTCGTAAAAGGCCTTCCTGACAAGGCCTCCCTTATGGCCCGTATAAAAGAATTGGAAGCCAAGGCGCCCGAAGGGCCGCTTATTCTCTTTGGCTATCATAACCTCGTGCAGGGCGACATTGACCGAAGCGATCTTGATAAGATCACAACCAAACGGCCACTGTTTATCTGGCATTATTCAGGCCATGACTTTTACCTCAATTCAGCGGCAATAAAAATGTCAAAGCTCACACCTGCGCTCGCGGAGAAATATCACGGCGTTGATCTGGATAGCGCGGGCGAGCTAACGGGCCGTATTTATGAGGACGCGGGGCTGGCGCTCTTTGCTTCCGTCGGGCCAGTGCTGCTTGCGCCGGATCATATTGCCAAAGGATTTGCCGGTTATGAGAGCTTATTCACCCAAGCAGGTGTGACGACAGTTGCGGAAATGGGGTACGGCATTTTTGGGCGTGATATGGAAGATAATTTCCTCAACCAGTTCTATACTAATGATGAACCTTACCGCCTTTATCTCGTGCCCGAGCACCGCGCTTTTGCGGCCACGCACGGCGAGGATTCAAGCGCCGTTATCAATGAAATGGTTCACAAAAACAGCCGCATACCCGTGCTACCTCAAGTTAAACTCTTTACCGATGCCGCCTTTTATTCCCAAACCATGCGCATGGCAGCGCCTGGCTATATTGGCGGACAATCCAAAGGCACAAGCGGACTTTGGGTGACAGAGCCAGACGCCTTGCCCGCTCTCATGGGGAAATATTGGGACGCGGGGCTCGATATTCATATCCATTCAAACGGCGACGCGGCGCAGGAAAGCACGCTCGCCGCCGCCGCGGCCCTCGCGCCGCCGCAAGACGGACAGCGCATCATTATTGAACATCTAGGCCAAATGACGCCAAATCAGGTCAAGGCCGCCGCCGCCTTGCCAATTGGCGTCTCCGCCGCGAGCCACTACGTTAATTACATGGGCGATGATTATATTACGGCCATAGGCAAGAAAACGGCCTTTATCACGCCGCTCGCCTCCACCATGGCGGCGGGCATACGCTCGACCTTGCATTCAGACGCCCCGCTCGCCCCGCCTGTGCCATTGCAGGCTGCTGCGGCCCACGTCACCCGCATGACCCGACAAGGCAATATCAGTACGCCCTCCGAGCGCCTCACCCCTGAGCAAGCCCTGCGGGCAATCACGCTGGACGCAGCATGGTCACTAGGACTTGAAGATGAGCTAGGATCAATTGAAACCGGCAAAAAAGCGGACTTTACTGTTCTTGGCAAAAACCCGCTTGAGGCCGAGCCGCAGGACTGGGCGAACATTCCGGTTTGGGGCGTCGTTCTAGGAGGGGAGAAGCATCCTCTGGACGAAAATGAATAGCGCCGATCGGCATCAATGAGCCCTTCTGATATAGACAATATCTCCCTTGATTTGGGCGCTGGATCCGAAGTAGCGATGATGTTTACTTTGGCGATGATGATGTTTGCTGTAGCGCTGGGCTTACGGCGTGAACATTTCGCCTTTTTTCGTACAAACCCCAAAGTTTACCTCGCGGGCCTTCTGGCGCAAATCATAGGCCTTCCCGCCCTCACCGTCGGGCTATGCTTGCTAATCAATCCGCAGCCCAGCATCGCGCTGGGCATGATTTTGATCGCCTGCTGCCCGGGCGGGAATGTCTCAAACCTTTTGGCCCTTTTCGGACGCGCCGATACAGCCCTTTCAGTGTCTCTGACCGCCACCAGCAGCCTTGCTGCGGCCTTCATCACGCCCGTGTCCATCTTGTTCTGGTGTTCGCTCTATGTCCCCACAGATGCATTGTTATCGGAAATCAATCTGGACGCGGTGAGTTTCCTGATCCAAACCTTGATCATTCTCGCCTTGCCCTTATTTCTAGGTATGGCGCTTGGCGCGCTCTCCCCTGCCTTGGCAGCACGGCTGCAAAAGCCGCTCGCCGCCCTAGCAGGACTTGGGCTTGGCGTGATTATTGTCGGCGCACTGATTAAATTTGCGCCTGTCATTCTCCAAATTGGCATGGGCGTGATTGGCCTTGTGATACTCCATAACGCGCTGGCCTTTGCCCTTGGCTATGTGTCGGGTACCCTCGCGGGCGCCAATGTCCGCCAGCGACGCGCGCTCACCTTTGAGGTCGGCATTCAGAACTCGGGCCTTGGCATTGTCATTCTCCTCACCCAGCTTGGCGGACTTGGCGGAGCGGCAGCGATTGCAGGGCTATGGGGAACATGGCATATTATCGGCGGGCTTATCCTCGTGGCCTTGTTTCAATTTAACGATAAAGGCGTGAAACATGTTTGACCTTAAGATTACTGGCGGAACGGTAATAGACGGCAATGGCGGCGCGGCGCGCGAAGTCAATATCGCGGTCAAAGACGGCATAATCGCAGAGGTTGGCCCCTGCGAAGGTCCCGCCAAAGACACCATTGATGCAGCGGGAAAAATTATCACGCCCGGGTTTATTGATCTGCACACCCATTATGACGGGCAAGTGAGCTGGGACCCTGAACTTAAACCCTCCGTCAATCACGGCGTAACGACGGCCGTTATGGGTAATTGCGGCGTCGGCTTCGCCCCATGCCGTAAGAGTGACCGCGATAAACTCATTCGTCTCATGGAGGGGGTCGAGGATATCCCCGGCACAGCCCTGCACGAGGGTCTTACATGGGATTGGGAGACCTTCCCTGAATATATGAACGCCGTTGACGCCATGCCGCGCACGATTGATGTCGCCGTTATGGTGCCCCATGATCCACTGCGGGTTTACGTCATGGGCGACCGCGCGGTCTTTAACCAAGCCGCCAATGAAAATGACATCGCCAAGATGAAAGAAACATTGCGCGAAGCCCTAAAAGCCGGCGCGATAGGTTTTTCGACAGGGCGCAGTGATTTTCACAAAAGCTCGGACGGGGACTGGACGCCCGGCTCCGAGGCCGGCGTTGACGAGCTAACCGGTCTCGCCTCGGCCTTTGAGGGGCTGGAGCATGGGGTCCTGCAAGCGGTGAATGATTTTGATATGCTGCGCGAGGGCGAGACATTCGAAACAGAGTTTGACCTCATGGAGGCCTTCTTTCGCGCAGGCGGGGCGCGCAAGGGCTCTATGTCGCTCATGGAGCGGGATTTCGCACCGGAGGATTGGAAGAACATCATTCGCCGCACGGAAGCAATGAATGCCGACGGCCTTGATATTAGCTTTCAAGTCGCGCCGCGCGCCATTGGCTCCATCACGGGATTGCAATGCACCTTTCATCCCATCATGGCCTTCCCAAGCTATCTAGCGATTGCCGATAAGCCGCTGTCTGAGCGCGTCACGATTATGTCTGATCCCGCCTATAAGGCCAAAATGCTCGCGGAAACGCCCGTACAGCTCGCTGGCCCGGGCAGTCCTATCCCGCCCATGGTTGATATGATGATCGCAAGCTTTGAGCAGCTTGCAGAGAAAAACTTTCGCCTCTCGGTCAATGGACGCGTTGATTATGAGCAAACCTCAGAGGCCTCAATCGCGGGACTGGCGCGCAAAGATGGGGTTAGCGTTTGGGAGAAAGCCTATGATCTGTTGCTCGAGGATGACGGCAAGGCGCTGATCTATTACCCTGTCTATAATTACACCCATATGAATTATGATAATGTGCTGACGATGATGCGCCATCCCAAGGCGCTGCCTGGCCTCTCTGACGGCGGGGCGCATGTGGGCACAATATGTGATGCGAGCTTCCCAACTTATCTGCTGGCTCATTGGACGCGCGACCGCATGAACGCCGGCAAAGAGGGCATCCCCCTACCCCGCGCCGTGCAAATGCTAACAGCGGACGGGGCGGATTACCTCGGCTTAACCGACCGCGGACGGATCAAAGCAGGACTGCGCGCCGATCTGAATATCATTGATTACCAAGCCCTTGACCTCGGCGTGCCCAAAATGGTGCAAGACCTCCCCGCGGGCGGGCAAAGATTATTGCAGCCCGTCACAGGTTACGCCGCGACATTTGTGGCAGGGCAGCAAGTGATCGCCAATGATGAGGTTACAGATGCAAGGCCGGGGCGCCTTGTGCGGGGCGGGCGTTAGGGATCCTTGCGGGCTATTACGCCCCATGCTGCTTAGCGGCAGGGTAAATTAGGCATTGTTATACTCGGCCAGCGCTTTCACAATCGCCAACGTTTCCATATCAACAAGGCCGTCTATACGTTCGGGGCGGTAGCGGCGCTGCACGGCGGCTAGGATGAGCTGCGTTGGCTCATCCAGCACCCCGCTCACCCGCGCGCAATAGCCAATATCCGCCAGCCCGCGCTGAAGGATCGCGACGCCCCGGTCGCGGCTACCCGCGCCAAATAATGCCCGCCGATCTGCCTCTATGTTTTGCGGAAAATAGCCAACGCCCGCCGCCGCTAATCCTGCCCATGGGAAATGCTCTCCCGGGTCCTGCTTGCGTGCAGGCGCAATATCGCTATGGCCAACAACGCCGCGCGCGCCGATATTATGGCGCGCCATAACCGCTTTGGACAAGGCAATCAAAGCAAGAATTTGCGGGTCAGGGAAAGCCTGTAAACTCCCGTCATTATTGGGAAAATCATGCCCGCCATTGACGATTTCTATACCGATACTGGCGGAATTTATATTGCGCTCGCCGCGCCATTCAGACACGCCCGCATGCCATGCGCGCTTATCTTCAGCGACAAGCTGAAAGATACGGCCATCTTCTTCGACTACATAATGGGCGCTAACTTTGGCGCTGGGATCTGTAAGGCGGGCAAGCGCTGCCGCGCCGCTCTCCATACCCGTATAATGCAGCACAAGCAGGCTGATCGGGAGAGTGCGCGCGTCAAAATTCGCAGACGGTGTCTGTGTAATTTTCATATCGCTGGCCTCATAACGGATATTTTTTCGCCATTATATCGAGGCTCTTGGCCATAATTTCGCGCAAAACAGACTCATCAATATCGCTCAGCCGTTTGATATAAAGACAGGATTTTCCAATCTTGTGCTTGCCCAGCCGCGATAGTTCGCGGCCAAAATCCTCATAGCCGGGCATAATATAAATCGAGATATTCTGCGCACGGGAGCTAAATCCTAACCGCGGCGCATCCCCTTCCCGCCCGCTGTCATATTTATAGTGATATTCCCCATAGCCAGCGATAGCACTGCTGAGTTTTGCGCCCCACATTTTCGCAGGCCAGCCCGAGATTTCCGACATAACCACATGCAGCCTTTCGCAATCCGCGCGGCGGGCATCGTCGGGTATCGCCGCAAGATAATCCTCTATGCGAAGGCCGGACGGAACGGTTTTATTTTTCGCGGCCATGATGATGACTCCCTCTTCCGGGTTTAGCGGTATTGAGCGCAGCCTCTTGGCGCGCAGCGATAAACCAAACGCAAGGCATGATAATCGCCCCGCCAATAAGATAGCGCATAAATAGCGTCTCCTTCAAGAATATCACGCCGAGCACGCAAGCAAACACCGTCGTCATTAGCGTCAGCGGCACAACGACTGAAATTTCATAACGCTTTATCAGGGTAAAATACTGGCCATGCGCCAATACGGTGACGGCCAGCGCGGCATAGCCCGCCGCGATCAGAAGCGGTGCTTTGGCGCGCGCCCAGACCTCGGCCTGCCCTGCCTCGAACACATATGAGGCAGGCGCCATCACAATTAGAACCACCAGCGCCATCCATGTCACATATTGCGTCCAATCAACATTCCCTACGCGCTTCATCACAACAGAGCCCACGGCCAATGAAAGATAGGCCAGCACAATGTAGACAAGCCCAAGGTCAAAACGTAGCGCGCCCGGCTCATAGATCATTATAACAACGCCAATAATGGCCCCCACAATGGCGGCAATGCGGCGAGGGCCTATACGCTCTTTTAAAAAAATCACGGAGAGTACAGCAGCAAAAGGAATAAGCATTTGCGAAACAATAGAGCCGCCGGATGCCGGCGCTGTTTGAAGCCCCGTGTACAGAAAGCCCAAATGCACTGGCCCCACACAAGCGCAGACCGCCATAAGACGCCAGAAATGCCTTGGCCTTGGCTTTAGCAATACCCAGCCCATGAACAAAAGCACGATGGCGGCCCGCACGGCCGCCAGCATAAACGGCGGTACAGGATGGTTACCCAGTGCCCAAGCGCTAACAACAAAGTTCCCTGCCCAAGCAAGGCAGCACAGCATCATGATAGAAAAATCGAGCGGTTTCACCGCTTTGGTCTATCGCAGCACAGGGGTTTTGCAAGCCCGGATCAAAGCGGCCGCATACGTCATGCCTAGAGGAGCCGCAGTCCCCCGCCAGCCTCTTTACTAGCCATCAACGGACCAGCCATCAGGGGTTTGATGGGCGTCAATAACCGGACCTTCATCACCAATTGGGGCTGCCCGTCCCGTGGCCTCACGCATTTGCGCTTCCATGTCTTTCTTTGCGGCTTCGAACTGCGCCTTGGGGCCAAAGGGACGGCCAAGGAGCTTCGCCCGCGTCCAAAGAAAAGCGAAAACAACGATCCCAAGAATGACAAGTCCCGCAATCACAAAAAATGCAAAGGCGGCCGAGGCTGCAAAAATCAGAAAACCGCCAATCCCCGCCGCCGCAAGGAAAAGCGCCCGAAATATGTTGGTCACGACATTGCCGCGCCCGGATATGTTAAATGTCTGCGTCATATGCCTAATGTTGTAAGGAATTGGGGCGAGGTCAAGGCCATGCTTAACAGAAAGCGATCACTTCACCTAACTTTTCGGTAAGGCCGCCCTGTTTTGCGCCGCATATCGCGCCCGTTCCGTGCGGATTGTGTCATAGGCGCGGTTAATCATCGCCATTTTCTGCGTCGCAAGGCGGGTGAGCTCTCGGGGGAGGCCCCGCGCTGCAAGCCTGTCAGGGTGATTTGCCGCCGCCATACGCCGGTATGCGCGCTTGAGATCGCTATCTGAAATATCTTCATCAATGCCAAGGATCAAATAAGGATCATCCGAGGCCCGTCCGCAATGGGCAATCTGTATGCGTTTGAACTCGCGCTCTGAAAATCCAAAAATATCGCTGACGGATTTCAGGAACATATGCTCCTCATCCGTAATCACTCCATCGGCAAGGGCGATATGAAAAAGCCCGTCCATGACATCCTCTAGGACGGCAGGGCGGGCCCTGAATTTGCGGGCGATAAGGCGCGCATAACGCTCATAGCCCAGCGTGGTTTGGCGCGCGAGATCAAAGAAACGCGCAATGCCGCTATCATCCTCTGATGTACTTTGAAACACGCGTTTAAACGCTGCAATATCCTCTCGGCGGACGTGTCCGTCGGCTTTCGCCATTTTTGCGCCCAGACCGACCAGCGCGGCGGCTACGCGCCCATCTTGGATATGTCCGGGAAAGCCGTCCGTATCCGGCAAGGCCGGCGGTCCAAATAGCCGTGCGCCCGCGGAAAAAATTTCCTGCCAAAGTCTCATATAGGCTTACTGCCCCAAGCGCCTAGCCCAATCAATCACCAGATGAGGTATGATCGGAAACGATTTTCCATTGTCCATCAATTTTGCGCCAGTGCAGCGTAAAAAGCCCCCCCGGCGTGTCAGCCTCCCGCGTCAACGTCCAGCGGCCAAAGACCAAAGCATCATCCGAGGACAGGATTTGCACGTCCAAATCGCTAAAGGCAAGCCGCCCCATGGCGCCGCGGTCAGGATAGCGTTTTTTATAGCGCGCCTTGGTGACCTCCCAGCCCGAATTTATTGACCCGCCCGAGGCAAAGCGCAATTTATCGGACTTCCAATAACTTTCCATAAAGGTGTCAATATCGCCGCCGCTCCAGGCCTGCGCTTGTGTGTCCATAGCAGTTCTTATCTTATCCTCGGCGGCAACTTTGGCAGAGGGCGTCAGACCCTCAGACTGGCTTTCGGCATTCACACGCTTGGCAGAGCCGGCCATTACAAAGACACCCGCGCCTAAGCCCAGAAGGGCCAATAAAATAAGTAACTGCCGCATGAAGTCTCCTGCCCTAGCCTATCACGGCGGCGGCGCGGCGAATAGACCTTTCAAGAAGCCCGTAAGCGGTCGGGCGGTGCACAAAAGCAAGTCCCAATTTTTCGGCAGCGGCTTTGGCTTTGGTGAGGGCCTGCGGGTCATCGGCCTGGGAGAGGTAAACAATGCGCTTATAATGGGCAAAATAGCTGTCTATCAGCTCCGGTGCACGGTCAAGCCCAAGGCCCCTCCATACAACATTATCGAAATGACGGGCGAGGTAATCGGTAAGAAAAAAACTGCCAAGTTCTTCCTCCATCATCGCGTCAAATTCATCTAGCCCCGCGTAAAACGCATAGCAATGCGCCCCGCTAAGACGGCTTGTATTTGGATATTCTGATATCAACCGATCAATCGCGCCGCCCGTGCCGCAGTCCCCATAACCGATGAGAACCTGACGAAAATCCCCAGCGCGGGCGTCGAGGATAGCCCGTAGCGCCGGCACAATTTTTTCCGGCGTGTTATGATAATCGGCAGGCAAGCATTGCAAATCGAGTTTTGTTTTGCCTTTCTCAAGCTGTTGCGTAAGAAAAACGATCTCATTGGCAAGCGCGCCGCAAGCCAATATGAGAACGCTCTCACGCATAATTAGCTATTTCTGCCAACCAGCGCTTTGGCAAGTTCCGCGCTCGTCGCCGCGTCAGGGCCGTAAGCATTGGCCTTTACAGCATCTGCAAATTCCTGATTCAGCGGCGCACCGCCGACCATAACGCCAAGTTCCTTCATTAGGCCGCGTTTCTCAAACTCTTCAATGACCACACCCATATACGGCATCGTTGTTGTCAGAAGCGCAGACATGCCAATCAATTGCGGTTCGTGAGTATCGATAGCCTCAAGAAATTCTTCAACAGAGGTATTGATCCCAAGATCGATCACTTCAAAACCTGCGCCTTCCATCATCATGCCAACAAGATTTTTCCCAATGTCATGAATGTCACCCTTTACGGTCCCCATCACGATTTTGCCGATACTGCTTTGATTTTCAGACGACGCGAGCAAGGGCCGTAAAAGCCCCATACCGCCCTTCATGGCATTCGCACTTTTCAGGACTTCGGGAACAAAAAGAATACCGTCGGCAAAATCAATGCCAACAATTCGCATACCCTCGACGAGGGCATCATTGAGCACCATATTGGCATCCCATCCACGTTCGAGCAGAATTTGCGTGCCCTCTGTGACTTCGGGGATCATGCCATCATAAAGATCATCCTGCATTTGCTGGACCAGCTCTGTATCATCAAGATCGCGGAGTATGATGTCTTCAGGTTCGTCAGTCATTTTATCTTCCAATGAATATTTGCTGCTCTATAACAGAAACATGATTTGATATAAAGAAATCTTTATATATATTTTGCATCTATTTTCACCTTAGTGTAAGCTCTCTTTATGAGTGATGAAAATGATCTGGAATTGGAGCCTGTCGACAGTCCATGCGTGCTGATTTGCTCCATGGAACGCGAGAGCGGGCTATGCTTTGGCTGCGGACGTAGCGCTGACGAAATTGCGTATTGGACGACTAAGTCAAAGACTGAACGCGACCAAATCCTAAGCGAGCTTCCAGCGCGCCTACCTCCGCTCAGAGAAATATTGGAAACCCGCCGGGCTAAACGCCGCGTTAACAAACGCCGCGCGCGGCCCGCCCCCGCAAAAGTACCAGACCCAAAGGGTTAACGTCAGCCTTTCCGTCAGGGCTGCATCGCGAAGGCGATACAGACAACACCCAAAGCCACAGAAACAAGACCGCTGAGATGCAAAAAGCGGTCCCCCATAGTGAAAGCGTCTGTGTAGGTTTTGCGCATGACCGCCGGAACGATCGCCCAGAGCGCACCCTCAACTGCGAGGGCGCCGCCCATGATTAGCAACAAGGCTTCACCCGCCGTAACCACTTAGCGGCGCGGGCCTCTCTGGTTCCCGAGATAGCCAAGGAAATCGCTGTCAGGCGAGAGCACATAGGTCGTACCCTCACCAAGGCCGGTCTTATAAGCCTCCATAGAGCGGTAAAACGCAAAGAATTCCGGATCCTTATTATAGGCATCAGCGTAGATAGCATTACGCTCTTTATCACCCTCACCGCGGATGATCTCTGCGCGCTGCTGCGCTTCGGCGCGAATGATCGTCGCATCTTTCTCAGCCGTCGCCGTTATCTCCAACGCCTCTTCCCGGCCTTCGGACCGGATCAATTCCGCGATTTGCTTACGCTCTGTGACCATGCGCTCGAGGACTTGCTCCGTGTTGGCAGGCGGCAGATCAGCGCGTTTAATGCGCACATCGATAATCTCAATGCCAAAGTCCTTATCTTTTACCACATTGTTGGACACTTGCTGGATTTCTGCCATCAGTTCCGCGCGGCGGCCTGCGATAATCTCCGGGCGATCAACCCGGCCAAGAACATCCCGCAGGGTTGAGTCCATAATCGAATTTAGCTGCAATTGCGCGCCGCCTTCGGTTTGTAAGGCCTGATAGAATTTCACCGCGTCCACAATGCGGTAGCGCACGAAGGCATCGACAACGAGGCGTTCCTGATCCGAAGCGACAAGCTCGACAGATTTTAAATCAACTTCGAGATTTCGGCGATCAAGAGTCACCACCGACTCGTAGGGAAGCTTGAATTTTAAGCCCGCCGCGGGCGGTTTGTCCCAAGGATTTTCAACACGCTTGGCTTGACCAAATTCCAAAATAAGGGCCTGTTCCCACTCCTTAACGGTATGAGTACACGCCAGAATGATAGCTGCGATTATGCCTAAAATGACAAATAATATTGGTGCACCTTTCATTAGTTTGCTCCCTTTCTCTTGCCCAGTTCATTCAGCGGAAGATAGGGCACAACGCCGGACCCCGATTCTGCGTCCAGCAGGATTTTGTCGGCGTCTTGATAGACCTCTTCAATGGTCTCTAGATACATGCGCTGGCGCGTCACGCGCGGCGCAGCCTTATATTCAACTAAAATTAGATTAAATCGCTCCGCCTCACCTGTTGCTTCTGCAACGACCTTACCTTTATAGGCTTCGGCGTCTTGTAGGATTTTAGCGGCGTCACCGCGCGCAGCCGGAACAACAGTATTCTGATAAGCGGTCGCCTCATTGATAAGCGTTTCTTTTTGCTGGGTCGCGTCCACAACGTCACGGAAGGCCGCTACAACCCGCCCTTCAGGGGCATCAGCTTTTTGAAGCTGCACCTCCACCACCTCGATGCCGGCGACATACTCATCAAGCGTGCGTTGCATCAGGTCACGCACCGCAATGGTTGTGTTAAGACGCTCTGTCGTGATAATATTTTCTAGCTCGCTTCGGCCCACGATTTCGCGCATGGCGCTCTCACCCACCGCTTTCAGCGCAACGGCCGGCTCATCGACTTCAAAAATATAGCTCTTAAGGTCCTTAATCCGCCACAATACGGTGAAATCGATATCAACGATATTTTCATCCCCTGTTAGCATCAGCGAGGTGTTATCATTTCCGCCAATTGTTGTTTTTTGCACAACTCTTGTCTTGGCCTTTATGATCGTCTCAAATGGGCTAGGGGCCTTAATATTTAGGCCCGGCGCAACGGTACGCGCATATTTACCAAAGCGCAGTACAACCGCCTCTTCTTGTTGGTCGACCGTGTAGACCATAGAGATCAGCATCGCCAAAAGGCCAACGCCGATAATCACGCCAAACGGGCCAAATTTCTGCAAGGGTCCATTGGGACGCCCGCCGCGAGGTCGGCGCGGACCGCCGCCGCCGCTGCCGAAAGCGCGCGTTTTAAAGCCCTCGATAACGTTTTCAAGATCCGGCGACGTTTCGCCCGGACGGGGTTTATTGCGGTCTGGTCCTCCGCCGCCCCAGGGCGACTTTCCGCCGCTCCCGCTTGGCCCTTTACGGCCTCCTGATCCGTTTCCCTTTGGTCCGCTGCCCCAAGGACTTTTATTGTCTGGCATATGCCGCTCCGATAATTTCGATATTGCCTATATGTGAGGCCACCGCCGCCCTTTATCAAGATGGCAAAAGCAAGATTCTCTGCACAATCGCCTAAATTCGCTCATAAACTCGCACCGTAAAGGGGTAATCATCCTTTTCCCCTTTAGGATAGGGCGTTTGCGAAACCTCTCGCCACTCATTTGCGGGAATCGCAGGGAAATGTGCATCGCCCTCGATCATGGCGTCAACTTCAGTGACATAGAGCCGCTGGCAATAGCGCATGAGCTGAGCATATAGCCGCGCCCCGCCAATCAGCATGACCTCACCTGCTCCCGTCTCTCCCGCCAGCTCAAAACCGCGTGCAATCATTTCCATAGCATCATCATGCACTTCGGCCCCGCGCGCGCAGTAATCTAGATTCCGAGTCAGCACAAGGTTCGGCCGCCCCGGCAAAGCAAAAGGCAGGCTCTCCCATGTCACCCGCCCCATGAGCACAGGTTTACCAAGGGTGGTCGCCTTAAAAAACTTCAAATCAGATGACAGCCGCCATGGCAAATCCCCATCAATACCAATCACATTATTGCGGGATTTGGCCACGATCAGGGCAAGTTTCGGGTAAGCAATCGGCGAGTCGGGTGTCATGGCTTACCCATATCCGAAAGCTCGCGCCCTGCCTATACCCCCCGTCCGCCCGCGTCGAATAATCCCAAGGAGATAGAATTTCCCATGTTCGTCTCCATAATTTGTTTATGACTCTCCGCCTTATTCGCCGCCGCCGCGTCCAGTGCCCTAGACCCTCCTGCCAATTTACGCCAAACTCAGCCTATGAACACCGAGATTGAAACACACCCCGCAAAGCCGCCCAAGCCGACCTCGCTTCGTTTTGTCAAATATACGCTGCTCTATATCCTGCTCATCCCCTTTATTAATTGGAGCTTCACTTGGGCGCCCATGGTGGAGCTACCGGGGCTTGCCGCATGGGCGTTTAATCCCGTGACCGTGGTGACGGGGCTTGTCCTCGTCGTCAGAGATTTCGCCCAGCGAGAAATCGGCCATGAAGTGCTGATCGCCATGGCGATCGCGCTTTTTTTAACCTATGTCACCAGCGGCGGCGCGCTCGCGCTCGCAAGCGGCGCGGCTTTCCTAATCTCTGAGCTTGTCGATTGGGCCATGTTCACCTTCACCAAATATAAGCTCTCAACCCGCGTGCTGCTGTCCTCGGCCATTGCCGCGCCGATCGACACCACGGCCTTTCTCTATGGGGCGAGCTTTATCAGGGACGCGCAGTTTACCCTGCCCAATATCGTCATGAGCGTGGGCGGGAAGATGCTCGGTGCCATTGTGATCTGGTGGCTCATACGGCAAAGGCTGGAAAGATCATGAGCACTACAGACACACTCCCGCCTTGCCCCGAATGTGCCTGCGAATATAGCTATGAAGACGGCGCGCTTCTGGTCTGTCCTGAATGCGCTCATGAATGGAACCCTGATCCCGCTTTTAGAACGGAGCGCATCTACAAGGACGCCAATGGAAACCTACTCGCCGAAGGTGATTACGTCACCCTGATTAAAGACCTAAAAGTCAAAGGTACCTCCAAAACCGCCAAGGTCGGCACAAAGGTCCGCATAGGCCGTCTGATCGACGCAGATCACGACATTGATTGCAAGATCGACGGGATTGGGGCCATGAAACTCAAAACGATATTTGTGAAGAAGGCTTAGATTAATTTTTATTTGGGTTGAATTTTCTGCTCTCCGAATGTCTGCAGTCTAAATTTTGACATGTTAAAGTACGACGTAAATGACCATGAACACCAAAAATTGCATCAGGAACGGAGGCTGTAATCTTCATTCTTCCCGAGTTACAAATAGGACATAGGTCTCCAGACTCCATATCAATAATCTTTGACTTTAACTTTGAAATCTCAATATCTTTGGAATTCAATTCAATTTTAGCATCAGACAAAGAAATCTTAGCGTCAGACAAAGAATTCTTAGCGTCAGCAAGAGAATTACAAAGTTCCGCATACTTGGCTTTCATCTCAGCATTACTCAAAGACACGTCAAGGTCACGCAAATCTTTCGCTATTTGAAGTGCAGTCGAAACAGCACTTAAACCCGTCATAATATCCATGATTTTACTCCTTTGTTTTCGATATCAAACTTAGAACAAAAAAGTAAACATTCATTGCGAAAAGGCATCGCCGCGGTCCTCGCTTCGCGAGGCAGACCGCATAGCGGCCACGTCGATGTTAAACCGCCACCTTGCCCGCGATATGCGGATGCGCTTTATAACCTAAAATCTTCACATCCTCATATTTGAAATCATAGATCGATTTTATATCGGGGTTTAGTTTTAGGCGCGGGAGCGGCAGGGGCTTGCGGGAGAGCTGTAGCGCCGCCTGCTCGAAATGGTTGGAATAGATATGGGCGTCGCCAAATGTATGGACGAAATCCCCCACTTCGAGGCCGCATACCTGCGCCATCATATGGGTCAGCAGCGCATAGCTCGCGATATTAAATGGCACGCCGAGGAAAATATCAGCGCTGCGCTGGTAAAGCTGACAGGACAGCTTGCCATCAGCCACATGAAACTGAAACAGGCAGTGACAGGGCGGCAGGGCCATATCATCGACATCCGCAGGATTCCACGCGGAGACAATATGGCGGCGACTATTGGGATTGCTCTTAATCGCCTCAATCACTTTATCGACTTGGTCAATCACCGCGCCATTTGGCCCCTCCCAGCGCCGCCACTGCTTGCCATATACAGGGCCAAGGTCGCCGTCTTCGTCCGCCCATTCATCCCAGATGCGCACGCCGTTATCTTTGAGATATTTAATATTGGTATCCCCCGCGAGGAACCAGATCAGCTCATGGACAATAGATTTTTTATGCAGCTTCTTGGTCGTGACCATGGGGAAACCGCCGGCCAAATCAAAGCGCATTTGATACCCAAAGACCCCGCGCGTGCCCGTCCCCGTCCGGTCCCCGCGATCGATGCCGTTTTCCATAACATGAGACAGAAGATCGAGATATTGCTGCATAGAATAGCCCTAACTGATTCGGCGGCGCGCCGCTAATCGCGCGGCGGGCTTATCAACATGTTTGAAGCATCAGAGTTAAAGCAGGCTCTTGGAGAGATCATCAAAGCGCTTAATATCAGCCAGCAAGGCTTCGAATTCATCCATCGGGATCATATTCGGGCCGTCGCTCGGCGCGTTTTCGGGATCAGGATGGGTTTCCATAAAGATTGCCGCAACGCCGATAGAGGCCGCCGCCCGCGCCAGAGGCGGCACAAATTCGCGCTGCCCGCCTGATGTGCCGCCCTGCCCGCCGGGCTGCTGAACGCTGTGGGTGGCATCAAAGACAACCGGCGCGCCAAAGCTTTTCATGATCGGCAGGCCGCGAAAATCCGTGATCAAAGTATTATAGCCAAAGCTTGCCCCGCGCTCGCACGCCATGACATTGCCATTGCCCGCCTCGACAACTTTGTTGAGGACATTTTTCATATCCCAAGGCGCGAGGAATTGTCCTTTTTTGACATTGATAACCTTGCCCGTTTGCGCCGCCGCTACCAGTAAATCCGTCTGCCGGCATAGGAAAGCCGGAATTTGCAGAACATCAACGACCTCGCCAACGATCTTGGCTTGCGCTGGGGTGTGAATATCTGTCACGCAGGGTAGGCCGATTTCCTTTTGCACCGCCTCAAAGACAGGCATGGCCTTTTCCAGGCCTAGGCCGCGCGGTGAATGAATAGAGGTGCGGTTGGCCTTGTCATAGGAGGTCTTATAAATCAGGTTCAGCCCCACGCGATCCGCAATCCCTTTTAGGCGCTCTGCGGTCATGAGGGCGTGATCGCGGCTTTCCATCGCGCAGGGCCCCGCCAAAATTGTCAGCGGCTTTGCGTTCCCAATTTCATAACTGCCCCCGCCGGGCGTCGGCAAGGTAATCACGGCGTTTTGGACGGCTTTGACTTTTTGCAACATGGGCAAATCCTTTTTATATGATGGGCCTAGCATAATTTGACGTGGGCTGAATACTTAAATGCGATTAATCTGATAGCGTAAAGCCGGCCACTGCCCGCCCAAAGATAAACCCAAAAGCCGCCTCTAGGCTCTTGAAAGCTTGCTCTGCCCGCCTATAGTCAGCCCGTGATTTGGAGAGTTTTATGACCGCATCTTCTGTATTGGACCTTATCGGAAATACGCCGCTGCTGCGCCTGAATGAGGCGTCAAAGCTGACGGGCTGCGAAATTCTTGGCAAGGCAGAGTTCCTCAACCCCGGACAATCGGTCAAGGACCGCGCAGCGTTGGAAATCATTCGCGCAGCGGAGCGCTCCGGCGCGCTGAAGCCCGGCGGGGTTGTCGTCGAAGGCACAGCGGGCAATACAGGCATTGGGCTGGCGATGGTCTGCTCCGCGCTGGGCTATCGCTGCAAGATCATCATGCCGCGTACCCAATCCGAGGAAAAGAAGGACGCGGTGAAACTGCTGGGCGCTGAATTGATCGAGGTCGATGCCGTTCCCTATGCCAATCCCAAAAACTACGTTCGCTATTCCGAAGAGGTTGCGAAAAACACCAAAGACGCCATTTGGGCCAATCAATTTGACAACACGGCTAATCGCGATGCGCATATCAAAACAACAGGACCAGAGATTTGGGAGCAAACCGGCGGAAAGGTCGACGGCTTTATTTGCGCGGTTGGCTCGGGCGGGACGCTGGGCGGAGTGAGCCTGTCTTTGAAAGAAAAAAATCCTAACGTAAAAATTGGCCTTGCGGACCCTTACGGCTCCAAGATGTTTAGCTATTACACAAACGGCGAGCTTGAGACCGAAGGCGGCTCTGTTACCGAAGGCATTGGCCAAGGACGTATCACAAAAAATCTTGAAGGCATTATTGTCGATCATGCTTACCGTATTTGTGACCGCGAGGCCCTTGAGGTGATCTTTGCCCTTAATCAGCTCGAAGGGCTTTGCCTTGGCGGCTCTAGCGGAATTAACATTGCGGGCGCAATTGCACTCGCTAAAGAGCTCGGCCCCGGTCACACCATTGTCACCATCCTTTGTGATTATGGGCAGCGTTATCAAAGCAAAATTTATAATCCCGAGTTCCTAAGGGCCAAAGACCTGCCCGTTCCTGCCTGGATATGCTAGAGTTTGATCCGCTGGTCAGCGTAGATTGGCTCGCGCAGAAATGCGCGTGCGGGTCGGCGAATATCCGGCTCATTGACGGCACATGGTCGATGCCAAATGACACGGCTAACCTGCCACGTGGCTACATTCCCGGCTCGGTCATTTTTGATATTGATGAAGTCGCAGATCAATCAAGCGGCATGGCGCATATGCTTCCGAGCGCCGAGGTGTTTTCCCGCGCGGTCTCCGGCATGGGTATAACCCCCCAAGATACCGTCGTGATTTATGATCGCCACGGCGTTTTCTCTGCGCCGCGCGTTTGGTGGACTTTCAGAATGTTCGGCCATAAGGACGTGCGCGTTCTTGACGGCGGCCTTCCCGCTTGGATCAAAGCGGGTCAAGCCGTTACCGCCTCGCCCGTCGTCTATCCCCGCTCCAAATACACAGCTACCTCCGCGCGGTCCGCTAAAGCTGCGCTGGCCGACGTCTTGCGCGCACAAGGCAGCGCCCAACCCAACAACGTTCAAATTGTTGATGCCCGACCCAGCGGCCGCTTTTATGGCACGGCGCCAGAGCCGCGTCGGGGGCTTGCTAGCGGTCATATGCCCGGCGCGATTAATGTCCCGTTTGGCTCACTGCGCACAGATGATAAGTCGTTCAAGCCCTTGAGCGAAATCGCGCAATTATTCAATGGCGTAGATATTTTCGCGCCCATAATCACAAGCTGCGGCAGCGGCATCACCGCGGCAGGCCTCGCCTTTCAACTTGCAAGACTTGGCGCGAAAAACATTGCCGTTTACGATGGCAGCTGGAGCGAATATGGTGCAAAAGTTAACCTGCCCATCCAAGGCCCGATAGAGGCGAAAACCTAAGATGACAAAACACGGCAAAAATAACCTTAGCCCTGAAACGGAATTTACCCATGTCGGCCGCCCAAAAGCAGGACTTGGTACGGCGGTTAATCCGGACATTACGCGGGCGTCGACCCTTTTATTCTCGCGCGCCGAAGACCTTTACCGCACCGATATTCGCGGCTACGGCCGCCACGGCAGCGCAGGGCAAGACGCCCTCAAAGAGGCCTTTAACTTGCTTGAAGGCGGAGCGGGCACGACATTGGCGCAGAGCGGTCTTTCGGCCTGCGCGCTGGCGATACTTGCTAATGTGAAATCTGGTGATCACTTATTACTCACCGATTCCAGCTATGGTCCGACGCGGAGTTTTTGCCAGAATTATCTCAAGAAGATGGGCGTCGAGACACAAATTTATGACCCGCGTATCGGAGCCGACATTGACGCGCTCATTCGCGAGAACACCGCTGTCATTGTTATGGAGTCGCCCGGGTCGCTGACCTTTGAAATTCAGGATATCCCTGCCATATCCAAAGCCGCAAAAGCGCGCGGCGTAACCACAATTGTCGATAATACATGGTCCGCAGGACTTACCCTAAAGCCGCTTTCCCTAGGAGCCGATATTGCTGTCCATGCCGCGACAAAATACTTCGGCGGGCATAGTGACGTCATGTTCGGCGCCGTCGTCTCGGCCCGCGCCGGTATGGCAAAACGCGTTGCACAAACGGCCAAATACTTAGGCTATGCGACAAGTCCGGATGACGCCTATCAAATTCTACGCGGTTTTCGTACAGTTGTGCACCGTTTTCGCCATGCGGAGCAAAGCGCGCTTACTCTTGCGAAATGGCTGAACGGGCATGAAAAGGTGCAGGATATCTTCCATCCTGCCCTGCTGAGCCACGCCGATCATGCGCTTTGGAAGCGGGATTTCACAGGCGCGGCCTGTCTTTTTGCCGCAGTGCTAAAGCCCTGCTCCGAGGCAGAAGTTCTAGCCTTTGTAAACGCATTGGAACTTTTTGGTATTGGCTATAGTTACGGCGGATATGAAAGCCTTGTCATTCATTGTGATCCGCAACTAAAGCGCGTGCACGGAGGCACACTTAGCGGTCCACTGGTGCGTTTTGCCTGCGGTATGGAAGATGCCGAGGACCTCAAGGCTGATCTGAGCCGTGCGTTTAATGCTATCTCGTAAAGACACAGCTGAGCCTGAGCGAAGCCGCACTCCAAATCATAAACCATTTTGGCTTTTGAAAAATTTGTGGTTTGGTCTCATTGCCCTGTCAATCGTGGTCTTACTATCTTCCTGTAGCGGAGCGAGAATGATCATGAAAACTGCTCCTGATAGGGTCAATCTCCAAAACCTTGATCAGCGCGCACGGCCGCCTTTGCTCGTTAACTCAAGAGCCGATTGGGAGCGGGAAAAACCCACTATCAGAATGGCGCTTGAGACTGAAATCTACGGGATCATGCCCAAGTCATTTGAAAGCGAAATCAGGCAGAGGCGCGAAATTACGGATCACGGTTACGCAGATATAAAAATTGAAGAAATCGATCTATCTCTCAGTTATATAAGGAAAAATAACGAAGAACATACCGCTTTTTACAAAGCCGTGCTTTTGACTCCTGAAAAAGGTGCGCTTAAGGGGACTGAGGCGCAAGAGCACCCGATTATTATGATGGAGAGTTTCTGCCCGAACCACAACGTCATTCCGGTCAAAGGGATTTCCAAGCCCAAAAATTTGTCGTTCTCATGTGATAATAAAGGTCTCGCCGGCCGCCTCATTACCTATTTTTTTGGACGCTATATAACAACGCCGCCTATCGAGCTAATTCTCTCCAAAGGCTATGGTCTTGCGGTAATTTATCCAAGCTATATTTTCCCAGATAACAAGCAGGAGTTTGAAACTATTAGGGCCCTATCGCCTGATCCTATGCATCCATGGGGGAGCGTGGGCGCATGGGCCTTTCAGTTCTCTTCTCTTTCTAAAGCGCTTTCGCAAATCGGTTATGAGACTACCGTCGCTTATGGTCATTCGCGTTACGCCAAGGCCGCATTGGTTGCTGCGGCTTATGATCCATCCATCGACGGCGTAATCGCTCACCAATCTGGTACGGGCGGGGCCTCACTTTCAAGGCAAAAAGGCGGAGAAACGGTCGAGAGCATCACCGAGAACTATCCGCATTGGTTCACGCCCCGCTATTCCGAGTCCACGCTCAGCTATGATCAACATCACCTTCTCGCCTTAATCGCCCCGCGTCCCATATTGCTGGGCAATGCGCAGCGTGATGTATGGTCCGACCCTGAGGGCGCGTTTTACGCCGCCAAGGCCGCCAATCCTGCCTATGGGGTTTACGGAACTCGCGGGCTGTCCGCAACGTCGCTGAAAGACTTTCGGCCAAGCGATGACATTGCATTTTGGATGCGTAAAGGAACGCACGGCGTCGTAAAGGAAGACTGGCCAGCGTTTCTATCCTTTATGGACGCGCATTTCCAATAGAGGCAGTTTACACCGCCGCGCTTAATCTTTATTGACAGGCAAGAATTGGAGTCGTTTATGTTTGCCAAAATCTATCAACCCGCAGCATCTGCGATGCAATCTGGCCGCGGCAACACGCAAAAATGGCTCCTCGATTTCGTTAGCCGCACGCCGACTGTTATTGATCCCCTCACAGGTACAGCCCGATCAACCAATATGCGCGACCAGCTCTCTTTGAAATTTGACACCCTTGAAGAGGCGGTTTCTTATGCCAAGGACAATAAAATTCCTTACCGCGTCAGCCAGCCTAAAACTCGCAAGCGCATATCGCGCAGCTATGCGGAAAATTTTGCTTATGATCGCAAATTACCTTGGACGCATTAAGCGCGTAGGGTTAGATAATCTCGACAGCGCCAATTTTGGACCCATAGCTCAACTGGATAGAGCAGCCGCCTTCTAAGCGGCAGGTTGCAGGTTCGAGTCCTGCTGGGTCTGCCACTCCCTGAAAATCACAATGTTCCGGAAAACCTCATTTAAGCGGTTTTGAGGCTTTAGCTTCCGCGGTTAAACGCCGTATTGAGCATATTTTTCACATCACTTAAGGACTGGGTTTTAAGGGCCTCGGCGCGCTGGGCTGTCGCGCGCAAAGCCGCTTTTTCAAAGACGCCACCTGCCGCAGCTGGTTTTTGGCCCGGCGCCATCGGACGAGTGGGTTTACGCCCCGTGCTCGCGGATATTTGTGCGGTTTGCTGCATTGCGCTTTGCATGTGCTGGCGCGCCGCCGAGACCGCATTATTAGCTCTCGCGGCGCGTGGCTGCGCGTTTGAAGGTACGCGAATAGTGCGCGTGCGCCACTGCTCAAAGACCTTGAGCATAAATTCTTCTGAGGCCTCCTCGCCGGCCCACAATTGGCTAAAGCTGGCGCTAGAGCTGTGCGGACGATATTGTTCGGGAAGTGTATTTAGAATAACTCGCATGGGAAGATTAACGGATTCGCCAAAAACCATAGTCTCGGCCGTACCAAGTGACGGCAAGAACGAGAGAAGCTGGGCCGCCCCGTCCGGGACAGCGGCTTTGACAAAGTTTTGATCGATTTCATTAGACAGGCGCATCGAAAATACTGTTGAACATTGCGACAGAGTTGAGGGCTCAAGCTCGGACGGTCTTTGCGAAATAATCGCGAGCGACACACCGTATTTGCGTCCCTCCTTTGCAATCCGTGAAATGGCCCGCCGCGTGGAATTAAATCCAAGCGTTGGATCGGCGGGAATATAACGGTGCGCCTCTTCACAGACGAGCAGGATGGGGATTTTGCGCTCAGACCACATTGCGAGTTCAAATGACAGCCGGCTAATAACCGCCACCACGATATTAAGCGCCTCTGACGGTATTCCTGACAAATCCATAATTGATATCGGGCGACCATTGACCGGAATCCGGAATATACGCCCGATGATATTAGCAATTGAATCTGGTGAGGCCTGATTGCGGAAGGTAAATGCATATCGAGGATCGGCGACAAGGGCCTCGATTCGGCGCTTTAGGCGCTTATAGGGCGCAAGATTATTGTTATTTTCCAGCTTACCCATATTGTGATCAATAAGCCTGATAACATCCCGAATACGGTAAGGCACAGGACTATCAAGCGAGATATGGGTCGCGGTGCGGTGTAAGTCTTTTTCGACATCTTCAAATTTAGTTTCCGAGGATACATCGCCATTGGCGGAACGATCAAATAGGCGCTTTGCCTTCAAAATCACATCATGAAGCACTTCTTGCTCCTCGCGCGATTGATCTTCAATATCCGAGGTGAGAAGCTCGACAGACTCCTCAAAATTGAACATCCAAAGCGGGATATCAAGACTGTTGGGCCGGATGACCTCGGCTAAATCACCAAAGCTTTTGGAGTATTCATTATGCGGGTCAAATAGCACGACATGGGCCGTGGGGCTATTTCTTAAGATTGCCTGCAAGACAAGGGCCACCGTGCATGACTTGCCTGAACCCGTAGAGCCGATAATCGCAAAGTGCTTTGAGAGCAGATCATCAATGCGCACTTCGGCGACAATTTCATTGTCTTGCTGGAGGCGACCAACTTCGATTGAGGCTTGATTTCGCGTGGCAAAGATCAGCTTCAGGTCATCCTTGGACATGTTATAGACTGGTTCTCCCAGAACTGGAAACGAGCGAACGCCGCGATAAAATTTCATCTCACCTGTAGCAATATTGGGCGTGATCTCGCCCAGAATATCCAGACGTGCCAAACAGCCATCTCCCAGGCCTTCCTCATCAGGACTGCCAATCTTGAGTGATGACACCATGGCCACAACAACCGACTCTCCGGTAATGATTTTCAAAATCGTGCCCAATTGCGCCATAGAAAGCTGGCCATTGCGAATAAGCGTTTTGGACAAAGACACCATGGCCATGGATGAACCAACGGTCAGAATACGTCCAATCTCCGTGCGTTTATAGGGCGTGGGGACAACTGGCGTCGGGATCGTTGCGGCCGCATGGGAGGGTGCACTTGGCATTTGCGGCGGTTTACCCCCTGCGCTGGCATGCTGATTGACAACTGACATATCCTACCCCCTGTAGCTTCGTGCAAACACTACCAGCAGGGGGTTAATTAAAGACTTACTTGAGCGCGGGGGGCGGAGGATACGCAGATGGCCTGTCATACCGCGTAACAAGGGGAAAACCACTGGTCGGGGCGGCAGGATTCGAACCTGCGACCCCCTGTTCCCAAAACAGGTGCGCTACCAGGCTGCGCTACGCCCCGACTGTGGTGAGCGGTGTATTATACAAAGTTCAAAAGAGTGCAAGCGCTAGTTGGCGTTTGCCTGCTTTTCTGTGCCAAAAAATTCATGCGCCACAAGATCGCCGGGCATAATACCAAGTTCCAGCGCCTGTCCCGCGCCCAACTCAAGCACGGCAGCAACCGGCGCCTCTGAGGAAGAATTGCGCAGCGTGTAGGGCGTTGCGCTATGCTCAATCTTCAAAATCTTACCGTTTGAGCGCACAAATAAAATATCCAGCGAGACCGCTGTGTTTTTCATCCAAATCGTTGCGACTTTTGGCCTATCAAACTCAAAGAGCATACCCGTCATATCTGGAACGCTCTCGCGGTACATCATCCCGCGGGCTTGTTCTTTATCCGTATCGGCTATTTCGACCTGAAAAACCTTAGGGCCTGTTTCAGACAAGATCACAAGTTTCTCCGGCGGGCCAAAATCAAGCGGCGCGGGGTCTTGCGCAAAAGTCGCAGGCGACGCGGCAAAGGCAAAAAGAGCGATAAGGGTCATTGAGAGACGTTTCATGCCATTGATGTAGCCAAGCCGCCCTCAACATCCAAGCGCTTTTTTCATTAGTTTTGCGGATATGATCCGGCGCGCAGTTATGCCGCAAGCCATTGATCATGACAAATGCCGCGAGGGCTCAAGGGCATCATAAATATAGAAAATATGTAATGCTGACACAAAAAAGTCGCTGGCAGTCCCTACGGGAATCGAACCCGTCTTTCCAGGTTGA
>CAYPFR010000011.1:0-67546 GCA_964410285.1 uncultured Caulobacterales bacterium | reverse complement strand
CCGATGGTACTTTGTCTTAAGGCACGGGAGAGTAGGTCGCTGCCCGGCTTATACAGGAAATAGACAATCCCTCCGCAAACACATCAAATATAAAGCATCAAAGCCCGCGTCTTGGCCTCCAAGCGCGGGCTTTTTCGTGTCTGGGGTGGGTTATTCGCGGAATAGCCCTTGACCGCCTAGGGTATAAAGCAAGATTGAATTTCGATTACCCAATACAGATGGAAATTATGCCCAAGGTAGAGATAGAAGATAGAGTTATATTTGGTGCATGGCTCACGGCCATGGACTGGGACAAACGGGGCGGCGTGCAGGCCGCCGCAAATGCCCTCGGCAAAACAACCAAACAAATTTCGCGGTATAAACATGGCACGGCGAAACTCTCTCTTGAAACGCGCCTTGCTATGACCGCTCTCGCGCAGGTTTTGCGCCCGTGGTCCATGGAAGATGAAGGCCTGCCCCTGATCCATATGGGCTTCTCACTTGGCTAAGCCGGGCGCGCTATATAGCCCCGCCGCTACCGGAGTTTTTTCTGCTTTAGCGCGCGGCGCATGACGGATTTGGGGATCACGAGGTCGCGGGCAAAGACACCTTGTTTCGAATAGCCTTTGGAGGGTGTGCCGACATAATAATATAGCGGCTCGATTACATTATCCTCCTCCGCAGATGGCTTCTTATCTTTCTCTTGCCCAGCGTTACGATCTTGAGTTGGGGGCAGGGGCGCAGGCGTTTTCAGCACAGCATCGGGCGCTATGGCTTTATCGCGCGAGACGGCGATAACGGTATAGTCTTTGGCAACGCGATTGAACTGCTCAAGGTCCTCGGCGAATAAAATGGAGTCTACAACGCCATTATGATCCAATAAGAGCATGAATATCGTCTCGTTCATAGAGTAGCCTGCACGGGTTGCAAGAAAGGCTTTGTCCTCGATGAAGACGGTCTTGGTGGCGGCGTCTATGCGAATGCCGTCACGTGCAGAATTGCCCTCCATATCCAAATAGCTCACGTTCTTAGCTGCCGCCCGTACGCTTTCTTTTTGGGAGAACCAATAGCCGTCCTGCCCAGAGGCCACAGAGCGGCCCCAGTTATTCTCGCGGTAATTCGGCAGCCCCATATATTCCAGCAGGGTTGGCGTGACGTCAAAATGGGTCGCCGCCGCTTCGCTTTGTCCCGGCTCTATATCTGCCCCCCAGACCAGCCATGTCAGCCGGCGTTCATCTTCCTTAGAGCGTAGCCGGTCACTGGCCGTGTTTTGCATGGATAAATGATCGGAAAACAAAGCAATTATCGTATTTTCCATATCGGGCCGCGCGAGCAGGCTTGCAATAAAATCACCAATGATCCGGTCATTACAATGCAGGGCTTGCAAAATAGCATTGTCTTTATCCGCCGCGTAGCTTTCGCAATCCTTGGGAATATGACCTTTGGGTTGGTGGGTGTCCACTGTGAGCACGCTCAGCAAATATGGTGCGTCTTTTGCCTCAAGCCGGTTGACCCGTTTCATCGCAAATTCAAGTAAGCTATCATCATAAAGCCCCCAACCATTGCGGTAGGTGCTATCGGGAAGCTCGGATTTCAGATCGTTAAAGCCTAATGTTTGGTCAAAACCATTGGCCTCAAGAAATTTTCCCTTTCCGGCAAAATACATGGGCGCACCGCCCATGAATACGGTCTCATAGCCGTAAGCATCAAGGATATCCCCTAGGCAAATTTCGTCCTTGAACGGTTCCTCAATCGCGGCAAGAGCAACATGAGGCTCTGAGCCATCGTAATATTTGATGTTAAACGGCAGGCTACATTGGGATGCCACCAATCCGGCAATCGTCCAGCCCGTGCCCTCGACCTGATGGGTATTGGTGAATTCAAGCGCTTGGCTGCGCAGCGGGCCAAGCTTTGCCATTAGGCCGGGAAAGAGGTCTTCGTCAAAGTAAAGCCGCTCTAGGCTCTCGGCATAAATCAGGATTAGATTTTTCGGCGGGGCGGCCAAGGGCAAGACGTCGACCTCCCGAACTTCGCGTTTGATGCGGGTCTCGCCCGATTGCGCGACTTTATATTGGGCGTGAATGTGCGCGCCGGCAGAGACGGCAGGCGGGAATAAGCAAAGGCCACAAAGGGCGGCCATCACGGCCCCGCGCGGTCGCCGTAAAAAGCTTAGCCCGCCTGTTTCAGGCAGGACACGCGGCAGACGCCAAACGGCCACCGCGCAGGCGAGGAAATAGCTTCCCGCCCCAATGATCAATGGGCGATAAGTGTCCAGCCCGATGGTGAGGCTGTTAAGGTCAAAGTGATAAAAGAAACGATCATTAAAGCCTTCACCTTGGATATAGAGCGAGGTCAGCAGACTCGCGCTGCCAACGGCTGCGAATACCGCGAGGGCGAGCGCAAGCAAGCGGCGCCATAGTTTCGGCGTCGCGGCAAGCCAAAAGAGGAACAGCGTGAACCCAATGGCGGCTACCGGCCAAATAAAATATTGCCGATAGACCCCAACAGAGATCAGGGCGGGCAGGAGTTGTAGGAGGAATAAAATAGAAATGGAGACGCGCATGATCACTCCTAACAAAGCGGCGCAAGAGAATCCAGCGAGGAAACGGACGCCGACGAATATATCGCTCGTAATTAAAGAAATTGCCCGCCTTTAAGGCTTGCATTATCAGCGCGTTGCTCATATATCCGCTGTTCTTGAAAGCGCTAGGCGCTTGAAAGTTATTGTCGCGGGGTGGAGCAGCCCGGTAGCTCGTCAGGCTCATAACCTGAAGGTCGTAGGTTCAAATCCTACCCCCGCAACCAAACCCGTAAAACGCCGCCGCTTAGGCGGTTTTTTTATGGATAAATGGAATTTTGTTCTTCTGGTTGTCGCCCGCGCCATGCGAAGCGCTGTCATGAAACTGTCATATAAACTGCATGAAACTATCACACGACTCGTCCATAGGCGGGTCGAGCAAGCGGAGGGCTTGCGTGGTACACTCGCAGGTGAATATGCGGGCATCGACGTTAGAGGTTAAGATGACATTTTCAGGAAAGCGCGGCGCGGCCGTTCTTATTTCGCTTATGACGGCAGCGGCAATGGAAGGCGCAGCTTTTGCGCAGGATTTTACACTTACGACGGCGGGTAGGGTCATGATTGATTTCTCTGCCTTCGACACGGGCGAAAATGGGGGTAACCGCAGCGGAACCGAGCTGCGCCGCCTGCGCCTTGGTGTAAACGGTAGCTACGGCAGTAACCTTAAATATAAAGTTGAACTGAATACCAATTCGTCGGGCGAGATAAATGCAGAGGATGTTTTTCTGGAATTTAAACCTGGCGGCGGCGCCCTTAAAATCAAGGCCGGGCATTTCAAAACGCCGAACTCTCTGGATGAACTTACGTCATCGCGCTTCATCTCGACACTGGAGCGCTCCGCCTTTACCGATGCTTTTGCCTTTGATCGGCGGGTTGGGATTATGGCCTCGACGGGCGCGAAAAATTACTCCATTAGCGGCGGTGTTTTTGCAACTAATCTTGAGAATATTGGCGATCAAGAAGGCTATGCAGTTGCGGCGCGCGGAACTTATGCGCCCCTCTTAAGTGATGAGATGACCGTGCATTTAGGCGCCTCTGTGCGCTACCGCAATCAACAAGAGGACGGCGCTATTCGCTACCGCCAGCGTCCTTACACCCATTTGCCCGGACGGATTATTTCCACAGGCGGATTTGCCGGCGAAGATGTTTTCTACGGATTTGAAGCCGGCGCGATTGCCGGCAGTCTTTTTGCGGCGGCGGAGTATGGCCTCACGAATGCCAAGAATTCCGGCATCGGTGAAAATGCCGATTTGTCCGGCGGCTACGGCGAAGCCGGCGTTTTTTTCGGCGGACGTAAAACCTATAAAGGCGGAAAATTTAACCGCCCCGTAGTGGATAACCCCGTTACCAAGGGCGGTTTTGGCGCGCTTGCGCTTGTTGCCCGCTTTGATACGCTAGACTTGACGGATGGCGGGGCTGTAGACGGCGGTAAGCTTGATACATTTGTGCTCGGCGCGGATTGGTATCCCGTGAAAAATGCGCGAATCGGGCTAAATTATTTCAATAGTGATGCAGATCTCGGCTCGAGCACATCGGGGCTAGACAGTGAATTTGCTGATCTTGTACGCAATCCTGCGGTGAATTCTGCAAGTGTCAGCGGGATTGTCACGCGTCTGCAATTTGATTTTTAAGGGACTAAGGTGAAACATATGAAACTCTCAAAACTTATACTCACAATCAGCACAGCCGCGCTTCTGGCGGGCTGCGGGGGCGCGTCTGATACGGCCAAAGATGCCATGAAAGACACGATGAAAGAGGGGGCGAAAAAGGCTGCCAATGCTGCCGAGTCTGCGGCGGCTGCCGTCGGTGCAGATGCGCGCCGCGACATTCGCATTGTTGGCTCTTCGACGGTTTATCCTTTCTCGACCAAGGTCGCGCAGGAATTTAAAAACAAGTCAGGCTTTAATGTCGTTGTCGAGTCGACCGGCTCTGGCGGGGGACATAAATTATTCTGCTCAGGTGTCGGATCAGAGACGCCGGACGTGACAAATTCCTCGCGCCGCCAAAAACAGTCCGAATTTCAAAAATGTATGGACAGCGGCATTGAAGGCGTCATCGAAGTCAAAATCGGTTATGACGGCATTGTTATTGCCAATGCGATCGACTCCGATACAGTAGACCTCAGCCTGAAAGACATTTATCTGGCGCTGGCGAAAAATGTGCCAAGTTCCCATACGGATTGCACAATGGTACCCAATCCAGCCGTGAAATGGTCAGATGTTAATCCGTCCTTGCCGGGCTATAAAATCGAGGCCTTTGGCCCGCCGCCGACATCGGGCACGCGCGACGCCTTTGTCGAGATTGCCATGGAAGGCGGGGCGAAGAAAATCCCATGTCTAGCCGATCTCAGAGGCGCGGATAAGAAGGCCTTCAAAGCCGCTTCTCACACAATTCGTGAGGACGGGAAATGGATTGACGCCGGTGAGAACGACAATGCGCTTGTTCAGACTTTGGTGAACACGCCAACTGCCGTGGGCGTCTTTGGTTATTCTTTCCTTGATCAAAACGGGGACAAAATTAAAGGCGCAAAGGTCGATAGCGCAGAGCCGACCTTTGAGAATATTGCCTCTGGTGTCTACCCTGTGTCCCGGTCACTTTATTTCTATATGAAAAAGGACCATGTCGGGAAAACGCCCGGCCTTCAGGAATATGCCATGGAGTTTTTGTCAGACTCGGCTGCCGGTGAGGGCGGATATCTCGAAGAGATTGGTCTCGTGCCGCTTCCTGCCGAGGAACGTGCGGCCTTCGCGGAGGCCGTTCGCGAGCTTAAACCCTATAGCCAATAGGCCCGCCAAAGAGGCCCGCCGAAATGGCGGGGCTCAAATATCCCCAACCTTGCCTGTACTCTTGATAGACAGGCGGCAGGCAATAGATTAAAGGCCGTTAAGACTTTGAATTCTGAGTCTTGGCGGCCTTTGCCGCGCAGCAAATATGACTCAATAAAGGACAGCAGTGACAAACTTTCCGGTTTACATTCTTGCTTTACTGGGTGTTTGTGTCCTGGCTGGATTTTTCCTCAATCGCAATATGGCGCGCAGTCGGCTTTTGGCAGCTGGCGGCGGCATTAAGGGCGGTTGGCATTCCCAAGCAAATTACCACGGACTTTTCACAGCTTGGATGATCGGAATTGCCGGCGTGCTGCTGTTTGTCGGGGGGCTGGTCTTTCGGCCTGAAAATTCGGGGGCGGCCTTTAACGGGGGGTGGATCACGGCGCTATTGCTGGTCTCAGGCCTGATTATATTTCTGTGTGCCAAACGCATAAAGGCGGATTTTCGCGCGCGAACCTTTGTCGAACGCATGATCTTGGGTGTGCTCATTGCGCTCTCGGTTGTTGCCGTTATGACGACCTTTGGCATTGTGATGTCGCTGGTCTTTGAGAGCTGGCGTTTCTTTGAACAAGTCCCGCTAAGCGAGTTTTTATTCGGCCTTCAATGGTCGCCCCAAACCGCACTTCGGGCCGATCAAGCCGGCTCTTCCGGGGCTTTTGGCGCGGTTCCGATTTTTGCGGGTACCTTTTTGATTATGCTGGTCGCTATGGCCGTAGCAGGTCCGATTGGGCTGATGATTGCAATTTATCTGGCTGAATATGCTCATCCGCGCACGCGCAAAGTCGTTAAGCCTTTGATCGAAATCCTCGCGGGTATCCCGACTGTTGTTTATGGCTTCTTCGCGCTTTTGACTGTGGGGCCGACTATTCGCGGATTTGCGGAAAGTCTGGGCTTTTCTGTTCCCACGCAAAGCGCCGTGGCGGCCGGCGTTGTCATGGGTATCATGATCGTCCCGCTCATTAGTTCGCTCTCTGATGATGTGATTACCGCCGTCCCGCAGTCTATGCGCGATGGCTCACTTGCTTTGGGCGCAACCAAATCGGAAACTATGAAACAAGTGATTTTTGCGGGCGCGCTGCCTGGGATTATAGGTGCCTTTTTGCTCGCGATTTCTCGCGCCATTGGCGAGACCATGATTGTGGTCATGGCGGCAGGCCGTGCCGCAAATCTGACGGGTAATCCCTTTGAGGCCGTGACCACCGTGACTGTGCAAATTGTGGCCTTGCTAACGGGGGATCAGGAATTTGACAGTGCCAAGACCCTTGCAGCCTTTGCGCTCGGGCTCGTGCTTTTTGTCATTACGCTTTTGCTAAATGTAATCGCGCTCACGATTGTGCGCCGCTACCGGGAGCAATATGACTGATGGCTGATGTTCACACCCAGACTGCGGCTTCATCCGCTGGCGGCGCTCGTAGCTCTTTTCACGCGTCCGATTTTGCAGTCGCGCGGCTCAAGAAACGCTATGGCAAAGAAATCCGGTTTCGGTGGTGGGGGCGGGCCGCGATTGGCGTTGCGCTGGCGGCGCTGATTTGGCTGCTCACCAGCCTTGTCGGCACAGGTTATACCGCCTTCCGTCAACATTTCATGACTCTGGAGGTGACGTTGACCGAGTCGGTGATCGACCCCAGCGGCGCGCGAGACCGCGAGACATTACGTGGTGCAAATTTTCGAAAGATCATCCAAGAGACGATGTATGCTCAATATCCCGAGGTCAGCGGCCGCACGGATAAGCGCGCACTCTTTGGTTTGATCTCCGCGTCCGGCGCGACAAACCAAGTGCGTCAAATGGTGTATCAAAATCCCGACCTTATCGGGCAGACCGTAACACTGACTTTTCCGGCATCGGACCAAGTTGATCAATTGCTCAAGGGCTATATCGACCGAAATGTAGAGGAAAGCCGCCGCAAAATTTCCGATCAACAAATCAAATGGATCGATGAAATGAAAGCCAATGGCATTATCGAATCCAAATTCAATAAGATCTTTTTTACTAATCCCGATAGCCGCGATCCTGAACTGGCCGGAATCGCAAGCGCCGTCGCGGGCTCTGTGATGATTTTGACTGTGGCCTTTGTCCTTGCGTTTCCAATTGGCGTGGGCGCGGCCGTTTATTTGGATGAATTTGCCCCCAAGAATAAGTTTACTGATTTCATTGAAATCAATATCAATAATCTGGCCGCTGTGCCGTCGATTGTATTTGGTCTTTTGGGATTGGCGGTCTTTTTGAACTTCTTTGGAATGCCGAGGTCTATCCCCCTCGTGGGGGGAATGGTACTGGCGCTGCGAGTGTTCCCCACGATCATCATCTCCACACGTGCAGCGCTGCAATCCGTCCCGCCCTCTATGGTGGACGGCGCGCTATCTCTTGGCGCTTCGCATACGCAGGCTGTGTTTCATCAAAAAGTACCGCTCGCTGCCCCGGGAATTTTAACGGGGTCCATTATTGGCATGGCGCAGGCGCTGGGCGAAACCGCTCCGCTTTTGATGATCGGTATGGTGGCCTTTGTGACCGAAGTGCCGACCTCTTTTACAGAACCTGCGACCGCTCTGCCGGTGCAGATTTTCCTTTGGTCGGACAGCGCCGAGCGCGCATGGTCCGAACGAACCTCCGCCGCCATCCTTGTATTGCTGGTGGTGTTGATTATCATGAACGGGCTAGCCATTTGGCTACGCTCACGCCTTGAGAAGAGACGATAATGGCCGAAGATTTCCCCGAATATGAAGGCGACACCAAAGAGGCGCTGAAAATGCGCGCCCCCGTCGCGGCCACCCCGGCCAGCACAGCCGTGCGCAAAACTAAATTCCAATGCCGTAATGTCAAAGTCAGCTATGGCGACTTTGAGGCTTTACACGGTATTGATATTGATATTCCTGACCGAGGCGTCACAGCCTTTATCGGTCCATCGGGCTGCGGCAAGTCGACATTCCTGCGTACCTTTAACCGGATGAATGATACGATCGTTGGCTGCCGTGTCTCTGGGTCGATCAAGATGGACGGTCAAGATATTTACGACGAGGCGCTGGACCCTGTCTTACTGCGCGCGCGCGTGGGCATGGTATTCCAAAAGCCAAATCCGTTTCCCAAATCTATCTATGACAACATAGCTTATGGCCCCAAAATTCACGGCATGACAAATTCTAAAGCCGAGATGGACGCGCTGGTCGAGAAATCTCTGCGCCGCGCAGGCCTATGGGATGAGGTCAAAGACAGGCTCAAGCTCTCGGGCACGGGCCTATCCGGCGGTCAACAGCAACGCCTTGTTATTGCGCGCGCGATTGCTGTCTCGCCCGAAGTTATCCTCATGGACGAGCCGGCCTCTGCGCTTGACCCGATTGCAACAGCCAAGCTGGAAGCACTGATCGACGAGCTCAAAGAGCGCTATTGCATTGTGATTGTCACCCATTCTATGGCGCAGGCCGCTCGCATTTCTGATCGCACGGCCTTTTTCCATCTCGGCGACCTGATTGAATATGACGAGACCGCGACGATTTTTACCAAACCCACAGATTCGCGCACGGAAGATTACATCACAGGCCGCACAGGCTAGGGCGGCGGCTTGACCTCTGTTCTCTTTGTTTGTCTGGGCAATATTTGCCGCTCCCCCACAGCAGAAGCGGTGTTCCGCCAAAAAGCCAAAACCGCAGGACTTGACCTGACGGTTGATAGCGCGGGAACGGGCGGCTGGCATCAAGGCGAAGCGCCAGATTCGCGCGCGCGCGGCCGGCGAAGCTGCCGGCTATAGCTTTGCAGGGCAATCGGGGCGGCAAGTGACAAAGGCGGACTTCGCTGTATTCGATTATATCCTTGCGATGGACCGCAATAATCTCTCTGCCCTCCAAGCGATGCAGCCCGATGGCTATAGCGGCCATTTGGGTTTGTTTTTAGAATTTGGCAATCTGAGTGTGACCGAAGTTCCGGACCCGTATTACGGCGGCGACGCGGGGTTTGCGCAGGTTCTCGCCCTGATTGAGAAAGCCAGCGACGGCCTGATTACTGCGATTAAGACCCAAGGCGTCTGAAGCCTTTCTGGCATGGGCGGGTTTAGTCTTCGCCGTTTACCGGCCGCAGAGGAATCGCGGCAATCACAGCTTCGCCCTTAAACGCATAATGACGCCGCACCTCATATCCTTGCTCGCGCATAATCTCTTGGATGCTGTGCGCGCCAAGCAGGTGCCCAATGCCAATGGCTGCGAATCCTGTGCCGCTCTCCTCCATAAAACGGGTGAGGGGAGCTGCCCAAAGCGGGTTCACGTCTTGGAAGAACCGCGCATAAAGTTCAGGTGAGCGGGCTTCTGCCTCCTCGATCAACTCGCGCTCCAGATAGCGGGTTTGACCCACCGACCATGCCTTTGCGACCTTTTCAAGATCGGCGCCGAGCGTGTTAAACCCTTCAAGCGTATCTGTCAGCAGCTTAATTTGCGTGTAGCCGGGCTGCTCGGCGGCGCGGCGGATTTGGCCTTGCATCGTGTCGAGATAAATCACGTTTTTGCCCTGCGCCCGCGCTCTGGATTTAAGCGCATCATCGGCGGAGAGCTCGGGCGTGAGTTTGTTCTGCGCCGCCGCCGCGATCGTTAAAAATTCGCTCGCCAGCCATGGCTTCATCGTGTCCAGTGTGGCCAGCGCAATATCTCCATTATGCGCCGCCGCCTCCAAAAGTTTCAGCTGATAGCTATCCAGCTGATCAGAAAGGCGCAAACCGTCTGTGCGAAAGCCAAGGCTTTGCGTCATCACCGTGGCCTGAATTTGTGCCTGCGGCCCGGTATCGATTTCAAAAAATACCGTGCCGGCTTCCCTGAAAATCTCTTCCATGTCGCTGCGTTGCCAATTGATATCGGGGCCAAGTAAATGCACCGTACCAAAGAGATATAGCGTGCTGTCATGGTCGCTAACGCGCCAGATTGCCGGGCCGTCATTGCGCGCGCGCGCCTCCGCGACTTTGCCTTCAACTGTGCCGCCTTGCCCGCAGGCGCTCAGCGCGGTTAGGCCAGCCGCCAGCGTAAGAAAAAGGGGTCTCAACATAGCCTGCTTGTGCCCAAGCATGCGGGCAATATCAATAGAAGTTTTCATTGCCTTGCGCCCCTTGCCTCATTAGAAGCAAGCCTTAAGCACCCGTAGCTCAGCTGGATAGAGCGCTGCCCTCCGAAGGCAGAGGTCATAGGTTCAAATCCTATCGGGTGCGCCATTTCCCGCTTAATTTTATATGGAAAGCCGGCTAGCGTAAATTGAAAGCGTGCGGTCGGGGAACCGCACGCCCAAGTCCTTGGGGCTATTGTCTCGCTTCTATCCGGCTATTACCGAGCACTTATTTTGATAGGGTTTCGAAAATTCCTCAAGACTGTTCTCTGTGTTTATTCGGCGGCAAGACCTTGTTTCATCGCGCCAATAATGGACTCGGCCGATTTCACCATCAAGGTTTTATCCGCAGAGGTATCGAAATTAACCACTTGGGTCTCGCAGTTTTTTTGGGTATTAGCGCGCATCATCGCCTCGACATCTCCTTTAAGTTTGCCGATATAAGGGGCTTGATTTGCCCCGCTTAAGGTTGATGTCGGCATCCCGAGCAGGGCAATGGAGAGCAGGTCGCTTGCGCGCGCAGAGCTTTGCGCTTTTGAGGCCATGGCGAGCGCATTTTGGGCGCGCTCCATTTCAAGATTAAGCTGATTACATGTCAATCCAGCATATTGAAATGTGCTGACATATTGCGGCGCAATGCTTTTAGGGCTGCTAGCACAGGCCGATAACGCCGCCGCGCCGATTATGCAGGCAAGACGCCCGCTGTTTTTGATGATAGGTGTCATAGTGGTTTTAAATGTGATTTTCATAATTATACCCGTTGTTAATTTAAGCCGGAGCGCCATAGCCGCACTTCGATTAAATCAACCTATAGATGTATATTTTTAATATTCGCTTTATGAGAATTTCGGTGGCGTAATTCAGCCCTATAGCGGCCGCGGGCTACGCCGCCAGCGGGCTGTTAATCATGCCTATGCAGCGCTATTGCGCTTGCGGCGGCAAGCGTTCTGGCGTAAAGCCCCCTGTCATTTTGCGCGGGGCCCTCTCGCGCGCTTAACTTATAGGAGACCATCATGGGTTTTTCAGTTGCGATCGTTGGAGCCACAGGCAATGTCGGGACGGAAATGCTCACGATTTTGTCCGAGTCTGATTTGGATGTTACGCAGGTTTATGCCGTCGCCAGCCGCCGCTCTGTCGGTCGGGAGGTCAGCTATGGTGACACCACGCTTAAATGCAAAGACCTTGAGACTTTTGATTTTTCTAAAGTCGATATTTGCCTCATGAGCGCGGGCGGGGATGTGTCTAAAACATGGTCGCCAAAAATTGCTGCGTCCGGCGCAGTCGTGATTGATAACTCAAGCGCATGGCGCATGGATCCCGACGTGCCGCTTGTGGTGCCAGAGGTCAATGCGGACGCGGTGGCGGGCTATACAAAGAAAGGCATTATCGCCAACCCCAATTGCTCGACTATTCAAATGGTTGTCGCGCTTAAGCCGCTGCATGAGCGCGCGAAAATCAAACGCGTTGTTGTTAGCACGTATCAATCTGTCTCTGGCGGCGGCAAGAAAAACATGGATGAGCTTTGGCTGCAAACCAAAGGCATTTATTCCAATGACGAGCTAAAGCCGCATAATTTTACCAAGCAGATTGCCTTTAATGTTATTCCTCATATCGATGTCTTCCTCGATAGCGGCGACACAAAAGAAGAGTGGAAGATGAAAGCGGAGACCATGAAAATTTTGGATAAAGATGTCAAAGTTACCGCGACCTGCGTGCGTGTGCCGACCTTTGTCGGTCATGCCGAGAGCATCAATGTGGAGTTTGAAAACGAACTGACCGCCGATGACGCGCGTGACCTTTTGCGGGAATCCCCCGGCATTATGGTGATTGATAAGCGTGAGGACGGCGGCTATGTCACGCCCGTAGAATGTGTAGGCGAATTTGCGACATTCGTCTCCCGCATTCGCGAAGATAGCACGCAGCCCAATACGCTAAATTTCTGGTGCGTGTCGGATAATCTGCGAAAAGGCGCAGCGCTCAATGCTGTGCAAATTGCGGAGTGCCTGGCCAACCGCGGATTGCTGACAGCCAAAGCGGCTTAGCGCGCCCATCTCTTTTCCTTTTGCTCGCTTAGACACGGGCCCCGATTTTTGCTAGTCTTTGCGGATGAGCATTAATTACGACCGCAATGCAAGGATTTATGACGCGCGTCACGGCGGCGAAATTGCGCCTCATATCGCGCAGTCTGTGATCGCGCTGTCGGAGCTTAAGCCGGGGGACGGCTTGCTTGATCTTGCCTCCGGGACGGGACGGGGTTGTCTTGGCTTTGCTCGCCAAGGTCTGTTGGTCACCGCCACGGATATATCGGCAGAAATGCTTCGTGAGCTTATGAGAAAGTCGGCGGGGCTTTCATTGCAAACGCAGCTTATGAGCGCAGCAGAGCTTGGTTTTAAAGACGCCAGCTTTGACGCGGTCAGCGTCTCGCGCGCGCTTTATTTGATCTCTGATTGGCGGGAAAGCCTTGCGCAGATGTCGCGCGTGTTAAAACCGGGCGGGGCCTTCATCCATGAATGGGGTAGCGGCAGTGAAAGCGACGTCTATAGTCAAATCCGGGCCCATTTACGCGGGCTATTGCTCGCGGCGGGGGTTGAGCAGATTTTCCATCCCGGCGCAGGCACAGAGGGCGAAGTGGAACGTGAATTATCCGCGCTCGGGTTTGCATCTGTCGGCGCGGTAGAAACAGGGCCGGGCATGTCCATTACTCCGCGTAAATTTATCGAGAAAATTACCGCCCGTGAATGTTCTTATCTTTGGGATGTTTCCCGCGACATTGCAGAGCCGGCCATGGAAAAAGTCTGGACCTTTGCGCGGCAAGAATTTGGCGATATGGACCGCGAGATTTTCATGCCAGAAAATAGTTTTTGGCGTGTGTATCGCCGCGCCGGCGAGCGGTTAGCTCGGCTGTAGCGCGCGCTTGCCTACGCCGGGAACGGCCTTATAATCGTGCTATGGTCTGCCTCGCTGCGGGCGGGTGAGATGATCGAGATTATGCGAAAAATAAGGTGGAAAAAGCGTCTTCTGGCGATATTACTCGGCGCCTTTGGCGCCGCTTCGGGCTTTGGCTACGGCCTAAAAAATGCGTCAGCCCAAGATAGCGCGTCTAAAAATTATACGCCGCCTTTTGAACTAGTCGATTGGTATCTGGGCCTACCCGTGGATGAAAACGGCGACGGAAAAGCCGATAGTATTTCCGAGGCCAAGCTTGCGGGCGGGTGGACGGACCCGCGCTTTTTCTACCCATCGGCGGATGGAGGGCTAAGCTTTCGCGCGCCAGTGCGCGGGGCGACGACGTCTAAGAATACGAATTACGTTCGGACCGAACTGCGCGAAATGCTCCGCCGGGGAAATACCAAATTCAAAACTGCTGCGCCCGGCAAAAATAATTGGGTGCTCTCCAGCGCCGCGCCGCGTTACCGAAAGCGCGCCGGCGGGGTTGACGGGGAGCTTCACGCCGAGCTGGCTATCAATCATGTGACGACAACGGGGGCACCGCATGAAATTGGGCGAGTGATTATTGGCCAAATCCATGGTAAGGACGATGAGCCGGTTCGGCTTTATTACCGCAAGCTTCCCCATCATAGCAAAGGCACGCTTTATTTTGCCCATGAGGTCAAAGGGCAAGCGGATGATATTTATGTCCCGCTGATCGGGGACCGCGCCAATAGCGCGCCAGAGCCTAAGCATGGTATCGCGCTAAATGAACGTTTCGGTTATTCCATTGTTGCGCGCGGCAATGATCTGGAGGTGACCATATTAAGGGCCGGCAAGCCTATCGCGCGCAAACGTATGAATATGGAAGGCAGCGGCTATAGTGATAAGGACGAATATCTCTATTTTAAAGCGGGCGTCTATAACCAAAATAAAACCGGTGATGACGACGATTATGTGCAGGCGACATTTTATAAGCTGAAAAATCTTCACGCCCGCCCTCGGTAGAAACGTCTTATCGCTGCCATTGAGGTGGAACCACGCAAAAAAAAACCGCCCCGAAGAGCGGCATTTTTGAACGTGAGCCGTCTAGCGGCGCGGTTTACGCGGCTTGGAAGGTATAAGGCCCTCCATTTGAGCGCGCTTGCGGGCCAGCTTGCGGGCACGGCGAACGGCTTCGGCCTTCTCGCGCACGCGGCGCTCTGATGGCTTTTCGAAATGGTCGCGCGCCTTCATCTCGCGAAGAATACCCTCATTTTGCAGCTTCTTTTTGAGCGCGCGGAGGGCTTGGTCCACATTATTCTGGCGTACGTAAATTTCGACCATGATCGTCCTTCAAATTTTATTTTTAAGCCATTTTCCCATTGCTGACGGGTGGTGGCTCTAATAACAATAGAGGCCCCGCGCGGCGGAGCCTTTTAAACTTGGGCGGTCTTTAGCGTGGTCTTGAGGCGGCGTAAAGCGGTCTTTCACTAAAAAATAGGCCAAAACCCCGCTTTTTGTTCCCAATTCACAAGCTCTGTGACATGAAGAGCACAATTATGACCTTTCCCGCGCCCCATTTTATACAACATGACGGCTTAACGCTCGCAAGCTATAGCGCGGGCAACCCCGAGCACCCGGCGATTCTCCTTGTGCATGGCTGGCCGGAAATGGCGTATAGCTGGTCGCCGATCATGCCCAAGCTTGCGGCGGCCGGCTACCACGTGATTGCCTATGATCTGCGCGGATTTGGACAGAGCAGCGCGCCCGATGACGGCCCCTCGCGCGGGGCGCATCATTACGGCATTGCGCAGCAGGTCGGCGACCTCGAAGCGGTGATGGATGCATACGGCCTTTCGCAGGCTGTGATTTGCGGCCATGATTGGGGCGGGATTATTGTCTGGCATGCCGCGCGCATGATAGAGGCCCGGGTCTCCCGCGTGATTTCCATTTGCACGCCTCATGTCGGTCAAGCCCCCGCTGACCCGATAGAGATATTTCGCAAACGCCATGGGGATGCGCATTATTTTGTCCATTTCACCGACCGCCCGGGGGAGGCAGATGATCTCTTTGCCAGCGATCCTGACGCGTTTTTCAGGCTTATGTTTCGCACAACGCCCAAAGGCGCAAAGCCCAAGCCTGGGCAGGCCTCTATTCCGCAAAAATTTAGCGCTTACCTGGAGGCAGGTGCGCCCGCCCTTAAAGGGAAGCTTCTTCGCGCACGCGATCATAATGTTTATGTCAAAGGCTACCGCAAAAGCGGCTTTCACGGCGGGATTGGACTTTACCGCAATTCCACCGCCAACTGGAAGCTTACCCACGGGCTTAACCAGAGCGTTCGCCAGCCGGCCTTGATGTTATCCCCGCGTGATGACGTGTTTCTCCCCCCTGCCTTCTCAGATGGTATGGAGGCCCTCGTGCCCCGGCTTACGCGGCATATAATCGAGGATTGCGGCCATTGGGCCATGTGGGAGCAGCCGCAGGCGCTCGTGGAACATATGATTGATTGGCTCGCCTAATCTACAGCGTCTCTAGCGCTTCATATAACGCGCTAATCAGCAAGACGGGGCGGGGATCACCGATTAGGCTATTGTCCTGCCGATTCATCGCATAAGCTCCATGTAATCCTGTCACTGGATCAGCAAATACGCAGGACCCGCCCCAGCCGCTATGACCAAGGGTTTCGGGCGTGGGGCCATACACAAAATTAGGCGCGTTTTGCATAATACCGGCCGCTATCGTCAGATCAAAGGGCAGGACGAGATTAGGCCCGCTAATGCGCGGCCTTCGGGCCTGCTCAAGCATATCTTCGGAAAGTATAACATTCCCGCCGATTTTTCCGTCAATATATACCTGCATCATTCGCGCCAGACTATCGGCGGCGGCGTGGCAATTAGAGCCCGCCAGTTCTGCCGCGCGCCAGCGGGCTGCGGGGCCGCTGGGGCTTGACGATTTTTGCATAAAGGCGGCCTGCGTGGCGGCATTGATCTCGCCAAGGTTGGCCATGCGCTTTGGTTTAATCATCTGCGCGCAGCGGGCATGCTCGGTTTCCGGCAGACCAATATGAATATCCAGCCCATTGGGCGCGGCGATTTCCTCGCGCAGGATTGTCCCAAGGCTGCGGCCTTCGCGGTCAGCGCGGCGGGCAATTTCCCCTGCCAAAAATCCGTATGTAACGGGGTGATAACCGCTGGCAGAGCCGGGGGGGAAGATCGGCTTTTGCGCCGCTAAGGCCGAGCAGGTCTTGTCCCAATCATACCAGTCCTCGGCTTGCCAATCTGGGGCCGTAATTCCCGAAAGGCCCGCCTGATGGGAGAGGAGCTGCGCAATGGTCAGCTTGTCTTTGCCATGGGCCGCAAATTCCGGCCATATCGTTGCCGCGATTTGATCATATCCTAAACGGTCTTGATCCGCGAGCCATGCAATCACCAGCGCGGCGGCGACTTTGCCCGAAGAATATACCGCCATCAGCGTTTTATCTGTGACTTCGGTGGTTTTCGCGCGGTCCGCCCAGCCGCCTTTAAAGTCGAGCAAAAGTTCGCCGCGGCGATAAACGGCAAATTGCGCGCCAAGCTCTACGGCGCGGTCCGCATTGCCCATGTCTTCTTCAAAGTTCTTACGAAAGGCATTAGCGACGGCGGTAAGGCCCGGGGCATGGAATAAGTCAAAAGGCGTGTCGGTCATGGCGTCTCTTTATAAATATGGATTGGATATAGGGGCACTATATAGAAGGCAGGAAGGATTTATGGCACTTGAGCGGGACTGGATTGATCAGGGCGTCTTGGGCGGTTATGAGCGAGATTTCACTCATGACGCCCGCACCGGCATTTTGCGCAGAAGCGGATGCGGACATGATTTGAAAAATACTACCCATGGATTTGGCAAGGCTAATCTTAACAGGCTCTCCGCCAAGGCGGCGCGCTAGATAGGCAGCGGCCAGCGTATCTCCGCCGCCGTGGGGCACGCGGGCAAATTTCTCATGCGGCATAAAGAGGGGGCTGCGGCCTTTGCGCATTAAAACCGCGCCAATCTTATCAGGCGCGCTGCTGGGCGTCTGCGGCGGGAAGGGCACAGACGTCACGAGCACTTCGGTGTCTGCGGATTGCGATTTGCATATTTCCTCTGCCGCTTGCGCGGCCGCAAGCGGGCTTTGCAGCAGAGTATTATAAGGCTTATTGGAAAGGAAACTCAGTTCCCAGAGGTTGGGCGTGAGAATATCGGCCAGCGGTACTAAGCGCGACTTGATTGCGGCGGCGATATCTGGCGACACATAAAGCCGCCCTGAATCGCCCATGACGGGATCAACAAGCACTTTTGCCGCTGGATTTCTCTTTTTAACATGCGCAATAATATCTTCGGCAAGGGATATATGCGCGGCCTTGCCCATATATCCAGTCATGACCGCGTCAAAAATCAGCGGCTGCTGGGCAATCGCCCTCCAAATTTCCTTGAGCTGAGCGGCGGGGACGGCCCCTCCGCCGGGCGGCCCCCATCCGGGATGTCTTCCCATCAGCGTCGTTGGCACAATCGCTGTTTCTAGGCCCATGCGGCGTAAGCAAAAGCCGCTCGCACCGCCCCCCACCATAGAGGCACCGACAAATGAAGACATGAGTAAGACGCTGCGGGTCATGACATAATTTTCAAAAAAGAGAGTTCAGACGTGGCGGGCATAGCGAATTCTATTTTACGGGCGGCGTTGAAACGGTTATGAGACCATGGCAAGCGGTTGTGAAGCCCGCGCGCCTATAAATCCTCTTTTTAAGGGCTAAATATGTCATTGACGATTTATCATAATCCAAGATGCTCCAAATCTCGCGAGACCTTGGCCCTGATCGAGGCGGCAGGCCAAAGCCCGCATATACGGCTTTACCTTGAAAATCCGCTAATCGAGTCCGAACTCAAGGCGCTTTTGCGCCAGCTTGATTTTGACGACCCTCGCCTTTTAATGCGTAAGGGCGAAGCCATATATAAGTCATTGGGCCTTAAGGCGGAGCTAGATCCGCAGAAACTCATTAAAGCTATGATCTCTCATCCCAAGCTTATTGAGCGCCCGATTGTTAGCGATGGCAGCCGCGCTGTGCTGGGCCGCCCGCCAGAACAGGTAGCGGCACTGCTTTAATCTTCGGCGCGCGGGAGAGGCGGGCTACCCCCCTCGGCTCAAGGCCGCCATAAAAATAATAAAAAGTTCTATTCATAAACCCCTTGTTAAGCAAAACACGGCAAACCGTACATTAACCATAGCACCAATGAAGGTGTACGGAGGAATGTATGCGGATTGCAATCTGTGCCTTGTCAGCAGTTTTATTGTCAGGTTGTTCATGGCTTGGCGGCGTGAATAATGTATTCGGCGGTCAAGGCGGACAAAACGCATATGGTCATTACACGCAAAAGGGCGTTGCGGTTAGCAATCACAAAGTTCAAGCGCATAACGGTTATTCCTCCGGCGGGACCTATGGTCATAATTTCGGCGGTGGATTCCCGCAGCAAGCCCAATTTGGGCAACCGCAAAACGTCACGGGCGGCTACGGCAGTCACGCGGGCAATGTGCAACACGCCAATAGTTACGGCGGCGGACATTCAGGCCCTAAAATGCGTAAGCCTAAATTGCGCGGATCTTTATCGGCGGGATTTGAACGCAGCTTTTCAGGCAATGCTCTAAGTTTTGATCCAGGTGATAATACGGGTGTTGATCCTGCTTTCATCAATGCCCAAGGACTTTTTGGATTTGTTCAACCATCTGGTTTTTCCGGCAGCCCCAATGAGGGATTAACAATTTCTAGTGATTTGACGGCCGTGGAAACAAGCCGGACGGCACCGTCCATCTCTTTTGACGACATTCACGCTACTCCTTTCCGGATTGCAGGTGGGGTTGAGTATATTTTGACCCCAAAAACGACGGTTTTTGGTAATGTTGGTTATACAACAGCCGAGGGCAATGAAGGCGGCGGTATAAATATCATCGGCAATGTCATCGGCACGGTTACAAATACCGGTTACCGTCAAAATGTGGCCTCTGGCTCCAATACAATTGAGCGCTCACTGAGAAATGCACCTATTGGTCAAGTGTCATTCGATTTTTCAGATTTAGAGCGCTATGATTTCGAGGTTGGTGCACGGCATTATTTCAATCCTATCATGCAATCCAAGCTCACGCGCTCTTTGACTCCCTTTGTTTCGGCATCTGTCGGCGCAGCCCATTATAATGATGTGACGTTTAAGGCGCAAACTCAGCTGCTTGAGCTGCATGACTATCTCATTGATGATGAGACGATCTTTGGGCCCGTATTAAACAATAATGCCCCGATGACTTTAACAGAATCAAAATGGGTGCCGACAGGTCAGCTGAATGCGGGATTGGAATGGCAGGCCACGCCGAGAACGGCGATCGCTTTTGAAACTGGCATTAAATTCGAGGGTGCAAGAGATCGGTTTATGGATCCGAATCTTGATCCAGCCACGATCAATGCCTCGGATTATAACGGGGACAATAATATCTCAGTGCCATTTACTATACGGGGTAGCTACAATTTCTAGCCGCTAAATTTAAATCTTAAGAGTTCGTCAAAATGATGAAAACGAATTCTTAAACATACTGTGTCTAAATCGGGACAGTAACCAATTTAAGGGAAAAGGGAGACCATCATGCGTCTTGCAGTTTACGCACTATCAGCGGTTTTAATGTCAGGCTGTTCATGGCTTGGAGCGGGCGGTCATAATGCCGGCTATAATGGAGGCGGCGTGTACGGTGCAGATTGCGGTTACGGCACAGCCGGGGCCTATAACATTGGCGCCGCAGGCGGCGCATGCGGCGGAGCCGGAGGATATAACGTGGCCGGTTACGGCGCGGGAGCAGGATATGGCGCTGGCTACGGCGCAGGTGCTGGTTACGGCGCAGGATATGGCGCAGCTGGTGCCGGATATGGCGCCGCTGGATACGGCACAGGTGCTGGCGGCTACGGCGCTGGCTACGGTGCAGGCGCTGGTTATGGTACAGGATACGGAGCGGGCGCAGGATATGGCGCTGGCGGCTACGGTGCAGGTGCTGGCTACGGCGCAGGCGTAGGCGGTTACGGTGCGGGGACCGGTTTCGGTGCGGGCGCTTTGGGCGCGGGCGCAGGATATGGCGCTGGCGGCTACGGTATTTCCGGATTTAACGGCGCGAACGGATTAGGCGCTGGCGGTGCATATGGCGTTGCAGGTCTCGGGTCTGCGGCGGGCGTATACGGCGCGACAACAACACTTGGCGCGTCAGCGCCCTTCGGCTCGGCTTTCGGTACAGGCGTTGGAACGCAGTTTGGCGGTCAACAATTTGGTACAGCTGGCAATGTCACAACCGTGGCGGGCGCGCCTATTTATGTGCCGCAGCCATACCCAGCGTATTACGGCGTGCCTCAGCTTCGCGGCGTTCCCGTTGCAGTCGGCGGCTTTGGCGGAGGAGCCCTTCCATTTGGTCTTGAGGCGTCTATCGGCACGTCATTTGCGGCAGGCGGTAACATTTTCTCTGCAAAAGAGGCGGGTCCAGCCTCCGATGGTATCGGCGGGTCTAGCAGTGGACGCACAGTTGGCGCGATTGGCGACATCTCATATGGGGATGCCTTTGACAATGCCGTTCACTATAATTTGGCCGCCGCTTATGATTTGAACCCGTCAACGACACTGATCGGTCAAGTCGGTTATGCCAGCGCTGAGGGCCAAAGCGTCCAAATCAGTAATGTCACAGAAGGCGGCACAACAGCTCCGCTCTTTGGTAAATTCAGCGATCTTGAGCAATATACGATCGAAGGCGGCGTACGCAAATATCTTGGTGCGCCTTACTCGGCTCTGCGTCCATACGTTGGCGGTACAGCTGGCGTAACATATACAGATGATGTCGATCTGATACAAACCTCCTCAGTCTTCCCAGCAGGAACCGATGCACCAATCGCTGGTTTCCTCCAAGGTGGCTGGCAGCCAACAGCGTCAGGTGTTGTAGGTGCAGAAATGCAGGTTGGCGCACGCTCAGCTATCGGTATTGAAAGCGGTATTCGCTGGACCGATAATAGCGACTCGCTGCTACCAACAGATGATCGCTGGTCAATTCCTTTGAAGCTACGCGGACGCGTTTCCTTCTAAGGTCAAACAATTTTCTGAAAAAGCCTCGCGCAAGCGGGGCTTTTTTTTGCCTGCCCAAAGGCTAGCTTATTAAACACCCGTCAGCGACTTGGCCCCGACTTTGCAACCTTCACCCCTATAATCTGAATATTCCGGCAATTGTGCCATTTCAGAACATTAAGGATAGAGATTATGCGGATAGTCCTTCTCAGCACGGCTGCTATCGCCCTGTCAGGTTGTTCATGGCTTGGATTGGGCGGAAATAAGAGTCATTCTTATCAGCACTCAAATAGTCACGGCGCTTACAAAGCCCAACAAGCCAAGCCTTGTTGTAATGGCACAACATTGTCGCGTTGGAATACAGAATTCAGCGCAGGTCAAGATTTCATCGCTGATGGAACATTTATAAATGGCGGCGACGCTAATGCCTCTGGCATTGCGCCATCCGAGATTTCGTTTCAGGACGCATATGCGACCGGCGACCGGGTAGATTTTGGCGGCTCATATGCCCTAAACCCGAACCGGAAAGTGGTATTGAACGGCTACGCGTCGAGCTTTGATGGCAGCCGCCAGAACATTGGAACGCAAGACGGCGAATCCATTACCGGCAATATTTCCGATTACGATAGCTACGGCCTTGAAGCGGGTCTTCGTCAGTACTTCCTGCCTGTGCGCGCACCCATTGTTCGCTCTATGCGTCCCTATGTTGAGGGCCGGGTCGGCGCGGCACGTGTTGATTCAATTAACGTGACGGGCGTAACCCAAACCGCGGCAAATGGCGACATCACTAACCGCGGAAATCTCGCGCTTTATGAAGGCGGCTGGGTGCCAACTGCGGCAGGCCTTGTCGGGATTGAAACCCCGCTCTTTAACCGCATGACTGTCGGTATCGAAAGCGGCCTGCGTTATAGCGGTAGATTGGGCGCGGACAATGGAAGCTTCGCGACCGAAAGCGGCGGCGGTAAATGGACCGTCCCTGTCAGCCTCCGCGGACGTTACCGTTTTTAAAGTCAGTATTCACTCCTAGGAGTGTCTGAAGGGTAATCCCGGCAAGCCAGCGCTTGTCGGGATTTTTAATGCCGCCCTTAAGGTGAAATCTCAGACGCGCTGAGCTGAGCCGGCAAGGCTTGCTGCTCGGCGATCCAGCGGTTGATCTTGGCTTCTAAAATGTCAAGGGGAACCCCGCCGTCTTGCAGTACGGCATCATGAAATGCGCGGATAGAAAAGCGCTCACCTAGAAGGGACTGGGCGCGGTCTCGTAACTCGATGATTTTGAGTTCGCCGATTTTATAGGCCAATGCCTGTCCGGGCCAGCTAATATAGCGCTCAACCTCGGTCTTGATATTATGAGCGGCAAGGGCAGAATTTTCAAAGAAACAGGCCTCGGCTTGCTCCCGCGTCCAGCCTTTCCAATGCATGCCCGTGTCTACAACAAGCCGGCAGGCGCGCCACATTTCATATGTTAGACGTCCAAACTTTTCATAGGGCGTTGTGTAAATGCCCATTTCCTCACCTAGCTTTTCAGAGTAGAGACCCCAGCCTTCGCCAAAGGCATTAGGATAGAGTTTTTGACGAAACCTTGGCACGTCTTTTAGCTCCTGCGCGAGGCTGATCTGGTGGTGATGGCCCGGCACGCCTTCATGGGCGGTCAGGGCCGGAAGATTATACAAGGGGCGCATCTTGAGGTTATAAGTATTGACGACGTAGTTCCCCGCTCGGCCTTGTCCGGGATTGCCATTCCAATAGCGGCCCGTTGTGTAATTGGGGGCAATCTCCTTGGGGACCGGAATGACGCCATACGATAACCGCGCAAGCGTGCCGAAGAATTGCGGCATTTGCCCATCAATTTTCTTGGCAATATAAGCGGCCTCTTTCAAAAGTTGCTCGGGGCTGTCGGCATAAAACTGCGGATCTGTGCGCAAAAACTCAAGAAACTCAGCAAAGCTGCCCGAAAAACCGCTCTCGGCAATCACAAGGTCCATTTCGCCGCGAATGCGGGTAACTTCATCAAGCCCGATTTGGTGTACTTCGTCAGGCGTCAAATCAAGCGTGGTGAAATGGCGAACAAGGGCTCTGTAATACTCCCGCCCTTCGGGTGTTGTCCCAATGCCGGCGGCTTTGCGCGCTTTGGGGATATAACGCCGCTTAAGATATTTTGACAAATCCTTATAGGCGGGGACAACCGCGATTTTTATCGCGGCTTCTCCAAGTGCGGTCAGCCGTTTTTGCTCGGCTTCGGAAATTGTATCGGGATATTTTGTAAAGGGCTTAAAATAAGGATGATCTTCAATTTCGCCCGCGCCCAATGCGCTCACCATATCTGCAATACCCGGCATGATCTCCGAAGAGGCGACCATGCCTGTTTTAAGGCCCCGGTCCATATTGTTACGGTGCTGGCGGAAATAACGCGGCATTTCGGTGAGCCGCGCAGCATAGGCCTCATAATCGTCAATGCTCTCGAAATTCGTCTGCCGAGAGATATACGCCATCTCGTTGAAAAATCCGCTGTCATTTGTGAAAGGGATACGGGCTTGGTCAAATTTTCTAAGCCGTAGATTTTGATCAATCACAAACCCCAAGAGATCATAATTCATCTGCGCCGTCCGCCCACGCGGTATTCCGCCCAAAGCGCTGTGGCGGGCCTTAAAGCTGCGCATTTTTGCCGCCCCCAGTTCATAATTTTCAGGGCTCACATCAGGCAGCTTGCGCAGGGCTTGACGATCACCTTCGTTGCCCGCTGAAATCGGATTGCCCATGGTCTCAGCTTGCTCATAATCAGCAATAAGTTTCTCAAGTGTATCGGCAATGCGGCACTCGCGCGTGCCGTCAACAATGATAACGGAACCTTCGGGGCAAAAGGGCATTGGTTCTAGGGCGGCGCTCTCTTGGGCGGCGGCGCCCGCGCAAAGCGCGGCGGCGGCCACAGTCACGGCAAGGGTGAGCGGGAGACGCGAAAGGCAAGGCGATTTTAGATGTACCATAGTCTTACTCCAGATGAATTCCCCGTTTAGGCGTAATTTGCGGGGGCAACAAGGGGTCAAAGCCAATCAACCGCCCCGCTCTATTCGCGGATAATGGTCAAACTAACGCATTGACACCTCTCGGCCCGACGTTAGTTTGCGCCTTCACGACCAAATACCTGTTTTGAGGAAGTTTTATGGCTGGACAGTGGAACGATAAACGCCCGATGTCTCCGCACTTGCAAATCTGGCGCTGGCACCCTGCTATGCTCAGCTCTATTCTGCACCGCGCGACGACAATTATTTGTTATTTCGGCCTCATCAAAGTTGCTTTCGCCCTCTTGATTATCGCATTGACAGGGAAATTGCCGCTCGAGGGACTCATTTTCAGTCCGCTCGGCGCAATTGGGCTTTTCGTTTTTGTATTTTCATTCGTGTTTATGGCGCTCGCGCAGCTTCGCCATGCCATTTGGGATCAAGGCGCAATGCTTAAGCCTGAAATGAACAATCTACTCTCTTACGGGATGATTGCGCTGGCTTTGATTTTGGCCTTACTCTCCACCCTTGCAGCGGCAGGAGCGGCCTAATGGGATCGGGAACAAAACACCATAAATTACGTAGTCTTGTCGGTTGGGGCACGATTTTTGGTCTGCCCTTTGCCATTTATAGCGCTGTGAAGGCCGTTGGCAGCGGCTCCCAAGGCTTTGTGAACTGGCTGTCCGCTCCATCGGGCGCGCTTGGTTTTTTGGCGTTTGTCACGGCAGCAGTCTGGTATTGCAAGCTTGAAATGGACGAGGTTATTCTTGATTATTTTGACGGAGGAACGCGCGCATTTGGCCTATTGGCGAACCGCATTGTGGCCTTTATCACCTGGGCAGTGATGGCCTTTGTCGCCGTAAAACTTGCATTTCTAGGATAGATTATGACCACCTCAAAAACTCAGTGGATTGATCATACTTATGATGTTGTCGTTGTGGGTGCGGGCGGCTCTGGCCTGCGCGCGACCTTGGGGGCTGCAAAGGCGGGCCTTAAGACGGCTTGTGTAACAAAGGTCTTCCCAACGCGATCCCATACAGTGGCGGCGCAGGGCGGGATTGCGGCGTCTCTTGGCAATATGGGGCCAGATGATTGGCGCTGGCATATGTATGACACAGTTAAGGGCTCCGATTGGCTCGGTGACCAAGATTCCATTGAATATCTCTGCCGGGAAGCTCCCAAGGCGGTTTATGAGCTTGAGCATTGGGGTATGCCGTTCTCGCGTAATGACGAGGGCAAGATTTATCAGCGCCCCTTTGGTGGTCACACAACAGAGATGGGCGAAGGCCCGCCCGTACAGCGGACCTGCGCGGCGGCAGACCGGACCGGTCATGCCATGCTGCATACGCTCTATGGCCAATCTCTGCGCAATGAGGCGGAGTTTTTCATCGAGTATTTTGCGCTCGACTTGATTATGGAAGACGGCGTTTGCCGCGGTATTACGGCCTGGAAGCTCGACGATGGTACGCTGCACAGATTTCGCGCCCAAAAAGTCATTCTGGCCACGGGCGGTTATGGCCGCGTCTTCTTTAGCGCGACGTCGGCGCATACTTGCACGGGTGACGGCAATGCTATGGTCCTTCGCGCGGGATTGCCGCTGCAAGACATGGAATTTATTCAGTTCCACCCCACCGGTATTTACGGAGCCGGGTGCTTGATCACAGAGGGCGCGCGCGGGGAAGGGGGCTACCTAACTAATTCCGAAGGTGAGCGTTTCATGGAGCGCTATGCACCAAGCGTAAAAGATCTGGCTCCGCGCGATATGGTCAGCCGCGCAATGGTCATGGAAATTCGCGAGGGCCGCGGCGTTGGTCCAGACAAAGATCATATCTTCCTGCATCTGGATCACTTAGATCCCAAAGTTCTTGCGGCGCGCCTGCCGGGTATTTCCGAAACAGCCAAGGTTTTCTCCGGCGTGGACGTTACAAAAGAGCCTATTCCTGTTCTGCCGACGTGCCATTATAATATGGGCGGTATCCAGACGAATTATCACGGCGAGGTATTAACGAAAAAGGGCAAAAACCCTGACTCCGTAGTGCCGGGCCTAATGGCGGTCGGTGAAGCGGCCTGCGTGTCTGTGCATGGGGCAAATCGTTTGGGGTCCAATAGCTTGATTGATCTTGTGGTCTTTGGCCGCGCTGCGGGTTTGCGCTGCGGGGAAACGACAACGCCAAACCTTGAGCAAAAGCCGCTCGCGCCTGATGCAGGCGAAGCATCGATCGCGCGGCTGGAGAAGTTCAAAGCCGCGAATGGGCCGAAAAAAGTCGCAGAAATTCGCCTTGATTTACAAAAAGCGATGCAAACGCATTGCGCCGTTTTCCGTACAGAAGAAAGCATGGCAGAGGGCGTACAAAAGGTCACGGCGATTGCCGATTCCATCAAAGATGTGGCCGTTTATGACAAGACCATGACATGGAATACCGATCTGATGGAAGCCCTAGAGCTTGATAATCTAATCTGTCAGGCCATGGTCACGATGACCTCTGCGGACAACCGCAAAGAATCGCGCGGAGCTCATGCTCATGAAGACTATACTGAGCGTGATGATAAGAATTGGATGAAACATACGCTGGCGTGGTATGATACGGCCAAGAACAAGGTCAAAATTGATTACCGCCCCGTTCATGACTACACCATGAGCGAAGAGATCGATTATATAAAACCCAAAAAGCGGGTTTATTAGCGCTCAGCCTTTCTCTAGTCTTTAGAATGCAGGCCTGTGGGCGGAGCCCTAAAACTTAGCCCAGCCAAAGAAAAACCTCGCCCGGGGGACGAGGTTTTTTAGTAGACGTTACACAAAACGCTGCCCTTCACTGCGGCGTGTGACCCGTCCCCTAGAATGTTTAGCGAGAGTTAACCCACAAATGGTTAACGTCGCCTCAACATCAAAACTTTACGCAATTTTTCAATTTTTCCTAATTACAATTGCAGGAAATACTGTGAAATAGGCAGGCCGAAGCGGCCTTTTTACAGCATGTGCGCGCCTATTTTGCGATATTTAGGGACCAATCATAGTCGAAATCGTCAATTTTCGAATTGGCGCGGATTGCCGTGAGAGTTGCGCCTGACGCATATTTTTCAAAATGGTTCAGCAGGCTTTGCTCATTTCCGCCGAAGTCTTCTTTATACCATTTGAAGATCTTAGAGGCATCAACACGGCCCCTTTCATCCACAGAGACACCGCGCGAATGACCAATAAAGTCGCGTGCCGCTTGGGTAAGATCCGCATCTAGAGTTTCAGCTTCCCAAGCTGTCGTTTTCAGATTGGGGCAGCCGATAGACGCGCAGTTAAACGCATAATGCACACGCGGTTCATCATATTGAGCGCGAACCGTTTTATGCTCAATGTCATTCAGGCTCATGGGTTTTCCGGCCACAGTCAGCCGCTTTTTCTTCCAAGGGCCGCTGATATCGCGAATTGATTTAAGCGGGTAGTTTTCCAAAATCAATTCTACGGTCTTGGCATTATAAAGGTTAAACCAATAGGCCATGATGGCATCATCTGAGCCAGACGGCGGGCCAGACCGCGACAGCCCTTCAATATAACCTTGCAAGCTAGCGCGGTCAGACGGGCTAACGTCCCCATAGCGCACAAGGTTAATCCCGCCTCGGTTGACCACATATTTAGATAAAAACGCGTTATAGGCCGCATTGGGACCTGGCGCGGCGGGCGCGGTGTCCGGCGTGCTAGAGGCTTGCGCTATCAGGACGGGCTGGGGCGCAGCAGCGGGCTTGGGGGCTGCTTGCCGAGCGTCTGGCGCGCGAACAATAGCAGGCTGCACAGCGGCGACCTTCACGGGTACTGGCTGTTGTACCGTTACCGGCGCTGCGGCCGTTGACTGCACGGCTGCAGGCCGAACAGGGGCAGGGCGAGCTGCGGCGGCTTGACTGACGATAGGCGCTGCTAAGGCCTCTTTGACCATTTCCGGCGCATTTAATTCCGCTTCTGAGCTCGCGCTGGTGGACTCTGTTGTCTCTGGCGACGGGGTCTTTACGTCAGTGGGCTGGCTCGCGGCTATCTCTACGGCGGCGGGTGTGACCGCAGGCTGGGTGCTGGCCTCAGCCGTTAAATCACCACTTGCGGCTTGACAGGCCGCTATGAATAAAAGGCTTGAACCTAACAAAAGTGTTCGCATCAACATAATTATCCTCATAAATGTTAGTTGTAAAATGGGTCCTAAAAATCTTACCAACCTAATGCATGGGCGAGCGATTTGTTTCAACGCACGACATTTCACGCTTTTGCGAGAGCGTGTGAGCGCGCCGCCAATTGCAGCTTTACCCCAGCGAGCCGAGGCTTTATGACCCGCTGCTTATGAATGTTGAGCAATTTGATTTTGACCTGCCCGATAGCGCCATTGCGCTAAGACCTGCACGGCCGCGCGATTCAGCAAAGCTTTTGCAGGTGAAACCCGGCGCGCGCTCTGATCATCATGTGCGGGACTTGCCCAGCTTGCTGCGGGCCGGTGATGTTCTCGTGATTAATGACACCAAGGTTTTGTCGGCCGCGCTCACGGCGGTTCGTCCTGCCCGCGCGCATGGCGGCGGCGGGGATGTAACGCTCTCCTTAAATCTGCATAAATATCTTGGTCCATCACAATGGCGAGCCTTCATACGCGGAGCTAAGCGTATTAAAGTGGGGGATGAACTGCATTTCAGTGACCGCCTTACGGCAATTGTAGTTGAGAAAGGCGAGGGCGGGGACACTGCGCTGCGCTTTTCACGCGGCGGCGAGGCGCTTAATGCCGAGATCGAGGCACTGGGCCATCCGCCGCTGCCCCCCTATATTGCCCGCCAGCGCACGCCCGATGATCATGACAAACAGGACTATCAGACTGTTTATGCCAAGGACAAAGGCTCGGTCGCGGCGCCCACGGCGGGTCTGCATTTTACGCCGGATCTTCTGGCGGCGCTCGGCGCTGCGGGTATCAAGATCACAGCGATTACCTTGCATGTTGGCGCGGGCACTTTCCTGCCTGTGAAATCCGACACGATTGAGGGCCACCTCATGCATAGCGAGTTTTACACGATCTCAGGCGAGGCCGCGCAGGTGATAAACACCGCGAAATCCGAAGGTCGGCGCGTGATAGCGGTCGGGACAACCGCGCTGCGGGCGCTGGAGAGCTCTGCGCAGGGGTGCGCGCAACCCGCCCGCCTAGAGGCCCAATCCCGCGACACCGATATTTTCATCACCCCCGGATATGACTTTCAGATTATAGACGGGCTCATGACCAATTTTCATCTGCCGCGCAGCACGTTGTTCATGCTGGTTTGCGCGTTATGCGGAACCGGTGAAATGCAATCGGCCTATGCTCATGCCCTTGCGTCGGGCTACCGTTTTTACAGCTATGGCGATAGCAGCCTTTTGTGGAGGGCCCGAGGGTGAAGTTTCCCTTTGAAATAAATGCCTTTGATGGTGCAGCGCGCACGGGCGCGCTAAGAACGCCGCGCGGGGATATTCGCACGCCGGCCTTTATGCCGGTTGGTACGGCGGGGACCGTCAAAGGCGTTTACATGGATCAAGTGCGCGCGGCGGGGGCGGATATTATTCTGGGAAATACTTATCACCTCATGCTGCGCCCCGGCGCGGAGCGTATAAAGCGACTCGGCGGCCTGCATAAATTTGGCGGCTGGGAGGGGCCGATCTTGACCGATAGCGGCGGGTTTCAAGTTTGGTCGCTCTCAAAGCTGCGCAAAATGAGCGAGCAGGGCGTAGAATTCCAGTCCCATCATGACGGTTCCAAACACATGCTCTCGCCGGAACGCAGTATTGAAATTCAGGCGGATTTGCTTGGCGCGGACATATCTATGCAGCTTGATGAGTGCACAGAATTTCCTTCGCCCTATGACGCAGCGGCGAAATCAATGGAGCTAAGCTTGCGCTGGGGGCAGAGGTCCCTTGCGGCCTTCGGGCAGCGCGAAGCCCAGAGCCTATTTGCGATTGTACAAGGCTCAACTTACCCCGAACTTCGCAAAATGAGCGCGCAGGCTAGCGTGGCTGAGGCCACAGCGGGCGGCTATGGCGGCTTTGCCATTGGCGGGTTGGCTGTGGGGGAGGGTCATGAGGCGATGTGCGAGACCTTGGACGTGACTGTGCCTCATTTGCCTAAGGACCGCCCGCGTTACCTTATGGGGGTAGGAAAACCCATCGACCTTGTGGAAGCGGTGGCGCGGGGCGTGGATATGTTTGACTGCGTCATCCCCACGCGCAGCGGCCGCCATGGGCAGGTTTGGACGGATGCGGGGCCTTACAATATCAAGCGCGCTGAATTTGCCGAAGACCAAAGCCCGCTTGACCCTCGATTTGATGTCGCGTGCTCGCGCGAGTATTCCAAGGCTTATGTGCATCATCTTATCCGAAGCGGTGAACTGCTCGGTGCCATGCTGCTGAGCTGGCATAATATTGCTTATTTCGAGGACTTAATGGCCCGTATGCGCGTCGCCATTAAAGTTGGCAGTTTTGAAGAATTTCGCGCTGCCTTTCGGGCGGGGCTCAAGACAAGTTAAACCGACGCCTTATGAGCTGGAGGTGCGCGGTAGAGAGAGGGGTTTGCCGCGGCCGCTTGCGTGAAATAGGCGGGAAACATTTAGTTTCTGCATTAGTTTGCCGACATCTGGGCCTTGCGGCACTTTTACGCTTGACCTCATTCCGCCGCCCGACTAGTTAGCGCGTCTGAAATGGGAGCCTGTAGCTCAGTTGGTAGAGCAACTGACTTTTAATCAGTAGGTCCAGGGTTCGAATCCCTGCGGGCTCACCATTTTCTTCCTGAACAAAGACTTCCTAAATCTGTTTAGGTCGCCCTAAATTCCCATTTCCAGCTCAACCTTCCTCAAAACCCATGCGAAATTGGGGGCAGCACAGCAATTCCGAATGCGGCTTTTGCAGATAGGGCTTTTGTTAACCATAAACTGATGCAAATTGGACACAGTAAGGCGTAAATTGACTTTAATTTTCGCTTTAGCGGAGAATTTTTCTTTTTTTAATAAAGCTTTGTTTTTAAAGGCTTAGTGGCTTGTCTGTCTTGCGGAGGGCGCGGGGCGTATTTTTTGGAGGATTTTTTATGAAGCCTATGCTTCTTTCCGTCGCTAGCGCGGCGATCATTGCCATGCTTCCGGCTACGGCTTTTGCCGACGATGCGGGTTGGTACCTGCGCGGCAATGCCGGTTACGGCACACATAATGACATTGATATCACGGGTGATCTCGTGGGTGATGTTGAATCGGAAGGCAATGCGACGGGGTCAGTTGGCCTTGGCTATGACTTTGGCAATAACTGGCGTCTTGAACTGGATGCAGCGCAGCTTTTCACTGATCTTGGTCAGATTTCTCAAACGCCGAGCAGCTCGGCTAAGCTTGAGACAACAACAGGCTTTTTGAACGCGATTTACGATTTTAGCGACTTTGGACGCTGGGAGCCTTATGTCGGTGCTGGTATCGGTATCGTTCGCGGCAATGTTACCGCTGTTGCCCATGACTTCCCAACGGGCGGAGCGGGTTCAGCAAATATTTCAACGCCTGTGTGTTCTGGTGTGGCATGTTCCTTCAAGGACGGCGACACGGGCCTTGGCTGGCAACTTCTTGCGGGTCTTGGCTATGAGATTTCTGATAATCTCACATGGGATACGCATTACCGCTATATGAACTCCAACAATCTTGATTTCACAGGGTCTGTTGCGCCGGTCATCGGCTCACTTGCCTCTGCGGCCGCGACATTCGAAGACGTTGGATCACACGCTCTTATGACAGGCTTCCGCTATAGATTTGGCGAAAAAGCCAAGCCTGTGGTTGCCGCCCCTGCGCCAGTCCCTGTGCCTGCGCCGGTCCCAAGCACATTTACTTGCTGGGATGGAAGCTCCGCTTTGGATTTGGCCAATTGCCCGGCAGAGCCTGCGCCTGCACCCGAGCCGGTTCGCCAAGTTCAGTGCTGGGATGGCAGTATTGTCACGGACGCCGCCCAATGTCCGGCACAGCAAACATATACATGCCCTGATGGATCGCTTGTTTATGACCAAAACCAGTGTATTGCGACCCGTTCAGAGGTCACGATCGGGGAGCTTTGTGGTCAAGAATATCGCTCCGAGACCATCTATTATGATTTCAACAAAGCCCGCTCGGCTGAAACGCAGAGCAAAATCAACAGAATTCTCGATATTGGTCAATTCTGTAATGTTGAAAGCATTTCAGTGGTGGGTCATACCGACACAGTGGGGTCTAGCGCCTATAACCAGCGCCTGTCAGAGCGCCGCGCCAATGATGCCCGCGAGGAGCTCATTCGCGACGGCGTCGATGCGGCCCGTATTTCAGCGTCTGGCGCGGGTGAAACCCAGCTTTTCGTTCAAACGGCGGACGGCGTGAAAGAAGACCTCAATCGGCGCACTGAAGTCTTGATTCGATTGTCAAATACTCAGGGTGCGATCCAGCCAGGCTTCTAATTTGGCGCTTCAAAGCCTGTAAATCTAGCGAAAAGCCTACATTCCGAGGGGAGTGTAGGCTTTTGTGTGTAAAAGAATTTAACTTCTTCTTAATTTCGCTTGATATGCACCCCGCCTTCGTTGTAATGAACAGTGGAATTTTTAGGCTTCATCCGGAGTCACGTCCATCTTGGGGAGAATACCATGAATAAGATTCTTTTGTCAGCTGTCGCCGTAGGCGCCATGGTGGCTATGCCATCCGTCGCCTTTGCGGATGATGACGATGCGGGTTGGTACCTGCGCGGCAATGCCGGTTACGGCACACATAATGACATTGATATCACGGGTGATCTCGTGGGTGATGTTGAATCGGAAGGCAATGCGACGGGGTCAGTTGGCCTTGGCTATGACTTTGGCAATAACTGGCGTCTTGAACTGGATGCAGCGCAGCTTTTCACTGATCTTGGTCAGATTTCTCAAACGCCGAGCAGCTCGGCTAAGCTTGAGACAACAACAGGCTTTTTGAACGCGATTTACGATTTTAGCGACTTTGGACGCTGGGAGCCTTATGTCGGTGCTGGTATCGGTATCGTTCGCGGCAATGTTACCGCTGTTGCCCATGACTTCCCAACGGGCGGAGCGGGTTCAGCAAATATTTCAACGCCTGTGTGTTCTGGTGTGGCATGTTCCTTCAAGGACGGCGACACGGGCCTTGGCTGGCAACTTCTTGCGGGTCTTGGCTATGAGATTTCTGATAATCTCACATGGGATACGCATTACCGCTATATGAACTCCAACAATCTTGATTTCACAGGGTCTGTTGCGCCGGTCATCGGCTCACTTGCCTCTGCGGCCGCGACATTCGAAGACGTTGGATCACACGCTCTTATGACAGGCTTCCGCTATAGATTTGGCGGTGGAAACTCTGTCAAAAAGGCCGCTATGGTAGCGCCAACTGCTGTTGCGCCGCTGCCGTCGGCTCCAGCCGCCTATCGCTGCTGGGACGGCTGTATGGCCCTCAGCGCCGCTGATTGTGCGCCAGAGCCACAGCCAGAAGTTCAGCGCACAGTGCAGTGCTGGGACAACTCTATCGTGTCTGACGCGTCTCAGTGTCCGGCTCAGCCGCAACCTGAAACATTCTCTTGCTGGGATGGTTCGCTGGTTTATGACCGCGCGCAGTGTCCTGCTGTACCGCAGCAGACTGTCGTCCAAACAGCCTATAATGTTTGCGGACCGTCACCTGTTGCAATCTTCAACGTGGATAACGGATCTCAGCCGAAATCACTTTCGCGCCTAGGTACAATGCCTGAATTTGGCGATTCTCACGGACTTTCTGCTTCGCAGTTCTACGCCAAGCTTCAGCAGCGTTACTCCTCTAATGCAGGTGACCGCGCATATCTGAACTATCTGTTCCGCAGCATGGGTTATGAAGGCGGCTTCCGCGATGCCAATGAGTTCATGTTCTCCGAAGAAACACTTCCAATCGGTACTCGTGGTATCCTTGGTCTCGGCGAGCAGCACCACTATGGCTACTATGTCCTGAACACATCTGATCGTGACCGCGAAGCGTTCCGCATTCAGGGTGCGAACGGAACGGTTATTCACTTCATGAAGACATGTGGTAACTACATGTATGCTTGCCAATAGGTCTGCATAATATCGAATTCTAGCGGGGTCCTTCGGGGCCCCGTTTTTTTTGAGGCCTAAAACTTTGTCCGTCTTAAGCTGCGCGCGCCGGCGCGCGAGCCTTGGGTAAGCGCAAAGCTGGGGCTGGGCCCTTTCGGGACGTCAGAGTTTGGCAGAGTATTTCCCCGCAGCCCCGATTTAAGCATTTCCATTGCGCGGCAAGGCCGTTATTCTGGGAGGGCATTCAGTCGACGCGCTCTTTTGGCGGGGTCCTGCTTGCTGCAAGTCCCGGAGCATTATGCCTCGCCATATCGATAAACCCTTTAAGATTTCCCCGCAGGAACGCGCCATTTTAAATGCTATTGCGGGGCAAAAACCCGAAATGGTTGAGACGCTTCTGGCGTGGTCCGCGCAAAACTCAGGCTCCCACAATGCGGCTGGGCTGCGCGCTATGCGGGCGCTTTTGCGGGCGCAGGCACAGCGCTTGCCCGTTGAAATCACCGACCGCCCTCTTGAAACAGGCGAGTATATAACGCCCAAAGGCGAGAAAGAGCGGCGCGAATATGCGCCCGCTCTAGAGCTATGCGCGCGACCAGATGCCCCCGTGCAGCTAGTGCTCACAGGTCATTATGATACGGTTTTTCCCGACGATTTTCATTTTCAGGCGCCCAAATACCTAGATGATAATACGGTCAATGGCCCGGGAACGGCAGATATGAAGGGCGGGATATTGGTCATGATGGCTGCGTTGGAGGCGCTCGAACGCAGCGAGCATAAAGACCGTTTGGGATATACGGTATTGCTGAGCCCGGATGAAGAAATTGGCTCCCCTGGCTCAGCCCCGCGCCTCATGGAGCTTGGCCGCAAAGCCCATGTCGGGCTAACTTTTGAACCCTCGCTTCCCGATGGCTCACTTGCAGGCGCGCGAAAAGGCAGCGGAAACTGGGCTTTAATTGTTCGGGGCAGGGCCGCCCATGCAGGGCGCGATCATCATTTGGGGCGTAACGCCATTGCAGCTATGGCTGAATTTACGGTCGCGCTTGACGCCCTTAATGGACAGCGCAAAGGCGTGACCTTCAACATTGCCAAAATTGACGGCGGAGGCGCGAGTAATATCGTCCCTGAACTGGCCATTGGGCGCTTTAACGTGCGAGTGAAAGAAGACGGTGATGACGCTTGGGTCATGGAGCAATTGAGAAGATTAACCGCGCAAATTTCGGCCAAGGACGGGATAACCGCCGAGCTCACCGGCGGCTTTACCCGCCCGCCTAAACCCATGTCGCCCGCCAATGCGCAGGTTTTTGACTGGGTGCGGCGCGCCGGTGCTTTGCTGGGTCAAGAGATACGCTGGGCCCCGAGCGGCGGGGTTTGCGAAGGCAATAACCTATGGGCAGCAGGCTGCCCCAATGTGGATACGCTTGGCGTCATTGGCGGAAATATTCATTCTGACCAAGAGTTTATCAAGCTCGATAGCCTTGTAAGCCGAGCCCAGTTAGCGGCGCTGATTTTGCTGAAACTGGCCTCGGGTGAGTTTGACGCCCATAACGTCAAAGCCATGGCGCAATCGGGACGCGGCAAATGATGCGGGCCCGCGCGGCGCGTGCCGAGGATTTGGGAGATATATTGCGGCTGGCCGCTCTTGCGGGACCGGGCTTTACCTCCTTGGCCGTGGGCGAGGAAAAGCTTACCGAGCGCCTATCAAAATCCCTCAAAAGCTTCACGGGCCCGGATGAAATTTCGCCGGATCATTTCTATCTATTGCTGCTCGAGTTAGACGGGGAGATCATTGGCCTTTCCGCGATCAAAGCCCAAATCGGTATGCGTGATCCCTTTTTCAATTTCCGAATTTTAAATGTGGCGCAAAAATCGAACGCCGCAAGGAAGCGTTTTGACATGGATGTGCTGGTCCTTGTCAACGACTATACGGGCGCGAGCGAGGTCGGATCGCTATTTGTCACAAAAGGGCAGCGGGGCAGCGGAGCAGGGCGGCTGATCTCCCAGGCCCGCTATATGCTTATGGCGGCGGCGCCGGAGCGTTTCTCCGACCGCGTGATTTCAGAGCTTCGCGGCCATGTTTCCGATCAGGGCGAAAGCCCGTTTTGGGAGGCGATTGGCCGCAAATTCTTCCACATGGATTTCGCGCAGGCCGACCATATTTCCGCCGAGCAAGATAATCAGTTTATCCTTGATCTTATGCCCAAATATCCAATCTATACGGCGCTACTTTCGCCGCAGGCGCAGGCGGTAATTGGCCAGACACACCCCGCTGGGATTGGCGCGCGCCGCCTGCTAGAGGCCGAAGGCTTTCGCTATGACGGCATGATTGATATATTTGACGGCGGTCCTTCAATGAGCGCGCCGCGCAATGATATCCGTACCGTGCGCGATAGCCGGCTCCTTAAGATAAAGGCGTCCGAAAAGGCCCTAGAGAGCGGCGGGCCACTCACCGCCCTTGTCAGTAATAATGAAGTCGAGACCTTTAGCTGCGTTCTGACGTCCCTCAGCTTTACAGGCAGCGACATCAATTTGCCGCCATCGGCTTTGGCGGCGCTTGGACTGAAAGCCGGCGATATCGCCCGCGTATGGATAAAAAGATGACCAAAAATAATTATGTAAACGGAAAATGGACGACGGCATCCGGCCCCTCTTTCGAAAGTCACGATCCCTCGCGGGCGGGGCGGGAAGACGGGCTTATCTGGTCAGGCTTTGAGAGCACACAGGCGGACACGCGCGCGGCCTTCAGGGCCGCCAAAGCCGCCTTTCCGGCTTGGTCCCGCGCCTCGCTTCCCGAGCGCCTAGAGCCGATTGCGCGGTTTAAAGAGATCGCAACCGCGCGTAAAACGGAGATGGCGGAGCTGATTGCGCGCGAGACCGGAAAGCAGCTTTGGGACGCTTTAGGGGAAGCAGGCGCATTGCCCGCAAAGGTCGATATCTCGCTCACCGCCTATGAGGAGCGTACGGGGCAAAGCACGCGGGAGACCGCCTTTGGCCGTGCGGCTTTGCAGCACCGCCCGCACGGGGTCATGGCGGTATTAGGCCCCTATAATTTTCCGGCCCATTTACCCAATGGCCAAATACTGCCCTCCCTGATTGCCGGCAATACGGTGGTGTTTAAACCGAGCGAGCAAACCCCCGCCGCAGGGCAGCTCTTGGCTGAGTTTTACGCGCAAGCCGGTTTTCCAAATGGGGTCTTTAATTTGGTGCAGGGCGCGCGGGACACAGGCGCAGCGGTACTTTCCGACCCGGCTTTGGACGGGCTTTTGTTTACGGGCTCGGCGAAAACCGGGGCCTTTATTCACAAGCATTTTGGCGGACGGCCTGAAATTGTGTTGGCGCTGGAAATGGGGGGCAATAACCCGCTGATCACTTGGGACTGCGCCGATGTGGATGCGGCGGCCAGCCTGATCGCGCAATCAGCTTTTATGACCTCTGGGCAGCGCTGCACATGTGCGCGGCGTCTGATCGTGCCTATGGGGGAAAGGGGCGAGGCTATTATTGCGGCCTTGCTTGGCTTTATGGAGCGGCTAACGCTTGGCGCATGGGATGGTCCTAGCGCAAGCCTTGGCCCGCTGGTTAGCCCCCAAATTGCCGCCCACGTCGCCCGCGCGGCCGAAAGCCTTGAACGGTCGGGCGCGAAGGTCTTGCGGCGGGCCGAGTTGCAAGGCGCGGGCAGCGCATTTGTGACGCCCGGTCTTTATGACGTCTCTGGCATTGATGTGCCCGATGAAGAAATTTTCGGACCAATCCTAACGACGCTGCGCGCTCCGGATTGGGACAGCGCCATCGCCGCCGCCAATGATACGCGCTTTGGGCTTGCGGCCGGGCTTATCAGTGACAGCCCCGACCTCTGGGAAGATTTTAGGGCGCGCATTCGCGCGGGGGTGGTCAATTTTAACCGCCCGACAACGGGGGCGGCGAGCTTCCTTCCTTTTGGCGGGCCGGGGGCTTCTGGTAACCATCAGCCGGGCGCCTATTATGCGGCGGATTTCTGCGCGTGGCCCATGGCCAGCCAAGTCAGTTCCGCGCTTGAGGCTTTGCCCATGCAAGGTCTTAAACCGCTCGCGGACATTTAGCGGGGCTAAATCATGACGCAAGAATCGAATTTTGACGGACTGATTGGCCCCACCCATAATTACGGCGGCCTATCCAAAGGTAATCTGGCCTCTGCGGGTAATGCGGGGCTGACGGCCCGCCCCAAAGAGGCGGCGCTGCAAGGCCTTGCTAAAATGCGCATGATGCATGAGCACGGCTTATGGCAAGGCGTATTGCCGCCCCAGCAGCGCCCCTTTCTGCCCGCTCTAAGGGCCGCAGGCTTTCGCGGCAGTGACCGCAAAATTTATGAAGATGTCTGGACACAGGATCCGCAGCTTGCGCGCAATATGCTCTCGGCGAGTTCTATGTGGGCAGCCAATGCCGCAACCGTCAGCCCCTCATTTGACACAGCAGACGGGCGGTTGCATCTCACGCCGGCAAATTTGTCGACCATGCTCCACCGCTCGATTGAGCCGCAGCAAACAGGGCGAGCTTTGCGCGCAGCTTTCCCATTTGCCATCGTGCACGAGGCTTTACCGATGCAATCTGTTTTTGCTGATGAGGGGGCGGCTAACCATGTGCGTCTGTGCGGCGCGCGCGGGGAACAGGGCGTTGAGCTCTTTGTCTATGGCAGAGATGGCTATGGCGCGGGTGATACGCATTTCCCGGCCCGCCAGACCCGCCAATCCGCAGAGGCCCTCGCCCGAGGCCACGGCCTTGACGCTGGGCGCACCGTATTGGCGCGTCAATCCAAAGCGGCGATAGACGCAGGAGCGTTCCATAATGATGTTGTCTGCGTGGGGGCGCTTGAGACCCTATTTTATCACGAATTGGCCTTTGCTGACACGGAGCAAATGCAGGCCGATATTTGCGCGGCCGCGAGCGGGCTGTTCACGCCGCAATTTGTCGAGGTTTCCAGTGATGACGTACCCATAGACGATGCAATCAAGGCCTATCTTTTTAATTCCATGCTTGTGCAGTTTCCTTCGCTGGCGCGGTTGACGTTGATCGCGCCGTTAGAGACCCGCGAGAACCCGCGCACAAAAGCTTATTGCGATAAGCTGACGGCGGGCAATGGTCCTATTGGGGATGTCATTTATGTGGACGTGCGCCAATCCATGCGCAATGGCGGCGGGCCTGCCTGCCTTCGCCTGAGGGTTACGTTGAGCGGTGCGGAGTGGGCGCAGGTTAATCCGGGGCAAAAATTTACGCCTAATCTTCATGAAGACCTTGAGGCGTGGGTGCGCGCCCATTACCGAGACCAACTCTCCCCAGAGGATTTACCCGACCCGGCTTTAATGGAAGAAAGCTTTGCCGCGCTTGACGCGCTCACAAAAATTATGGGGCTGGGCGGGGCGTTTTATCCGTTCCAGAGGGGATGATCCTGCTTTAACCCGATTTGGTTTTATCCCGCGCTTTGGCATAGTCCTGCGTGCCGCGTGAGAGCACGACGTCTGTCTTTAATATGTCGGTGGGGCCATGAATATGGTCTTGTGCTTTGAGCCGCGCATAGAGCGGTCCAAAATCCTGCTGCGTTGCACGAAGAAGGTCATAAAGATCATCAACGGCAAAATAAACCTGTTGAAAATCATCAATCCTATACTTGGTTTTCATCACCCGCTCTAGATCAAATGCGAGCCTGTTGGGCGAGTCGCTATCGAGGCAGAAAATAGATTCCGTGCGAGAGGAGACAATACCGGCTCCGTAAATTTGTAGGCCATCGGCGCTATTGAGAAGGCCAAATTCCACTGTGTACCAATAAAGCCGCGCGAGTTCGGTGAGCATGCCCTCGGATTTCGCCCGCTGCCCGCCTTTGCCATATGCTTGCATATAATCGGCAAACACAGGCTGGGCGAGGAGCGGTACATGGCCAAAGACATCGTGGAAGACATCCGGTTCTTCAATGTAATCCATTTGATCGGCCTTGCGGATAAACCGCCCTGCCGGAAATCGCCGATTAGCCAGATGGTCAAAAAATACGTCATCTGGAATAAGATGCGGCACGCAAACAACGCGCCAACCTGTTTGCGCCCCAAGCGCTTTATTGAGCTTGGCGAGGTCAGGAATACCGCCGTCGTTTAAATCTAGCAGCTCCAGCCCTTTGTAAAATTCGGGCGCGGCGCGGCCATTAAGGACGTCAATTTGGCGCGCATAGAGCTCTCTCCAGACAGCATGTTCCTGCGGCGTGTATTGTTCCCAGCGCTGCTTGATAACATAATCATCGCCGTAAGTCTGGGCGTCTATTACAGGGTCATTTATACTCATGAGGCAAAGATAGACCATATACATTGAGAATTTCATATGAATTTCCCGTCATATCGCCAAATTTTAGGCGCGGCGGCCACACATTTCGAAAGCCTGCGCAATATTATCCTGCCGCGCTTGGCTTCCCGCCATCATACCCCCGAAAGGGACTTGGCAGGGGCGTCATAAAACGGCAGGAAACGCTATGGCTGATGATATGAAACAACAGACGCAAGATTGGGGCAATTACTGGCAAGGCCGCGCAGGCCGCGAGGGCGGGGCAGCGCTGGTAGGTGTCGGGGTAGAAACTGACGCCGAGATTGGTGCCTTCTGGGCCGCTGAGCTTGAGGGCAGCCCGCCGGACTCCCGCCTATTGGATTTAGCTTGCGGGGCCGGCTCTGTGGTGCGGCGGGCCTTTGACGCGGGGCTGAGCGATGTAAGCGGGCTGGATATTTCCAGCGAGGCAATTCGCGCTATGCAAGCGGCCTTTCCTCGGGCCAAAGGATTTGTCGCACCGGCAGATAGTACGGGGCTAACGGATGGCAGCTTTGATATCGTCGCCAGCCAGTTCGGATTTGAATATGCCAACCCAGTAGACAGCGCGGGGGAGGCGGCGCGGGTTTTGGCGGCGGGCGGGCGCTTTATCGCCCTTGCGCATGCCGCCGGCAGCGGGATAGAGCGAGAAGTGGCGGCCAACGGCGCGGCGGCACAATCTATTTTAAGCTCCGGCTTTATTGCATCTGCCAGTGCGGTATTTGAGGCTGATTTAAAGGACGGATCAGACGCTGCCTTCGCGTCGGCGGCCCAGGTGTTTTCAGGGCCGCAAAAAGAGGTTTTAGAGTTGGGCAAGACCGGTTTTTCTCTTGCGGCCAACCTTTATCAGGGCACGCAGACCCTCTACCAACGGCGCAAGGCCTACCAACTCTCTGATATTACGCAGTGGCTCTCGGCCATGGAGGTGGAGATAGAGGCTTACATTGGCCGTATGGAGTCCATGCGCCGCGCAGCGCTAAGCAGGGCGCAGGCCGAGGCGGTGCTTGGCGCTTTGGAACGCGGCGGTATGACCCCGCAGCCTCTCAGCCCTTTTATGTCCAAAGCCAAGGGCGAGAGCATAGGATGGGTTATAAAAGCCGCAAATAAAGGCGAGCGCCAATAAAGGCGAGCGCCAATAAAGGCAGAAGCCATAATGTGCTTGCTTCCGCGCTTTGCGCAAAATTAATGTCATTGAAAATGCAGTCCGACCCCTGTCAATTTTCTTAGTTTCGGCTATAGTTAACGTATGTCTGGGGCCAAGTTGTATCGCCCAGGCTGAATTGGAGGACAATATGTGCAATCACGAAGCCCATTTAGACTGTAAGATGGATGCCGAAACTAAAGCTATTCATCAGCGCCGTCACGCCATTCAAGTGCTCGCCGCAGGCGGTATGCTCACGGTGGCGGGCAGTTCGCTTTCAGCCTGCGCGACCAATCCTGAAACAGGCGAAAAACAGTTCATTGGTCTGGCCAGTGAAAGCCAGCTTAATTCCATGGCATTGTCCTCTTGGAATGAAATGCGCCAAAAAATTCCAACATCCAATGATCCGCGCTATACGCGACGCCTTGCCAATATTGGGTCGCGGGTCAAGCGCGGGGCCAACCGCGCCAATCAGAAATGGGATTATGCCGTTTTTGACAAAGACTCGAAGAACGCCTTCGTTTTGCCCGGAAACCGCGTCGGCTTCTATAAGGGGATGATGGATTTTGCAGATAATGATGACCAAATCGCGGCGGTGATGGGTCATGAGGTCGGCCACGTTGCGGGACGTCATGCCCGCGAACGGGTGTCCCAGCAAATGCTTGGGCAGGTTGCCGTGACCGGTGCGACCATTGTGGGCGGATCACAATTGACCAAAAAGTGTAACCGCTACCGGGCGGCAGCCCAAGCCGCTCAAGCCGCAAATAACCGCGAGCAGTTTAATGCGGCAAGATCGGCCTATAACCGCTGTATGCAGGGCGCACAGCGCAATACGCAGCTGCTCTCCCAAGCGTTAGGTCTTGGCTTTACGTTCGGCGTTGTTTTGCCCTATTCGCGCCGCCATGAGCTACAATCTGATCTACTCGGCGCGAAATATATGCATAAGGCAGGCTATGATGCCAATCAGGCCGTTCGCCTCTGGGAGAAGATGGCGGAAGCTGGCGGCTCGCGCCAACCTGAATTTATGTCGACCCATCCGGACCCTGATAAGCGCGCGCAAAAACTCCGCGATTATATCGCCCTTCAGGAGCGTTTGGGCAGTCAGGGCTGGGAAAGCATCAAGTTGCCAAAAGAAAGCTAGGCATTTTTGCGATAATTAGACTTGAAGCCGCGCGGCGTTTCCTATAACTCTCCGCGCGGTTATTCCGTCTTCTGCTAGGCGGTCAGGCCGCCTTAGCTCAGTTGGTTAGAGCGCCGGTTTGTGGAACCGGAGGTCCTTGGTTCGAGACCAAGAGGCGGTACCATTTTCTCTTAAGCTTAGAAATCTTGATGGGGCGCGGCGCACCCTCATTAGCACTTGGCTGCACCTTTGATCGCGCCGAGATCTCCTTTGCGGTTTTGCACAATCACCGCGCAGCTCTCGCCCTTACCGATCGTGGGCAGGGTAAACTCGCCGGCCTTAGCGCTGAGTTTCCCGACAATAGAGGTTTCCAGCACGATATTACGGCCAGAGAGCTTACGCCCCTTATTCTCTCCGCCTGTGACATCTGTTTCGTGCTGTTTGAGTAGGCGCAGGAAAATAATTTCCGCAGGCCCAGTGCCGGGGCCGACACGTATTTTGCCATCAGAAATCTGTAAGGCCACGGAATGGGCAGGGGCATTGTTGAGCATGTCATCGACGGCATCGGCGCGGCTTCCAACCCCCTCAAAATGCCCATTGATCACGGCCTGAGGTGTGTAGATCGCGTTTTTACCGCGCAGGGCACGATTATAGGCCCTCTGGCGTTTGGTAAACGCGCGCTTGGAGTATGGGTCTTTCCAGCGCGAGCCGCCGTGAACTAAATCATCCCAGTAATCGACGTGCCATTCTAGGGTGAGGATATCCTCGCGGTCTGCAAGCTTGGAAAACAGGCTCTCCGCCGCAGGACAGGAAGAGCAGCCTTGGGAGGTGAAAAGCTCCGCGACAATAGGCGCGTTCGGGGCGACGGCGGCGGGTTTTTGCGCATTTGCGGTCTGAACCGAGGAGGCCGAGAGCGACAAGGCGAATAGGGTGAGGGGGGCTAAGAACTTCATTTAAATCTCCGTGGGCGTGGGTGCTGTCCTTCATTCAGTTCCCATTCTCCGATATCATTAGCAAATCTATTTCCCGTGATTGAAACGTGAGCGCGTCGTCAGACGCAGATCAAAACCTGCCTTGTAAACGGCCCGTTTACCATATTTGCGCCATAAGGGAGCTATGAGCGCTCGATTAAAAAATCACGCGACCAAAGCGGTCACGAATGAAGATATCCGTATTCTTGTCCATAGCCCCGATCCGGAGCACCGGGCGTTGGCGGCGCAGCGGGTGTGCCGGCGCGTCAGAGATGTCGCCCTATCTGAGCGCGAGCGAATAATTGCGAAAGATGTCCTCAAGATCATTTCCGAGGATGCCGCCTCGCTTGTGCGGCGTGCCCTCGCAGTCACGCTAAAAAACTCACCCGAACTCCCTAGAGAGCTGGCGGTGAAGCTCGCGGAGGATATTGATTCCATCGCCGTGCCGGTTCTGAATTTCTCCCCCGTGCTGACGGATGAGGATTTGGTTGAGGTTCTCAAATCCCGCGCTGCCGCGAAGATTTTGGCTGTCGCCCGCCGCCCAAGTGTGAGCGGTTCTGTGGTTGAAAATATCGTGCGATATGGCGACGGCAAAGCGGTGGCAGAACTGGCTGCAAATGACGGGGCCGAGATTACCGCAGACGTCGCAGGCCGCGTACTGGAGGCCTACCGTGATGACGATTTGATCGCACAGGCCTTTATTCGCCGGCGGGACCTGCCGGTGTCCATCATCGAAAAATTGATTACCCAAGTTAGCCAGGAAGCCGCAATTGTACTGACCCGGCGTCACGGCCTGCCAGTCGATCTGGCGGTAGAGTTGGCGTCTCGCACGCGTGAGCGCGCCACAATTGATATTGTGGACCAAAGCATAAAGTCACGCGAGGTCGGGTTATTGGTCTCGCGGCTTTATGAGGATGGCAGGTTGACCGATAGCCTTATTATGCGGGCTGCGGGCTGCGGGGCGATGCGTTTTACCGAACATGCATTAGCGATAAAGGCAGGTATTAGCCATGCCAAAGCTGCCCTCATGCTTCATGATACGGGCCCGTTTAGCGTTGCTGCGCTATGTAGCCATGCAGGGTTGAGCGAGGCAAATACCCGCGTTATGCGCGCCGCCAGCGTCATTTACCGCGATCTTGAGCTCTCCGGTATTGTCTATGACCGGAACTATTTTCGGGAGCTTATGATTATGCGTCTGCTCACGCTACCGCTCAAATTATCAGACGCCGACCAGCTTTATTTTCTTGAAAAATTGGACGGCTTCATCCCGCTTGAAGAGGACCTTGCAGGAAACGAAAGTGCGTCTGAACTCTAGCTTGTTTCGCGGCGGTATGCAGCTAGGTCGCAAATTGCTCGCGCAGGATTTTTTCCGAAAGACCATGATCAGGGTCAAATAAAAGCGTAAGGGCCGTACCAATATCTTGCTCTACGGCGACCTGCATAATATCGCGATATTCTATGTTATCTGCTGTTGCGCTTACCGGGCGTTTGTCGGGATTAAGGACCTCAAACAGGACTTTGGCCTCCGCCTTAATGAGCGCGCCGCGCCAGCGCCGCGGGCGAAAAGCACTGATAGGGGTGAGTGCTAAAATTTCCGACGATAGCGGGAGTACAGGGCCATGGGCCGAGAGGTTATAGGCAGTCGAGCCTGCTGGGGTCGCAACAAGCACGCCATCCGCGATTAATTTTTCCATGCGCTCCCGCCCATCGACCGTGATTTTAATATGGGCGGCTTGGCGCGTTTGCCGGAAAAGGGATACCTCGTTAAAGGCGAGTGCGCTCACGGTCCCCGCTGCGCCTGTGGCGGTCATCTTTAGGGGATGAATCACCGCGGCCTCGGCGGCTTTCAGCCGCGCGGGCAAATCAATCGTCTGGAAGGCGTTCATTAAAAACCCGACCGTGCCGCGGTTCATCCCATAAACCGGCAGGCCTTTGCGAATGAGCGGCATATTGTGGGTCAATGTCTCCAGCATAAAGCCGTCCCCGCCAAGGGCCACAATGGCATCGGCATCTTCCGGCCGCGTATTGCCATAAAGCTGTGTGAGCGTTTTGAGGGCCTTTTTGGCGGCCGGACGATTACTGCTTTGAAAAGCAAGTTTAGTGTAATTTTTGCTCATCATAACCTCGAAACCGTGCCGTTTTAGCCCGTTTTTTGAATGCTTAGCATTTGACACAGGCCCTCTGCAAAGGTTTAGTGAAATCAGATAAGTCTAGGGGCGGGGCACGCAATCCAGATCACAATAAAAATACTATGGCTTTTGCTCATGTTTATGGGTCTGGCAGAACAAGCATTTGCGGGTGCGTGGACGCTCGATCGAGGACGGACTTTGCTTATTTCTGGGGGAATTTATAATTCGGCCGATAGGGCCTTTGACGGAAACGGCCAGGCGAGCCAATCCGTTACCTTTCAAAAAGTAGAACAGCGGATTTATCTTGAACATGGTTTGGGGAGCGGTTTGACGGCGGTAGTGCAGGGCGCATTGCAAGAGGTCGACTATACCGCCTCTCAGGGCGAGGAGCGTTTTAGCGGTTTTGCCAGCAGTAAAATTGGCCTGCGCGCGGGCCTAAAGCCCCGGGGGAATTGGGTGCTTGCCGTGCAACCCAGTCTTGTCGTGCCGGCTGGCGGGGAGGGAATTCCTGATGGAGATCTGGGGCGCGGCGGATATGGAATTGAACTGCGTGCATTAGCGGGGCGTGCATGGAGGGCTGGAAATATGCCCGGTTTTGTCGATGCACAGCTCGCCTATGAACGGCGGCTCAAAGATGCGCCCCAGCAGATTTTTGCTGATCTGACGCTCGGCATACGGCCTCGCAAAAATTTGCAAATCATCGGGCAAGGATTTTATCATCGCACTGGTAATTTTCGAAATCGACTTGATCCTGTGTTGCAGAACCAAAGTTTGAAGCTACAGGCCAGTCTCATTTATGATTTTGGTCCCAAAACCAGCTTGCAAATCGGCGCTTTTCGAAATGTCGCCGGGCGGAATATCGTTCGCGAGCAAGGCGGACTGCTGATGCTCTGGGCGCGCTATTGATCGCTTGGAGGCGAGGTCGCGTCCTTTAGATAAAGTAACAGCGCTTTGCGGTCCTCCTCTTTGCGAAGGCCTGCATAAGTCATGCGGTTGCCGGGCATAAATTTACGCGGGTTTTCAATATAACCCCCCAGCGTTTCATCATCCCAAATAAGGCCAGAGGCTTTCATGGCTTTGGAATAGGCAAAGCCCTCCTTTTTTCCGGCCGCCGCGCCGTAAATAGCCCAAAGGTTAGGGCCAACCTTATGGCGCTCCCCTTCCTTAAGTGTATGGCAACTCACGCAGCGTTTATAAAGCTTTGCCCCGCGCGCCAACGGGTCCGCGGCTGTTTTAGCCTGAGCAGACACGGGTGTTGGCGTCGGGGCGCTCTGCGGCGCGCTCGATGAGGGCTGTACCTTTTGTGCGGCAGCATCGGGCGCTGAGCCGCTCTGCCCGCAGCCCGTTAAAACGGCAATAGCGGCGATAAACGTAGCCGAATGCCTCGCCTTCACGCGTAGAGAAAGTTGCAGGTTCAAGCAAAGCAAATTTAAGGGCATTTAAAGCTCATTTCGGGTAAAAGGGGTGATGATTTCAAAGTAGATTCAGAATTAAATAGATACGATTTCGCTTGATTAATAAGACGTTAAAATGAATAATGCGGAGGAAAGCAGGCAAAAGCAATAACAAATCCTTGCCTTTCAATTCGGCGTTCTATCTATCGGGACGCGCATCCACATAGGGGAAAATTATGGATATTGTAGGTCTAATCATTGGTCTAGCATCGGGCGCAGCAGGCGGCAATGTCGCAGGCAAAGTCATGAACTCAGGCATGGGAACGCTTGGTCGTTCAATCACAGGTATTGTTGGCGGTACAGGTCTTGCGGCCTTGGCGCCTATGATCCCGGGCCTTGAAGGTATGTTCAGCGCGCCCGCTGACGGCGGCGCGAGCGTTAGCGGCATTGTCGGTAGCCTGGTGTCTGGCGGCGTCGGCGGCGGCCTTTTGACCGCCATTCTTGGCAAAGTCATGGGCGGCAAATAACGCCTCTCTAGCTGTGCGCGCTAGAATTTGACGCGCTATAGTCTTAAATATATGAACCGCTCTCAAGTTTTTGAGGGCGGTTTTGTTTGAGGGTAGTTGCGGTAAATTTGCATAAGCCTCGTTCAGTCTGGCGGTTCGGCCTCGGTCTGTGGACATGCGGTTAAATGGCGCTGCTACTCGCGCGAACCTTGCGCCGAGGGCTTTTTTTATTCATATCAAGACCTAAATAAAGCCCGAGATATGAGGGCCGTTTCGCGGCACGCCCGCACGCCTAGGATAAAACCATGCCCTATTCCGCCCCCGTCAACGCCTTCCATTACCTTCTGCGCCACGCGGTAGATATCGATGCCCTGATCCAAACGCCAACCCACTCGGAAGTCAGTCATGAGCTTATCAGCGATATTTTGGACGGGTCCGCTAGTTTTACTGAGGATGTACTTGCCCCGCTCAATTGGGACGGGGATCAAAACCCGCCGAGCTTAAAGGACGGCAATGTCACGGCGTCGCCCGGCTTTAAGGCCGCCTATGAAGAATATGCGCAGGCCGGCTGGATGGGGCTCCCCATGAGCGCGCAGATCGGCGGCATGGGCTTGCCGCAAGTTCTGGCGGTTGTGACCTCTGAAATGACCTATGCGGCCAATATGGCCTTTGGCCTCTGCCCCATGCTCACCTCAAGCGCGGTGAAGGCGGTGGAGGCGCATGCCTCGGATGATCTCAAATCTATCTATCTTGAGAAGATGGTTTCGGGCGTGTGGACAGGCGCGATGGACCTCACCGAGCCGCAATCAGGGTCTGACCTTGGAACGCTGACAGCCAAGGCTGTGCCAAACGCTGACGGCAGCTATGCGGTGTCGGGACAAAAAATATATATCACATGGGGAGACCATGATTGTGCGGAAAATATTATTCATCTTGTACTCGCCCGGCTACCCGATGCGCCGGCTGGCTCTCGCGGTATTTCTTTATTCCTGTGCCCGAAATTTCTTGTGGGTGAAGATGGTACACTGGGCGCGCGAAATCGGTTCAAACCCATTGGCCTTGAGCATAAACTCGGAATTCATGCCAGCCCGACCTGCACCATGGAGTTTGACAATGCGGCCGGCTGGCTGATCGGAGAACCCAATAAGGGCCTTGCCTGTATGTTCACCATGATGAATGAAGCGCGCCTTTTTGTGGGCGTGCAAGGCGTGGCGATTGGCGAGCGGGCCTATCAAGGCGCGCTGCATTACGCGCAAGAACGGGTTCAGGGCAAAGTCCTCGGCGGGGAGCGCGGTGATCCGATCATAGGTCATGCCGATGTGCGCCGTATGTTGATTGATATGAAGGCTCGCCTCATGGGCGCGCGCGCCATTTGTATGGCAACGGCCGTAGCGGGTGATATGGCGCAGTGCCATCCCGATGAGGGGGGGCGTAAGGCCGCCCATATCCGCGAGGCTTTGCTGACCCCAATCGCCAAGGCCTATTCTACGGATTTGGGCGTTGAGGCCTGTTCTACGGCCTTGCAAGTTCACGGCGGTATGGGCTTTGTCGAGGAAACCGGCGCCGCGCAGCATTACCGCGATGCGCGCATTGCCCCGATTTATGAGGGCACAAACGGTATTCAAGCGATTGATTTGGTCGGCCGAAAGCTGCGCCGCGACGGCGGAGAGGGCATGCGGGCACTGATTGCTGACTTAGAGTCGGTCCACGCGGGGGCAAAAGAAGATAATGCAGACGGGATGAGTCTGTGCGCGGCAGCTCTTGGGCGAGGCCTAGAGACGCTCAAGACCGCGACTGATATTATACTCAAGGCTGATGAACGAGACGCGCTGGCCGGAGCGAATGATTATCTGGCTTTGGCGGGGGATGTGATTAGCGGCGCCTATCTCATTAAGGCCGCCGTAAATGGCCGGCGGGCGGGCGACGCCTTGGCAGGTAATATGCAAAACCTTGCTAATTATCTGGCGTTGTCAGTCATGCCCAAAGCCGATGCCCGCCTTGACTTTATTCGGGCCGGCGCTGGCGCGGTATTTGATTTTCCGGCCGAGCAGCTCGCGGATTTATAGGTCTGTTTCCCGCGCATCGCACATATTGCGCTCGCCGGATATAAAAGCTGTCCTCGTCTTACCGGTTAGGAAAAATGGCTGATCAGCTTATCTGCGTCTATGCTGAAATCGCCAAAAGCAATATCGCCATTTGGATCAATCACGATGAAAAACGGCGTGCCTCTTGTGCGATAATCCTGCATAAAGGTGGGGTAGGCCTCGCCCACTTTGGGGTCATGTCCAAAGGGAATTTGCAAATCATATTTCAATTGCATCTCCCGCACTTTGTCTTGGGAATTGAAAGGGTCATCATCAAAAGCGGTATGGATAACCGCAAAGCCGAATTTTTTGTCCCCTAATTTGTCGACGAGTTTTTTCATGGCCGGAAAGCCCCGCGCATGGCAGCCCGGACAAGAGGCCTTAAAGCAAAATATCACCTTATAACCCGCGCCCAGATCGGAAAGAGAAAGCGTCTTTAGCGGCTCGCCTTTGCCGTCTATCCAATAGGGGACGCGCAGCGGCGGCGCTTTGAGTTGAGCTGTCGTCATGAAGGCCTCTTGAGTTTTCCTAGCTCGACCTGTTACAGCAAAGATGCGCGAAATATGAGTGACGTTTGCGTGAAATTTCGTGAGGTTATGGCGGTAGGCCTGCGAAACGCGCCTTGCCCGCCGCCGTCCCTATCCCTATAGCTATGGCCTAACTGCATGAGGGCCTTCTATGTCTGCACAAAACTCAATCTCCCGCATGACTGCGCCGCAGATCACGGCACGAAAAGGCGGTGATCCAATCGTTTGCCTGACAGCCTACGATGCGCCGACCGCCGCTATTTTGGATGAGCATTGTGACCTCATTCTGGTTGGCGATAGCGTGGGCATGGTGGTTCATGGCCTGACGACCACGGTTGGCGTGACGCTTGATATGATGATCCTTCACGGCCAAGCGGTGATGCGCGCCAGCCGCCGCGCCCTTGTCGTGGTGGATTTGCCGTTTGGCAGCTATGAAGATAGTCCCGAGACCGCCTTTCGCAGCGCCTCGCGCGTGATGATGGAAACCGGCTGTCAAGCCGTGAAAATCGAGAGCGGTTCCTACGCCGCTGAGACGATACGTTATCTGGTGGAGCGGGGTATTCCCGTCATGAGCCATGTGGGCTTGCGGCCGCAAAGCATGAATGTGCTGGGCGGGTTTCGCGCGCGCGGCCGCACTGAGGCGGTTGAAGCCGAAATTATCGATAATGCAATTGCGGCCGCTGACGCCGGCTCCTTTGCCGTTGTTGTCGAGGGCACGTCAGCAAAAATCGCCGACAAAGTCACCAAAGCCGTCTCTATCCCCACGATAGGTATTGGCGCCTCGTCGGGCTGTGACGGCCAGATATTAGTGACCCCTGATATGCTGGGTATGTTTGCGCGTGTGCCAAAGTTTGTCAAAAAATACAGCCAAATGGGCGATATGATAGAGCAAGCGGTGGCAGAATATGCCCGCGACGTCAGCTCCCGCGACTTTCCCTTTGAGGAAAACACTTACAGCTTTAAAAAATAGCCCTTTTATTTGCGAAAACTAACCAGCTTGTCATGCCCTTAGGTGTTGCGATTGCGCGGCGCTGGATATAGGTTCCGCAGGGTATTTTGAGCTGGCCCTGCGAATCCGCCAAAGGATTAGGCCGGGGCCCGACGTGTAGAAGAAAGGCCTGCTGTGGTCGATTTTATCAATGAAGTCGAGGAAGAGCTTCGTAAGGACGAATATAACCGTCTTTTAAAGAAGTTTGGACCTTTGCTGATCGCGATTGTGATTGCGATCATTGGTGGCACTGCCTTTTTGGAATGGCGCAAGGCCTCTGATGACAAGGCTGCCCGCGCCACCAGCTATAGCTATGTGCAGGCAAGCAAAATGGCCAGCGACGGCAAAACCGAAGAGGCAATTGCTAATTTTCTTGCTCTGTCTGAAACCGCACCAAATGGCTATGCTGGATTGTCGCTCATGCGCGCAGCGGCGCTTAAACTGCGCGCGGGTGAGCGGAGGGAGGCCGTTTCGCTTTTTGACCGTGCCGCGCAAAAATTTGAAAAGCCGCGTCATATACAATTGGCGCAGATCAAGGCGGCCTATATCCTAACCGCTGATGGCAGTTATGACGATGTGCGCTCACGACTCGCAACCCTCGCGCAGCCTAATCAGCCATATGAATACCTTGCCCGAGAATTGCTGGGCTTTGCGGCCATGCAGTCCGGCGATATGGCCGCCGCCCGCGAACAATTTGGCTATCTTGATACCATTCCGGGGGTCACAGAAACTATCGCCGCGCGGGCCAAGCAATATCTTAGTTTGATGTCTGTGGACGCGGCGAGCCAAGCGCCGACGCCAGAGGATACAACTGCGCTTGAGGCGGTTTCGGCCCCTGATGCGGACCCAGCCGCAAATGAAGGCACAACGCTAGGCAGCGCTGAGACGGGCGAAATTGAGGATAAAACCAATGACCAGTAATCCCAACATGCACCCGCAGTCTCTCCCTCACGCGTCTCTCCCTCACGCGTCTGGCCAAAGAGCGGCGATGATCCGGCGCGTAAAGCTTGGGCTTGTGCTGAGTGCCGCGCTCTTGCTGCCTGCCTGTTCCACGCTTGGTTCGGTGGTGGACCGAGTCAATCCCTTCGATAAAACGGAAGCTCAAATCAAGGCCGAGCAAGGCGAGGTCGCTGGCGAAAATGAGCGTATCCCAATTCTAGCGCTTGATAATACGCTCAAGGTCTCAGGGACGATTTCGCCCGACGCTGTGCTTCTTCCAGAACAATATGTGAATGCCGATTGGCCGCAGCCCGGCGGTTCGGCGGCTCATGTCGTGCAGCATACAGGCGCGTCAGGCCCGCTGGAAAGAATTTGGACAAAGAATATGGGCGATGGGTCCGGCCGCAAAGGCCGCGTTGTCGCCCCGCCTGTCGTGGCCAGCGGGCTTATGCTTGTCATGGACGGAGACAATACGGTGCGTGCGGTTAACCTTGCCTCGGGTGATACCGTTTGGGACTACAAAATATCAGTCACCTCCAAGGGGCCGACCCGTACCGGTAAAGTTCCTTTTATTGACCGCCTTAAAAACCCGCTCACGCTTGGCCGTGACGGCGGGGGTAAGGATAAAGAAAGCGTGGGAGGCGGCGTCGCGACATCGCAGGGCGTTGCCTATGTTAGCTCCGGTCTTGGTGTGGTTATGGCGCTTGATCTTTTGACAGGAGAGGTAAAATGGCGCGAAGATATGCGCGTGCCGCTTCATTCGGCGCCGACTGTCTCTGGTGGGCGTCTTTTTGTCACTACGGATGATAATGAAATCCTCGCGATGAATGCCGCGACCGGTGATGTGATCTGGACATATCAAGGCATTGTCGAATCCGCGCGAATGTTGACGGCGCCCTCATCTGCTGTCGTGGATGAGGTCGTGATTGCGCCCTTTGCTTCGGGCGAGCTTGTCGCAATGCGGGTGCAAAATGGTTCAGTCCTGTGGCAAGACGCGCTGTCTTCGGCAGGGCGGCTTACCCCGCTCGCCACGCTCAATGATATTGCGGCTGGCCCTGTTGTGGCGGACGGCTACGTGATTGCCTCGGCACAATCCGGGGCGATGGGTGCCTTTGATCTGCGCAATGGGCAGCGCCTTTGGAGCCAGCCCGCGGGCACAATTGGGTATCCGTGGGTGGCTGGCGACTTTGTCTATTCCGTGACAACGGACGGCCAGGCGATCTGCCTGTCAAAACTGGATGGTTCTGTGATCTGGATGACGCAGCTCTCCCAATTTAAAAATGCGAAAAAGCGAAAAAAGCGTATTTCTTGGGCAGGTCCGGTTCTTGCGGGCGAGCGGCTTTTGCTGTTTTCCTCGCGCGGGGAAGGGGTTGAGCTTAATCCCTACAGCGGCGCTATCACGCGGGAGTTCAAAGTCGGCGCGCCGGTTTATGTTCCGCCCATCATCGCCAATGAGACGGTTTATGTCTTAACCGATGATGCTAAAATCATCGCGTATAAATAAATATAGCAGGCCCCTTTTAAAGGGGCCGCTTCATTTAGTGGAACAGATATGTCCGGCGATATTGACGACATAGAGATAGACGAAGACATGTTTGAGCCTGCGCCGCCTTCGGGTCCGCGCGCGCCCAAAATCGCGATTGTGGGCCGGCCAAATGTCGGTAAGTCGACCTTGTTTAACCGCTTGGTTGGCAAAAAGCTTGCGATTGTTAACGACCAGCCCGGGGTGACGCGCGACAGGCGCGAAGCCATGGGACGGCTGCGAGGCCGCGATCTGCAAATGATTGATACGGCCGGTTTTGAAAATGCTAAGGGCGATAAGCTAGAGGCCCGTATGCGCGCCCAGACCGAAGCGGCCGTGCAGGCGTGTGACGTGTGCTTGTTTGTTTATGATGCCCGGGCCGGGGTTACCTCGCTTGATGAAATTTTTGCGCAATTTGTGCGCCGCGCCAATGTACCTGTCGTGCTTGTTGCCAATAAATGCGAGAGCGCGAGAGCGTCTGACACGGGCGTTGCCGAAGGGTTCCGTCTTGGCCTTGGCGCGCCAATTGAGGTCTCCGCCGAGCATAACGTTGGCATGGTGGAACTGGATGAGGAAATTGATGATCGCCTTGAAGGGATAGACCTCTCTGAGACTGTGGACGAGATCGATCGCCGTGATGCCCCTGTGCGCATTGCCATTGTCGGGCGGCCCAATGCAGGCAAGTCCACCTTGATTAATACGCTGATTGGGCAGGACCGCTTGCTGGTGGGGCCCGAAGCGGGCGTGACGCGCGACTCTATAACGATTGATCATATGTGGGAGGGCCGCCGGGTTCAGCTCCATGATACGGCTGGCATGCGTAAAAAGGCTAAGGTTCAGGACACACTCGAGAAAATGAGTGTCAATGATAGCCTCCATGCCATTCGGTTTGCGCAGGTCGTCGTTTTGCTGATGGATGCCACATCCCCCTTTGATAAGCAGGATATGCAGATCGCCGCCCTCGTGGAACGTGAGGGCCGCGCACTGGTATTTGGCCTAACAAAATGGGACCTAATAAAGAATAAATCCGAGGCGGCCAAATCTTTGCGAGAGCAGGCCGAGCGCCTCTTGCCGCAATTACGTGGCGCGCCAGTCGTTATGTTTTCTGGCCTCACCGGACGCAAAGTAGAGCATCTTTTGCCTGCCATTGAGAAGGTACAAATCGACTGGAGCGCCAAGGTAAAGACAAGTCAGCTTAATGATTGGCTAGCCGAGAAAGTGCGCCGTCATCCTCCGCCCGCGGTGAATGGCCGCCACATCAAGCCGAAATATATCAGCCAGACAAAAACACGCCCGCCGACATTTGTGCTAAAATGCTCGCGCGTCAATGCGATCCCTGAGAGCTATAAACGCTATTTAGTGAATGGCCTGCGCGAGGATTTCGATCTGCCCGGTATTCCCATTCGCTTGATCGTCCGCGCGGATAATAATCCTTATGAAGATAAAAAGGGCGAGAAAACCCGCGGCGGTAATAATGGCTGAACCTCGCGCCGCTTATTAGCTATTGCAGCACCGGAAAATCGCTTTACCCTTTGCAAAAAGAGGAGAGCATCATGCCAGAATTTCATGCCTATGCCGCCGCCGAGCCAGGCGCAAAGCTGACCCCTTTTAGCTATGAGGCGGGGGAGATCCGCGCCCATGAGGTCGAAGTTGATATTCTTGCTTGCGGTCTGTGTCACTCTGATATTTCCATGATCAATAACGATTGGCGGGCCTCCCGCTATCCACTTGTTGCCGGGCACGAAATTGTTGGCAAGGTTAGCGCTCTGGGGCCGCATGTCAAAAATCTTGAGATCGGGCAGACCGTTGGTATTGGCTGGAACGCGAATAGCTGCCTGCACTGCGCGCCTTGCCTAAGCGGGGCGCAGCAGCGCTGCCGCTCGCTCATGACAACGATTGCGGGCCGAGGCGGTTTTGCCGATAAAATTCGCGTGCGAGATATTTGGGCCGTGCCTCTACCCAGCGGCATGGATGCGCGCAGCGCAGGCCCCCTGTTCTGCGGCGGCATCACCGTCTTTGCGCCAATGGTAGATTTTGATCTTAAGCCTACCGACCGTATTGGCGTGATCGGTATTGGCGGGCTTGGGCATTTGGCGCTGCAATTTGCGCGGGCTTGGGGCTGTGAGGTGACGGCCTTTACAAGTGATCTTGGCAAGACGGAGGCGCTTAAATCTCTGGGCGCGCATGAGGTGGTAAATTCGCGCGACCCGGACGCGCTAAAGCCGCTGCGCGGCCGGTTTGATTTTATCCTGTCAACGGTCAATGTGACCTTGCCTTGGGGGCGCTATATGTCTGCGTTAGGCCCGCAAGGCAAATTGATCACAGTCGGTATGGTTAAAGACCCGATGGGTATTAGCGCAGCTTCGCTTGTGTCGGGGCAAAAAATCGTTGGCGGCTCGGATACGGGTTCACCCGCCATGGTCGCCAAAATGCTGGAGTTTTGTACCCGCCACGAGATTAAACCTCTGGCCGAATACTACCCCATGGCCAAGATTAACGAAGCGGTCGCGCGGCTGGAATCGGGGCAGGCGCGTTACCGCATCATCTTGGAAAATTAGCCGCGGGCACGGGGCCTATACTATATCGCGGTACCGCACGAGCCTGTCAGTGTCTTGGTAGCTCGGGGAGAGCATAGAGACAATCAACGGCGAGAGGTCGGACGGGTCTGGCAAAGTGGACGGGTCTTCGCCGGGCATGGCCTTGGCCCGCATCGCTGTGCGCACTGCGCCGGGATCAAGGATATTCACCTTAAGCTTGGTCACAGAGACCTCTTTGGCATAACAGCTCACATAGGTTTCCATGGCGGCTTTGGCGGCCGCATAAGCGCTCCAATAGGCGCGGCGGCTTGTCGCGACGCTGGACGTCACAAATAGCGCGCGCCCCGCGTCGGAAGCCCGCAGCAAAGGATCAAGCGCGCGGATCAGCCGGTAATTGGCCGTCATATTCACGCGCATGACATCATCAAACACCTTAGGGGAAATTTGCGGTGCGGGCATCACATCCCCAAGCAGCCCTGCATTGCCAAACAGGCCGTCTAGCCGTCCCCAGCGTTCAAGGATAACCGCCGAGAGTTGGTCGAGCATTTCAGGCGCTTTCAAATCAATCGGGACTAAGGTGGCTTCGCTGCCTGCCGCTTTGACGGCGTCATCCAAATCCTCCAGCCCGCCCTGAGTGCGCGCCAGTGCAATAACATGAGAGCCTGCTGTGGCAAGGGCGACGGCGCTGGCATAGCCAATCCCGCGCGAGGCGCCGGTCACAAGCGTTACCCGCCCTTGAAGGGGCTTATTGTCGGGGTCATTTTCGGCTGACATTGGTTAGGCGACTTCGACGAGGAAAGAAAGCTGCTTGGCGCCCTCTGTCATCTCGCGGTCACGATCAACAAGCGGGGTCGGATAGTGACCGGTAAAGCAATGGTCGGTATATTGCGGCGTCGTTTCCGAGCGAAACTCCTCGCCCATCGCCCAGTAAAGCCCCTCAATGGAGAGGAAACCAAGGCTGTCCACCTCCAGCATTTCGCGCATAGCCTCTAGGCTGTAATTGGCGGCGATCAGCTTTTCCTTAGTGGGCATATCAATGCCGTAATGGTCGGGAAATTTTATTGGCGGGGAGGCCGAGCGAAAATGCACTTCCTTCGCGCCCGCAGCCTTGATCATGCGTACAATCTTGGTTGAGGTTGTTCCCCGAACGATGGAATCGTCCACTAGCAATACGCGCTTTCCCTCGATCATGGCGCGGTTAGCGGAATGTTTTAGCCGCACGCCCATATCGCGAATTTGCTGCGTGGGCTGGATAAAGGTCCGCCCGACATAATGATTTCGGATGATCCCAAGCTCAAACGGTATATTAGTCTCTTGCGCAAAGCCGATTGCGGCCGGAACGCCGCTGTCGGGGACCGGGATAATAACATCGACCTCTGCGGGCGTTTCCTGCGCGAGCCGCTGTCCCATACGCTTTCGGACGTTATAAACACTCTTGCCGCCGACAAGACTATCGGGGCGGGCAAAGTAAACAAATTCAAAGACGCAAGGCCGCGGCGCGGTTTTTGGAAAGGCACGGAAAGAGCGAATGCCGTCAGAATTAATCGCAACAACTTCGCCCGGTTCGATCTCGCGGATAAATTTGGCGTCGACCATATCGAAAGCGCAGGTTTCCGATGCCATAATATAGCTATCGCCGAGGCGGCCCAGCAGCAGTGGGCGTATCCCGAGACGGTCACGCGCACCGATCAGCGTATTATCCGTCAGCCCGACAAAGGCATAGCCGCCGTCGATCTGGCGCAGGGCACTAATAAAGCGGTCAATAAATTCGCCGCCGCGGGCTCGTGCAATCAGATGAATGAGTACTTCTGTATCAGATGTGCTTTGGAATAACGCGCCGTCCTCCACAAGCTGCTCGCGGATTGTATAGGCATTGGTGAGGTGACCATTATGAGCAAGGGCAAAGCCGCCCGTATGCAGCATAGAAAAGAGCGGCTGCACATTGCGCAATATCGTTTGACCCGCCGTTGAGTAACGCACATGACCAATTGACATGTAGCCGGGCAGGCGCAGCGAGGGGTCATCTCCCGTAAAATTATCGCCGACAAGGCCCAGATGACGCTCTGTGTGGAACTTTTGCCCGTCATAGCTGGCAATGCCGCAGGCTTCTTGTCCGCGGTGCTGGAGGGCATGAAGTCCAAGGGCCGTCAGTGAGGCGGCATTATCAATTCCGAAAATTCCAAAAATTCCGCATTCTTCGCGGATTTTATCGTCATGGATGTCAAGGCTATCTTCGTTCAAAGCGTGGCTCACAACTTGGCTCATAAAGGGCCCCATAGGGAAGATATGAGGGACTCACCGAGAGAGTCCGCAAGGTGCAAACCCTATGACGGAGTCGCTTGGCAGAGTCTAGGGGCGAAGGTGGAAATAAAATGAGAATTTCTAACTCTAGGGTAAGTTTTTCGTGAAGTCCGGCTGGCTCTTATGGAATTAGGGGGTCTGGAGTTCCTCGGCAATTTTGCCAAGGTCTTCGCCTTTTTTGAGCCGGTCCGCCAAAGTCTCCATGCGGGAGAAAGGCAGGGCCCGAATACCGTCGCCAATCCGCTCAAGCAGTGGGAAGAAGGTGGAACCCTGGAAGACCTTGGGGAGTTCTGGTTCTCTGTCCAAAAAAGCGTCTTGAATAGATTTCGGCGCTTTCTCGAGCATTTCATCGGTGATGGCTGTGCCGTTATTTTGCATTTCATTGCGAAACTCTTGTGCGGCTTTGGCCTCTCGGTAGGACGCGGTAAAGACCATTGCGGCGAGCGCGCAGACCAAAAGTCCGCGGGCCACGCCAAAGGCCGCTCCCATCAACCGATCAAGAAAGCCGACGGACTTCCCGCGCAGGTTTTTTACCATGCCCGAGAACAAAAAAACCATGATCATGTAAATGATAGCAAAAGTGCCGAGCGCCAGCGCGCCGTCAGCGAGCCAGTTTGGCGAGATCAGCTCTCGCGCCTCAAAGCGAAACCGGCCATAGGCAAAGAGGGCAACAAGCGCCCCCATCACAAGGGCGGCAATGGAGATCAACTCTCTAAATAAGCCTCGGCCGGCGGCCATAAGAAGTGAAATGATAATGACCAGCAGGACAACAATGTCAAAGCCGGTAAACGTCCAGGGACCTATACTCACGCGTGAACCTCTTTATTTCAGGCGGCCCAATTTTGATTATCCTCTCCGCCTTGTGAAGCTTGGTCTACACGGTTCACGAGATCGATTAAAGTCTTGATTGTAATCATTGGCAGTGCGCTATTGTCATTGGGGCTGCTGCTGGGGCTGGACTGTCCGCCCGCTGCGCTCGTCTCTGCGGCGCGGCTGCGCTTGATCGGGGCGGCCGTGATCGCCCGCTTAAAGCCGAGCTTGGCCGCTTCCTTGAGGCGGGCGTCAGATCGTCCAACGGCGCGCACATCTCCCGACAGGCTAATCTCGCCAAATATCACGCAATCGGGCGGCAACGGATAATCAAAGGCGGAGGAAACCAGCGCAGCGGCCACCGCCAGATCTGCGGCAGGTTCATTAATCCGAAGTCCGCCTGCCACATTAAGATAGACATCTTTTCCGGCAAAACTGACCCCGCAGCGCGCTTCAAGCACGGCGAGCACCATGGCAAGGCGGGAACTGTCCCAGCCAACAACCGCGCGGCGCGGAGTCCCGAAGGCAGCGGGGGCGACCAAAGCCTGAATTTCGGTGAGCACGGGACGCGTGCCCTCCAGTCCGGCAAATACTGCTGCGCCCGAGGAGGTGTCGCCTCGTCCATCTAAAAATAAAGCCGAGGGGTTTGGCACTTCGCAAAGCCCGGTTTCGCGCATCTCGAAAACGCCAATTTCATCTGTCGGGCCAAAGCGGTTTTTGTGAGCGCGTAAAATTCGGAACTGATGGGCGCGGTCGCCCTCAAAATAGAGCACAGCATCCACCATATGCTCGACGACACGCGGGCCCGCAATTTGCCCGTCTTTGGTGACATGACCCACCAGAATAACGCAGGCACCAGACTTTTTTGCAAAGCGGGTAAGCTCCTGCGCGCAGGCCCGCACTTGCGCAACTGTGCCAGGCGCGGCGCCAAGTTGATCTGTCCAAAGCGTTTGAATAGAGTCGATAATCACCACATCGGGCCGCTCGGCCATCAAGCCATCCAAAATAGGGCCAAGAGAGGTTTCAGAGGCAAGGGCGACGGGAATATCAGCCACGCCCAGACGTTTGGCGCGGCGGCGAACCTGATTGGCGGATTCCTCGCCGGAGATATAGGCCGTTTTCGCTCCGGCCGCGGCAAGCTTCCCTGTCGCTTGCAGGAGCAATGTGGACTTGCCAATGCCCGGGTCCCCGCCCACCAAAAGCGCGGAGCCTGCAACAAGCCCGCCGCCGGTAACGCGGTCAAGTTCGGCAATGCCTGTTTTAAGCCGCGGCACCTCTTGGCTCTCTCCGCCCAAATCAACAAAGTCTATCGCGCGAGATTTACGGCGTTTATGGGCGGGCTTTGAATTTTGAGACAGCACTTCTTCGACCAGCGTATTCCACTCTCCGCAGCTATCGCAGCGCCCCGCCCATTTACCATGGACGCTGCCGCAAGATTGGCACGTGAAACAGGAGGTTGGCTTAGGCATATGAGCTCCGGCGGATGAAGTTTCGCTTATTGATTTTCAGAATGAGGGATAAAAGTCAAGAAAATGTTTATGTTTTGTTCTTGCCGCTGCTTTCTGATGAAAACTTAATGTGTTTAACACTGGCGCCGCATTAAAGATTCCTTGATAAAATGTGGGCACTCCCAATTACAGGGGCGATTCGATCTGGGGAAGAGGTCATGAGTTTACACAAAGCAAATGCATCGCAACGCAGCCATAATGGCCAAGGCGAGCCAGCGGCCGAAATTATCGGCGGACATGTTAATCAGGAGCTTTTGCCGGCGAGCCGTTGGCTGAAGGCGATTGCCCCTTACAAAAGTCCCAATCTTGCGCGCAGCCTCATCGAGCTTGTGATTACCTTTGTGCCCTTTATCGCCCTTTGGGCGCTGGCGGTTTGGACGAGTGCCTTTAGCTATTTTTTGACGATACCCATTTGTGTTTTGGCTGCCTTTTTCCTCGTGCGGTTGTTTCTTATTCAGCACGATTGTAGCCACGGCGCATTTTTCAAAAGCCGCGCCGCTAATGATTGGGTTGGGCGAGTGATCGGAATTTTCACGGTCACGCCTTATGATCTTTGGAAGCGCTCCCACCTTATTCATCACGCCAGCCACGGCAATTTGGATAAACGCGGGATTGGTGACATCATGACATTGACCGTTGAGGAGTATGAAGCGCGTACGCCGTGGAAGAAATTTACCTACCGGCTTTACCGCAACCCCTTTGTTTTATTTGGCATTGGCCCCGTCTTCATTTTCCTGCTGCATCACCGCTTGCCGATCGGATTTATGAAAGAGGGCGCTAAATATTGGCTCTCAACTATGGGTACGAATCTGGCCATGGCTTTAATTATCATTGGCGGTATATTCTGGCTCGGGCTGCTACCCTTCCTTGTGACTTATCTGTGTATTACGTCTATCGCGGCGGCGATTGGTGTGTGGCTGTTTTACGTGCAGCACCAGTTCGAAGATGTTGTGTGGGATAAAGATGAGAATTGGCAGGTTCATGACGCCGCCCTTTACGGCAGTACCCATTACGATCTGCCGCAGCCGCTACGCTGGATGACGGCCAATATCGGCATCCATCACGTGCACCATCTTTATGCACGGATCCCTTATTATAACCTGTCCAAAATCCTCAAGGCCCATCCCAAGCTTGGCGAGATTCGCCGCTTGACCCTATGGGAGAGCTTTAAAACCGTTCGCCTCAAGTTATGGGACGCCAAGGAGCGCCGCCTTGTAACCTACCGCGAAGCCAAAGCCCTGCGCGCCGCCAGAGCCGCAGCTTAGGAGGTCAGCCTTAGGACGTCTTGGGCGGCATGGGGATGAAGCCGCTCGTACGGGCGATGTAATCTTGATAGCTTTTGCGCTTACCCATATCGCGCTCGAGTAGATCGCGGCCCGAGACTTTGGTGAGCAGCAAGGTCATGATGATTGGCGCAATTATCGTAGCCCAACCCAGCGGCGCGGCGCAGGCCACGAGCCATATCCCCCACCACATACAGGCATTGCCAAAATAATTGGGATGGCGCGTATATTTCCATAGACCCTTATCCATGACGGGTTTGTTTTCAATTGGGCCGTTATAACCTTTGTTAGCTTTGAGGAAGGCGGCGAGCTGCGCGTCGCCAATGGCCTCGAAGAGAAAGCCGATAAGCCAGAGGAGGGCGCCGGCGATCGCCATGACGCCAATCCTTGCGGCGTCCCCCGTGGCCATGGCGACCCAGACAGGGGCGCTGACGATCATGATTAAAATTCCTTGCCCGAAAAATATCGTAAATAGGCTGCGCAGCCGCCAGCCCTGCTCGCTCATGCCTTTTTTTGCCGCGCGTTTTTGCATAGAAATATAGCGCTTGTCTTCTCCGTGGCCGAGATTACGCCGGCCGAGATAAAGCGTTAGCCTCGCCCCCCAAATGATCGGCAGCGCCGCCAGCAACGCCAGATAGTCTGTTTTCACTGGGGCAAGATAAAGACAAACCGCGCCGACAAGCAAAAAGCCAAAGCCCCAGAAAATATCAATCAGGCTCGCATCTTTCACCGCCACGCTCAGCGCCCAAAGCGCCGTGAGCAGTCCGAACACGACCACAGCTGCATGCGAAAAATAAACCAAAATATCAGCGCTCATGAGCATCCCCAATTGTTGTTATGTCGGGGAGTATACGCGCAAATAGCACCGAAGTTCAATTGCTCAGAATTTTCTAGGCTCTGCGCGCGTCCAGCATATCAACAAAACTATGGTTCACATCCCTGTGCTCGGCTTCGTCCGCGCGCACGGCGATAATAACGTCGCGCAGTGTCGCGTCCTCGGGGAGTTGCCAATAATCAATGGCGAGCTGCGGGGCGGGGACGTTCTCATGGCGGCCCGCATCGACTTCGGCGAGATATTGCGTGTAACTGATCACCGCCTCTTCTTCAAAATATCCCACCACTCTGTGGGCCGTGCGCGGGGCCAGCAGATAAAGGAAAAAATAGGCGTTATAAAACAGTAGCTGAACGATGATAATCAGCGCGCGTTCAAACCAATTGGGCTGCGCGATCTTGATAAAGGTCATCAGATGCATGCGCTCATTTTCGGCCTCATCAAGCAAGACCCGAATCCAGCCCTCATCGTCGCGCATTTTGCGCAGCGCGGTGAGATGTAACCAAAGCCCCCCGACCATGCCCGGCACGGCGGCCACGGTTTCAAGGACAACGGCGCGGTGACCATAGCGCTTGGCAAAAAATGTATCGGCAAAGAACCTAAGGAAACGCACAAAGCCAAAAGCGATCTTATCGCTCATCGTTTTGGGCTTCACATGGACCTCCAGCGGGCGCTCAAGGTCAACTCTGCGAGGAGCTGGCGTGTTGAGAGGGATTTTATGGGCAGGCTTGGCGTGCAAAGTCATGAAGGATCCTGTGGTCAATGGCCATAAGGGTTGGCCCCTAATATTGATCTTGGGGCGCGCCGTCTCATGGCACATGCAATATCTAGGGAGGCTGCACCTTGATTTAAACCCGGCATGACGCCGCACAGCTATGCATAAATGCGGGAGCCGCCCAAGAGTTTCGCTGCAATGTTGTCTAAGTGTCTGGATAGGCGGCCAGATGCGGGGCGCTATATCCACGGGGCTTAGAACATGCTATAATCACAAAGCGCGCCTAACATGAGCGGGCCAATAACGCAGCCAAAAGCCGGGCGGGAGACGAGAGATGAGAATAAACCTGATGGCTTTTTGGCTTGCTTTGGTTTTGGTTTTTTGTCCCGCGGCCGCCGCAGCAAATTTGGAAATCAAATCCGAAAATATTGTCCTTTACGGGGATGTACGCCCCGAAGACGGAAAGCGTCTTGTCCGAAATTTAGAAATTTATAGATCTGTGATCTTAGCGCTCTCTGAGGTGAAAAACCGCCCTGATCCTGTGCCGCTTCGGATATATGCGTTTAAAAATAGCAAAAAGCTCAATCTTTTTGCCAGCAGCAGAGGCGCGGCGGGGCTCTATCTTCAGGCGAGTGAGGGACCGATATTTCTAACCGTGTCCTCTGGCGGTTTTCGGGGTAATAAATGGTCATCCCAAGTGGCTTTTCATGAATATAGCCATCATGTATTGCACGCGCTAAGCAAGGATGTTTATCCGCGCTGGTACGATGAGGGTTTCGCGAATTACCTAAGCACATTTAACATTGTCGATGATGTGATCACAATTGGCGCGCCCAATGTCAGCCATGGACGCTCTATTAAAAACGGCGCGCTTATGGATCCCGAAACCATTTTGAGAGCAGTCACACGCTACCCCGTCACGCGCCGCCTGGATAAGTTTTACGGGCAGAGCTGGCTATATGTGCATTATTTGCAAAACACGCCTGAGCTCTCAGAGAATCTACCGAATTATCTAAAGGCGCTTAAGAAAAAAACAGATGCTTTGGAGGCTTTTGAGCAGGCTTTCGGTCTTAGCATTGAAGAGTTTCATAAACGCGCGCGTCTCTATTGGAATAAAAACACTTTTCCAGTCGCTAGTTTTAAGGCCTCTCCTGCCTTGTTAAAGCATGAGGTAACTATCTCTGAGCTCTCGGATGCCGAATTTGAACTGGTTTACGCCAAAGCGCAGCTTAGCTTTTTACAAAAAAAGGACGCCGCTAAATTTAAGAAAAGGTTAGCTAAAATCGCGCCAACAGTTGGCGAAAAAGCCGAATTTTCATTACTCCAAGCCGAAGCGGCTATGATAAATAAGGACTATGAGAGCGCGCGGAGCTATCTCAGCAAAGCAATCAACGGTGGGGAGGTGAGCTCTCATCTGCTTCGGCTACGCGGTGATATTGCCTATCAAAAGCTCTGGTCCGAGCAGTTCGATGGCCTTGAGAAGGGTGAGGCTAAAATTTTCGAAACAGACGCCGAGCTTATGAAGGCAGTCAAATATTTTGAAGACGCGCTGACGCTGGACCCGAGCAATAAACCCTCCAATTTGCATTTGCTATCTTTGCTCGGGCGGTCAAATGTTACGGTGAGCGCCATAAGCCTAGAAGCCGTTGAACGTAGCTATGAGCGTTTTTTGAATTCCGGTAGTATCGGGGAGTATTTGAGCGTAGCTAATGTTATGGCGCGAACAGGAAAGCCGCTGCGCGCATGTGATAATTACCGCTACGCGAAAGGCCGGATCGATGGCTATAAGGATAAAAGCATAAATGATGATTTCGCCAGACTAGAGCGCTTCGAACAGGCTTATCCGAATATCTGCGGAAATTGAGGCGCGCTTAAGGGCCAATTTCTACCCCCGCCGCGCCTCATAAAGCGCAATGGCGGCGGCAGTTGCTACATTTAGGCTCTCGGCTTGTCCCGGTACAGGCCGGCTTTTCATCTCTATACGCGCGAGTTGATCACATGTCTTGGCGACCCGTGCTCTCAGGCCCGGGCCTTCCGCGCCCATGACAATAGCGTGGCGGCCGCGCTCGCCGTCCTTGGAAGGAGCAAGGGCTTTGGCGAGGGTGAGTTCGGTTTCCCCTGCCAGCCCCGTGACCATAAAGCCTTGGGTCTTTAGGGTCTCGAGCGTATTGGCGATATTGGTGACGCGGCAGACTGCCACGCTCTCAAGGCATCCCACTGCGACTTTGGCGACTGCGCCCGAGAGCGGCGGGGCATTGCGGTCCTGCATGACCAGCGCGCTTACGCCGAAAGCCGAGGCCAGCCGCAGCATGGCCCCGACATTATGCGGGTCAGTAATTTGGTCGAGCACAAGAATGAGCGCGTCTTCGCCCGCGTGCGCGCAAATGTCCTCAAGAGCCGGCCATTCCAGCGGGGCACATTTCATGGCAATGCCCTGATGAGAAACGCTCTGCCCACCCGCGCCCGATAGCTGCCGATCAAGCATGCCCGGCAAGACAATTTTGGGCAAAGGCGCGCCGTCTGGGATGGGATAACGGCTTTGCGCAGCCTCTGTCATCATGATTTGGTGAACTGTGCGCTTGGGGTTGGCAAGGGCGGCGGTGCAGGCATGGGCGCCCCAAATCCAGCCGGCTCCGCCCTCTCGGCCCTTACCCCGGGCGCGCCTTGTGCCGTTTTGGGGCTGATTCCCGCCGTGGCTGTGCAGTTCGCCGCGTTTTCGGGGTGAAATCGGCACGGATATAGCTGCAGGGCTCTTCATTCCATCGGCTCTGCGGGGGCGAGTGCGCGATTCTGCGCCTGAGCCGCCCTTTACGCCCGCCTTTGAGCGGCTTTTGGTCGATTTTCTTTGGATTCGGCTATTGCGCGTTTCTTTTGACATCTCTATAGAACGCACCAGTTAGGAACGAGCTCTCTGTTGTTGGTTTGTTGGCGTTTTACGCTTGCCCATATACAGAGCCTTTTTTGTTGGAGGCAACATAATTGTTTAAAAGCCGCTTTTACGCCCAATAAAGGCGTTCTGGCGGTTAAATTTTGGGAGAGGTGGCCGAGTGGTTAAAGGCGTCAGACTGTAAATCTGATCACGTATGTGTACATTGGTTCGAATCCAATCCTCTCCACCACCTTTTACCAAAGGAAACGACGCGCGGGCGTTGTGTAGTGGTAAGACCTCAGCCTTCCAAGCTGATGACGCGAGTTCGATTCTCGCCGCCCGCTCCATTCTTTCCCTCGCGGGAAAGGTTCAGATCAGAGGTCTTGTTTGGCCAGCTTTTCTGAAGACTTGATTAACGCGCCGGGGCTTCCCAAGTCTGGTGCACTTAACGAGCCTTTATAATAGGCTCATCAATCTGGGCCTTGGCCCGAACTTGAAGTCCGCTAGCGCGGCCAGCTTGTGAAAAGAGTAAGACATGGCAAAAGAGAAGTTTGAGCGGAACAAGCCG
>CAYPFR010000010.1:57774-72342 GCA_964410285.1 uncultured Caulobacterales bacterium | reverse complement strand
CGCTTTACGGCTTCTATAACGGCGTGATTGAGCCCTTAATACTGTCCGGTCTTTTGCAAGAGAACAGAGCTGCCAATGACGGCGTTGAGGCGTGTCTTATTTCAAAAACGCCGATCTGGTCCCTCATGGAAAACCATTAGCTCAATGAAGTTTACATCGAATTAGAGATATTCTTACCCAACCTCTACACATTTAAAAGTTTTATCGGGTTTAAACATCACAACTATTTTCTATCAAAGTACGACTTTAAGTTATCTTCGACCTCTGAGTTTTTTTGACGGATTTCTTTCAAAAAATAACTCAGGTTATCTGTAAACGACTTAGCCTCGTCATCAAGGTTAGCCAAAAAGCAATCTTCAGGCTTTGTGGTCAATAAATGCCGATGAAGCTTCCCAATTATGCTATCTTCAATTGAATTGACTAACGTGTCCGCTGAATATTGAAAGCTTGGGTAAAACACCGGATTATAATTATCATACAAATCATTGACCCCAACTTCCTTCAGCCAGTTTCCTTTTTTATCACAGCGATGGCTGAACAGACTATTGGCCGAGCGTGAATTTAAGGGGAAAGCAGTCTGAATAAGGGGCGAAAATTTCGAAAACTCATTTTCCCATTCGGCTTCATCGTAGAGAGTAAAAAAACCGACACGTCCTTCATCAACGAAATGAATGTCACGGTTTCCATTGAAGTAATGAGACTTAACTTTTTTCAATAGTAAGGCAGAATAATCAGTTCCATCAATAGCGTGGTCACCCGAAATGATAATATACGGTATGACCTCAGAGCCATCAGTGCTCGGTAGTAAACTTACATACACTCGATGAAATGAGTATCCCGCGGCAAAGCTAATCCTCACATCGCTAGCTTGCTGTTCTATAAGCTTGGTCCAACCTTCATACTTTTTTCTACAATGTTCATATTTGAATTCAAAATCATCTATCTTTATGCCCTCCAATGGATCCTCAAAAAAAGGAAAATGACCAAATTGGGCTTTCAGTGTTTCTGCAAATTCAGTCGAAGACGTAGGCTCTGCTATCTCCCAATTCTTTAGCCCAACTTCTTTGGGGTACTGAACTTTAAAGATCGGATTCGGTAAAAATAAATCACCTAAGAAGACAGTCGGCGCAAGAGCTATCAGGTCGGAATTATTCTCATACTTAAAAGATAGGTTTTCTTCCAAGTTGTCGAGAATGTTCTTTTTACCGGAAAGTGAAAAACCCACAGGCCAATTATATTTATTTACCTGTGCTGGCGCACCGTTTTCAACTGGATTAATCTTAACACCATCATCAATGATGATGCGAGTAACTGCTCGTCGGAGGGATTTTTCATCAGTAGCATTAGGGTCTAACTCTTTCCAACTTACGCCAAAAGTTATTAGCGTCTGGTAATAGTCAATTAGGTTATATTTTTTCGATATTGATGCGCAAAGGTCTTCCACCAAATTGAAACCGGACTTTTCTAAATTGGCAACTTTCAGATAGGCAGGTTCTAAGCTCGTTTCTTTGACCAACAACGACAAAGATTCCACACGTGATAATCCCAGTGACTTCGATAGTTGCTTAAAATCACTTCCAGCCTTAGCTAAGTCGTTGTTTTTCAGATCTAGGGCTGTGCGCCCCTTGACTTCCTCAGGTAAAACGATCCAACGCTTTCTATTTTTTATTTTTCTCTCCGCCAGGTCACCATATGCAGACTCAAATATACGTCTGATAAATTTTTGCGGTGACAGGCTTCCCTTTTTTTCTGAAACAAAAGACCCAAGATTCTGGGCCATCTGCCAGGCATCTGCAGTGGATAATTTTGAATGAAGGGTGCCTTCAACATCATCCCAGGTATCAGTTTTAGAACCATCTGATCTGTTTTTTTTCATGGCTAACCCTCTAATTAATTGCAGCGACGCGGGCGGCGGGTTCTATGCATGGCCGTAACCACAACATTATCTTTAATAATGACGCATAAATTTCGAATTTTCGACAAAATATCCGCCGGAATAACACCCGCACTATTTAAGCAATTAAATTCACGAGTAGAAATATATACACGCTCACTTCCGCTGCCTGCATATTCGTAGCAATCAGCATATTTAAAAAGGTAGTCCATATATATGCTTCTGATTCCACGTTGTTGCATGCGTGTCGTGGCGTGCTTCGTTAGGTTTAAAGTTTGTTTAGTCATGTTGTTCTCCAGTTATGCATTGATAACTAGCAACATCAGTTTTTCATGCATCCACTATACGAGGAAATTTTAGAGTAAGTAAATGAGGAAATGTGAGTAATATAATGAGGAATATTAGAGCAAACATAGTCAAACGAGGCCCAAACTCTAATTAACAGAAATTCCACGAGCCGAAAAAGTCCGGTTGTTTTAGGCACGCGAAGATTATCAGAATATCATATCCAGCAGAACCGTTGTTGTGAGTCCTGCGGCAATGTCATTTGCGGATTTACGCAGATCATCCGCACTAATATCCCCTTTGGCGATTTTCCTCGCATTTAAAGCCGCAAGGCTTAGGGCTGACACAACAAAAGCATCGCCAATATTGTCAAGAGTTCCGTCACCCTCAAGCTCCTTTAGCCTCTCTTCAACATCGGCCTGCAATTGCGCATTAGAAAACCCTGAACTTTCCACCCCATCAACAAGGCTGGCGGCTTCTTCTGTCGCCAATATTGTAATATCAGGGTATTTGCTTTGATGCTCTAGTATCAGCGCTTCTGAAACGACGGCCTTTAACTGAACTTCTTCAATGACCTGTCCATTTACTATAAATTCAATGTCACTTCCGGGATGATTCAAGTCTTCAAAAAGCCTTGCTGAAACCTCATCGCCGTCCATATTTTCAGCCTGCTCAACAATGAGTTCATGATATTTTCCTTTGGTTGTGGCAAGGACACCACGCATTTGGGCTGGATCACTATTTCGCAAATATGAAGAAAGCTCTGTAATATCAGCCTTTGATAAACTTGGGATAGATAATCTAAGGGCTTGAAGCACGAGGTCTTCTTCCAATGTCCAATACCGCAGTCTATTACTCATCAAGCGCTCAAAGCAGACGGCAATGACGACAGACGCCAAGCGAGATTGAGGGGCTTTCTGAGATATTTCTGTGTTGTACTCTAAGACATTTGCTCCCGAGACATCTCCGAGTTTATCTTTTGCTATCTTAGTCTTTCGCTTTACATCACCTATGATTTTACTCCCAAACCCCTTCGCATCACCCAATACGTTTTGCACTTTTGGAGCCACATTTGTAACCGCCGTTGCCACTCTGCCGTCCGGTTTCAATAAATCATGGCCAGGCACACGATTCAAAAGTGGCTGCGCCATCTCATCTTTGAATACGCCCACCGCAGGCCTCATTTTCTCAGCGCCTGTTTTGATAAGTTTTGTACCGTGTTCCCCAATACCGCTAATCGTGTCGATGACAGCGCCCTCAACCTTTTCAAGCGCATCTGGCTGTTTGCGGTCCTCCAACTCCTTATGTAAAATCAATTTAGCTCGCCCTTTAACAGTCTCTATTTTCGGGCGATCAAACCCTCTTATGCATTCCGCAAGTTTAAGGTCATTTACCTCTTGTGGCCCAACGCTTTGACGTAAGGCTCTGAGCACGAGATTATGAGTAACTGAAGTGTCCGGCGCAACACCATCCTCCAATCGCGTCATTACGTCATTCAAGGCGCGATTTGTGATAAGCTCGACGGCCTGTACCAGCCCCCAAAACCTTCTCTTTAATGCGTCCTTCGGCGCCAATGAAAGTTTGACGGCGTTATTCTCATCTTGAGCGGCTTTTTCATCGCTAAAGATATATGAGCCAAATTCTTCTTCCAACAAATCCTGCAAAGGTGCTAGCCCATCAAAGGCATAAAGAAAAATATCCTCTCGTGAATATACGTGATCTTCAGATGTCGCTTCCAACACATCGGCAAGAGGCGCGACTAAGCTATCAATCATACTTAGAATAGATACCTCAGTATCTGAGAGCATACTAAATTTGCGGGGTTTTCCATAAACCGCTGTCTTATACATCCAACCGACGGCTTGGCAGGTCGCAAACCCAATCGCGCCTAAAACCACAGCTCCCGTTGCCATGGAACCAAACCCTAGAAACGCCAATTGCGAGCTCGTGAGAGCCGCCCCGCTTAAAGTTGATATAGCTGTTCCGGTCCCCGCCGTGCCAAATAATGTGACAATCCCTAATGTTGAACTGGTTGCGCCAACGTAGACGAGTCCTTTAAGCGCCCTTGTGGAGTTCACCCTCACTCGCCGCACTTCATCTATTGATGTTTGTAAAATGGCGGCTTTAATACCCTCAAGGCTATCAAGAACGTCCACTAACAGATTCCGGTAAGTTTTGGTTTTCATCTTGGTCCTAACTCACAATATCACAGAAAAAATTGATCTGAGCCATTTGCTTCAAACTCTTCACACTCGTTTGCGCCAGTTTCGGATTGCCTACAATAATCGCCAAGGCTTGCGCCCGCGATATAGCCACATTCAGCCGGTTTTTAGAAAAGAGAAAATCAATGCCCCGTGGACTGTCCGCTGCATCTGAGGCACACATTGATAGAATAACAATCGGCGCTTCTTGGCCTTGAAATTTGTCTATGCTGCCAATCTTTGCCTCATCCCCTAAAGCTGCCCGTAATAAATTAACCTGATAGTTATAAGGCGCAACAAATAGAATATCACCCCATCCAATGACGCGATCATTCCCATCAGGGTCCGGCCAATAAGGACTTCCCATAAGTTCATGGGCTATAGCTTTTATGCGCTCGACTTCCTCAGGGCTACCTTGCGTGTTGCCCTCATGGCTAACCGGGACAAAGCAGACACCTGATGGCTGCGTAATCAATGGCCCCGCCGTCTGGACAACATGCTTATGCGTAGAGACGTCAGAAGAAAGCTTTCCTTCATAGACTTGCCGTGAAATCAATTCACACACATCAGGATGCATCCGAAATGTCTTAGGCAGAAAGACGCCAATGTCAGCCGGAATGGTCGCCTGATCTTCGAGTAAGTAATCCAGAATAGACATGCCGCTCTCGCCGGGGTGCGTGCCTTGAATGGGCTGTCCGAGCTGCATCTGATCGCCCATGAGAATGATATTGCTGCAGGACTGGCTCATGCCAATCATATTCGCGACAGAGACTTGTCCCGCCTCATCAATAAACAGATAGTCGAAGCTATCTTTGACATGTTCACTACTAAAGGCCCAAGCTGTACCGCCAAAGCAGCAGGCATCCTGAGGGGTAAAATCTTTAACGGCTTTAACAAATTTGACGTTGTCACGTTCAAAAATTGCGTCTTCTTTATCGCCCCCCGCTTTGACGATATTACAATCTATATTCTCACCTTCAACATATTCAGCAACGCCAGTCATCAAGTTGATAATCGCCTTATGGCTATTGGAAGACACACCCACCCGTTTGCCTTGGCGGAGTAGCTCACCGATAATATGCTTAGCCGTATAGGTTTTCCCCGCGCCGGGCGGCCCTTGAATACACAAATAGCTATTGTCCAGACTTGTCGCGGCCTGAATGATTTCGCCCATAAAATCGGTGTCACCTTTTATTACATTTCCCGACGAAGAGCCTATAATACGAGGACGAGAGCGGGTTAAAAAATCCACAATTGCGCAAGGCGTAAAATCATCCTCAAGTAAATTATCTATCACAGTCTTAATCGCCGCCGGAATAGGTCTGGGTCCGACAAATTCGTCGGGCAGGATATTTAATCGATCGGGCAAAGGCTCTTTATAAGAAAAAGATATAAGCCCCGCATCAGGGTCATATTCCCGGCGCTCAATCTTCATATCCTCTTCGCCCAGCACATAGAACTTCTTACCGGAGCCTTTGAAGGGCTGGTTTGTATCGTAGCTGTATTCATAGATATAATTACGCGAACGCGGCGTCGGCAAATAAGGCTCGGTCGCCGTACGGGTCAGGCCTGCCAGACAGTCCATGTCATCAAAGAATTCAAGCTCCGTCCAGCCGAGCCGTTCGTAAAGCCGCCACCATGTCGGTTTGTTCTCACGCCTATGAAACTCTAGCGACCACGCCAAAACCTCCAACAGAGCGGCACGTTTTGGATCACTCTCCGCGTGAGCCTCAGACATTTCCAAGAGACGATCCCGTAATTGGGTAATGTCTGTGACCTCTTCAGGCACCTCTTTCTCGCCTTCTCCGTCGGGCACAAGATAGGAAATATTATGCTTCGCCTGTTCAGTGCGCAGCCAGACAGTCAGCTCCTGCGTACTATCGCAATCATCAATATTATAATCCCGAATAGAGCTTAAAACCTCTGAAGCTTTCCATGTCAGGCCATCAGGGTTTTCACGCCAATTTTCATAAACAACAATGCTCTCGCCGCCAGAGGCCACATCTGTCTCTCGTTTGCCCCTGTAGATATGTTCAACATTCTTGATGGAATAACGCGGCTCCCCAATCATGATGCCGTGACGCACGACATTATACAAATCAACAAAAACGTTATTGCGCAGAAGATTATCGACCTTATCCTCGCAGACGCCGTGACGTCCCATGAGCTTGCGGATGGCGGCTATTTCGTAATTGGCATAATGATAGACATGCATGGTCGGGTCTTCGAGCCAAAGACCATAAATCCAGTCGATAAATTCAATAAATATCTTTTTTTCTTGTTTGGAGTCATGCGCCCAAAAGTCTTTGAACTGCTTCGCTCCGCTCTTATCAAAGTAAGTATTGCCCCAGAGATATTCGAGGCCGCCCTCTATGTGAGGATAACCTTCTATATCAAAAAACACATCATTTGCGCTATGCGGCGGCAAGATAGCAAGGCCCCGCTGCGCGCCTGCTTCATGTGGAAGTATAATATAATCAGGTTTGTCCTTACCTTTGGAGGCGATTTGTAATTTGGCTTGTTGTTTGGCCCGCGCAAAAACATCAGTGCTCATATTAGCTATGCTGACCAAGTCACTTTCCGCTAAAGCCTGCATGGTCACGATACCGGCTTTCTCTAAATTCTTGACTTGCGAGCGAGAAATATTCGCCACGAGGGAAAGATGATCACGCTCAACAAGCTGTTCATGGGCAAGGTCGCTCCAGCGGCCATAGCTCTTACTGATATTTGGGTCCGGTAAGCCCTGTGGAGGCTCCGCATGAAACGCCAAAAATGCTGATTTCAAATTTAGATAATAGGCAAAGTAATTATCGACATTTAGCCGCGCCTCAGACTCATCTCCCAGCACGACAACCATCTGCTTGGGCCTTACGCCCTGAATAGCTTCCAGCATTTCAATGTAACAGCAGAGCTGAATGGCAAAATAGGGTTTTAGCTTTTTCGAGAGCTTCGTGTCCCAAACCTCATAGTGATAATCGCCAAAATTAGAGGCCCCCGGAACCCGAACCAGATAATCCGTAAAGCCTCCAAATTGCCCTAACGACAAATAACCTTGCGTAATGACCTCTTGCCCAGACTTCATCGCCGCAAGCGTGGCTTCAAAAGTCTGCTGCGGCGTCGCGCGCTTTGTCTCTAAAACATCCTTTCCCAGGGTCTTGAGCCGCTCCGTAAACGCATCCTCATGCGCATAGCCCTTCTTTTGCAAGCTCGCCAAAACCACATCTTCAGCATCCATCAATTCAGCCACAGACTTATCTTCAAGCTTCAAGCGCTCCATAGCAGAAGCGTATTCTGACTCCATGAAAGTGATGAGGTCTGATGGAGAAAATACAAGCTGTCCCGAAGATAAATACACTTTGCTTATACCTGCACAGCTAAATTTTTAGGGTTGTGCAGTTGCAAACTTTCGGCCTCAATAAGCGAATTGTTTTGCGGCTTCACTAACGTCAACAAGCTTTGCGCTATTTTACTTTCGTCTAAGATGTCGATCGCGGCCAGTTGCAATTGGGCATCCGAATTCTCAAAGGTCCAATTTGCTAATATACCTGATTTATCATCCATTTCCGGGTAGAGCAGAATAGTTTTTGTAGCCTTATAAACTCTCGCATAACCATGCATTTGGTAGGCATCTGATTGAGATACTCCATAATTTGTTTTTGAAAAATCAAGAGGTTTCCATTTTGTATCAATGATGAAAACTTGCTCGTGACCCTCGATATAGATATCAGGTTTTGTAAGGAAGGCTTTTTGCCCCAACTCATTATGTACTAAGGCGCGCTGTGGCCTTTGTGAAAGCACGCTATAACCCAATGGCCTGAGCGTCTTTTGAGCGATTTGCGTCACATAGGCTTCAAATAGCTTGTTCATATCAAAAAGCAAAGCGACGCCGTCTTGCTTTCCTCCATGGACTGTTTGGTACAAGGCTTTCAATAACAAACGTGCTAATCTTTCACTCACGCTCCATCTCTTATTCTTTCTATCCAATATAATTGGTTCACTCAAAGCTTGCGGAACGGTCACGGTAGACACTTCAGAGAAGTGAGCATCAATCTCAGCCAATAGGCGTTGTGTTCCAGATGAACTCGTGCGTCTCATCAAGAGCGATGTGGTGCAAGCGAGCAATCGATTGAGCGGATTATCGGGGCTAAACTCGTCAAACTCACAAGCAAGGATCTGCGGCATAGCAGCAAACTTTGTGAATTGCTTGGTAACGTCCAACTTACCGCGTAATCTTGCAAGATCGTCACGATGTCGGCTGTAATTTCGGGTCAAGCCCTTTCGAACTTCACTAGCTAACCGCCGGGCAAAAATCAGAATAAGGATTTCTAGAAGGTCTCTATCTTGTGTATTGAGAGGTGTGATGTCACCATCGTAAATTGGGATAGAGAGCGCCGCGCCAATCATTTTAATAAGCGTTCCGCGCGTTTCAATATGTTCTATTTTTTCAATCTTTGGTAAAATTTCAAGACGAACGCTTGGCGTCGCAATGACACCGACAAATTGCGCGGCTTTTATTCTACGGCGTCCGGCCCATGTAAAAGCGTTAGCTCCCATAGATTTTTGAGCACGGTCTAGGGCGTCAACCTCTTTAGGCAGAAGGTGGAGATCAGAAGCGTATTCTGAAACTGCAATATAAGAATGTTCGAAAACCGTCAGAGTTTTCACGATTGATAGGCCGTCAAATAAGCCTCCAATGGGAATGGCTTATCATTCACCATAAACCGAAAGCGTTCTTCCTCTTCACTCTCTTGCAGTTTGGGGGCTATCAGTTGTTCCTTCTTAACAAAGAGGTTGCCTGTATCATTAAGCGCCACACAAACCTTATTCCAGTCTTCATAAAAATACTCGGTTAGAAGCGGTATAATTTTTTCACGCAAGACATGATCTAAATCACCTAAACTATCCACCTTTGTAAAATAGCTGTGTCCGATTTGGTGGTCTCGATCAAACATCCACTCAATTCGATTGTTTAAGGCTTTCAAGAAAGCCCCAAGATCAACACCTTCAACAGTTCTAGCGATGATTGAGTAATCCGGCATCATTTCTTTAAAACTAAATCTGCGGCGCAAAGCAGTGTCCAAAAGAGCAATCGACCTGTCAGCCGTATTCATCGTTCCTAGAATATAAAGATTTTGAGGTACTCCAAATTTATTTCCAGAGTACGGCAGAATTACCTCTAATGCATTTTCTCCCGAGCCAAGTCGCTTATCAGGCTCTAAAAGTGTAATAAGCTCACCAAAGACCTTTGATATGTTTGCACGATTTATTTCATCAATTACAAGAACGAAATTATCCCCGGACGGAACGTCAGAATTTGCTTCACTTTCGCCTGCTGGATTTATCAGATCTTGTAGAACATCAAAATTGATTTTCCCTTTTTTGAGATTGTAGCAGCTTATTTGAGTAAAGTTTTTATCACTAATCGTTTTAGCTGGGAGTGATTCATCAAGATTGGCCAGCCACTTTACAGTGCGCCTGTGGCAATAGAGTCCATCTGAAGAAATAAAATCTCCGTCTGTTTCCGCAGGGGGTACAAATTCATAATCACCTGTTATTTCTGCAATGGCTCTAAATTTGTGATTTCCGTCTGAAATTATAACTATATCACCAATGTTCATAGCCCCACGGAAACACCAAACTTAGGCGATGTTTCCGTTATTGCCTGACGCTTCCGGTTCGAAAGTTCGCCATTTGCTCTTTACAGTTTCATAGTCTTTATATTTCTCATCCGACCAATCGACTTCACCGCCATAACCTAAAACAATACAATTATTTTCAAAAGATGTATCAAATATGTGCTCTTCAGAGCCTGCCCGTCCCAGAGACATTTTAAAGAATTTTCGCCCTGCAAGATCATAACCTTCAGCGTTGGGACCCTTAGATTTACTCTGTCTAGCACGAGCGCAAATATCTCGAAAAATACCATTCCGCGGTTCTAACCGAAATCCACCTCCGGTGGTCCCATCGCTAGATTCGGAATCTGTCGTTGGGCGCAATCCTTCTACAAACTCCTCATAACCCATAGACTGATGGAAAGTTGTAAAGGCAATTCGCCCCGCAGACACAAGTTCCCTATATCGGTTCATTAACTCAGCGCGGTCTATCGGCGCATGCCCGTCGCATATCTCAACCGCAACTCTAGAACTCGTCCATGTTTTACCAGTTCCTGGCGGGCCATAGAGGATTTGATTTAGAGGATGTATCTTAGTCATAGCTTCATCTTTTTTTTCATCGGTATCTATTATTTCAAATCCCAGGGATTTAAGCATTCTGCCCGCATCATGTGGCCCCCAAACACCGCCATTAATTACTTTTACATCGCCGAATTCTGTAAACTTGAAGGCGACAGAGGCGATTGCTTTAGAAGGATATGTTTTACCCCTATCCACAACCCGATAACGCATACGTTCACCAAAACCGTATTTTGTTAGAAATTTAGCTTCACCGACTTCGTCACATTCAGAGATAGCTTTACGAACGACCTCGACAGTCAGGCCTGTTGGAATTTCATTTTCATTACCGGCCCAGCGATCATCCAATGCTGCCCAAGCAAAACTTTGAACATCGAAATAGTCTTTAGGTTTCCAACCCCATTCTTCTTCCATGATGAGAAAAATCCGGGCAACTAAATCGAGAAAATCTTCGACTTCAGCGACATTAAAATCTCGACCAGACAAAAGGTTTTGCCCCGTTAGAAATTGACCTAGTTTATTGAGAATTTTGGATTTGGCAAAGCAGGCTTCGTCGGGGCGAATGCACCCAATGGTGCAAAGAATGTTTGAAAGAATAACGCCTTTTGTTAATGCCGTTAATCCATCCGCCTTTAATTCGCTAAGACTTTTCCCTGCCGTGGTTATGGCATCGCTTAATGGTGCCGTTGAGCGCGATAGCTGGCCGATAGCAGAGAAATAGGTATCTCTTTTAGCTTGTTCAGATTTTTTGACTTTGTCTAACGCTTGCCAGCCCAGAGGCAATCCACTCTTAATGTTAAGCCCTTTTCCAAAGGTTAGTATGTCTAATATAGACTCTCCAGCAGCTATATCTGAAAGGTCTGAAGCCGCTACAGTCTTTACCGCTGAAATAATTCTGTTCTTATATTCACGCTCCAATTCCCAATACGAACCTGAAGATTGTGAGAAATCCTTAAAATCAGGGCAGCTCTTTAAAAATCGATTTTTTAATTCAATCAATTCTGGCCAATCGTCCGAAGACTTTGGTGGCGGCTGTCCTTCTAGAAATCGCGCATATTGCTTCAAAAAAGAAATCGCATTTGATAGCCGCCTTATAGGCTTGTCGGAGCTTGGCATAAGAGCACGATAATTTTGTCCTCCAGATTTTGCGTCATTTTTGAAATCAATGAGAATATTTAAAAGGGCTGCGAATGCGTCATCTGCGAATGCTTCTTCAAGGTTGGCGTGCCCATCATCTAAACCTGATTCTAGTCGCTCTAAACTTTTTACCACACTGACACGGTGCGATACGGATTTATCGGTCCAATTGCCTTTTTCTAACCAAGCTCTAAATTCAATATCTTTCAATTCTTCAACCTTTATAGTTTTGTGAGTCGTTCGAATACGCCCGCCTTCGACCAAAGTGACTTATTGCCCACCACGTAAATACACTCTTTCGCGCGGGATACGGCGACATTTAATAAATTGGGCCTGCCACCTGCCCAATTGCGCGCCCCTGTCTGGCTGGCGTCTGGTGCTCCCAATACAAATATAACGGCTTCCGCTTCACGACCTTGAACGGTATGAACCGTTCCGATACGCTCATATGGCCATCTATTAGGCGTTTCGACCCAGCCATCTAATAAGCCACTTTTGCGAATTAAGTCGCGTAACCTATCCTGCACAATGACAAATGGGGTAACGACGTATAGGTCTGGGTCCGCCCCTGATTTTTTTAAATCTCTTAAAAGCTGTAAAACAACTTTGCCCTCCGCAGCACACCATTTGTCTTGTCCTGCGCCGGACACATCGATCCACCTAGAATCACCTAAAGCACTCTTGATAGGTGAGTGTCTCGCAGCTTTCGCCTGAACCATAAGGTTTTCATATGCGACGTCGTTGGAAACTCCAAACATAGGGTTTTCGCACCGACGATGCACCAGCAATGGGACACCCACATCTCGGGATCCAAGCTTTGTTTCAAATGATGCGTAATGGTCTGTCGCACTGTCGGCCAAGGTTTGTGCAGACCCGGCCGGCGCATTGTAAACAGTTTCATCAATTTTGAATTCTCGGCAAATAGCGTCGGTAAGGTGGTCAGGTAGCATCACAACAGGTTCAATCTGCATCGGATCACCAACAACGACGGCTCTGCTGCATCGCATTATAGCTCCGACGGCCGCTTGGGGCAAAGCTTGTCCCGCCTCATCAATAAGCAGCCAACCGAGCGCGTCCTTTCCTATCCCTGAAAACATCCTGGAAACTGACGCGAAGGTCGTTGAAATAACGGGAACAACAAGAAAAAGGCTCGACCACATATATGGAATAAGAGCATCCCGTTCAGGAGTGCCAAAACTTCGTGTGCCATAAGAATCGAGTATGAGACCTATATTGTGGCGAAGGGGCTTTGCTGCGGCATCAATAAAAGCGCGATGTAATTCCATAGAGACTTCGAACATATCCTGACGAGCCTTAGCAGCGATCTTATCAAGCCACGGCGCTGCAAGCTGGCGTTTTTCGTATTCTAACTTAAAGAACTCTTCATCGATAAATTGCCCGGAATAATTAGCTTTAAACTCAGCAAGCTCCGTATTCAATTTTCGAATCTCGGAAGTTTTACCGTGCAGCGCACTTTTTGAAGATGCTAAATGTAATTCGCAATGACTGACACTTTTACTGAGCTCGCCATTTTCGGCGCCTAAAGCATGCATGCGCCCTTTATGCCGTTCCAAGATTTGATTGCATTGAGTAAATTCGGATTGCCATTGACCATATTTCTTGCTCGAAAATATACGACTTAGAATATTGGGTTTCGAACGGTTCTGTTCTTCAATCTTGACTGACACCTCAGCGATATCTTTTTGAGCACGCTCAAGATGATTCCGGTTCTCCTGTAATGCGGATTGCAGAGACTTTAATTTATTAGTTTCGGACTCTAAGTTTTGCGAAAGTAAATTCAATTCATTTTCGGCAGCGAGCAGTGACTTAGGCAAATCTGCCACATAGGAAACTTTTTTCAGAAGCAACTCTGTTTGCACTTCAATTTCTTTGAATTTTCTCTTCGCCTTCAACCATCGTCTATTGGCTTCAGATTTTTCTGAGGGTGGGTTCTCTTTGACGACAATTACTGGTGGACGTTTTTGTTCATCACCTTTTTCATCTGTAATTGTCACCATGGGTTTTGAGCCACTGGCATGCCTTAAGTAATTTGATAGGCCTGTATCTTCATCCCACCAGAACTTCTGTGAAAACTTCCAGCGGTTTGATGAGTTTCCCAGAACGGCTGCAATCATGCCCCATGTTTCACGCTCTAAAAGGCCATCAGAAATCGTTTTAAAATAGCCGTTTTGAAAAGAGTCTTTCGCAACTGAATCAATGCTAGGGAGCTCGGCGCTAACATTTTCAACAGCTTTATTATTGGATGAGGCTACAACCATTTCAAAGCCCCGTAACTTTTCATCTAGCTTATACATCCATAGAAAAGCGTTCCCCCGTTTCAAGCGTTCTTTGCTATTCGTGAAAGCGTCTTCGGGATCATGATAAGTTGCCATAATACGAGCGCGTTCAGTGACAACATTAGCAACAACATCTCGCAGGAGGGTTGTTTTACCGGTCCCGGGCGGTCCATTTACCGCTAAAATTCCTCCAGACTTTAAATCATTAGAGGTCAAATTCACGGCGGCTTGCTGTAAAGTCACCAATGAATGCCTACCTTGCGCCGGCCACGACCCGAGAGGCATTTTAGAGGGATGCAAAGCCCTACTCAATGCTTCCTCATCTCGTAATAATTCAAAGCGTTCTTCTGGTACAATATCAGCAAGATAACGACGTAAGTTTTCAGGAGCATCGCCGTCAGCAAACATGGTCTTTGCCTTGGAAAGGTCATCCAAGTAAAATGAGTTCAACAAGAGTGTTTCGGGAGGACCTTCATTTTTAAAATACTGATAAGTCCGCAAGGCTATCGCAGGTTTGTCACAGAGTGCCTGTGAAAGATTTAATTCTTTGATGAGCCATTCAT
>CAYPFR010000010.1:0-57764 GCA_964410285.1 uncultured Caulobacterales bacterium | reverse complement strand
GTTGAAATGTCAATCGAGGAAAGTGGAATAGGTTCACCTTCATCATCGACACGCCAGAGCCGAGAAGCCAATGCTGAGTGAAGTTGACCCTCAATTTGAGACCAATTTCCAAGTGACTTCAGATCTCCAGCCATAGCAATCGGCAGACCCCATGCGAAGCTTGAGATATTGACCATAGTATCAAGAATGGGTCTGCCGTCTTTATCAAGCGCGCAACTAGGCTTGCCATCTTTATCAACTATCACTGTCGCTATAACGCTTTCGCCACGAGCTTGGGGCCGTTCATTCCGCGTATCCGTATAGACCTTAAGCAAACCTTCAATTGAGGGCGGCATCTGAACTGTGCCTAGAACGATCTGATAGTACATGCGGTAGTTCTTACGAGATCGTTCACCGCCATTTTCCCACGGCAGAGCTCCGCGCGATATATTTGCTATCCGGTATTTATCGCCAGCAACTAAATCTTCGGGCTTTCTAAAGCTTTGAGGAGAGAGGACTTCTAAAGCTATCCAAGACGAAAGGACTCGTTCTGGCTCAGACAGGCCTTCAATATCTGTTTCTGCACGTGTAAAAGTTGGCATGGGCGCCGTATTTATAACTGGCTCAGGGGCTAGAGCTTCGGGCTTAGGCGTGCGGTGCCTAGGCGAAACATTTGGCGTTGCTGTTTCACGTGCACTGGGCGGAGACGTTTCTTTCCGCTCTTGCTTTTGCTTCGGCGCAACGCCTTGCGCTTGGACAGCACGAGCCCTTAATTTTTTCGCTCGCTGTGTTGTTCGGTGATCTAGCTCATGCAGTAATCTATTCAAGAAATCAGCGTCATCTCGCTCTTGGTCAAAACGCTTTTCAAGATCAACAATTCCGAGGCTTAGGTAAGGCCTAGAGGTCATGAGCCTAAGCCAATCGGAAATACAAATTTTTGCGTTCGCCGATACAGGTTGGATTGTTTGATATGCCCATTCCAACCGTAGTAATCTTTGATAACTTTCTTCAGTGTATCTGCTTCAGTTTTGTCAATTTTTGGATGGAGCATGATTTGGTCAATCATCGAATAAGGGTCAAAATCGTATCGATATAAGTTTTCATTAGGAAGCGTCCCAACCGGGGAATTAAAAATCAATCGCACTTCGCGCTCATGTTTGAAGGCATTGCGTTTCACCAAAAATGTTTCGGCTATTTTATGACCTTGGTCATCGAGGCCACTCTTGAAATGATTGGCTGCAAAACTCCGCAATTCTTGATCAGTTACATATCGAACCTTACCGATAAAACACGACATTTGAGGAAGTGGATAGGAGGCAGCTAGAGAGTCTATTAGTTGACCGACAGTTGAACGAATCCGAATTCCGTCAGTTCTGTCAGTTCCTTGAGAGAACACTTGCCACATAGCGTCCGAAGAGGTGTGGAGACTCCAACACTGACCATAAATATCATCGGCAAAACCAAAATCAGCTACTTCATTGCCTACACTTATTTTGGACGTGAGGGCAACATTCTCATAGGGGTCCCCCCAAAGCTTTGGCCGCACAAGTACGTTCTTCTTGTTCACAAAAAGATCATCAAAGTATTTTCGCGGAACAATTCGATAAACCTTCAAATCCCGATCGAGACCCTTGCCCAATATCACACCGCTCATTAGTCAATATCCAATTTGGGAAGGCTGCGAACAATTTTCATTGTTTCTAAGCTGACGGTGATGACGCGCTGAAAAAGCTCTAGCGGATAGGCTGGATTATCCATGGTTTCGTTAGCGTAGTCATTGGCATCATTGACAATACCACTTTTTTTGTCGGTCTTGACGACTTGGCGTTCCATAACCCATTCAAGCGCTGGTTTGCCATTTACGATATAATCATAGGCCTCAAGCGGGATGTTTTCCATTGTGATGTTGGAGTTATAGATGACAGTGCTTTTGTCTTTTTCTTTGCCCGCTTTTCCGAAGGCCCATTTTTTGACGCGATAAAACACCTTGGGATCATCAATGACCGCTGTACGTAAATCGCCTTGTTTAATAGTGACTTGGTAAGGGTCTGCACTTTCGTAATTTACGTGTAAGTCGCCTAAAGTTCGTCCTGCTTGGCAGAAAGTCCAGAAATCTTTTGCTTTTTTCACGCTAGGAATTCTAGGAAGTTCCTTGGACAAATTATCCGCATATCGTTCGCGGTAATCCGTAGAGTGTAAAATCCCATAGATATAATAAAAAATATCTTCTTTAGTAATCTCCTCTCCGGGGTACTTTTTTCTAAAATATTCTAACCCAGCATTGGTAATGCCATCGCTGCGCGTAAATTCCTCTTTATCTGACTGAAAAAGGTCTTCACTAGATTTTTCATCTTTAGCTTGAAAGTTTTCCAGGGCAAAGGTTTGACCCTTTACAACCATGTCATAGGAAGGAATATCTTTCGTCATTAGGCATGAGAACGATTTGGCTCCCACACCTGATATGGAGAAAGAAATATTTCCAGGATGACCTGCAGGGTATATCCTATCGAGCTGATAAACTCGTTCATTCAACTTCCGATTAAAATGCAACCATTGTTTAGTAAACGGACGGTAGGTGGACACCTCAGTGCTACCTTGAGAAACTTCAATTTCCTTTCCTCGTGCAATAGCTTTCTTTAGATTACCAGACCAACTGATTTTAGTTTCATCATTTTTAACAAAACCGTCAATAAATGCTTCTCTCTGCTTTGCATTCTCAAACACTGGTTTGTCTTCTATCGAATATCTATTCAGTTCCGAATTAAATGTATCGCAAGTAAGTTCGACAGATTTAGTTAGTACATTTTTAGATGAATTTACGCACCACCAATCACGCGACGTTAAAACACCCTGAGAATAAGTATCAAATACTTTTAAGGTTTCTTTTCCGCTTTTATCACCAATCGCAATATGAACCGCAAAAGAGTCATCGCGTTGATCTAACCAATCTCCGTGATTGTCAGGATTTATTGGCAACCAGTCATTGGCCTTTGATATCCCAGATATACTATGCGTCTGTTCTATATATTTTAATTTTTGTTTTTCATCCAAGTAATCACCAATATCATGAAACAATATATTCCCATTCTTTTTGGAGTTTGGATTTTTTACAAGAACCATAATAGCTACTGGTGTGCGAGTACCTGCGCCAAAGACGTTTCCTTTTTCTTTTTTTCTTCGCTCACCAGAAGTCCTGGCATCGCCTCTCAGATGAAAAATGTATAAATCAGAAAATTCATCGGCTAGTACTTTTCGAATACCGTCATCCGAACGCCCCTCTACCCAACTCGCATTCGTAACATAAGCGACTACGCCTGAGGTGCCTATTCTATCGCTAGCCCATCTAATTGCGCGCTTATAAGAATCGTAATTTGACTTTGACAATCGTGCATTTGAATTTGCTACAAATGTTTCTCGAATTTTTCGATCTAAAGTTGGATACTCAACGTTAGCCGCATTGTCGTTCTCACTCTTTTGTCCCGCCGAATATGGAGGGTTTCCAACGATAACTTTAATATCTTGGGCTTTCTGTCGCTTACGTCTTTCCGAGTTATCAGGCATATAATGCGAAATTAAATCATCTTTCTCATACATTTGAAATGTATCGGTCAGGCAGATACCCTCGAATGGAACGTAATCTCCCCCCATCATACCGTGATACACTGCCTCAATATTGATGGCCGCTATATAGTAGGCAAGCAGTACAATTTCATTGGCGTGAATTTCATTACGGAATTTATGTTCCATCTCCTCAGGTTTAATCAGACCCGATTGGAGGAGACGCGTAATGAAAGTGCCTGTACCGGTAAATGGGTCAATAATGTGAACGCCTTTGGAGCCTAATGTCTGCCCAAAATTTTCCTGTAAGACTTCATTCACAGAATGGATAATAAAGTCGACGATTTCGACAGGCGTGTAAACGATGCCAAGTTTTTCTGTTGTTTGCGGGAAAGCGTTTCTGAAAAACTTATCATATAGCTCAACAATTAGTCGCTGTTTGGCTTGCGGCTCAGTGATCCCTTGGGCACGCAATTGAACACTGGCATAAAACTTCACAAGGTCTTTTGATTCTTTATCCAGATTAGCCTCATTTAAGACATCCAAGACCTTTTGCATGGCGCGAGATACAGGGTTTTCACTGGTGAATTGATGACCTTCAAATAAGACCTGGAATACAGGACGCGTAATAATATGCTGGGCTAGCATTTCGATGGCGTCATCTTCGCTAATTGTATCATTCAAATCATCACGAAGCTCTTCAACGAATGCGTCAAAAGCCTTTCGCGCGTCTCCATCGGAGTCTGCTAATAGTCCATTTAGTCGCGTAATATGGTTCTTGGCAATTTCAGCAATATTACTTGCCCAATCTTCCCAGTAATCCCGCGTGCCGCATTTCTTGACAATTTTCGCCATGATTGCCCGAGAGAACTCATCGACGGAAAACGCCATTTCCAACTGCGCAGGTCCTCTGTTTCCACCTTCGCCACCTTCAGATCCGATATTTGATTTCTTAGTCGAAGCGGGTTTGACAGGCAGGTCCTCAACAACCGCTGTTACGGCTTGCAATTCTTGGCTCGTGATACCGACAATTTCAATCTGGTCACTAATGTCTTGCCCAAGAGACGCCTTGTTGATTGTTGCGTCAAAGCGGTCATCATGAGCGCGTAAGGCATTCAGAATTTGCCAGACAACTTTGTATTTTTCATTATCTCTAAGCGCGTCTTCCGGTGCAACACCCGCTGGAACACCGACAGGGAGGATGACATAGCCCATTTTTTTCGTATCTGTTTTCCGCATCACACGCCCAACGGATTGAACAATGTCAATCTGGCTTTTACGAGGATGTAAAAACATTATGGCGTCGAGCGCGGGAACATCCACGCCTTCGGAAAGGCAGCGCGCATTCGTCAATATGCGACATGTCTCTTCTGATGTTTCGGCTTTTAGCCATTCCAAAAGGCGTCCGCGCTCTTTCGCGTTAAAGGTTCCGTCAACATGCTCTATCTCGCAATTGAGCATTGGCGTATCACCGACTTCATCTTCATAGGTTAGATATTCAGAGACAACATCCGCGAACTCTTTTTCAATAAGTTTGGAGCTTCTAATATCTTTACAAAAAGCAAGGCCGCGCTTCATCGGGTTTGTGTCAGTGGCAACGTCAGCTTTAAAATCAGTTTTTGTTAGCGCTTTGTAGCAACCAATAATTTTAGTCGCATCATCTAGTATGAGCTCGCTGCCGCCATCGCCAAGACGCCTTTGAACAGCCGTACTCACCAAGCCTTCATCCATAGCTAGAACGATCACTTTGTAATCTGTCAGCAAATTATTCTGAACAGCCCAAGAGAAGCCTCGGTAGAAGAGCGTTTCTCCATACTTCTCTGGGTTATCCATTGAAGCAAGTTCCGCATCAACGTCTTTTGCTTTGCTTTTTACGTTTTCACCAAAAATTCTTGGTGTCGCGGTCATGTAGAGGCGTTTCTTGCCCGCTACATTATCATTGGAGTGAACCTTGACGAAATTAGACTCATCATCGCCGTCCAACGTAGCTCCTGTAGTACGATGAGCTTCATCACAAATTATAAGGTCAAACTCCGTTAGGCCGTAAATACTTTGCGCATCTGAGACCACTTGAATGGACTGATAGGTCGCAAACACGACTGTCATTTTTTCTGGTGCATCTGCAGCTACACCATTCGCCAATAACTCGGCATTTGTTGTCGCCGGAAACGCAAGGTCAAGCACATCAATTTCGGCGACATCATTTTGACTCACACGGCGTTTCCCTACCTGTGTGTCTGAACACACGGCAAAGGACCGCAGCGGAGTCTCAGTATCTGTTGTCCATTCCCTTACAGTTTGCGCCATTAGGGCCAGAGAAGGGACTAAGTATAAAACCGTCTTTCCTGCTCCTATCAGGTCCTCTGCAATTTTGAGGCTTGTGAAAGTTTTGCCCGTTCCACAGGCCATTATCATCTTACCGCGGTCAGCAGCTAAGAGACCTGCTTTTACATCGCGCAAAGCCTCCGCTTGGTGAGGCCTTAGGGTCTTTTTATCATTGAGTTTAACTTCACCGGTAGCCGCAAACTCGCTCCAGATGATGGCGCTTTCACGCAATTCATTCAGCCCAATTCTTATTGTCGGAATGTTTTGACCTCTGAGCATGGTCTCAGCATTTTGGCTCCAAGCCTTCTCAGTTGTATCCATTATAACACGGCGGCGAAATGGCTCCTTAGCAGAGGCGGAGATAAAGCTATCTATATCAGCTTTAGCCATACGGTGATCGGCTTTATAGAACTTACACTGAATCGCAGCGAAGCCCTCTTCGTCTTTAATTTTGGCTACAAGGTCTATACCCGTGTCGGTTCCGCCCCAACCGTACCAATCAGCCCACTCCTTGAAGGTTTTGATATCCTCATACTGCTCGGATTGAACCGGGTCGTTTTCTAAAAACGCAACAGACAGGCGCTCAAAATACGTGCCTTTATCTCGCTCAGTGCGTGACGCTTCGCGGTAAGATTTCAATAGTTCATCTAGATTCATGAATTCAGCCACAGACTCAGGGTTTGGTTACGAACACAGGTTGCACTATGGATAAAAAAAACGAAACAAGATTATTAAATTTTTATATCAAAGTTCTCAAAAATTAGCCGCGTCTCGCATAACGTCGTCATATAAATGGGCATACCGTTCAGTGGACTTAATACTCTTATGACCCAGAAGCTTCCCAACGATCGGAAGTGACAGGTTTTGTGATACCGCTAAGCTTGCATAAGTGTGGCGTAAATCGTGAATTCGCACATCCTCAATTCCGGCCATTGCACGTAATTTTCTCCACGGCTTTTGCAAATTTACCAAAGGCGAACCGCTTCTTTGACCGACAAATATGTATGGGTTACCGCGCTTGTGAGGAATGGCATCAATATAGTCTCGAGCTTTGTCACTCAGCCAAATTGTTTTCTTTCCCGACTTAGAGTCCGGTAAATTAATTTTGCCATTCTTGATATCTACATATTCCCACTTCATGGTCAGCACTTCTTGAAGTCTCGCACCTGTCATCAATAAAACTCGGATTGCATGAATAACAGAATGAGACACCAAGTGTTCTTTTTGGGCCTTTGACAAAATCTGTTCCAACGACACAATTTCGTTCTGTGTCAGATATCTCTCCCTCGGCGTTTCCTTATACTTGCGAATGTGCTGAGTGGGGTTCGTGTTCGCATCTCGCAGCTCCCATTCTTCGGCGAGGTTGAACATCTTTGAAAGCAATGCGAGCAAACGATTTGCCTTCACCGGTTTTGCGCTCATTGAGCTGTGAATTCTCACTATGTCCTTACTGCGAATATCGGAGAGGTTCTTAGCGCCCAAAAGCGGCTTGATTTCCTTTTCGATATATCGCGAGTCATCTTCGACACTGCGTGGTTTTTTGTGCAGCCGAGCATAGTCTTCCAAATACATGTCACATAGCTTTCGCATCGTTATCGCTTTTGTCTTTGGTTTGTCCTCGATTACCATCTTTCCAAGAGCAGCGTCTGATACCATGCCTAATACGATACGGCGCGCCGCCTCAGCAGTAAGCGTTTCCGGATCTCCAATTTTTCTATTTCTACGACGCCCGTCTGGCGTTCTGAATTTGTAGATGTAAGATCTGCGGCCTGATGGCTGAACCCTGAGTCCAAAACCTTTGACTTCGGTATCCCAAAGGCACATATCTTTTCCAACAGCGCCCTTGAAGGCATTGACCGTTCGGGATGAAATTTTACCTTTCGCCATAGCGAGCTCCTAGATCCATCACTCAAATTCAAGGTACCAAATAGGTACCAATTGCAGAGGATTCAGGGTGAACCTCCGTGAATGGGGAAGTAAGGTAGCATAAAAATAACTGAATGAATACAGTTGCTTAGTGAAGCGCGGTGCATTGCAGTGAAGTCTAAATACTGAAAAATGTTTGATTTGTAATCAGGGGGTCCGCGGTTCAAGTCCGTGTGGGGGCACCACTAACTCTTTGAAATCATTATATTATTTGGAATTTTTGACTTTTCGAAGAGATAGCGAATTCTGCTCTAGGCACCCTATAGGCACCAGATGCGGGCGTGTTTGCGTGAAGTGTGGTGATTGTAGGGCGCAAGAGAACGTGGCCAGAAGCCGGACTACCCCGGACAAGGCGGGACTAAGTCGGACAGCATTGAAATAAAAAGGTTTTTTTAGAGGTGACCCGAAAAATCTGGCAACCTCGGCCATCTTCTCTTGCGCAGATAAATTGGCCGAAAATGCCCAAACGCAAAAGAAAATGGCCAAGGGCTAATCCCCAAAAAACCCCAGTGCTATGGGGGGTTGCGGCAAATTAGGGGGTCCGGAACTGTGACCAAGAGTGAAATTCGGTCACAGTTTTCTAAGTGACTGTTTTGTAAAGGTTTTGTGGTCGGATTAAATTCCTAACTGTGACCATCATTTGCGCTCAATTTGCGCTCATGATCGCCCAGCATCCTGCCGCCGTATCTTTCGCCATTAGGCTCATGTCTGATACGTCAACGGCGTTGATGCACTCCAGTAAATTACTTGCTGCTTTGTCCACCAAGTGGGCCTTATTCGGCCCCGGTTTTCCTGCAAAATTCCAAGCCCAAAAGTGTGCGGTTGCCTGTCTGTTGGCAACACTACCTTCAAGCCATTGTGCTTGTGTGGCCTCGGCTAGAATTCGATGATCGCCTTTATCTGGTGATCCACATCCCGCTAATAGCGTCGCAAGCAAAGTTATGTGTAAAGTTTTCATATAGGTTTTATCCAATCAATCGGGCTCACGCTCTCAATCTTAATGTCGGGAATGGGCGAGGCGTTAAATGAGGTGAGTGTGTAAACACCCTTTTGAGAACCTGTTATGACCGTCTTAATCGCCTTTCTGCCGTCGGCAAAATGCACGACAATAGGCTTGTGAAGGTGATCTGAAATGTTGCTTAGTCGCAGTGAGTAAAACACAATCATGCCCTCATAGAGCATTGGGATCATGCTATCGCCGCGAACCTTGACCGCCACCGTTCCGGGCGCAGCATTAGGCGGCACGTCCGTCTCGTCCATCCCCGCCCCCATACCGTGATCGTCAATCGGCTCGATCTCCCCGCCTGCGCCAACATAACCTACAACAGGCACCATGCGCTTTTCACTCGGCGCGCCGTCCCAATCCGTTGACCCCTCATGAACGACGGGCTCTCCAATGGCCTCAAGAAGTTGCTCATAGCTATCGTCTGGCAAATCAATCTTAATATCTAAGGTTTTGACCAGCATAACCATTGCTGGAAATCTTGGTTGAGCTTTCCCTTGCTCCCAAGTCGCCAGTGTGGTCATGGGCACGCCGATTTTTTTTGCAAGGTCCGTTTGGGTCCAGCCTTTTGCTTTTCTAGCGGCGCGAATTTGTTTGCTTAAATCGTTCATAAAAAAAATTACGACTAATCGTATTAACCCTCTTGACTGTTATTACGATTAATCGTTATACGGTATCTCGTAATTAGTTAACTTTAGCACAAAGCAAGGCAAGCGCCTAGCCGCAACCGACTGCACGTAAGAGGAGAATTTTAGGTGACGCACAATCCAGATGAACTTATTAGGCGCGGGTGGAGCCCTGGGCGCGTTAAGGCGGAGCTTCGTGAGAGGGGGCACACGCTCGCTTCCCTAAATCGGCTGCACGGGAAAAACCCGTCCTATTTTTCAGTTGTCCTTAAACAGCCTAATCGCTTCGGCGAAAAGGTTATTGCAGATATTATTGGCGTGCACCCCTCCGAGATTTGGCCGGGCCGCTATGGTCCTGATGGGCTGCCTTATGTTGGGCGTTTTTTGCCGGAGAATGATGGGCTTAGAGCCAAGGGTGCCAAGCCGTCACCAGCTTCAAAGGCCTCATCATGATCCGGTATATTGACGCCTCCGAGCTTAAAACGCCCACGCCTTCAAACGATAATTTTGCGCGCGTTGTGTGCGTTGAGATTTTAACGCCCGGCGAGGGCTGGACGATCAAGATGGACCGAGGCTGCGGGTGGGTGAAAACCTACACTTTGGACGAGCTCATAGAGCTGATTTACATCATTGAAAATGGCCGCCATCAATCCGCGCAATATCAAGCGCAAACCGAAGGTATGCGCGACTGCCTTGGGCGCATCCGCAGCTTTGGAGTTTTGTCATGAGCGCGCCCGAAATATTCGAGCGCGAGATTGACGGCGTTGTCCAAAATGTCGAGAGCGTCACGGCCTTCCTTGGTGTGTTTAAGGATGGGGTAAAAAGCTGGATATTTGCAGTTGATTGGAACGGCAAAAAACGCGCCGCGTTTCAAGACGTGGAAATGGCGCGGCGGTGGTGCCGCAGTGCTGATCAGGTCCGGGCGGGTCTGCCCAAAACAAACCCCGAAATGAAGGCCTTTAATCAGGCTCTCAAGGAACGCGGTTGGCGCGTGGTTCAATTGATTGGTGAATGTCCCGTATGGGAAGGAAGTGCGGTTATTGATCCACGCTCCGCCCGAGCCGAGGGAGCGGCGTCATGAACGCGAGTTTTAGAGGCACCGCAAGCCTCGCCGATAAGGCCACGGCGCGCGTCTTTGCGCGTTACCTTGAACTCAAGGGAAAGGGCAATTTAAGTGACGGCGAAATCCTCATGGCGGCTTCTGCCCAAGCGGCTCACACACTCACGCCAGACGAGGTTCATTCCGCCGCGTGGTCATTGCTCCAAAAAATTGATGAGGCGGAGGTGCGTGCCAAACAGATAGCGGATAATGCCTTGGGGAATATCGCGTGAAAACTTTTATTCAATTCTCCAATCGTTTTAGGTTTTCATCCCACCCCTTCCTATCGCGATTTGGAGTGGCCGTAAGTGCTGCGCCCTGTACGCTTACGGCCAATTTTACGCCCGCTCTTGATTGTGGATCCGTCAAGAGCCTCTCGGCAGGGCGCTTCTTCAACCTGTCTTGCGGAATTTCCTACGCAAGACTTGAGCGACCTGCCGAACCTATTGAGTGCGCGTCATGAAGCAATTTATGACAGCGCAAGAGATTGCAGATGCGGCCTTGCCAGACCTGCCTGCCCGTAAAAGCCCTATTATTAGGCGAGCGAAGAGAGAAGGCTGGACTTCTCGTGCGCGTGCTGGTCAAGGCGGCGGACGTGAATATGCGGTTGCGGATCTGCCCTTGCGGGCTTTGGCCGAGCTCACATTCAGAGACGTTGAGGCCGCTGCCGCGAAAGTGGACCGCGACGACGCGCCGCTTGACCCTTATGGAGATAAGAAGTCGGCGGCGCGCGCCTCGATCATTGTGATGTTCAATGAGTTTCTTGACGGCTCCGGGCTTTCGATCACTAAGGCCTCCGAGATATTTGTGAAGCGCTACAATGCTCAAACGCTTTGCGTGCGGCCATGGATCCGCAGAAGCGTCAAAACGATCTCTGCGCGGTCCTTGCGCCGCTGGAAGCTCAAAAGTGATAAGGCCGGGCTTGAGGGGCTCAAGGATGCACAGCGCGGCCCAAAGGGGCAAAACCGATTTGAGACAGACGCTAATCTTCAGGCCTATATCGTGGCGCAGATTGCCGGGCGGCCGCACGTCGCCGCAACGCATATTTATGCGGGTGTTAGGGCCAACTTTGAAAATCCGCCGAGCCTTCGTTCTCTCCAGCTTTATGTCAAAAAATACCGCAAAGAGAACGCCTCTGCGCTTCTTTATGCTGCTGATCCTGACAAATGGAAATCCCATAGGCGCGCGGCCTTTGGCTCACTCTCCGAGGACGTTGTGCGCCTTAATCAGAAGTGGGAAATCGATGGCACGATCGCGGACGTAAAGTGTATTGGGCCAGATGGGCGGCCAACGCGTTACTCTCTCGTGGCTTTGGTGGACGTTTTCTCCAGACGCGCTCGTGTCCTCGTATGTGATCAGCCAAGCGCGATAGCGACGGCTGCTTGTCTACGCGGTGCTATTCTGGATTGGGGTATGCCAGAGGTTTTAAAGGCTGATAACGGGAAAGACTACACCGCCGAGAGTGTCCGCCGCATGTCCTTGGAGCTTGGCTTTTCAATCAATTATTGTACGCCGTTCTCGCCCGAGCAAAAGCCTCATGTTGAGCGCTTCTTTGGCACATTGACGCGCGAGCTCTTTGAGATACTTCCTGACTATGTTGGGCACAGCGTTGCCGATCAACAGGCTATGCGCGCCCGTAAATCCATGGCGCAGCGCCATGGTGCCAAAAAGCAAATCGCCGCCCGCAGCGCAGAATTTTCACTTGCGCCGGGCGAGCTCCAAATTGTGATTAATGATTGGATCCGGGACGTGTACGAAGCGCGCGTCCATAGCGCCATTAAAACTTCACCCATGCAAAAGGCTGCGGGGCAACGCACCCGGCGTATCGAGGACGAACGTGCGCTTGATGTGCTCTTGGCTCCGCCCGTAAACGGAGGCGTTCGCTCGGTCCAGAAAAAAGGCGTCTCGGTTTATAACCGCTGGTTTATTGCGCCGGAGCTCGCAGGCTTAGTCGGCGAATATGTATCCGTTAGGCTTGACGTTGAAGACGAGAGCCGCGTCATAATCTACTCCGCCGACAATGGTGAGTTTGTCTGCCTTGCCGAAGATCCGACCATGAGCGGCGCAGACCGCCAAGAGATAGCCAAGCGTGCTCGCCACGTCCAGCTCTCAAAGCTCAAAGCGCTTAAGCTCCAGCAGAAGGCGGCCACGGCTGCTCATAATCCCGAAAAGCTCGGCTCGGACATTCTTGGCCACGCTGCTCAAGAAAATTCAAAAGTTAAACCTATTCGCGCACCCTATGTGGAGGTTTCCTCACCATCTCTTGAGCGCGCGAAGGAAGCGGCGGACTATCTGGACAAAGGGCGTCCAGTGCCTCCGCCGCTTTCAACTCATGAGGAAGAAGAGGCTGCCGCGCAGATCAGAGAGATGGAAGCGGCGACAGCCGCGCGTAGCAAGATGGAGCTTACGATCCACAATCCGGATCGCACTGTCCGCCCCAAGTTTGCCATTGGTATTCAAGGGGACATTGATTTTTGGGTATGGGCCAAAGGCCTCAAGGACGACGGCTACTCGTTAAAGCCAGACGACGCTGCCGAGCTTCTTGAAATGGAAAATAATCACAACATGCAACTCTTGCTCCTCTCGCACGGCGTTGTGACCAAAGACGAACTTAGAAAAAAGGGAATGTATAAATGAGATCTGGAATTTATTGCTCGGAAGTCTCCAACGTTAAACGCTTTCAAAAGGGCGTTGCGACCTTGGATGGGCGGGGCGCGGAGGAAGCCAGCTGGCTGCTCGTTGAGGGTGAGCCCGGCCTTGGAAAGACCCGCGCGCTGCAATGGTATTCTGTCCAAAAGGATGCGGTTCTTGTTAGGGCGAAAGCCGGGTGGACAATCCCATGGATGCTAAAGGATATTTGTAACGGGCTTGATCTCCAGCCTCGTCACTCCTCAACACTCATGTTCGATCAAATCGTCAATGAATGCGTTATGCGCAATCCGTTGGTGATTGTGGACGAGGTGGAGCATGCGGCGCGCAAGATCAAAACGCTAGAGACGCTCCGCGACCTTACCGATATTTCTGGCGTGACCTTGATTGCAGCGGGAATGAAGGGGATACGCCAGCAATTAAAGGCCCACAAACAGGTCTATAACCGCATTGCGGACGTGGTTGAATTTACGCCCGCCACGGTTGGGGATGTGCGCATGCTGTGCGACCAGCTTTCCGAGGTTACCATTGCCGACGATTTAGTTGAGCGCATTCATGCCGAGACAGGCGGGATTAACCGCGAAATTCTCAACTCTATAGCGCGCATTGAGCAAGCTATGAGGCGCAATAAAGGCCAGACAATCACGGCTGAAATGACCTCCACACTGGCGCTCACCAATGACGGACGGCCTCGCGCCGCCTCCAAAACAAGAGCGGCATAATGGAAGCGCTGGCGGGCCTTACACAAATGACACTCCTCAACGAGCTTATTGTTGCGGCGGACGGCGGCGTCCATTGCTTGACGCTGGACGATTTGGCGGAGCGGATCACGCATCCTCGCAAAACAATCGTCAAACGCATGCAAGCGCTCATGTCCAACGGCTTTGCAAAAAGCGTGCGGGTTGGCTGCTATGCAGCCACGCCCAAAGGACATAAGCGCCATATGGAGGGCGGCGAGATTAAAAGCGGGCCTAAGACGGCCATAAGTTATCGTGAGCCTAATCGCGCCTCACTGCGCGCGAGGCTTTGGAAAGCGCTTCGCACCCTCAAACGCGGGACTGTCTCGGATCTTATCCAAGTGGCTGCAAAGCCCGAGGAAGTGCCAACAGCGAGAGATAGCGCTCACAGATTTTTGAGCCAGCTCACCCGAGCCGGCTATGCGCGCAAACTTCCAAGACGATCAAATCCCACGCGTGATTGCTCTAACGGAGAGGTGATCTATTTTCTGATCAATGACACGGGCGTGCTCCCTCCCATGGAAACGACGGATAAGGAGACAGGCGCGCGCGGTCTTAAGGACCGCAACACAAAAGCTTTCACGCCTTACGCAGCGCCGCAGAAGCGGCCCCCTGCCGTGGGGAGAGTAGCATGAGCTTATTCCAAGCAAAGGCGATCACCGCACACGGAACCGATTGTCCACCATGGATCATGGCTTTGGCCACGGCGTGCGATAAAGTCGGCACTGTCCGTCCCGTTGCGGTCCGCATAGGATATTCACACAGTGCCGTTAGCGCAGTTATAAATGGGTGTTACCCCGGAAGTCTCGATAAGATCAAAACAGCGGTCTCCTCATGCCTAATGGGCAATGAGGTCACGTGTCCGGTGCTTGGCAAGATTGCCGCCGAAAAGTGTCTCGGGATCCAGCGACGTAAGAGCCTTTCTGCTACGGATCCCACGACGGTCAAGCTTTGGCGCGCCTGCCGGTCGGGCTGCGCTAACAGCGGACTAAAGTCATGAGGGGCCCGTCTTACATACCAACGGTTCATGACCATATTGAGGCTGCGCGCAAGTGCAATGTAGCGCTCCAATTCCAGCTTAGCGAAGTGAAGATGGATCGGGAGTGGACGTTGAAGCTTCTCAACAGACAGGCTCGCAATCTTGAGGAGATCAAGAAGTTTCTCTCCGCCCAGCTCGCCGCAGCAAACGATCTGCCGCCGGAAGCCATGCATGAGCTGGACCGATTGATTGAAGGGGTTGAGGACGTAACGAGCGAGTTGCCTTCACCCGAAGATAGCAATGTCGTCAAAGTCCAATTCGGCGAGCACGGCGCAGACCCATTCAAAACAACCCCTAAATAAAGGACAAGACTATGGCTAAAAAAGCCCAAACTATATCAGCAAAAATTCCTCAAACGCGCGAGGACGCCGAGGCGGAAATGCGCCAGCTGGGCAGGCTTCGGATCCAAGTCTCGGAGATCAACAACGAACTCAAGCGTGCCAGCCAGATATTGATCCAAAAGGCCGAGGACGACGCCGAGAAGATCAATGCCGAAATCAAAATTCTTGAGGAAGGCTTAAGCCTTTATGCAGCGGCTCACCGCTCCGAGCTCACAGATGGAAACAAATCAAAGAAGGGCAAAATGCTCTCTGGCTATTTCGATTGGCGCTCCTTGCCTGAAAAAGTCTCTTTGCGCGGCGTGGACCTCGTTGTCCAGCGTGTCAGGGACGCAGTTTTGCAGGCGCACGGCAAAGCGGCTGTTGAGGCTGAAAGCGGCGACGCTGAAAAAGCGCGCGAACACGCTGACACCGCACTCAAGCTCGAAGGCTTTCTAAGAGTAAAAACCGAAATCAATAAAGAGGCAATGCTCGCAGCTCCATCACTCGCCAAGGCGATTAAGGGCGTGACGATCAAGAGCGCGGGCGAGCGTTTGGAAATTGTCGTCTTTGAAAACGAACTCAAAAAATAATCAACATTCACGCGCTGGCGGGCGCACAACAACAGGGATAAAGCGATGCTTACCAATACACCTCCACAAAAAACGAATGACAAGATTGGACCGCGCGCAGCCAATGCGGTTGACGCCCATGTCGGCGCGCGGATCCGCGTGAGGCGACAGGTTTTGAAAATGAGCCAAGACAATCTTGGCGAGGCGCTCGGCGTTACCTTCCAACAAGTCCAAAAATATGAACGCGGAACCAACCGCGTTGGCGCGAGCCGGGTTTGGAAATTAAGCCAAGTTTTGAGTGTGCCGATAAGCTTCTTTTTTGAGGGCTTAGAAGACGGGCTCTTTGCGGATGATGAGGCTACGCCAGAGACGGAGAGCGTGATTGCTTTTATTAACAGCTCAGACGGCGTCTCATTTGCCAAAGCGCTCGCGCGCCTTCCCCTCATCAAACGCCGCTCACTATTGGGTATGGCCCGCGTCATGGTCGGGGAAGACGATGGCGACCTTTTACCGCTCAGTTAAGGAGGCCGTGATGCCAGATGAAGTTTTAGAATTATTCGGAGCTCATACAAACGTTGACCTTGTCGGCGAGCCGGATCCGGACTTGGTGCACTCTATTCTCGAAGAGAGTTTGATAGCTGGCCTAAGCGCCGTCTATTGGGCTGGAAAGGCTGCGCAATGACCGCCGTCACCCATAGGTTAAAAACCCATCCAGCGGCATTTTACGCTGTGCGCGATAATCTGAAACCCTTTGAGGTCCGCAAAAATGATCGCCTCTTTCAACGCGGCGATTTCGTGGAGCTCTACTTTTGGGATCCCGATCAACCCCCGGGACAACGCGGCAGGGATGAAAACGGGCGCACCCCAAAGCCCGTCACGCGCCAAATTGGGTGGGTGTTAGGAGGCGGGCAATATGGTGTTGAGCCGGGTCATATAGCCTTCACACTTGAGGATCCTGTTGGCCTTCCAAAACGGTTTGAGGATTTAAAGGATATGCTCACGCGCTACCAAAAGGCCGGGACGGAAGTTTTGCGTGCGCTCAATTCTGGCGACCCTATTGGGACGGTCAAGGCCTCTGCCGCCGTCAAGCTTCTGCGATTTACCAATGAGAACGCCGCCAAAATGCTCGCCATTGAGAGCCTCCCCGTAGATCTCAAATTAAGCCCGGAAGGTTCCGCTCATGGATAACCGTGGACACAGCGAGGAGATCGTTGAGCTGCGAAATGCGCTTTCTGATTTGGCCCGCGCCGAGCGAGATACGCGCGCGGAATATCAAGATCTTTACATCACTTCTCGCTTCGGCAGCGCCCGCGCGCAGGCATGGCGAAAAATGAAGCAATGCGGAGATCATGCGCGCCGCCTTCTCAAATCCACGAATGAGGAGGAAAGATAATTATGTTTGATGATCCAAATACTAAAGCTAATGCGGCTCTAATTCAGCAGGCTAGACAAGCGCTTGATCTAGCGTCCCAGCTTGCCAAGGCCACTACTGATTTTCACCGCAAGATAAAATTTTATGGCGTCTCCGCCCCAGAAACAACGGCGGCGCTGGAAGTCATGCAGCGCCACAGCGCCGCCATCCAAAACCTAATTGAAACTGAACCTAAACCAATAGGAGCTGACTAATGTTTGATCCAAGCCTTCCTCGTGCCGACGAGCCGTTTTTTACACTCTTGGGACGTGATCCTGCCGCGCCGCATTTGCTTCGTGCATGGGCATATAAGCGTATGGGACAAGATGCTCTCGCGCAGCAAGAGGCAGCCAAAGCCAATGCTATTACGCTTCACTCCGAGCCTCAAAGTCCGGGGGATGATCAAATCAGATCGGCCTTTAAAGTCGCCGATGATATGGAAGCCTATTTTCGTAATCAGGCTACGGGCGGTGCCACATGAGCGCCGCCGCTAATTCGCTCTGCCATGCACCATGCGAGCCCAAAACGGATCCGGCGTCCAAAGCGAAAGCCTCGCTAACCGTTGCGGAAAGCCTGCGAATGTGGAGCCTGAGAGATCGTGGATTGTCGTCTTCACAAATATCTTACGAGCTCAATAAAACAAGGGGCTTTAGTTACCCGCTGATTGAGAGCATTGAGGTGGCCAAGCGTTTAACGTGGCTGAGACGGCGGAGGACTTGATGTGTCCCGCTTTGGCTCTTCCCTACAGTTTCAGATTGACACTCATGCGGACGTTATCGCTGCGCGCAATAAATATCGCGAGGCTTTGGCAAATGCCCGGAGCGCCCGGGTAGGCCGAAAGCGCCGCATGCAATTTCAATTACAAGAAGCGCTGCACGAGCTCATGGCTACGGAGCGGCGGATTAAACAAGATTTGGAGGATAAGATATGAAAATTGGAAAGTATAAAATAACGGCGAGCCGTTGGCCTTGGCAAAAGGGCTACAATTGGCACGGTTCTCTATCTAGTGCGCCATTAAATCCGCGCAACTTAACGACGGGCGCAAGCCCACGGTTCGGCGGAGGCTGGAAGTATAGCATTGGTGTCAACATTGGCGGGAAGACTGTGATGCTAAACCTATTATTTGGCTCGCTCCGTATTACTGTCTCGCGGGGGAAATCATGAGCAAAGAAATATGTCTCAAAGAATGGTCACCAAAAATTGCAGCGCGCATGGCAAAGGTACGTGTCGCTCGGTTGATCAAGGCAGCTGATGAATTTCAAAGAGACATGTCCATCCTCTACGAAGATTTTGACTATTTTCTCTGTGAGGCAGCTCGTGATCTTGACGTGGAAATCAATAATAATCTTGAAATAATAGAGAAAGCCATCGCGGTCACACTTGATGAAAATGGTTTGATATGAGCTCCCCTCACGCAAAACTCTACGGCGTTAAGAAAAAGTGCAATGTGGACGATCGGGCTTTCAAGGCGATCCTCTTGGGGGAAACGGGCAAGGAGAGCGCCAAGGGTATTAGCTGGGCCGCCGTTGAGCGCTGCGTCTCTGTCATGGAAAAAGACTATGGCCCCAAAGATGCGCCCGATCCGAAAAAGGATCCCGATTGGAGAGAGCCAGCCAAGACTGGTCAAGCCCGTAAAATCTATGTGCTTTGGGGAATATTGCGAAAGGCTGACGTTGTCACGGCGCGTCACCCGGACGGCTACGTCAAACGCATGACAGGCCGCGAGCGGGCGGAGTGGCTTACGCCCGCCCAATGTAATCCCGTCATTGAGGGCTTAACCGATTGGATCAAACGAGAGGGGCTTGAGCGTGAACTTAGATAGCGCGCCAGATCTCCCGCCGACCTTGGCTCTAATCGCGGAAGCCGCTGGGCTTCCCGCTGCGCTAACACTTGCCAAGGCGCGCGGCGGGCGCAAGGTGACAGTACCGCACCGCGCCAGCGGTACGAAGCTGGCTATGATCGTGGGCTTGGAAGCCGCCGAAAAAATCATTCAGGCCTTTGGGGCCGGTGATCTTGAAATACCATTGGGCCCCATTGGAAACATGGCGCAGCAACACCGCGCCTTGCGGGCAAAAATAATCACCGTTATAGAAACCGGCGCTAGCAATTCCCAAGTGGCTGGACAATGCGGCGTTTGTGTGCGCACTGTTAAACGCGTCCGCGCCCGGATGCGCGAAGAAAAAAAACACCCCGACCTATTTTCTCAATAATCCCTTGCAGGGGACAACTGTCCCTCGTCCAACATATCCGCCCGCCGTCTAACTCTCTTTGTGCATCCAAGCACAACGACAGAGCCAGACATGAACTTATCCCCACAGGGCCGCCTCCTGCTCACCATACTTGAAGGGTCCCGCAGCCGCGCATACAAAGATGCAGCTGGGCACTGGACGATTGGGATCGGGCACCTCATTCGCAAACATGAAATGGACAGGCTAAGGGCGGCGGATCTTTCTCCCGGGGAAATTCGTGAGCTGCTAACAGATGATCTCTACAATTTTGAAGCGGGCGTGATTTCCGCTTGCGCTAACGCAGGCGTAAGGCCAACTCAAAATCAGTTTGACGCCCTTGTCCTCTTGGCTTTCAATATCGGTATGGGGGGCCGCGCGAAAAGCGGCAAAGTAATGCCGGGGCTTTTGACATCTACCGTTCTGCGGCGTTTCTTAAATCGCGATGAAGCTGGCGCGGCTAGTGCTTTTCTACTTTGGAATAAAATCACGATTACGGACCGCAAGAGCGGGCGCAAACGCAAAGTCACTTCTCGCGCGCTGGAGGCTCGTCGTATCGCGGAGAGCCGGGTATTCCTGCACGGTTACTATGACAAAACGCCTTACAACTCGCTGGACGATGCCGAGAAAATTAAGGCCATGGATATTCCCTCCAACTCTCCAGTTAATCTTGAGAGCGTTGCTCCAAGTGAAAGTGAGATCCGCCCAACTCTGGAGGCTTCCCGAACAATGAAGGCTACGGCTGCCGGACAGGCGGGCTCGGGCGTTGTTACTGTCGCGGCCACAGTTGGCGTTGTTAAGTCTGTTGCCGATCAGGCAAAGCTTGCCGCTGATAGTGCGGGCGCAGCCGTAAAGTCTGTGACCGAAGCTGCCGAGGCAACGGGCGAGGCGGCCACAATTTTTTCAAATTTATCTCTCTGGATTTATGGCTCAATCGGCGCGGGTGCGTTGGTAGCCGTAATGGCTTTCGTTTTGGTGCGCCGAGCGCGCCGGGATGATTGGCAGCGAGGGCTCCGCTAGTGATGTCTATAGCTAGTGCTTGGATCGCGGCTCGCTTTCGGCGCGCTGGCGGAGCTGTCATTGCGGGCGTGGTAATCGTCTCCGCAATTTTTATGGCGGTAGTTGGCATGCGCAAGGCCGCTTATCGTAAAGGGAAGAAGGAAGAGCGTGCCGAGGCTGATATTGAACGGCTAGAGCGCGCAGTCAAAGAAGGAAACGATCATGCGGAAATTGCTGACGCCATGCACCGTGCTAATGTTAATGGGCCTCGCACTCGCGACGATGTCCTTGAACGCTTGCGCAACGACGAAGACTAAGCGTGTTACGGAAAAGGAGTATATTTGCCCCGAGATTGAGCCGTGGGACGCGGAAATGCGTGAGCGCGCGGCGGACGATCTCCAATTTCTGCCGCCCTCGTCGCCGGTCTTTGATCTCTTAGCCTCAAGCTATCGGTTGCGCGACAGTGTAAAGGCTGGGTGTGAAAAGGCTAAAGAGCTCGGTGTTGAGGCAGCGGGATCATGATTGGAATGTTTATGCAGGCGGCTTCCGCCGCGGATCCTTGGCTCGGGCTGGATTGGAAAGTTGTCGGCATTGGCGTAAGCCTCCTCACGGCAATTATTGGGGGTATGTTGGGTCTCGTTTATAAGCTGATTGTGAGCAATTTTGCCGCTCGCGTAGATCTCTTCGATCAAAAAGTAGAAGCTATTGCAAATGAGTTTAAGGCGGCCAACAATACGCTGGCTGAAAAATTCAAAGACGCAGTCGATAAAAATTCAGCCCTCGACAATGAGCGGCTTGATCGCCTTCGCGAGGATTTGAAAACGGGCGTGAGAAAACGCGAAAAACTAGAAGCTGACTTCCGAGATCTACTAGAGCGCCTTCCAGTTGAATATGTCCACCGGGACGATTGGGTGCGCGGCTTTAGCCAGCTTGACGGCAAGATTGATAAGTTTGCTCAAAAGACAGACGCCCGTCTTGAGGCGATCTATGAGCTAATCTCTAACACGCGCGAAACTGTGGCCAGCAAAGGGTAATAAAATGGACGCTCAATTGGAAAAAACTCTGGCGGTAGCACGCCGCAGAAACCTTCGTTATCGGATCCTCGCTGTCGCAGACACGGCGCGGGACACCGGCGTGGATGAGCAGCTCATGTTCAGGGTTCTAAATGATCTGGAGTTTGAGGCTAGCGTTAAAGAGCTTCGCAATGAGGCGGCCTTCCTAGAGGGAAAAAGGTTTCTCGATGTGTCTAAGGAAAACGGCGTCCAATATTATAAGATTACCTCTTTGGGCGTTGAGCTTGTGGAGGGCGATATTCCGTGCCCGAAGTCAATCAATCATCCCGGCGAGTATTTTTAGGCTATGCCCCCACCGTCCAAAATCGACACCATGGACGAGGCGCTTAAAACGCGCCTTAACGCCAAGTTAAAAGAGAACGGCTTTGGCGATTATCGCGGGCTGGTGGCATGGCTGAACGGGGAAGGTTTTGAGATCAGCAAGAGCACGCTCGCAAAGTATGGGAGTGAGTTTAAACTCAATCTCGCGCGGATCCGCAATGCCACAGAACAAGCCAAGTTTTTGGCGAATGAGTTTCCGGATGATGATGGCAAGCTTAATGATGCGCTGATCCGGCAGCTCCAAGCCAAGCTCTTTGAACTCATGCAAAAGTTTGAGTTTGATGCGAGCAAAGTTGACGGCGTGAAAATGGGGCGCATGATCGCAGACCTTGCCCGAGCGGGTATAAGTCAAAAGAAACTTGCGCGCGAGATTAGGGAAGAGACGCGATTGGCAGCTGCAGAAGATGCCGCCAGTGCGGCCACGGCGCAAGGTTTGAGCAAAGACACTGTCAACTTCATTCGCGCTAAAGTATTGGGGCAAGAGATCTAATGTCTGCCATGCCAATCAATAATATTGATATGGATACGGCGGAGGCATTGGAGGAGCTACCTCCGGGCGATTTGCTTCTTGGCTATCAACAAGAGCTTCTCACAACAGTCTCCGAAATAGCGCTCACCGTTGTTGAAAAGTCTCGGCGCATTGGCGCAACTTGGGCCTTGGCTGCTGATGCCGTGCTTCGCGCTGGCGCTACGCGGGAAGCTAAAGGCATGAACGTCATGTATATTTCATATGCAATGGATATGACGCGCGAGTTTGTGGACGCTGCAGCCGTCTTTGCTAAAATTTTTAGCCAAGGGCTCACAAGCATTGATGAGTATGTTTTCAAAGATAAGAGCGAAGACGGCGACAAGGATATCAACGCTTTCCGGATTAACTTCGCTTCTGGCTTTAAGATACAAGCGCTGTCCAGTGCGCCGCGTAGCTTGCGCGGTAAACAGGGCCTAGTAATTATCGATGAGGCCGCTTTCGTTGATAACCTTTCGGAACTCGTAAAGGCAGCCATGGCCATGGTCATTTGGGGGGCCAAGGTTGTCGTGATTTCTACACACAATGGTGTGGATAATCCCTTCAATAGGCTTTTGGACGACGTCAAGGCTAAGCGGCAAAAAGGGCTTCATCTAAAAATAACATTCCAAGACGCTATTGACGACGGGCTTTATGAGCGCATTTGTCTCATGAAGGGGGAAGCCCCTACACCGGAAGGCAAGGTGCAATTTGTTGAAGATGTGCGCGGTTATTACGGCAAAGATGCAGGGGAAGAACTGGACGTCGTGCCGTCTGCTGGCGGCGGCTCTTGGATTAGTCCGGCGCACGTATCAACCGCAACAACAGACGACAGCATTGTTGGCCCGTTAAATTATCTAGGTGGGTTCTGCTATGTCGGATGGGATGTTGCGCGCAAAAAAGACTTGAGCGTTATCACGGTTTATGAGGACGTTAATGGGGTCTTAGTCCAGCGCGAAGTGATCGTGATGGAAGGCTGGACGTTCAAAAGGCAGCACGCGGAATTTGATCGCGTTATGGAGCGCTACAGAGTGGCCCGCGCCAATATTGATGAGACAGGCTTAGGGATGGCGGTCTGCGAGGACGCCCAAGAAAGGCACGGCAGCACACGCGTGCACGGGATATCTTTCACGGCGGCGTCTAAGCTAGAAATGGCGACCATTTACCGTGAGCGTTATGAGGAGGAAACAATCCAAATTGGTGAAGATCCTCTTCTTAGGTCGGATATTCTTTCAATCAAAAAATCTGGCGGCTCCTCTGGTGTGCCGGTCTTTGCAAACGACAATGAGACGGATGGCCACGGTGACCGTTTTTGGTCAGGCGCGCTTGCCGCTACTGGGGCCAGAATTGGTTACATGCCTTACGCCTATCATCCAGCAGGGCGCGGCTCAGCAAACAATGACGATGCAAGGGGCCGCCGCGTTAAAACGACGTCCGGCCTGCGCGGAACGAGAGGAACCTACTAATGGCTAAGTCACCAGAGCTTGTCGCAAGCGACGGCTTCACGCCGCTGCGCAAACCCACGCCTAAACAACTTTCCCAGCCCGTCGTTATGAAAGGCCATGGCCGGACATTGTGGCAAGCTTCAATTGGATCCATCACGCCCGCGCGTCTTGGACAAATTCTGCGTTCTCATGCCGAAGGCGATATGAATGACTTTCTTACATTTGCGGAAGAGGTGGAAGAAAAAAACCAACACTATGCTGCCGTGCTTGGCACACGCAAACGCGCCATTGAAGGGCTTGAGTTTGAAGTGACGGCCGCAAGTGACGAGCGCGCCGACAAAGAGATTGCGCAGCATTGCCAAGACTTGATTAACAAGCCCGGCTTTATTGAGCTCGTACAAGATCTACTGGACGCGCTCGGCAAAGGCTTCTCGGTTGTCAATCAAGTCTGGACTACGGACGCGCTTAACTCGGCTGCGCCGTGGGAGCCTGTTGCTTGGGAGTGGTGCGATCCGCGCCTCTTCCAGCTCGATAAAGAAACCGGGCGCACGCTGCGGCTTAAAGATCCAGACGTGCCGGAAGGCATTGAACTTGAGCCGTTTAAATATGTGACGCACTTCTCCAAGTTAAAATCTGGCGCACCGCATAAGGCAGCGCTCGCGCGTCTCATTGCTTGGGTTTATCTATTTGAGAATTTTACGCTCAAGGATTGGGTTGGATATGTCGAGACCTATGGTCAACCCGTGCGGCTTGGCAAGTATGGGCCCACAGCATCCGATGAGGATGTTGCCACATTAGTCCGGGCGCTTCAAAACCTTGGTACCGATGCCGCTGCAGCTGTCCCCGAAAGCATGATGATTGAGTTTATCAAAGGCACAAGCCAAGGCGGGGGTGACACCTTTTTGAAGCTTGCAGAGTTTTGCCAAAGGTGTGTGTCCAAGGCTGTGCTTGGCCAGACTTCGTCAACCGATGCTCTTGGCAGCGGAATTGGGAGCGGCCAATCTGACCTTCACAATGATGTGCGTCATGACATTACCCGCTCGGACGCGCGCCGTGTTTGCGCAACGATCATGCGTGACGTGCTTAAGCCTTACATAGATCTCAACTTTGGCCGCCAAGCGCGCTATCCCCTCGTCACATCTCCCGTGCTTTCCCCGGAAGATATTAAGGCGCTCTCCGAAGTCGTGGACAAACTCGTCACGCTTGGCATGGCCGTGCCGAAAAAATGGGCGCACCTTCGCTTTGGGATCCCTACGGCGCGCGAAGGCGAGGAAGTTTTGGCTGCTCCAAAACCCGAAGTGCCAGGAACACCGCAAACTGATCCAGCCTTAGCCAGATCTCGGCGGCGTGCTAATGCTATGGCAAATGCCAACGGAGGCCCAGAGGCCGAGGCTCTTGTGGCAGACGTGATCGGCGGGGCTCTTGACGGTTGGGAAGCTGTTAACACAGAGTTGGTCGAGCCTTATGTTGATGCCGTGGAAAGCGCTGGCAGCTATGAGGACGCCATCCGCGCATTAGCTGCGCGCTATCCAGACGCGGATCCGGCAAAGCTGGCAATCTCTCTACGGGCCGCTCAAGCGGCTGCGCGCGGTGTTGGCGATGCGGCTGATTAGGGACGCACGCCATGGACGGATTTAAGTTTACAGCTTCGCCGCCCAAGGCTGTCACGGATTACCTTGCTAATAAGGCCTTGGCTCCAAGCTTTAGCTGGCAAGATATTTGGGCGGAGGAACATGCCTTCGCGTTTACCGTCGCAAAGGCGACGGAGCTCAACGTCCTCAATGATATATTGGAGGAGATCCAATCCAGTATTGCCGAGGGCAAGCCATTCTCCGAGTTTAAAAAGGATCTCACCCCGCGTCTAAAGGCGCGTGGTTGGTGGGGCGAGAAAGATGTGCCCGAGCTCGATGCAAACGGAAATCCAACCGGGCGAACGGTACGCGCGCGGTTGGGGTCTCCGCGCCGCCTTCGGACAATCTATTGGGCTAATGTGCGCACGGCGCGCGCAGCCGGGCAATGGCAGCGGATCCAAAACACCAAAGACTTTTTGCCCTATCTCTCATATGAGCTGGGGCCAAGTGAGGTCCATCGTCCGCTCCATGAGGATAAGGAGGGCACTATTCTCTCTGCCGATGATCCATTTTGGAATGAGTGGTATGCGCCTAACGGTTGGGGCTGCCAATGTTGGCACCGTCAAATTAGCGCGCCAGAGGCAGAGCGCCTTGGCATATCCAAGTCGCCGCAGATCCCGCGCGTCACCCATAAGAATAGCCGAACGGGAGAAATCACGACAGCGCCGCAAGGCATAGATCCGGGCTGGAATACAAATCCGGGGCGCACGCGAGAAGGCAATATGCGCCGTTTCTTAGCGGGCGCTTTAGAGCGCTCTCCGACGGCCCTCGCTCAAGTTGCGATTAAGGATCTCTTAGGTGATAGCGAATTTAAGGCGCACATGCGCGGGGAGAGATTGACGGCGTGGCCTATCGCCGTAATCCCGGAAGACACCGCCGAGACTATCAGCTCCAAAAGCCGGACGGTTTACTTTGGGCAAGATAGTGCGCGTCGTCACAATGACGGCGTTGCTGGGAAGTCTTACCCGCCGCCAAGTGAGTTTGCGCTCCTTCAGGAGTGGCTCCCGAAGGCCGCTATTTATCGTCGTCCGGCAAAGCCCGGACAAACGGCAAGTTATACTGCCGCGTTTACGACGCCGGAGGGGATCACTTATTGGGTTGGGCTGAAAGTCACGGGATCCGAAGAGCTTTTCTTGACGACATTTTTCACAAAGGGGCGTAACCGCCGCGCGCGCGTCCCCGCCGGAGAGAAAATAAAGGATCAGAGTGAATGATGAGAGGCCGGGCGAGGCGTCAATCTCGCGCGCAAAAAAGCGGGGGTAACATGGCCTCCAGCCTCACGCGCTTTCTATAGCCACAAAAATGCTAAAAATGCAATAAATTTCCACATTCTGCGAAATGTGTTCAAATTTTCTCTCCTCGAGGGACAGACGTATGGATTGTCGGCCCGCTAACGGGGGCGCTAACGGGGGGTGACAGTTTTTTGGTGACAACATACCACTAAGCGCCTAAACGTTGCTGTGCGGGCCTCTATGGCCGTTTTACCAATTTGCGCGCGCGCCACTCTTTTTTCAAAGCTTACCGGGGACAACTGTCCCTCGTTATTGCCTTGGCTATATGTGGCTTAAGAGCGACATGACAACAGCGGCACGCATTACACCACCCAAGGGCTCTAAGCCCTTTGTGCTTCCGGCGCTGGCTCTTGCCTCCAGAAAAGGAGACGAGGCTCCAGCCGTGGCGGATTGGGTTATGCTTTTTCCCGGCGGGCTTACGCACGCTAATGATGGCCGCTACTTTAAAAACTACGATCCCGAAGCCGTGATTGCGCGAACTACGCGCGCCGGTCTTTTCATTCCTGCGGACATTGTTCACGGGATGGAATTTGGTTCATCCGAGCCAGCCATGGGGTGGGTTGAAGAGTACGAAGTGCGCGATGGCGATATATGGGGGCGCGTTGAGTGGACCGACCTTGGCCGCGAAAAGATACTTGCCAAACATTACCGCTACATCTCTCCGGCTTTCAATACGGATGAGGACAACAATCTCTTGGAGTTTCTCTCCATAGCTTTGGTTAATCAGCCCGCTCTCACAATGCCTGCGCTCGCAAGCGCCAAGAAGAAAGCGACGGCCACTGCCGCGCAAAACCCTCAACAAACGGAGACCATCATGGATGAGGCAACACTCGCGAAGTTTCGCAAGATCTTTGAATTAGCGGAGGACGCAGACGAAGCCACAGTCCAAGCCGCGATTGACGCGGCGGCAGCTGCCGTTGATGCTGACGACGGTGAAGGCGCTGACAATAACGACGGAAACGGCGAAGGTTCTGACGGCGGTGAAGGTTCTGACGGCGGATCCGACGACGACGGCGGCGAAGATCAAGTCGAAGAGGGGCCTGCTCTTCCTGAAAATCCCGATCCAGAGAACTTTGTCCACCGGGCAGATTATGACGCGGTTGTTGAGCAGCTTGCTGCCACTGCTGCCGACGCAGCGGACGCGCCAACGGAAGCAGAAGTCACGGAAGCTGTTGAGCTTGCTGTGAATGGCGGGCGTATTGCCCCGTCCACGGCGGCGCATCACCGCGCCATGTGCTCAACCCGCAAGGGCTTGGATAGCTTTAAAAAAATGGTGAAGCTATCTCCGAGGATTGTCCCCACGTCGAAATCCAAGAAGGCGTTGGCCTCAAAAGAAACGGGCAAAGGCCAGCACGGCCTCTCGGATAATCAGCTCGCAACATGCGCTCGCATGGGGATTGATCCAAAGGCTTACGCCGCAACTCTAAACTCTAGCAATTAGGAGGGGCTAAATCATGCTCACCAAAGACAAACAGATCAAAAGCCGCGTCCTCGCAATCGTTGGCCACCCCGTGGCAGCCGATACAGAGATTTTTAAGGGAGCTTTAACGGTCCTTAATGAAGGCAGTCTCGCTGTGCCTGCAACCAGAGCCGAAGGCCTGCGCGCCGCTGGGATTGCGCGCAAAGGCGTTGATAATACGGGCGGCCAAGACGGCGAGAAAATTGTCGAGGTCCGTAAGGATGAAAGCCCGAAGCTCAAAAATGATGCGGCCAACCCGGTCACGCGCGAGCACATTGGCCAGCCTTGTTACATTTTAGACGACGAGACAGTCACGTCACTCGCCGACGGATCCTCGGTCGCCGGAGCGGTTGAAGACGTGGACGACAGCGGCGTCTGGATCTCCTTCAGCTAAGCCCTCACTCAAAACAGAAAGCACAATCATGCTAAATATTACACGCGAACAATTTGACGACTTTTTCACTGGCGTTAAAACCAATTTTCAAGGGGCCTTTGACGGCGTTGATCAAACCTATATGAAGATCGCCACGGTCATTCCGTCCTCTGGCAAACAAGAAAGCTATGGCTGGCTCGGCGATATGCCGCGCATTCGTGAGTGGATTGGGGACAGGGTTCTCAATGAAATTTCCAGCCACAATTATACGATTGTCAATAAGACTTATGAAGGTACGATCCGCGTCAATGTTGACGATATTGACGATGGCTCTATCGCTCAATACGGGATCCTCGCTAAAGGCATTGGCGACGCCGCCGCCAACTTCCCCGAAGAGCAAGTCTACACTGTCTTGGTTCAGGGGTTTACCGAGCGCTGTTACGATGGCCAAAACTTCTTTGATACGGATCATCCGGTCATGGTGGACGGTGAAGAGGAGTCGGTCTCCAACATGCAGGACGGCGAAGGTGAGCCTTGGTTCCTTTTGGACACAACCAAGATCGTCAACCCAATCATATTCCAAGATCGCCTTAAGCCGGAGTTTGCGTCACTTGATACAACCGACAGCACAATGGTGTTCATGAAAAATGAATATGCTTTCGGCACCAAGCAGCGCAGTAATGCTGGCTATTCATTCTGGCAAATTGCGTATGGCTCCCGCGCTCCGCTCACTGCCGAGAACCTGAAGGCAGCTCGCCTTGCGATGCAGAAGTTTAAAAACGACAGCGGTCAATCGCTCAAAGTTAAGCCTAACATTTTGGTTGTTGGCTCCAGCAATGAGGATACGGCGGAAATGCTTGTTAGCGCCGAGAAGATTGACGGCGAACACAACACGATCCGCAACAAATATGAGGTGATCACCTCCGCGTGGATTGACGAATAGGCCGCGCCATGACCGATCAAGTCAAAATCTCCAATAAGACCCGCGCATCATTTAGGCGCGCGGGTATCCGCCTCCCGGCAAAGGGTCATGTCATTGTTAGCGTCGAGGATCTAACCGAAGCGCAAAAACAAATCCTCGTTAATGATCCAAATTTGACGCTGGAGCCTTTTGAGGGGGTGACGGAAGGCAAGTCCAAAAAAGCGCCCAAGCCTAAAAAAGCGCCTAAGTCCAACGGGGCGAAGAAGGTCCAGCCAAAACCAACGGCAGCGGAAGCGGCTCACGAAAAAGCTATGTCCCAAGCCCGTAAGATTAAAGATCCGGCTCTACGACAGGCGGCTCAAGAGGCCGCCAACGCCAAGCTGGACGGGGCCCCGGAGTAGGGTTTGCGGTCTAACCTAATGCGCCCGCCGCGCTAAGGGCGGCGCGGCTTGGTTTCATCCCGATCCAAACCCGCGCCGCCTTTTTTACAAAAAGCAAAATTGAGGAAAGAAAATGTCAGTAGAATTTAAAATGGACTTTATTAGGGCTTGCCAAGCCTATGTCCCTCACACGCCGGTTGATTTGTCGGATGATTTTGGCGGGGCTTACGCTGTCAAAGTTACCGATGAAATTACGGATATGCTCAAGGCTGATTATCCAAAGTTATATGTAAGCACTCAAATTGTTTTGGGCCGCATTGTCGTTATCGGAAATGAAAGTGGCACTAAGCGCAATGATGCGCTCAAGGTGTCATTCACGATTAACGGCACCCAAGCGACATATTACGGCAGTGAGGACATTGCCTAATCATGTATGCAACCGCTCAAGATATTATCACCGCTTATGGTGAGGATGCACTCTTTGCCGCAATGGACGACAACGCCGTTGTGGATGAAGCCAAAGTTGCCTCCGCTCTTGAGAAGGCGGCTGCGGAAATTGATAGCTATATAGCTGATCGTTATCCGCTGCCGTTGCCGTCAACGCCTGCGCGCCTGCGCGACATTTGCGTTGATATTGCTACTTATAAATTTAGCCAGACCGCCGATGTGCTTACGGACGAAATCCGCCAGCGCTATGAGGATGCTGTTAAATGGCTTGATAAGGTTGCCAGCGGGCGCGTCTCGCTTGGCCTGCCAAAAGCAGCCGGGCAAAAATCAGCTAAAGCCGTTGTTGTTACGGGGCCAGACGCTCTCTTCTCCCGTAAAAACTTGAGAGGTCTATAATGGCCGCCGTTGTCCAAACAGTCTCCGCCCACGATTTTGAGTTTGCTGCCGACTTCCTCAATGGAGTTGTGGCTAGTATTGATATTGACAAGCTCGAGCTTGGTATGGCGGCGACAATTGAGAGCCAGACCAAGCGGCGCATTGCCCGCGAGAAGACTGCTCCTGACGGCACGCCTTGGGCAAATTGGTCGCCAGAGTATGCAAAGACGCGCCATCAAGGGCATAGCCTTTTGCGGGGCGAGGGTAATCTTCTTGACGATATTTTCTCCGATCAAACGGGGGGCGGCGTTGTTGTCGGTTCCTCCATGGTTTACGCCGCGATCCACCAATTCGGCGGTGAGGCGGGCCGCAATGGCAATGTTGACATTGCGGCTCGTCCCTTCTTGGGTTTGTCAGACGAGAACGAGGCCGAGCTGGAAGAGATCCTCTTTGACTATGTTCAAAGGCAAATCCAATGAGCGACGTTATTCGTAACCCACTCACCGCGCTGCAAAACTCCATTGTGTCGGATATTCATTTACGCCTGCCAATGCTCAATGTGTGCAGGCCGCATTATGGCCGTTTCACGCCAGAGGATCTTCAAGAGTTTAGAACGAAGGCACCCGCCGTTCACGTCTCATTGCCTGCCGTGCGCGAAGTTGAGGCGCTGGGCAATGGTAACGTTCGCGCAAGCGTCAAGACTGTGGCCATTGTCATTACCAAAGATGCGGTGTTTGAGGCCACAGATGTAAGCCCTAAACGCAAATATAAAAAGGAAGAGGCGGGCCTTGCATTGGTCGCTTCTCTCTTGATCGCCCTGCCGGATTTTAATTTGGGTGCAGGCGTGACAGCCTGTGCGGACATTCAAGCAGACAATCTCACGGGCTCCAAGGTGTTCAAAGAAGGCGTGGCTATGTGGGGGATCCATTGGATTAACACGCTCACGCTTTCCGATCCAAAAGAAGAAGGGCAAACATTGGCCTCGCTCTTCTATTCTCATGCGCCCAAAATTGGGGTCCCTCATGAGCCGGATTATATCGAGGCGGTAGCTTCCGTTGGAGGTGCTCTCTGATGGATTTAGCTTACCAGATTGCCGAATTAAAGCGGCGCATGGACAACATGATCCGAGTTGGCACTGTTGTTGAGTGTGACTATGCCGCAGAGCCTCCGGTTGCCCGTATCAAAGACGGAGAACACGTAAGCGGCTGGATCCCGTTCATGGCGGACCGCGCCAATGGACAAGAGGTGGCTTGGGATGCGCCAGAGATAGGTGAGCGGGTCATGGTTTTGGCGCTTGCGGGCGAGCTTTCAAACTCGCGCATTTTGCCGGGCTCTTTCTATTGTGAAGATCACCCGCCGCCTGCCGTTCAGCCGGATGTGATTACGCGTATGCACAAAGACGGCGCGCACGATACCTACAACCGTGATCTTATGACACGCACAATCCAGATCCCGGACGGTGGGACCGTCAATGTCCTCGTCGGGGAGAGCTTGTTCTCAATTACGGGCGGTGGCGTGACGCTCACAACGCCGCAAATAACTATGATGGCTGAGGGCGCGATCAACATGCACGGGCAGGAAATCACTCTCCACGGCAAAGTCAATCTTGGCGGTAAGGGCGGCAAGCCGGTTGCGCGCAAAGACGACACTATTTCAACTGAAACGAAGAAAATCACGAAGGGATCCAGTAATGTCAAATCCAAGTAAGTCCAGCGCCGCACCAGTAGAGCGTAAAGAATATGTTGTCTCCGTGCCGGGTCCCATTGTTGTTAACGGTGTTCTGGTTCGTAAAGGTGACGTGGTCAAACTTGGCCCGATCGGCGCGAAGGGATATTCTCCCTTTATAAAGCGCAAGCGTGCAGCCGCTAAAGCGGACGCTAAAGAGTAAACATTGCCCGGCTTGTCTCGACATATCGGCCAGCGTTTAGGTGATAGAGATCACCTTCGCCAGAGTATTGAGGATATACTCACGACGCCTATTGGCTCGCGCGTCATGCGCCGCGACTATGGCTCACGTCTATATGAGCTCATTGATAAGCCAATGACGTCAGCGCTTAAGGTTGATATTTTTGCCGCCGCTATTGAGGCGCTTCGCAAATGGGAACCTCGCTTCATTGTTGAGCGTGTCTTTGTGGTTGCGGCAGCCGCCGGAGAAATGGTGCTGGGCATTGTTGGCCGCGATACGCTTGGCAACGGCATTGAGCTCGAGGAGGTGATCCTTTGACCTCATTTTCTGCCATTGATCTCTCTAAGCTCCCCGCTCCTAGCGTCTTGACGTCCGTAAATTTTGAGACGGTATTGGCTGACATGGTTGCGCGCTATAGTGTGTTAGTCCCGGATCTTGCAGAGAATATACAGCTAGAGAGTGACCCTGTCCGCAAGCTTTTAGAGATTGTCGCCTATGAAAAGGTGCTCTTTAATTCTCGTGTTAATCACTCCGCGCAGGCCGTCATGATCGCTTTTGCGCAAGGGTCTGATCTTGATCATCTCGCCGCGCTCATTCCACTTGAACGAGAGGAAGGCGAGACGGACGACAGCTTTCGCGCCCGCGTGCATCTTGCGCCGGAAGGCTTCTCTACAGCGGGGCCGATCGGCGGCTATAAGTTTTTTGCAAGTGAGGCGGACCCCGCTGTCTTGGACGTGTTTGTTGATACATTCACGCCAGAGCGAGTCGGCGACGAGGATCCGGCGCGTGGTGACGTTCATGTCTATGTCCTTGGGTCTACAACTGGCGAATTGCCGGATGCTGTGCGCACTAAAGTTGAGGCGTCCTTAAATGATGGGGTGAGGCCTTTGACTGATCACGTCACGGTAAAGGCGCCCGCCGTGCGTGAGTATAGCATTACGGGGGCTATTAGGCTTGGACCGGGGCCAGATGCGGAGACTGTGCGCTTCGCTGCCGAAGCTGCGGCCAATGCTTACGCGGCGGATAATCTTGAGCTTGGCGGCTATATTACGCGCGCAGGCATTACGGCAGCGGTGTTTATTGGTGGGGTGCTTAACTTCACTCTCGAGGAGCCGTTTGAGGATATTCAGGCTGATCCAAGAGAGGTTCTCGTTTGCAAGTCTGTCAATATCACTTTGGAAAATGAAGGGGGTGGCGGGTAATGGACACACTTCTCCCTCATAACTCAACCGTTTTAGAGCGCGCCATTGAAACAACGGTCCGTGAAACGCTGGAAACGCCAACGTCAATTGACACACTTTGGAGCGCAAAGGATTGCCCGCGTGAGCTCTTGCCATTTCTGGCATGGGCCTTGTCTGTTGATCATTGGGATAGCGCTTGGCCAGAGAGCCGTAAGCGCGCGGTGATTGCGAGCTCGGTTTTTGTGCACCGGCACAAGGGCACTGCAGGCGCTGTTAAAGCCGCGTTAGGCGCGCTTGATCTTGGCGTTACAATCTCGGAATGGTTTGAGCATGGGGGAGAGCGGTACTCGTTTAGGGCCGATGTCCGCGCGCATGGCCGCGCCATGACTGCAAAAGATATTAGCGACATTCATAAGGCTATTGCGAATTCAAAAAACGCCCGATCGTATCTGGAGCGCCTGCGGGTTTATTTGGCCTCAAATCAATCGGCCTTCCTTGGAATGACAACGCAGACGGGCCGCCTGACGCGGGTGGCTCCATATGTCGCGCAACTCCCGGATCAAATCATTTCAGCTTTCACTGGCGGCGTAACGGCTGTTCGTAAAAAAATCACATTGGGAGCCATTTAATGCCTGCAACTTACGGAACACATTCAACTCTCATTGGCGAAGCAAAGCGTGCAAATGCCGAGATCACTGGTGTTAAACTGCAAATAACACATGTGGCATTTGGCGACGGCAAGGGCGAACCATTGCGCGCCAGCACGGAGCTTCGCAATGAGGTATGGCGCGGCCCGATCAATTCAATTGAACCTCATAGCTCTGATCCAAATGTGGCGGTCATAACCTCGCTTTTGCCAAGCAATGTGGGTGGGTTTTATATTCGCGAGATTGGTTACTTTGACAGTGCCGGTGACTTGGTCGCTATTGGAAATCTCGCCGAAAGTTATCAACCCGAGCCCGTTGAGGGGCAGGTTAATGACCAGCTCTTTGAGACAAATATAATCATGAGCAATGCTGCTAATGTGCTGATTTCTCTCGATCCAACCACCGTCATGGCAACTCGCGATTTTGTAACAAATGCCATGGAGCCTCTTTTCTATGCGCAGACTGTAGAAGGCATAAACAATTTGCGCGATCGCTTCCAAGCGCGCGGCGAAAACAAAGCCCTTTTAGAAGCGTTGGAAAATTCCGGGCAGATGCCTTCAGGTTATTTAACAAGCGGAGATAATGCGATGCATACAGAAATTGTTGGCGAAAAATTTGAGTACCTAAAAAATGCCTTTCACCCCGTTTATTTCTCGGCTGCGGCGCGGGTCAACGTCGACTATAACGACAATCAAACTGCTGGAGTAGTTACCCTTTATCCATTCGTTCCTCTCGCTAGATTTGAAGCAAATGGTCTCCGCTACTGGCGCGATGGTATTGAGATGGGTGATGTCTATGCGGCGATTTATGATCGCAATGGCAGGTTTATTGGCGGAGGCCAAGATAATCATATTGATGGCAATGCCGATGCAAAATTGGTGATTGATTTTGATACAATAACGCTCGAGCGCAACGAACTCTATTTTGTCGGTTTCTATCATCAAGGTGCTGTCGTGAGGACGTCTAGTCATGGTTCAGCGTCAATTGCGGATCAATATAACGCCTTGCTTCCCAATGTCGGACTAACGCCCGATTACGGCCCGCAGCTTGCCGCCGCTAATTCGCAAAATAATAGCGGTTTACGCATTCTCGCAGGAATTGTTGGCTTTGGCGCAGACATGACCACAGGGCACTTGAGTTTTAGGAACTACGGCCCGTCAATCACACTTCGTAACGCAAATTAAAGGATAATCCCATGACAACAGGAACCGAAGTTTTAAATGCCTTCAATGCCCTTCGCGGCGATTTTCAAGGCCTTGTTGAAGGCGCTGAAAATGCGACGGCGCAAGCACAGGCGGCAGCAAATTTGCTTCCCAAAATCACTGGCTCGCGTGTGGTGTATGTAGACCAACAGAACGGCGATGATGAAAATGACGGCCTTTCTGCAGCCTCTGCTTTTCAGACGATGGGAAAAGCTTTTTCTAGCCAGCCAGCGGGTTACTCGCTTGTGGTCCGTATCATTGGCGACTTCGTGCTAAATGAATATGTGTCCGCGTGGAGTGCGCCGCCATATATTCAAATTCAAGGGTGGGACGCTGCGGCAAATGCGTCCGCGCGAGTGACTATCTCCCGGACTAACAATAACTCTCTCCGCTTTACCGGGCATACCCACGTTTGGTTTCTAGCTGTCGATATTGAGGTTGGCGGCGGTACCACCAACTCGCAGCCATTGATCTCTGTTCTCAATGGCTCCCCAGCTTTTATCAATCTTACAAGCTGCACCATTACCCGCGACGGGCTGGGCTGCCTCTTGTCTGCCGCTGGATTTCGGGCACTTAACTTTGTGAATGTAACAATCGACCCTGCGGCAAAGGGCGGTGTCGTCGCGGGAATTGGTGCCAATTCAGATCCCAATAATTACCCCTTAACAACTGCAAACTTTACCAGCGCATAGGAGATCATTATGCAGGATCAATTTGAAATCAATGAAGCTGAAGAGGCCGTTAAGATCGGCGGTATGCCCTTTTCTAAAAGCGCTGTTTTAGTCATGGAGGATGGCGCGGCTCTCTGGCTTGAAGGGCTCAAGAACGCTGCACTAGACAGCATCAAACGCCGTCATGGCGAACTCTTACTAAAGCTGCTTGGCGACCCGACGATTGAGGAGCGCGATACTTGGAAGTCCCAACAGGCTTGGGCCGAGGCATATATCTCTAACCAAGATGCCGCCGCGGCCGTTAATTTGGCCCGTCTCTTGACGGAAGCAGAGCGCAAGGCCCTCGGCAAAAATGCGGCGCAAACCATGGCCGAGAAAATCATGGGTAAAGTTGTCCAATCGGACACTCTCATCTCCATTGCGGCAGGCGTTCGCCGCGAGGCGGAAAAAGCGATTGAAGCTAGCGGCAGTGAAGACGAGCTCACGGCGGCGATAGCAGCGTCTGAAGCCCATGTCGCCGCCGCTTTGCAAGCGGTTCTTGGGGCGGAATAATTTATGCCGTCCTCCTTCGTCACACCACTAAGATACGAGCCAGTCATTGGGAAGTCACGCGGTGGACGCCAAGTCTACCGCATAACTGCGCCCTTTGTTTATGATATTGGTACGCTCGGATCGGGCGTGAGTGTTGAGGTTGAGGCGGGTTTTGAGACTGACTTTGCGAGCGTCCCGCGACTTGCTGACGATTGGTTTGGCTTAAACCCAACAGGGCGGCACAGCAAAGCGGTTGTCATTCACGACAAGCTTTATTCTGATCCCATGCTCTCCGCCATAATTGCGGAGCTCATCTTTGTTGAAGAGCGCGCGCCATTGAAGGTGTGCGGTATCAATATGGGCAAACTTTACGACAAAGCGAAGCCGCGATTTGCGGCTGATCTAATCATGCTCGAGGCTTCCGGGGTCTTAGGCGTGGATCTCTTCACCCGGCACATTCATTTTCTTGGGGTCCGCATTGGCGGCTTCAAGGCATTCCAAAGCGCACAGGTGAAAGCCTTTGGCGCACAATCATTAAAAGGAGACAAATATGTCTGAAGCTTTTATCCACGGCGTTGAAGTTGTTACTGTCCTTGAAGGCGCTCGCCCAATTAAAACTGCACGCTTTAGCGTGGCGGGCATTATTGGCACCGCGCCAGATGCGGACGCTGATTTATTCCCGCTCAACACGCCTGTCCGCGTTCTTAACTCTCGCGGCACTGCGGGCTTGGGCTCAACAGGATCTCTGCCTATGGCGGCGGCTGGGTTTTATGACAATGGCGGCGGCGTCGTTGTTGTGGTTCGTGTCGAGGAAGGGGCTGACGAGGCGGGGACAATAGCCAACATTGTTGGCGACAGCGCGGCCCTTACAGGCGTCCACGCTTTCAAAGCTGCCGAGAGCATGATCAAGATCACCCCACGTATTTTGACGGCGACGGGTTGGACGCACCAACGTCTCGGCGGGAATACTAACCCGGTTGTTGCCGAACTTAAAGGCGTTGCAAAGTCTTTGCGCGCGGTCGTGGTGGCCGATGGCCCCAATACGACAGATGCGGAGGCGATCCAAGCAGCGGCAGATGCGGGCTCCGAGCGGATCTATCTGGTCGATCCTTGGGTGACTGTCTTTGATACGGTCACGGGCTCCAGTGTGATTGAGCCTGCCTCGGCGCGCGCGGCAGGCATGATCGTCCGCACAGACAACACCGATGGGTTTTGGCATAGTCCAAGCAATAAGGAGATGGATGGCATTACAGGGCTTGCGCGGCCTATCGTTCATGAGCGCTCAAATGCTGACGCGCAAACCAACCTCCTTAATGAGGCCAATGTCTCGACCATTATCCACAATAACGGCTTCCGCCTTTGGGGTAATCGCGGGACGGGTCAAGAGCCTCTCTTAGCCTTCCTATCCGTTGTGCGGACCTATGACGCGATTGACGCCTCAATTGAGCGGGCCTTGGATTGGGCGAGTGACAAGCCAATTTCGTCACAGCTCGTGCTCGATGTGGGCGAGAGTATTGACGCCTATATTCGTCGCCTAAGAGCGCGCGGCGCTCTCCTGGGCGGCAGCGTTTGGTTTGATCCTGATTTAAACACCAAAGAGACGCTTAAGGGTGGCCGTGTTTATCTCAACTATGACCGCGAGGCTCCAGCTCCATTGGAGCGCCTCACGCTCACCGCCTACACAAACGGCGAGTATTACACCTCACTTGTGGACGAGATCTCTACGGCTCTCGGCACTTCATAAATCACGAAATGATAGGAGAATATCATGGTTAAGTTACCAAAAATCGTCCGCGACTTCACAGGCTTTATTGACGGCACAAATTATGCCGGTGCCATCAATGAGGGTAAAATACCGGACATTGAGTTTGTCACGGAAGAGGTTTCGAATGGGGGCATGGGCGGCACGGTTGATGTGTGGATGGGCCTCGTTGCGAAGCTGGAAACAGAACTCACCATTGAAGGCCTCTCTGCCGAATTCATGGCCCAGCTGGGCAATCCCGATGTGGGCCTTACGCTTCGCGGAGACTTGACTGACGGAACCGAGACGCAAGCGGCGATTTTCCAAATGCGCGGTCTCATCAAGAAGTCCGAGATTGGCAACCTCAAGCGCAAGGACAAAGGCACGACCAAAGTTATGGGCACGCTAACCTACTTTAAAGCCACTATTGGCGGCCAAGAAGTGGCGGAGATAGATGTCATTAACAAGGTTTGCAAGATCAATGGCACGGACCGCTTTGCGGAAAGCCGTGCGGCGTTGGGAGGCTAGAACATGGCCGCTAAATCTACCGTAACGATTAAGATTGGTTTTGTTGACGAGACGGTCACCCCGCCCGTCACGGAGCTCATTATGCGCCGCCCAAAGGTGAAGGATCAAATTGCGGCTTCAAAATCTGGCAAGGATCCGGAGACGCAAGAGTGCACCTTGTTTGCGACATTGTGCGGCGTGTCATTTGATACGATCACCAACTTGGATATGGCCGATTATGTCAAAATCCAAAAGGCGTATGAGGACATGACCGAGGGAAAGAACTAGCCGAAGCGCTTGAGCTTCGGGATGCTTGCCAGATTTTGGCGCGCGAGCTTCACACCCCAATTCCTTATTGGCGTGGTCTATCACTAGATGAATTTAACGAAGAATGGGCGGCGTTTCGCCGCCTTTATCCGCCCGAAAGGCAGGGCTGAACATTAAACCAGAAAGGAGCCCACAAATGTCAAAATTGATCAAAGTCGGGCTTCTAATCTCTGGCAAAATCTCAAGCTCCGTAAAGCGCTCAACCGACACCGCCGTCAAAGATCAAAGCCGGGTCGGCAGTGCTATTCGGAAGGTCAATTCGCAGTTTGGCCAAGCACGAGAGGCGCGCAAATATGGCCGCCTTTTAAACGATCTCAAGAAAAAACAGCGCGGCCTCGGTCATAGCTCCGCGCGTTTGGATAGGGGAATAGAGGAGGTTGAGCGCCGCTATAATGAGGCCCGCCGCGCGGCGTCACGATACGGATCCGAAATTGGAGACGTTGAGCGCCAGACCCGCCGCCTTGGGGACACACAGCGCCGCCAAGGCGAAGGCTTAAGTAAATCTCAAATTGGCACCGCTATTGGCGCTGCGGGCGGCGCGGCACTTACAGCGGGTATTGTCGGGGCGGGCAATCGCGAAGAGGAGGGTATTTACCTCCGCACAGTCATCAATGCAAAAGACGGGGATAAAGACGCCGCTGTTGGACGCTCGCGCGCTGGAGCCCGAGCGTTTGCGCGCAATAGCTTGGCCGACGAGCCGGAAATTATCAGCATTGAATATGCGCTTAATTCGGCGGGGCTAGAAGAAGAGGTAAGCCGCGCTGGGGCGCGAATGGTCCATAAGGTCGCTAAAATCACCAAGGGCAATGCCTCGCAAGTTGGTGAAATTATTGGCACCACGTTTAATAACCTCGGCGGCCAGATGGTTGGCACCGCCGAAGAGAAAATGACCCGCATAGGGAATATTCTCACTAAGACACAATTCAAGTTTCAAATCCGAGATTTCGGCCAATTGGGCGCGTCCATGGAATATGGCCTTGCGACTGCCGCTAGTTACAAAATAGGGCTTGAACAAACGGCGGCGGCTATTGGCTTCCTTAATAGTGCAGGCTTTCAAGGCTCACGCGGAGGGACGGCTTTTGCTGCAATGATGCGCAGCATGACGAAGGCAGGCGACGAGCTTGGTTTCTCTATGATCCGGAGCGCGGACGGCAGCCTAGATTTTATGTCCACCATGCGCGAGCTCGCGGGGAGCCTTGAGGGGCTCGAGACCGACGCTAAGGCTGATCTGATTGGCAAGATTTTTGGTGACGAGGGCAAGGGCGGCGTCATTGCCATGATCAACAGTTTGGACCGGTTGAAAGATGGTTATGACGCTGTTAACGCCGCGTCACAAAGCGATCTCGTCAATGAGGAATATACGCGGTTCTTGGAAATCACCAACGGCACGCTCCGCAAAGTTGGCCAAAACATTCTCCAAATCGGCACAACAATAGGCGGGGACTTGACGCCCGTGGTCAACGTCTTGGGCTCCGCACTTAATGGCGTCCTTGGCGGGCTTGGCTGGGCGCTGGAAAATATCCCCGGTGTTGGCTTTGCTGTCGGTGCGCTTGCAACCGTGATAGTTGGCACGGCCATTGCCATGGGCGCGGCCACCACGGCGACGTGGGCGTGGAATGCGGCCATGATGATTACAACAAATCGCCGCCTTCTCGGTTTTGTAGGCTTGCTCACAAAAGGACTTTGGGGCTTTGCTCTTCGCGCGGCCCCTGCGGCTGTTGTCGGGATCCGCGCGATCGGGGCGGCGCTTCTCTTAAATCCTATAGGCCTCGCTGTCACGGCGATTGCCTTGGGCGCGGTTTTGCTCATTAAATTTTGGAAACCGATTTCGGGCTTCTTTGGCCGCGTGTTTGGCGGCATGGCACAGCCCGCGCTGAAGGCTTACAGTATCTTTAAAACCGTTTTAAAATGGTCTCCTATGACGCTTTTAAGAGCGGCTTGGAATGCCCTTCCGGGCGTTTTTAAGGGCGTCTTTGGTGTTGCGGGCCGCATAGTTAAATTCCATATGGACGCCATCAAGACAGTGATCCTTGGGCCTCTTAAATTAGTCACTGGCTTATGGGAGAAGATTAAGGGCGTGAAAAACACCGCCGCGAATATTACGGTTGGATCAGCTGTTAACGACAACACTTCAAAACGCCCGCCAGATGATGACAATGCGCCCAAAGCCCCGCCGCCGCCCGGTCCGGGACAGGCGTTTATCTCAACTCAAACTGTGAATTCTTCACTCAATATTGCGGAACATCGTGAGTTTAACGAGACCGTCACTGCGCTGAAAACCCATGTTCAAAATGAGACAGATAATGAGACACGCAACACCGCGATTGATGTTGTTGAGCGCCGTGAGATAGGTGAGATATTTAAAAAAGAGGTTCATGAGAAAAGCGAATTGATCAAACATGTAGGCGAGACTGTCGATACGACGCGCAACATCATCATTAATGATACTCGTAATATTGTTAGCACTAAACGTGTTGGTCGCGCCGTCAATGATAATGCGTTTAATGATAACGCGCCTCCTCCTCCTTTGCCCGGGAAGGTTTACGCCGCCTTAAATACTGCGTCCCAGCCGAAGCCCCGAGCCTTGACGCCGGCGCTATATGCTCCTGTGCCGCCCGCGCAGGTTACGCATACACATACGCATGAGGGGAATGTTTACACAATCCATGTGCAGGGCGTCACAGACGGTGAGACCGCTGCCCGCGAGATAAAAAGGCACTTAGAGCGCCTTGAGCGTGAAGATAGAGAGGCAGATCTCCATGACTGAAATCATGCTAGCCCTCGGTGAATTTCGTTTCTCAATGGACACGGCTGCCTATAAATCGCTCTCCCGTGAGCGCAATTATGATTGGGGCTCACAATCGCGTATTGGCCGCCGTCCGGCTTTGCAGTTTATGGGGGTAGGCTCCGAGACGATTACGCTATCCGGGATTGTTTACCCGCATTTTAGAGGCGGTCTCGGCCAAGTGGACGCTATGGCGGCGGAGGCTGGTAAGGGGGGCCCGCTGCAGTTGGTGGACGGCAATGGCAAGTTTCTCGGCGTCTTTGTGATCACAAAAGTAAAGGAGGGGCAGTCCTTCATTGACGGCAGCGGGACGCCTTACAAACAAACGTTCTCGTTGGATCTTAAAGCCTATGGCGAGGATCTATCATGAGCAACACTTACCGCACAAAGTCTAGGGACGTTTTAGACAAAATTGTCTTGGATCATTACGGAGATGTTCCGGGTGCGTTGGAAGCTGTGCTTGCCGCCAATCCCTCTATCCGTAATCAATCCGCTGTTCTTGCCAGCGGTGTCCACATAAACTTGCCTGACTTCACGCCCGCCGTGGATGACACTCGCGTGAGGCTTTGGTCATGAAGCCGGGCTTTAGACTAATCGCCCAAGGCACAGACATCACGGCCATGATAGCTGATCGCCTTTTGTCTATTACCTCGACGGACGAGGCTGGTTTTAAGAGCGACAGGCTCTCCATAAAACTGGACAACCGGAAACATGAAATAGAACTTCCGGCTAAGGGCGCAAAGCTGGAACTGGCGCTTGGTTATGGCTCGGAGCTCTCAAATATTGGGTCCTTCATTGTGGACGAAGTTGCAAGCAGCGGTCCCCCTGCGTCGCTTACAATCAAAGCTAAGGCAGCGGATATGCTGGAGGGGCTAAAAGCCCGTAAGACCCGTTCATGGGGCGGAGATACGATTGGCGACATTGTTGCGGCTATCGCCAGAGATCACGGCCTCACGCCGCGTGTGTCGGCGGAGCTGGCGTCTATAGCTGCCGCTCCGTTGCCGTATGCGCAGATCGACCAAAACAACGAGAGTGACCTTCATTTTCTCACACGCCTTGCTCGGCAATATGACGCGGTTGCTAAGCCTGTGTTTGGCTATTTGATCTTTGTCCCGCGTGGTGAGGCGAAAGCCGCCTCTGGCGCGAAGATTAGGCCCGTTACCCTTTCCGAAGACGCTGTCACGCGCTGGAGCGCCAGAGCGCCTGATCGCGGCAAATATAAGGCCGTCAAAGCCTATTGGAATGACACCCAATCTGGCAGCCGGAAACACACTACGGCGGGCGAGGGTGAGCCCGTGTTCTCACTTCGTCATGCCTACGGCAGCGCCGAGGAGGCCGAGGCTGCCGCTAGTGCCAAGCTGGCGGCGCTGGAGCGAGGTGAGGCGACCATGACCCTCTCTCTGCCCGGCAACGCCTCTTTGGCGGCGGAGGGCCGTGTGAGCTTCGAAACGCGGGACGCACTGGCGCGGGGGCAATGGGTAATCACGCGCGCCGAGCATGAGCTCACGGGCGGCTCCGGCGGGGGTTATTTCACGCGGCTAGATCTTGAAACACCGAAGGACAAATCATGAGAACTATATTTTATCATAATTCGGTGGAGATATATGACGTCCCTAAATATTCAGAGCTTAGAGCGCGTGCCCGGAAGAAGAAGTTTAACAACCGTGCTTTGGGGCTATTTGCTTCAACGCAGCGTGTAGGCTTGGATCATTACGGCGATCAGCAATATCAATTTCAGCTCAATTTTAATAGCACAATTATTGAGGTTGATCCGAGGGTGCTTCAATCTTCTGCATCATGGGATTATTTTTGTGGTTTACGTCGCGGCTGGATGACCTCGGGTGTGGATGCGATTAAGTATCGCGGAGATAAGGCCGCTGCCGATTGGGATTTAGTTGTCTTAAATTTTGCGGCGATTGAACATTGGGACCGTATGCGTTGGGAAAATGCCTTTTTTCAAGGCATGCCCAAAGCTGAACGTGAGCGTCTTTTGCTTCTCTCTAAAACCGGTGATTTGGATGCCTTGTCCGCAGCTTTCTGTTGTCGGCTTGCACCATTGGGAAGCATATTTTGGATTGATCAATATGACCGTCTAGACAATGGCCGCCCACTTTTGCCTATGGCTCTTCGAGCACTTGATCATGCCTTGGAAGTCTCTTCCAAGATGGAATTTTAAGCCCATGACGGATCCTATAACCCGGCCCGCCTATCGTTACGGTTTCTTGATCAGAGCGATCTATGATGCGGACACAATTCTCGGCGATTTGGACATGTTTGATCATGTCTGGAAGGCGAATGAAAAAATTCGGCTATACGGCATTAATGCCCAAGAAATTAAGCGGTCTAAATCCAAGGGGATTGACGCCGACGATGTGGAAGTCGGCTATGATCACAGAGACGAATTTATCCATCTCTTAGGGCTTGATCCTGCCGACTATCCAAGGCGCGTGCGTTACCACGAATTAAAGACGCCAGTATGGGTTATTATCGAGACAATAAAGGACGACAGCGGCAAGTTTGGGCGGCTTCTTGGGATCATCCACAAAGACGGAGTAAACCTCAATGAGGCGATGCGCGATGTGATCGGCGGCGTCGAGTTTTACGACGGCAAAACATACCCGCCCGATTACCCCATTAATCCCCCTCTAACATAGGTCAAAATATGCTTGATTTTACCCTACAAATACTGCTCGGCATTCTCCTCGCGGACTTCCTCTCTGGTGTTATTCATTGGATCCAAGATCGCTATGCCACGCCGCTTTGGCCTGTTGTGGGAAAGGCTGTTGAGGACGCACATGATCATCATGTCCTGCCATTCCAATTTTTGGAGAAAACCCTCATGCAGCGCAATGGCGTCACTATGGCGCTTGTGGCAACGATTGGCGCGGTTATAGGAATAATTTGTGGTTATAGCCACATATGGGCGGCAGCGCTTATAACTGGATTTTTTGCCAATGAAATCCACGCCACGACGCACAGAGGCAACAGAGTACCTTCTTGGGTCAAAGGGCTGCGGTTTGTTGGGCTTATTCAGTCGCCCGCTCACCATGCACGTCACCACGCGCGCGAGGATAGGTCTTATTGCGTGATTACATCATGGCTTAATCCGGCCTTGGATCATATCAAATTTTGGCAAGGGCTTGAGTGGATTTTGTTCGTTCTGGCCGTCTGGCCGAAGCCTGAAACACCGCCGCAGCGTCGGTAAATCAGCAACCTAAAGGAGCCTCTACTATGGCAAAAAGAATGATTGAATTGGAGCTTTACATCTTCACCACAACGGACCGCGCCATAATGGTTGGCCGTGATGAGGACGACGAAACGGAGAGTATTTGGCTCCCGAAGCGCGCCGTGGATCCCTTGGAAGGCTACGAGCTGGAGGAAAGTGTTGAGCCAATCCCCATGCTCGTGCCGGAGGCATTAGCGCTGCAAAAGGGCTTGATTTAGTGCTGGCGGGCGCTTTCAGATCCCCGCTTAAGCGGGGGCTGGTGCGCGGACACGCACCAAGCCGGGCATTGGTACTGCCCAATCCATGCGGCGCGCCGCACTTCAATCCCGCACCCTATAGAGGGCGGGGCTTTATAACGATGAGTCCACCACATATGTCTATCTCTAAATCACTAAAACCTATCAATTCGGTCAAGCCCGTGGCCCCCTACATTGGCGGCAAACGCAACCTCGCCAAACGTATATGTAAGCGTATCGAGGCTGTTGATCACACACTCTATGCCGAGCCGTTTGTTGGTATGGGCGGGGTGTTCTTTCGCCGCAATAGCGGCCCTAAAAATGAAGTCATTAACGATCTTTCCGAGGATGTATCGACACTTTTTCGTATTCTTCAAAGACACTATCCGCAGTTTCTCGACACGCTCAAATTCCAGATCACATCTAGGCGAGAATTTGAGCGCTTGCAGGCTGTCGAACCATCCACCCTCACTGACCTAGAGCGCGCGGCGCGGTTTTTGTATCTCCAGCGCGCCGCGTTTGGCGGCAAAGTTAGTGGACGTAATTTTGCCATGTCAAAGGCGGAGCGCGGGGCGCGTTTTGACCTGACAAAGCTTGTGCCAATGCTGGAGGACGTTCACGAGCGCTTGAGCGGTGTGGTTATCGAGCGGCTCCCCTTTGATAAATTTATCAAGACTTATGACCGGAAACGGGCGCTTTTTTACATAGATCCACCTTATTATGGGAATGAGACGGACTATGGCGCAGAGATGTTTTCGCGCTCGGATTTTGAGCTCTTAGCGGCTATTTTAAGGGGGCTTAAAGGGCGGTTTATCTTGAGCCTAAATGACTGCCCGGAGGTGCGCGAGATCTTCTCTGCGTTCACTATTGAAGGCGTGAAGCTGTCATATGGTATCAGCGCCGGTCCGGCGACATCCGCGAGGGAGGTCATTATCAGTAATTAGAGCACCGCTGCGAACATTGGCGCGTGATCAATTTCCGGCACTTCGGCCAAAATTTTTTGCGCGCTAAGGGTTCCTGCGGAAGGCTATATGGTGATCGCGTCCTTCGGACACGCTCTCTTTCGTTTATGGCCACGCTTCGCTGCGCCCTACAGTGATTTTCGATTATATTAAGCTTTGGTAATGCGATGGCTTTGATTTTCTTAACCTTAGAATCATCAGCCTAGAAATTCATATAATTTCTTGTTTTCAAGTCTTTCAATCCGAAGGCAATGGCGAGCACTGTGCACTTAACTAACACAACGCCATCTTCATTCTCTACAGATTTCACATGACACAAACTTCCGGCAGATTGTCGCCCTCTTAACCAAACGGCCCATGCTGATGTTGAGGTTGCTTCCCAAGCATCAAAAACATACTCCACTCTGACTGATGCAACCTGACGATAACCTTTTCTAATTTGCCCTGGGCCTCGTAGCCCATTAACGCCATCGGCAAAGACATGTGCTCCCTGAATGAATATAAGGTCATTAGGTCTCGCAAGAGCTTTAATTTGAGCCTTATCTAAGAAATCTGATATGTTGATGACATCTATGCTTCCCAAAACTTCGTTTATTAGGTTCTCCATATAATGGTAAACATACATTCCGTCGCCGTAGTTATATAAGGTATTTTTCTCATCGTTCTGGGAAATAGGATGACCAAGTTCATCTACATAACCCTGCGCATGAAGCATCATGTGACCAGATATTTTTTTGGGTTCTACACCATTATCTCTAGCCAAATTTAAAAGTCGGAGATGATTAAAATAATACCAGCAGTTTCCATTTAGAACACTCGACTTCTGTATCGTCCTTTGGTCAAGAGCCAGAACGGTCTTCTCCCATTCCTGTTTAGACTTGGTGAGCAATTTTTTGGTTAAGTTCTGTGATAAGTTTTTCTTAGCGTGGGCATCATCATGACAATCATGACAAATTACAGCTAGATTATGCTCTGAATGATCACGGCTTTCTGCCCAAGGTATGATATGATGAACCACAATGGGCTTACTTTGTTCCCGACATACGCAGCAAGACCATTTATTTGCGTGTAATATTTTAAAGAGAGTTCCTGAAGGTATTGGTGGTCTGGTTTCTTTGTGCAATTCGTTCGCTTGCTGCTGGGTGAAGCCTAAAGCAATTAAATCTAACTTAGATTTCGTTTTCAAGGTTTTCAGTTTATGTCCAGCTTTTACTAGGCTCTCAGCTAAAACATTGTTGACTCCGCGCGACATCAGCGCTTGCTTAGTAGAGGCCATCTCAACCCCTACTCATACAAATATTGTTGAAAGTCAGTGAAAGCTGTTTTCACATTTGCCACGCCGCCAAGCTCTCTAGCGCCTCTAATTGTGTCCTCGTACTTCAGCTCTAAAAGCGCTGGGAGTTTTTCAGGGTCGAGTTCGCTGACGCCTTCTTGAACGTACTGGCCGAGGACGAAACTAATAAAGGCTTGGAGCCTGTCATCGTATTTACTCTCTATGGCCTCCCTGTGCGCCTTTACGCGGGCCTCACGGGTGATTGGGGTCATGGCGTAGGCGACATTGGCGAGGACATCGTAAAGGTCAGAGCCTTCTGCCATCAAAAGCCGCTGGATTTCTTCAAGGCGCTGTTCTGAATAGTCCATCGTTTCAAGCGTTGCTAAAAGCTGCTTGCGCGTTGTAGGGTTTGCCCAAAGTGTTCGCAGCGCATCGGGACTGCCGAACAGCTCTTTTAAATCGCCGCACATATTCTCAAGGAATTGTTGCGCCGAGATAACACGACCGCTGGCATCATAAAATCGCGTCGTGCTCATATGCTGAATGCTGCGCACTTTGCCATCTGATAGCTTTACGACATTACGCTCTTTGGGATCTTCTGGCGGCTCTGGCTCAATCGGGTCATCTGGTTCCTTTGGCGGCCTTGGCTTGCCGCCTGTAGGCTCTTCTGGCTCAAGCGGTTCGCCATCCCATTCGGGGTCTTCAAAATTCTTATAAGCTTTCACAAAGTCATAGATTGTGAAGAAGTCTTTGCCATCATAAACCCGCGTTCCACGTCCGACGATCTGTTTAAACTCAATGATATTCTTACATTCACGAAGCAAAACAATGTTGCGAATATTGAGCGCGTCCACCCCCGTTGAGAGCTTACGCGAAGTCGTCAATATCGTCGGGATTGTTTTGTCATTATCTTGGAAAGTGCGTAGATGCTGCTCACCTAACGCCCCATCATTCGCGGTAACGCGGACGCAGTAATCAGGGTGAGTGCTTCCTGTTTTAATTTGGTTGATATAGTCGCGCACAGCGCCAGCATGTTCTTGGGTCGCACAGAACACGAGTGTTTTTTCGTTCTGGTCAATTAAGTCCATGAATGTTCGGATACGATATTGCTCGCGTTGCGGAATAGTGATTTTGCGGTTGAAGTCGCCTTCAATATAAGTTTCACCTTCCTCCATCACACCCGAAACAACTTCATCATCGCCAAGATAAGTATATTCATCAATCGTGGTTGAGAATTGCTGGACTTTAAACGGGGTCAGATAACCGTCATTTATCCCTTCTTTGAGCGAATAAGAATAAATCGGCTCACCGAAATAATCATAGGTATCGGCATTATGCTTTCGCTTAGGCGTAGCGGTGAGGCCAAGCTGCACAGCAGGCGCAAAATGCTCCATGATGGCCCGCCACGAACTTTGGTCATTCGCGCCGCCTCTGTGACATTCGTCAATTATGATAAAGTCGAAGAAGTCAGGATCGTAATCTTTGTAATACGCCTTATCTTCAATCTCGGCTTCTTCCTCTATTTCGTCGGTATCGCCGCTCATAAAGGTTTGGAAGATGGTGAAGAACACAGAACCATTTTTTGGAACGCGGCCTTTTTTCTTAATCTCGCTCGGCTTAATCCGCACCAGCGCATCTTCATCAAAGGCATTAAAGCTGTTGAACGCTTGATTGGCGAGGATATTACGGTCTGCGAGAAATAAAATACGCGGACGGCGCTTTTGATCTTCGGCCAGCGTCCAGCGGCTTTCAAACAGTTTCCACGCCAGCTGAAAAGCGACAGATGTTTTCCCTGTCCCTGTTGCAAGCGTAAGCAGCAATCGTTTCTTACCTGCCGCGATGCCGTCAACCGCTGCCTCTATGGCGCGGGATTGGTAATAGCGCGGCTCCCAGCGCCCTGCCGTTTTAAACGGCACGGCCCCAAGTTCATCTCGCCAAAAGGCTGTGAAGGCCGGGTCACGGCCCAGCTCTTCGGCTTCGTCAATTTGCTCACTCGTGGGCGCAAATTGCATAGCCCAAATATCTTCGGGCGAGAGATAGCTATCGACCTCGGACTCTTTGCCTGTCTCCATATCTATTTGGTAAATCACCTTGCCATTGGTGGCGTAGGCGATGCGCGTGCCAAGGCGCTGGGCGTAGTCTTTGGCTTGGGCGACGCCTTCAGAATGAGACAGTGTGGATTTCTTAGCCTCCACAACGGCCAAAGCGCGATCTTTATAGACGAGGACATAATCCACCGACAAAGCGGCTGCGCGGCGTCCACCGCCGAGTAACCGCCCCGCAGAGACGCTGTGCTCGCGTTTTATTTTTGTGTCTGACTCAAAATCATTATTCCAGCCCGCAGCGGCCAAGGCAGGGTCAATCAAGTCCGCCCGCGTATCCGCCTCTTTAATTCTATCAAATTCCCCAGCCTTAGAACTCAAGAGACGCCCCCGCAGTCTTGCCTACATATTTTCCAAGTCCTGCAGGGATAAGGTTCTTATCTCGCAGAGTTTTAATCGCAGCGAAAAACTTAGGGCGTGCAATTTTTTCTTTCTCTTCATGCCAGCCTTCCCGCGCGGCGGTCACAATCTGCTCATCCGTAGGTGTTTGGCCTTCGATGATATAATTATTCCATGCCGTGTGCACGGTGGAGAGAACCTCAACATCGCGTGTGTCCATATTGGCTATGACACTTAGGAACCTATCTAGCGCTGGGATTTGCTCTTGGTATTTCTGCTCAAATGCCAAACGGAGTTCATTGAATTTGCGACCGCGCTTTAATTCAAAGCCCTTACCGCCCGTCGATAGGAATGAGAAATAACCTTCCTTCTCGGCCAGCGCTTCGACTGCCTGACGCTGCTGATTATCCGTGGGCCCGCGCATGCCTTGAAACGCTTGACGGCCTAAATCTATGCCCGCGATGCTTTCCGCAGCTTGCGCCACTTTTTCATAGGTGGTTTTACCTTTGAAGGTTTGCGCATGGGCATTTCGGAAATAGCTATCGGCATAGGTAATCGCGCCTGCATGGTCGGTGTGATTGTCGTTGGCGGGGATGGAGATGGTGTTTGGTTTGACTGTTTCATCCGCCATATCAACTAGCTCACCTGCGAAGGCTTTTTTTAAGAGCGATTGGCGGAGTTCGGCTAAGGCGGCGAGTTTTTGACTTTGATTTTTGAGATATTTCTTACTTTTTGAAAATATTAAATCTAGTTTAGCTACCACCTTATCTTGTTTAGCTAATGAACAAAGATGTATTGGAAAGTCTTTGATGTCCCTTTGGTATAAATGGGGTGTTGTTGCGCCTTCTAACCTAGATTGGACAATTTTCTGAAAGTACGGACTCAGCAAACAATAATAGAGATATTTGGCTCTTAGATTATCCGCATGCCTGATTAACAATAGAGAGGAATTAATGGTGGTTGGCGCAATAATTTCTGGAACAATACCTAACTTGCCAATACCAGCGCCATCTTTGCAGATAAGTATATCATCTTTCTGTAACATAATTTCAGGACTTTCGTCATAGCGTTCTTGCGAAATATGAAATGCATCACGATAGTCAACGTAATCTCCATAGTTCAGGGAATGAACTGAAAGAAAGAGCGGGCCTTCCTCGGTATATTCTTTAGCAGTCAATCCCTTCCAACCTATTCGTCCTTTTAAAATGGCGAGGTCATTTAGAGGATGAGTGTTTGAGTCAATATCTTGCTCAATGGATGTAAAAATCGAATCAAGCATAGTTTCACGATATGCGTTTTCATTCTCAATTTGGCGTTTGACGATAACTTCTAGGCGGTCTATTTTGGCAAAGGCTCCATCCAAATTCTCCGCAATCCGCTTTTGTTCAGGGACTGGTGGTATGGGAATAACTTGTGACTTTACTTGGGAGTCATTCACCGCAGGATAGCTGGCACCCTTTTGTAAGGACTCCATATTGTCTATGAAATTATCGCTCTGCAAAAAATAATACAAAAACCTTGAGTGCAAAATTGGTTTTGGTGAAAATACAAAATAACCTGTGCTACAAACTTGTCCATCAAGCTTCTTTGGAACAACAGCAATTCTTTTAAGAGTTGGTCGGATAGTAGCAAATATCACATTATTCGTTTTGACCAGTCTCCTTGCTCGGCTGGGCGCATTACGGCCTAATAATTCTGAGGTTTTTTCAATACGCAGTGTTTCTTTCGAGACACTAGAAACATCAATGTAAGTGAATGCTTTGTCAGGCTCGTTTTTTGGATTCACAGTTTCTGACTTATTGATACATTCAGATAGTTTCTTTGCTTCCCATCCCGCCTTCACAGCAGCCCCCTAATCTCATCCATCAACTTGGCACTCTCTGCATCAAGATTAGCAATTTCCGCTAAAATCTCTTGCGGCTCACGCAGGGGCGCGGCTTCGGGCGTGTTGGGGTTTTTGACGGATAGGTCGGCGGTGGCCGCGTCTATATCGGCGATGTTTATCGTCCAGCTTTTTTCGGTCTCCGCGCCTTTGCCTGTTACGGTGGCTTTGGCGAGCCTGATAAATTCCGCCATGTCTTTATCATTGAGCGGATTGGTCTTGCCCATATTACGCCCCGGGTCGAGGGCGTAGAACCACGTCTTGCGCGTAGGTTCGCCCTTTATGAAAAACAGCACGACCGTCTTTACACCCGCGCCTTGAAAAGTGCCGCCTGGCAAATCCAGCACAGCATAAAGGTTACATGCCTCTAGCAATTCCTTACGCAGTGCGATGGCGGCGTTATCCGTGTTAGACAGGAATGTATTTTTAATCACTATCGCCGCGCGGCCACCCGCTTTCAGGCTTTTGATAAAATGTTGCAGAAACAAAAAAGCTGTCTCACCCGTTTTAATCGGGAAGTTTTCTTGTACCTCTGCCCGTTCTTTACCGCCAAAGGGCGGATTAGCGAGAATGATATCGCGACGGTCTTTTTCTTGGATATTGACGACTTCTTCGGTCAGCGTGTTTTTGTGAATAATGTTGGGCGCTTCGATACCATGCAGCACCATGTTCATAATGCCGATCACATAGGCGAGCGACTTTTTCTCTTTGCCGTAAAAGGTCGAGGTTTGCAGCGTTTCCAAATCCGAGGTCGAAAGGTTGGGTTTGGCCCGCATATAATCAAAGGCTTCACACAAAAATCCTGCCGACCCAACCGCAGGATCGTAAATGCTCTCGCCGATTTGCGGATCAATCACTTCAATCATCGCGCGGATGAGCGGGCGCGGCGTATAATACTCTCCGCCGTTACGCCCTGCATTGCCCATGTTCTTGATTTTGACTTCATAAAGCGAAGACAGTTCATGTTGATTGACGTTCGCGCCAAAATCCAGCTCGTCCACCAATTCCAACACATCACGCAGTGTATAGCCGCTTTGCAATTTATTTTTGATGTTGGAATAGATTTCGCCAATTTTATATTCAATCGTATCAGGCCCGCTTGCGCGTTCCGTGAAGGTCGAGAGATAAGGAAATAATTTGAGGTCAACAAAGTCCAAAAGGTCTTTGCCTGTCATTGCCGTTTTATGAACAAATTTTCCGTCCGCATCTTTGGGTGCGGCCCAGCTTTCCCATTTGAATTCGTCCGCGATAATCGGGGCGTAAGTTTCGCCTTTTAGTTCTGCATAATCGGCTTTGCGTTTTTCAAGGTCATCAAGATATTTAAGAAACAAAATCCAAGAGGTTTGTTCGGTATAATCAAGCTCGCTCGACGCCCCTGCATCTTTGCGGAAAATGTCATCAATATTTTTAAACGTCTGTTGGTATGACACCTAAAGCCTCCGCATGTCATGTGACGTCTTTTGATGACGCTTATTGTTGTGCCAAGTCTTACAACTTTGGCGCGGGCGCTGTCGAGCTATGTTTAGATTATTTGCCGCCAGCCGTGAGCGGTGCCACCCATAGCTCAAGCGAGTAGCCGGCGGCGGCAAAATTAACCCATTTTTGCTCACGTCCCAGCCTTTTTCTTAGGCGCTATGGGGGATTGCGGGGAATCCACGTCCCAGCGCGAGTCGCTCGCGTCCCGCTAAAAACGATGTGCAGACAATGGCTTAGCCATTTTTGGGCCACGCCCTTTATCTTGCCCTCTGAATCCTACCCCCAAAACCGCCTAAATTCCACTAAAACCAATGATTCAGATTTTCTAAAAATAGGACTGATTTGCTCCAATAAGTGTGAAATTCGTATATTTGTAACCACTCAAAATTTACCTCCGAAACCAAAGGAAAGAGGCAAAATTTTGAGTTATCCAAAGCTATAATTTTATGAAATGGGGTGCGATAACACCCCTGCCTCGCGGCGAGCAGGGGTGTGCAAACGGAGTAAAAATCGATGCGAGTGGTGCGGGCGCAGGCTTGAAAAGCCGAGCCTCGGTCGTGTCTATTTTTTGCGAAGTGCGCCGAGGGCGAAGCCCTAAGTGTCATGTTTTTGTCGCTGAAACTTTCAATATTTTGAAGAGTCCTAACCTTTTTTAGTCGAAGCCACTAAGAAAGGATAAGCCGTTATCCTTTCTTAAGACCGCTAAAAGGATGACTTATAATGCCATTTTCTAACTGTTTTCTATGCGATTATCGACTTTCTGAAAAAGCGATTACCTGCCCCAAATGTGGCGACCCTGACCCGCATCACGTCGGCTTTCTTATCGAGAAAATCAGGACTGTTCTCAATCAATGCGCCTGTCCAAAGTATAGTGACGGCATCATGGAATGTTACGGAGACAGTGAGCAAATCGATATATTTCATAAGGTTTGCGATACGTTTTTAACACAAACCTTGCAGGAAATTTCAGACCTCAAGCCACGAAAATTCTTTCCGCCGTATATGGTTCGGCGAGACTATAAGCGCCTTAAAAGGATAATTTTTGAGCATAATTCTATAATATTCGCCTTGTCGGATTATCTCTTTTCGCCCCTGCCAGATATTGAAAACCTAGTTGAAATGTCCAAGCTCGACTACTTGCTAACGCCTTCCTTGAAACGTCCATTTCACTTGAAAGGCGTTGCAAAAAGTGCAGATATTAAACAGCATACGCTCTTACATGAGGCTGTTTACGAACTATGAATTTCAATTTCGCCTTACACTAATATGCATTTCACACATATTCTACTATACATTTCGCACATACTCTACTATACATTTCGCACAACACCTAACTTGCATCCCGCACAGGATTGAAAGCCTCTATGACTCGCGAGTCTCGTTTAACGCCAAGACATTTAAGCGCTGAGCTTAACAGCGCACTTGCGTCTGCACGGATCGTCAACATTGTCGGGCCGCGTCAGGCAGGTAAGACAACCTTTGTCCGTGACCTCTTCGGGTCAGAGCAAACAGGGGCTAAATTTGTAACGCTAGATGATGCAGATTTACTCGCCGCGATAGAGAATGACCCTGCGGGCCAGCTATCGGCGCTTATGACGGATATTGGCGACAATCCGCTCATTATTGATGAGGCACAACGCTCTAAAAAAATGGCTCTGGCGATTAAGAAAATCGTCGATGAAAACCGCCGCAAAGGTCAATTTATCCTTACTGGCTCCTCTAACGTCTTCACCACACTTGAAGTCGCAGACTCCCTCGCGGGGCGGATGCGCACCATCAAGCTTTGGCCCTTGACGGTTTCAGAAATCAGAAACGCAAAGCCTAATCGCCTACTTGATTGGGGCATTTCAAAATCACCGAAATTGACGGATATTGGTAAAGCGGACAAGTTAGGCCGCGCGGAATATATTGATCTTATCCTGCGGGGCGGTTTCCCTGAAATGCGAGAATTGGAAACCAGAGACCGCAATCGGCAATATCAAAGCTACATCGACTCCGTCGTAGATCGCGATGTGGCGGATATTTTGCGCGTGCGCAAAAGCGATGCGCTACGCCGTATGATTGACCAGCTCGCAGCGCGAACGGCCAATGAAATCAATGTCACCACGCTTACCAAACTCATAGGCATTGGCCGAATGACTGCGGATGACTATTTGGATGTTCTCACGCGACTCTCAATGATTGTGAAATTACCAGCTTGGACATCTAGTGAAAGCAAGCGCGACATCAAACAAGCCAAGTATCACTTTGCCGACACAGGCATAGCCGCTGCCCTTCGGCAAATGACCCCCGCTACATTTAACCTAGATGCAGACCCTACCTCGCTCGGCGCAATGCTTGAAAGCTTCGTGCATGGCGAGATATTGAAATCACTCCCTTATCAGCAGCATGACTTTCGCCTCTACCACTGGCGCAGCAGTCATAAAAAAGAGATTGACATTCTGGCCGAAAGCGCAACACGTTTGGTCGGTATTGAGATCAAGGCCTCTAGCACTATTGATAATTCAGATTTGAAACATCTTCGCAGTTTCGCAAAAGATGGGCTGGGCAAGTCACGACAATTTACAGGTATCGTGTTTTACCTTGGTGAACATAAACTCACATTTGGCGATAATATTTTTGCGCTCCCCGTCAGCGCTTTATGGGGCGCAGAGTAAGGCGGCGTTATTCTGCCGCGTCTGGACTCGTAATAGCATCCATCTGGCGAGCGGTCTGCATAGCTGCTTCTGCGATGACATCTGAATAAAGGTGAGCATAGCGTTCTGTTGACTTAGCACTTTTATGTCCAAGCAGCGCTCCGACAATCGGTAAGGACAAGTTCTGCGACACTGCAAGGCTGGCATAAGTATGGCGTAGGTCATGCAAGCGCACATCATCTAAGTCTGCAATCTTCCTCACAAAGCGCCAAGGCTTTTGGATATTCACCAAATGACTGCCTCTGCGTTGTCCAGTCACAACATAGGGATTGTTCTCTTTAGGCGTGATGCCGCGCAAATAGTTCACCGCATTATCGCCTAGCCAGACTGTTTTCTTACCTGTCTTGGAGTCGGGTAGATTTAACCGCGCGTTCTCAAGGTCAACAAAGCTCCATTCGAGCTTTAGGATTTCACCTAATCGACACCCTGTCATCATCAAGAGCCGTATAGCGTCAATCACGCTCTGCGAAACGGGCCAATTGATTTCACACTCATCTAAAGCTTCATTCAGGCGTACTATCTCTTCTTTGGACAAATAGCGCTCTTTGGCCACTTCCTTATATTTGCGGATATGACGGCAAGGATTCTTACCATCGGGTAGCATTTCCCATTCTTGCGCCAGATTTATCATCTTAGACAACAGCGCTACAACGCGATTGGCTTTATAAGGCTTGTCGGCAAGTGACTGGTGCAGACGTGCTATATCTTTGCGCTCAAGCTCGGTCAGCGGAATCCAACCAAGGCGCGGACGAATAGAAAGCCGTATGGTGCGTTCATCCTCTTCAATGCTCTTAGGCTTCTTATAGAGCTTGGCGTAATCCTTCATATAGATGTCACAAAATTCGCTTACTGTAATCGGGCGGCTCTGGCGCTTGCGTACAATCTCTTCGCCCATTGCGTGTTTGGTTTGCAGCTTAAGCGCTTCAATCCGCGCATCTTCCATACGCATAGAATTAGCATCACCAATCTTGCGCTTGCGCTGTCGGCCCTCATTCGAGCGAAACTTATAAACAAAGGTGCGGTGTCCCGCTTTGGAGACTTTCAAGCCAAAGCCCAAGATTTGAGTATCCCACAACCACGAATCCTTATACGCATCGCCTGTAAAATTAGCGACGGATCGGGTTGTTAGTTTCACTCTGCTCATAACGAATCAAAATCTCTAGGCACCACATAGGCACCAAATGATTCAAAACAATCTTCAGGCGCTACGCGGCACCTCCCAATTATAGCAGAAAAATAACTGAATAAAAACAGCCTCTTACTCAGCAAATTATGACTTATTATGAGTTTCTATGACTTTCTGTGAAGTTCTGTGAAACGGCCTAAATCGAATTTGTAATCAGGGGGTCCGCGGTTCGAGTCCGTGTGGGGGCACCATTTTCCTAA
>CAYPFR010000009.1:15789-127287 GCA_964410285.1 uncultured Caulobacterales bacterium | reverse complement strand
GTCATGAACATTTTCAACCCCGCGCAAGAAGGTCCGACCTTTGACCGCATCCGCATTTCGCTCGCAAGCCCTGAGAAAATTCTCTCATGGTCGTTTGGTGAAATTCGTAAGCCTGAAACCATTAACTACAGAACATTTAAGCCCGAAAAAGACGGCCTATTCTGCGCGCGTATTTTTGGCCCCGTCAAAGATTATGAATGCCTGTGCGGTAAATATAAACGCATGAAGTACAAAGGCGTCGTTTGCGAGAAATGCGGCGTTGAAGTCACCGTGACCCGCGTGCGCCGTGAGCGCATGGGCCATATCGAATTGGCTGCACCTGTTGCGCACATCTGGTTCCTGAAATCATTGCCGTCGCGTATTTCGATGATGCTTGATATGCAGCTTAAGCTGGTTGAGCGCGTACTTTATTTTGAAAGCTATGTCGTCACCGAGCCAGGGCTTACCTCGCTTGAGGAGCGCCAAATCCTGTCCGAGGAAGAATATCTCGACGCGCAGGCAGAGTTCGGCGAAGACAGCTTTACCGCTGGCATTGGCGCGGAGGCCATTCGCGAAATGCTGATGAACCTTGACCTTGAGGCCGAGATCGAGCGCGTGCGCTTTGACATGACCGAAACGGGTTCAGAGCTTAAGCTTAAAAAATATGCCAAGCGTCTTAAGCTGCTTGAGAGCTTTGTCGCCTCCGGTAACCGCCCGGAATGGATGGTCCTGACGATCGTCCCCGTTATCCCGCCGGAGCTTCGCCCGCTTGTGCCGCTGGATGGGGGGCGTTTTGCGACCTCTGATTTGAATGACCTTTACCGCCGCGTGATCAACCGTAATAACCGTCTAAAGCGCCTGATTGAGCTTCGCGCGCCCGATATTATTATCCGCAATGAAAAGCGTATGCTGCAAGAATCTGTTGACGCGCTCTTTGACAATGGCCGCCGCGGCCGCGTGATTACAGGGGCGAATAAGCGTCCGCTGAAATCTATGTCTGATATGCTTAAGGGTAAGCAGGGCCGTTTCCGCCAAAACTTGCTTGGAAAACGCGTCGATTATTCTGGCCGTTCCGTGATCGTTGTGGGACCGGAGCTGAAACTTCATGAATGTGGCCTGCCTAAGAAAATGGCGCTTGAGCTATTCAAACCGTTTATCTACGCCCGTCTTGACGCCAAAGGCTTGTCGGGAACAGTTAAGCAATCCAAGAAATTAGTTGAAAAGCAGCGCCCAGAAGTTTGGGATATCCTCGACGAAGTTATCCGCGAGCATCCGGTGCTCCTTAACCGCGCGCCAACGCTTCACCGCCTTGGCATTCAAGCGTTTGAGCCCAAGCTGACTGAGGGTAAGGCGATCCGTCTTCACCCGCTTGTTTGCGCCGCCTTTAACGCCGACTTTGATGGGGACCAAATGGCGGTTCATGTACCGCTCTCAATCGAAGCGCAGCTCGAAGCGCGCGTGCTTATGATGTCGACCAACAACATTCTATCACCAGCCAATGGTCGCCCGATCATTGTTCCATCGCAAGATATTGTTCTGGGTCTCTATTACATGAGCCTGATGCGCGATGATGAAAAAGGCGAGGGCATGATGTTTGCCTCTATGGCCGAGGTGGAAGCCGCCCTTGATGCGGGCATGGTATCTTTGCACTCCAAAGTCATTGGCCGTTTCCCTGTCACGCAGGAAGATGGCAGCACGGTTTGGGAGACCGCCGAGACGTCTCCGGGCCGTTTGAAAATCGCAGAATATCTGCCGCGCCATCCGCTGATTTCTTATGAGGCGATCAATAAGACGCTGACCAAGAAAGAGATCGGAAAGCTGATCGATATTGTCTATCGTCATGCTGGGCAAAAGGCGACGGTGATCTTCGCAGATAAGATCATGGGCCTTGGTTTCCGTGAAGCGGCGAAAGCCGGCATTTCTTTCGGTAAGGATGATATGATCATCCCAGCTGAGAAAAAAGGCCTTGTCGACGCTACGCAAACTATGGTGTCGGACTTCGAGCAGCAATATGCAGACGGGCTGATTACCAAAGGCGAAAAATACAATAAGGTCGTCGATGCCTGGTCAAAGTGTACCGATAAGGTAGCGGACGCCATGATGAACGAGGCGGCGAAAGACCGTAAGCTGATCAACTCGGTCTTTATGATGGCCGACTCCGGCGCGCGGGGTTCAAAAAACCAGATGAAGCAGCTCGCAGGTATGCGCGGCCTTATGGCCAAGCCGTCCGGCGAAATCATCGAAACGCCGATTACTGCTAACTTTAAAGAAGGTCTGTCGGTTCTTGATTACTTTAACTCAACCCACGGCGCGCGTAAGGGCCTTGCGGATACGGCGCTGAAAACCGCTAACTCGGGTTATCTGACCCGCCGCCTCGTGGACGTGGCTCAAGACTGTATTGTAACGGATCAGGATTGCGGCACCCATCAAGGTATCGAGCTTAAACCCGTTGTTGACGGCGGCGATATAGTGGTCTCCCTCGGCGAGCGTATGCTGGGCCGGACAACGGCCGAAGATGTTCAGGACCCGCGTACGGGTGAACTCATGTATCCGGCAAACACTTACATTGACGAAGACCTCGCCGCAGAGATTGACGCCAGCGGGCTGCAAGGCACGCGCGTTCGCTCTCCGCTGACCTGCGAAACGCGGTACGGCATTTGCGCGACCTGCTATGGCCGAGACCTTGCGCGCGGAACCAAGGTGAACATGGGCGAAGCCGTCGGCGTTATTGCCGCCCAGTCCATTGGTGAGCCGGGCACGCAGCTGACCATGCGGACCTTCCACATTGGCGGCACGGCCTCGGTTTCGGACAAATCCGTCGTGGAGTCATCCAATGAGGGTAAAGTTGTTTATGAAGACAGCAATTTCGTAAAAGACGCCTCCGGTGCCTTTATCGTCATGGGCCGCAATATGGTCGTGCGCGTTGTTGATAAAGAAGGCAAAGAACTCGAGGCGCATAAGGTGACTTATGGCTCGCGTGTGGCTGTCGCGGACGGTTCTAAGATTTCGCGCGGTGAAAAAATCGCGGAGTGGGATCCCTATGCCACGCCAATTATCTCCGAAGTTGGGGGTAAGGTTGTCCTGCTTGATACGATTGAAGGCGTGTCAGCCAAGGAAGAAACAGACGAAGAAACCGGTATTTCCTCCAAGGTCATCATTGACTGGCGCGCATCCAATAAAGGCGCGGAAATTCAGCCAGTTGCCGTTATTCAGGATGAAAACGGCGAGCCGGTCAAACTTGGCTCTGGCAATATTGCCCGCTACATGCTCGCGGTTGGCGCTATTCTGTCGGTTCAAGACGGCGACGTTATTAAACCAGGCGACGTGCTGGCGCGTATCCCCAAAGGCGGGGCAACGCAGCGCGATATTACCGGGGGTCTACCGCGAGTGGCCGAGCTCTTTGAAGCGCGCCGTCCGAAAGATGACGCGATTATCGCCGATATCGACGGCAAGATTGAATTTACGCGCGATTATAAAAATAAGCGAAAGATCACAATCTTGCCCGATGATGAAAGCATAGAGCCTACATCATTCCTGATCGCCAAGGGTAAGCATATGCTTGTTCAAGACGGTGATAAGGTCAAAAAGGGCGACTATCTTCTGGATGGCAATCCGGCCCCGCATGATATTTTGCAGATCATGGGCGTTGAGGCTTTGGCGCAATATCTGGTCGATGAAGTGCAGGGCGTTTACCGCCTGCAGGGTGTTCCGATTAACGACAAACACATTGAAGTGATCGTGCGCCAGATGCTGCAAAAGGTCGAGGTCGTGGATCCGGGCGATACAACGCTGATCCGCGGTGAACAAATGGACAAGATCGAATTTGAAAAAACCAATGAAGCTTTGTTCGGGCGTGACAAGAAAGCCAATATGGCAACAAGCACGCCGGTTCTGCTTGGGATTACCAAGGCTTCTCTACAAACGCGTTCCTTCATCTCGGCGGCTTCTTTCCAAGAGACCACCCGCGTCCTTACAGAGGCATCCGTTTCCGGTAAGGAAGATTTGCTCGAAGGCTTGAAAGAAAATGTCATCGTCGGGCGTCTTATCCCGGCGGGTACAGGGTCTAACCTTCGCGAATATCAAAAGATCGCGAATGAGCGCGACAAACGCGTGCTCGAAGAGCGCGCCGCCGCGGCCCCGCAGCTCGAGGAGTTCCCTGCTGAGCTTGAAGGCGATGCGGCTCCGGCGGCTGAATAAGCGGTTAAAAAATCCGCTCCGCCAAATGACGGGCCATAAATTCAAAGCCGCTCTTGGAAACAAGGGCGGTTTTTTTTTGGGTGGGACGAGGCTTTGTGATGACGCATCAGATTTAATGTGAAGGCCGCATGGGGGTTTCGTAATTTGCTTTATTCCCCGCTCCGCATAGTCTCATCGATGAAATAGGGTGAATGCAATATGCAAGGATTACGGGGCTTAGCGATAATTTTCTCCGCGTTACTCATTTGCCTTTTCGTGGCTTGCGCCAAATCTGAGCCGCCGCCGCAATCGACTGAAGAAACGGCACCAAATTCAACAATGGATTATTGGGATGCGAAACAAAGAATGGGGACAAACAGCTTTAATAACAAACCTCCATCGCAGCAATATTTTGACGCCTTCGCGGAGTATGGCGGGGAATGGGTGCGCATAAGTTGGACGAAATGGGAGAGTGCTTCGGGCGGGGCGTTTTTGATGAATGATCCCTCAAATTACAAATCTCTGGTTCAAGAGGATCTTGCCCTATTGAAGAAAGTGGTGGCCCGCGCCAAAGCAAGCGGCCTTAAGGTGGTTTTAACGCCGCTGACGTTGCCGGGCGCGATTTGGACTCAGCATAATAATGATGAAATTGACGACCGTTTGTACTCTGATAAAAAATTCTGGACGCAGTCTGCTGAATTTTGGAGCGATTTGGCAAATGCCTTTAAAGATGATCCGGCTGTCGCGGCTTATAACCTTATAAATGAGCCGACACCGGAGCGCCCCACAGCTTACGAAAGCGGGACCACCGCTCAGAACATCCTATGGTACGAAAAGCAAAAAGGTACGGCGCGCGACCTTCCCGCATTTTATAATCAACTTGTCACTGCAATTCGCCGCATAGATACCCAAACGCCTATTATGCTCGACGGAGGCTTTTTTGGTAATCCCGAGGGGTTTAGTTATTTTCCTGAGGCCATAGAGGATGAAAACATCCTTTATGCCTTTCATATGTATAAGCCTTGGGCCGCTACCAGCGTATGGAATATTCGTCACGGATCAAAACTTGTCTATCCGGGAGAAATGAAGATTTGGGGGCAAACAGAAATATGGGATTTTGAACGTGTCGCGAAAACTATACGACAACCTTTGGACTGGGCGGAAAAAAAAGGAATTGCGCGTTCTCGTGTCGTCATGAGCGAATTCGGATGCCACCGATATTTGACATGGTGTCCTGAGTATATGGAAGATGTTTTAACTGCCGCCGATGCGGCTAATATACATTGGGCTTTCTATACCTTCCGTTCTCATAATTGGGGCGGTATGGATTACGAACTTGGCGGTGATCGTCCAAGCCTCACATCAATGGGGGTGACAGCAGACGCGTTTTGGAAATTATCCAGTCAAAACCGCCTAGATGAATTACCGCGTTCTAATACGGCACTCTTCAAACCGATTAGTCGGCGGCTTGAAGAAAATAAAAAGGTGAGGGAGTGAAACGACGGGCGGCTTAAACCGCCCGTATCAATATATAGCCCTGATGGAGGCTGGCCTCTATTTCACTTCACCGATGTCGGCTTCGAGCATCAACTCACCGCGCGAGAGGGCGTCGGCTTTGGCGCGGGCTTTGAGCGCGGCCTGAACCTCGGGCAGGGCAGTAATCTGGCGAAGGGCCTGAATTTCTTTGGCTGCGTCGGTACTCACGTTAAAGAGTTCTTCAAATTGCTGAGAGCGTGTTTTGGGGCGCGGGAATATACGTAGGTTAATCTTGGCATCCGCCTCAATCCCGCCAAGCTCGCGCGCAACTTCTATGGCTTTCATAACTCCGCCAAGTTCATCGACAAGGCCAAGCTCTTTGGCCTGCGCGCCTGTCCAGACGCGGCCTTTTGCGATCTCTCTTACGCGCTCAATTGGAATATCGCGGCCCTGCGCGACGAGTTCTGTAAAATCAACATACACGTCCTCCATCTGGTCGCGGAACATTTTAAATTGTTCCTGTGTCCAAGGTTCATCGCCCGAATAGGCATTGGCCATCGGTCCGCCGATGCTAATACCCTCAACGTTATAGCCGACCTTGGCATAAGTGTCGCGCAAGGCCACCTTGCCGCCAACCACGCCAATTGAGCCTGTGATCGTGGTAGGCATGGCGACAATTTTATCCGCATTGGCGGCAACATAATATCCGCCCGAGGCCGCATATTGGCCCATGCTGATGACGACGGGTTTATCGGCCGCTTTTGCGATTTGCAGCGCGTTATCAATTTGATCGGACGCGGTCGCCGAACCGCCTGGCGAGGAGACGCGAAAGACAATCGCTTTGACTTTTTTATCTTTAGACGCCTTGATAAACGCATTGGAGAGTGTGTCCCCGCCCATAGACAGACCATTAGAGAACGGATTACTGCCGTCTTGGCTTGCGCCCATGGTCACGGGACCTTGCCCGCCGATAAAGGCAATGACATCCCCGATTACATTAATCCCGGGGCCGTATTTTTTTACGGATAGAAATTTCGTCTTATCGCCGCCCGCGCGCTCTTTAACGGCCTCGCGCGCGTCAACATAGTGCCCGAGTTTATCGACAAGTCCTGCTTCATAGGCCTTTTCGGCGGAATGTGGCGAGGCATTCAGTAGTGCTTTGATCTCGTCTTCTGTTTTCTCGCGGTCCTTTGCGATATGGGTGATGGCTGTTTCATATAGCGACCCAAGATAGCTAGTTGTCGCCTCCCGGTGCGCATCTGTGAATTCCGACTGAGTGTAGATATTGGCCATATTCTTATATTCATGAAACTGGGCGAATTGGGCTTTGGCATCATATTTCTCAAAGACCCCGCCGAAAAATCCGGTTTCGCTATTTAGGCCCGTAGCGGCAAAGCTGGTCGTGTCTTGTTGCCAAATTTCGTCAGCGGCTGTGATCGCCATGTAAGGCAGGACGGATGTGGCTTCAAATCCTTGGCTATGGGCGACAACAAATTTCCCACTGGTTTTAAAGTCGAGTAGGGCAAGGCGGATTTCTTCGGCTGAGGCTGGTGCCATGCCGTAGCCCGTGCGCAGGAAAAGGCCTTTGATTTTGTCGTCTGCTTTTGCGCGGTGGAGCGCGCGCACAGTGTCAACAACCGAAGGAGAGGTGTCGCCAAAAAGGGATTCTCCGCCGCAATGGTCGATCAGGTTTTTGCGTAAATCAAGGGTGAGGACCGTATTACCCTCGGCCGCGCCGCTATCGCTGCTGCCCCCCATGGCCGCGCCTGCCGCCGCGCCGATTCCAGCAAAAAAGAGGAAGAGCAAAAAGAGGAAGATAAACCCGCCGACGATAACGCCTAAAACGGTGATAAAAAACTGACGCATATTCTAATCTCTACTGTTGCGGCTCTTGGGATGCGGCGGCTTGGGGAGATCAAAAGCAGCGTCCGAGAGCAATTTATTGTTTATCACTATGCCTGCGGGAGGCAGGGGCTGGCAAGTGATTTCTCGTTTATCGATAAATTATTTGCAGAAAAATATGCTCGCTGTGGGGGCAGGCGTGCGTGAGCCGGAAAAAACGAGTCCTCGCCCGAACGGCTCAATTGAAAATCATGGTTAATATACACATAAATTTTGTTGTCTGGCTTAGACCTGCTCAAGCTGCGCGGGGGTCGTAGAGCGGCGGCGCAGGCACGGGGGCAGCTCTCTTGGGACGCTGAAAGCGAAGCTAGAAATGCACAATAATCCCCGCGCCAACATGCGCGCGGTTTTGCCGTAATTATCCGTTGCAATCTGTATATGAAGGCGTTAAGACGCCGACACATTCGCGAAAGCAGTGTTGATGCTGGGGTGTGGCCAAGTGGTAAGGCAACGGTTTTTGGTATCGTCATTCGGAGGTTCGATCCCTCCCACCCCAGCCATTCAACACTCTGCGGTTCGTTGGTCTTAAGGTTGCTTCCCTCATCGCACAGGGGCCATTCCAACAGCCATTCAAAATCGGTAAGATTTCCCCAAAAATAATTTAAAAAAACTCACATTTTGTTACTAAGTAACGATTGATTAACGAGTCATAAACGTTTAGCGTCGCTGCAAGAATGAAGAGCCCGCTCCAATGCGGGCCGAATTTATGGAGGACGTGAGTGGTGAAAGCAAAATGCGCCATAACGACTATTTTTAGGGCTGGCCTAATTGCGGCCACCGCATGCGCGATATCCGCGACTTCTCTCGCGCAGTCGTCTGATAATGAAGCGCGCTACTCTGCCTTGCTGGGCCAAATTGAAAATGCCAAGCTCTCGCTATTGCAGCGCGAAGCCTATGTGGCCAATCAGCGCGCAGAAATGGAAAGTCTACAGGCTCAGATTTCTGGCTCCAGAGAGGTGATCTCGACAGTTCAGCCTATGCTTGAGAAAATGGTGGCTGCCATTGAGCTTGAAATTCAAAAAGATGTGCCCTTCAAGTTAGGGGAGCGCCTTGCCCGCCTTGATAAGCTCAAGGAAGATATTGCTTCGTCCGACGTGCGCCCAAGCGATAAAATGCGCAGCGCCCTGCGGATTTACGATATTGAGGTAGGCTATGGCCAAACGCTCGAGGCTTACGGGGGGAATCATCCAACGACGCCCGGTGCGCGCCTTGCTGCTTGCGAAGCGGATATCCAAGGCAGCGGATGCGGCCTAAGCGATTCTCTGAAAGAAAAAATGCAAGCGGGCGCAACTCTGCGTGATATTCGCGGCGAAATTACCGACGGAACTTACCTGCGTTACGGCCGGCTTTCATTGACTTATCAGCAGTTTGATGGGTCCGAGGCCTTGCGTTATGACCCGGCCACCAAAGAATGGGTCGCCCTATCCGCCAGCCAAGCGCTCGAGCTTGAACGCGGATTGCGCACGGCGCGGGGCGAAGCGGCGCCAACGGTCGTAAACGCGCCCGTCTATGTAGCTAACTGATTTTAGGCAGCGGTTCCGTGAAGGGTGCCGCTGTTTTCGTGAGATTTTGCAGGCCGTATGGGTTGCAAATACGGCGGAATTCCCCGCCACCCATACGTTCCACACATCGTGGGCAATACAACGATGAAAACAAAACTTGGAAGGAAACCATGTCGAACTTTTCAATAACAAAGCACCTCCTGCTCGCAGGTGCGACGGTGTTGGCCTTTGCCGCTCCCGCACATGCGCAGCTTGATAGTGCTCTTAGTGCTGCTAAAGCATCAACCGCCGCCAGCGCTGCCTCTCAGCAGCGGGTCGAGCAAGCGGATGACGAAGCGGATTCTATGATCCGGGAGTACCGGGCGGTTCTTCAGCAAAAAGATAATATCGCGCTTTTCGTGGATCAGCAGGACATCTACTTGCAGTCTCAAAAGGCGGAAATTGAAAGCTTGAACAATCAGCTTGGAACAGTTGAGCAAATCAAGCAGGGCATGTCGCCAATGATGCTGAAAATGGCTGCGGCCCTTGAGGATAGCATAAGGTCGGATTTGCCGTTCCGTCTCCCCGAGCGCCTTGCGCGCGTTGAGCGGATCAAGAACGTTTTGGCGGATCCTGATGTGTCTCCGGCAGAGCAATATCGCCAAGTCCTCAATGGATTTAAAATCGAAGTGACTTACGGACAAGGCCTTGACAGCTATGAGGGGGCTCACCCCACGCGTCCGGGCAATGTGGTCAACTTCCTGCGGTTTGGCCGGACATCTTTGCTCTATATTACCAAAGATGAGAGCGAAGTTGCGCGCTATAACTTGGAAACGGGTTCGTGGGATGAGCTTGGAGGCGGCGAGGCACTCGCGCTTCGTAAAGCTATTCGCGTTGCGAAAGAAGAATCGGCACCCGAGGTCGTCTTCGCACCGGTCGTGGTTGGAAATTAGGGTTTAATTCAATGGAAATCAAAATGAAATATTTCACAAAAGCGACGGCCGCCCTTATCGGGTCTGCTGTCATGCTCACGGCGATGCCGGCGAGCGCTCAAATCAGCTCTGTCGGTCAACTTCTTGATAAAGTACGTCAAGACAGCGCCAAGCAAGCGGCTGAAAATCAAGCCCGCGAAGCAAAATTTCGCGAGCGCCGTAACCAGCAGTCTGCTCTGCTCTCTCAGGCGCGCGGCGAGCTCGCCACGCTTGAGCGTAAAGCAAATTCCGTGCAAAGCACATTTGACTCAAATCAGGGCCGTATCACGCGCCTTGAGAGCCAGCTTAAGTCGGCTCAGGGTGATTTTGGTGAGGTTTTTGGACTAGCCCGCGCGAAAGCTGGCGAGTTCAAAGCGATCCTTGATAACTCTTTGATCTCGGCTGAATATCCAACGCGGACAGAAGTTTTGGGCCGCGTCTCTGAGTCCAAAGCGCTTCCAAATACGGATGAGCTTAATGCGATCTGGCAGACGATGCTTCAGGAAATTCAAGCGCAGCGCCAGGTTGCCAAATTTGACGCGCCTGTGGCCAATGTCGATGACGGTACGACGCAGTCTGTCACCCGCGTAGGTCCATTTGTAGCCTTCACAACGCAGGGCGCAGACTTCCTGTCTTATAATGCGCCTTCGGGGGATGCGAAAGACGGCGACGCGCATATTCATCTCGCCAAGCTGCCTAAGCCGCCCGGACGCGCGATTACGTCAGCGGCCTCGAAAGTTGCAAATGCATCTGCTGGCTCACTTGTTTTTGCGCCGATTGATCCAACGCGCGGTGGTTTGCTTGCCTCATTTGAGCGCGTTCCAACTGCCGTTGAGCGTTTCGGTAACCCGTTTACCTTCCAAACTGGACACGGCGGAATTATCGGTCTGATTATCCTTTGGCTCGCGATTATCGGCGTTGTCTTTGGGTTAATCCGTATCTTCTTCCTGTTCTTGACCTTCTCAGGCGTTAAGAGCCAGAAGCGTAAGGCGCAAGCCTCAAAGAGCAATCCGCTTGGCCGCGTTATGATGGCCTATGACGAGAGCCGCAACAAAGATGGTGATACGGTTGAGCTGAAGCTTGACGAAGCGATCTTGCGCGAATCTCCAAAGCTTGAATTTGGACTTAATTTCTTGAAACTGGCTGCCGGTATTGCGCCGCTCCTTGGCCTTCTTGGTACAGTTACAGGTATGATCAAGACCTTCCAAGCGATGATGATCTACGGAACAGGCGATCCACAGTTGATGGCCGGCGGTATTTCAGAAGCGCTCGTGACGACTATGCTTGGTCTTGTGGCCGCTATCCCGCTCCTTATCCTCCACAGCTTCTGTGCCTCTTTGGCCCGCGGCGTGCAGGGTACGCTCGAAGAGCAATCAGCCGGTATCGTGGCTCGCCACGTTGAATCCCGCGCTGGCGGTAGCAGCGTCTAGGACTATTGGGCGGCGAGCCTCGCTCGCCGCCTCTATTGCCCTCTTAACCGTTAAATTGATTTCAGCTCAACAAAGGTAAAAAGATGGAATATCTTAACCCCATGAATGCGTATAGCGGCGTTCAGGAATTTCTCCAGCAAGGCGGTTACGTGTTGTTTGCGATCATGGCGCTGTCTTTTGTAATGTTCTCGTTCATCATGGAGCGTCTCGCCTATTATTTCACAGCCCATAATGGCCTGCTCAAAGGTCTGGCGGCGGAATGGAATGCTCGGACGGACCGCTCAAGCTGGCGTGCCCATGCTATTCGGGATGAATATATCGGCCGCGTTAAAGCCAGAACATCGTCCAATGTCGGTATCATCAAAACCCTCGTGGCTATGGCGCCTCTTTTAGGGCTTTTGGGAACCGTAACAGGCATGATTAGCGTGTTTGACGTTATGGCACTGTCGGGCAGTTCCAATGCCAGATTGATGGCGGAAGGTGTCTTTAAGGCGACCATTCCGACTATGGCCGGCATGACCATCGCTTTGGTTGGCCTGTTTTTATCAAATTATATTGAACGTAAAGGCGTTCGCGAAACTGCGCGATTTGCTGATACGCTTGATATTGAATAAATTGCGAAGGATCTCACTATGAGAAGACGCCGTAAGAGTACAGTAGATGAGGCCGATATTGATATGACGCCGATGCTTGACATCGTGTTTATCATGCTCATCTTTTTCATCGTGACCGCAACATTTTTGGATGAGCGCGGGGTTGATCTTACCCAGCCGCCGCCGCCGCCCGATGATGATACGCCAACAAACCCCAAGCCCGCCATTACGGTTTATGTTGACAATCAGAGCATTTGCTCGGTCGACAGCAATCAAACAGAATGTGACCGCGTTTCTCTTGCGGTGGAGCGTTTGCTTGCGGACAAACCCGGCGCGAATATCATTTTGCGCGTTAACGAATCCGCCCGTCACGGCATGCTTGTGACGCTCAAGGATGAGTTTGATGAAAAGGGTCTCGGCTCCAAGGTCGAGATTGTCAAAAATAACACGTAATTCAAAGGCTTGGTGCCGATGTGCATCGCGCCCTTGAAAACAAACTGAAAATGTGATAAGGTAACATAATGGCAAGACGTAGTCGCGTACAAATCGAAGAAGAAGATGCCGAGCTAAATATGACGCCCATGCTCGATGTGGTTTTTATTCTGCTCATTTTCTTCATTGTTACATCTGTATTCGTAAAAACGCCGGGCATTGATCCTACCAAGCCTGATGCCGTCACGGCGCAGGATTGGGATCCGGGTATTTTGATTGCGGTCAACGCCCAAAATGAAGTCTGGATCGACAAGCGTCCTTATGGCCTTGATGAAATTCGTCCGATTGTCATGTCTATGCGGGATGAAAACCCCAAAGCGCAGGCCATTTTGATCGGTGACAAGGATGCAGATGCGGGAACTGTGATGGCCGTACAGGAAATGATGCAGGACTTGAATATCGTCACGCGCGTTTCGACAAACTAGGCTTAAGGACTGGATCTGCGCGGACTTAGCGCGGGATAGAAAGGAAATAAAATGATGAATTTTGTTCGCTGGATTTTAGGAATGGCTATTGCCGCTTTCCTCACATTTGTACTTTTCGTCGTCATGAAAGTTCTGATTTCGGGAGATTTTGTCGCGCAGGAAAAATCTGAAACGGGAAATTTTGAAATCAACCCAACTGTCGAAGATATCAAAGTGGTCAAACGGACCACCAAGATCGACAAAGTCAAAAAGGTGATTACGCCGCCGCCGCCGCCGCAAATCGAGCGTCAGCAAGCCGCCAAGCCTCAAGAAGCGATTGCTTCTCTTGAGGGCGCGATTCCTGAGTTTGAGCCGCCAAAGATTGATCGCCAGAACTTCAAGATTCAGGTGTCTGATCGTGACGCTCAGCCGCTTGTTCGTATTCCGCCCATCATGCCGCCTCGCGCGGAGAAATCAGGGCATTGTAAAGTTCGCTTTGACGTGAGTCCGGAAGGTGCGCCCTTTAACGTAGTGACGACATATTGCACGCAAAAGCTATTTGCGCGCGCCTCCACGAAGTCTGTGACGAAATGGAAATACAACCCCAAGATCGTTGATGGCCGCTCGGTTGCACGTACCGGAGTGGAATCGAAAATTACGTTCCGCCTGACAGATGAGCGCGGTAAAATCATCCCTGAATAGGGATAAAGTTTAACCTCGCGCTCACAGGCGCGCGGTCTTTCTCGCGGCGTCGCCGCATGCGATATAATTCGCAAGATTTATTTGGAGCAAAGGCATGAGCACAGCTTTCTCGACTTTAAAATCCGCATTAATGGGCGCATCAATCGCTTTTGGCACCGCCTCAATGGTGAGCGTCATGACAGCGGCGCCCGCGCAGGCCCAAGAAACGCGCCAGTTCGGCGCCAAGGCCGGCGAGCTTGTTAATCAGGCGAATGAAATGCTGCGGTCCAACCAGAGCAGCTCCGCGATTAGCGTTTTGAATCAGGCGTTGTCTATCCCCGACATTAACAGCTATGAGCGCTCAATCATCAATCAGATGCTGGGTTCCGCCTATTATGAGCAAAACCAGAATGGTCAGGCCATTACCTATTTTGAAAATGCGATTAACGCAGGCGGACTTCTGCCAAACGAGTCTGATGCGCTTCGGGTGAACATCGCGCAGCTATTGATTGTAAATGGGCAATATGCGCAAGGCGCGCAAATGCTGGAAAATTATCTGAACCGCGGTGGTCAATCCAAGCCGCAATACACAGAAATGCTCGTGCAGGCCTGGGTGCAGTCAGATAATTATTCCAAAGCCCTGCCGTGGGCGGAAAGATGGTTCAATTCAGCAAATCCGAAAGAGCGTAAGCATTTCGATCTTTTGAATTTCCTTTACAACAATCTGCGCATGCCCGGAAAACAGGCAGATATCGTGCGCCAGATGATCAACCGCTGGCCCAATGATAAGTCTTTATGGGATGCATGGGCGTCTATGCTGGCAAATGGCGGGCGTGAGCAAGAGGCGTTTGAGGTTACAAAAATGCTTTATCTGGGCGGCGCGCTAAACACCGAAGCGGACCTCATGAAAGTGGTGCAATATTACTCATTTTACGACATGCCTTATCAGGCTGCTCAAATTCTCGAACGTGAAATGAATGCGGGCCGGATATCACAAAGCTCTGATAAGCTTGTGCAGTTGTCCGATCTTTTGCGTCAGGCGCGTGAGTATAAAAAGGCCATCCCTATTTTGGAGCGGGCAGCGGCGTCATCAGGCCAAGCCAAGCTTTACGCTGATTTGGGCGAAGCGCTCTATAATGAGGGTGAATGCGCCAAATCTGAGCAAGCATTTAACAGCGCGATCTCTAAGGGTTATGATGCTGGTAAATCCTATATGTTAATTGGGACGTGCCGTTATGAGGCCTCTCAAAAAGAACCTCGCGAGAGCTGTAAGGGCACAACACGGGCACAGCGTCAGGAATCTGCAAAAAACCAGAAACGTGAAAATGCGATTGCTGCTTTTGAGCGCGTTCCAGGATCCTCTCGCGAAGGCCGCAACGCATCAAAATGGATATCTTTCATCCGCGCCGAAGCAGAGGCCATTGAACGCCGCTGCGAATTTGAAGCGAGCGTTGAGAAAGAGCTTTGCGAACAGAAAATCAAGCAGGCCTATGCCGCCGAAGTTTTCGTGGGAGAGTTTAAACTCGATGATCCAAAATGTATGCAATTCAAAGCGGGATATGATGCCGTTTACCGCGTGAAAATTAAGGCGCAATAATCACGGATTGATATGAGATAAGTGAAACCCGGCTCTGGCCGGGTTTTTTATTGCGGTCAAATTTCTTTCAACGCCCACAGATTTGAATAGGGACTCCGCAGGGCTTTTGATGGACTTTACGTGCAAATCAATTACTGTGAAGGCGTCAATTATGGAGGTTTGCGTGGTAAAATTAGTCGTAAATGGAACCGATCAGGACATCAAAGTCGACCCTGATACGCCCCTGCTTTGGGCGGTGCGCGAGCAGCTTGGGCTGACGGGAACGAAGTTTGGCTGCGGCGCGGCGCTCTGCGGAGCCTGCACCGTCCATGTCGACGGGCAAGCCGTGCGCTCTTGCTCCACATTTATCGGCGACGTCGAAGGCAAGACCATTACCACAATCGAAGGCATGAAAGCCGATGACGGCACATTGCACGCCCTCCAAGAGGCTTGGATAGAGCATCAGGTTCCGCAATGCGGTTATTGCCAGAGCGGGCAAATCATGTCCGCTGCCGCGCTTTTGGCCGAGACAAAAAACCCCACGGACGCCGAAATCGAGAGCTTCATGGCCGGCAATATTTGCCGCTGCGGTATGTATTCACGTATCAAGGCGGCAATCAAAACCGCTGCGGCGAAAGCGTAGGAGGAGGGCATGGCAAGGACCCAGAACAAGACTGAGGCAGACGACATAAACGCAGAAGTGGCGGCCGACGGCCCAGGCAGAAAAGCAGGAAAAAAAGGTAAATGGACGCGGCGCGGTTTCATTACGGCGGGCGTTGTTGCGGGCGGCGCCTTGCTTGTCGGCGTTGCCATTCGTCCCGGGCATCATGAAAAAAAGCTGCGGAAATATGTCGAGGGTGAAGGCGAGACCCTCATCACCGCATGGGTGAAAATCGGTGCTGATAACCGCGTGACTGCCATCATTCCGCATTCTGAAATGGGGCAGGGCGTGTTGACCGCCCTTGGCGCTATGCTCGCCGAAGAGATGGACGTGCCCATGGATGAGCTTGTGCTGACCGAAGCCCCTGCCGAAAAGGACTACGTCAATTATATTCTGGGCCGAGAATTTATTCTGGGCGGTAAGAAAGTCACGGGCATTGTTCAGGACACGGTCAATGGTGCCTTTATGGCGATCACCAAGGGTATGGGTTTACAGATCACCGGCGGCTCGGCCTCTGTGCGCTTCACCGGAACGGCGGCGATGCAAACTGCCGGCGCGGCGGCGCGCGAAATGCTCATGGCCGCTGCGGCCAAAGCATGGGAGGTAAAGCCGTCCGAACTGTCCACCAAAGACGCCCATATTTTCCATGCCGCCAGCGGAAAGTCCGCGCCCTATGCGCAGTTCGCGCAGGCGGCGGCCCAGATGCGGCCCAATCTCAATCCCGTTTTAAAGGCGCGAAAGGATTACGCCGTGATTGGCACCTCTGTGCCCCGCCGCGATATTCCCTCCAAGGTTGACGGCTCGGCGATGTTTGGTGTCGATGCGGTCGTCGAAGGTATGAAATATGCGGTCGTCAAAGCTGCCCCCGTTCACGGGGCACAGGTCGAGGCTATGAACGCTGCTGAGGCGCGCAAAATGCCGGGCGTGGTAGATGTTGTGAATATGGGTGATTTTGTCGCCGTGATAGCAGACGGCTACTGGCCGGCCAAACAAGCGATTGATTATGTCGATGTGAGCTTCACTTCCACGGGACGCGAAGGCGTGAGCTCCGAGAGCCTGCTCGCGCAATACCGCAGCGATATAGCGAGCGCAAAAAAGTTTAAAAAAATGGTCTCCAAAGGTGACAGCGCGGGCGCGGCGAAGACGGCGGCCTCCGTTTACGAGGCAGAATATACCGTCCCATTCCTTGCCCATGCCTGTATGGAGCCGATGAACGCGCTGGCTTGGGTGCGCGACGGAAAATGCGATATATGGGTTGGCACGCAAAACCCGCTGGGCACGCGGGCGGTTACGGCCAAAACGCTGGATATGGATTTTGAAAACGTGACCGTTCACAACCAATTCCTTGGCGGCGGATTTGGGCGGCGCGCCATTCCGGATTATTCTAATCAGGCGGCGAGGCTCTCGCAGAAAACGGGTTTACCGATCAAGATGATCTGGTCGCGCGAAGAAGATATAGCGCAGGATCATTACCGGCCTTCCGCCTTGGCCCAAATGAAGGCGGCTATTGGCGACGACGGCTATCCGGTGAGTTGGGAGAACACATTTGTCCATAAGCTGGATCCCCCGGAAGCCAGCCATGTCTTCTATAATATTCCCAATCAGAATATTCGTTATACTGAATCCGATGTGCATGTGCGTTTCGGGCCGTGGCGCTCGGTCGATCATACGCAGCATGGCTTTTATACTGAAAGCTTTATCGACGAGCTTGCTCATGAGGCCGGCATTGATCCATATAAATATCGCCGCAAATTGCTTGCGGGAAAACCGCGCTACCTTGCGGTGCTGGACGCGGCGGCTAAGGCTGGGAAATGGGGCGAACCTCTCCCCGAAGGACAAGCCCGCGGCATTGCCATCACCGAGAGTTTCATGACGATTGTAGCCGAAGTCGTGACCGTGGATATGAACGGGGATTTGCCGCGCGCTGTTCATGTGGCCTGCGCGGCGGATGCGGGGCTGGCGGTTAATCCTGACGGATTTAAGGCACAGATGGAAAGCGGCATTATCTATGGCCTGACGGCGGCAATCTTCGGCGATATTTCGATCGAGGACGGCGCGGTGCAGCAGAGCAATTTCCATGACTATGAAATGATCCGCATGGACAACGCGCCCGATATTGATGTGGTGATTATCAATTCAGACGCGCGGATTGGCGGCGCGGGAGAGCCGGGCACGCCCCCTATTACCCCCGCCCTGACAAATGCGATCTTTAGCGCTACCGGTAAACGTATTCGAAACTTGCCCGTGAAAAACTATGAATTTGGAGACGCGAGCTAACTGGCCTGGCTCACGGGCTGCTGCGTTTATCGGCCGTTAGCCCGTCCTCCCCGCGCTTATGGCGAAAGCATATTCATGGGCAGTGTCTTTGAGGCTATCATAGCGCCCGCTTTGACCTTGGTGGCCTGCGCTCATGTTCATTTTTAGTAATATGGGCGCGGGGCCGTTTTGTTGGGTGCGCAGTTTCGCGGCCCATTTTGCCGGCTCCCAATATGTCACGCGCGGGTCCGTGAGTCCGCCAGTAATCAGTACGGGTGGATAGTCTGCGGGCGCAATATTGTCATAGGGCGAATAGGCCAGCAGCCGGTCATAATCTGCCGCGCTCTCAAGCGGGTTACCCCATTCGGGCCATTCTGGCGGGGTCAGGGGAAGCTCGGCGTCTGACATGGTGTTTAGCACATCAACAAATGGGACTGCGCCAATGACGCCGCCAAAAAGGCCCGGGTCCTGATTAAGCGCCGCCCCGACAAGCAAGCCGCCCGCCGATCCGCCGTGGGCCACGACTTTGCCGCGCGCGCTAAAGCCTTTTTCAATGAGAGCATTTCCCGCGTCGACAAAATCGTTAAAGGTGTTTTGCTTTTTCGCGAGCTTTCCATCGAGATACCACTGATACCCTTTCGCCATACTGCCGCGAATATGTGCAATGGCGTAAACAAAGCCGCGGTCCACAAGCGAAAGAATCCCCGTGCGAAAGCTCGCGGAAATCGTGATACCGTAACTGCCGTAGCCATATAGCAACAGCGGGCTGTCGGGGCTGGGCGGGCTGTCTGCACGGTAAAGCAATGTGACGGGGACTTGCTCCCCGTCGCGGGCGGTGATGGTCAAACGCTGACATTTATAATCGCTTGCCTCATGCCCTGAGGGAACGCTCTGGGTTTTGAGAAGAACCCGCTCGCGGCTATCCATATGATAGTCAAAAATCTGGCTCGGCGTGGTTGGGGAGCTATAGCTAAAGCGCAGCCACGGTGTATCAAACTCATAGCCGCCGACAAGACCGAGGCTATAAGCCTCTTCTTCAAAGGCGATTTCGTGGCGCGCTCCGCTTTTAAGGCAAAGGATGTGAATGACGGGCAGGGCATTTTCCCGTACGAGCCAGACAAGATGCCCGCTATAGCTGGCGGCGCCTAAAATAAGGCTACCGGGCGTGTGAGGGATAAAGGGCTCCCAATGCTCGGCGCTGGGGCCGCTATCTGGTGCGCGCATGATCTGAAAATCTGTCGCCCCGCCGGTATTGGTCAAAATGTAAGCATAGCGTCCAGATTCGTGCAGGCTGTACTCTCGGCCTTCCATGCGCGGGGAAATACAAATAGGCGCAGTATCGCTGCCGTCCGCGCGCAGGCGGTGGACTTCGGAGGTGATATGGTTATGGGCGCTGATCTCTATATAGCGTCCGCTTTCGCTCTCCCCGACAGAGACAAAAAAGCCCGGGTCGGATTCTTTGTAAATCATGCGCGGGGCGTCTTCGGCGGCGTGGATATTTTTCGCAAAAACGGCATAGGGCCGCTGGTTTTCATCACGCTCCACCCAGTAAAGCGTGGCCGAATCTTTGGCCCATTGCACGCCGCCGGCACAGGTGGTGATCGCCGTGCTGATGGTTGCGTTTGCCGCTATATTCGTGAGGAAAATTTCGTAACTCTCCGAACCTTTACGGTCGACTGTATAGGCGAGCCATTTATGATCGGGGCTGTGCTGCACCGCGCCGAGGTTGAAGTAATCGCCTTCTTGCTCGGAAAAAACAAGATCGGCATCTAGTAGCGCTGTCTCATCGCCGTGCGTTTGGCGGGCCGCTGCATCAAAGGCTTTGCGAACGTAAAGGCCGTGCTGATCGCCCTGACGGTATCTGTGGTAATAGGCATAAGGGCCGTCGGGTGAGGGCACGGAGCTATCCTCGGGGGCAAGGCGAGCCTTCATTTCCTCGAAAATTTCCGCCGAAAGCGGCGTCAGCGGGGCCGTTACTTTGTCGTGATAGCTGTTCTCCATCTCCAAATGCGTACGAATTTCCGGCGCAAGGGTCTGGGGCGCGCTCATAACCTTCTGCCAATTTGGGTCTTTCAGCCATGCAAATTCATCAATCCGCGTGCGGCCGAGCTGCGCAATTTCCTTGGGCGCGCGGCGAGGAGACGGCGGCTCAATATCTGTGATCAGCGCAGGTGCGGGAAATTTGGCAGATGATTTGGCAGATGATTTCAGGGGGAATTCAGAGGTCATATCGGGCCTTATGCTAAGATGGTTCTTAGGTAGTGGCTTTACGGGCTTTCGCAAGCACCAAGTTTCGTTCATAGGCCCGCAATCCGCTGGATTTGCGGTGGTTTTCCCTCGCTAGGCCTAGCTGAGGCCAGACGTCTAATTTTCCTGAAAACTGCGAAAAATTAACACAGCGTAAAGGGGTCATTTTTATAGTTTATGCCAAATTAAAGAAAGAAGTCTGTTATGCAGGGATCACCTTTAGCCCCGGTAAAGAGTCCAAATGCGCAAAATATACGCGCTCCGCAGGTCAATGCAGCGCCTCCGCTAAGCCCCGCGCCTCGCCAAGGCATATCCCCTGCCTCCGCAATTCCCGCCTCGGCTCCGGCTTTGACGCCGGCTCCAGCGCCGCAACCAGCTCCAGCGCCGCAACCAACTCCAGCGCCAAAACCAGCCCTTACAAAGACCGAAGCGCCGTCGCCTGCGCCGGTAAATCCGAAGGCTCCCGCAAGCGCTCAATCATCTCCGGCAGCGCAGACCCAAACCCAAGAGCCAGCCGCAGCGTTGATCGCCTCAAACATAAATGAAGCACAGGATATCCGCCGCTCCCTTGCCCAGCGACTTTCCGATGTGATTTGTATTCCCAGCAGTCAACTTGCTCCGCAAGAGCGCCATATGGCTGGGGATGTCTTGGTTGAGCTGCTGCGCGATGCTGACGTGGAGCTACGCGAAAGCGTCGCCAAACGGCTTGTCATGCTCAATGAAGCCCCGCGCACAATTTTGGTGATCCTCGCTAAGGATGATATTCGAATAGCCCGCCACGTTTTGGAAAAGAGTAAGAGCCTGACAGACTCTGACCTCATACAAATTTCAAAAAAGGTCTCGACAGAGCACCGCAAAATGATGGCCCAGCGCCGCAAAATCAGCGATGCAGTTTCCGATGCGCTCGTGCAATATCTTGAAGAAGAGGTTGTTGAGCTTCTGCTCAGAAATAAGGGCTCCCAGCTCTCCGAGACGGCGCTACAGCGTATTTTGACGGTCTCGCGCAGCCACAAACCTTATATCAGCCTTCTGATCAAGCGTGATGAATTGCGTCCTTCCCATGGATTGACAATGTTCTGGTGGGCGGAGGCGGATGACCGCAAGAAAATTCTCAAACGTTTTGCCGTGACCCGCAATGTCTTGCAAGATAGTTGCTGGGATTTATACCCCCGCGCGGCGCGTGATGGGTGGTCAGATGCCTCAACGCGCAAAGCCTTGCAGTTTATCGAGCGCCGGCAACGAAACCGCGCAGCGATTGAACGCTCGCAATATGGATCACTTGAGAAAGCCATTGATGTGGCCGAAGCCGAAGGCATCAGCCGAAATCTAACAGAAGAAATCAGCTATATGGCGGGAATTAAGCCCGCGACCGGCGCGCAAATCCTTACGGATAAGGGTGGGGAAGGCCTGGCTATTTTGTGTAAGGCACCGGGGCTAAAGCGTGAGCATTTGGAAAAGTTGTGGAGAGCCCTGCGCCGCCCCGTGCATGATATTGATGAAAATATTCATGAGGATTTGCGGCGGGTGATGCAAACCTATGATACTGTATCGACAGACAAAGCCCAAACGGTTCTCCGGTATTGGAACTGGTCGCTTACCTCTTCACTGAATGCGGATGTCCTGCGTCATATTCGCGACGGCGTGGTTCCAAAAGAGGAAGATTACGGCGCTGCCGCGATTACAGCCGCCCTTGTTTTCGGAAACCGTAACTAACGTTCGATTTTCGCGCTCTGCGACCGATTAACTCACAGTATTTGCGCCGTTTCGGTCCAAAATCGCTTTAAATTCTGGGGTAAGGGGTCTAAACCAAGTTGATTAAGACTCGCCCTAGAGTGAGGAGTTTTCGGCAAGGAGGGCATGTGAAGCGTTACGGACTAATTCTAGCAATCGCACTTGTGATTTTCTGGCTCGCTTTGTCCGGTTTTTTCATGCCTTTACTGCTTATCCTCGGGGGCATTTCAATCCTGCTTACCCTTTGGCTGTGTGCGCGCATGAAAATTCTAGACCATGAAACCGCGCCCTATCTCTTTTTACTTCCCACGCTCGGTTACTTGGTCTGGCTAGGGAAAGAGATATTCACCGCTAATATCGCCGTTGCGCGCGCAGTTTTAAGCCCTGATATGAAAATTTCGCCCACCATGGTGCGCGTGCCCATGAACCGCAAGACCGATATTGGCGCAACCATGTTTGCCAATTCAATTACGCTAACGCCAGGCACGGTAAGTGTCCAAATGGATGATGATGCGGTTGTTGTCCATGCCTTGCTTTCGGAAATGGCGACGGCAGACGACTTCGTGCAAATGGAAGAACGCGCAGGCTTTGCCGTCGGCGAGGGCACGCAATGAGTCTAAATTTGATATTTGCCGCAGCAAAACCAGCCGAAGGGGTGGACACAGCGGCTCATTACGCCGCTAAAGCGGTTGACATGGGATATTTTAATCTGGCTGCCGCTTTTCTTATCCTTGTCAGCATGGCTATGATGCTCGGCCGGCTCCTAGGCGGGCCAAGCTTTTATGACCGATTACTGGCGGTCAATTCATTTGGCACGAAAACCGTGCTTTTCCTCTGCGTTTTTTGTTTTGTGATTGGCCGGCCAGATGGTTTGGATATTGCAATACTCTATGCGTTGATGAATTTTATCGCGACGATCGCTGTGCTAAAATTCTTCCGTTATAAGGCACTTGGCGTGCCCATCAATGAACGCGAGTATGGCGGCGAGAGCGCGGGAGACGGCTCATGATCGTCTCGCTTATATTTGCCGCGGCGGGGGGCGATGCCGCGCATACTGGACCGGTCATGAATGTGGATTGGGACGTTGCCATGCAGTGGCTACTGGCGATTGCCTCTGGCGGCTCCATTCTCGCGGGGCTCTTTTTTGTGTTTGCCGGGACTCTCGGCGTGCTTCGCCTCCCTGATTTTTACGCGCGTATTCACGCGGCGGGTATGACAGATACGCTGGGCGCGGAACTTGTTATGCTTGGGTTGATGCTTCAAGCCGGATTTTCGCAAATGACGCTCAAGCTTTTGATGATCTCGTTTTTTCTACTCCTCACCAGCCCCACAGCGACCCATGCCCTTGCGAATGCGGCTTACCGAGCTGGCCTCAAGCCCCATTTGGGTCCCTATCAAGCCAAAAGCGTAACTGAGATCCGCCCACCAAAGGGAGGCACATAATGCCCCCGACGCTCATTTTAGATATTGGCCTTATGGCTATTTTGGTCGTGGTGGCCTTTGCCATTATTCGCATGCGCTCACTCTTTGCGATTGTCATGCTGCAAGGTGTTTATAGTCTTGTGTCGGCGGCTTGGTTTGTTTCGCTGGACGCTGTTGATGTCGCCTTTACCGAGGCCGCGGTGGGCGCAGGTGTCTCGACCATCCTCATGCTATCGGCAATGCTGCTAGCGGACCGCCAATCTAATGAAACCCACATACGCCGACAGTTTGGGCCATTACTTGTGGTCGTTATCACGGGGATAGCGCTGTTTTATGCCATTCCTGATATGCCAGCCTACGGCGATGTTAATTCTCCGGCGAATAGCTATGTTGGTATGGACTATATCGCCCGTACAACCGAGGAAATCCATATTCCCAATGCGGTGACGGCCGTCCTCGCGAGCTATCGTGGATTTGATACTTTTGGCGAGACAGTGGTGATTTTTGCTGCGGGTCTTGGTGTGCTGCTGCTGCTGGGGCTAAATGGCAATGCAGGCAAGTGGCGCGCACGCCCTAACGGCGTGAACGTCTCTTCGGCTTATCTGCCATCCGCGCAAGTCGCGACCGGCGAGAGCGAGGAAAGCCTTGAAAATATGGCCGACATCAAAGCCGGAGAGGCATCATGAATCCGCATGTCATTTTGCGCGTTGTCAGTAAATTTCTGATTCCGCTGATCGCGATCTTTGGCTTTTATGTGCAATTTCACGGAGACTTTGGGCCCGGCGGCGGATTTCAGGCGGGCGTGATTTTGGCCGCCTCTGTTATCCTCTACGCCTTGATCTTTGGCCTAGAGGCGGCAAAGCGCGCCGTGCCGCCTGCCGCCGTGCGGGTATGCATGACCCTTGGCGTTTTAATTTATGGCGGAACAGGACTTTTGACCTGGGCGATGGGGGGTAACTTTTTGGATTATGGCGTTTTGTCTTATGATCCTAGCCACGGACAGCATTACGGCATTATCGCGGTTGAACTTGGCGTTTTATTCGCCGTTGCGAGTGTGATGGTCGCGATCTTCTATGCCTTTGGGTCCCGTCAGCCCGATATGACCGACGAGGATTGGTGATGTTTAGCGTTATATTTGACAATATCCATTATGCGGTTGTCATTGTGCTGATGATGGCCGGACTTTATACGGTTTTTGCGACGCAAAACCTGATTAAGAAATTGGTTGGGCTCTCTGTGTTTCAGACCTCTGTATTTTTGCTATATATCACCATCAGCAAGGTTAAAGGTGGGCAACCCCCGATCATTGTGTCCTCCCATGAGGGCGATCATGCAGCGCTAGCGACAGAGACTGTACGTGTTGCGGCGGCAGGGCCTGTTGCCACCCATGGCGCACCCGATGTGCTATATTCCAATCCCTTGCCCCATGTGCTTATACTGACAGCTATTGTGGTGGGCGTTGCTACGCTTGCGATCGGCCTTGCACTTGTTGTGCGTATTCGCGAAGTCTACAGCACAATCGAAAAAGACGAAATTGACGCGCTTGATTACCGTTATAACCTCGAAGGGACGGACGCGTAATGCAGCTTTTGTCTCTGGCTCCTGACTGGATATTAACGCACGGCGCCGCCTTATTGGTTGTCTTGCCTTTGCTCATGGGTGCCGTGCTGGCTGTTATGCCTTCCGAGCGCCTGTCGTGGGGGCTTGCGATGCTCGTAACGCTTATCTGTTCGGCCTGTGCCTTTGTGCTTGTTTTGCAAGTGGCGAGCGGAGAGACACTTGTGTATTCTATGGGGGGATGGGATCCGCCCCACGGCATTTCCTATGTCGTCGATTGGCTCTCTGCGCCCGTCCTGCTACTGATCGCGGTTATGGCGGTAATTTGCAGTCTCTATGCCTATCCATCAGTTCGGGCCGAGGTGGAGCCCAAAAAGCGTGGACCTTTCTATGCGGCTTTTCTTGTTTGTTTTGCGGGCCTGTTGGGGATGGTCGTTACGGGTGATGCGTTCAACGTTTTTGTCTTTCTTGAGGTAAGCTCGATTTCAACCTATGTGCTTGTGGGCATGGGGGCGAGCCGGGACCGCCGCGCGCTTCATGCGGCCTTCAATTACCTTATCTTAGGTTCCATTGGCGCGACATTTTTCGTGATCGGTCTTGGCTTTCTTTATATGGAGACCGGTACGCTGAATATGGCGGATATGGCCCGTATTTTAGACGATCTTGATGGCGGCTCGCGGGTCTCCCAGATCGCCTTCGCCTTCATTATTATCGGGCTGGGGCTAAAGCTGGCGATGTTTCCGCTGCATGTTTGGCTCCCGAATGCCTATGCCCATAGCCCGAGTTTCGTTACTGCCTTTTTGGCGTCTACCGCTACCAAGGCGGCGCTTTATTTGCTGCTTCGTTTCACCTTTACCGTTTATGATGTCGATTTTGGCTATGTCAGCAAGGCGGTCATGATTATCCTTGTGGGGCTGGGCGTGGCGGGCATGGTCTTCGCGAGTTTGCAAGCAATTTTCCAGACCGATGCGCGGCGCACCCTTGCCTATTCCTCCGTGGCGCAAGTCGGTTATATGCTGCTTGGAATCGGCCTTGGGACGGCGGCCGGCGCGGCGGCAGGCTATCTGCACCTCATTAATCACGCCGTTATCAAGGGCGGGTTGTTTATCGCGCTTGGCGCTTTTTGGTACCGTTTCGGGATCACGCGGATTAGCGATTTTCGCGGCCTGTCCAAGACTATGCCGTGGACTATGGCGGCTTTCACGATTTCGGCTCTCTCCCTGATCGGTGTGCCGGCAACGGCGGGTTTTGTATCCAAAGTCAATCTCGCGACCGCCGCTGCTGCAAGCGGATGGTGGTGGGCTGTTGCTGTCATTGTAATTACTTCAATCCTTGCCGTTATTTACATGGGCAATATCCTCAAGGAGGCCTATTTTCGGCAGCCGCCTGTTGTGAACGGCGAAGTCGTCAAGAAAAATGAAGCACCGTTGATGATGCTCATTCCGATGTGGATATTGGCGATAGGCTCCATCGTGATCGGGATTAATTCCGATTTGGTCGTCGAGGCCTCGAACGGGGCAGCGAATGTATTATTCCCTTCGGTTGAGGGAGGGGCAAAATGAGCTATACCGCTGAACTTGCGCTCGCGCTTTTATTGATCATTCCGCTGCTTGCAGCAGCACTGATCTATATATTGCGCAAATCCCCCGATATGCGCGAAGCAGTGACATTGATCGCCGGTATCGCATTGCTCATTAACGTCATTAATTTGGTGCTCGTCGTCGCTGGCGGCGCGCGGCCGGAGCTTCATTTGGGCACCCTTGCAGGCCGGTTCGATGTCAAATTTGTCCTAGAGCCTTTGGGCGCGACCTTTGCTGCCATTGCAAGCTCGCTTTGGGTGCTAAACTCTCTTTACGCGATTGGCTATATGCGGGGGAATAAGGAAAAAAACCAAGCCCGTTTTTACGGTTTCGTAGCCATTGCGATTGCCGCTGCTATGGGGATCGCCGCCGCGGGCAACCTTATTACGCTCTTCATTTTCTATGAGGCCTTGACGCTCTCGACCTTCCCGCTCGTAACCCATAAGGGTGATAGCAAGGCCCTGCGAGGGGGCACGATTTACGGCATGATTTTGATGGGGACCTCTCTGGCGCTCTTCCTGCCAGCCATTATCGGCACGCAAGTGATTGCGGGCACAACCGATTTTGCCGTTGGCGGTGTTTTCCCCGAAGGAACGAGCCTGCTCGCGACGTCTTTGCTTTTGCTTTTATTTGCCTTTGGTATTGGCAAGGCAGCGCTTATGCCTGTCCATCCTTGGTTGCCGAATGCTATGGTCGCGCCGACGCCTGTCTCTGCCTTGCTTCATGCTGTGGCTGTGGTGAAAGCCGGCGTGTTTTCGATGCTCAAGGTTGTGGTCTTTACCTTTGGCCCCGCCGCGACGGCTGCGACGCCTGCGTCTACATTCCTGTCCTGGCTTGCCGCCTTTACCATTATCATGGCCTCAGTGATTGCGCTGCGCCAAGATAATCTTAAGGCGCGGCTCGCCTATTCCACCGTATCCCAGCTGGCCTATATCACGCTTGGCGCGATGCTGGCGGCTCCGCTTGCGATTATTGGCGGCGGGCTTCAGATCGTGATGCATGCTTGGGGCAAGATTACGCTCTTTATGTGCGCTGGCGCCATTTACACGGTCGCGCACCGCACGGAGATTTCAAAACTGGATGGTCTGGGACGGTCTATGCCTTGGGTTTTTGGCGCGTTTTTAATCGGGGCTTTTTCCATTATTGGTATTCCTCCCATGGGGGGGAGCTGGCCGAAATTTTTCCTCATGGCCGGAGCCCTTGATAGCGGGAAAGCGATTTTGATTGCCGCTCTGATTGCGTCGTCTATCTTAAATGTCGTTTATCTCGTACCGATTGCCGCGCGTGGTTTCTTACGACCACCCGCAAACCCCGCGGATGATGCGCATATCCGCGCGATAAAATCCCAGCATAAATGGGTCATTATCCCGCCGGTACTTACGGCCTTTGGGGCCTTTATGCTGTTCTTCTACGCGGGCCCAATTGCCGATTTCCTCACCCCTATTTTGCCTAACGGAGGGATGTAGTGTCAGATCATCACCCTGATATTCCCAGTGATAGCTCGCCCGAAGGGCTTGCCCTCATCCATCCTTATGCACGTCCCTTTTTGTTTTTGGGCAAGGAGGGCGTAAAACGAAATTTTATCTGGCTTCCGCTCATCGGTATGTTGCTGATGATTGTATTGGGGTATTTTTACCCGCCAAAACATCCTGCGCCATGGGATTTTTTTGGAAGCTGGGCGCTAATCGGATTCACAGCGTATACAATTGTCGTCTTGAGCGCGGAACCTCTGTTCAGGCTTTTGGCGCGGCCCGAAAATTATTACGCGGAGGGCGAGGCCCCTATCATTGATCCCGCGGCCCTAGAGGCCGGACAGGCTGAGCCGACCCCGCCTACGCCGGTCCTTGCGCCGAAAAAAGGGGAGGCCAGCGATGTTTGATCTTCTCGGCCATTTTAATCCTGGGTTTGCGATTATCATTGCAGGGCTTTTTTGCGCACTTATCCCGTCTCACCAAATTCGTAAAGGTCTTGTCCTCTTTGCGCCAATCGCGGCAGGAGTCCTGATCTTCACCCAATTTACCTCGCCCGAGGTGATTGGAGGTATATGGCAAGTTGGGCCGCTTAAGCTCACGACATTGCGGATAGATAGCCTTGCTATCGTCTGGGGGTATATATTCTGTCTGGCGGGTGTGCTCAATGCGATCTTTGGGCTGCATGAAAAATGCAAAATCACTGACAGCTCCGCGCTTATTTATATGGGAGCCGCAGTTGCAGCTGTTTTCGCCGGCGATCTTATTACCTTGTTTGTGTTTTGGGAGCTGACCGCTATTTCTTCCGTCTTCTTGATCTGGAAAGGCGGACAAGGAGCCTTTGCCGCCGGTATCCGCTATCTCGCCTATCATGTTTTATCGGGTGTATTGCTGCTAGGCGGCGCTGTGCTTTATGGGCAGGCAAATGGCGGGGATTATAGCTTCAATTACATCGGCCTTGATGCGCCGGGCGCATGGCTCATTCTTCTTGGTATGGGCATCAAGGTAGGATTTCCGTTCCTGCACAATTGGATTCAAGATGCTTATCCCAAGGCAACGGTAACGGGCACGGTTATTCTATCTGTCTTTACGACAAAGCTTGCGCTCTATGCATTGGCGAGAGGCTTTCCGGGCACGGAAATTCTGATTTATATCGGCGCGATTATGACATGTTTTCCGGTATTCTTCGCCGTGATTGAAAATGATCTTCGCAAGGTTCTCGCCTATTCCTTGAACAACCAGCTCGGCTTTATGGTTTGCGGCATTGGTATTGGCAGCCAGCTTGCGATGAACGGCGTCGCCGGACAGGTTGTGGCCCACGTTATTTTCAAATCACTATTGTTCATGTCTGTCGGCGCTGTGCTTCACCGCGTTGGCACCGCCAAGGCATCAGAGTTGGGCGGTTTATTTCGTTCTATGCCGATCACGGCTGTCTTCTGCTTGATAGGGGCGGGCTCAATTGCGGCCTTCCCAATGTTGGCGGGCTTTGTAACCAAATCGATGATTATTAGCTCCGCTGTGGAACACGCTCATGGTAGTCCCGTGATGTGGGCCGTGGTCATGATGCTCTTGTTTGCCTCTGCTGGAGTGATGGAACACTCAGGCATTAAGGTGCCGCATTTTACCTTCTTCTCTCATGACGGCGGGCACCGCGTCAAAGAAGCGCCGTGGAATATGCTGGTGGCGATGGGACTGGCGGCAGCGCTTTGTATCGCCATGGCCTTCCCATGGGGCGGCTACCAGTTCTTCTATAGTCTTCTGCCCTATGAGGTGGAGTATAAACCCTATACGGGCGATCACATTTTCTTCCAATTGCAACTCCTTTTTGCCGCCATGTTCGCCTTTGCCTTCCTTAAGCGCCGCGGGCTTTATCCCGACGAGCGCAAAGCTGAAATTCTCGATTTTGATTGGACCCACCGAAAGCTTGGGCGGCGAATTGCAATCTGGATAAATGCTATGTGGGAGCGCCTCGGCGCAAACACAGCGAATATACGCGATGGGTTTATAGAGGGCGCCGGCTCCCGGCTGCACCGAATGTTTAGCCCAGCGGGCGCTTTCAGCGCTGCGGCGCCCAGCGGGCTGCCAGCCCTGCTTACGGGGGCTTTACTGGCCTTTGCTATCATCCTGACCTTTGTCTCGGCGACGTGAGTAAAGAGCCGCAGGCGTCCGATCAAGAAGAGACCGCTCGCAGAGAGCGGCTAGAGTTTATGGCGGATATTGTTACCGCTTACGTTGGTGCCAATGCGCTGGAGCCGCAGGCGCTCCCCGCTCTTATGAAGTCTGTCTATGACACACTTACCACGCTTTCAGAAGCTAAGCCCGAGCCGGAGGATCGGCAGGAGCCAGCTGTGCCAATAGAGACCTCCGTGAGTGAAGATGTGATTATCTGCCTTGAGGACGGATTGCCGTTTAAATCGCTTAAGCGCCACCTACGGACAAAATATGACCTGACCCCCGAAGCCTACCGCGAGAAATGGGGTTTGCCTGCTGATTACCCTATGGTCGCGCCAAGCTATGCAAAGCAGCGTTCAAAACTTGCGCGCGAGTCTGGCTTGGGACGGCGGAGCAAAGGCGCCCAGCCGCGCTGATCCTTCAAATTTTCTAATTTTGTGGCTTTTGAGGGGTCTTAAGGATGCGCCTCATTCCTCATTTCGCAGGCCGCAGGCAGGAGGTTGAATCGGAACCGTTATAAAAAACATGGTTAATGAGGTGTTAACGTTCTTTTTCTCGCATGGCCCTACTTGCCCGATTCATCCCATTTCCTAATGGTGTAGCCATCAAAGGGGAAAAGACGGCTTTAGGGGCAGGGACTTTATGTTACAGGGGAATGCATTACGCCATCAAATGGTTCTGCCGCAGCAGACTGCGATCTATGACTATTGGCGCTCGCGGTGTAAAAACGGCAGCTTCCCGTCCCGCTATGATATTGAACCAGAACATATCACCTCTCATTTGCCGACGATCTCATTACTTGAGGTTTTCTCTAATTCAGCTCAGCCTATCTCTGGACCGCGTTTTAAATATCGTTTAGCTGGCACAGGGTTTTGGCCTTTGTTTGAGGCAGAAATTCAAGGTAAATATATCGACGAACTTCCGATTGGGGATCGCGCCGCCTATTGGCACCGTATTTTAGGGAATATCATTGATAAACGCCGCCCAATGGCGGGGGTCACGCGGCCCGGCACGCCGCTGGGCGGGCATTTGGCCCAGTTCTGGATACGTATGCCGCTCTCAAGCGATGGCAAGACGATTGATATGATTTTAGGTTATGATCACTTGGTCAAGCTTAGTTCTGTTGCGGGCGATCAAACGCAAATTTCCAAAATCTACGCCTGATACCGGGGCGGGCCGCATTGCCAATCCCGCTATTGGGCGCGCTCTAGCGGCAGGTAAATATCAACGCTGGTGCCTTCGTCGGGCTGGCTTGCAATTGCAAAACGCCCGCTATGCAGATCGACAAGCGATTTCACCAACGAAAGGCCAAGACCAGAGCCGCGCGCGTCAATACGCTCGGCACTCTTGGCCTGCACATAGGGCTGGCCGATTGTCTTAAGTTCATCGGCGCTCATTCCCATACCATTGTCCTCGACGCTAAGATGAAGCGTATCGGCAAGGCTTTTCGCCGTCACGGATACCTTCCCCCCTTTGGGGGTGAACTTAATGGCGTTCGATAGGAGGTTGAGCAAGATTTGCCGCACTGCTTTGCGGTCAGCTTCAATCACGAGGTCTTGCCGGTCTATAATATCAAGCTCTATTTCGACAGCTGCGGCATCTGCGGCCGGACGTATCATCTTAACCGTACTGCGGATGACATCTGCCATATCAAAGCTGCCATATTGCAGCTCATATTTACCGGCATCGACCTTGGACATATCAAGTACATCCCCGATAAGATCTAGCATATGCTGCCCGCTATCATGGATTAGATCGGCATATTCCGCATATTTACTGGGCAAGGGTCCAAAAAGACGCGAGCGCATCATATCGGAAAATCCAATGATCGCATTCAGCGGCGTGCGAAGCTCATGACTAACGCCTGAGAAAAAAAGCGTCTTGTCGTTTATGGCTTTTTGCACATCAGAGTGAGACGCCCTGAGAGACGCGATCTCGCGCTCTCTCTCGCTCACGTCCTGAGCGTGGATAATCACGCCCTGCGTTTCTGGCGAGGCGACAATATCCATTATGCGCCGTGACCCATCATTGGACTTGAGAGTCAACGTCCGGCTTGCTGGTTTATGGGTGCTGCGCGCCTCGGCCGCTAATTCGGTGAGTGACTTTGAAAATTCTGCATCACTTGGAAGCAGTTTGCTTAGCTTCAACGGCCTTTCGGCTTTGAGGCCGAAAAGGGCGAGAGCAGACCGGGAAAGCGGGGTTACCGCATTGCTCTTGTCAATCAGAAGCGCGCCGCCGGGCATTGTACTCAGGGCGCTGCGGGCGCGCTGTATATCCGTGCCTTCACGGCTATGGCGGCCTTGGGCGGCGCTGTAGAGGGCTGCGAGGGTAAGCGCGGCAAGGGCCGCAGGCATGGTAAGCGCGCTCCAGCCGCTGCCTTCCAAGGTTGCGATGGGCGGCGGCAAGGCGCCTCTCAAATTGGCGTAAAAAATGAGGCCTGCAATGACCGCGGAAAGTAAGAGAGCCTCAACGATCATATCGCGCTCAAATAGGGCAGCGATGATAACAGGCGCTAGAAAAAGCAACGCAAAAGGCTTAAGGCCCATGGCAAGACAGGCCGTGATCGCCAGCCCTAACCAGAGAAATATAACAACGAGCCGTGCCCATTCCGCAGCTACAAGACGGTACATAAGCGCGCTTAAAACTGCCGGCACCGCCGCCGCCGCCGCGTAAGGAAGCAGGGTTTGCCATCCAGCCCCGCGCATGACGGCCGCTGTGAAAGCTGCCGCGATCACCGCCAGCCAGATCAGGCTGGTTGTAACAATGCCGCGAGATTTATCAGACATAATAATCGCTTGCGCCTCTTGGGTTTACTCTTGGCATCATTTGGCCAGATTTTTCCCAATTTTGCCATGGATTTCCCGTCAAAAGAGACATTATTAGGAAAATTCCCACAATATGTCACCATCTGCCCGTCTCATGCCGAGGCATTTTAACCCCAGCGCTTGGCAAGCGGGAGGGCGCTCTCTATATGAGCCATGCAAAGCAAGACGACAGAGGCGCCGCCTCTTGACGAATTGCGTTTCAACCTTGAGCTGGAAATATGGCAAATACTGACGACTATCCAGAAAATATTCAGGACATGATTGATGATTTTGCTTTTTTGAGCGATTGGGAAGATCGCTACACACACGTCATTGATATGGGGCGCAATCTTACCCCACTCAGCGCTGCGGAGCGAAATCCGGCCACAAAAGTTAAAGGCTGCGTGAGTCAGGTCTGGCTGGTGAGCACCCGCGAAAATGATCGTTTGATCTTTCGCGGGGATAGCGATGCGCATATCGTAAAAGGCCTTGTCGCGGTTGTAATCGCGGTGTTCTCCAACCGCACGCCCGAAGAAATTTTGGCCTTAGACGCTCAGGCGATTCTCGGCGCGCTGGATTTATCGGAGCATCTTTCCCCTCAGCGTTCCAATGGGCTTAAGGCGATGATTGAGCGAATTAAAACTGAGGCGCGGAGCGCCGCTTAAGGCTGCCAAGGTTAGAGGCTTTCGCGCATAAATGTCCCGTAATGATCGGCGAGCTGCGTTAGGGCAAGGCGCAAGACCGGCAGGCCCGAGCCGCGCGCCCAGCCTTCGGCGATCTCCAGCGCGTCTAGATCATGATGATTGCAGCAAACGGCGATAATAATATCGGTTAGCTTTGTCCCCAGTTTGTCTTGCGCCGCACGGCAGCGGTTTTGCGCGTCAATCCGGCTTAGATTGCGGCGCTCCATGCTGTCGCGGCGATTAGAGTTATCAGCGCCGCTGGCGGCGTAATTCTGGGTCGCAAGATCGCCTCGACCCGAGGCCGCATAGTCATAGGCAAAGCGTTCGCCTGCTTCTATAAGTGCGGGCGATAGCTTGGGCTGTCCTCGCCGATCGCGGGTTTTCCCAAGTCGGCGAAGAACAGAGAAACTATCGTTCATGCGCACGCGCCGAACCACATTTTGCGGCGTATATACTTCGCGCTGTGAGACGCCGCCGTGCTGCTCTTCGAAACGGCGCTCGGGCACAGGATTGAGCGCGCGGGCACGAAGAGACGGCGCCAAAGTGTAGCCCCGTTCCCCGCGTATCAACATGCCCTCCGCAATCATGCCCTTGACCGTTTTTTGCGATAGCCAATGGGTCGCGCGTGTACGTTTATCCCCGCGCGCAAACACGGGGCAGGGGCCTTGCGGCGGTTTAAAGATAACTGAGCGCTCTTTGGCAAATTGGGTGAGTATGGCCTCCCCGATACCTGCACCTGCGCTCATTGTTCCGGCTCCAGCGCCCGCGACTGTTGTAGATATCCTTCAAGTAATGTCAGGGTTTCGTCAAAGGCTGCGCTATCACGCTGATCTTCGATCAGCTGACAAGCGTGCCGTACCGTTGTGCGGTCACGCGCAAAGACGCGGGCCACACGTGAGAGATTAAAGTCAAAAACCGTATTGAGCAAATACATCGACATCTGCCGTAAGAAAATTTCGCTAGAAGATAAACGTTGGCGGGCAAAGACATCCACCATAGGCACTCCAAATGCCAGAGCTGTGATAGCGACGGTTAAATGGGCTTGAGCTTTGTCTGAAATGGGGTCTTTAGTTTTGCGCATATTTTCCTCTAGAGACGATCGATGAAAGTCGGGGGAGAAAATCTTTTAGCACAGAATATTAGTGAGAGGAATAAATTCCTATTATTTGTAGAAAATTTGTCCCTTTAGCGCTCTGGTTTTCCAAAAAGAGGCGTGTGAGGCGCAGGGGCGGTACGCTTTGCGGGGCGTAGCAAACTCATGAGCAAGCTGGCTAAAATCAGAAGTAAACCAAATAAAACAATTATGTAGCCTGTTGTGACTTGGTTTAGTCCAGATAATTTTTCGCTGGAACGGGTTTTGATGCCCGCAAACATCTTGCCAAATCTATTTTCTGGGTGAAGCGACATTTTCTCCCCAGATTGCGGGGAATTAAATTTTTGACCTGCAAGGGTTTTTTGATTCGGCGCCTGAGTAATTGATCTTCTCGCGCCTTCGGCCGTTTTGGAATCAGAATGGGAGACCTGCCCTGCTGCGGGGCGCTTCAACTTCCCGATCAAATTAGATAGCCAAGAAGAATTCTTGCCTGTGGAGGAATAAGGGGTATCCGGCCGGGAAAACCCGCGGAGTTTCATTGTCAAAGGCTCGCGGCTAGCGATGACGTCACTCTTGGCTGGTAGGCTTTTCAAACTGGGCCGCTCAAATGTTGGGGTTTGCGCATAGGCAGAACGCGGGGCCGCGCCTTGCCGCTTCATTTTTTCTGCATATTCAGACGTGAGCTTGGGCGGGCGTGGATGGGTTTGCGGGGTTTTGGGCTGTAATTTACTCCCCCCCGCAAGCATTGTCTCAACGGTGCTGCCAAAGTCTTCCATCTTGACCAAGACATAATCCGAGACCGCATCCCATCCTAGCGCAATTTCAGTCAGCCCGTCATTTAGCCATGCCATATCAAGATTTGGGATCGCGGGTACGGGTCCTTTGGGTTTCTCAACTTTGGGAAGTGCAGAAAGCGGTACATTGATCGGTGTCTGCGTCATCAAAACAGTTTTGCTATTCCAGCGAGAAACACTGCCGTGGAGCTTGTTCCACTGTTTTGGGTTTAGCAAATCCTGCGTAACGGAAGAAAAAGAGCGTCCGGGCGTATTGCTGATTACGCCGATCAAGCGGTTATTATCCGGGAATATCGCCGCGACCCCGCCGCTTCCGATGCGTGAGGATGGACGGGTCTTCTTAGCGTATAAAGCGAGCGTGCTAGCGGCATCGGCAGAGGCAAACTTTTCATAGGTTGCCGTGTTTGAAACCAATTGTCCGTGAGAGCTTTTCCCATTTAGAGCTGCTGATAGTGAACGCGGTCCGCGCGTCACTAAGTTTGCTGCGCCGGATTTTGGGCCAATGACCAATAGGTTTTTGCCCGCTATATCTTCGCCGCTGCGCGAGACGCTAGCCTCTGTCCAGCCAGCGCCAGATGTTTTGGCCAGCTGCGCGAGAACTTTTAAGGACGCCGCGAAGTCCTTGCTCCCGCGGGCCGGGAGGATAACATGCGTGTTTATACCGCCCGCCTCGGCAAACACTCCGCCATTTGCCGTTAGGCGGCTAAGCTCAGTGACGGGTGAACTGCCAGATGATTTCAAATCAATCCGCGAACCATTCCCAATGAAAAAGCCGGGCGTATCATCCAGCCCTGGACAGGCTTGTCCAAATGTACTCACACTTGGGGTTTTGTTAAGCAGTGGTGTGATCTTTAGTTCATTTTCATGCCCGCGCAGACTGCCTTGCGGGATAGTAAAGGCGACGGATTTACGGCGGCGGTCCAGCACTGCAAAACCAAGTGATTTGCCGTTCAGTTCAAGTTTTACTTTGCTGTCTTTGGCAATTTTTTTGCTCGATGACAAACGTAGCAATACTTCACCTGATTGCGTGCTCGGGTCCGCAACGTTAAACGTCAAAATATTGGGCGTTGCCCGCCAATCCATGGCATAAAACCCCTTGCCCAGATCGGAAAACCTTGTGCGCTTTGAGAGTTCAACACGTTGAGAAGAAAACTTGCGCTGAAAATTAAGCTCACCGGTATTTGAATGGCGACGACGAACAGGCGGCAAGCTGTGGGTGGCAAAGGATTTTATGGCTTCCGTAACCTGGAGATCAGTATCGCCCGTGATGACAAGCCGCATGGGGCGTCCTTTATGCAGGCTGATTTTTGAGCCCGTTGCTGACAAGATCGTACGATCACTCACAAAGGGGGCAAGTTCATCGCGGCGTGCGATAACGATTTCCATATCCGAACGTCCTGCGCGTGTGCGAAATGTTGGGATAGAGGGTGTTTGCAGGGCAATGCCTTGGGCCGCGAGCATTTCAAAGCGGGTTTTGTTGGCCCCGCGTGCGATAATGGCAACAGTTTTGGGTGTTGTCGCAGGGTTGGCAAGGCGCTCAGCCAGCTCGCGCAAGTAAAGGCTACGTGATTTGGCACGCGTGCGCACAACAATCGAACTCTTGGCAAGGTTCACGTCCCAGCTTCCGTGAGCCGAGGTCAGGCAGGGCGCGCCGTCGGGGGCGGGCGTGCGTATCGTCAAGACATTGCCCCGGGCGCGAATAAATGTTGGGTCAAATTTTACGCGGGCATCAAAGCTCTGACTTCTGGGGGAAAGACGAATAGGCGGACCGTTATTTAAGCTCACAAGAACAGGTTCGCGCTTACCGACATTTCCTGTTGGCGTCATGGACAAAATCATATCCATACCGTCAATCCAGTCACTTTCCGTCAGGTCAAAGCGAAGTTTCATTTCCGGTTGTCGCCAGTCAATTTTATTGACGTCGGCCCCGTTCATGACGGACAACTTGGTCTGGCTGATCGCTTGGCTTGAGCTTTTGGTCGTGGCTGCCAAGGCCTGCGGAGGCAGAATAGATCCGGCAATGAAGGCGGCACCCGCTAGCAAACTAGCGGCGGTGTGACATAGGCTCTTGCGGCCGAACGCGCGCTGACTAGAGTGAATAAAAATCCGAGAAAGTGACCGAAAATGATACATTACGAGAGGCCTTAGAGTTAACAGGTCTTTCGCGGTGCAAATCCGGTGCCATAGGGCGGTAATTTCAAAGCTTGTGACAAGAACACGTCACAGGGCCGCTATTGCGAAAAAGGCGCGGCGACCCATATAGGAGCTATGTCCGATTTTTTGAAATTTGGCGGTCGGTTAAAGGCGCATATTTTTGTAAGCGCGCTCCTGCGCCGTGCCCTCGCAAATGGCGCCTTTGCAGCCATCGCTCAAAAAGGCGCGCGGGAGGCGGGGGCTGTGGTGATTTGCGTCCGTCAAAACGCCGCGCATCTTTGCCTGTATCAGGCCGTGACGAATATGGACGGCGCGCGTGTTTGGCACGAAAGCGGGCCGGCGGATGAGGCGCAAACGCAGGCGCTTTTGAGCCGACTCAAAAGCCGTGATCCTGATCTTTGGATTGTCGAGATCGAGGATAAAGACGGCCGGCACTTTATCACCGAAGAGGTCGTCCGCGCCGTTGCGATTTAGCCGGCCCGAAAGGGGGTTCGGGTGCTGCCGCTTCCTAATTTTATCTCCGCAAAAAAAAAGGCCCGGACAGTGCCGAGCCTTAAGGTATTGCATCAGGGGAAAGATAGATGCTGAGTGTTTTGAACATGCCGGGGAGCGCTTCGCAATTCAAAGCTTGGCTTTGAGGATAACAAATCACGCACCGCCCTTTTTAAAAGCGAAATTTTCAGCCCATGATTGATTTATGTGCTTACCGGCCCAGCGTGTTTCTAAATAGCGCATAGGGAAGCTGCAAAGATAGCATTTGCTAATCCTTTAAAAACTCGGCAAATTCAGTCCATAAAAATATAAAGCCCAAATACTGGGCCACTTACATTGGGGAATGAAATGGCAAAGATAGTTTCACGAATGAGATGTGGGGCTCTGATAATGGGCGCGGCGGCCCTCATATCTTGCGGCCCGGACACAGGACAAAGTCCAGATAGTGTGAGCAAACTCAAAGGGCAGGGCGGCATTGCTTTGGGCGTTGATGATGCCGCGTTGCGAAATGCCAAAAATACGCCGCAGGAATGGCTAACATATGGGGGCAGCTATGAGGAGCAGCGCTACTCGGCTTTGGATAAAATAACAAAGGACTCGGTCAAAGATCTTGGCGTGGCTTGGAGCTTTGACCTCTCAACCTCGCGGGGGGTGGAGGCAACGCCGATCATTGTTGACGGCGTTATGTATGTCACGGGGGCGTGGTCAATTGTGCATGCGCTGGACGCGCGCACAGGTGATGAGCTTTGGAGTTATGATCCGGGGGTGTCGGGCGAGGACGCGATCAAGGGCTGCTGTGATGTGGTGAATCGCGGCGTCGCTGTTTATGAAGGTAAGGTTTATCTCGGCGTATTCGATGGCCGATTAGAGGCGCTTGACGCGAAAACAGGCAAGGTCGAGTGGTCGGTTGTGACCGTGGACCAAAGCCAACCCTATACGATCACCATGGCGCCGCGCGTGGTGAACGGGCGGGTGCTAATCGGTAACGGCGGGGCGGAGCTTGGTGTGCGCGGGTATGTGTCCGCATATGATGCGGGCACAGGCGCGCTGGACTGGCGCTTTTATACCACACCGAACCCGAAGAAAGAAGCCGACGGCGCAGCGTCAGATGAGATTTTTGCTAAGCTCGCCAATGAAAGTTGGGGGGACAGCGGCGCGTGGACAACGGACGGCGGCGGAGGCACGGTCTGGGACTCAGTCATTTATGATGATGTCAATAACTCCGTCATTATCGGCGTGGGAAATGGTTCGCCTTGGAACGCCAAAATCCGTGATCCCGAGAGCAATGGGGACAATTTGTTCCTCTCCTCAATGGTGGCGCTGGATGCTGATACGGGCGCTTATAAGTGGCACTTTCAAACCACGCCTCGCGATCAATGGGATTTCACGGCAACACAACATATCATGATTGCCGAATTGCCGCTGGGTGAGGGCGGCGCCAGTCGCCGCGTGGTCATGCAAGCCCCTAAAAACGGGTTTTTCTATGTTTTGGATGCCGCCAGCGGAGAATTTATCTCGGGCGAAGCGTTTGTGCCGATGAATTGGGCGAGCGGACTTGACGAGAACGGACGCCCCATAGAAGCCGCTAACGCCCGCGATACAGCGGGGGAGGGCGTAATGCTATTTCCCGGGCCGCATGGCGCGCATAATTGGCACCCCATGGCCTTTAGTCCCCAAACGGGCCTTGTCTATATTCCGGCGCAAGTCGTGCCGCAAATCTTCCAAGACGAAGTTATACCCAGCGACCCTGATGCCTATTGGAACCTGGGGTATAACCTTGCGGCCGGCGTGCCGCCGGTTTATCCGGCGGGCGCGGTAGAGGCGCTGCGGAAAGGCAATCAAGGCTTTTTGCTGGCGTGGGATCCCGTCAAGCAAAAGGCAGCTTGGTCCGTACCCCATGACGGACCGTGGAACGGCGGCGTGCTGGCAACCTCTGGCGGGCTTGTGTTCCAAGGCACGATAAAAGGCGAGGTGATCGCTTATGACGCGGGGAGCGGGGAGAAGCTCTGGTCGCGCGGCGTAAATTCAGGTGCGCTGTCGGGAATTTCCAGCTATGAGCTTGACGGCGAACAATATGTGGCGCTGACTACGGGCTGGGGCAGCTCTTGGGCGCTCTCGGCAGGTTATGGGTTTGAGCGCGCGGTCGCGCCAGATGTTGGGCGGGTTGTCAGCTTTAAACTTGGCGGCACAGAGAGCTTACCGGACCCGCTTGAGGCCATGGCCGACCGCTCGCCTAAAGGGGAGAAATTTGGCACGCCCGAAATGGTAGCTGCGGGACTGCTGCAATATTCACAAAATTGCCTGACCTGCCATGGCCCGCTGGCGATTAGCTCCGGTGTGCTGCCCGATCTGCGCTGGTCCTATGCGGCGGGCGATACGCATGAATGGGAAGATATACTTATGAATGGCGCCTTAAAGGAAAACGGCATGGTCTCCTTTAAAGAGCAGCTGACCGCAGAGCAGGCCGAGAGCATTCGTGCTTATATTCTCGATCAGGCGCATTTGGCGGTGGCAAATGGCGAGGCGGGTCCGCAGCCATAAAGCGGCCTTTACGTCCTCAAGCGCGTGAACACGGCAATAGCTAAAGCCTAGGCTTGAAAGCCTTGGCATTTAGGCCTATCCCACGCGCGGGATTAGAAACGAAAGTGCCCTATGGCTGCCTTACAAACCGAACCGCTGCGCCGCCGCGTATTTGCGATTATCTCTCACCCGGATGCGGGTAAGACGACGCTGACGGAAAATATGCTTTATGCAGCGGGCGCGATCCATCAAGCGGGCGTTGTCGCCGCGCGCGGGCAAGTGCGGCGTACGCAATCGGACTGGATGAAAATTGAGCAGGAGCGTGGTATTTCGGTCAGCTCCTCTGTCATGACTTTTGAACATAAGGGCTTGATATTCAACCTACTAGATACGCCCGGTCATGAGGATTTCTCCGAAGATACCTACCGCACGCTAACCGCCGCTGATTGCGCCGTTATGGTCCTTGATGTGGCAAAAGGCATAGAGCCGCAAACCCTAAAACTGTTTGAGGTCTGCCGCCTGCGCGATATTCCGATTATCACATTTATCAATAAGCTGGACCGTGAGGGCGTGGATACCTTTGATATACTTTCCGAGATCGAGGATAAGCTTGCGCTTGATGTTGTGCCCATGCAATGGCCTGCCGCGAGCGGGCGGCGCTTTAAGGGTACGGCCAACTTACAAACTGACATGTTCTACCGATTCATTCGTCCCGATGAAGAGGGAGATACGGGCGGCGGCGCGCCGCAAATCCCGATGGATAGTCCTGAGCTTGAGACCCTTTTCGATGACCCGGCATTGCTTTCGGAATTTCGCGAGGAAGCGGAACTGGCCAAAGAATATGGCACGTTTTCCGAGCAAGCCTTTCGCGAGGGTCATATGACGCCGGTCTATTTTGGCTCGGCCTTGCGAAAATTCGGTGTCAAAGAGCTGATTGATGCGCTCGCTGAGCTTGCGCCCGGCCCGCAGGCTGAAGCTGCGAAAAAGGGCGGCAATGCGGTGTCTATTTTGCCAAATGATAAAGAAGTCACCGGATTTATCTTTAAGGTTCAGGCCAATATGGATTTGAACCATCGTGACCGAGTTGGCTTTTTGCGCCTTTGTTCGGGTGAGTTTAAGCGCGGCATGAAGCTAAAGACAGCGGAGGGGAAAACCATCTCCGTACATAACCCTATCTTGTTTTTCGCTCAAGACAGAGAGCTAGCCGACAACGCCTTTGCTGGCGATGTGATCGGAATTCCCAATCATGGGTCCTTGCGCGTGGGCGATAGCCTGTCTGAGACTGGGAAAGTGCGATATGCGGGTATTCCCAATTTTGCACCGGAGATCTTGCGCCGAGCGCGCACGCTTGATCCGTTAAAAGCCAAGCACTTACGTAAGGCGCTGGAAAGCCTTGCCGAAGAGGGCGTCACCCAGCTGTTTAGGCCCGCCTTCGGCGCAGATATGATTGTCGGCGCTGTGGGGGCGCTCCAGATTGAGGTGATGGCTGACCGCATGAAGAATGAATATGGCCTGGATGTCGTGTTTGAAATGCCGCCCTATCAAATTGCCCGCTGGATTGGCGCTGATGACCCCCAGCTTATTGAGGACTTTATTGCCAAGAACCGAAATAACTGCGGGGAAGACCTCGACGGCGCGCCTGTATATCTTGCCAAATCGGGATGGGACATTAATTACGCTCAGGAAAAAAATCCGAAACTGCGTTTTGTTGCGACCAAAGAGCGTCAATAGCCCGTTATTGCGCCGTTATCCCTTTTCGGGCCCGCCCTCAGAGAAGTTGGCATGTGCCAATACGGGATTTATCAGTCCAAATTTGGTGTTTTTTGCAAATTTGCGCCGAGTAGACATTTTTTTTGACTTTTTCTGAACAGATTTAGTCTTGCAAAACTCTTGTGAGTGCGGCTCTGTTTACTTGATTTATATAAGTATAAATTCAAATATAATTTATATTTAACTACATATAAACGTAGTAGTAATACAAATTTACTTGATTTAATACAAATAAAACTTGATTAACCTTTACTCCCTTTAACCTTATATTTATTTGCCTTGCCCATTTTAGTATTCAAGAGTTGAGACGAACATAAGTTCGCCGCTCAGGCCAAAGGATAATCCGGCGGTATTAGGTGAAAATAGGGAGGCAGAGATGGCCTTTACAGATGTAGACGTATCAGAGGCGAAAGCCGCAATCGACGCAGGATGCCAGCCGGAAGATCTTTTCCGTTTGGGATTGATTTATTCAACGGATCTTGAGGATCGCGGACCTGATTTTGTGGAAGCCCATAAATGGTTTAACTTAGCCGCAATGATGGGATCAATTCCTGCCAAAGCCTACCGCGACGAAATCAAGCATGAAATGAGCAGCCTTGATGTGACGCTGGCGCAGCGCGCAGCACGAGGCTGGCTTGCCGAAAATCGTGAATTGCTCGAAACTGCAAAAAAAGCGGCCTAAGCCGCTTTTTACAAAATTTGATCGTAAAGGCTTCGCCTTTGACCCTCTTGGGCTAGAGGAGCCGTAGCTTAAGGCGAGACGACCGTTGTGCCCCCGCCATTGCTGCCAAATTGATAGCTGAGATTGAAATCTACGGGCAAGGCGCCGCGGAAGTTTGACATAAATACGCCAATTTCTGCCAGAGAATTGCGCGGGACAAAGATTATATCACCTCGGCGTAGCTGCATATTGTCATTATATTCGCGAATATTGCGCAGTCCGTTTTTAAGATTAACTGTGCGCATCATCATGCCGCCATTGGGCGCGCGGCGAAGAACGGCGACGTGGCCTGTTTTGGCTGTACCCCGTAGGCCGCCTGCCAGTAAAATACCTTCCATAACGCCGATCGGGCCAGGCATTGCAAATGTTCCTTGCTGACCGACTTCACCGCCAATGTATATTTGCTGCGAGCTGTAGGCGCGCGGCGTGACGGCGATTTTCGGGTCTCTTAATAATGTCGAGAGCTGCGCTGAAAGCGCGTTTTGGACATGGGTTATCGTGCGGCCGGCAGCCATTACCGGCGTGACATTGGGCATAACAATCCGGCCATCAGGTCCAACCGTAAGCGTACGTGATAATTCCGGCGCGCTTGGCACGACGATATCAAGTTGATCACCAGGGTAGAGTGTATATTGGGGCTCGTAATCAACCCAGCGCTGAAACTGAGACCCGTAGGGTGCCGGACGCGGTGGAATTTGATAGGCAAGCTGTTTGCGCCCTTTAATTTTGTCTCCCCACGTGCGGTAAGCGGGATTGAGCGGCCGCGGAACAAGCGATTGTTTATGAAATTTATGGCGAGAATGATTGGCGGGCACGCCCCTGTAGGGGGCTGGCATGGGGGGAATAACGTTAACATGTCTATAGGCGTGATTCGTTTTTTGCCCGTTATAACGCGATCCCGCCTGCGCATTTAGGGCTGTTACCCCTGAAATAGCCCCTATTGAGGCCATAAATAGGAGGGTTTTGAGTGCTTTAGTCATGAAATTAGCCCTTTGCCAACAAAACGTCAGTTATTTTCGCTTTTTTCTATAGTTAACAAGAATGGATAACGAAAAATTAAAATTTAGGTCGTCAAGTGCATTAACCATACTTCTTTAAGGTCATTTTATGTCGTTTCTCAGCCGTTTTAATAAATCTGATGGGCCCTATATGGGGAAGTCAGAAACAAGCAAATTAGACAAAATGGCTGCGAAGGAAGCCAAAAAAGCTGCAAGAGCCGCAAAGCGCAATGCAGCTTTTGCCGCAAAATCTGTCAAAGGTAGTGACTCCGCTTATTTTGAAAGCACCTCGAGCTACCGGGCGCAAGCCGCTGCGGCCTCCTCGAGTATGAATGATCTGACCGTTGGGGATTATGCCAATGGGATGCCGCGCATTCGCGTCGGGGAGTTCCTGTCTTCATTTGGGCATCAGTTAAGATGGGTCCTGCCCTTATTCCTTATCGGAACGCTTGCCGCTTGGCCTTTAACAAAAGATTTCAAGCGAAAGTATAGCGGTGAGGGACGCGTCCTTGTGCAGCTTGGCGATGAGTATGTTTATGAGTCCGTGACCTCCAAACAAGCTCAAGGCTTGCAGTTGACGCCAGATCATATTGTTCAAAATGAAGTTGGTATTATGAAGAACGCTGATATTATTGAACAGGTTGTGGGCGAAATGACGTCGCCCGGAAGTTTCGGTCCTCAGCGTTTTGCCAAGAAGGCCTTCAAAAAAATCAATGCGGCTCGTGGTCCTGTTGATGAGCAAAACGCATGGGTCGATCTTTATAAAGAAGTTGAGAGCAGCTTTGTCGTGGCTCCAAAGCCTAAATCTTCAATCGTCGACCTGGTTTATAAACACGAAGACCCTGAAGTTGCGGTGGAGACGCTAAATGTCTTCATTCAGAAATATTTGGATGCGCGTAAGGCGTTGTTCGTTGAAGGGTCCTCTGATTTGATCTCGGAGCGCAGGCGCGCCACCGAAGATCAATTGCGGGCCAATGACCGGGCGATTGCCAAATTTCTCCGCAGCAATGGTATTTCTGATTTTGACAGTGAACGCGGGGGCGTCACAAAACGCACAGAGGAGCTGCGGACACAGCTCAATACGCTGCGCGGACGCATGACAGAGACTGAGCGGGCACTTGCAACAGTTGAAGAGCAGCTTCGCAGCACACCAGAACAGATTGATCTTTATGTCGATGATCGCGCCTCACAGCGCATCGCGCAGGCCGAACTGGAACTCAAGCAATTATTGGCAAAATACCTCCCGGGGAGTCCGCCTGTTCGTCAAAAAGAATCGGAACTAAATCAATTAAAATCGATCTTGGCGACCCAAGGCGGTCAAGCCTCGGGCGGAAGACGCGTGGGGCCGAACCCTGTTTTCCAGTCGACGCTCACCCGCCGTAATACATTGCAATCTCAAGCCGATAGTTACCGCGAGAAAGAATTTACCCTACAGCGCCAGCTTGATGCCGCCGATGGTAAAGTCCGACGACTTCAGGACCTTAGCCCCCAATATCAAAATTTGCTGCGTGAGCGAGAAACTCTGGATGCGCGGCTGAAAAACTACACCACCAAGGAACAAGAAGCCTTGGTTAATCAGGAACAAGCGGAGAGCAGCAGCGAAAATGTGCAGGTTATCTCTTGGGCCACGCGGCCGCGCAAAGGACCGAACATGCGTCTTATCATATTTGCGCTTGCGTCTGCGGGTTGGGGATTCACGCTCTTTATCCTGGCCTTGATGAAGGTGTTCCTAAATCCTGCGCTCTATGCCAGCAATCCTTCGCCGGCGAACCGCCGCAGTGATAGGCGTCAGGAGAGCTATGGTCATGGCGACTTCCAGCCGCAGCCTGCCTCCGCGCCGCAGTATTACTCACCGCCCATTCCCGAATCTGTTCCCATGCCAGCCGCAGCCTTTGGCGCCGTGCCGTATGCCGCTCCGGCGGTGGGCGGATATGAAACAGCGGCCGAACCTTTTACCGGCGCGGCAGGCTATGCGCACGGCGGAGTGGCCCAAACGGCTCAGCCTCTAAATTATGCGCCGGCGCAGGCCTCTAGCGAGACATATGCTCAGGCGGCGGTTTATGCTCCCGCATCCTATGGGTCTGCCGCCCCGGATATGTATGCGAATCCCTATTTGCAGTCCGACGCCGCCGCGCAGGCAAACGCTCAGCCTCAAAGCCAGCCCATCGCGGGTGGTCCGGACATTCTCGGGCATGTCCCAACCCAACAGTAGGGCCATTTATCAGGGCTTGAAGGGGCGAGGCCCCTTCATATATGCCCGCTGGACGGCTGGCTGATAAACCTTTAGGTTCCTGAGCCTAACAGGAGCTAAGCCTAGATGATTGATAGTCAGCACCCTCTACAATCGGTTTTAGCGCAGCTGTGCAGCCCGCCGCGCGGGGATGGACGTGCACCTGTTTTAGTGATGCTATCGGCTGAAACAGGCGCGGGAACGAGCTATGTGGCCCGTCACCTTGCTCTGCTTGCAGCCGCGCATTATGCGCCGTATGGACAGCGCGCCGCATTGATAGACCTTGATCTCACCAATCAAGGCCAAGCGGCCTTTTTTCGCTCCCACGAAGGACAAACGGAATTTGGCGTCAGCCAAGGCCCATATGATGCGACATTTGGCGTCGAGCCGTTTTGGCAAGTTAGCCCGGATGGCGTTGACGATCAGGGCCACCGAAAGTCTACAGCGCTTTATGGGGGCCTTCATTTAATTGGGTCGACAGGTCTTGCCGTGACGGAATTTCGCTGGTCAGAGATCAAAGCGGGGCAAACCGTCCATATCACGGCGGCGCGCGAATATTGGAATGCTGTGCGGGACCATTTTGCGGTCGTGATTGTCGATGCGCCGGCCCTTGACCGGACGGATATCGCTTTGACCGTTGTGCCGGAGGCTGATAAAACGGCAATTATATGCTCGAATGGGCGCGCCTCTGATGCAACGCAAAAGCAGCTGTCGGACAGGATTAAGGCCGAGAATGGCCGCTGCGCAGGATTGATTGTGAATGCCGGACCGGCGTATTCACATTCCCAACTGGCTTAGGCGATCTTTGCAGCGCTCTTGGACGCGCTTGGCGCGTCACTCCCGTAAAGCCGCGGGCTAAAGCCGTTAAACCAGAGCATCTTACCAATCGCCTGCGAGAGCCGCGCGTAGGCGGTTATATAATGCGGCCTACCAGCCGCGCGGCGCCAAAGATATTGCGGACCGTAAATCAACGTTTGCACGGCGCCCACACACATCCATTTTATCACGCCCAACGCGCCGGCCATGCCTTTATCAGCTTCATTTTGACTTGGCCCTTGCCCGAAAGCAAAATTACGCGTCCAGACATAGGCGGGTGTCGCGCGGTGCTCTGGTATGTGTTCCACAGCTATGGCCTTTGTCGTCCAGCCTATTTTCGCTCCTTGCGCGAGGATATGAGCAAACATTGCGTCGTCTTCGCCGCCAACTTCATTAAGAGCTGGATCAAATGCAGGTGAGGGGAGGCTACATTGCCCTTGATCTATCAGGCAGCCGCCCGTGCCAAACAAGGCATCAATATGCCCATCGGGAAAATCACCAGTGCGCGAGAATAGCGGTTGCATGTAAGGATAAAGCGGATCATCCCCTTGGGGCATAACGGATTCAACGGGGCCAAAGACAATAGCGGCGCTTTGACGCTCGGCCGCATCCGCCAGTTGGAAGGCCCAGTCTTTCTCCGCTTCCATATCATCATCAAGAAAAATCAAAAATCGACCGCGCGATTTTGCTAGCGCGCCGTTACGCGCATTAGAGACGCCCGGCTCTGGAACATGGATGTAAATGATCTCTGCGTGAGAAAATTGTGCAATCATTTCAATGACGCGAGTTTTTGCGCTGGCGGCGGGGTCATTATCAGCAACGATAATTTCGCAGCTATATGGGCCGGTGTCTTGGGCGGCCGCACTTTTGAGCGCGCGCTCAATATCGTCAGGGCGTTTATAGGTTGGAACAATAATTGAAATGTCGCGGGTAAAGTCTGTCATGAGTTCGCCTTCAAAAAATCAATAGCGTCAGCAACGGGCAAAACATCAGCGCCAACCTCTTTGACCGCGTTTATGGCGGAGTCCATTTGCGCGGGCGTACAGCCCCATTGCGTCGGGTTTTCTGTAATGTCATGAGTAAAGAGTGTGACCCATGCAGGTGTGTGCTGTAGGGCGCGTATCTGCGCCATGGCTTTTTCGAAATCTTGACCTGCAAATAAAGGCGTAGAACGAATTTGATTCAGGTCAGCTTGATTAATCATCGGGCCGGACGTTATTCCCCGGAGGCCATCATAATCTTTTGCTAGACGTGTTTTCAGGGCGCGGTGCGTCTGGCCGAAGGGATAAGCAAATGTGCGGCACGCTGGCAGGCCGAGCGCGGCCAGGGCGGCGAGGTTGCGGTTTTCATCCTTGATGAATGTATCAAAATCGGTGTCTGTTGCATCGATATGGGAGTAGCTATGACCGCCGATTTCATGACCCCGGTCAAAGGCAGACTTCACATCATCGCCGTTCATTTGTAGGCCGTGATGATTAGTCGTGCCCAGCAGACCGCTCGCGATATAAACCGTTCCGCGCCAGCCTTCGGCCTCAAGCTTACTTAGGCCATTATCTACGGCGCTTACTGGGCAGTCATCAAATGTAAAGCTGACAAGTGGGCGGGTGAGTTTAAAGCGTAAAATGCGCCGACCCTGTATCGGGGCAAGGCGGCGCGCAACGCGCCGGCCAAGGGAGGTAGAGGGCTGATATGCGGTCGCCAGCTGCATTAGCTTTTTAGCTCTGCATACCAGCTTGCGCGCCAGAATTTGAGCGCAATGACGCGCATACGAATAGGGAAGGCGTGAACCTTTACGACTAACTTCATAAGCGGGCGCAGGTGTCTTTGCGCGGGATACCGCCGCAGCTTTTGCGTTAGCCGATAGAGTGTCAATGTCTGTGCAAGCTCGGGGTGGGTATCTGTAAACCGCTTGTAATTCATGGCGCTATTCTTGAACCGCGCTAAAAGCGTATCATCAGATTCAAGCCCTAAATGGATAGCGGTATTATCTGCGTGCTGGAGCACAAAGCGCTTTGAAACCCGCGCGGCCCATTCGCTATCTTCCCAGCCCCATCCAATGAAACCAGAGTCAAAAGGTTCTGCCAGCAAAACAGATTTGCGTACGCATAAATTAGACGTCGCGACATATTGCGGCCCAGCGGCTTGGCGCTCGGCAAAAGGCAGGCAATCAGAAACTTCTGAAAGAGCGCGGTGCAGCTCTTCATGGCGTTTTGCGGTGCGCGGAACTGTGAAGCCGCCAAAGATGATGTCAGCCGTATCGGCCTCAATAAGCGCAAGATAGTTTTTCAAAAAATCAGGCGAGCCGGGGCGCATATCTGCATCAAGGAACAAGACCCATTTGCCGCGCGCTTTTTCTTGCAGCGTGTTTCTGCCGCTGGCTCGTCCGCGGTTTTCCTCCGCAATCATCAGCGTAACAGGCGCTTTAGCCGCTTTGACTTGGGCCGCGAGATCGGCGCAAATTTCAGCATTCAAAGTCCCGTCATCATAGATCAGAATCTCGACCCCGCGCAGGGCTTCTGCTTGAATCAAAATTTCAGACAAAAGCTCGGCCGGATTGTCTTTATAAAACGGTATCAGAACCGAGAGCCTTGGCATTTTCCGGCTTTGTGAGCGAATGATTGTAAGGGGCAGGTCGGACATTATACGGCTCCCAATTCCAAATTATCAATTTCGGGATCCCCCTTTGGCGCAGGCTCAAAGTTCTCCCCTTGAGGCGGCGTCTTCGAGGCATCGATGCTTTTTGTCTGAGCCTGATTTTTGTAGCCTTTATATTTGGCGTAAAGCTCTTGTGCTAAATCTTTGCAATTTGCGGCATTGATGGCGTAAGACACCGCGCCGTAGACAACGATGCCGACCATGGCTTTGAGCACAAGTGAGATAAAGTCGGGTACGAAATCCGGTATGGGCAACATCAAAACAATCGCCGCCATGACACCGCACGCCGCAAGCACTTCGCCGCAAGCCCGCACAGGCAAGGGAAGGGGATAATACCGCCGCCCCAGAGCAATCGAGATAACCAACCCAAGGGCATAGGCTGCGACAGTTGCGTAGACAGCTCCCATGAGCCCGAAAATTGGAATGAGATATATGTTCAGTCCAATGTTTAAAATCACGGGCGGCACCATGGCCCAGACAAACATGCCTGTCTTCCCCGAAAGCATAAAGGCGCGGTGGGCATAATAGCTAATCATGCCGTTTAGGACGCCCGCAAACGCAATGAGAGGCATGATTTTTACCGCGCCGTCGCGTACGCCCTCGCCGAGGATAAAGCCCACGTCCGAGGCAACAAGCGCCATGCCCGTAGCGGCAGGCAGGGAGATAAACAAAAGAACGGACGCATAAGTGTGCATGATCTCTTTGGATTTTTGCAGGCCTTCATGTTCAAAGGCCGTTACGGCGAGCGGCGTAGCCGCCATACCAAGCCAGACAAATAAAATATCAAGAGATCTGTTTGCGAAATTATAGCTAGCAGAATATTCACCCGCGGCTGCATTTCCGAGCATAGCGGTAATAATATACATATCCCCTGACGCCAGCGTATATGTCAGCAAAAGTGAGATCGAGATTGGCATGCCGTAGCGCATATAGGTGTTGAACTTCTCGCGCTGGACTTTCCCGCCGCGCATCTTTTTGATCATAAAGGGAAGATCAAATAATAGGAGGGTGAAAGAGGCGACCATTAACCCCACAAATGGGCCTGATTCCTTGAGGGGCGTGGCGAGAATAACCAGAATGCCAACCACAAAACTCAGCAGCAAATGAGAGCTGTAAACTGCACTGTAACGCGTGATACGATGGGCGGCTTTATGGGCTTCGGTGCCTAGGTTTAAAAAGAGCTGGAAGCATGTTGAACTAATCGCAAAGGCTAAAACCGTTTGCAGAGCAGGCTCCAAGGGCAGGACAAACAGCAGCAGCATTGCCGCAGACCAGCCAATAAGCGTGGTCATCACCGCATAGCTGTAAATTGTTTTAAGGTGTGAATTGACATCCTCCTCGCGCTCCGCACGTGCTTGAAAGCGCGCCATGGCAGCTTCAAGCCATGTGAACAGGCCCATATGTACCGCAAGCATAGTGATCATTGCGAGCGCATAACGGCCATATTCAGCCGGTTCAAACAGGCGCGTAAGCACGGCCAATCCGCCAAAGCTATAAATAACACTGGCGAGATTAACGGGCACGTAGGCCAATGCGGAACGGCCAATCATGCGGCGCGATCCAGCATTATATAGTTAGATATGTATATCATCACCGTATCGTATCGCTATCGCCAAGCAGGCAGGGGAGGGTCTTAATCATGATCATCAGATCAAAGAAGAAATTGCTTCGCTCAATATATTCCACATCAAGCTGGACGCGGCGGGCAACATCGGCCTGATTGAGCAAAGCCCCGCGAGAGCCATTGATTTGCGCCCAACCGGTAATCCCTGGCTTAACGCGGTGGCGGTGAGCATATTCCGCGACCAGGTCAATACTGTCTTTGCCTTCTGTGCGCATGCCTACGGCGTGTGGGCGTGGCCCAACAAGTGACATTTCGCCTTTTAGCACATTGATCAATTGCGGCATTTCATCAATGGAGGTTTTGCGGATAAATCGGCCAAGCTTTGTCACACGGTCATCATTTTTCGTGACTTGTTTCTTGGCATCAAGGTCCTGCATCTCTACCTTCATGGAACGGAATTTATACACCTCAAACACACGGTTGTTAAAGCCGTGGCGCTTTTGTTTAAACAAAGCGGGCCCTGGACTGTCGATTTTAATCGCCAAGGCAATCAGCGCGAGGATTGGACCGCCAATTAGTAATGCCGCCGAGGAAAGCGCAATATCTGTTAGTCGCTTGATGGCCGTATGGCGTCCGCTTTTGGGCTTGCCGGTGACGTCACGCATAGATACTTGGGCAATTTCAGACAGGCGCTGCCGGACATGGTTGAGGTTTTCAAACTCGTCGACAAGGAAGGCAATGCTATTGGGCACAAGACGGACCTGCTTGATAAATTCCTCTTTGCGGGCCTGCGCCATGCTCGGCAGGGTCACGACAATGCGGTTAACATAGGGAAGCTTTTCCCATCCAAGCATATCGTCGATTGTGCCGATAACCGGCACGCCGTGAATATTGAGCGGCGCTCGGGCGATACGATCATCAAATATAGCGATGATATTAAGCTCATGCGTCTTGGCATTGGCTTCAATGAGGCGGCGAGCGGATTCTGTAGCCCCTAGCATAACAATATTGGGCGTGAGCGCGCCGCGTTTGTGCAAATTGCGCGTATAGGCATAATAAGCAGAGTGCAGCGCAAATAGGCCGAAGGTCGCGGCAATACCGGCAACCGCAAGGGCATCTGGGAAAAATGTATCGGGCCGCGTCAAAAGTGCGGCAGTAAGCCAGAGGCCAAGTGCAGCGGCGGCGGCGGTCGCGACCTTTTTCATGTGCGCGCCATAGGTCTCTGATGGGGCAAATCTATGGGCCTTGAGAGAAAAGAGCATGAAAGTAAACATGAATGCGCCAAGCAAGGCGGCGGCAATCGGGGCTATCACGCCGCGATCGTTCTGCCCGATATAGGAGGTCCAAACGGCGGCGGTGATAATCAATGTAACGACGACAACATCAAGCGCGCGCAGACTAAAGCGAAGGGCATTGCCGTTTATCTGGCGAGTGGGCACATCAAGATCAGTTAAGCGTTTGCGTTTGCCGCGGCGCTCTTTTACGCCGGGCGGCGGAGGGGCAGAAACCCGCGCCGCAAACGCATCCAAACGTTCAACGCGCCGCGCATCCACGGGCGAAGGGCGGGCAGTATTCGGCTTTGAAGACTGCGCCGGCGCAACGCCTGAGGGTGTTTTTCCCGCGTTTAGAGGCTGGCCCGCTGCCTTCTTTGAGTCGTGTGACGGTTTCATATGGTTTCCACTATTCATAGGAAAGCTTTAAACCAATAGCCCTTACATCTCGTAAACGCGGCACTGATTTTGGCCGTAAAAGACTATAAATGCAGCGATTTTCAGGCGACAGGTGGTCCTTTTCCTTCGCTTTATGGTTAAGGATTATTGAAGAGGGGCATCGCCTAACGAGAGGTGAAAAAAGAGGGTTATCAAGGGGCTAATCAAAAGTTAACCCGCCTTAGCGATTTCGCCGCTTTTCGGGCCTACGCGTGCAAAAGCTTGAGAGCTTCCGACGCCGCGTTATGACGCCCGTATCATCGGCCTCGTAATTCTGACATCAAAAAGCCAAATAATCAGTCTGCATCATGAGAAGTCATAGAATATCTGGGTCATGGATTAGCGGCCTTTGGAAATATAAACTTCATCGCCAATGACGATGCGTGTACCTTTTTTCCAGCGCTTATTGATACTGGTCTGCGCCCTTAGGCGCCCTCATGTAATTGTAGAGACTTGGGGTTGATAATCCTTGTGTTTCGGCTTGGCAAGCCCGCCTGGCGCGTGACCGCACCTCACGAGTCCAAGCGAATGGCGGGCGACGGCCGGAGGCCGTCCTCCCAATGCTGAATGTGGTCTTTTGTGGTTGTAGTCGTATCGCCACTTCGCCAGTTTGTGTCGCGCGTCTTTCAGGGACGAGAAAACCTCTTCATTGAGACACTCATCACGCACTCTGGCATTAAAGCTTTCAACAAAGGCATTCTGGGTCGGCTTGCCGGGGGCAATATAATGCCAGTTCACCCCCGTCTCATTCTGCCATTCAAGAATGGCTCGACTGGTTAGCTCGCTTCCATTGTCCGACACTATGGTTTTTGGCTTTCCGTAAAGCCGGGTGAGCCTGTCGAGTTCTCTGGCCACGCGGGAGCCAGATATGGACGTATCCGGAACAATCGCCAAGCACTCACGCGTATAGTCATCAATGACATTAAGAAGTCGGAACCGGCGGCTTTCGCCAAAAACATCTGACATGAAGTCTAGCGACCAGCGTTCGCCAGTCCCCGATGGCATCTCCAGTGGACGACGGGTGCCCTGAGCGCGCTTGCGACCCTTACGACGGCGCACAGACAGACCTTCTTCTCGGTAAATACGTCTTAGCTTCTTGTGATTCATATAAATCCCTTCCTGCTCCAACATCAGACCAATACGCCGGTAGCCAAAACGTCTGCGGTCTCCGGCAATCTCACGCATCCGTTCACGGATATGTGGATTATCTGGTTCTCGCTTTCGCCCGACGGTCTTTGGATCGACACCGACAAGCCGGCAGGCCCGGCGCTGAGATATCTCGTAATTCTCAAGTGCCCGCAAAGCTGCCGTCCGCCGCAATTGTGGTGTCGTCAGCTCTTTCCCAGCAGATCCTTCAAAATCATATTGTCCAGCATGCTGTCAGCCAGAAGGCGCTTGAGATGCGCATTCTCTGTCTCCAAAGTCTTGAGCTTGCGTGCATCGGAAACATCCATGCCGCCAAACTTGGCTTTCCACTTATAAAAAGTCGCCGAACTAATACCATGGCGGCGGCACACTTCCGTCGTCGCCATACCGCGTTCCTGCTCCGCTAATATCGCAATAATCTGCTCTTCGCTAAACCGTGACTTTCTCATTTTGGTCCATCTCCAATGTTAGACAGACTCTACTTTCAAATGAGGGACCAATCAGGGCGCAGACCAGCGGAATCGGGTCATCAGTAATCTGAAGATAATTGAAATTAAATTTGCTTAATCAAAGTTTGAATTTGGTCAGCCTGACCCGGCTTTATCCTGGAACTTGGAATTTCGCTTCGTTCGAGAATAGTTATTTAGATGAACGTCTCAAATACATAAAGATAATTTCATTCATTACTACCGCTAGAATGCTAATTAAAAACATCTGCTTTATAGGCATGTTTTGAAATTCAAATGAATGCTTAATACTCAATAATAAAAAAAGTAATATGGCTGTCATGGGTACTGAAAATTCTAAACTCCTAATAATTTAATTACATTGAGGAGCTCCAAAATCGCCTTCAGAGATAAGTGCATAATAAACGGCTAAATACGGCCTATCGAGACGTCTCTGTAGCACGTTTAGACAGATATATCCTTCTAAGTCACCGTAACTACGGCCTTCTTTGTGTGTCAATGAGTGAGGTCGGTTTGCGCCAGAAAAAAGTGGCGGAGACGAAGGGATTCGAACCCTCGATGAGCTTTTGGCCCATACTCCCTTAGCAGTGACTTAGACTAAACCACTAAAATTGCAAGGTGTTGTTTTATAAGCTTTTTAAAATCATACGCAGTCATGAAAACCAAGAAAAAGCACGTAGGATCATTGAAATTCATAATCGGTGTGCCTTTTACGTGCCGAAAATATCTGTATGATTTAGAACTCACATAAACTGATTTCGTTATATCTGCCAAAGGGCAATTTGGGTCTTTGAATTATATAACAGTTCATCTTTAGCGATATTCCATCTTAAAGAGAACTTTGTGTCTTCCCCTATTCTTAAGTCGACGCATGACATATCAAAAATCGGATAGCAAATTCCTCCCTTCTTTCGAGCAGAGGGGGCCTTAATTGACAACTTGCCTGATGTGATCGCTTTTCGAGCACAATTCTGAGTGACAGAATAATCATTGGCCGCTGTAAGCCGTTTATCCGAAAATGACTTAATTTTCTGATCTGAACAATTTATATTCAGTGAATACATAATTTTTTTTGTGAGCCGGTACTTTCTAGTCGTAGGTTTTCTCTTATGTTCAGCCAACCAATGTTTACGGTTATGGTAAGCCACTTCACACAATGCTGTTTCATGATCTTCTGCCGTATAAAGAACATTCCAGCTTCCGTCACTGTAGCGACTTGATTGTGGAGGCTTACCCAATTTAAAAGCATACTTTATGTCTTCTGAGACCACTCGCATTATATCCAACCGATCATCTAACGGCTCAAAACCTATGCTAAAACCATATCTTTTCAATGCTTTCGGGTTAGTTCTATCCCCGCACACTCTGTAGACTCTCATAATTCTGCCACTACCCAATAACGCGGTTTATGTAATGAGCGACGGCATCTATACCTGCTAAATCACCAGACGTAAGACATTCCCACGCGCTTAAGCCCGACAATTCCACGCGTTCTTGATGGATCCAATCAGCTTGTGCTTTTGGTTTTTCTCCACAGTGTAAAATCATGTTGTGTTTAATATATATAAGAGCCTTAACACGCTCATTAAGGTCGCTACTTGCAGTCTTTAGTATGCGCTCCTTGTTCTTTTTCCATAAATTATATCTAACGCCCGAATAGCCCATTAGTTTGGCCGTTATCTCATCAGAGTCCAATTGGGCCTCAGATAACTGCAATTCATCATACGCCTTTTCTACACCGGAAACATTTGTGGAAAGCCAATCCATGGATATATTATCTAGAAAATCTCTAGTATATTTTCTTACAAAACGTTCAAACTTGTCAAATGTTTCTTGTTTACTTAGACGCGTAACAGCTTGACCGTTCTGGGCAAGAACATCAAATGGCATCGCCGCCTCTTCACTTGCCTTGTATTGAGTCAAAGTTGCGCAATGAGAAATATGATTCTTAATGCCATTTTGAGTAATATCGCAAATCAATGTCAGTCCAACAGCTGTTCCATCATGGGTTTTTCTTTTCCCGATTTTAGGAACCCCCTTCACTTGCATATCGAACAAATATGATGCTGTATTTCCATATTTTATGAATGCCTGTTTGGCTAAATTGTGGTCGTTAGTAAGTATAGTTGTAAACCCTTGGTTCATCAAAAAATCATTGTAAGGTTCTACTGTCTCAGGCTCATCATCGTAAAATACCGACAGTGGCGAATTCTCTCCTGCGTAATGAACTTGGTAACCAGTATTGCTGTGATCAACTAACGATAAAGACATAGCATTCCCCCGAATCTTTTTTGCAACTTACTATAGAAAATCTAAAGAAACACAAAAAACTTTCGTATGGACTCTTTTTTTAGAATACTCGTAGGCAATCTTTAATTTCATGTCATAGACATCGCAAATATCCGAAACAATCCCCAGCCCTATTCCGTCACCAGAAACATCGCTTTCACGGGCGATGTTTCCTCTATATTCATAATCTAACAGTCTAACTAAATCTTCATCTTCTGAATGATGGACCTCATTTCGAATTTCCACTCTGATAAAGTTTTTGATTGGCCTGATATAGGTTATCACTGCGGAACCTGGGAATGCATATTTTGCCGCGTTTTCATAAAGGTTTGAAAATAAAATTGAAAAATCATTCGTATTAAATGAAACTTCTAAATCCTGCGGGCCGTTTATACTACCAATAGTGACTGAATTTTTCTTTTTCAAATCGGTTACGGCTCCATGGGCTATATCGAAAAGTGTATCACTTAAAATCAAATCGTACCGATCATTGAATCTATCCCTCACTCTTTCTTTAAATGTCGATCTGTCTCCAGCATGTTTTATAATCTCCAGTGAGCTTCTCAAAGCGTCATATCTGGCCTGAATCTGATAACGCACCTCATCAGAATCAATATGTTTCATAGCTTCATCAAATATATATTTAGCCTTGTTCTCAACAGTTGATCTATGCCTCAACACCTCATGACGTTCCATTCGTCTCTCAAGTCTGAGTTTTCGATATCTAACATTCACCGACTCATGAATACTTCCAGCTAATCGGCCCAAAGCCAGCAAAAAATCTTCTTGAAAATTTTGGATTGATCGAAAGTATAATGAGATTACCCTAAATGGATCATTCTCTGAGTTCCATATTGGGACAACGGCGATGTATTTGACACCTGTTAGCTTCAAATCAATTGCGTACTTGTGACCCAACCATTCTTCATCGAATGGGAATTCACCCAAATCATTATGCACGACCTTTTTTTGATTAAATGCCATATGTGCAGGCTGTTTAGTGTCATCTATATCAAAGTGCGCGGCTCCAATTAACTTTTTTAAGTTTGGCCTATTTACACATGCGCGAAGCACGAAGAAAGAAGGGCCTAACGCACCATCTTCGTTTGACCATAACGTACCACCTTCGGCTCCTGCCAAATCACAAATATGCTCCAGAAGTTTTTTAGACTCGACTCCCTCTTTTATGAGCATGCTGATTTCATCAAATGCTTCTATTGTGCTTTCTATTTTCATTACACCCCCAGAACTCTTAAATACTATTCGGCTAAGCCTTTACTAAACTTTTGCGTGCGTAATTCAGTGCACGTCAACTAAAAAATCAAAATCAACCCATCGAAAGAACGATTTAAACGCCATACTTTCCTCATTTTCATCAAACCAAACTTGCACTGATTTTCTAGTCGTTGGATTCTTATGAACAGAAAACACTACATGCGGCTCAGGATGATTGTATCGCTCTGAAATTAAGTTCTGAGATAAAGCCGTAATATGTCGATCAAGCTGCTTTGCTATCCGTCGAGTGTCCGTCGCCCAGTGCAGTTCAATCGCCGCCAGAGTGACTTTATCCTCTTCCCGAAACTCAATGACAGCATCGGGTTCAATCACCTTCGCATAGTCCGATGGTAATGACGCATCAGGTTTAAATCTAAACTGCGTCAGCGGGCGCTTGTTGGGGCGAAAGTAGTACGGGTCAAACCGAAGTATTTCCCGATCACCTGAACTCTTGGCCCAATTTCGAAAGGTGATGTGTATATCTATAACACCCTTGCGGTGCTCATAGTCGCGCTGGAACTTCAAAGGCGTCTTTGGGTAGGTTATGTCACCCTCATCACAGCGCCATAGTTCAGCGAGCGTTCTCGCGCCATATGGCGTGAGCTGATAGATACTCTCAAGTCTCCCGCGCCCTGCAATCCATCCGAAAGGCTGGCATAGCGCCAATGGTTTTGCTCGCTTTACCAAAGGGTCTAGCGCTTTTTCTCGCGCTGTTCGCGCAGAAGCTCCCACACCTGCGCGGTGCATCTGGCTTGCACTCAGATAATGGTAAGTACCAAGAGCTTCTAAGGCTCTCGTCGAGAGGGGCGATAATTTCATCACGATTTGCTGACAGGAGGTTTACGACCAAAATTTCCAATAGGGTTTGTTTTTGATGCAACGGACATACGCTGTGATCTTTTTGGTGCAGATTTCTCTTGCAGTTCTGGCGATCTGGTAGACCGATAGAAATTTTCGATTTGCTCTTTGAGCAATGTCTTCCACTCATCACGGCTCATAGAATTTTTATTGCCCATTGTTTTGTTCATGATCCTGTATTTGACGGGCAGAGAATCTCCTGACTGAATGAGATACTCATATTTTTTGAGAGACTTCAAAACATCCAAATCCGTTCCTGTGTTAGATGCAAAAGCCCGAAGTGATTTGTCAGCGTTCTTGGCTGTAATTTTAACAGCCGTATTACCGCTCACAATTTCCCGCATTTTGGGCGTCATGCTCTCCCCGTAAATCTGTTGAGCGAGTGTGACATGTAATCCAAACTTTCGAGACTCTTTCATAATGCGGCCTAGACTTGGCGAAACGAATTGATGGGCTTCATCAATGAAAAGGTGAATAGGTTTTGAGCCTAGCTTACGGCGTCGGGCATAAGACTGAAGTGTAGCCACTACAAAGCGACCAACCGTTTCTCTCGACATATCTCCAAGATCGCCAAGATCAAAAATGATCAGAGATTTCTTTTCTATCAAGTCTTCTAGATCAAAGGTCGTATCGCCAATGAGAAACCTTGAAACAGGATAACTATTAAAGATGCTTTGAAGCCGCGTACTAATCGCTAGGCGTGTTGGGTTATAAGTATCCTGCGGGTAGATGCGTTCAAAGAAATCGAGATGTGACGGATTGTCCAAATGTTTGAAGGAATATTCAATGAATGGCTGAGCCTGATTGGGTTCCATGAACTTAAGAAGGTCGCCTAAGGTTTTACCGCCCATATGGATCAACGTATAAATACAAGGATAGAGCAGGACTTCCATTTGCGTGGTAAATTTGCTCGATGTCTCGCCGCTACCAATAAGCTCCCTAAAGACGGATATGACTTCTTCCGTTTGCACTGTGATGGCATCGCTCGTTCGTTTCTTTAGCTCCAAAGGGTTTAGGGTGGGCGCAATCCCCTCTCTTAAATCTGGCTTGATATAAACCAAGCGTCCATTGGAACGATTTTCTTTAAACTGAGCTATCTCTCTTGCCAGCTTGCCATGCGGGTCAATCACCACAAGCGCCGTTTTCGTATTGTTGGTTAGATAGTGATGCACCAATGTTTTGATATTCTCGGACTTCCCTGTTCCCGTACCGCCTGTGAGATAAGTATGTTTGCGGCGATCACTTTCGCGAATAGGTAAAGTTCGTGGACGGGTAAAAAAAAAGTTCGGCGGATTTTGCGAATGACCCAAGCCAACGGCATCGCCCATATATTCCACATAGCCTCGCAGGCTATTCGGGTAAGTTGATATGATACGCCTGTGGCGCTCTGCTTTTTTCGTGAACGTCTGTAACTCCGTCTCATATTGTTTTTGGGCTTTAAGATAGTTGTATTGTTGCCAAGCTTGTTTCTCTCTTGCGCGAGCCTCTTGAGTTTCGCTCTTTAGTTTTCGGAACGGTGCTATTGCGTTATCTTTAGGATCAGGTTCCGTAGGCGGGCTTAAGCGGGTTTGGAAACGTTTCTGAAATTGATCCCACGTATCAAGTTCATCTGAATTTTGCGCCAAGTCATCAAATATTATGCTGAGTAAATGCGGGTTAGATTGCAGATCATATTCGGCGATCTGGGCCTCATCACTCAGGCCCACTCGTTTTTGCAATATCTGCTCAATAGCTTTGAGCCGTGATGACATGTTTTCGTTTTCCGTCCGTCTTTAAGAGCGTTTTTAACCGTGGGTTTTAATGGGGGGCATAGCCCCTACAAATATACAGTACTTACAGGGCTTTAAGAGTCAAAATCAAATTTGATTCCTTCCCTCAACTCTACTTGTTGAGATTGAGCTCAGTTTGCTTATTACTCATGCATTCATTCGGACGACTTGTCCTCATTCACTTATTCGTAAAAACAAGACTTCGCCACAACCTCGCCAATTAGCATTTCAGTCGGATGCGGGCGAATATGCGGCCCGTGCTATCTATCCCTCACCTCGTTCAGCATCAAACTCTTCAAAAAACTTAGCCCGCTCCTCGGCAGTGAGTTCGCCAAAGACCTGTTTCAAACGAATAAGCTCATCTGTCTCATGTGTTTTAAAATCCTTCGCATTCGCATGATCAGCTTCTTTCTCGATCATTGCATGATTGTGCTTTAGTCGTTCCATTAACTGATCGCTTCGCGCACGAGCTGCTTCATTCTTTCTTTCAGCTGACTTCACCGCAATTGATCGAACAATGTCTCCCATGAGGAGCTTCAGCTCATTATCGGTCTTAAGGCGCTCTTCGACCTCAGTATATTTAAGATCAATATTGCGTTCTTGTAGATAGCTTTGCAGCCTGACATTTTCGCGGCGGATATGGTCTTCGAAATCAAGGTCATATCTTTCAGGGGCTAATTCATGTTCTAACTTGATCGCCTCAACATTGCCTTCCACAGCAAGCCTTTTGAGGTTTTCGCGATCTGCACTACGCGCCAAGTCTCGTTGATCACGATCACGCGCCAACCTACTTTCCCGCTCTGCTTGGATTTTGGCACGGTAATCAATGACTTTCTTCTTATCGTCAAAATCCTCAGACATCTTTTAGTTCCCGTACAAGCTTTAATATCTCGCTCATAGAAACTTCTGACTGATTAGCCGAAGGCGACATGAGGTGCTTATTTTGCTCGCTCAATGTATCGAAGTAAAGTTTAAGCTGAGATGCAATTCCTCGAACTTCCTCAATCTCTTTTCTCAGATCGTTAATTGTCAATTCCAATTTATCATTATGCGCTTTGAGTTCTTTTTGTGTCTCTTCAAAACGCTCTAATCGCCTAAATAGTTCTGTTACACTTGCCATCTGAAGCTCTAGCTAATCGTTGAAAATGACTTGGACAGAAACCAAGAATATTGAATTTGTAATATTGCCAAAATCCAAAGTGCAAAACCGCTATTATAGATTTGGTTTTTATGAATAGTGAGAGGCGTGCCATCTAAAGCTGTTTCAGGGAATAACCGTAGATGTGCGGCATTACCATCTGGATGAGCGATTCGCCGAGCTGGGATAAAATCGGGTAGGTTTTCCATGACACCCGTCTCATATTGAGATTTTAAACTCTCGTTTTGCTTGAAAAGAGCGTCAATCTGATCGGGGTTGAAGCTATCAATCAAACGCTTTCCCGTAAAATCCAAGCCATTTTCTGCATCTAACGTAACTTCGGGAATGTTCCCCCAAAAGGAATCCACCTCCTCCAAAGCAATCCCGCCATAGCTTTCACCATGTACTTCCTGATGCATGTTGTACTTAAACATACCATGAAGTAACTTTCCGCCACCCATCAACATATCAACCTCATCAATCGTGGGCATCATTTCAAAATATTCTGATGAACTAGAAATTGGCCAGCTTCGATAATCAGAACTTAATAAAACCAAGCTCTGTGCCAAGCGTTCTTCTTTATCCATAAAAATGGGGTCTTTGGTCGTACCGCAGACACCCGTCCGCCAAATGGCAAACAAAGCCAAACTATCGCGAATATTTTGAGAAAAGAATATTTCGCTATTCTGAGCACATATCCCTGTAATACTCGCCAATGTTCTCAGAAAATAATTAAAGCCACCATAGTCTACAGGCGGAAATTCAAGGCTCTTGGGAACATGGCTGTCATCAAGAAAACGCCGATAAGTATCTTCGGTATACCCGACCTTAAACAGTATCATATGCGCCTCCATGCTTTGAACTTAAGATGGCATAATATAATTCAATAAGTAAGGGTGTATGCACAAATCGAGATGTTTGGAATATTTTTGGGTGCGGGGTAAAAAGAATCTCCACCCTAAACTACAATGCATGATTACCTATCGGCTGCCAAACAAGAGTTCGAACGCAAACACGCCCACCTTTTTCGCCTTCTCACGCCCGAAGAGATCAACATCTTTGCCGAAGATATGAAGCCCTCTGAAACCCCGATCTGGCGACACTGGGAGACATATGTCGTCAAAACGCTAGTCCTTGGCAAAAGCCCTAATACGATCAAATCTGTTCGGGATGGTTTGAATACCATCATGCGTCATACGGGCATCATTACGATTGAACAGGCCAATAAAGCTGGTGTGTTAGGTGATGCGCTCTTAGAGCTACAAATGAGGCGCGGATTAAAACCGAGTACGCGTAATACCTACATCAAGAATATGAATACCTATTTCATATGGCTTTATAAAAACCACTATATTGAAACCAACAATGTTGCGCGTATCGAAAAGGGCCGAGAAAGCCCGCCAGACGTGAAACCGCTGACATTAGATCAAGTAGAAGCAGCCGTCTTACATATAGCCCGTAGGCATCATTGCACGGAGCTGGAACGCGCCAGAAACATTCTCATGGTCGATATATTTCGCTTCTCTGGCATTCGGCCTTGTGAACTGCTTGGCATGAAGAATGATGATATTTTCCAAGAGCGCGGACAATGGCGAATGGTCATAAATGGCCGCAAACAGAAAGGTCGCTTACGGTATTATGAAATCCCAAATTTCATCGTTCACGCATATCAAAATTATATGCGTATTCGCGATGAAAAAAGACGATGGGAAACGCCTCTCTTTATCTCCATGTCATCTCAAGAAGGTTGGAGCGTTAGCGGGCTACAAGCCTTCTTCAAAAAGGTTTCGAAAGAAGTCGGCTTTCACATTACCGCCTATGGTTTCAGACGCTTCATTGCTAGTCAACTAAGTCGTACTGGCGTCGCACGAGATGATTTATCCCGATACCTCGGCCATACAAGATTCACGACTACGGATCGGTATATTGCTCGTGAGTGCTACCTCACTCAGAGCGGCACTGATTTGATGAAAAATATTTATAACTGCTAATCAAAAGTATTCATAAGATGCTGCTCAACGCTCTGTCTTTTATCATCTAAGGATAAATGCGCATAAATTTGTGTCGTCTCAATCTTTGCATGACCGAGCAAACCCGACACGGCGTAAATGTCTCTCGAACCTCTATAAGTATGAGTAGCAAAGGTGTGCCGCAAAATTTGCGGGCTAAAGGACACACCAGAACGCGCCCGTAGCATCTTACACATCACTTGAATGCCGCGCGGCCCTAGCGGTTCATCTCTCGCCACACTCGAAAAGAAATAGATATGCTTGCTCTTCTGCTTGCGCCGTAATTCAACATAATCCGATAAGAAAAAGTGAAGCCGAGACGAGATTGGAATTTGTCGGTCTTTATTCCACTTCCCTTGACGTACGGTGATCACCTTAGTGAGAAGATCAACATCATGCCGTTTTAAGTTCGACGCTTCAGATAGGCGTAAACCCGCGAAAATAAGCATAGCGATCAAAGCGCGGTTTCTCACACCTTCTGACTTGTATTTGTATTGTAAATGATAAGCCGTTTCTAAAAGCGTCTCGCATTGTTCAGGCGAAAGATAGGTTGGGAGCCGTTTTTCTAAAGGTGGTTTATCGATATTGTCCGTGTAATTCTCTGGGATATATTTCTTCTTCACCAGCCAATTACAAAAAGCTCTCATGCGTTTGTAATAGGTACGGAACGTACACGCCGTCCAATTCCGCTGCATCCGTCCTTCAGATAGAAAGGTCTCGATCATCTCCGTCGATAAATCATCAATCGTCTCGACTTCTGTCATCTGCTTGAACAATGAAAAAATATCTCGATACCCTTTGATTGTCGTGGGTTGAAAGTTTTTGAATATTTTTCCGTGTTGTAAAAATTGGTCGCAAGCGAGATCGAATTGTTTTGATGACATAGTAAAAGTTTGAAAAGAGTGAGGCTCTCTCAAAAATTTCGAAGCTTTTTCAGGTTTTCACATCCCAACTAGAGGTGTGAACCACCAAGCATCAAATGCCGATTTTCAAACTAACTTTAAGATAGTCGTGGCGGAGAAGGAGGGATTCGAACCCTCGGTACGATTGCTCGTACACACCCTTAGCAGCTATGTGGTATTCTCTGAATTAAGAGTTTACCGCTTAGATAAAGGGCTTGCTTGGTTTTAAGCTGATGATTTCCCCAGAACTGGAGAGCCTCATATTATTGAGAAGAGCTATCTAAGGATACCCAAAAAAGCACAAGCAGTCGAATCTAATTCAAATGACGGACTGACTTGCACTTGCCGCCTGGTTCTTATTAAGCAAACTAAGTCCCTAATTTAAGGTATTATACCTGTGATAAATACATCAAGATACAAAACTCACAGACCTCGACAAACTTCTCTCGTGGAACTAACGTAGGTTGGGAAAGTTGAACGGCTAAATAGGATATATTATGATTACATTGAAAAACCTACTGGGCACATCACTACTAAGCCTATCTATCGCAGGCTGCTCTGGCGGAGAACAGTCACCTTTAATAACTCAAACTGAAGTTAATGAGAAAACTCAAGAAAACAGCCAAATAGAGGTAAAATATCTTGTAAAAGAGTTCCGTCAAGTTTTCCAACCGGGCGTGCCCTCAAGCGTAGAGTCAGCTTGTCCAAGCGGATGGTTTGCTACGGGTGGCGGGCATCAGTTCACCGACGGGCATAAGCGTATAGTTATATGGGAGCAATCTATTGTTGGCCCATGGGCACCACCTAAGGCGAAAAATATGATTTATCGTCTTAGTTTTACAAATGAAACAGGAGGGCCAGTTAGGGTAAGTGGAACAGTGAGCGTTAGCTGCTTGAACCCTGCCAGCTTAAAATAGTACGCGCGATAGACGCGCCATATACTTTGATTATTCGTTTATATTTTTAGCTTTCCGCATTTAACTCAGGAATGCTCACTCATTAAAGGTTAATTGATAACTCTGGAGATGTTAAGTGAAAAATCTAAAGATCATTATAGGAAGTATTATTGTAGTTGGTTGTTGTTTTTATCTGACTTTTAAATCAGTAGAATCTCGTACAAAACTCAGTCCTTTAACTGGAGAAATATTAATTTCTGGAGTAGCTTACTGGATCGGAAACAACCAAGTTCATAATGTTCAATCACTGGATTTAGGAAATCAAAATTCAAACATTTTGACAACGCCAGTACACCCTAAGCAACACGACAGCATTTCAGGTAGGTTTGCTCTAAACGGAACAAAGGTAATTTTTGACAGCGTTCGCGACCGAGAAAGCAATCAAGATACAGTTGAAGTTTATGTGATGGACTATCCTTCGGGGAACCATCAAACGAATTTGACCAACAACAATGGAATTGATGATGAGACACCAGATTGGTGCGCTGTTGAGAATAAAGTCGTTTTCAATCGTTGGGATATAAACGGAAGCTACAGTTCTATTATGAAGATGAATATTGACGGTTCATCCATACAGCAATTAACTATAGGAACAGCGATAGACACAGAACCTAGATGCAGTATGGATGGCTCAAAAATAGCCTTCAACAGACAGTCTACCACGACTGATCGAGCTATATTTCTCGCCGATAATCTAGGTGGAAACCTAAAACGACTAACTCCAACCGATCACTATTGTACAAACTTAAACTGGAGTTCTGATGACGAATGGTTGGCAGCAGCATGTAATGATAAAAATAATGCAAACGAGTCTTTTAGTATCTATAGAATGAGGCCCTACATGAATTTACAAAACATTCATGCAGCAGATTTTGAAAGACTAACATCTCCACCTTCTGGTTTTATAGATAGCTTGCCCGTATGGGCCCCTGATAATTCTGCAATTATATTTGATAGGTCAGAAGGCACGGTTCTGAGTTTTCAGCCGCATATTTTAGATTTAAATTCAGGTACCATAACGTTATTAGCAGGAACACAGAACACTATGATGGTTTCAGATTGGCGATAATTTACGCTGACACTATGGCGTATCGACACGCGTACTATCTCGCATTGTGATAATCGTGCTGTGTTGCCATTCGTTTAGATGCCCAACATATTGAATGCCGTGTTCGATCTTATCCACATATCCCGTAAAAGTAACTCCCCCATAATTATCGGAGATATATTCATTTTCAGAGAACTGGTATGGTAGCTGATTATTCCTAAAGCTGTAAAATGAATCGCCAATCTGAATAGCATTAGAATCGACCCAATCAAAAGTTATAGCTAAATAAGTAGATTGAGGACTTATCTGGTTCGATACAATAGCTTCAGTTTCCTTAGCACTAGGATCAGCGTAGGAGGCTTTACATGACGCATTACTCAGAAGGCACAATACTAGAAGCAAAGAATTTAGAATTTGTTTAAATGGCGTTGACATGCATATTTTCCCGTTAATAATTTTCCAAATTTACACAAGAAACACTGATCTATAATTAGTTCCCGAAACTGCAAATCTATGGCATTGCCTCATGTAATAGTTCAAATGATTAGGGTTTTTACTTTCCCGAAATAAGGGATCGCACTCTTCCTTTAATATTCTCAAAAGTGAGGGACAAATGATTTTTAGCATTTTTAGTCAGCAGTCCAGTATGCCCGACCACATTTCTAACAGGCCTATAATTGATTGCGTCAGTCCAAAGCGATTGCGTGCTAGTTTTCCCCTTGCTACCCTCAGCAGTATAGGCGAGATCGTTCATATCTAAATAATTGAGATCATCTTCAGTTTTTCTGATTGGATAGCTAATGTTCGCTTCCCCTTTTCTAACCGCTTCACGATCTTTCCACTGTTTTGCTCGTCCTTTAGCGCCAGTTCCAGGCTCTATACCCTGCGAAGCAATGTATTTACGAACCAGATTTTCTGAAAGAAAACAATCAGCATATGCTGACAGGTTAAATTCTGCATCGGGCCTCAGCTCGCTCAACCATGTATCAACTTGATCTTTATTTGGATCATCAGGTTCAGGTTCATATTCTTCTTTTGCTGCAGCATATAAATCCCTTGCTTTACGATCCTTTTTGGATTTTCGTTTGGTGTTTTCATCATCTCCAGTATCGCCTCTCGCCAGACGCAGCTCGTCCCACTCATCCATAATTGGAGGCAATGCTTCTTTTTTTAGATATTCTAAAAGTGCTTGAAAGTTCTCATCGTCTTCTACGACACCTTCTCTACTACTGGTGAAAGGGTCAACTCCGATTTGATCCATAGAATCGAAATGAATTTGTCCATAGATATAGCTTTCTATAATTCTTTGAGTCGGAATATGTCTAAGAATATTTTTTTCACGAATTCGACCATTTACAAAAAGATCAATCGTAGCTCTTTCATCTGTTCCAGTAATTTTAAGATGCCGAGGCTTCTCCACAGAAGCTATAAACCCTTTAACTGCTAACGTAGTAGTCAGAGTATTTGCATCAGACTTGAGGCTTTTTAGTTCCTGAATGTAATCATCTTCGAATTGGTTTATCAGCCAAAGAAATTCGCTGGAATCTATTAAGCCTTGTAGATCATTTATTCCAACTTCTTCGCCATTAACATATATTGAAAACTCTTTATCCAAAAGTGTGAACCGGAAACTCATAGCCAAAAGCTTTTTTATGTGAGCTATAGAATTTCTGAGTTGCTCTTTCGTCTCTTCAAAAACAATAATCGTCCCTTTATCGTGCCCCTCCTTAAGCGCATCAATTAGTTCAAAATTTAAATCTTCTAATGGGTAATCCTGAGGAATAAGATCATTTTTAATGGCATCGTCCAGGCCTCCGTTATCAATAGTGCCGCCAGTGTAATCGGTATCAGCGGTTTTTGAGAAAATTGATATTCGGTTTGCACACGAAAGTAGGGCTAATTTTCCTATACCTTTCGCTCCAATGAATGGTCTTGCGGACTTTGTTTTTGTTTCTCCATCTGCGCGCTTTGAATATCCAATTTTGAGGAACTTTTTTTGAAAATCATCACTGTTCATTCCCTTGCCATCATCTTTGATAGCAAAGGTGGACTTTTCTCGATCAATTGTTATCCAAACATTCTTTGCATCAGCATCCCAAGAATTAGAGATAGCTTCTCCCAATACTGTAATAAAATTACGGTATAAGTTTCTTCCTAAGTGATTTAGTACACTTAAAGATATTTCAAATTGAAAAGCAGAGTCGGAAGTATCAGACATTCATTTCCTTTATGTGCTTCTGAATTGCTTTCCCTATTACAAAACCTAATCGTGGCGGGACTGCGTTACCAATATGCCGACTAGTATGTGTCATTAGAATTCTATCTCCAAAGTCATACCCCTTTGGAAAGGTTTGGAGGATTGCACCTTCTCTCAAAGTTAATGCTCGATTCTGCTCGGGATGACCAAAACGCCCTGATCCGTAACTTGTAAATTGAGTGGTCATAGTTGGCGAAACATCATCCCACGACATACGCCCATAAACTGAAACGTAAGTTTTACCGCTTTCTTTTTTATAGCAATTCGGGAGTAATTTTTTATCCCAATCCTTCCAAGATCCATTTGGTTTAGACTGTTTCATCCGCTCTAAATTTAAGTCAGATAATCGTCTAGTCGTATGAACAATATCTTTAGAATCTTGCTCACCCGCTTCAAGCGGAGGCAACTTTCCAAGGACATCTCGAACAGTTTTGTATTTGCCTTTTTTATGCGTCTTCTCAGGAAGTTCTATTTTTCCTAGTTTAGAACCAAGTAAAACAAGGCGACTCCTACTCTGAGGTATCCCGTAATCAGGACAGTAAACAACCTTCGCTTTCACCTCATAGCCCATTGCTTGAAGGCTTTCGACGAAACTTTCATAGATTTTGGTTTTTGTGATTCCTCTTACGTTTTCCATTGAAATAACATGAGGGTTTAAAATACGAACAGCCTCCAAAAAATAATCTATTAAAGTCCAACGAGTATCCAGTTCTTTATTTTTCTGTTTGAAAGAATGAGAAGAAAACGGCTGGCACGGCGCACAACCAACTAATACCTTAATGCTGTCTTTTGAATATATCGGCTTTAGTTTATTGAAGTCGTACTCTGACACATCAGCGGCAATAAATTTACTATCATTGTTGCGCTCATAAGGCACAGAACAACTTTCATCATTATCCATCCCGGCCAGAACATCAATTTTTGCCTTACGAAGGCCGTAAGTTAAGCCGCCGATTCCGCAAAAGAGGTCGATCGCTTCAATTTTCATTGCGTCATAGTCATTGAGTGATTCCTAGTTGTAAATAATTGTATATAGCTCGCTCAAAAGCTGCAATTCTTTTCTAAGCGTCAAAACTATTTATCTAATACTCATCCGCCCGCATAATGATCATAACTCTTAACGTTCGACTTGGATCAGCGGGATTATCTGAATGACGTTCCATAGTAGGGTCGTAATAGTCAATTTTGAAGAAGAATTTATCTCCTGAAACTTCTACACTTCCAAAATCATGTTCACCATAAGGGTCATTATCTTCTGAAAAAGTGTCAAAGTTACGGATAGCGTTTAATACTTCTGCTCTTGTATCTGCACTCAAACTGACAACGGAGGGGGTAGCAACTACCTTGCCTCCAATTCCGTGAGTGCGAAGAAGATCATTTAAACGAGAAATCGAAGCCGATGTTTTTTCTGGCATGGGACGCAAATGCTACGCCCTTTGCCTGTATGCATTCAAACATCTTTCAAAAAACTCACTTGAGCATACACTCAGAAATAATGTGCTGATATATTTCTGGTTTGATCGTGAGCTTCAAATGATCTTCATAGGTCTTCATGGCTCCAGTTGAGAACACAGTGAGTGGGCGCAGATGGCATAGGGCTTTAAGCTTTTCTGAGTCAGGAATTGGTGCAGCTATGATAGTCTCAACAAAGTCTCGTTTTAAAGCGATTGCTGCCGCATAGACCCGAAAGCCCCTATAGTATTGCGTACGCCAACATCTGAGCCAAAACACTCTTTCATCCATTTTAGGGCGCTTAAATTTTCCGCTTTTATGGGCTGAAAAAATCTTCTGCTTCATGGCAATTCGCTCAACAATAAATTTACAGCTTTCATTCTGAAAGCTGGTAGCAATTGAGCGCAACATGGTTTCAAACTGCCATTGCCAAATGGAGTTAGAATAGAAGTCTTTCCCAAGACGAATTTTTCTCAAAAGAAAGACCGAACGATCATCAACATCATCACGCCACCAACTCTCTAATGGTGTAGCATCCATATTGACTTTTGTTCCGACACGCCGCTCGTAAAGTGCATGATACAAAACATCTTCAACCTTTTCGGAATGAATGATACGAGACTTCTCCGCAACGACCTTTACAAAGTCCTGATCAACAATGTCATCGAGTATATCGACGCTAAACTGGTCAATGGTTTCATCATCCCGCTCTGAAAGTGCTCGCCGATAACGTTCACACGCCCACAGTCGTTGTTCGGCAATGTAAGACTTTGATTTTTCGGATAGATTAGAAATATCACCAAGGATCGTCAGACATTCGATAAACTGCCTAAGCGCATCAAGATCAATTTTGGTTTCCCAGTTCCAATCAAAAACCGCCAAGGCTTTATAAGCATGGCATAAGGTCACTAAAGCCAATACATGTTCTAAGCTCTTAGCATCAGAAGCTTGTAAGAATTTGCTAGCAGTTTTGATATGTCCCACAATGCGTTGACGGCTCTCTTCTTTCTCACGGTCATTACTATAACTTTGAAAAAGGTCACTGCCCGTTTTCAGTAGAAAGTCATCAAAAGCCTTTTGCGTTTGGTTCATTCAATGAGATTAAGCGGCGGAGGATTTAGGTGCCTCAAAGTTCACGGACATCGTTTCACGTTCTCTGTCTGTTAGTGGCCTAACCCGCTCAGGGTTTTGTTGATAAAGATAATCAACAAGATCAGCTTGATTAGGAGTACCAGCCGCATAGTAGCGTTGTGTGTAATCCCCAAATGACTTTATAACGTCCATATTCGGATGACCGTCTTCATTCCAGACGCCAAGGCGCTTTAACACCTTACTTGTCCCCTCTTGATTATTTTCCCAACCAAAGGCGGTTTGCGTATCGGAGAGTAATCGGCTTTGGTTTTGAATGAGCTGTTGCTTCTCTTCGAAGTTTTCCATGTCACCATCATACCCCGCGAAACCACCCGTCATATGACTAATAATTTGCTGGAACTTTTTCACTGTTAGTGGATCAAAAGCGCCGCCACTATCGAGTACAGAAAAATCTACTTGATAGATATTTTCCACAAAACCTGTTGTCCCGTTGCTTTCCGTCACGTTCCAGTAGTGCATCAACTCGACTAACAAGCCTACATCTTCACCTGACCAGCCTGACACGTCTTTCGTGACAATGTGGTCTCCTGCTTTCGCCTCAATGATCTGTCGTCCAGATGGTTCGGTATAACCCTCTACACCAGAACGGATTTGCCGTTTGTTTTGCTCATTATGTACATATTCTCCATCTTCTGATTTTTCACTCAAAACATCCTGCACCTCTGAACCTGTCACGATCATGCGCAGACGGGTTTTATCTGTTTGTGAAATCGCGTTCGAAGCTTCCACTTGAGCAAGTACGGGCGCAAAAGACTGACCTAAACTATCTGCTGTGAGATCAATCGAACTCTTAGCTAAGATTTGTTCGAAGGCCGCTTGTCCTTCTGGATCAGAAAATACACCACGCATTTCAGCGAGCATCGCTTCGACTTGGTTGATTTTAGCGAATGCTATTTCTTTGGCTTCGGGGGTTTTCAGACCCTCATGGGCTTCTAAAGCAGCGCGTGTTGTTTTGATTATAGCGTCAACGCCACCACCCTTTTGCGCCGCTTCTTTAGAAACATCTCTGACAATACTTAACACATCAACTCTTGCGTGTTTCTCTTCATTATTACTTTTTTCTGTTTCGGTCGCAGCATCTATAGCCGCAATTTCAGCTTGAGCTAAGCATTCATCTAACTCAAATTCTGCGAGATCAGGGTCATCCAGCGCTGTTGGATCAGACTTGAGTAACTGCTGCACTTTTTGCAAAGCCAAGGGCAAATGTTCAGGCCTTGGGCAATTAACCGCCAAATATTCCACCGCTATCTGTGGTACATCAGGAAATTGATTTATCACATCACTATTGAGGTTAGCCCTCTCTTGCGTCGTCGCAAATTTCAATCCTTCCAGTTGTTCTTGAGCAGAAACAGTTTGGGTATTTGAGGCTTCGTGAGCGGTTTCAGAAAAGCTCATTCCAGCTATTATACCAGAAATGAGTAATTAATGCGAATAAATCAAAACGTGCTTACTGGGTGCCACTCTTTTGTGCCGCTTCAACATAAACAGCATCTATTTCTTTATTTAACACATCGATAGTTGCATCTAATTTGTCACCCTCAGTCTTTTCTTTTTCAAGCACTTCTGTTTTCGTGGTGATTTCAGCACGTCTCTGAGCTCTAAGTTGTTTCATACACTCAAGCTTTTCCGCTTTCGTTGCGAGGGCAATACACTGATCCCGCGTCACCTTTGTTGTCTCGACAACCGCTGCAACTTTCTGCACTTCTGCCTGCGTATTATCTTCCGCATTCGCCTCATTGCATCCAGCTAAAGTTAGCCCTGCCATTGCCGACATAACCGTAGTTCGAAGTTTTCCCATGAATTGAGTATTAAGTACCATAAAGGCTACCTATTCTCCGTTTTCTGTCAAATTTTGTGGCAATCTGTCAGCGAGTTTTCGCCAGATTTGATCGCTGATCTTATTAATTTCGGCTTCTGTGAGCTTCGGAATTTCGGATGACCTTTTGGGTTTTGACCGCCCAAAAATATCGTGCGTCAGGGCAGCGCTCTGCGCTTGAGCTTCATCTATGCCAAGATAGCGGATGGTTGACGCGGGTGACTTGTGACCAAGTAACCGCCCAATAACTTCAACGGAAATCCCCCGCTCATACATAAAGGTGGCTTTGGTGCGTCTCAGAGAATGGGCGCTATAATATTCTGGCGAAGCTCCGATGCTCTCAATCCAGCTTTTCACCAGTGTTCTATAAAACCCAATCGTAATAGCTTCTGCATCTGTTGATTTCTGTCGAGTGAATATGAAATGCTCAGGTAGCTTACTTTTATCATTGATCCACTCCGCCAATGCCTTTTGCGTTGATGGCGTTAGAACGGGATAAACACCATTCGCGGTTTTCTTCTGACGCCACGGAAAACTGGTTTTGATAGCACCATTAGAGTGCTGAACATCACTTACCCGCAATTTGAGCAAATCCGATGCGCGTAGCATTGTATCTATTGCAGTAAGGAATAAGCACCGATCATGTAAATCAGCATCCGTAAACTGAGCTTTGATCTGCCGTACTTCGGCTTGGCTTAGAGCTTTGCGAGAACCGACTGTGCGATCTTCATTCCAAGGATGTCCATAATCTCTAGGCATGTCTGATAGGGGCGCATCATCGCGACTGACGCTATTTATAAAAGCAATGCTATTTTACATAAATAAGATGGATAACAAACGGATTTAGAAGAAATTGGATTTAGCGGTTTCAGAAACCAACGACCATAAAACCTTTATGAGTCAAGGCGAGTTGGGTGACGCTTTTATAAAAAGCAACTATTATGTTGGTGTCTTAATCAACAACGATGTCAGTTGAAATTTCTGATCTACATATCGCGATAGCCGCTGCGCAAGGCTTCCAAGTCTACGAAACTTACGAAGAGGCGGAAGCCGCTAAAATTCTAGGCGTAAGCCTCTCTACCTTAAGCCGCCTCCGACATAAGGGAGTTATCGGTTTCATTCAAAAGAGCACTCGCCGTGTGGGTTACTTCGGGTTTCACCTCATCGACTATTTATTAGCGCAACAATCATGCCCAAATACGCAACCGATAAAAGATTCCAAATTGGCGATTACTGGCTCAGCCAACGTAAACATGGCTCAGGTGCTTGGTTCAGAACTTGGTATGACCCACAATCTTCCCAAACTAAACGCAGCAGCCTCGGCTCGACGGACTTTGAGGAATGTAAGAAACGCTTAGAGGACTGGTATTTTCTCGAACGTCAGAAGATCGATCAGTCACCAAAAGAGATTACAATAGCAGAGTTGCTAAGTATCTATTGGAATGAACACGGATCAACACTGCGTTCTAAAGATCAGGCAAAAGCAGGCATAAACCATTGGCTTGATTTCTACGGCAATAGAACAGTCAACGATCTACGAGACGTAAACTTACAAGAGCGCTTTCACGCATCTTTATTTGCAAAAGGTATGAAAGGCGGAACGGTCAGTCGCGTTATTACAGTTGGTAGAGCTGCTTTAAACCGTGCCTATAAAAGAGGCACATTAGAATCCGTACCCTTCATTCACGATCTCCCGAAAATAAAAAGACAAGCAACAGCACCGCGAGGTCGTCCAATGAGCCTCATAGAAATTAGCCAGCTATTCAATGCAACGCCATCGGAAACTATGCGCCATTATATCGTTTGGTTATTGGCTACAGGTGCACGCAAAGAAGCTCTACTCGATCTAACGCTGGATCGCTGCGATACAGAAAACAGATTGATCGAACTAAACCCAAATGGGCGTCGTCAAACGACTAAATATCGTCCAACTATCCGCATGCCTGAAGTCCTTGTGCCGATAGTGACCAAATTAAAGACAGATTACCCAGTCAGTACACACGTTATTGGCTTAAAACAGACTCGACTTGGCAGTCCTCATGAGTCTTGGAACTATGCACGGAATAAGGCAGGCCTAGATAATCAGGTAAATTCTTATAGCTTAAGACATACCATCAGCCGCGAGTTATCAAAGCGGCAGGTATCAATTTATGAAATCAAGTCTCATCTAGGTCATAAACCGCAAGAACTCGACATAACATCGGTCTACGCACCATATAATCCCAGTTTTTTGAAGGCCGCAGCAGAGGGTATCGACTCTTTTTTTGACGAGTTACGTGCCGTTTCCGTGCCGATAGATAATTTCTTGAATGCCTTTGAAATCTAGCTAAGTCCCACAATGGGGATAATTCTTAGTGATTTCAAAAGGTTCTGGCGGAGACGAAGGGATTCGAACCCTCGATGAGCTTTTGGCCCATACTCCCTTAGCAGGGGAGCGCCTTCGACCACTCGGCCACGTCTCCGAGCGGGGAAATGCCTCATAATATGGGGGTTTTCAAGCGCTAAATTGAGAAAACTTGAATTTCGCAATCCCGCGCTTTGTGAAAGCGCGCGGAATGAGCCTGGGTTCCGTAAATCCCCCCAAACGAATGCAATAGGCCAAACCCCGCGCTCGCTATTCTTCTGAGATGCAGCGGCGTCTTCCTCGCGGGCAAGGCGATTATCGCGTCAAACTATCCACACCTAAATATAGGACTTTATTCCTTTTTGCTTGACTCCTCGTCATGAATTAGAACAAAATAAGAACATTATGGAGCAGTCAATCTTACAGCGTGAGCCCGTGCGGCTTGCGGATAATGTCGTTTTGCCGCGTGCCCGCGTACATGAAGTACTGGGGCGGGCGAGCGATAGCTTTGCTGTGCTGACGGCGGCGCAGACGAGGGGAGCTATTTTTTGGATTGGCGAGCGCGCGGCTGTCGGAACGCTGACGCCCTTTGCACTCTCCGACTTCATCGACCCGACACGTATTGTTTTGATTGAGACGAGCGACCGCAAGGAGACGCTCTGGGCGACAGAGCAATCCTTGCGATGTCCCGGCGCGGCTGTCGTTATCACGCAGCTCCATCTTGGGCCCGACCTACGCGAGAGCCGGCGGCTTCAGCTTGCGGCAGAAACAGGCGGCGGGCTGGGCCTCGTTTTGATTGAACGGCGCGCGCAAGCTTCCGCTGCGCAAACCCGCTGGGAATGTGAGCCGGATAGCCGCGCGGATATGCTAGGGGCGCCGCGGCTGAATGCAGCGGGTTGGTCATGGGCGCTGACTAAGAACAAGGCCGGGCCTGTGGGGCGCTGGCGTGTGGATTGGAGCCGGGCGCAGAACGGAGATAAAAATGGGCAAAAGGGTTATGTCCATCTGGCTGCCGCAACTGCCGCTTGAGCGCCGCGCCCGTATGGGAGATCCGCGCCTAACAGGGCCATTTGCGATGACGCGCGAGATAAAGAACGCGCTAAGGCTTACTCATATCAACGCGCCCGCCAGAGAGGCTGGCTTGCGCGCGGGTCAGTCTATTCCCGATGCGCGGGCCATATGCCCAGAGCTTCTAACCGAGCTGTCAGATCCTGCGCGTGAAAATATGCTGCTGCGAGCACTGCGGCGATGGGCGGATAAGCTCTCGCCCGTTGCCGCGCTGGATGCGCCTGACGGATTATTCCTTGATATCACGGGCTGCGCGCATTTGATGGGCGGGGAGCGCGGCCTGGCGGATTATGCGGCTGAGAACCTCTCTGATATGCAGCTTTCCACACGAATTGGCATCGCCGATACTAAAGGCGCGGCGTGGGCGTTGGCACATTACGGGCGGAGGGCTATAGAACTTGCAGAACCTGCGAGCATTCCTGCGGCCCTCAAAGTTATGCCGGTTGAGGCGCTGCGGCTCTCGCCGAAAGTTTCGGCTGATTTACGCCGCGTTGGGCTCAAAACTATTGGGCAACTTTACCCCATCAAATCCGGCGAGCTGGCGCGGCGATATGGATTAGAACTCCCGCAAGCTTTGTCAAAAACACTTGGTCAAACCACAGACCCGCTCACCCCGCACGCGATTGACCCTGTTTATGCGGCGCGGATGAACTTGCCGGAACCGATTGGCCTGAAAGGTGACCTAGAAACTGTCTTAAGCCGTCTCACAGAGTCCGTTTGCAAGCGCCTGAGTGCTGATATGAAAGGCGCGCGGCGCTTTACCTTAACCGTGCGCTGCGTTGATACGGGGGATAAACATTTGACTATCGGCTTTGCGCGGCCGTGTTTTGAAGCAGGTCTCGTGCGGCAGCAATTTGAACGCCCGCTGGATGATTTGAAGATTGAATTTGGCGCGGACTGGTTTCGCCTGGTCGCGGAAGTCATTGAGCCTATCCGCGAGCGGCAGCGCATCATTGGCGGCGAAGCGCAAGAGCGCGCCGATGATTTGGCGCAGGTTATTACAACGCTCGGCAATCGCATCGGTTTTGACCGCGTGCGGCGCTTTGCGCCCGGAGACAGCCATCTGCCCGAGAGAGAATTTACGACCTATGAGGTCGCAGATCAGCCGGAGTTAGAAGTTTGGCCCAACCTGGTCCGTGAACGCCCCATTCGCGTTTTTCGCCCTGAACGGCTCAGCACGCTGGAGCTGGGCCGCCCGCCGAAGAAATTTCAATGGCGGCGTGAGGTGTTTGACACACGTTCCGCGCTCGGCCCCGAACGCTTAACCGCTGAATGGTGGGTGGACGAGCAGGACTATATTCGCGATTATTGGGTTGTCTTGACTGCGCAAGGCTCGCGCCTCTGGCTGATGACAAACCCCGCCCATAAAGAGCCCAATTGGTTTGTGGCGGGCCGGTTTTTATGAGCCCCCCGCTATGAGTTACGCCGAGCTTACCTGCTATTCTAATTTCACTTTCCTGCGCGGGGCGTCACACGCACATGAATTAGTCGGGCGCGCGAACGAGCTTGGCCTTGTCGCCATATCCATCACGGACATCAACACATTTGCAGGCATTGTGCGCGGCCATGCAGCGGCAAAAGAATTTGGCCTGCAATATGTGGTCGGCGTGCGCTTGCAATTCCAAGATGGCCCCGATGTGCTGGCTTATCCAAAAACCCGCGAAGCTTACGGGCGGCTGTGCCGTCTGCTGACCCTTGGCAAAAGACGCACGATAAAAGGTCATTGCGAACTTTATATAAAAGACCTTTTGGATTGGGGCGAAGGGTGTGTTTTGATTATCGCAGGCAATGGCGCGCGTGTCGCCAATGTATTAAAGGCAAAATTTGGCGCAGAAATTTATCTTAGCATAGTGCCTAAATATGACGGGCAGGACGTGCGCTATTTCAAAGCCCGCGCGGATGAGGCCGCAAAACTTGGTATCCCATTGGTCGCAACAGGCGATGTTCTCATGCATCACGGGTCGCGGAGAAAGCTCGCTGATATTCTGTCCTGTATTCGTGAAAAAACTACGATTGATAAGCTGGGGCGTCACGCGCAGCCTAATAGCGAACGCCGCCTTAAATCCGAATTTGAAATGCGGCGCATGTTTCAGAAACACCCTGAGGCTCTGGCGAATACTACGCGTATCGCGCAGGCCTGCACCTTTAGTCTCGATGAGCTAAAATACGAATATCCCGACGAAGTGCTCAACGGGGAAGCGCCCGATGCACGGCTGCGCCGCCTGACCGAGGACGGACTGAAATGGCGTTATCCTGATGGCGAGAGCCTGCGCGTGCGGGCCATGGTGGAGAAGGAACTGAACCTCATCACGCAGCTCGATTATGCGCGCTATTTCCTCACTGTGCATGACATTGTGCAATTCGCCCGCAGCAAAAATATCCTCTGCCAAGGGCGCGGCTCTGCGGCGAATTCCGTGGTCTGTTTTGCACTCGGCATTACCGAGGCCTCGCCCGAAACCATCACCATGGTGTTTGAGCGCTTTATCTCTGAAGTCCGAAACGAGCCGCCTGATATTGACGTTGATTTTGAGCATGAGCGGCGCGAGGAAGTCATACAGCATATTTATGAAAAATTTGGTCGTCACCGCGCGGGCATATGCTCAACCGTCATTCACTTTCGCAGCCGCGCCGCCATACGCGAAGTTGGCAAAGCCATGGGCCTGTCCGAAGATGCCGTTGCGGCGTTGTCGTCCAAAGTTTGGGGGCATTACTCGCGCGAAGGCATTTCCGAGAGCCATATCAAAAGCGCAGGGCTTAATCCCCATGACCGCCGCATGATGCAAACGATAGAGCTGACAGAGCAAATCAGGGGTTTCCCGCGTCACCTCTCACAGCATGTCGGCGGTTTTGTCATCACGGCGGGGCGGCTTGATGAAATGTGTCCCGTTGAAAATGCCGCCATGGCGGACCGCACCATTATCGAATGGGATAAGGACGATATTGACGCGATTGGGATGCTCAAAATTGATGTGCTCGCGCTCGGCATGCTGTCCTGCCTGCGCAAAGCCTTTGACCTGCTCTCCGATTGGAAGGGTGAGCGATATACGCTTGCAACGCTGCCGCAGGATGATCCCGCCGTTTACGATATGCTCTGCGTGGCCGATACGCTTGGCCTGTTTCAAGTCGAGAGCCGTGCGCAGATGAACTTTCTGCCTCGCATGCGGCCTCGCGTCTTTTATGACCTTGTTATTGAGGTCGCCATCATCCGTCCCGGCCCCATTCAAGGGGATATGGTGCACCCTTATTTAAAGCGGCGGCGCGGTGAGGAAGACGTAGTCTACCCCTCCGATGATCTCATCCCCGTGCTCGGCAAGACGCTCGGCGTGCCGCTCTTTCAAGAACAAGCCATGCAGATTGCCGTTGTTGCCGCAGGGTTCAGCGCAAGTGAGGCCGACCAACTCCGCCGCGCCCTCGGCACAGCGCGCGGCCCCGGCCAAATCCAAAAGTTCAAAGACAAGTTTATTCAAGGCTGTCTGGACGGGGGTTATGATTTAAATTTTGCCGAAGCCGTGTTCAGGCAGCTTGAAGGCTTTTCAGGTTACGGTTTTCCTGAAAGTCACGCCGCGAGTTTTGCGCTGCTTGTTTATGCCTCGGCATGGCTCAAATGCCACCACCCTGAAATCTTCGCCGCGGCGCTGCTCAATTCACAGCCCATGGGGTTTTATGCCCCTGCGCAGATTGTTGGGGATGCCCGCCGCCATGATGTCGAGGTGCGCCCCATATGTGTGGAGCGTAGCTATTGGGATAATGTGCTTGAGCCCGCAGGCAATGGCCGCCTCGCTATCCGTTTGGGGTTTCGGCAGATTAAGGGTTTTAAAGAAGAGGACGGGCTTTGGCTCTCTGCCGCGCGCGGGAATGGGTTTAGGTCAATTGACGCCGTCTGGCGGCGTGCGGGACTGAATAAACGCGCGCTCTCAAAACTCGCCCAAGCTGATGCTTTTGCCGCGCATGGCCTTGGCCGCCGAGACGCGCTCTGGCAGGTTAAAGGGCTTGGCGGCCCGAAACCCCTCCCGCTTTTTGAAACGCACGGCGAAGGCCTGCCAAACTATCAGATTAATCTACCTGCTATGCAAATGGCCGAGCAAGTTTTTGAGGACTATGTCGGCACGCGCCTGACCCTGCGCGAGCATCCCGTTAGTCTGCTGCAAGACGCGATAGGGAAAACCGTGCGCGCCGCAAAACTGCGCGGTACGCCGGATGGATCATGGGTCGAAGTCTGCGGCCTTGTCATCACCCGCCAACGTCCGGGTACAGCCAGCGGCGTTATTTTTTTGACGCTTGAGGACCAGACTGGGGCTTCTAATATCGTCGTGTGGCCGAGCATGTTTGAGAAAGCGCGCGGCACAGTCATGACAGGAAGATTGCTTAAAATACGCGGCAAGCTACAACGTGAAGGCATTGTCACCCACGTCATCGCTAACCGCATCACCGACATGTCCTATCTGCTTGATACCTTAGGGGACGCGCAAAGCGCGGGCGATATGATCGACCCAACCCGCGATAATGCGGATGAGGCCCGCCGCCCAATCCCCGTCAAAGACGCCAGCCGCATGGCCAAACAACAAGGCAAGCGCGCCCTTGGCAATCGCCTCGCCAATCCTAAAAACCGTCCACAAGTGCCTGCCAAACGCAATATTAGCAGCTATTACAATAGCGGCGGGGCCAGACATCCTCGGCAGCAAGCGAATAAGCTATTTCCGAGCCGGGATTTCCATTAAGGACTTTAATTGCCGTGCTTTAAATATACTCAAGTCATATGGCGCGGTTTCCCTAGTTTAGCGCTTGACAAGGCTGGTTATATAAACAGGCATACGGAACTATTAGACAATGTATGCGTTGGATCCGTGGGATATATTATGAAAAAGACAATTTTAATCACGGGCGCGACAGACGGCATTGGCCTTGAAACCGCCAAGATGATGGCCCCACTCGGCCATACACTCTTGCTTCATGGGCGCAGCCCCAAGAAACTCAGCGAGGCGTCCAGCTTTGTATCTGCCATATCAGGCGCGGGCGACACCAAAACCTATTGCGCGGATTTTTCTGTTTTGCCCGAGGTCAAGGCTCTAGCAAATGATGTCAGACGAGATTTCAAATCCATTGACGTGCTGATCAACAACGCTGGCGTCTTTAAACTGACAAACCCAAACACTCATGACGGCTATGATACGCGGTTTATTGTGAATGTCGTTGCGCCCTATCAACTATCAAAGGCTTTGCTTCCCGCACTAGGCCCTCAGGGACGTATCGTGAATTTATCGTCAGCAGCTCAAGCGCCTGTTGATTTAGAAGGTTTTCTAGAAAAGAAAAAATTTCCAGACAGCAGTGCCTACGCTCAAAGCAAGCTCGCTTTGACGATGTGGTCATTTGATATGGCCAGAGAATTTGGCGCAGATGGACCGATGATTGTTGCCGTAAACCCCGCATCCTTTCTGGGGAGTAAAATGGTCAAAGAAGCCTATGGCCGCGCAGGCAATGACCTAAGCATTGGCGCGGACATTTTAACCCGCGCAGCCCTGAGCGACGAGTTTGCTGATGCAGGCGGCCGCTATTTTGATAATGATCGCGGTTCATTCGCCCAGCCGCATTCTGATGCCTTGGACGTTGCTAAAAACAAACGTCTGGTTGCCGCTCTTGATGCGCTAATTGATTAGGCAACCCATAGCTAAACCGGCGGCTTGCGCGCGGGCAGAGCAAGCCTGCCCAGTGATGCCGGAGACATTCGGCAGATACTCAAGGGATGTCGGAACAAAAACCGCTTTCTTGCGTTCTAGAAAGTCAACGCGAGTAGAGTTATGTCCCAAAAATCCCCAAATATTGCAGCGGATAAAACAGGAGAGGTGGATTTAAATCCCTCCCTCGCCATGGAGAAAATAGACTCTTGGCTTGATGGTTTTATAGCAACACTCCCCAACCTTGTTGTCGCGAGTGTCGTCTTCATCATCTTCGTCATTCTTGCAACTTTCCTAAAAAAAGCAGTGATGAAAGCCGCCAAGTCAAGAGGTCGAGGAAATCTCGGCGAAGTCTTAGGCGGGTTTTTGAAATCCGCCATGATTCTTTTTGGCGCGCTGATAGCGGCGACAATTGTTGTTCCAACCCTAAATCCCGGCGATCTGATTGCAGGTCTCGGCGTGAGTTCAGTTGCGATCGGTTTTGCCTTTAAAGACATTTTGCAAAACTGGTTGGCCGGACTTCTGATCCTTATACGGCAACCCTTTCAGATTGGTGATCAGATTGAGGTTAATAGTTATGAGGGAACGGTCGCTCATATTGAAACCCGGGCCACCATCATCAACACATATGACGGGCAGCGCGCCGTGATCCCCAATAGCGACATTTATACCAATGCGGTTTTGGTCAAGACAGGGAATGAAATCCGCCGCTCCCAATACGATATTGGCATAGGCTATGCTGATGATATCGACGAGGCATGCGAGATCATAAAAGCGGAATTGGTCAAGATAGAGGGCGTGGAGCGTGAGCCCGCTCCGGAGGTTTATCCATGGGACCTCGCCGCGAGTTGGGTGACTTTGAGGGCGCGTTGGTGGACCAACAGTAAACGCGGGGACGTCGTCAAGCAACGCTCTCAAGTTATTCGGGCCGTGAAACATGCACTTGATGAAGCCGCCATTGACATGCCTTATCAGACCCAAGTTCATCTTTTCCATGATCAAACTGAAGAAACGGATGGAGACCGTGCCGCACAGCGCGAGGGATGGCCCGCTCCGAGAGGTGATGCCACGCCAAAGCCGCGCTACAAAGTCACAGGCTCAGGCGGGAAAGCTGAGCCTTCTGCTCAGCGGCTTGCGGCTGGGACTAAATAATGAATGCACGTTTCATCAAGCTCTGGAATGATCTGCAAAGCAGCTATTATTTCATTCCGGGCTTAATGGCCTTCGCAGCTGTCTTGCTCGCGATGATTACGAGCCATATCGATAAAAGCTGGGACCATAAATTGGCCGAGCAATTTGGATGGTTTTATTCAAATAAAGCCGATGGAGCCCGTGCCATATTGATGACAATCGCGGGGTCGATGATGACCGTTGCAAGTGTAACATTTTCTATCACTATGGTCGCCGTGACAAGCGCGGCGGGGCAATATGGCCCGAGGCTGATTGGTAACTTCATGCGAGATCGCGCCAATCAATTTACGCTGGGTATGTTCACCTCGACCTTTGTTTATTGTTTGCTGATCTTGCGCATCGCCAGAACGGGTGATGTGGGGGCTGCTGAAAATGCGGTTCAGGAGTTTGTGCCAAACGTCTCTCTGTTGGTTGCTATGTGCCTGACGATGTTAAGTGTGGGTGTGATGATTTTTTTCATCCATCATATTCCTGAAACGCTCAACGTTGGAAATATAACCGGGCGCGTTGGACGTAAATTGCGCAAGGATATACAGGCAGCCTACCTCGATGAAGAAAATCAGAGTTTTTCCGTTGAAGACCCCAGTGATGGGAAATACGCCTTAGAGCACGGCACGGAAATTCCAAGTGTCACCGAGGGATATATTCAGGCCGTCAACGAATCGGCCATAATGGAGTGGGCGGCCCGGCATGACGCGGTGGTGCGTTTGCAATACCGTCCCGGAGATTTCGCTATCTTCGGTGATCCATTAATGTATGTCTGGAAATCTGATCTATCGGATGTTTCTATATCAGAAGAGGCGACCAGAAAACTGAGATCTGCCTATGCAATGGGGCAAGAACGCACAGCGCATCAAAATATACTGTTCCTCGCTGACGAACTGGTAGAAATTTTGGCGCGGGCTTTATCACCCGGTGTCAATGACCCTTTCACAGCGATCAATTGCATCAATTGGTTTCAGAGCGCTATCAGAGCAATCATGCTTGCGAATATGCCAAGCGCTTACCGCCGAGATGCCTCTGGCGAAATCAGAGTGATCCTACATCCCGTATCCTTTGAACGCTTTGTCAGCGTCATTTGTGATCAAAGCCGCGCCTATATTGCGACCGATCGAAATACGACGTTAAAAATGCTAACTGTACTCAAAGATCTTGTTTCGCAAGCCAGAACGCGGGACCAAAGACGGATTTTGATAGATCAAATCCATAAGCTTAAGCTCGCTGCCTTAGAATCTTTGCCCTCACGAATTGAGAAACAAGACATAAAAGCGGAATTTATGAAAATTGATAATATCGTCAAAGGTCTTGAGAATTTTTCAGATTAGTTTCTTCGTGCGGCTTTGTTTGTCAATAAATAGCAGTACCGGCAAATAGCAGCACCGGCGGCATAGCTGCCGGTGCTTGGCCCGGATAGGCCTGAAAGCAAATTTAGCGCCCTTGTATATATCAAATAAATTAGAGCCGGATTTCCGCTGAGCGGCCTACATCCGGCATCGTTTTAGTGAAATTTGCCTTTGCAATTTCATAAGCAAACCCGATTGTTGATTTGTCCGAAGCCCAGACAGCGGCATGTTCGGGCGTGAATTTAAGCATAAGCAGTTTTGGATCAGATTGGCCGCCCGGATACCACGCCCCGACGATTGGATTCCAAAACTTCTCAACGGTAGAGCTTTCATGGTGCGTTTCCAAATAGCCCTTTAGGCAGGCTTGGTAGTCGTCATCAATATGGCAAAGATGAACGAAAGATGGTGCCTGAATTACCGCTTTCCCAAGGTCGCTATATCTGTCGGAATAAAAATAGATAATCTGCTCCTCGTCATCGACTTGCGGCGTCATCGGCTGCATATGCTCGTCCTTATTCGGTGAGCCTAGCATAATGCAGCGGGCTTTTTTGATCTCTGATAACAGTTGCGCTTGCGGATTACTTTCAAATTTCGAAAGGCTTGGCATGGTAAATCTCCGTGAATAAATGTGTATCTATAAAACACGAGGACTGCGGTTAAGTTCCAAAATAAGAGACGAGCTTCCGCCTCTTTGCCGCTGAGGCGGGATATGAAATATTCGCGAATTTAGATTCCTAGTTTTCGTCTACCATCCATTGACGCGCGAAGCTGCCGTGCAAAACTGCGGACAAAATGATTGTCAATGATGCGATACTCCATATGCGCTCGGGCTGATCAAATTGCGCGTGCGAGAGAGCATATGCGATGTAGAAAATCGTTCCCATTCCGCGAATGCCAAAAAACGAAATCTTGAATTTGTCGATAGTATTTAGCTTATGTCCGATCAGGGAAAGCCAACCGAAAACGGGTCTGATGAGTAGCACAATCAGAGCGGCGAGTAAAAAATCTTCCCATGTCCAAAACCGCCATAAGGTGCCTCCGATAAAGCTACCGAACCACAGCAATATGACGGCCAAAAGTATTGACTCTAACTGATCAGCGGATTCATGCGCAGCATTTTCATAGGGCTCTGCCTTGGTGTTTTTCGTCATTTTTCGCCCCGCCCGCGCGGCGATGAAAACGGATAGAAATCCGTAACCCTGAACAAACTCCGCGAGGCCATAGGCAATGAAAGTCGCCGCAAGTACAAAGACGGCGACATTGGCTCGGCCATTTTTAGCGTCGCCCACGTCGCTAAAGAGTATTTTGGCTATGACCCATCCAACGCCATAGCCCATGACGATACCAGCTAGAACCTTATAACCAAGCTCCCATAGAGCCCAATCCGCCAAAGAAAAATCAGCGCCCCAAGCGACAAGTCCAATTGCAAGCCAGACGAAAGGGAAGGCAAGACCGTCATTGAGACCGGCCTCAGACGTCAAGGTTGTTTCTGCGCCATCTTGGTCGCTATTTGGCGACCCTACGGAGACTGAGCGAGCAAGTACCGGATCTGTTGGCGCAATGGCTGCCCCGAGAAGTATAGAAGCGCCAAGACTCAAGCCGGCGAAGTGCACGCCCCAAAGCGCGATAGAAATCATGGTCATAGGCATTGCAAACATGAGCAATCGCCATGTCGGTTGCCAGCTTTTCCATCCGGCCTTTAAATCAATCGCGAGGCCCGCTCCGGTGAGAGATACTATCACAATAAGCTCGGAAATATGTTCGACAATTTTAAGCTCAAGATCAGAATTAAGAGGATCAATGACAGGAAGACCAAGAGAGGCGGCCGCGACGCCAACGAGGATATATAGCACGGGAATATTATAGTATAGTTTTTGCCGCAGGGCGGGTTCAAAGGTGAGCCCCAAGAAGGCTAGACCTATTAGGCTATAATAAAAGGCAATTTGGTTGTTAAAGATAAACTCGGTCATGAGAAACTAATCCCTAAAGGAACTTTTAGAAAGCCCGACCGTTATGATGGCAGGAGACATCTTATGCCCAATCATATCCAAGGTCGAATCCAAGACATGCCGCCGTCCGGTAAAGCCCCCCGCCGAAAATTATCGACGGTAATCATCCTGGCGGTCTTTTTCGGAATTGTTTCTCTCATCTCTTTTGTAAACCCTTAAGCTGGGTTTTGTTCCAGAAAAACTCGCACGCACCCCTCATTTTGGTCGGCCAAGCCTCGGGTTGAACTCGTTTGAGACCAGAACGCCTAAAAAAACTTGAACATTTGGCTGAGCTTGCAATAGTGAGCTATGAATGACGTGCGTTCCATTTTGCGCTTGAAGACTGCTCGCGCCCACAAAAAATTAGATGAAGCGCTTGGTGTATTTGATTTAAAAACGCCAAAGGGCCTTAGTCAGTACCTAAAAGTACATCTCGTCGCTTACCGTAACTTGCGAGGCCTGAGTGCCGAGGCCGCGTTCATTCAGGATATTGATTATAAAATTTCTTTACTTTGCACAGATCTTGACCTGTTGGGCGAGCCCCCAGCGCCGCTCGACGTTGTGGCCAAAGGCCGCAAGCACCACCTAACGGGATTAACCTATGTTATTGCCGGAAGTTCTCTAGGGGGTAAGTTACTCGCTCGGGACTGGGCTTTGAGTCGCGATCCAGTTGTAAAAAAAGCAGGAAATTTCATCAATAATGCTAGCATAACAGATTGCTGGAGAGAATTTTTGGCTCATATAGAATTAAGCCGTTATAAGCCCGCTGAAGTCGAGCAAATTGTCCACGCTGCAATCTATTGTTTCGGGGTTTATCAGGCAGCCTATGAAGCTGTATCCAAGGAGTCGTAATTGACCGACTATAAAATTTCTGACGGCACAGCCGGTGACCCCGTGGACCTCACTAACTGTGATAGAGAACCTATCCATATTTTGGGCCGCGTGCAGGCTTACGGTGCTCTTATCTCAGTCTCGCCGGATTGGATTGTCAATCACGCTTCGCTGAACTTAAACGCGTTTATCAATTCAACAGCGGAAGACGCTATCGGAATGCCAGTTGCCGACCTTCTTTCGCATCATGCCGTTCATGAAATTCGGTCTCGATTGCAGCTCCTAAGCGGTTTGGATTCTGTCGAGCGCATTTTCGGGATACGGCTCACAGATGCCGATGATTTATTCGATATTGCGGTCCACTTGTCGGGGCGCTCTTTCGTCGTCGAAATTGAACGTCATGAAGGCGGAGCGCGAACTGATTATACCTCCTATGTGAGGCCCATGATGGAACGTATAGGCAAAGCGGATACACCAGAGATGCTTTGCGAGATTGCCGCGCGCCAACTTCGCGCTCTAACAGATTTTGACCGCGTAATGATCTATAAATTCGAAGAAAATGGCTCGGGTACCGTCGTCGCAGAATCGCTTAAGGGCGACCGCGAAAGCTATAAGGGTCTGCGTTATCCGGCATCTGACATCCCTAAACAGGCGCGGGCGCTTTACAAGCGAAGTCTTCTTCGCATTATTGCAGATGTTTCAGACCAGGGCGTTGAGATAATACCGGCCACAAACCCTGAAGGCGAACCGCTTGATTTATCGATGAGTTCGACACGCGCCGTTTCGCCCGTGCATTTGGAATATCTCGTAAATATGGGTGTCGGGGCCTCGATGTCTATTTCGATTCTAAAGCGCGGGGAGCTGTGGGGGCTTTTTGCATGTCATAACGATACGCCAAAATCCCTGTCCTATAATGTGAGGTCGGCGGCCGAATTATTTGGTCAACTCTTTGCATTTGCTTTGGATCAAAAAGAGGGCGACGAGGAGAGGGAGGACCAGGCGCGCGCGCGGAAAGTACATGACAGTCTTATGTCACAACTCGCGGAAGGCTCGACAATTGCAGATAGCCTAGAGACCATTCTATCGGGCATTGCGACCGTTATTCCGTATGACGGCGCCATCGGGTGGATTGACGGAAATTTTACCAGCTTGGGCAAAACACCATCCCGCGAAGAATTTATGGGTATGGTGAAGTTTTTAAATACAACAGCGGCCAGTAGTATTTATGAAAGCAAGAACCTTGTGTCTTCCTACCCTAAAGCTTCAGATTTTGCCGATCGCACGGCCGGAATTATGGTGCTTCCTGTTTCCCGAACGCCTCGTGATTTTATCGTTTTATGCCGCAGCGAAATAGCCAGCACTGTCAAATGGGCAGGCAACCCGAACAAGCCCGTTATATCTGGTAAATTCGGCTCTCGGCTTTCGCCGCGTAAAAGTTTTGAGGCATGGAAGCAAGTCGTCGTTAATTGCAGCAAACCTTGGACGGCGAGCGAAAAAAGAGCGGCAGAGGCTCTGAGAATTACCTTACTAGAGGTCGTTTTGCGCATGTCGGATGCATCGCTAAAAGAAAGAGTCAAGGCGCAAGAAAGCCAAGAAATACTGATCGCAGAACTCAATCACCGGGTACGTAATATTTTGAATCTTATTAAGGGCCTGATCAATCAGAGTAAAGGCGATGCTGTTTCTGTCTCGGAATTTACCGAAGTTGTCGGCGGAAGAATTCATGCGCTGGCGCTGGCCCATGATCAAATAACGAGAGAAAACTGGGGTCCAGCTTCTCTCAAACAGCTCATCGAAACAGAAGCAAATGCATATCTTGATAAGAAAAGGGACCGCGTAAAAATTGTGGGCCCCGATGCCATTATCACGCCGGCGGCCTATACGACGCTATCTCTGGTCATTCATGAACTTATGACAAATGCTATGAAATATGGCGCCTTATGCGACTCAAGAGGCAGTATTGAGATCGGCCTTAAGAAACATTCTGACAATGCGCTTGAAATTACTTGGAGAGAAATGGGCGGACCGCCAATTCAATCCCCGCCGAGCCGAAAAGGCTTTGGCACGACAATTGTAGAGCGTTCAATCCCCTTTGAGCTCAGCGGAACCGCGGATATATCTTTTAAAACGACGGGCCTTGAAGGCAAATTCATTATCCCGCCAGCATTTGTTTCAGCGTATCAGGAGCATAGCCACCGCGTTCCAGACGTGAGCGTTGCAACGCCCAATTCAGGGGTAGCAAGGCTAAAAGGTGATACGCTTATCGTAGAAGATAATATAATAATTGCGATGGACGCTGAGGATTTCCTAACCGAGTTAGGGGCCTCGACGGTTACAATCGCGCCAAGCGTTTCTGTTGCGATAAGCGCGCTTGAGCAAGGCACATTTGAATTCGCCTTGGTTGACGTGAACCTAGGCTCGGAGACAAGTGAACCCGTGGCTGCAGAGCTCGAAAAGCGCGGTATTCCTTTCGCTTTTGCAACGGGTTACGGCGATGCGACAGAGGTTACGAAGAGATTTTCGTCCGCCATGGTTATTCAGAAGCCTTATGATAAATCGTCAATTGTAAATGCTATAGCCAAGCGCGAGTCGTCTTAGCTTGAATGACGAGGATGTGAGGCGATCGTCGCGCCACTTTAAAAATATTGCATTGCAGGCTTTTGAAATAAGGCGCTAGATCTTTCCTACGAATAGGAGATAGGTCTCAAAGGAGAACTTTTACGGGACCAAGATGGAAAATGTCGTTTTGAAATTAGGTGAAATCGCAAACCTCCCAGCCTTAGCTTGGCTCGGCACTCCTCTTGTTTGGGCAATATTTATTCTCGTTCTCGGCTGGCTTGTGGCCGGCTTTGTTCGCAGGACCATAAATAGAATAAATTTGCCCGGCGCGTCCGAAGCTGCAACGCGCACGGTGCGCCCCGTTCTTGCTGCTGTCTGTAGTTACATCATTATCTTGTGCTCTATTTACGCAGCCCTTACGAAACTTGGTATACCAACAGGCGGCCTTTTGGCAGCCTTTGGCGGCGCGGCACTTGCGATAGGACTGGCGTTACAAAGCACACTATCTAATATTGCGTCAGGCGTCATGTTATTGGTTCTTCACCCAATCAGGGTGGGTGAATATATTGAGACGCCTGTTTCAAATGGTACTGTCTTGCGGATTGGCTTGTTTTCAACCACCTTAAAGAATATTGAAGGCGTGACTATATATGTGCCTAACTCAGAAATCTGGAAAGCGCGAATTCAAAATTTTGCCCGTCATGAAACTCGCCGGCTTTTTGTTGATATCGGAGTAGGCTACGACACCGACTTACCGCAGGCGCAGACTTTGTTGGTAGCGGCTATGTCCGAAAATCCTCATGTGGACAAAAACCTATTGCCGCCGGAATGTTTTGTGACAAGTTTCGGAGAAAGCGCGATAAATTTGTCGTGTCGTTGCTGGTTACCAGCAACAGAGTGGGCGAAGAATACATCCGATATTCGCATCGCGCTCAAGCAAGCCTTAGATCAAGCGAATATTGAAATGCCGCTGCCCCAACGCGTCGTGACGCATAAAAATAATTAGTATTTCGGGCAGCGCTGTTCACGCCCAAATGGAATACAAAAAGGTGCAAGCCCACAAGGGTTTGCACCTAATTGTTTTATGCCGATTGGACGCCTTAAGAGAAGTTCGTCCCTGTGTCCTCATTCGTCACCGACATCACGCCGTTGATGATATGAATTTGGCCATTCTCGACAGCAATGTCCGCGCGCGTGACCTGCGCCTTATTTCCGCTTTCGTCCATTACCGTGACAAAGCCGCCCTCCATGGCAAAGGTAAGAGTCTTGCCGTTGACGGTTTCCCGCATTGCGGTCGCCGTATCCGATCCAGTGATTTCGGAGATCAACGCCGAGCTGTTCAGATTACCGGCCACAACATGTGAGAGGAGTACGTCTTTGGCATAGGCGTCGTCTTCCATGAGTCTTTTATAATCGCTGCCGGCGACCTGCCAAAATGAGCTGTCGCGAGGTGCAAAAATTGTGTAGCTGTCACTGCTGATGGTATCATCTAAGCCCGTCATATCGAGCAAGCTTTCAATCGTGCCTAGAGTGAGAATGTCTTCGATCGCTTCAGCGGCGGTCAGTGATGTTTCAACGGGCCCGATATTTTGCTTAATCAGGGCAGGGGGCGTAAAGTCAGTCATTGCGGTAGTCGATTGCGCGAAGCTCGCAGGGGCGGCGAAAATGCTGGCTGCAAGAAGGCCAGATGACGCGAGAACAAGTTTCTTAAATGGTGTAGTAGACATGTTGTTTCCTTTCAGATGAATGGTGCTTAATCAACACGCGCGCTTGTCAAAGGTTCCGAGAAATCTAATTTGGCGACGCGCGCGCTATCTTCTCGGCTTGTAACTCGATGTGTTTCGCATATTCCCGGCGGCCATTTTTTATCCAGACATTATTATGGGATTATAGGATCTTGAAAAAAGGGCAAAATTTATATCTCCCGCGGGAACAATTTCGGGGCTTAAGCATTTGTTAAGCAGCCCTCAAACAAAGGAGATATTGATGTCAAATATGCGAACATCCATTATTTTAGCCGCGTCTAGCCTGATGCTTTTCCCGCTGGTTGCTGACGCGGCTGACATGCAAGGCGACCAAGCTGAGCTCATGCAAAGCTCCAGCGCGACTATGGCTCAGAGCGAAGCTGAAGAGCGCCTAGAGACCGAGATCGAGGTTGATGAGAGCTCTCCGACGATCATTCTAAATCCAAATGTTTTCCCCGTGCAGGATGAAAATGGGAATATCTTTTATAATCAGATCATCCCCGCGAGTGACCTCACCCCGGTCGACTTCGATGTAGAGATTGTCGATAGTTATGAGTTCAGCCATGAAGGCAGAATTTACCGTAACAATATTATTGAAAAATAGCTCTAGGTTTTCAACCTTCAAGCCGCGCTACTATTAGCGCGGTTTTTTTTGTCCAAGATTATTTCGGCAAGTTATATCCGCGAGGGGCCGCGTATGGGGTGAGGGCCAAAATATATTAGAAGTCCTTATTCCATTTCAAAGAAAAGCTCTGGTCGTTATCCGCCTGAATTTTCGAGCTCAATGCAATATTTTCACTGATTTCCCAATCAATTAGAGCGCCTGTTTTCCCCACGCCGCCGCCCGAAAATACTTGGAGATAAATGTTCTTGGCAAGGTAGCGCCCCCCCGTAATTTGCGCCGTGCCGTCTTGGCCTAGCGCGAAATTTAGCTGCCCGACACCGAGCGCATCTCGCAGACCGGACATCAGATCAAAACCGCTCCCAGAGCCTGAGAATTGCGCAATCGCGCCCGCCAGCTGGGCCGCCTCTAATGCGGTAAGTTCTGTCGCTGATCTTCCAAATAACAGGGCCGAGAGAATTTCATCTTGGGGACGGTCGGGCGTACTGGAAAGTTCGACTTCGGGATTTGACACTGTGCCCCGAATGACGAGTTCTGCCGCAAGGCTTGGGGTCTTCGTACTGGCTTTTAGGTTAATGCGTGCGTCCGGCAACGTTCCACTAAATTCTATCCCGCCGCTGTCAAAATTCAATGATTTACCCGCAAGTTTATAGTTGCCTCTTAAAACATTGGCTTGGCCATATATCTCAACATTGTTGGAAGGCCCCTTAAGCGCAGCGTCAATGGAGAGTTCAACATCAAGCCCGCGACTTCTAATAAAGATGCGGCGCGGCCCACGGAGCCTAATATCTAGCCTGACAGGCGCAGAAGGAGGGCTCACCACAGCAAGCGGTACCTCTTCGGGTTTATTTATCTCCTCAACCGGGATTTCAACGACATAGGCTTTGCTCTCAACAAATTGTTTTACCTCGGCGCGATTAAGCGTCACGTCCCCTGTCAAACTCACCTCGTTTTGTGTGCTCTTAAAACCTAGGCTACCGGAAACCGTGCCTTGGTAATCTTTGCGGTCAAGAGCACGAAATTTGTTGGCCGTCATATTAAGCTCGCCAATCGGGCGGGCGAACTCGCCTAATCTAAATTGGCCGGATCCGCTTATTTTGCCGTTATCTTTATCTTCTATCGACAGATCACTGACGGACAGACTATCATTTGAAAACTGAGCCGCGAACATGCCGTTTTTAAGCTGTGTGCCAAGTTGCGGGGCTTCCATCCGAATTTTCTCCGCGCTTGCGTCTCCCTTTACAAACGGAGCCTTTGCAGTACCCGACAATAGAAGCCGCGCCTTTAGCTGCCCTTGGGGCCTAGCATCGCTGGGCGTTACGAGGCCCAATATTGCGCTTGCTTGCCCCGAGGCCATGAGCTCTCCGGAGATCGGCGCATCCATTGCAATTCCAAATCCGGCGAGAGTGTCTGAAACGCGCAGCGGTAAAACTCCATTGCTTGTGGCTGAAAACCCGCTTGCGGACTTAACATCGGATAACCACGTCATTTCCCTGCCGTTTACCTCAAGCGCTAAGGTCCCAAATAGGCCGCTATCTTTTTTTGCATCAAAGCCTCGCCAATCGCTGATAGATATTTTGCCGCCCCCCGTTAAGCCTGCGATGGCCGCTGCGTTTGAAAGCGAGATGTCTGCGGCTAACCGGCCCCGGCTATCGGCAAGGCTGCCGGACATAGGTATCAACGTCACAGGTAAGTTAGCGGTCTTAAGGGAGACGCTTTCTTTGGGCCCACTGCGTTCATAGGTCAGGTTAAACGGTTCTCCGGCAAGGGTCAGCGGCGCGTCAAGCGTGATTTCATCACTTGCATATATCACAGTGAGTGCAGACACATGCCCGAGTTCAATATTGGCATAATTTGCCCTGGGCTCAACAGCGGCGCGGTATGAGCCGTCCGTTTCTCGGGATATAGTGAACGGGGCGGCGACGCGAAATTGCCGAGCTAGAAATTGGAGCTCTCGCTGGCCTCTTGTTTCCAATTTCCCCGATAGTGAGGATAGGCTGCCATCGGCCGCGAGTTTAAACTCGTCAAAGGCAAAATCTTGAAAGGCGACATTTTTGGCATCTGCCTTGAGCGAAATGCCCTGCCGCCCGTTTAGGGGAGAGAGCCTTAAGCTGGCTTTGGCAAATTGATCCTCTGTCTGCGCACCGTTCAAGAAAAGCTGCCCCGTTGCAGGTTCAGAGAGAGGTTTAGATATTTGTCCCGTGGCGGAAATAATGCCCCAAGAGAGCGAGATATCATCGGCCGTATAGGCGCTCGCGCTTGAGGCCAATTTGGTCGATAAATCCAGCGGGCCTTGATCGGTCTTCGCGTTAAAACGCACTGGACCTTTGGGCGCCATAAAAACATCGTTCAGTTCAGCACGCAGGCGCGTATCACGTAGGTTAAAGGCGTTGATTTGAATCTGCTCAAAGTTCGCGTCAAGGCGAAGGTCAGGATTATCTCTCGCGCCCTTAAGGGTGAGGTTGGCATCAGTATTTCCGATAAGGCTTAGGGGGGCATAGTTAAAAGGTGCCGCGATTTCTACTTTTGCGCTTAAGTCTAATTCCTCGCCTAAACTCCCAGACATAGCTGCGCGGACGTTCTCACCCGTGACGAAGGCCTCATCGACTCTGATGGCATTGTTTAGGAGTGTCATGTCGGCGTTAAAATTAGCGCCATTTTGAACCATCTGCCCCCATGGTTCGGCGAGGGCGACGTCTGGTTTGTAGGCCCCGTCTACCGATAGGTTTACGGCCAGATCGGAAAGCGCGTCCGCGCGAAAATTAGATTGCAATATACCGCCGGCCATAACGCCCATTGGCTTGACCCTAAGCTGGGTCACCCCCGAGATATCGAAAGTTCGAGCGTTATAGTCGGCTTTCCCTGTCAGCCGAAGCTCAGTCTCGCCGGAGTTTACCCCAAGCGAAATATCGCCAATTTTTTTTGTTCGGCTATTGATTTGCGCACGGGCGGATAGGGTTGTTTTCTCTGCGAATATAATTGGAATAGTAGAATTGGGAATGAGGTCTGTAATGCCCCAATCACCGCTCAGGCTGTATTGCTGTTGAGCGCCTTGCAGCAGTTTCAAAGGACCAGATAGGGTCCCCGCCTGGCCAAAGGGTGTTTGAATGCTTTCTAATTTGGCCTCGCCGCTGAAAGCAAAAAACGGTTGGCTTTCAATCTTTCCGTTTAGTTGACCTGCACCAATCGCAAAGCCCTCCGGCAGAGGAAGGATGGCACCTAGGTCATCAGATGCCATTGAGATGTTCGCAGTTTCTGGCAGTCTGCCTATTGGATTTATCTCCCCGCTTGCTCTTGCGGTCAGTCGGCGAGAGCCTATTTCAAGCTCAAATTTTGAAGGATTAGAGGTGCGATTTAAAATCGCTCTAGCGTTAATGTTATCACCCAATCCCGACCTCACCTGATCAAATAGGGGCCAATTCGCGGCACTTATTTTTGCTTGAACCTTGGCGTCATCATTGGACCACTGCGCGTTCAACTGCAGCTTTGGCTGCCCGCCAAAGCTCAATGTGCCCGAGCTTTGTCCGTCTTTGACGCTGCCGCTAACCTCCCCTGAACCGATAACATTAGAGCCTTTGGGGGCGCGGATAAGTCTGGCAAGTGTTCCGCCTGCCGCGCCCGTCACGTCAAATACTCCCGATAAATTTCCCGAGACATCCCGCGTGAAATCCAAGTTCAATTTATCGCCTGTTTTATCTATTTGAATGGCTATCAGATCGGCCGAAATCGCGCCGTTTTTTTTCGTGCGCATTTTCCCAGAAATAGAAAACTCGGCGGCTTGGCCCAATACCTTTTCATTTAAGGAGACGTTTTTAATCCTGCCGCGTTCTAATTGCGCTGCATATTGGTTCCGGGGGCGAGGGGGTTGCTCAGCGAACCGCGGCTTACGCTCTAATTGCGCGACATCTACCTCAAGGACGCTGATGTCTATCACCTTGTATTTAAGCGCCCAGGGATTCCAGCTTATCGAAACTTTCTCGGCGCTAAAGAATGCGCCATCATTATCGAAAAGCCTAACGGAGCCGAGTGAAAAATTTCCGAGAGGATCACCCGAGAGCCCAGACAGTTCAATACGGTTTATAGGACCAAAACTACGTTTGTTAATTTGCCGCTCAATAAGCTGTGTGCCGCTTTCTGTGGTTACAAAGACCCGCCCGGCTATAACGGTCAAGACGAGCAAGAGCAGGGCCGCGAATACACACCCTAATAGGCGGGGTCGCCATGATTGCTTTTTTTGGGTTTTATCAACCATTAGAAGGCCTGTCCGAGGCTTATGTAAATTTGCACGGGATTGTCGCCCTCTCTTTTGTTTAACGGAATAGCGATATCCGCTCTGAGCGGAAGAAAACCCGTATAATAACGCAGGCCAACGCCGGCGCCCGCTCGGATATTAATAAAATCAGGATAGGCGTTCTGTGTCACAGAACCGGCATCTACAAATCCCGCAAAGCCAATGGGTCCGCTGCCTTTATAGCGAAGCTCTGCCCCGACTTCTGCAATCGAGCGTCCGCCCGTGAGTTCACCGCTCGCGCTTACCGGCGAAATTGTCTGATATCCAAATCCGCGCACGGATCCGCCGCCGCCGCCGTAAAAGCGCCGATTTATGGGGATCGCAGATAACCCTTCGCCAAAAATTGTCCCTAGTTTTGCCCGCCCTGCCGCGACAAGCGTCGCTGACAATCGGCGGTAGCTGCTAGCTCCAATCGTTGAGGTCGTAAAAAACCCGTCTTTTCCGCTAAAATTATAGCTTGGGACGATGTCTGCCTCTAGTAAGACACCCGTCTCTGGGTCAAAAAGACTGTTCCGCGAGTCATATGTAGCGCGCCCAAGGCCATCAAAAAGATAAGACGTAACATCTTGATCTCCGTCTTTAAGTTTTGAAGCCTCTAGGCCAAATCCGACGCCAGTTTTCAGCTTTTTGCCGAATTTGCGCGTCAGTAATGCATTCGCGCCAAAACGCTCACCCGTGAACGCATCTGTGTCTTCTCTGGCAATTTCTGCGCCCAAATCCAGCTCCCGTTCGACGCGCCATGCAAAGGGAATGTTGTAATCAGCGCTCAACCTAAGTTGATTGGTCTTCGCGCTAGCTGTGAGTTTCAATGTTTGCGCATAGCCCACGAAATTTTTGCGTTGATAGGTTAAATCAACTCCATTTCCTTGCGTAGTAGAAAACCCAATCTCTCCGCTGATTGAGTTTAGCCCGCCTTGATCGACATTAAGCAAGACGTGCCTTGTTACCGTTCCATCTGTGTTTTGAGTGGCCTCTTCGGAGAGGCTGGCGCTGGCGCCCGCAAAAACGCTGGTGCCAATAATGCGAGAAGAAAGTGTGTTCAGCTTTCTAACGTCAAATTCCTCGCCTGATTTAAACGGCGCGACCATTTTTGGCCAAGTCTCAGAAAGCTTCGCCGTGCCAACTTGCTTAATATCTCCAAAGCGTGTTCGCTGTCCCGTCTCTATATTCAAGGTAATCGCCAAAGTCTTTGAGCCGTGGTCAACGACCGCTTTACGAGGGCGTGCTTTCGCGTCAGGAAATCCGTTGAAGTTTAGGTAGTTAATGAGCTCCAGTTCAGTTGCCACGACCTCCGCCGCCACAGCAGGATCACCGGGGCGCAGGGAAATAGCACCGTCCACCCCTCCGCTGATTGCTGGGGCGTTATCGACATAAATTATATCCACCGAAGATATTAAAAATTGCGGACCGGGCCGAACCGTCACAACGGGCTGGGGCGGCGTCTGCGCGCCCTCATCTGTGCTTGCTGGGGCCTCAATAACTTTGGCGTCAATTTCGGCGCTGTAATAGCCTTGGGACCGCATCACGGAAATTACGCTCTCGCCGGCCTTGATGACGCGGCGGCGGGCTTGCGCGAGTGAACGAGCGGGCGCATCCGCCTCGCCCACGACCTCCTCTGTGAGGGATCTCAATTTGTCAGGAAGCTTTCCCTTGACGGCGGCCAGAGGTTCGCCGGCTTGGGCTGCGTTCGGCAAGACCCCAAAAAATAGGAGTAGGCCCGAAATGCAGGCGATTAGTTGAGAAATATGGGGTTTGCTCATGGGCTCTACTGTATCATTTCACATGCATAGACAAACCTAATCAACGCTCTGCCAGTTTTATTTCATCAAACGAAAAAGGACATCCGCGCGAGTCCGGCGGCGCAGGGTAAAATAACGCGGCCTATGCCCTCTTAATGAGCTTGATTATAAGCAGCAGGATTATGGCCCCAAAGGTGGCATGGGCGATAGACGCCAGAATGCCGGCGCCAAAGGAAACGCCGGCAGCCGGGAGAATATATCCGGCGATGACGGCTCCAAAGATACCTACGACGATATCTCCAAAGAGCCCAAATCCAGCCCCGCGCACGATCACGGAGGCCAGCCAACCCGCAATGCCGCCGATAAGAAGAAAAATGATAAAACTTTCGAAACCCATATGAGTTCCTCCTTATGAGTAAATGGGGCTAAGCCTTTAAAGACTGTTGTCTTTACCCCTTGGGCCCAGCGAAGAACCAGACAATCAAACCAATCAGAGGAAATAAGAGTACAAAGAGTGTCCACAGGGTCTTGGCAAGCGTGGACGCGCCAGATTTGAGGATTGATAATATCGCCCAGATTGCGATGACGAAATGAATTATCCCAAAAATAGCTTCTAACATCTCTTTGTCCTTTTATCTTTAGGTGAAAATTGTTTAACGATCCCGGAATTAACGATAGCCGCTCCAAATCGTTCCATGGTCGGCGCAATTTATTTTCTGCCCGCTCATCCGAGCCTCCGCTGTTTATCGCTTTGGCCGATAAATCGTTTTTCAGTGGCTCTATAAATAGGGGAACTGTTTCGGTCTTGACGAGTTACTTTCCTATGACAAAAACAATTCTCATTGTCGAAGACGACCCCTTCATTGCCATGGATCTCCAAGACACCTTCGAAGAGGCGGGTTTTCGGGTTCTGGGCCCGGTCGCTGCGGTCAAAATGGGTCTTAAGATTGTGCGCGAGGATAAGCCTGACGTTGCTATGCTGGATTATAATCTTGGGCGTGAAACCAGTCTCCCGATCGCGCGCGAACTTGAGGCCGATGAAATTCCTTACGTATTTTTGTCAGGGCAGGTTGAAACAGTTGTGACCGAGACAATGAAGAAGCCCCATACCGTAATTTCTAAACCATTTAATGCCAGCCATCTGATCGCTACAATGAATGGTTTAATGCGGCAGGCCAAAGCGAAATAAGATGTCCCAGCCTGTGTGATGACGGCGGGGAAGGCCATAATGTCAACTCACAAGCTGAGACGCTGAAATTGAGGGACTCATTCCAGCGCTACCGCGTAACAATATTACATATTTTGTGCATTAACTTAGGTTAAGCTCACTGAGAATAAGAGGACGCCCCCACGCGATCAGACCGTGCGGACACTTGGTAAAGTAGGCCCTCTGGCAGAATTTCATGCTCAGCATATCCTTGAAAATCTAAAGGCACAATTCTCGCCAGAATTTGAGTCCCAAAACCTTTGTGATTTGGGGCTTTCATTCCCTTTAGTGCCGCTCTCTCCCTCCACTCGAATTTTATCATGTCCTCGTCATCCTTGAGCCATGAAAAATCCACTTGACCGTTTTCATCCTTAAGCGCCCCATGCTTGAGCGCATTTGTCGCCAGCTCATTAAGCATTAAGGTGAGAGTAAAGGCACCGCGGGCGGAGACATGAAGATCTTCTTGCGTTATGAGGCGCACTCTATTTTGGTTCAATGGGGTTAGGAAGGGCGCCAAGGTCGTTTCGAAGATGGCTGAAAGGGGCGCGGACTGATAACGCTGACTGGCAATCAGAGCTTGCGTTTGTGCCAAAGTGGTTATTCGCTCACGGAGCCGTCTAACGAAGTCCTTTTGGTCACCGCCCGAACGCGCCATTAGGGAAATAAGGCTTGAGACATGCGCGTACATATTGCCCATTCTATGTTGCAATTCTTCGTTTACGACATTGAGGTCCTCAATGATCTGGTTTTGGGCGTTCGCTTCGATTTCGGTCATAACGCTGGCGGCGATGTCTGAGAGGATCATTTTGTCTTCGTTTGAAAACTCTGGCCTCGGCTTACTGTCAATGACGCATAGGGTTCCAAGCGCATATCCATCTTTGGTGATAAGCGGAGCGCCCGCGTAAAAGGCAATATTCGGGTCACCCGTGACGAGTGGATTTTGAGAAAAACGCGGGTCCTCGGAGGCATTATGGATAACCATCACCTCTTCGGACTTGATGGCATGGCTACAAAAGGCGTGTTCAATGGGCGTCTCGGAGACTTCAAGTCCATTTCGTGATTTAAACCATTGCCGATCCTGATCGACCAGAGACACCAAAGCGATTTCCGTTCCTAGCGCATTTGATGCGAGCCGCGTTAAACGATCAAAGCGGGGTTCCGGCGCTGAATCAAGCAAAGCCGTCTGATGCAAGGCCAACAGCCTGTCACGTTCACTCATAATTCACCCTTGCCGTCGGTTGCAAAAGGCCTCCCCGTGAGGACTTTACATTAACTTTTGACGCCTGTCTCAATTAAATACCGGAATCGCGTCAAATCGCGTGAAAAAGGTTAAGTTTTGGGAACCTTACGCCTCGGCTGTGCATTGATAAGGGGAAGACTAACAGGAAATGACAATGCTTAAACTTCTCTTTTGCTCCGCTCTAATTGCGCCTTGCCTCATTTTGCCTTTGGCAAATTCTGCAGAAATTGCAGCCATCTCCTACAATAGCGCGAATTCAGTTGATTTCGAAGATGCCTTTGTGGAGCCTGTCTATAAAAGCCTCGAAAACTGCGAAACGTCTGAGCTTGATGTTTTCTTCCATGCTGAATACATCACATTCCACTCCGCCGAGTATATCGAGGAAGCGCTCTCGCTTGCGAAGGATTGCGGGAGTGTTGAGTATGTCATAAACCCGATTCAGCCCTCTATAACCCCTGCAACGAATGCGGACGAAACCGCTCTCGTCGAAGCGCAAACCAATGAATTGGTGCTTGTCCTTGAGGCCTACGGTATTGATGCGAAAGTTGGACCTACCGATGTGCAGGACGAGTTCAACAGCCTGTCAGTAAATGGCCGTGCCGCAATCCTGAAAATCATGATTAATAATAACGAGAGCATTTAGGGGCCAAATATGGAGCCCCTTATCAATCGTGTTGCACATTACGTTGAAATTGGCCAAGAAAGCTTTGAAAGCTTAAGCCATCTTCCGCACAAAATCGAAACTCGCCGTCCGGGCGAAGAAATTGTAGCGATAGGCGAGACAATCGACTTTGTGTTCGTCTTGGAGGCAGGCTGGGCAATTCGGCACAGAATACTTGATGATGGGCGCCGCCAGATTTTGAACTTTATGCTGCCCGGAGCTTGCTTTGACATGATGTCTATGGCCTATGCAAAATCTGACCATGCCGTGAGCGCGGCTACGGAAGTACGCCTGCGCCGCATTAAATCATCTGACTTCAAGAGGTCAGTGGCCGTTCATCCCCGGCTCGCTACAGCGTTTTGGTGGGTCGCTATCCAAGAGGAAGCCATCTTGCGTGAGCAGATTATTCGGATCGGCCGGCGGTCAGCGAAGGAGAGGATAGCGCACTTGCTGCTTGAGCTTAATCGCAGGATTGCGGCGGTAGAAGGGGAGTTAACAGATTTCATCAACCTACCCTTCCCACAGGCCTTATTTGCGGACTCTCTGGGTCTTTCCATCGTTCATGTTTCTAGAACGCTGACAAAACTAAAGGCAGAAGGTTTGATCTCCACGGGCCCGGAGGGGGTCCAGATTTTGGAGCGGGACAAAATGGCTGAAATGTGTGACTTTGACAGCCGTTACTTGCATCTGGAGCGCTTAAACCTATCCGCCTAAAACTTCAGCGATGATGTTTTTAAGGCCTTAAGTGCGATATCCGCTGCTTCAAGGTGGTGGTGAAGCAGCTCTTCAAGCCCCGCGTCACTGGATATGTCAATACAATGCTCCACGGCCTGCTGAAAGGACGCTTCCTGATTTAGATGTTGTCCAAGAGACGCGATCTCATCCAGATCCGCGCTGAGGCAATCATTGGCCGCCTCTAAATGCTTGAGTTTCGCACAATCGATTTCATGATTGGAAAGGACCGCGTCGATCGCATCTATAAACGACTGTTTTTGCGCCATGACCCTCCCAATAGTTTCCCTGTCAGGACCATCATCAGTGGCGTCATAATACCCTTGGTAGAAAAGCAGATTTTCCTCCGCCGTTAGCCGGCAGACCCCAAGTGCATCAAGAATATTACGGTTGAGGCCTGCGTCTGACATGATTTACGGCGCGTGGAAGAAGAGTGCTTGGCTGATAGCTGCCTTAACGTTATCTGGCTTAAAGGGTTTAGAGATAAGATAGGCTGGCTCGGGCTTGTCGCCCGTTAGCAGACGCTCTGGAAAGGCGGTGATGAAGATGACAGGCACGTCATAAGTCCCGAGTATGTCCTCGACCGCGTCGATCCCCGAACTCCCGTCTGCCAGTTGAACGTCGGCAAGGACAAGTCCTGGTTTTTTTGCCTTCATAGCGGCAACGGCTTGGGTGTGCGTGGCGGCGATATTGTCCACCGTGTGTCCTAAATCCTCGACAAGGCTTTCTATGTCTGCGGCGATAATAGGTTCGTCCTCGATAATAAGGACATTGGTTCTGAGTTCTTTCTCGATATCAGACTCGGCCTCATTGAGCATCTGCTGCGCTGTTTCGGCGTCCGAATTCATCACGTCAGCGATTTCAGTCACGGTCATGCCTTCGAGGGCGCTGAGCAAAAAGGCCTGCCGAGACAGTGGGGTGAGCCGACGAATTCTGTCGCTCGCTGAGTCCTGATCGGCGGCGTTGTGCTCAAGCATTGCTCCTGTTGTGCTCCAAATCCCTAAAAACATGCGGTAGAGTGCAATTTTTGGGCTGAGGTCTTCATTTACATCGGTTTCGCCCGCGACCAGCGCTTCCAAGGCAGTGCGCACATAGCGGTCTCCCTCGGATTGAGAGCCCGTTAAAGCACGGGAGAATCGTCGCAAATATGGGAGATGCGGTGCAAAAGTTTCGACCAAAGACATATTTTATCCTTCATTACCTTTGTTTCGGGGAACCCAGCGCGGGATTTAGCGTTAAGTTATCGTCAAACAAATGTTATACAAGCTCATTACGCGCTTGGAACCTTTTGGTTCCATGTGCGTTATAATTTTTATGGGGATACGGAAGGCCATAGAAAATGACGACTGAAAAGACAAAGGGGTCCGTCAGACCCGAAGATGACTCTGACGATTTTGGCAAGGATCCACTGCCAGAAAAAATCGGTAAGAATCTCCGCAAGATTTATGACGATGTGCTCAATGAGCCCGTCCCAGACGACTTTTTGAGTTTGCTCGCGCAGGCAGACAAGAAATCTAGGTGAGGTTAGCATCATGTTACAAGAGAGCTACGCCATGAGCGATAAGACGAACACCCCAATGGCTGCAATGCAGCCTCCCGCCTTCGATGAAAAGGCCTTCAAAGCAGAGTTAACGGCGCTGATTCCCCACCTTCGGGCGTTCTCTCGCTCTCTTTGCGGAAATGCAACCCTTGCGGACGATGTCGCGCAGGACGCGCTTCTCAAGGCTTGGAATGCGCGAGAGCGTTATATTCCCGGCTCTAATCTTAAAGCGTGGACATTCACTATCTTAAGAAATCAATTTTATTCGATTAAGCGCCGTTCGTGGCGTTCGACCTCGCTTGAGCAAGAGGTCGCCGAGCAAACAATTGTCGCCAATTCAGACGCGGAGCAATCCGTGCATCTGAACGAACTTCGCCGGGGACTTGATATGCTCAAGGACGACCAGCGCGAGGCGATTATCCTCATAGGAGCGTCGGGACTTTCTTATGAAGAGGCAGCTGAAATTTGCGGCTGCGCCGTTGGAACCATCAAAAGCCGCGTCAGCCGTGCCCGCAAATCACTTGAGGTCATCATGAACTCTGGTGATTTTGATACCGATGCTGATGATGTCAGAGCGATAGATGCTATGGACGCTATTCTCAATGAGGCTGAAACGCTAGCACGAGGCTAATGCGCGCTCTATTTAGAAAGGTCTGAAGGCCGCTATGCAAGATCTTCGGATAAGATTTGGTGCTATACTGGCTTTGGCGCTTTTGCCGATCCTGATCTTTGCGGTTGTGCAATCCTTTTTTGACTTCAAGTCCTATAGTCAGGGCCGGAAGGCTACGCTGAAAACCTCAGCGGTTCAGGCGGCTTCAGAAATTTTGGACACGCTTAATAACGCCCGGGCAATTTTGAGAGTTTCTGGAAATATTGTAGACACGACGCAGGATTGCGATGCGGCACTGGACCAAATTCTTCGTGCTATCCCAAGATTGGATTATCTCGGCGTTGCCGAACCATCAGGCCGTTATGTTTGCCGCGCAAATAACCCCAATACGGGAGAAGCCTCCTACAATTTTGAGGTCCTGCCAACGACGGAAAACCCTTTCATCACAGAGACTCGCACCCCGAAGGGGGAAAGTGAAAGATATGAGGCGGCTATTGTCATGTCTTACGGTGTGTTTGAAGGCAACACCCTAAAAAAGGTAATCCTCGCAGGATTCAAGCTTAAAGATATCAAGGCGCTTACTGACCGTTCTAAACTCGCAGACGATACCAATATCGCGATTATAAATCGAAATGGTGAAGCCTTGATGGGCGGCCGCACGCAAACACCGGAAATTCGGCGGCGATGGATACAGACAATTCAAGAAGCTGGTCATTATGAGGGACAAGTTAAGGACCCTAATGGCAATATTAGAGACATATTTGTTGTCGAAAGCGGGACAGACGGGCTTTATGTCGCGATTAGCACCCCTGAAAGTTCGCTTGTGTCCTGGAGCGTTCTCAATCCTTTCTCGTCTCTTATTGTGCCGTTCTTCGCGTGGCTTTTTGGATTTGGGGCAATATGGTTGGCGGCGGATAAATTGATCCTCATACACTTGCGGCGAATGCGAAAAGTCGCGCTTGAGTTCGCGGATGGCAGTCTTGATAACCGAATTGGTCAGCTCAATAACCCGCCGCAATCAATCCATACGTTGGGGCGTAGTTTTGACTTTATGGCGGACAAGCTATCTGAACGTGAAGCCGCCTTGTCTGACTCCCTAGATGAGAAGGAAACGCTGCTTCGAGAAATCCACCACCGTGTCAAAAACAATCTGCAAATAATTATATCCTTACTCAATATGCAAGAGCGGAAGTTGACCGATGAAAATGGGCTCACGGCCATCACCGAAACGCGAAGCCGTATTAACGCGATAGCCCTTGTGCACAGGGGCCTCTATGAGAGCTCCGATCTGCGCTATGTGAATATGCAAACATTTTTAGAGAGACTCACGGCAGAGCTTGCTGTGGCTCTGGGAATGGAGGATAGAAATATTGAGGTTTCCATTGACGCAGATTGCGCACCTATGGAAGCAGATACGGCGACGCCTGTTGCGCTGTTCATCGTGGAAGCTTTAACGAACTCTGTGAAGCACGGCGTTGGTCACGGTGGAGATATACTGATCTCGATCAAACAAAATGAAGCCTTAGTAAATGTGTGCGTTTCCGATAGCGGGGGCGCTGCGATGCTAAATGGACCCGCATCCGCTGGAACCGGAACAAAATTAATTAGAGGTTTTGCCCGCCAATTAGGGGGAAACTATACGGTCAATTCTTCGGGCGAGCGATATGAGGTTAACTTGGAATTTGAACTTAGAAAGACCTGATGTTCAACAATTGGGATGCGCCTTTAGGGAACTGTTTGGGCGCTCCCGCGTTTCTTATATATGACGGCGCCAATAAAGGTGTCTTAGAAATATAGGAGACCATTATGGCGACCACGAAAAAAAATGTTGTTGAGATCAAGCCCGATGTAAATGCTCAGCTCGAGACGCTGCGCAAAGACGTATCGGAGCTTACCAAAGCCCTCAAAATTCAAGCAAAGACAACAGCGCAGGCAAAGACAGCTCAGGTTGTTGATACAGCCGCCGAAAAAGCTGCGATTACGAAGGCGAAGTATGACGAGCTCACGACAAGCGCCGAGAGTTCTATCCGCGAAAATCCCCTCACGTCAGTTGCAATCGCAGTGGGCGCCGGCGTAGTGCTCGGCCTGTTGACCCGCCGATAGAAACCCCATGCTAAAGCTTCTTCTGGCGGCAGCGCCTTATTTCCTAAGATCGCCCGCCGTAAGGTCGCAAAAACAAATGGTACGAAGCTTTCTGGCTCTCGTGCTGTTTGCCTTTGGCGGATTAACGTTGATTGCAGCCTTGTTCGTGATCATCACGACTTACTTCGGCGCCGCCGTCGGCTTTTTCTCTGTAAGCTCGATCTTTTTTCTATCGGGACTCCTGCTGGCAATGCGGGTCAAGAAACAGACCGGCGTAACCTCAGGGCGGGTAGCGGCCGTACAGACCTCGGACCCACTTGCGTCGCTCATTCCGGCGCAATTGATTGAAGACCCGAGCGTCGCGCGGCTAGTCAAGCAGATTTCTGAAAATCCGATAACAACCACCGCCGCAGCTGCAGGGATTGCGATGCTTTTGACCCGTGAATTCATGGGCGACTAATGGCGTCTGCGACTTCGAAAAAAACCAGATACGCTTTTTATAAATAGCCGAGACCCTTGGGTCTCGGCTTTGTTTTTGGGGCTCTTGCTCATGGTTTATCCATATAACCTCGACATTTAGCGTTTCCAAATAATGATAATCTGTCGGGTGAAAGCTCAAACCCGAAGTGATCATTTCGGAACAATTTTCCTGTCCGTTCGTTGGATATATATCGGATGGCGAGACATAATTCCCGCCATTTCTTACAAACCACAAGGAGGCAATGTAGTGCTAAGATATGCCCTTACCTTTTTTATTATTGCGCTAATTGCAGCGTTTTTAGGCTTTGGCGGAATTGCGGGTGCAGCCTCATCAATCGCCCAAATCCTTTTTTACGTCTTCGTCTTGGTCTTCGTGGTTACCTTGGTAACCCATCTGGTCCGCGGCAAAAAAGTCTAGCCAGCACAGTCCCAAACGGCTGCATTTGCGGCAATAGCCGATCAATCTAAATCAACAAGGAGATGACTATGTCAAATGAAAATATCAATGTTCTAAACAGCGTAACAAAGACCCTCATTGATAGTTGCAAAGGCTACCAGATTTGCAGCGAGATCGCGGACGACAGTTTTGCATTGCAGGCTGAATTCAAGCGTCGGGCAAATGAACGTCAAGAACTGGTGTCCCAATTCCAAAACCTTGTTGCAACCTACGGCGGGGAGCCCAAAACAAGCGGTAGAGTATCGGGCGCAGTACACCGAGGATTCACAAGATTTTCCTCTGTCTTTGGTAATGACGAGGCCGCCGCATTGGAGGCCCTAGACGACGGAGAGGAATATTTGTCAGAAAAAATTGAAGACAAGCTTGAGTATGAGGGACTTACTCATCAGACCCGCGACCTCCTCACGCAGGCTCACGCTCAAGCCAAAGCCGGCGAGCGCTTTGCAGACATTATGGAAAAAATGTCGTAATCACGGTTTCTCTCTCAACCGTATTACACATTAAAGCCACCTCTTCGGAGGTGGCTTTTTATATTTTCAATGTGGCACTGACGGGCCGGTGATCTGAGTAACGAACATCATCAACGCTAATGGTCTCTCGCAGAAAATGGGAAGATATAAGGATATGATCCAGATCCCGCCGAGGGCTCCAGCTAGGGTAGGTCTTCAGATTCGGCGTCGTTAAAACCGTGAGATCTAGAGCTTCGGCTAGGGCCCGCACGGGCAGCGACGTAGAGCGGCAATTAAAATCACCCGCAACAATCAAAGGCGTTCCTTTTGGGGCGGATTCTGCCAAAAATTGAACCTGATTTTTTTGATCATCTTCCCCAAGGCTCAAATGAACATTTAGAATGTAAAAGGGTTTTTCAGCTTCAATTTTTGTAAGAATGGCACCGCGCCCCGTTCGGCTCCCTGGTAATTTTAAATCCTGCGTAGCTGACTGACGATGTTTTGAAAGAACCGCATTACCATGTTTGGAAATGTTTCCGACAACGCGGTTTTCTTGCGCAGAAATATGACCAAATTTAGAGAGTTTTAGCAGGGACTCGGCTTGATTTTTATACCCAGAGCGCCGCCCGCCTAAATCCACTTCTTGGAAGCAGGCGACGTCGTAATCGGAGGCGAAGTTAGCGATAGCTTTCAGCGTCTTATTTTTGCTTCGGGTGTTAAATAGCTGGCGTCTTATGTGGGTTACATATTGTCTGTAGGCCTGAGTGGAGATCGCGGCTTGAATATTGTAGCTGAGAATTCTGACCGTCATGATAACCTGCAAATTGGAACCATCTGACATCTATCACGTTATTTTCCGTGGGGGGACTATAATGTTAGAAATTCCAATAACGGCATTGCTTCATGCCGTTCTGGTCACGTTTATGAGCTTGCGTCTCCTGTTTCGGAAACTGGCGGTAAATACAACGCTGGCGTGGATGATTGTCATTTCGGCTATACCGATCTTTGGGATTATAATCTACTTTCTATTTGGCGATCACCGGCTCGGGCGCAAGCGCCTCAAGCTCGGTGAGCGCATCCGCAAATATTATCAATCCGCTTATGACACTAATTGCGAGGAGAGCCTGAGCCGCGAGCTGAACGTCAGCCCATTTTTTGATGATCTTTCCAAAATCGTGTCAAAGGAAACTGGATTTCACCCGTCCATGGGAAATGAGATTAGAGTGTTTGACGAAGCTGGGCATACGATTTCTGCCCTAATCGAGGACATTGATTCCGCCAAGCATCAGTGTTTTTTGGAGTTTTATATTGTCGAAGCCAAAGGCCGCATTATTGGCGTTATGGAAGCCTTGGAAAGGGCCGCAAACCGCGGTGTTGATTGCCGCTTTCTCGTCGACGATATTGGCAGCCGAAATTTTTTGAAAAGCGACTGGAGCGAGCGCCTGGCATCCGCTGGGGTTCAGGTCGAACGTTCGCTTAAAGTCGGAGTTTTAAAGTCTTTTTCAAAAAGGACAGATCTTCGAAATCACCGCAAACTGATCATTATAGATCAATTTATTGGCTACATAGGCAGTTTTAATCTCGTTGACCCCGTCATTTTTAAACGCCATGCCCAAGTCGGGCAGTGGGTTGATATCATGGCGCGCGTAGAGGGACATATCGTGTCTTCAATGTCGGTGGTTTTCAATACAGATTTTATTTTCGATAAAGTTGGAGGCGACTACACTCAGGCCAATCTAAAAGAGTTTTCCCGCACGGTGACGCCCCGTAAATCGGACACAGGTGCCGTGCTTCAGCTTATTCCGTCGGGACCTGAAATGCGGACAAGCCTGATCTATGAAGTTATTGTCGCGGCCCTTTTTGGATCGCGAGAGACGATCACAATTGTGACGCCTTATTTTGTTCCAGATGAGGCTATTGTTCTCGCGCTTACAAATGCGGCGCGGCGAGGCGTTTCTGTCACGCTTGTCCTTCCTGAACAGCTTGATTCAATAATGGCCCGGCATGCGAGCGAAGCCATATATGACAACCTTCTTGAAGCCGGAATTATTATCAAGCGGTATCAAAGCGGCCTTTTACATACAAAGGCAATTCTAATCGATAAGACGGTCTCTTTCATCGGGACAGTCAATATGGATATGAGAAGCTTCTATTTAAATTTAGAGGTTACGATGGCCGTGTATGACGCTGAATTCTCGCGTAGACTCCAAAGTTCGGTGGATCACTATATTGCCCGGTCCGAAAAGTTAGAGAAGGCAGACTGGGACAAACGTTCCAAATTAAAGCGTTTTAAAGAAAGTGTTTTCAGATTGGCGGCCCCCTTGTTGTAGGAACATTTCACCTCGTTCTGCGTTGATTTGATAACAACAAAAAAGGTGAATTATGACTATTTTTGAACAACTTATATCCGATCATGATAAGCAACGAGAGTTGTGCGAGAAACTCTCGGACACGCAAAGCGGCTCAAAGGAGCGGGCGAGGCTATGGGAAGAGCTGCGCGTAGAACTTGAGGCTCATGCCGCGGCCGAAGAGCAAGCTTTATACGCTTCGCTAATGGAAAAACCGCAAGGAACGGAGCCCGCAAGACATAGCGTTGCCGAACATCAGGACATGTCAAATCTCATACACGAACTCGACGCGATGGATCAGGGTAGTAAGATTTGGGAAAAGAAATTTAAAACGCTTGCCCATGACGTCATTCATCACCTTGATGAAGAAGAACGCGGTATATTCCCACAGGCGAAAGACGTTTTGCCCCCTGAGGAGCTTGACGAATTGGGCGCCGTGTTTAAAAAACGCAAAAACGCAAAAACGCAAAAACGCAAAAACGCAAAAACGCAAAAACGCAAAAACG
>CAYPFR010000009.1:0-15689 GCA_964410285.1 uncultured Caulobacterales bacterium | reverse complement strand
CAAAAGCGAAGAAGCAATGAACTATACATCCTAGTTTAAGATTATGTCTGCCGCATAGACTTGAGCTCACTAACCTTTTTTGACCAAGGCTGTGCGGCCGAAAATCTGCCATCTTCCCAAAAAACTTCGGTCACGGTGACGGCTTTATCATCAACCACAATGTGATTAAAGCTCGCCGGTTTGTCTCGTCGGCGCATAGACAGCGTGCCCGCACCAATTGATAATATTTCAAATGTATCGCTTTGGCGTTCTAGCGTGAATGGAACATGGACGTGACCGCTAAGGACGGCGTCAATATTTCGCTCGCACAATAGCCTGATAGCCTCGGCACCTTTTTGGGTTTCCTTTTGCAGAGGGGAAACAGGAGGATAGATGAGGGGGTGATGTACGGCGAGCATTTTCACGGCGCTCGCAGAAACGGACTCAAGCTGCGTTATGACGGTCCGTAGATCCACCAAATCTACCACCCCCAGAGACCAGTCTGTTTTGGCTTGCCATCCCCGCGCGGTGTTAAGCGTTGCGATGGTGACATATCTGTCAGCGTAGACGGGCTCGCTAAGCGGGGCGATAATGCGGCCGTAGCGACCGAAGGGATCAAAAAGGCGTTGAAAAAGACCATACATGGGCGTGTCGTGATTGCCGGGCGTAATTATTTTTGGACCAGCTAAAGTGGTGATCCAGTCTCGCGCGGCATGAAATTCGGACAATTTTCCGTTTTGCGTGATGTCGCCGCAGATGACTGTAACGTCAGGCCTTAGATCAGCGATGGTTTTTCCAACCGCGGCCATAGCGTCCTTGTCTTCCGCACCAAAGTGAATGTCAGAAAATTGAATAATTGATGTCACAATTTTGCTTTCTCATTTGCGCCAAGTTTTGGAGCCATTACCTTCACAGCGTTTATTTGAAGTCGAATGTTAATGGGACATGAGACGCTCTCAAGTTCGCCGTCGAGCAATACGTCAAAGCCGCCCTGTCCTGTGATACTTATGTCTTCAGCGAGGGTGATAGAGACGCTTTGGCTGGTTCTCCAGTCGTCGGTAATCGCCTTGGCACCGATTTCTAGCATTTGCCCAATCGATAATTGGGGCGCAGATGCGAGCTCAAATTTTGTGGGATGAACCGCCCCGGAGCTCATATAAGGGCAAGCGATTTGTAGCGTGTTGGCGGCTTTTTCAATTATTTTTCCATCAGCTCTATACTCAAATTCTTCGCCGTGGGAGATGGCATTGAGTATTTCTGGGACCTGCTTGACGGCGTCGCTTATGTCTCCCCCGCGAAGCGATTCCCTTGCTTCCGACATAAGTATCGGCTCGCCCAAAATCGCGCCGCAAAAAAACATCTTCTTATTGATGATGCCGGCGGATTGCCAGCGGGGAGAGGGTTGCGACAGAGCAATCTCAAGCGCCTTTTCCCAATCATCAGTCCCGTAGAGCGATTTTGGCAACATATTCATAGTGCCTCCGGGCAGAGGGATAATGGGTATCTCTGCGGTCTTGGCCGCAAGCGCGCCCGACTTACACGTCCCGTCGCCGCCGTATATCACCAACAGGTCGGTGCCATCTTGAGCCGTCATACGCAGATGATCCTGCAACTCCTGCGCGGAGGATAAATGTGTTTTGAGTTGACCGTGGCTAAAGCGCTGAAATATCTTGGAGGCGTCTTCCGAAATATCCCGCGTGCTTCCAGCGTCCATGTTTACCACTAAGGCAGGACTTTTAAATTGTAACGGTAATTTCTTAGGTATGTGTTCGATGGGATATGGACCTATCTGCGAGGCCGTAGGAGGCATTAGGCCATAGGCTATGAATACACTCAACGTCTGTCGACCGCTTAGGTTCCGCGCGGTTGCTGATAAAAAAATGAAGCGAGCGACGTTTATGCGTTCATCGGCCAAGCTCCCGATAGAAGCCTAAATGTTCGAGTTAGGGGCCTGTATTGGATGTAAATGAAATTTCCTGAAGGCCAATAGCGCGATTGCTCTTCGTCCCGTGGGAATATGCGTCCGGAATAGAAACTTCAAGCACATTGGTGCTCGTAATCTCAGTGCTCAGGCAGTCATAACTAAAGGTGGTCTCGTTCTCTGCGGCCGATGCGGCGGCCACAAGAGGGGTACTATTTAAAACCAGTATTGGGGGAGTGGAAGGTTTGCTCTTAAATTTTATCCGTAATCGGCTTTCCTTACAGATGTCGGATGAAGCGTTGAAAATTAGGCTTCCCACGCGGCCCGATGGAAGGCTGAGTGAAGTTCTTTTCTGCACAAGACCTACCGGAAAAAATGCATTTGCATTTTGGAGAAGGTTGGTATTTGCTTGGATTTTTGCTGGCTTCATAGCGGAGAATTTTATTGAGGATAACCTTAATGGGCGCACTTTTTCGGCACTGACTGGCGCGAATGACAGATTGATGATTTTCGCGCCTTTGTGAACGTCAGGCGATATAAAAAATCCCCTATTTAATTGCCGCATTTTGGGCTTTATGAATGTTATCATTTCCTTGCCATTCACGATAAGTTTTCTATCGATGGCGTCGCCTGAATAAATTTCAAACTGTAAGAGCAGGGCTTCATTGGAAGGCGGAGGTGTTTTTAGCTTGATCTTGACATCGATTGATCCGTCTTTGGCCTCGATGTAATTGGGCTTTACTTCATGTTTATCAGCTTCAATGAAAGCATTCAAGAAGTCACTATCGGTCTTGATGTCTTTGCCGAAACTCAATAGTTCGCCAAGCTGATATGTTTTCCTATTTTTGACCTGCGTGTTGTCTGTAACAATAGCAGTTTTCTTCCAAGCAGATCGATCGCGCACATTTCCGGTAATTTCATAGGCTTCAAAGTCATCCAGATATTTGGAGTCCCATGTTGAAAAGCTGTAAAAGTTAAAAATACGCGAACGGCGCTCCTCAAGGGAGATGTCGTCGATGTTTTTACCTTCGAAATTTTCGGTCTTTATTCCTGCTGCTGCAGCAATCGTTGGCGCTATGTCAATGCCCGAAACCGGCTTGAGTGAGCGGGCCATTGCGCCTCGCTGTTGCGGCAATTTTGCGAGCAAAATTGACTTTGCAGCGGCGCGGCGATAGCCCCACTTTTTTAATTTTCTATAGCTCTGGGTTTCGGATTCATATTGGAGGTAATTTGCGACCCCCATGCCGTGATCGGAAACAATCAAAATGGTAGAATTGTCATAAGCTCCTATGTCTTTCAAGCGCTCCAAATACTCACCCACTAATTTCAAGGCGGCAATTGAGTATTCTTTATAGGATTCAAAGGTTTCTTGATGTTTCACCGCGCGGAGATCTGCATCAAGTAAAAAGGGAGAATGCGGCAACATGAGATGATAAAATCGAAAAACAGGGTCATCCGTTGCCAAGCTGCCATGTTGATTAATCAACTCCTTAAACCCTAACGCTGGATGTGCTTGATCGGATTGATATTTGAATGGCTGCTCAATTTTCGCTTCCTCGCCGCTAACCGGCCTATCATTATCCATGGGATTTTCTCGGGTGAGGATAAACTCCCCATCATTAAAGATGGTGGGTTTAAGGTCATGCGGAACCGCCCTAAAAATGGAAAGGTTCAGGGCCTGAAGGTAAGTGGAAATTTTTGTTTCCTTTGCAATGCCTCCAATTGCATTGTCCATGATTTGCGGGCTTATATCTATGGTATTAATGAGACTTGGAAACCTGGATATATGGGGATAAAGGCCGACATCCCAGCCGTCCTCCTGAAGCTTTGCCATCAAGGAATCTTTGTAAGCCAGCTTGAAAAAATCTAGTAACGGTTCCTTTTTTTGATAGCGTTTTCCTGTCAGCAAAAGGGGAATTGTTGGATAGGTTTTTGCAAAAACAGCCGCATTGTTCTCATAAGCGGTGAAGCCTTCCAGAGGCCCTAATAATTCAGGTTGGGTATCGGCTAAATCCAAAAATACATCCATCTGGTAGGCGTCAAACAGAAATAGAATTATGTTTTTGTTGCGAGAAAAGTCAAATTTTGCACGTTCATCAATCGTATAGGGCGGCAGGGTGGTTCCATAGCTCTTAATATTAATTCCCGTCCCAATGATTGCCATCGCTCCTATACCCAGAAGAATATTCGTTGACTGGCGTTTCACAAAGTTGGGGACTAAAAAAGGCACTCCAATGGCGACCCCCCACATGAGAAGATCGAGATAACCCCGAGCTCTGTTTTTCTCAAAATCAAGCCTGTGCCCATCTAGTATTCCGTAATCCCATGCCATGAAATTTTGCTGGATAAAGATTGCAGCCGCGAGAATAACGAGCACGAGCGACAAGTAATGCCGAAGCTTTCGCGGAGTCAATAATGCAATAAGGATAGAGGCAATCGCCAGGGTGAGGCAGACCAGTCCCAAGACAGAATAGGAATATGTGAGGGGCGCTTCAAAATTGAACTTATTTCTTTTCCATACGGCGACAGGGAAACTGATAAGCAGTTGAAACAGACAGAGGAATACCCCAAAAAAGAGCGTCCATCTTCCTAATATTTTCTCAGTCAGGCCATTTTCTTTTTCCTCAATGCCCGTCATATCAAGCCCTATTTCTGTAAAGAGCTACGGCAAATTGCAGTAGGGTTGAAAGCGTCCAATAGAGCACCATGGCTGAGGGGAAGGGGTAAAAAATCACAAAAAATGCTGCGCCCATGAGATAGAGATTTCGTTTTTGATTTTTGATTTCTCGCGGGGAGGCGGTCACGCTCTTGAGCGTGTAAGCAGATAAAAATGTGACTCCGGCCATAATAAATGGCAAAATATTTAGTGAGTTCCCAAACACGGGAAGAGGCGCCTGAATTTTTGCAATAGCGTCGGGATAGGCGTAGCTCTCAATCCATAGACCGCCAGCCCCGCGAAGGGGCGCTATTTCACCCAACATGTTAAATATCGCTATCAGAACGGGTAAAGAAATCATGGTCGCAAGAAGCGGCTTGAGGCTATAGTAGGGTGTAATACCGCGGGCCTTATAGGCCGCCATGACGCGATTATGAGCAGCCTCTCCCTTAAAATTCTTTTTGATATCATCAAAGATGGGTTCCAATGCCGTTTTATGGGAGTTGACGTGATTTTGAAACCGAGTGGTGAGCAAGGCGATAGGAAGCAGCAGGATTTTAATGACAATCGCAAAGAGCAGCAGACTGATACCCCAGCCAAGCCCCAAGGTAGATTGAATTGATTTATACAAACCTTCAACCAAACGGCACAGCGTGCGCATCCACCGCGGAAGATGGACATATTGTAGTTTGCGAATGTCGGGGACTTCTGCGCTGCTCGGCGTGGCGGCGCTGTCTGGATTTGCGATAAAAATTCTTAAATCGGGCGCAGTGCCAGCGGGCCAGCTAATCGACATAAGATCAGGCGTCAGGCTTATCACGCCTGTTTCGCTCTGGGCGAGGACTGCCTTGAAACGGCCTTTATATCCCGACCAGTTTCCGTCAGAAATGACGGCCTTGCCATCCTTGGGTTTGATACGGTGGACGCGGCCATTTTTCATGACTTTTACAGCAGGCGCCATGCCCAAATACACAGCCATACCACTATATGGGTAGTCATCTCTCACCCCGCTCGATTGTAGGTCAAACTCATAGACCAAAGCCGATGGGGCCGTCTCTGCAAAGGTAAAGGATTTTAGCACGCCCTGCGGCATAATCTCTTCAGAGATAGTTACATTCACTGCGTTATCAGAAAACTTCGCGTAACTTAGGGACGGGGTAAGAAGAAGCCCCGCGAAAGCAAATAGAAATATGAAACCCGCCTTATAGGGAACAAATTTGTGCCAAAATCCGGACATTAGTTTTGCAAAATTCTTAGGATTTCTCGCGCGCCAATTTCGTCTGAACGCCCGATGTTATAAACATATTTATCCGCTAAGTCTTGCGGTAGCGGTTTTAATTCAAGCTTCAAAATAGCGCCCAAATTATCCGGAGAAATAACGCTGCCGATCGAGGATCTGATATCGACCTCAAACGGAGTGATAGGAATATCTCTATATGAGGGGTTGTTCACCTTTCGCGCGATATCGATAAAGATGACTGGCTTGGCTAGCCCGAAGGCATAATCCAGCGCGGCGCCTGACCAATCACAAATCATGACGTCTGAGGCGTGAAGTGAGCTTTGGCCCTCGACGTTGTTTTCATACGCAAAATTTGGATTGGCTTTGTGCTTTCTTACAATTTCATCAACGCGCGCTCCGGCAAATTTAAGTGTTTGCGGATGCGGGCGAAATGTCACTTTCTCTCCCTCTGAGAGTAATAGCTCAACAATTTTAGCGCCGACCCCTGTCTCTATTGTACCGGCCTCTCCCCAGGACGGCGCAAGCAAGAAATGCCGTTGCCCATTCGCCAAGGCATGCGTGTTAGCGGTGGATTTTGCGGGGTGAGCCTTGATCGAATCAAGGCGCGCATATCCATGTTCAAACAAATTTTTTGAGCTTAGACCTGCCTGTTTCTCAATGGCTTTGATTTCGGTCTTATGATGCGGTCCAGCGCAAAAAATTGTGTCATAAAAATCAAAAGCGCCCGGTCGGTAAACCATATGCAGGCTCACGAGTGAATGCTGCACATAAACATAATGAACAGGGTGGGCGGACCGTTTCACCTGATATTGCCCCAAATCTGGCATGGTCATGACAACGACATCTGTGTCCATATTGGCAAACATCCAATCGCGCACGAAGCCTTCGCCAATAACGAAGCTTTGCAGGCGGGGGTGGTCTATCTCTAGCCCGGGATCGTCTTTGCAAGAGGTGACAAAACACACATGAACTTCAGATGTGTCCAATATGGTTTGAAGGAGCCCTCCCAAATAAGACCAATAATTTTTGCCTTCCGAATATATCGTCAGGCGGCGGCGACCTTTGGGTAATTGACTATACGCAATCGCATTTTTAAGATGAAAGAAAAATGACCTGATTTTTCTCATCAAATTTTCTCGAAAATGAGGCGGCTCACATAGGGGTCTTCTGATTTATACTTTGCCATTCCGCGCCCAGTTCTGGCGTATTCCAATTTAAATCCGTGCCGACGTGTTTGAGCGTCAATGAAAGCGTCTGTATCAACAAACCGCCGGTAATGACCGCCAAAAGTTTTCGCCAAATCCGCATCTTCCTTGGATCTGAATTCGAAGTAAATTTTCTCCCCTGTCCTCATAAGTTTGCCGAGGCTGGTGAGAAATAGCTCTTCCTGATCTTCGTTTATGGAATGCATCACAAATCTTGAATAGCACACAACTGCATTGGTTTTGGTTACGGCCCGCGCAGCGCCGAATAATCGCTCTAGGTCTTTGAAATCAGAGAGGTCCGCCTGCATAAATTGGGCTGCATTGAGTCCCATTTTTTGGGCTGCGGCGCTGCAAGACTTTACGGCTTCAGAAGAAAGATCGACAGCGCAAACAGGCTGTTGACGACTTGCGAAATAGAGCGAATCCCGACCGTTTCCGCAGCCGAGTTCTACAAGACAGCTTTCCTTGGGAATTTCTGTCGCGACCAGTGCACAAAATTGTGACGGGACCGAAAGCGCATTCTGTTTATAGAAATTTTCCCAATATTCGCGATTGGAGTTTACATCATGATTCATGACTTTTTCTTTCGCCGTTCGGGAAAATTGGATCGCTAAAGGCCGCTCACCTTGCGCTTGGAATTACAGGTCTTGAGACTCGTCTTTGGAGCCACCCGTGAAGATCGATGAAATTTTGTACCAGAATGATTTTATGGTCAGGCCGATGACAACAAAGAATCCTATTATCGCTGACATGATTGCGCTGCCAGAGCCCGGATCAATATAGGCATGAGCGGTTTCCGGGATCAGCAGAAACATAATGACAAAAAAAAGAAATATACGCATTATAGGCCCCGTAATTCAAATATTTCTCACGCGTGAGGTGAAAAAATGAATGCACGGTTCATTAGTAGTGACGCGCCCCCCTACCGTCAACTGGAATTTTAAACTTAAGAACTTAGACGAGATTATCTATCATTCGCCTTGCCCCGAAGACTAAGCACATCCCAACACGCCCCCATTGTGTGATAGTCGGTTTTACCAAGAGGTGACTTTTTATTATCAATGGGCGCGCCGTTTCGGTGCCGGACGCGGAACCACGCGCCAAATTTGTGGTCGACCATGTGGTCCCAACTCCACATCCAAATCCGGTTATAGTCGTCCTTATATTTTTGTTCGCCTGTGTCGCAGTAAAGGCGCCAAGCGGCCGCAAAGCTTTCAGACTGAACCCAGAAGTGCTTTTCACTGGCGCAGACCGCTCCGCCGGGGGCCACGCCGTAAACAAGTCCGCCGTGTTCTGCGTCCCATCCCGTTTTCAGGGCTTGATCATAAAGCTGTTTAGCCTTGGACACCCATTTGTCATCCGGCCGTTCGCCGTTCAAAATAAGAAGAAGTTTCGCCCATTCTGTTTGATGGCCGGGTTGGAAGCCCCACGGCCTATAACGATCATTGGGCTTATCAATATTGAAATTCATATCCACGGTCCAATTTGCGTCATAATGCTCCCATATCTGCCCGCCGGCTTGTTTGGCGAGTTCAAAGGCAAAGCGCTCTGCGAGCTGTTCGGCGCGATCTAAAAATCGGATATCCCCGCTCGCCTGCCATGCCGCCAGCAAAGCTTCGCACATATGCATATTTGCATTTTGTCCGCGGTAAGGAGACAGTCTTTCAAGGCTTTCGTCGCGCTCATCACCATATAGGCCTGCCGATTCATCCCAAAAATAAGATTCCAAAAAAGCGAAAGTCTCATGCATAATTTTTGTAGCAGTCTTTATACCAGCGCGCAGGCAGGCCGCCGCGGCCAAAAGCACAAAGGCGTGGCCATAGGCCATAATGCGGCGATCTGTGACCACGTCTTTTTCAACCTGCCAAGCGTATGCGCCGTTGGCTTGTTTGTGGCGCGTTTGAAGATAATCAAGACCCCACTTAGCCCAGTTCAAATGTTTTTCTTGCCCGTAAAGACGAAAGGCCGTCGCGTAATTAACGACATATCTGCAAGAGGCCACAAGTTGACGTGCGTGCGGGTCATAGCAGTCTCCATTGTCAAGAAAGCAGCCGTAAAATCCTCCTTCAGGCGCGAAAACGCGAGGATCATAAAACGTCAGGATTGATTTAACATGGGCCTCTAAAAAATCCGGGCTTTCGAAATTGGGGTAGGTATGCGGCATGGGTCTAGGCAGACACCAACTGCAAGACACCTTTCAACGCAATGAAAGAGGTAAAGAGTGAGAACAATAAAATAGCGGTGAGAATTATATTGGCGAGCGTTTTGTTTTTATGCGCGCCCATCAAATCTTTGCGGTTCGCAAGATAAAATATACAAGCGACTGTGAGGGGTAATATGACGGCGTTAAAGGCTTGCGAGACGATCATAACCAAAACGGGGCGCGCGCCAAACAGCGGAACGACGAGGCCAAGTAAGCTTATGACGAAGACCATGAGGCGGTATTTGGGCATAGTCATATCGCGTTTGGTTTCATTGTAATCACACAGTAACCACGGCAACATGAGCACATTTGGAAACTGTGAAGAGACGCCTGCGGCGATAATGCCTGTGGCAAAGAGTGCCGTTGCCATTGGGCCGGCGAGGGGCTCTAAAAGACTGATCATTTGGGAGGCTTTGGATAGGCCGAGACCTTCGGCATAGAGCGTCCCTGCCGCCGCGGCCATGATAGATGCACTAATGAAAAACATCATGATAACGGCGAACATAGCATCATTTCGCTGTGTGCGCGCATCAGCAAGCGTCCACCCCGCCTCTTTAACAAGGGTTGTACGGATAATAAATAATCCCGAGAAGACAGTCGTGCCTACCATGGAGGCGATCACTAGCAGCGGGCTGGCGCCTGTTGCCGGTTTGATATCTGGAACGCGAGGGAGCAGCCCTTCAAGCATGTCTACGGGGGGCGGCATCATGATGAAAAAATTGATCAAAAAGCAAGCTGACATGATGGCAACGATTACGGCAAGGCTGCGTTCAAAAAATTCTGTCTTTCCATTCCAAAATATAAAAAAGACCAGAATTGAGAAAAATGCCGCGAACCAAATTGGGGCAATTCCGCCGTCAATCAGGGTCTTTGACCATTCAAAGCAAATGTCAGCGACAATACCCATCACCCCCATCACGCTGCCCGCGACGCCCAAAGTCAGAGCTGCAATAAAATACAGACCAACCGCTGGATGAATGTGCCTCTTAAAAGCTTGAAGCGCCGTCTCTCCGGTCACCAGTGTGTAGCGGCCATAAAGATTGATCATGAAATAAGTGCAGAGACAAGACGCCACAATCGTCCACAGCAAGGTCATACCATATTCTGCGCCGGCTTTTGCCATGGCGGTAACACTGCCCGTTCCAAGATTGAATCCGAGCAAAAATATACCCGGCAAAAACAACGCCAAAGCTTTGGCGAATTTACTCTTGGGCCTAAGATGTTCGGGTGAATTTTCTCTCATGCGAGCGCCTTTTCGTTTTTAGCGGTGAAGGCGTCAATGCCCTTCATTATGGAATACTCCAAATTGATGTTCTCATGCCGAAACATCTGCATTACGGCGTCAACGCAGAGTATTTGCGGTCCATGAAGGCACGAAACGCGCTAAGGCCTGCGTCCATATTGGCACGGCCAAAGCCGATCCTGAAATGATTTACCGGAGTTTCCATAAGCTCCGAGCGGTAGATAGTGGCGGGCAGGAGCAAGACACCGTTTTCTTCTACCAGCGCCTCGCAAAAGGCGTTGACCCCGCCCACGCCCTTATATTTCGGGTAGGCGATACAGCCGCCATCGGGATGGGACCAGTCAAATAAATCGGGGTAATCGGCGAAAAAACTATCTAACTTTACGAGATTACGCGTCATCAAGGCCCGATTTTTCGACAGGATTTTTTCAGCGGCGCCAAGGGCGATCACAGCTAAACGTTCGCTGGGAGCGGAATTACAAATCGAGAGATAATGTTTATAGCGCTCAAGCTTTTGCAATAGCGTTTTGTCTTGCGCGGCAATCCATCCTATGCGCAGGCCGGGCAAGCCATAGGCCTTTGACATGACATTCAGTGAGATCCCCTTTTCATAGGCGTCCGCCGCCTGATCTATGCGTTTGGTCTCGTCAAGTTCCAGTCGGCGGTAAACCTCATCGCTAAAGAGATAAAGATCGTGAGCGCGGCAAAGCTCTATGAGCTCTCGATAGTCATCTGCGGGAATAATCTTTCCAGTGGGATTATTGGGAAAGCAAACGGAGATTAGCTTTGTGTTTGGCTTAATCGCCGCGCGTACATCCTCAAGGTTAAGAGACCAGCCGTCATCTGCCGCAAGCAAAACGCCTGTAACCGCACAAATTTCGAGCGGCAAGGTTTCCGCGGCTTGGTAATTGGGAACCACAACAATGGCGTGATCTTGCGGGCTTAGCAGGACCCGCATTGCGGCATAGACGCCTTCCTCCGCGCCTGCGAAACACAAGATGTTCTCTGGGCCCATATGGGCGTAAGTCTCGGAAATAGCCTCCCTTAAATCCGGCGCGCCCCATGTCTCTGTATATCCCAAATGAAGCGTTTGCAGGGTGTCGCGGGGCAATTGTGCCATGTCCAACAGTTCACTTATCGTCATAGACTGAGCGTCAGACGCCGTCATATGATGGCGCGCGCTGAACTCCCATTTGGAGAAATATGTCTCTAAGGCAAAATTCCGCATTCTCGCTGAGTAACAGGCAAAGTGAAATGTGTATATGAAAAATACCTGGCGGTGGGAAGGCTTGCTTGCGGCTATGTTTGTAAGGCATAAGCTGTCTTTAAGGAGCCAACATGACCCCCAATACTGATATAGATACCTTTCTTCAGATTGATATCCGCGTAGGTACGGTTATTGAAGCGCAGGACTTTCCAAAGGCGCGAAAGCCAGCCTATCGGCTGAAAATTGATTTTGGGCCGGAGATTGGGGTGAAATCCTCCTCGGCGCAGATTACGGCGCATTACGCGCCTGACACTCTGATCGGCAAACAGGTCGCGGCGGTGGTCAATTTCCCCAAACGCCAGATCGCGACATTTATGTCAGAGGTTTTGACTCTTGGCTTTTCAGATGCGGAAGGCGGCATTGTTTTAATCAGCCCGGATCGCGCCGTGCCCAATGGATCAAGGCTGATCTGATGAGGGACTATCTCGGTTTTGCAATGAGCGCCCACGTTTTCACGCTCTAGGTGGCTGGAACCTCGCGCGCGGGCCTAAATCACGCCGGCGGCTTTAAGAATGAGGCGCATCCCCAGTAAAGCGGTAATCAGAACCACCCCAAAACCAAGAATATTGCCAATCCGGCCATTGGCATAAGCGCCAAGCAGACCTTTTTTATTCATCGTCACCAAGAGGAAGATTGCAATAATTGGCAGGAGTAATCCGTTGGCAAATTGTGCGGACAGAATGATCGTGATTGGCTTAATACCCGTAAGCGCAAGCGCCGCGCCTATGGTAATAACGCTTATTGCAATGCCTCTAAAGGCGCGGGACTTCGTTTTGCTCTCAAGGCCCAGAATTTCCGTCACCGCAAAGGCTGTGGCGAGCGGCGCGGTGACTGAGCTACTAAGCCCAGCCGCGAATAGGCCAATGCCGAGCATAAATTTCGAGAAAGAGCCAAAGAGAGGCTCTAGCTGCTTGGCCATATCACCCGCCCCGTTAATGGCAATGCCGCTACCAAAAAAGCTCGCTGCCGCTGTCGACGCAATGAAGATCGTGAGCAATCCGCCAAGCCCAATAGCTGCGGCCGTATCCGCGCGCGCCGCAGGCAGGTCAGCCGCACCGCCTGTCCATTTTGTTTTTACGGCCGAAGCGTGGAGGAAAAGATTATAGGGCACCACCGTTGTACCGATTAGCGCGATCACCGTCATCAGGCTACCCTTCGGGATGCTCGGGGTCGCGAGCCCCTTGAGAAGTGCACGCATATCTGGACCCACCGCGGTAAATGTTCCGATAAAGGCGAGGGCCATCAGCATCACAAGGACGATCAGGGCTTTCTCAATATGCCGATAGGACCCGCGCCAGAGCAATAGCGCGGCGAGGAGGGAAATAATCCCGACAGACAGCCGGTAAACCAATTGCGTCTCGCCGGTAATGGCCTGAATACCGAGTGCCGCGCCTGAGAGATTTCCTGCCTCATAGGCCGCATTTCCCATGTAAAGCGCGGCCATAATCAATAAAATGAGCGGCCATTTAAAGATGGAATTTGTGAGTAAGCCGCGTAGATTTTCGCCTAATCCCTTTTGCGTGACAAGGCCAAGCCGGGCAGACATTTCTTGGAGAATAATTGTTGCAAAGGTCGCAAATAATAACGCCCATAGCAGCGCATAGCCGTAATTTGCACCTGCCAGCGTACAGGCCGTTACCGTGCCCGGGCCGATAAAAGCGGCCGCCACCAAAGCGCCGGGGCCAATATTTCTAAGCCGAGAGATTAGCTGCATTATTCATTCCTATCAAAGTGATGGCCGAGTGCGCGCTCTACCCGAGAAAGGCCTGCCCGCCGTCCAGCGCGATTGTTTGCCCCGAGAGATAACGGGCGTTTTCGCTGCACATCATGGCGACAAAAGCACCAATATCGGCCTCGCACTCCCCAACATATCCGAGCGGGATACTAGCTTGGAATTCGGCGGCTTCTTCGGGATTGTTTTCGATCCACCATTTCAGGGCAGGGGATTTGGCATGGGGCATAATGGCGTTTACACGTATGCCGTCCTTGCCCCATTCATTTGCCGCCGCGCGGGTTAGCTGCTGAATGGCGGCTTTGACAGCGGCGTAGACCCCATATGTCCCCACGTCCCAGCGTTTCATGACAGAACTGCACAAATTGATCACCGTTCCGCGGCTGTCTTTCAAATGGGGATAGGCCATTTTCATCAAGCGAAATGTGGCGAGCGGACCGCTCTCAAAATTGCCTGAAAATTGCGTGTCCGAAATTTCAAGCAAAGGCCCGCGCGCGACCTCTTGCGCATTATTGACAAGAATATCTAGCCGCCCGAAATCTGCGATCGTCTTGTCGATTGCATTTTGAAGATCTTCTTTGGACTTAACATCGCAGCGAAGGGCAAGGGCCTGTGTCCCGCGCTGGCGCAGGGTGTTTGCTGCGGCTTCGCATTTCTCCAGTGTGCGGCCCGCGAGAGCGACATTTGCACCCTGATCAGCGAGGGCGAGGCCAATTCCGAGACCGACCCCTTGTCCGCCTCCTGTAATCAGGGCCACTTTACCTTCAAGCATATTCATCCTCTTTTCCAAATGCAGCAGCGGTCAAAATTCGCTTAAGCTTTCTTTGAGCAAATTTTGCGCCGCCTCTTCGCCCATAACGCGGCTTTCTCTTCGCGAAATTTTCCAGCGCTCTTCCAACCGCATCTCCCAACGGTTAAAGGCAAGGCGCATTAAAACGGGCTGCCCATTGTCCCGCTTGTGGTAAACACGAGAATAGCCGAGCACGCGCGCCTCACGGCCTTGGACCTTCACGACTAGCGGCCCAACCGTATGGGCGCAATTGGGCAGTAAGGACTGGTGCATCTGTGAACCAAGCATCTGCGCAATCGCCTCATGGCCGCTAAGCTCAAGATCGTCTGCTTCTGGCGCGCCTATCTCAGCAGGGCTACGTCCCGCCTTTGGATTACTTACGATATAAACGGCGTCTTCGGTATGACAACGCAGCGCGGTTTCAATGTCGCCGCAATCCGCAGCCAGACCGTACAGCGCGATCACATTTCGCACCGCAAGCTCATCTGCGGCTCCCCTGCCATCCGACTCAGCCAAGGTTTTGAGCCTCTTGCGCAATTTTCAAGAAGCTGGGCGGTTCTCCGCCGCCGTAAACTTCAAGGCAGGCCCCCGAGACGTAGCTATTGTCGGGGTCCGCAAGGAAAAGGCAGGCCTTTGCTATATCGCCTGGCGTGCCCATGCGTTTCATCGGCAAGGCGCCGGCTAGATGCGCCATGCCCCTCGCGCCGCCGTAATGATCAGCGCTGGCTTCGGTTTGGATCAAGCCCGCAATGATGGCATTCACGCGAATTTCTGGTGCCCATTCCATCGCCAGCGACGTCGTCAAATTCAGTAGCCCTGCCTTTGCCGCGCCATAAGCGACAGAGCCCGGGGAACTGCGGACCGCAGAGACCGAAGAGATATTGATAATCGAACCGCCTGTGTCTTTTAGCGGGCCGTAGGCGGCTTGAGAGAGATTGATCGGAGCTAGTAAATTTAGCGCAATGACCTTTTCCGTCAGCGCCGGGCTAGCGTCTTTACTCGCGACGGGCGGGCCGCCGCCCGCATTATTAATCAGGCTGTCAATGCGTCCGGTTTTTTCAAGGGCAAAGGCGGTCAGCCGCTCCGGTGCCTCTGGCGTGCGAATATCAATGGAGATAAAATGGCTGCGAGCGGGCAAGCCTGCGTCTGGCGCGCGCCGTCCGCAAATTATCAGTGTGGCACCTTCGCCGGCAAAAGCGCTCGCAATACCGCGGCCAATCCCCCGTCCGCCCCCGGTAACAATGATGGTTTTATCTGCAAATCGCATAGGTCCAGCGGTCTCTCTTTCGCGGAGTTATCTCCTAAGGAATACGGCTATGTTAAGCAAAATCAGCGCCGTGTATAGCCCGCCCTTGAGCCAATGCCTTGACTGGCCCATTGAGCTTCCCTGATTTAAAGGCGTTTTTGTGTTTCATTTGTCTTTGCCTCGGACGGCGTCTGGTAAGGTGCGGAA
>CAYPFR010000008.1:0-167155 GCA_964410285.1 uncultured Caulobacterales bacterium | reverse complement strand
TGAATATCAACGTCGAGCTTATCGTGCCTATCGCGATGGAAGAAAAGCTCCGCTTTGCGATCCGCGAAGGTGGCCGCACAGTCGGCGCCGGCGTCGTCGGGAAAATCACTGAGTAGGCATAATTCAAGGGCGGGGCTCTCTGGCCCTGCTATTTTAAAAGTTGTTTGACAGCGTTAAATCGGACCACCCTCAGATAGAGGGCAAAACTGGATAAAGTTATGGACAGTCAAAATATTCGTATCCGGCTCAAAGCCTTTGATCACCGTATCTTGGATCATTCGACCCAAGAGATCGTCTCAACGGCGAAGCGTACAGGCGCGACTGTACGGGGACCGATTCCGTTGCCCACGCGCATTGAGAAGTTCACTGTGAACCGCTCGCCGCACGTGAATAAAAAATCACGCGAGCAATTCGAAATCCGTACGCATAAGCGTATGCTCGACATTGTTGATCCGACACCGCAAACCGTAGACGCGCTTATGAAGCTCGATCTTGCGGCGGGTGTGGACGTCGAGATTAAGTTGGGAGCCTAAGGCGATGTTGCGTACAGGTGTAATTGCAAAAAAATTGGGCATGACCCGCGTTTATGACGAGGCCGGCAATCATGTGCCTGTGACGGTTCTGGCGCTAGAGGGCTGTCAGGTCGTCGCGCACAAAACGCAGGAGCGTGACGGTTATGTTGCGCTTCAGCTCGGTGCGGGCGAAGCCAAAGTCAAGCGTGTCTCCAAGGCTGAGCGCGAGCGGTTTGCCAAAGCGGGCGTTACGCCCAAGCAAAAGCTTATCGAGTTTCGTGTTGATGCCGGAAATGAAATTGGTGTTGGCTCTGTATTGGAGGCAGATCATTTCGTAGCGGGCCAGAAGGTCGACGTGGCGGGTATCACGGTTGGTAAGGGTTTTGCCGGCGCGATGAAGCGCCATAATTTCGGCGGACTTCGCGCGACGCACGGCGTCTCTATCTCGCACCGTTCCCACGGCTCAACGGGTCAGTGTCAGGATCCGGGTAAGGTTTTCAAGGGGAAGAAAATGGCCGGCCATATGGGCGCGGTTCGCAAAACGAACCAAAACCTAGAGGTTGCGCGTGTACTCGCTGAGGACGGACTTTTGCTTATCAAGGGTGCAACGCCCGGCGCAAAGGGCACGTGGCTTGAGGTTCGCGATGCTGTCAAAGGCTCAAAGGTTGATGATCTTCCTCTCCCAGGTAAGTTCTCCGATGCGCCAAAAGCGGCAGCACCTAAGGCACAAAGGCCAGCGAGCAAAGGAGCTGCGAAAGCTGCGCCGAAAGCGGACTTTATTGACGCGATCATTCTTGTGGACGGTATCGGTCCTAAAGGCGAAGAGGTTCTGAAGGACGCGGGCATCACCAAGCTAACGCAGATCGTTGATCTGTCGGCTGACGAGATTGCGGCGCTTGAAGAAAAAATCGGAAAGCCTGGCGTCTTTGAAAAAGAAGAATGGATCGCGCAAGCGAAGGAAATGATTGGCGGAGCTGAACCTCGCGCGCAGGTCGATAAAGACCTTGCCGCAAAGATGCGTAAAGCAGCCGCCAAAGGTGAGGAAGAATAGTCATGAAACTGGACGTTCAAACACTCGCGGGCAAAAAGTCAGGGACGGTCGATCTTGACGACAGTGTCTTTGGTAATGAGCCGCGCAAAGATATTTTGCACCGCATGGTCCGTTATCAATTGGCCAAGCGTCAGGGCGGTAACCACTCCGTTCAAGAGCGCGGCGATGTTAAAAAGACAACCAAGCGTATTGGTCGGCAAAAAGGCGGCGGTACAGCGCGTCACGGTAACGGTGCGGTATCGCAGTTCCGCGGCGGCGGTAAGGCTCATGGTCCGCGCGTTCGCTCGCACGCTCATGATCTGCCAAAGAAAGTTCGCGCTATGGCGCTTAAGCATGCATTGTCCGCCAAGGTAAGTTCTTCTGAGCTTATTGTGATTGATGATGCGGTATTGAAGTCTTCCAAGACAGCTGATCTTCGCGCCTCTCTTGAAAAAATGGGCGTTGTAAATGCGCTTGTGATTGGCGGCGCGACTTTGGATGAAAACTTCGCCAAAGCCGCTCGCAATATTCCTAACCTCGATGTGTTGCCTAGTCAGGGCGCCAATGTTTATGACATTCTCAAGCGTCATAAATTGGTTCTGACCAAGCAAGCCGTCCAAGATCTGGAGGCTCGTCTGAAATGAGTGTAGCAGCCCGCCATTACGACAGCATTGTCGCGCCGATTATCACGGAAAAATCGACAGTCTTGTCCGAGAACAATCAAGTTGTGTTTGAAGTTGCGATTGACGCGACCAAGCCAGAAATCAAAGACGCCATTGAGCAGCTTTTCTCTGTCACTGTGACAGCTGTAAATACGCTAAAGCTCAAAGGTAAAGCCAAGCGCTTCCGCGGTATTCCCGGTCGCCGCAAAGATGTCAAAAAAGCGATCGTGACGTTGAAAGACGGCGATACAATTGACATCGCAACCGGTCTGTAGGGAGCAGTAGAATGGCCTTAAAGACATATAATCCTACCAGCCCAAGTCGCCGTAATCTGGTGCAGGTTGACCGCTCTGCGCTGTATAAAGGGCGCCCAGAGAAGTCATTGACCGAGGGGTTGACGAAATCAGGCGGACGTAACAACCGCGGACGTATTACCTCTCGCAGAATTGGCGGCGGACATAAGCGTCTTTACCGCCAAGTGGATTTCAAGCGTAATAAGCTTGATATGGAAGCCACGGTTCTGCGTCTTGAGTATGATCCAAACCGCACAGCTTTTATTGCGCTTGTGCAGTATAAAGACGGCGAAAAAGCCTATGTTATTGCCCCGCAGCGCCTCGCTGAAGGCGACGTTATTGTGTCCGCTTCCGAGCGCGCAGACGTGAAGCCCGGCAATTGCATGCCGCTCCGCGCGATGCCAGTTGGGACAATTATTCATAATATCGAAATGAAGCCTGGCAAGGGCGCGCAAATCGCGCGCTCCGCAGGCACTTACGCGCAGCTTGTGGGCCGCGCTGATGGCTATGCGCAGGTTCGCCTCAAGTCCGGCGAAATGCGTATGATTCACCAGATGTGCCGCGCGACTGTTGGCGCGGTCTCTAACCCGGATCACATGAACATTAATCTGGGTAAGGCGGGTCGTAATCGCTGGCTCGGCAAGCGTCCATCCGTTCGCGGCGTGGCCATGAACCCGGTTGATCACCCGCACGGCGGCGGCGAAGGCCGCACCTCCGGTGGTCGTCACCCGGTAACGCCTTGGGGTAAGCCGACGAAGGGCGCGCGGACGCGGTCTAATAAGTCGACAGATAAATTCATCATTCGTTCGCGCCACGCGAAGAAGAAATAGGGAGCCGTCATGCCACGTTCAGTCTGGAAAGGCCCGTTTGTTGATGGGTATCTACTCAAAAAAGCCGAAGCGTCACACGCAGAGGGCCGCCGTAAGCCGATCAAGACTTGGTCGCGCCGTTCAACAGTTATGCCGCAATTCGTTGGCCTGACTTTTCAAGTCCACAATGGTCATAAATTTGTGCCCGTTGTCGTCAACGAGGACATGGTAGGGCATAAGCTGGGTGAATTTGCGCCGACGCGGACTTATTATGGTCATGCGGTCGATAAAAAAGCGAAGCGGAATTAGACATGGCTAAGACTAAAAATCCACGCCGCGTAGCGGATAACGAGGCCCGCGCCAAATTGCGTATGATCCGTATCAGCCCACAAAAGCTGAACTTGGTTGCGCAGCTTATTCGCGGCAAAAAAGTTGATAAGGCGCTCGCCGATCTTGAGTTTTCGCACAAGCGTATCTCTGCTGATGTGAAAAAAGTGCTTGAGTCCGCTATTGCCAATGCGGAGAACAACCATGGCCTCGATATCGATAGCCTGATTGTCGCTGAAGCCTATGTCGGCAAGAACCTTGTGATGAAGCGTTTTCGGGCACGGGCTCGTGGCCGCGGCGCGCAAATTCTAAAGCCGTTTTCCGAGCTGACAATTGTTGTCCGCGAAGTCGCTGAAGCCGAAGAGGTAGATGTTAAAGCTGGGGAGGCCGCGTAATGGGTCAGAAGATTAATCCAATTGGCCTGCGCCTCGGTATTAACCGCACGTGGTCCTCTCGCTGGTATGCAAATACAGCGGAATATGGCGATCTCTTGCATCAAGATTTGGCGATCCGCTCTTTCCTTGGGAAAGAATTGGCGCAAGCCTCTGTAGCGCGCATCGTTATTGAGCGCCCTCACAAAAAATGCCGCATCACAATCTTTACCGCCCGTCCTGGTGTGGTCATTGGTAAAAAAGGCGGCGACATCGAGAGGCTTCGCAAGCGCGTTGCTGAGATGGTTGACGGTGAAGTCTTCATCAATCTTGTTGAGGTGCGTAAGCCTGAAGTTGACGCGACGCTTGTCGCTGACGGTATTGCCCAGCAGCTTGAGCGCCGGATGTCATTTCGCCGTGCGATGAAACGCTCTATGCAGTCCGCTATGCGCATGGGCGCGATTGGATGTAAAATTAAGCTTGGCGGTCGTCTCGGCGGTGCTGAAATTGCCCGCGTTGAGCAGTATCAAGAGGGCTCTGTGCCGCTTCATACTATGCGCGCTGATATTGATTACGGAACGGCCCGCGCGCTGACCGCGATGGGTATTATCGGTATCAAAGTGTGGATCAACAAAGGTGAAATCCTTGAGCACGACCCCTATGCGCATGAGAAGCGTATGACAGCGCAAGCAGACGGCGGTGGCCGTTCGCAGCGCGGTGGTCGCAACGAACGCCGCTAAGAGATTAGAGAAGAGTTATGTTACAGCCGAAACGTACAAAATTCCGCAAGATGCACAAAGGTCGCATCAAGGGTCTCGCCAAGGGCGGATCTAGCTTGACCTTTGGGTCTTATGGCCTGAAATCCCTCGAAGCCGAACGCGTAACTGCGCGCCAGATTGAGGCGACTCGCCGTGCCATTACCCGCCATATGAAGCGGGCAGGGCGTGTTTGGATCCGGATTTTCCCTGATGTGCCTGTTACTAAAAAGCCGACTGAGGTTCGGATGGGTAAAGGTAAGGGTTCTGTCGAGTTCTGGGCCTGCAAGGTAAAGCCGGGCCGCATCATGTTTGAAATCGACGGCGTGCCAGATGCGGTTGCCCGCGAAGCCTTGCGCCTTGGCGCGGCCAAATTGCCGGTGCGTACCAAAGTTGTGACCCGTCCGGGCGAGACACGGGAGTAGATCGATGGCTGAGACATTAAAAGCAACAGATGTTCGCGCGATGAGCGCCGACCAGATGAAAGACAAGCTTCTTGAGCTTAAGAAAGAGCAGTTCAATCTGCGTTTTCAGTCGGCCACGGGCCAGCTCGAGAAAACGGCGCGCATCCGTCAGGTGCGCCGCGATATTGCACGTCTTAAGACGATCATGAGCGAAGCTAAAAATGCGGCTAAAGCCGGTTAGAGGATAAGAAGATGCCAAGACGAATTCTACAAGGCCTCGTGGTCTCTGATAAAGGCGAGAAAACGGTTGTGGTGAAGGTCGAACGGACTTATCTCCATCCGCTTCTCAAGAAGACCGTGCGCCGTTCAAAGCGTTATCACGCCCATGACGAAAGTAATTCAATCAAAGTCGGGTCAGCCGTTCGTATTCGCGAATGTCCGCCCCGGAGCAAACTCAAGCGGTGGGAAGTTTACACCGGTTAATTTTGGGCATGCCCTTAATTAATTTGTGAAACCAAAACCAAACAAGGAGACGTCTCATGATTCAAATGCAGACAAACCTAGATGTCGCCGATAACTCCGGTGCCCGCCGCGTTCAGTGTATCAAAGTGCTGGGCGGATCAAAACGTCGCTACGCCCATGTGGGTGATGTGATTGTTGTTTCTGTCAAAGAAGCGATTCCGCGCGGCAAAGTGAAAAAAGGCGACGTTCGCCGCGCCGTTGTGGTGCGTGTTGCCAAAGACATCATCCGCCGCGACGGAAGTGTCATTCGTTTTGACGGCAATGCCGCTGTCATTATCAACAATAACGGCGAGCCGATCGGTACGCGTATTTTTGGCCCTGTTCCACGTGAACTGCGCGCGAAAAATCACATGAAGATCGTCTCTCTGGCTCCAGAGGTGCTATAGTCATGGCAGCGAAGATTAAAAAAGGCGACCACGTCATTGTCCTTACGGGCAAAGATAAAGGTAAAAAAGGCGAAGTGCTTAAGGTCTTCCCAAGGGAAGAGCGCGTGCTCGTGTCCGGCGTTCGCATGGTCAAGCGCCATATGCGTCCCTCACAGGCTGATCCTGATGGCGGCATCAAGCAATTTGAAGCGCCTATCCACATTTCAAACGTGTCGGCAATTGACCCGAAAAGCTCAAAGCCCACGCGCGTTGGTTTTAAGACGTTGAAAGACGGCAAAAAAGTTCGCGTAGCGAAAAAATCAGGGGAGGTCATCGATGTCTAAGCCATATGAACCCCGTCTAGCGGCGATTTACCGCGACGAAATCCGTGCCAAGCTCAAAGAGCAGTTTGGCTATAAGAACGAAATGCAGGTTCCTAAGGTGCAAAAGGTTGTGCTTAATATGGGTCTTGGTGAAGGTGTTGGCGATAAGAAAAAAGTCGCGGCCGCTATTGCTGAGCTTGAATTGATCGCAGGCCAAAAAGTTGTGCCGACAGTCGCCAAGAAATCAATCGCGGGCTTTAAGCTTCGCGACGGTATGGTTATTGGTGCGAAAGTGACGCTGCGCCGCGATCGTATGTATGAATTCCTCGACCGCCTTTGCAATATCGCGCTGCCGCGCGTACGTGATTTTCGCGGCGTGAATGCAAAATCCTTTGACGGCAATGGTAATTATGCCATGGGCCTGAAAGAACATATCGTTTTTCCCGAAATTGATTACGACAAAGTCGAAACCATGCGCGGGATGGATATTGTGGTGCAAACCAGCGCCAAGACAGATGAAGAAGCCAAAGTACTGTTGGCCGAGCTTGGATTCCCTTTCCCGAAAGATAAGTAACCTCTTACGGAAAATAATCCTCGCTAACGCAGCAGACAAAGCAGGGCATTTGCCCTCGCAAACAAGGAGATAAAAATGGCTAAAGTGAGTGCAATTGAGCGCAATTTGAAGCGGCAAGAGCTTGTGGCGAAATACGCCGCGAAACGGGCTTTGCTTAAGGATATAGCGCGCAATAAAGATCTACCGGTAGAGGAGCGCTTTGCCGCGCAGCTCAAGCTTGCGGATCTACCCCGTAATTCTGCGCCTTCGCGCGTGCGCAACCGGTGCCAAGTCACGGGCCGTCCGCGCGGTTATTACCGTAAAATGAAAATGTCACGTATCGCCCTTCGCGAACTTGGCAGCCAGGGCCTCGTTCCCGGCCTTGTGAAATCCAGCTGGTAGGAGGTCTAAATGTCTTTTAGTGATCCTCTGGGCGATATGCTCACACGTATTCGTAATTCTTTGATGCGCTCTCGCAGCACCTGCATCACGCCGGCGTCTAATCTTCGTGGCCGCGTTCTTGATGTGCTGGCCGATGAAGGCTTCATTAAGGGCTATACGGAAACCGAAGTTGACGGTTTCCGCGCTTTTGAAATCCAGCTTAAGTACTTCGAAGGCCAAGGTGTTATCCGCGAAATCAAGCGCGTGTCCAAACCCGGCCGCCGTGTGTATTCCTCGGCTAAAAACATCCCCGCAGTTCGCAACGGACTTGGCATTGCTGTCATGTCAACGCCTCGCGGCGTTATGAGCGACCATGCTGCCCGTGAAGCGAATGTCGGAGGCGAAATCCTCTGCCACGTCAGTTAGAGCGGGAAGGAGACTCATTATGTCACGTATTGGTAAAAATCCCGTCACGATCCCCTCCGGCGTTACGCTAACGCAATCTGGTCAGGTCGTGAGTGTCAAAGGCCCGAAGGGCGAGCTGTCTTTCACTCTGCCAGACGCCGTCACAGGCAAGCTTGACGGGGAGGCCTTTGTTGTCTCTCCGGTTGAGGGTGAAAAAACAGCGAAAGCTATGTGGGGCATGTCCCGCACCATGGTTTTGAACATGGTCGAAGGTGTCACCAACGGTTTTAAGAAAGATCTGGAGCTTCGCGGGGTTGGTTACCGCGCCGCGATGAAGGGCAGCACGCTGAACCTTCAGCTTGGTTACTCGCATGATATTAATTATGACGCCCCTGACGGCATCACAATTGTTTCGCCCAAACCCACAGAAATCACCGTGTCCGGAATCGACAAGCAAATGGTCGGTCAGGTCGCCGCTGAAATTCGCCAGTTCCGTAAGCCCGAGCCCTACAAAGGCAAGGGCGTGCGCTATGTTGGTGAATATGTCCGCATCAAAGAAGGTAAGAAGAAGTAGTCATGAAATCTGCACGAAACCTTATGCAGCGCCGGGCTCAACGTGTTCGCCGCCGCCTCAAGAAAAACTCAAACGGTCGTCCGCGCCTGTCTGTTTTCCGAAGCTCCAAGAACATCTCTGTTCAGATCATCGATGATGCGAACGGCGTAACCTTAGTCTCAGCCTCGACGCTCGAAGATAAAAAGGCCAAAGGCTCTGATATCGCTGCGGCTCAGCGCATTGGAGCGCTGGTTGCCGAGCGCGCCAAAAAAGCCAAAGTCACAGACGTTGTTTTTGACCGCGGACCTTACCTTTATCACGGCCGCGTAAAGGCCTTAGCAGATGCGGCGCGTGAAGCCGGTCTGAAATTCTAGGAGTTATTTATGGCACGCCGTGATGATAACCGCCGCGATAAGCGCGAAGAAGAACAAAACGAATTCGTAGACCGTTTGGTCCACATCAACCGAGTTGCGAAAACTGTTAAAGGTGGCCGCCGCATGGCGTTTGCCGCGCTTGTAATTGTCGGCGATGAAAATGGCCGCGTTGGCTTTGGTAAGGGTAAGGCCCGTGAGGTCCCTGAAGCCATCCGTAAAGCGACCGAAGAGGCCAAGGGTACAATGATCCGCGTTCCTCTTCGCGAAGGCCGGACATTGCACCACGATATGCGCGGCCGTCACGGCGCGGGTAAAATCGTTCTCCGCTCGGCCCCTCCCGGTACGGGCGTGATTGCCGGCGGTCCTATGCGTGCGGTTCTGGAATGCCTTGGTGTTCAAGATGTGGTTGGTAAATCGATTGGAACGTCCAACCCCTATAACATGGTGCGGGCAACATTTGATGCGCTTAAGAATGCTGAGAGCCCTCGTATGATCGCGCAAAAGCGCGGTAAAAAAGTCGGTGACCTTGTTGACCGCCGTAATGACGGTGCGAGCTCACCTGAAGCGATTGAAGCTTAAGAAACGAGACGGATATGGCAGCGAAAAAGACATTAAAGGTTCGCCAGATTGGTAGCCCAATTCGGCGCAGTGATAAGCAGCGTAAGACTTTGATTGGTCTTGGCTTGAATAAAATGGGCCGCGTGCGTGAGCTTGAAGATACACCGTCTGTGCGCGGTATGATCAACAAGGTCTCCCACATGGTCGAAATAGTAGAAGAGTAGCAGAGACACGGCCTATCTGGGCTTACTTCTCTTGGAGACGAAAATGCGTTTGAACGAACTCAGTGATAATCCCGGCGCAACCAAAGCCCGCCTTCGTGTAGGGCGCGGTATCGGGTCAGGAAAAGGTAAAACGGGCGGCCGCGGCGTCAAAGGTCAGAAGTCACGCTCTGGTGTGGCGATCAAGGGCTTTGAGGGCGGTCAAATGCCAATCCATATGCGCTTGCCAAAGCGGGGTTTTAACAAGCCCAACCGCAAGCAATGGGTTGAGCTGTCGATCGTGACCTTAAACCGCGCAATTGAAGCCGGTAAGCTTGATCTTAAAAAGGACGTTTGTGCCTGTGCGCTTGTCAATGCGGGCGTTATTCGCCGCGCCAAAGACGGCGTACGCCTGATTGGCAATGGCAAGCTTTCTGCAGCTGTGAACCTGGTTGTGAACGGCGCAACGCCGGGCGCGGTCAAGATCGTTGAAGGCGCGAAAGGGTCTGTGAAAATCGCTGAAGGCAAGCCCTCTTGCGACAAAACCGAAAAAACTGCCAAGCCAGTGAAGAAAAAAGCTGCGCCAAAGCCTGCGCCGAAAGCCGAAGCAAAGCCCAAGGCCGCGCCTAAGCCCAAGCCCGCACCGAAAGCCGAGGCTCAGCCTGCACCAAAGGTGATCTACACGGATGGCCCCACGGATGGCCAGCCGGATGATTTGAAAAAAATCAAAGGCGTCGGGCCAAAGTTTGAAGGGGATTTGAACTCCAAAGGTATTTACTACTGGCGGCAGATCGCGGCATGGAAGCCTGCTGATATCACGATGGTTGAAGAATTAATCGATTCTATTCCGGGACGTATTGAACGGGATGAGTGGGTTAAACAAGCCGGTGTACTGGCCAAAGGCGGGGCTGCACGCAAAATGAAAGCGGCGCCAAAAACCGCTTCCAAATCTGCAAAAGCGTCTGCTGATAAAGATGGCGAATCTGAATATCTTCGCGTGACTCGTGAATATGATGCCAAGGTCGACGAAGCTGTTGTTACCAAGATCGAAAAATATCTTGGAGCCTCACTTAAAAACCGTGATGCGCGCTATGTGGCCTGTTCTGATAAAACAGAGCTTGAGACAATCGTGAAAGGCTTCATGAAGAAGAAGCTTGGTATTGATGACAAAGACGCGGCCATGGAAAAAGTGAAAGCGGTCTGCACAACCATGAAGCCAACGCGTATGAAGAATCGCGTCACCTTCTATTACCTGCTCGCGCAGAACGAAGGTAAACTCGGCGAATTTTAAGGCCGGATAATGAGACCTCGCCGGACGGCGGGGTTTTCTTTACAGTGAGCCTTCCTATATAGGGGGTTATACTGTTTTTAAGGGATCCGAATTGGTATGGCTTCAGCGTCTGAACAATTAGCGTCAAACATGAATCTTTCCGCTTTCGGGAAAGCCAAAGAGTTACAGCAACGCTTGCTCTTTACCTTGATGATTCTGGTTGTTTACCGCATCGGCACATATGTCCCCATTCCGGGAATTGATCTTGAGAAATTCCAAAGCGTGTTTGCGTCAGGCGGTGGCGGGCTACTGGGCCGCCTGAACATGTTCGCTGGCGGCGCCGTTGAACGACTCGCGATTTTCGCGCTTAACGTTATGCCCTATATTTCGGCCTCTATTATTATGACGCTGATGAAGGGGTCTATCCCCAGCCTCAAAGAGCTTGATAAAGACGGTGAGCAGGGACGAAAGCAGATTAATCAATATACGCGCTATCTGACCGTATTTTTGGCCGCCTTTCAGGCTTTTGGTATCTCGCGGGCCCTTGGCGCGCAGGGTGTTGTCCTTAATCCCGGGCTTTTCTTTGACGCTTCCACGGTGATCACGCTGGTGGGCGGCACAATGTTCCTTATGTGGATGGGCGAGCAGGTTACGGCGCGCGGCGTGGGCAACGGCGTATCTTTGATTATTATGGCCGGTATTGTTGCCGAATTGCCTAAAGCGATTTTTCAAGTCTTTAGCTTGAACGAGACGGGCTCACTCTCCGGGCTCTTGCTGACTGGGGTCCTTGTGATGTTCGTGGCGCTCTGTGCCTTGATTGTCTGGATTGAAAGGGCGCAGAGGCGTCTGCTCGTGCAATATCCCAAAAGGCAAGTCGCAGGCGGCAAACAGTTTGGCGGCGAGAGCAGCTTTATGCCGCTTAAGCTTAATACGGCCGGCGTTATCCCACCAATTTTTGCAAGTTCGCTCCTTTTACTACCGGCAACAGCGGGTACGGTATTTGCCAATGGCGGGCCAGGTTGGCTCACCTCCATGCTAGCTTATCTCGGCTATGGTTCCCCGACCTATCTTGTGCTCTACGGCGTGTTGATATTCTTCTTCTGTTATTTCTATGTGCCCTATGTCTTCAAGCCCGAAGACGTGGCTGATAACCTGCGCAAGAATGGCGGTTTCCTACCCGGCATTCGCCCCGGCGCAAGTACCGCCGAATATCTAACCTATGTATTGTCCCGCCTGACATTTGTTGGCGCGCTCTATGTCGCCTTCGTCTGCGTGCTGCCAGAATATATCATCGCGCAGAACAAGGAAATTCCGCCTTCTGTGGCGATGTTGATCGGCGGCATGAGTCTGTTGATTATGGTATCCGTTACGCTGGATACGGTGGCGCAAATTCAATCTCATTTGATCGCCCATCAATATGAAGGCTTGATCAAGAAATCTAAAATGCGGCGCCGCCAGAAATAGCGCGGGGAGGAGAACGTGAATATTATACTTTTCGGTCCCCCCGCCGCCGGTAAAGGGACACAGGCCAAACGCCTCGTCGAGAGCCGCGGCCTCATACAACTCTCCACCGGTGATATGCTGCGGGCGGCACGCAGGTCAGGGACGGAGCTTGGCCAGAAAGTCGCCGGCATTATGGACCGAGGCGATCTTGTCTCCGATGAGATCGTCATCGCCCTGATCGAAGAGCAAATTGATTCAAACCCCGAGGCCGCCGGGTTTATCTTTGACGGTTTTCCGCGCACAGTCGCCCAAGCCGAGGCGCTTGACGCGCTGATGAAAAAACATGGAAGCCAAGTAGACGGCGTAGTTCGGCTTTGCGTTGACGACGGCGCGCTGCTGGCGCGGGTCACAAAGCGTTTCGAGGAAGAGGGCCGTAAGGACGATAACCCAGACTCATTTAAGGTGCGCCTTGGCAATTATAACAAGCAAACAGCGCCGCTGCTGCCCTATTATTCCGCGCAAGGGAAATTGACCGAAATTGATGGTATGGCGACCCCAGATGCCGTGGCAGATAGCATTGCGCGCGTGCTCAATGCGAATGGAAATGGCGGCACGAAGAAAAAAGGATTTTGGGCGCGTTTATTTTCATAAGAGGCAAGGCCCTGACGGCCGGAAAACCTCTTGATGAAAAGTTTAATAAACCCTTCTGCGGCGCTTGACGTGGTCGGGGACAGGGACTAAAGAACCGCTTTCGCGGATGTTTAGTGGCATTTCCGCTGCTTTCGTGCGGCGTATACTAGGCAGACGTTGCGGTCCTGAACTGGGGCCGCGATATTGATTTTAAGGAGGCCGATTGTGGCACGTATTGCGGGTGTAAATATCCCTACGAATAAGCGCGTTGTGATCGCGCTCACTTACATTTACGGTATTGGTCCGGCGAAGTCAGAGCAAATTTGCCAGACAGTGGGAATTGCAGCGGAACGCCGTGTCCATGACCTGACTGACCAAGAAGTACTGCAAATTCGCGAGGCGATTGATGCAGACTTCCTCGTGGAAGGTGATCTACGCCGTGAGCGTTCACAGAACATTAAGCGCCTGATGGACATGGGCAATTACCGTGGTCTTCGTCATCGCCGCGGCCTGCCGGTTCGCGGACAGCGCACGCACACAAACGCCCGCACGCGCAAAGGTCCTGCAAAGGCCATTGCCGGTAAGAAGAAGTAGGACTAGATCATGGCTAAAGAACCAGGCCGCGTTCGCCGCGCCGACCGGAAAAATATTACCTCCGGCGTTGCACATATTAACGCAACATTTAACAACACAATGATCACCGTCACTGACGCGCAGGGCAATGCTGTGGCATGGCAGACCGCTGGCGGGATGGGCTTTAAGGGCTCGCGAAAGTCAACGCCATATGCAGCGCAGGTCGCGGCCGAAGATGTCGCCAAGAAAGCGATGGACCACGGCATGAACACGCTCGAAGTCAATGTAAACGGTCCCGGTTCCGGGCGCGAGTCGGCGGTTCGTGCATTGGCCGCGGCAGGATTTACGATTACGACCATTCGTGACGTAACGCCTATGCCGCATAATGGTTGCCGCCCGCCAAAGCGCCGCCGGGTTTAATTCGCGCGGACGCTATCCCGCGGCTCGCCGCAGGACTTTAATTTTTCCGGCGTATCCCCTCTCAGCGAAGGGAGCGCCATTTGACCTTAGAGGTACACCGTGATTGAGAAAAACTGGCAAGAGCTTATCCGCCCAATCAACCCGGAAATTATGCCGGGCCGTGATCCACAGCGCAATGCAACCATTATCGCCGAGCCGTTAGAGCGCGGCTTTGGTATGACCCTTGGTAATGCGCTTCGTCGCGTGCTTTTATCCTCCCTGCAAGGGGCTGCGGTTTCTGCTGTGCAAATTGATGGTATCGTCCATGAATTCACCTCCATTCCGGGCGTGCGCGAAGACGTCACCAATATCGTTCTCAACCTCAAAGGCCTTGCCGTGCGTATGCATGCCGAGGGTCCCAAGCGTCTTTTGCTTAAGAAAACCGGCGCAGGTCCTGTCACTGGCGCAGACATTGAAGAGACCGCTGATGTTGAAATCCTTAACCCAGACCACGTCATCTGCACGGCGGATGTCGGCGCAGACATTCGCATGGAACTGACGATCACCACTGGCAATGGCTATGTTGCCGCTGCGGATTCGCGTCCAGAAGATGCGCCCATTGGCATGATTTCCATTGATGCACTTTACTCGCCCGTCAAGCGCGTGGCTTACCGCGTTGAAGACACGCGCGAGGGTCAGGTGCTTGATTATGATAAACTCTTGATTGACATTGAAACCAATGGCGCGGTGACGCCCGAAGATGCGATCGCCGTGGCGGCCCGTATCCTTCAGGATCAATTTCAGGTCTTCGTTAACTTCGACGACCCTGAAGACAGCTCCCGTGAAGACAGCAAGCCCGAGCTTGACTTTAACCCCGCGCTTCTGCGTAAGGTTGACGAGCTTGAGCTTTCAGTTCGCTCTGCAAACTGCCTGAAGAATGACAATATCGTCTATATCGGTGACCTCATCCAGAAATCCGAAGCCGAAATGCTGCGCACGCCAAACTTTGGCCGTAAGTCTCTTAATGAGATCAAAGAAGTGCTTGCTGCCATGGGTCTGCACCTTGGTATGGACGCGCCAAACTGGCCGCCCGAGAATATAGAAGAGCTTGCTAAGAAATATGACGACCATATCTAGGTCTTAAACCACGACGGGGCTTGCCCCTATTTATAAGAGGATAAAGCCATGCGTCATAAAATGGCCCACCGCAAATTAAACCGCACACATAGCCACCGTAAGGCCATGTTCGCGAATATGTCCGCTGCCCTCATCGAGCATGAGCAGATCGTCACGACCCTGCCCAAAGCCAAAGAGCTTCGCCCGATTGTCGAAAAGCTTGTCACGCTCGCCAAACGCGGTGATCTGAACTCGCGCCGTCTTGCGATTGCCCGCATCCGCGACAAAGAGATGGGCAAGAAATTATTCGACGTCCTCGGACCTCGCTATAAGGACCGTCAGGGCGGTTATATCCGCATCATGAAGGCAGGGTTCCGTTATGGTGATAACGCGCCTATGGCCGTTATTGAGTTCGTTGACCGCGACGAAGCGGCCAAAGGTGCGGTGGACCACGCCCGCAACGCAGAGGCGGCGCCAGTAGAGGCGTAAGCTTTACGGCATAACTGATTAGAAAGACCCGCCCGTTGAGGCGGGTTTTTTGCTGGGCTGTCGATCATAAACCTCATTTAAACTCAGAAGGGAAGCGGCAAGGGCTTAGCTTAACTCCGCCGAACCCGCAGATAACACAGCCCCAAGACCACGGGCAGCGCCAGCTCTATTCCCATTAGCAAAACGAACAGTCCGTGAGGCGGGCCTGCTGCGATAAAACTTATCAGCCGCGCGGCCCCGCCGCCGAAAAACAGGGCAAGAAGGAAGGGCACGCGCGCCATATGGCGGGACAGGTTTTGCGCGGTCTGCACCATGACGATGCCGTAGCCAATGAAGATCACGGAATAAAAACGTAGCTCACTATCGGCATTGGGGTGGCTAACGCCGTCCATGGGGCCGCCGTCATAAATGAGGGACAGCAGCGCATTAAAGATGGCCGCCGTGCGCGCAGTGCCAAGGCCAACAAACATCAGCCCGATTAAGATGGCCGCGCCGCCAATAAAGGCAAGCCCGACTTGCAAGATAGGTCGCGGCACTGCCTAGGCGTCTTTGCCGCGAAAGAGCGCGTAAACCGCGCCCATGGCGAGGTAGCCGATAAGGATGTGCCCATAATCCACCAGAATGCCAGCAAGGCTATAGCTGCCGTACAGGCATGCATAGGCCAGAAGCGGGGCGGCGATCATAACGCATAGCCAAAAGGCAATTTTCAGGCAGGCGGGGAGGCGGCGCGCGCCGGCAAGGTTAATCACCCAAAGCAGGCCAAGCGCCTGCGCGAGCGTGATCAAAACGCCCCAGACGAACATCATAGCCCCCTTGGCTTGCGCGCTCGCTTCCACCTCGGCAGGAGTCATGCCGGACGCTGCCAGCCAGATGTCTTCAAATATAAATCCGTACCACGCAAATCCAATCAGATAAAAAATAACGGTAGCCAGCAGGACAGCGGCCCAGCTCGTGTTAAAAATGGATGGCATTATCTTCCCCTCAACGGCCCTCTTTCTGGGGCGCTCGCGCCTTGGGACAAGTATAGCAGAAAACTGGCACGAACTCAATTTGAGAGCCCGCCGCCCCTTTATAGCCACGCGCAAGTGCTTTGACAGCGCTGTCATAATTTGCTTGACTTACTGTGCCTCACTCGCGATTTTCAAAATAAGGCGCGAGAGATGAGCGAACCAAAGGGAGGCTGCGGCATGCTTGGAAAAACGGACCGGACGAAAGCAAGACGGCGCAAGACTGGCGCTCGGTATTTCCGCTGCATTGCCCTTTCATCAAGCGCGGCCGTGTTTTTGGTAGGCTGCGGGGGCGGTAGCACGGCTTCGCCCACGCCGATATCCGTCACCCCGCCCGCGCCGCCGCCTGTCGCAGCCGCGCCCGAGAGGCCGCCCGTGCCCGAGGCTGCGCCGCCCGGTCCCGATTTTCACCCCCAGGGCAAGGGCTGGTCCTTGGTGTGGTCGGATGAATTTGACGGCGAGGCGCTCGATCCTGCTAAATGGAGCGCCGAGCATGCCTGTTGGGGCGGAGGTAATAATGAACGCCAATGTTATACGAATCGCATCGATAACGTCGAGCTGACCAATGGTCTCTTGCGCCTCATTGCGCTTAATGAACAATTTACTGGGCCGGATTTTCCCGGCGACTCGCGGCAAAAAACACAGCCCTACACATCCGGCAAAGTTATCACCCAAGGTCTCGCGGATTGGAAATATGGCCGCATATCCTTTCGCGCCAAATTACCAGAGGGGCAGGGCTCTTGGCCTGCGGGGTGGATGCTGGCGGCGACGGATAACTATGGCAGCACTTGGCCGCTAAACGGCGAAATCGACATTATGGAGGCGGTTAACCTTGGCGCACGCTGTGATGACTGCAGCGGGACAGACGGAGAGAACCGGACTTCTAACGCGCTGCATTTTGGCAGCTTAAGCCCCAATAATGAGATGACGGGAGATCGCACCCAGCTTACCGATAATACCAATCCTGCCGATGGCTACCATGTTTGGTCGATTGAATGGGCCGAAGGTATCATGCAGTGGTATCTTGATGGGGAGCGTTATTCGGTCATTACGAACGAGGCTTGGCGCACGGACGCAGCGCCCAATTCCGCTAATGCGCCCTTTGACGCGGCCTTTTATCTGATCTTCAATTACGCGGTGGGTGGGAACTACCCAGAGCCGCTAAATGAGACGGGCGTCAATGAGGCAATCCTGCCCAGCCAATTCCTTATTGATTGGGTGCGGGTCTATCAATGCAGCGAAGATTTGGAGACCGGTCTTGCCTGTCTCGGTGATGAAAGCGTCGGCGCGAGCGGCGGCTAGCACATAATATTCGCAAATTGATCTGTGCCGGCCAGCCTCATGCGGTCCGCTATTGTTGATCACGACTTGCCAATCACGCTCCGCGCGTTAGAACGCTTGCAAGAGTGTTGGAGCTTTCATGTCGCGTATTTTGATCACATCTGCCTTGCCCTATATCAATGGGGTGAAACATCTGGGTAATTTGGCTGGCTCTATGCTGCCAGCAGATGTCTATGCGCGCGCCATGCGATTGCTTGGCCATGAGGTGCTCTATATTTGCGCAACGGATGAGCATGGCACGCCCGCCGAACTCGCGGCGCAGGCCGAAGGCATAGAGGTCGCAGAATATTGCGCGAAAATGCATGAGGCGCAAAAGCAAGCGGGCGCGAGTTTCAAGCTTTCCTATGACTATTTTGGCCGCTCCTCGGCCGCGTCCAATCATCGGCTCACTCAGCAATTCGCTCATGTTCTGGAGGCTAATGGGCTGATTGAGGAACGAAGCTCGCGCCAAGTTTATTCTAATGCCGATGGCCGGTTTTTGCCGGACCGCTATGTCGAGGGCACATGCCCCAATTGCGGATTTGAAAAAGCACGCGGTGATCAATGTGATAATTGCGGAAAACTTCTTGACCCTATCGACCTGATTGACCCTTATTCGTCGGTCTCGGGTTCAAGAGACGTTGAGGTGCGCGAGACAAATCATCTGTATCTTAAGCAGTCGGATATGGCGCCCAAATTGCGCGCATGGGTGGACTCCGCGCAAGGCTGGCCTGCGCTGGCCAAATCTATAGCGATAAAATGGCTGGACGAGGGATTGCGTGACCGAGCAATTACGCGTGATTTGAAATGGGGTATACCTGTTACAAACCCTGACGGGAGCGTGCGCGAAGGGTTTGAGGGTAAGGTATTTTACGTCTGGTTTGATGCGCCCATAGCCTATATTGCCGCGACCCAAGACTGGGCCGAAACTGCGGGTGATACATCCGCATGGGAGAGCTGGTGGCGCACAGATGCACCCGGTGCGGAGGAGGTGCAATATGTGCAATTCATGGGTAAGGACAATGTCGCCTTCCACACGCTTTCTTTCCCGACAACCATTATCGGGCAAAATCCTGAGAAAATGGGCGCGCCGTGGCGGCTGGTTGATCAGCTTAAGGCCTTTAATTGGGTGACGTGGCACGGCGGAAAGTTCAGCACGAGCGAAAAACGCGGCGTTTTTATGGATCAGGCAATAGACATTGCCCCTTCTGATTATTGGCGCTGGCACCTAATGGCTAACGCCCCCGAAGGGAATGATGCGGCCTTTACTTGGGAAGAGTTTCAAGTTTCGGCTAATTCTGATCTGGCTAATGTGCTAGGGAATTTCGTCAACCGTATTACAAAATATGCGGCAGGAAAATTTGAGGGGGTTGTGCCAAAGGGCGGGAGTTTCGGCGAAGCAGAGGATTGGTTGGTGGCTGAGCTTCAAACGCGCCTGCCGCAATTAATCGCCTATTATGAGGCCCGCGAATTTCGCAAGGCGCTGGCAGAAACGCGGGCGATATGGGCGGCGGGCAATGAATATCTTACAAAGGCCGCGCCGTGGACCCACTATAAAACTGATATTGATCAGGCGGCAGTTGGTACCCGCGTTGGACTAAATCTCGTGGCGCTGTTTGGGATCATTGCCCAGCCTGTTATTCCCGACACGGCAGAAAAAATTCTGGCTTGCGTGAATATTCCGCAGGAAAATCGGACATGGAATTTCGGCGGGCCAGAGGAAATCGCGAGTTTGATTGACGCTCTACCAGTTGGGTTATCTGTCGGCGCGCCGGATGTTCTATTTGGTAAAATTGAAGACGAGGACATCGACCAGTGGGCGGAGCGCTTCGGCGGAGAAAGCGAATAGGAATATTCATGCCTCAGGCGAATTCAGCGCGTCAGATACGTGTCAGGGACCCTGCCGCGCGATAGCGGGCTGATTTTGAGCCGTATTTTAACTGCAACTCACAGGTGAAACCAGATCACAAATCCTATACAGACACGGTATATTGAGCCGAGCTTAAGATTTTAGACCATGGAGATGGATATGTGGGTCCAGAAATTTACGACATTCTCAGCAGTATTGGCGGCTTTGGCATTCGCTGCGCCAATAACGGCGCCGAGTGCCAAGGCGCAGTCTTCCGATATAAGCCCCGTACTTTTAATCGAGACAGGACCGTCGGATAATCCTGAATATCGCCGCATGACCTTTGTGAAATACCTTAGAGGTTCCAGCGTCAGCGTGGCTTATAAGGCCTACAACCGCACGGAATTTACGCAGGTACCGGATTCAACCCCGCCGGTTTTGGCCGCGGAATGTGCGGCGGGACGGGCAAGCTCCATGTCGGATCTGCGTTCCTACGAGCGCAAGGAAGCGGCGGCCAAGCGTAGTGGCAAGGCGCCAGAGCCTGCTGTCTTTTGTATTAAAAATGTAGGCGGCTGGGAGAGCGGAAATAAGAAAAAATATCTGGATCCGATCTTTAATGGCATGCCCCATGCTAAGGGCGTTTATTAGGTGAATATGTCAAGCGCGCTATCGCCCTCCAGGCGAGACAACCGCGCATCCGGTTTTAAGCCTGCCTAGCCTGCGGCATGTCTCGTTGGCTGTTTCAAAACTCATACCCGTGAAGCGCGCCCGAAAGAGCGTGCGCTCATTTCGTGTAATTTCGCTGATGCCCGGCGCAGCACGGCGCCCGACAAGCGCGGCGAGGCTGCTTAGCTGCGCGTTCGCCGCCTGCGGGCTTCCAAACGCGCCGACCTGTACAGCCCAGGCTTGATCCAGCGCCGCCGACTGCACCGGGATTGGCGCGCCTTGCGTGATCACTGTAACCGGCTGACTATCCCGCCCGCGAAGGCGAACTGCGCTGGAAGGGATGGATTTGGTTAATGTGGGTTTCGCCGTTTTAGCTACAGGTTTTCGCAGCGTTTTTCGCGGTTTAACGGTCACGGGCGCAAGGGAGGCAACCTCTGCCACGCCCATCGTTTTAAAACTTCGCTCGATGAGCTCTTTCATGTGGGTGTTTCGCGCGCCGCTGGACGCACCGCCGAGCACAACGGCGATAATGCGCCGGTTATCCCGCTTAGCCGAAATGACAAGATTGTAGCCCGATGCCCGCGTATATCCGGTCTTAAATCCGTCAACGCCGTTCAGCCAATGCAGCAGATTATTCGTGTTCTTATATTGCGTGCCCTTATAGTTAAAATGGGTTTGGCCAAAATAGTGATAATAGCGGCGGTGGTTATTGAGTATCGCCATGGCGAGCTTGGCCATATCCCGCGCGGTTGTGACTTGCAGCGTATTGGGCAGGCCATGAGCATTGGCAAACTGGGTTTTTATCATGCCAAGGCTTTTGGCTTTGGCGGTCATCATCTCGGCGAATTGAGCTTCGCTGCCGGCCATGGCTTCGGCGAGAACCACGGCAACATCATTGGCGCTTTTGACGGCGAGGGCCTGAATGGCTTGATCAACTGTGATTGTTTGGCCCTTCTTAACGCCAAGCTTGCCGGGCGGGGTATTTTGAGCCTTGCGCGAGACAGGCAAATTTTGCGTCAATTTCAGCTGGCCGCTATCAAGCGCGTCAAAGGTCAAATAAAGCGTCATAAGCTTGGTTAGCGACGCTGGATAGCGCTGCGCGTCAATTTGGCGGGCATGTATGATCTCGAGGCTATCGGCATCGACAACGATGGAGCCGTAACGGCCTTTAACGGAACTGCTTTGGTCTGTGGTATTGATCGCGGCGGCCTGCGCGCCCGTAGGCATTATCAACCAGAGCGCTGCCAGAGCTATGATCGGCAGGCAGTTAACGGCAGACAAATAGCGGCCCAAATGGGCATGTATGGCCAAAAAAAGAGCCGATATTCCTTTGGTAAGCAGCATGGTTCAATCATATCAAGCCATGTCTTAGCGTATGGTTAATGGGCGTTAAGATTTTGCCTAAAATGGCAGTCATCAGGGCGCTTTAAACCATGCAAAGCCCCCGCGATTCGCCGCTGTCCCCAGTTAATTTTGCTCTGGCTGAGAATGCAGGCCTTGCCCCCTTTTCAGATCGGCTAATAATGCCTAGCTTAGCTTAGATGATAGACCAAATTGATTCAATCGACGCTGCAAACGCTCATCCTGACGAAAGAGGGGATTACGTCACTGGCGGGGCCGCGCCTATGTTCATGGGAGTTGAGCGCGGTGATGATGAAGGACCGGGTGATGAGCGGGGGGTCGCGACCAAAACGCGGGCCAAGACAAAAAAGCCGTCCATGTACCGCGTTCTTTTGATGAATGATGACTACACGCCCATGGAATTCGTTGTCTCCGTGCTTATGAAGATATTTAACAAAAGCGCAGACGAGGCCACAAAGATCATGCTGGCTGTGCATAAAAACGGGATTGGCGTTTGCGGCATTTTTACATTTGAGGTGGCGGAAACGAAAGTGAGCCAAGTCATGAGCGCGGCGCAGCGCGCCCAGCATCCGCTGCAATGCACGATGGAAAAAGTGTAGTCTTTGGGGCGCTGCCGCCTCATTAAATCTTGAGGCTTTGTGTGGTTGAAAAGCCGCGAAAGGTCCCCAAATAAGGTATTCACGCAATCGCCCCCCGAATTGCGCGCCGAGGAAGGAAGTTTAAAATGGCATCATTCTCACCCATTTTGGAAGAAACGATCCACCGAGCGCTCACCACAGCCTCGGAGCGCAAGCACGAGCTTGCCACATTAGAGCATCTTCTCTTTGCCCTTTTGGATGACAAAGATGCGCAGGCTGTTATCAAAGCCTGTGACGTCGATATTGTCGCCCTACGCGCGGATGTAGAGCAATATCTCAATGAGGATCTCTCCAGCCTAATCGTCGAAGACTTCGAAGAAGCGCGCCCGACTGCCGGTTTTCACCGCGTTATTCAGCGCGCAGTTATTCATGTGCAAAGCTCTGGCCGCGAAGAAGTCACGGGCGCGAATGCGCTCGTCGCGCTCTTTGCTGAGCGCGAAAGCCACGCTGTCTATTTCCTGCAAGAGCGGGATATGACCCGATATGATGCGGTCAATTATATCAGTCACGGTATTGCGAAAAACGGCGAAAATTCTGTGTCCAAACCTGTTCAAGGCACGAATGGCGAAGACGGCGCCGGCGGAGCAGAGAAAAAGGCCGACCCGCTTGAGGCGTATTGCGTGGATTTAAACAAAAAGGCGGCGGACGGCGATATTGATCCGTTGATTGGCCGCGACAATGAGGTTGAGCGCTGCATTATGGTTCTCTCGCGCCGCCGTAAAAACAACCCGCTTTTAGTGGGCGATCCGGGCGTCGGCAAAACCGCAATTGCCGAAGGTATCGCGCGCCGCATTGTCAATAATGATGTACCCGAAGTGCTCGCCGATGCGACGATTTTCTCGCTTGATATGGGCGCGCTGCTCGCCGGTACGCGCTACCGGGGTGATTTCGAAGAGCGTCTGAAAGCGGTCATGGAGCGTCTACAGGAGCTGCCGCATGCGGTGTTATTTATCGACGAAATCCACACCATTATTGGCGCTGGCGCGACAAGCGGCGGGGCGATGGACGCGTCCAATCTGCTCAAGCCCGCTTTGCAATCAGGGAAATTGCGCTGCATGGGCTCAACGACCTATAAGGAATATCGTCAGCACTTTGAAAAGGACCGCGCGCTCGCGCGCCGTTTCAACAAGGTCGATGTCTCCGAGCCTTCGCCCGAGGACGCGGTGAAAATCCTGCAAGGTCTGAAATCCTATTTTGAAGAATTCCACAAAGTCACCTATACGGACGAGGCTATCCAAGGCGCGGTTGATCTGTCTGTTCGCCACGTTACGGACCGCAAATTACCCGACAAGGCGATTGATGTGATCGACGAGGCGGGCGCGCGCACACGCCTATTGCCAGCGAAAAAACGCAAGAAAAAAATCGGCATAGAGCAGATCGAACTGGTCATTTCCAAGATTGCACGTATTCCCCCAAAGTCCATTTCGCGCGATGATGAAAAGGCTTTGAAATCCCTTGAGGGTGATCTTAAGCGTATGGTCTTTGGCCAAGATAAAGCCATCGAACAAGTCGCCGCGGCCGTCAAGCTCGCTCGCGCAGGCCTAAGAGAGCCGAATAAACCGATTGGCAGCTATCTCTTTGCGGGTCCAACGGGCGTGGGCAAGACCGAGGTCGCGCGCCAGCTCGCTTTGACGCAGGGTCTTGAACTGCTGCGGTTTGACATGAGTGAATATATGGAGCGCCATACGGTTTCGCGCCTTATCGGTGCACCTCCTGGCTATGTTGGCTATGACCAGGGCGGGCTATTGACCGATCAGGTCAACCAAAACCCGCATTGCGTCTTGCTGCTGGATGAGATCGAAAAGGCCCATCCTGATATTTACAACATCCTTTTGCAAATGATGGATAATGGCACGCTGACCGATACTAATGGGCGCACGGTCGATTTCCGCAATGTGATCATCATCATGACGACCAATGCCGGGGCGGCCGATGCAGCGCGCGCCGAAATCGGCTTTGGGCGCGGGCTCAAAGATGATGAGGGCGATAAGGCAATTCAGCGCTTGTTCACGCCAGAATTTCGAAACCGTCTTGATGCGATTGTCAATTTCGCGCCGCTGTCTGAAAATGATATTGCCCGCGTGGTTGATAAGTTTGTCATCCAGCTTGAAGCGCAGCTTACTGAACGCAAGATCGAGTTTGAACTCTCTAAGGGTGCTAATCTCTGGCTTGCCAAAAAAGGTTATGACAAGCGTTACGGCGCGCGTCCCCTCTCGCGCACCATTCAGGAATATATCAAAAAACCGCTGGCGGACGAGATATTGTTTGGAAAGCTCAAAAACGGCGGCCTTGTTAAGGTCGGGGTGGACCGTAAGAAGGAGAATCTCACCTTCAAATTCATCCCGCCCGCCAAGCTTAAGATCGAAGGTCGCAAAGGGGGAAAAGGCCTACCCGCGCCCAAGCCCACGGAAAACGCCTAAGCTCTACGCGCAAAGGTGTAGATGCAAAGACTTCAGCCGCCGCTTTACAGCGGCGGTTTTGTGTTGCTGAAGGGCGTATTGGCTTTGCGTCCTATTTGAGGAGACAGGCGCTCGCTTTGGGGTCTCCGCGCTGCCCCGCCATGCGTAAATGGACTTAACTACATTCTCATTCGCACAATAAATTATCGTTTTTCAATAAAAAATTGACATAACTCTCCTTTTGGATTATCGATAAACAATAATATTCAAAGGAGAGACCGATGCGTGCCACATCAAAGAGGTCACATATAACTAAAGCCGCCGTTGCCACGGCCGTTGTCGCTACTGTCTTTTTTTCTCCCCCGACGGTCCTTGCCCATGACAGCGAGGACCACGGCCCGCGAGAAGGGGATGTCCAAAAGCTTCATGAACTCATCGATTTTGATAAAATCGATATTCGCGGCATCTACAGGCTCAAGGTAACGGTGGGCGAAGAGTTTCGCGTTTTCACCTCCGGCGCGGCCAAGGAAGTGAAAGATATGAAGGTCTACCGCGAGGGCCGCGCCCTTGTTTTGGACCAGAAGCGCAAAAGTAAAAAACTCAATGGTAATAATCGCGGTGTTTGGGCAGAAATTTCATTGCCCGCCTTAAACGTTTTGGACGTCTCTGGCGTGGGTACAGGGGATGTAACAGGCGTGGATGCCAAAGTATTTGAGATTAATGTGAAAGGCGTGGGCGATCTTGAAATTACGGGACGCTGCGGAGTTTTGGACGCCATTATGAAGGGTGTTGGCAGTATCGAAGCCGGCGACCTTAAATGCGAAAAGGCAGATGTTGCGCTCAAAGGCGTAGGGTCAGTCAGCTTGTTTGCATCCGAGGCCGTCGATATTAGCGCCAAGGGAATCGGCAGCGTCGATGTTTACGGCAAGCCAAAAACCGTCGATAAATCCAATGGGTTTCTATCGGGTGTGACCGTGTATTAAGGGGCGTAAATGGCGCATTAATCGCGCGCGCCATTTGGTTGCGGCTTGCCTTACAGCTTCAGCATCCAGCGGCTGCCGGGACAGTGCAGATTTTCCGCGGCCTCGCAGCGTTTAAAAGAAAACATCATTCTGTCGGCCCGGCCAATTAAATGATCCAGGGGCACCATGCCGGGGCCGCGCGGTCCGGCGCGGCTATCGACGGAATTATCCCGATTATCTCCCATCATGAAGACATGGCCTTCGGGAACAGTAAAGGGCCCGACATTATCAAGCGGGCCTTGATCGGTTTGCTCATAGATCACATGGGGCGTATCTTCATTGGGGAACGTCTCATTATATACATCAACGCCAACGACGCGGCCTGTGTGCTCTCGGTAGAGATAATTTGCGCGCGCCGTTCGGTTAATCATCTGCCCATTAATCACAAGACGCCCGCCTGTCACGGCAATGCGGTCACCGGGCAGGCCCGCAACACGTTTAATCATCACAAGGCCATTATTGGGATTTTTAAAGACCGCCACATCGCCGCGTTCTGGCATTTTGCCGAAAATTCGTCCGCGTTTGAGAAATGGAAGCCGGTCTAGATAAAAGGGCAGGGAATTACGTGAATAGCCATAGGAATATTTGCTGACATAAAGATGATCACCAACCTCAAGAGTTGGCTGCATGCTCTCGCTGGGGATTTTATAATGTCCCCAAACCAAGGTAAAAAACACCAAAATAAAGGCAAATAATCCCGCGAAGAATTTTAATTCTTCAATAATGCGCTCGGCGACAGTCATAGGGTGTGAATGACCCGAGGCGGGCAGGGGGTCAAGCGGGAATCCCATAAATTTAGATAGAGCTTTGGCGAAAACCCAGCTAAAGTCGCGCTATGAATTTTCGGGCAAATATCCACAAGGCTGACCGCCGGCAATACGCCCGAGCGGCCGATATATTGCGCAAGGGTGGGGTGGTCGCTTTGCCGACTGAAACGGTTTACGGCCTTGCTGCTGATGGACGAAATGATAAAGCGGTCGCGCGCATTTATGCCCTCAAAGGCCGGCCATCTCATAACCCGTTGATCGCCCATCTGCTGCGCCCTGAGGACGCCCATGAATTTGTATATGTAAGCCCCTTGGCACAGGCGCTTATAAAAGCATTTTGGCCGGGGCCTTTAACCTTGGTGCTGCCCCGGCTCATCCCGGAGCAGAGGAATACGCCGCTTAGCGATGTCGCGGGCGGCTGGTTGCCGACACTGGCGCTGCGCTGCGCGGACGCGCCGTGGCGGGAAGCGTTATTGCAGAGCGGCTGGAGCGCGCCGCTTTTCATGCCGAGCGCCAATATCTCCGGCCATGTAAGCCCGACCACCGCCCAGCATGTTGCAGATGATTTTGGCGATGCGGTGGAGCTAATTATTGACGGCGGCCCCTGCGCAAATGGGATAGAGTCAACCGTTGTAAAAGCTGAGGGTAATCAGCTTATCATCCTGCGTCCCGGCGTGATTACTGCCGATGACCTTGCGCCTTTCTGCCGTGAAGTTAGCTGCGAGCATGAGAATTCACAGCCCAGCGCGCCGGGTATGCTCGAGAGCCATTACGCTCCGGCGGCCCAAATGCGCCTGAATGCAAAATCTGCTAAGTCTCACGAAATATTCCTCGGCTTTGGGGCCTTTGACGACGGCGCGGCGCTCACCTTGTCGGCAACCGGTGATTTGGCCGAAGCGGCACGAAACCTTTATGGCATGCTGCGCCAAATTGACCGACAAGCGTTAGAGGCGGTGGGCATAGATACGATCGCGGTTGCGCCTATTCCGCAGTCGGGATTGGGCGCCGCAATTAATGACCGCCTTATGCGCGCCGCCGCGCCCCAAAAACCCGAAGAAGATTTGCTATGAAAGACGCTAGCGAAACTGCGGGCATCAAAGCTTTGCAGGCCGGCCTGCCGCCCCAAGCATGGACGCGCGACCCAGACGTTACCGCGCCCCATCTTCGTGAATGGAGAGATAAATATTTCGGGCACACACCGATCATGCTGACCCCGCGCACGACGGAGGAAACAGCGGCGGCAGTGAAAATTTGTGCCGCCCATGGTTTAAAAATTGTGCCACAAGGCGGCAATACAGGCCTTGTCGGGGGGCAGACCCCAATGGGCGAAGTGTTACTGTCTTTGAAAAAAATGACCGCCGTTCGCCAGATTAATCCCGCCAATGGCTCTGTTGTTATAGAAGCGGGCGCAAGCTTGCAAACCTTGCATGAGGTTGCCAGCGGCGCGGGGCGTAAATTTCCGCTCTCCTTGGCGTCTCAAGGCAGCTGCACGGTCGGCGGTATTTTATCAACAAATGCGGGGGGCGTGCATGTCCTTAAATATGGCACGACCAAAGACCTTGTGTTTGGCGTGGAAGCCGTCTTGGCTGATGGGTCAATTTTCAATGGGCTAACGGACCTTCGCAAAGATAATACGGGTTATGACTTAAACCGTTTATTTCTCGGGGCAGAGGGCACGCTTGGGATTATCACGGCCGCGAGCCTTAAACTCTTTCCCAAACCGGCCCATGTGCAGCGCGCCATGGCCGCGCTTGGCTCACCCGAAGATGCGGTCGCGCTTTTGGCCATGGCGCAGGGTCCGGCGCTTTCCATGTTCGAAGTCATGCCGATGATTAGCCTTGATCTGGTTACGGCAAATATTGAGGGTCAGCGCTATCCTTTTGATGCGCCGCATAAATGGTTTGCCTTAATGGACTGGGAGAGCGGCTCTGCGCAGGATGGTCAGGCTATGGCCGAAACGGTTTTGGGCAAAGCCCTGTCCTCAGGCCTCGTACAAGACGCAATCATTGCAAATTCTCATAATCAAGCGGCGCGGCTTTTAGCGTTAAGAGAGAATATTTCGGCGGGGCAAAAGTTTCTGGGTGGGTCGATTAAATTTGATATTACCGTGCCGATTTCCGATATTCCTGCCTTTCTGCGCCGCGCCGATGAAGCGGTAGGCAAGGCCGCGCCCGGCGCGCGCCCTGTCGCTTTCGGTCATTTTGGCGATGGGAACATCCATTACAATATCGGCCGCCCGGAGCAGGCCGAAACAAAAGCGTTTCTTGGGCGCTGGGCGGAGATCTCCGAAATTATATTTGATGCGGTGGAGCAATTTGGCGGCTCGATTTCTGCTGAGCACGGCATTGGCGTCATGAAAAAAGAGGATCTAGCGCGCCGCGCGGACCCTGTAAAAATTTCCCTTTTGAAATCCGTGAAAAATGCGCTAGACCCAGAGAATATTCTGAACCCACGCGTACTGATTTGAATGGTTTAAATCGACGTTATGAGACGGAGATAGATATGCTAACCTTACTTTCCCCTGCAAAAAAGCTAAACTTCGAGCCTGCAAGCACGCAGCTTGATTTCACCATGCCGGTTCTAAAAGCGGACACGGCCGAGCTTGCTAAGGTGGCCAAGCAGCAAAGCGCGAATGATCTGAAAAGGCTTATGCATATTTCAGATAAACTTGCCGCGCTAAATGCGGACCGCTTCAAGGCGTTTAATCTGGACGGTCAAAGCAATAGTGCCAAAGCCGCGAGCCTTGCTTTTGACGGCGATGTTTATTGGGGGCTGGACGCCAATAGCCTCTCGGACGACACGCTTCGTTATGCGCAGGATCATTTGCGTATTCTATCCGGGCTTTACGGTGTTTTACGTCCGCTTGATGCTATACAGCCTTACCGCCTTGAAATGGGCACAAAGCTTAAAACGAAACGCGGCGGCACGCTCTATGAATTTTGGGGTGATATTATCGCGGACGAACTTTTGAGTGCTCTTGAGGGTCATAAGGATCAAGCCATTATCAATCTGGCGTCTAATGAATATGTCAAAGCAGCGCCCAAGGCAAAGCTTGAGGCGGCGAGCGGACGGCCTATGATCTCGGCAAAATTCCTAAACGTCAAAGAAGGCAAAGCCCGGGCTTTGATGTATTATGCCAAGCACGCGCGCGGGCAAATGGCGCGTTGGATTATGGAAAATCGTGTGGACCGCGCTGAAGGCCTGAAGGACTTTAATCTAGGGGATTATAGCTACGATAAGTCTGCTTCCAGCGAAACGGAGCTTGTCTTCACTCGCCCGCAGCCTGCCCCGAAAAAATAGGAGGCCCACCTGCCTCTCCGCAGCCATTCAATTAGTCCTCAGGGTTAAAGGCTTTGGGGATAATGAGTTCGGGGCCTTTCGCTTTGTTACTGCCTACCGCGCGTGCAACTTCGTGGTAATCAAGATCTTGCGCGCCCATATGCCTGTCCAAAATCCAATCTGGCTTTTCTTCCCAGTCCAGCCAGCGGTTCCAATCATTTTGACCCAGCCGAACGGGCATGCGGTGATGTAAATGCTTAAGCTCCCCCTGCGCGGCGGTGGTCAATATCGTGCAGGACAAAAGGGTGACGCCTTCTTGTACGCGCCACTGGTCCCAAAGCGCAGCAAAGGCGGTAAAGCCGTTTCCGGCCAGAGAGCCTCTGGCGGCATATATGTAATTTGCCGTTTTTGGTGCCTTTATGTCCTCGACATCAGCGGTCCATTCATACCAGCCGCTTGCGGGAATGAGCGCCCGCCGTCGCCGCCATGGCGTGCGAAAGCTCGGTTTTTCGCTGGCGGTTTCAAGGCGGGCGTTAAATAAGGGCCGGCCTTCGGGCGGGCCTTTTTTCCAATGGGGATGCAGTCCCCAGCGCATAGGAACGACTTTACGCGCTTTCTGCCCGTCAAAGGCAACCACAGGGATGACTGTGGTGGGGGCTATGTTATAGCGCGGTTCCCAGTCCCAAAGGGGATTGCCATTTTTATCGGGAGGGCTCATTTTTGCCGCAAAATAGGCCGCAATTTCGGCCTGAGTTCCGGCTAATGTGAATCGTCCGCACATAGGATATGTCTATCACGGACAGGAAAATGGGGGTAGGGATAAGCCCCTTATCGCCTCAAAAAATACATCAGTCAAAAGGCTGTGAATATGGCAGAGATACCTGAACAATCACAAGGCGCGCTTATGGCCAAAGACGCAATAGATTGCGTGGGCGTAATTTGTTTTCGCGGGGAGGAGGTGCTGCTGATCGAGCGCGGGACCGCGCCGCGAAAAGGGGAATGGTCCATTCCGGGCGGGCGCATAGAGGCCGGAGAGACTCAGGCGAGGGCGGCTCTGCGCGAGCTATTTGAAGAGACCGGCGTGCGCGCTGTCCTTGGCGGCAAAATCGATGTTATATTGGCGCAATTTGAGGGCAAATTCTACCGTCTTCATGACTACGCAGCCGAATGGGTAAGCGGGGAACCGCGCGCTGGCGATGATGCCGCGCGGGCCGAATTTATCGGGCGGCAGGCGCTGGCCGGGCTGAAAATGTGGCCCAAAACCCGCGAGGTCATTGCGGCTGCGCGCGCGGCAAGGTCAATCCAAAAGAAATAGACTGAATAAAGCGGTTTAACTCCGGCGCGAAAGGCGTATTATCAGGCGATGAAATCGGCTCTTTCTATAACGCGATTGGCTGCCTTTGGCGCTCTTGGTCTTTCGGGTCTTTCGGGGCTTTGGGTGTTTACGGCCTTGCCTGTCGCGGCCCAAGAGGCCCAAACGACGCGCGAGCGTGAGCGCGCTGAACGCGCCGCAGCCGCTCAGGCGCGCGAGGCGGCAGAAAAGCGCGTTGAAAATGACATGGTAACAATGAGTAATCTGGTCGAAGCTTTGTCGAAAAATTTGGGGCAATTGCATTATTTGCGCACGCTTTGTTTTGGGCTGGATGATCAGACGTGGCGCGAGCAGACCTCGGCGATGATGGATATTGAAGCGCCAAGCGATCAGGCTCGCCGCCGTCAACTCATTCGCGCGTTTAACGCCGGATATTTTGAAGAAAAAGAGCGGTTTTCTGCCTGCTCCAAAGATGTCTCAATTGACGCAGCGGCCCTCTCAGAGAATGCGCGCAGTATCGCCGTCATGCTTGGTGACCCTTACAGGGAACGCTAGGCCTTGCTGCGTCCTCTCCCACTTTTTCTGGCGGCTCTTGCGCTATCGGCTTGCGCCAAAGCGGTGAAACAGGCCAGAGCGCAAACGCCGCTGGCGACGCTCGCGGGTTCTGAGTGGGGGCCGGAGGGCGCGCCTGATTCACGGCAATTTATTGCCTTTAAAAGCGCAGGTGAAGTTATGGGGCACGGCGGCTGCAATCGATTTTTTGGCAGTTATGAGCTTGAAGGCAAGGCCTTGCGGTTTGGGCCGCTTGCCTCAACACGTATGGCCTGCGCTGATATGAAAAGCGAGCACGCCTTTATGTCTGCCCTGCAATCGGCGCGCGCGATTGATGCGACCCATTTACGGCTTACGCTCTTGGGGGAGAACGGCGAGGTTATCCTGACATTAAGGCGGCGGGATTGGGACTAATCGCTTGGCCTTTTGCCTGTAAAACGCGTAAGACAAATGCAGAATCATGCGGCAGATTATAGGTAGGACATGGCTGATACGAACATTAAGGATCTGAGCTTTGAAAAAGCTCTGGAGGAGCTTGAGAGTATTGTCGAGAAGCTAGAGCGAGGCGACGCTCCGCTTGAAGAAAGTATCACAATTTATCAGCGCGGCGCCGCCTTGAAAGCTCATTGTGAAACCAAGCTTAAAGACGCTCAGCTAAAGGTCGAAAAGATTGTTATTGGACCGAATGGCGACGCGGGCACGGCGCCTTTTGATGGCTAAGCGTGGAGTTTAAAGCCGAACTTTCCAAGACAGCCGCCCGGCTTGAGCTAGAGCTGGATAAGCTATTGCCGCGCGAGGACGGACCGCGCGCCGGGTTATGCGAAGCCATGCGATACGCCGCTATGGGCGGCGGAAAACGGCTGCGTCCCTTTTTGATTGTTCAAAGCGCGCGGCTATTTGCGTCCGATAATGCAGGCATTTGGGACGGCGTATGGAAAGCGGCGACGGCGCTGGAATGTTTGCATGTTTACTCCCTGATCCATGATGATCTGCCTGCCATGGATGATGATGACGTGCGCAGAGGGAAGCCGACCGTGCATATTGCCTTTGACGAGGCGACGGCGGTGCTGGCGGGGGACGCGCTACTTACTCTGTCGTTTGAACTCATGGCCGGCTGTGCGGCCTCTCCGAAAACGGCGCTGGGCCTTGTCTCCGAGCTTGCAAAGGCGGGCGGGGTTTGCGGCATGATCGGCGGGCAAGTGATTGATATTCGCGCCGCAGAGACGAGCCGAGATGAAGCGCTTATTACCCAGCTCCAGAGCCTGAAGACGGGGGCGTTGATCGAATTTGCCTGCGCGGCTGGCGCGCAGCTTGGCGGGGCGCGCGAAGATGACACGGCTCGGCTGCGCGATTTCGCCCGTGATCTCGGGCTGTGTTTCCAAATCAAGGACGATATTTTAGACGTTGAAGGCGATGCCGCTTTGGTTGGCAAGGCGGTCGGTAAGGATGCTGACCTTGATAAAGCCACCTTTGTGTCAATTTTGGGCCTCGAAGCTGCGAGAGACAAGGCGGCAAAGTTGGGAGAGCGGGCGAAATCGCGTCTCGCGCCCTACGGAAATGACGCAGAGATTTTATGCCAAACCGTAGATTTTGTGCTAAACAGGGCTCATTAAGTGGGCACGGAGAAAGACGAGTTTAAGATGTTAAAGACCCCCCTACTCGATACGGTCCAAACGCCTGCTGATATGAAGTCGCTGAGCCGCGAGGACCTCAAGCAGCTTGCGGATGAACTGCGCGCAGAGGTGATTGACGCCGTGTCTGTTACGGGCGGGCATTTGGGCGCAGGCCTCGGCGTGGTTGAGCTAACGGTCGCTATTCATCATCTTTTTGATACGCCCTCAGATAAGCTGATTTGGGACGTGGGCCATCAATGTTACCCGCATAAGGTCCTAACGGGGCGGCGCGAACGCATCCGCACTATTCGCCAAGGCGGCGGGTTATCAGGTTTTACCAAGCGCGCCGAGAGTGAGTATGACCCTTTTGGCGCAGCCCACAGCTCAACCTCAATTTCGGCCGGCATGGGGTTTGCGACGGCACGCGACCTTGATGGGCGCGAGGGCCACGTGATATCCGTGATTGGCGATGGCTCGATAACGGCGGGCATGGCGTATGAAGCGATGAATAATGCTGGGGCGACCGACAGCCGTCAGATTGTTATCCTCAATGATAATGATATGTCGATTGCGCCGCCTGTGGGCGCGATGAGCCATCTGCTTTCTCGTACCGTAAGCTCCAGTGGTTACCAGGCGCTGCGCGGTATGGCCAAGTCTATGGTCAGAGATGCCCCGCGCCCGATTAAATCAACTGCTAAAAAGACGGAAGAATACACGCGCGGCATGTTTACGGGCGGCACATGGTTCGAAGAGCTTGGCTTTTTCTACGTCGGCCCCGTGGATGGTCATGATCTTGATGCGCTTATACCAGTACTTGAGAATGTCAAAAACATGAAAGACGGGCCCGTGCTAGTGCATGTTGTCACCCAAAAGGGCAAAGGCTACGCCCCCGCCGAAAATTCAGCCGATAAATATCACGGCGTGTCTAAGTTTAATGTCGTGACCGGCGTGCAAAGCAAATCAACCCCCAACGCTCCAAGCTATACCAAAGTCTATGCAGATAGCCTGATTAAGCAGGCGCAAAAGGATGAAAAAATTGTTGGCATTACAGCGGCTATGCCCGGCGGCACCGGAATGAAAGCCTTTGGAGAAGCCTTCCCTGAGCGCATGTTTGATGTCGGAATCGCAGAGCAGCACGCGGTGACATTTGCCGCTGGCCTTGCGGCTGATGGCTTCAAGCCTTTTTGCACGATCTACTCGACCTTTTTGCAGCGCGGCTATGACCAAGTTGTTCATGATGTGGCTATTCAGAATTTACCGGTGCGGTTTGCGATGGACCGCGCGGGCCTTGTCGGGGCAGATGGACCAACTCATGCCGGAGCCTTTGATATTGCCTATCTGGCGTGCTTGCCCAATTTTGTCCTTATGGCAGCGGCGGATGAAGCTGAGCTGACTCATATGGTCGCCACTGCCGTCGCCCATGATAGCGGCCCGATTGCGCTGCGCTATCCGCGCGGTGAGGGGACAGGCATTGCGATCCCCGAAGAGGGGCAAGTGCTTGAAATTGGTAAGGGACGCATCATGCGCGAAGGTACCCGCATCGCGCTACTCTCTTATGGGACGCGGCTTGGCGAGTGTATGACGGCGGCCGATCAGCTCGAGACTTTGGGTCTGTCAACGACGGTGGCGGATGCCCGTTTTGCTAAACCGCTTGATCGTCAGCTCATAGAACGCCTTGCCGATGAACACGAGGTCTTAATTACAATTGAAGAGGGCTCTGTTGGCGGATTTGGCGCTATGGTGCTTCATAGCCTTGCCGAGCGCGGACGATTGGATCACGGTTTAAAGGTGCGGACCATGACGCTTCCTGATATATATATTGATCAGGATACGCCGCAAAATATGTATAAACAGGCAGGGCTTGACGCTGACAGCATCGTTGAGAAGGTCTTTAGCGTGATTGGCCGCGATCAAGCGAGCCGCGCTATACTGGCTTAAATCTCTCCATGCGCCTTGATCAATATCTGGTTGCGCATGGCCATTTCGAGACTCGAACCCGCGCCCAAGAGGCGATAAAATCCGGCCGCGTACATGTCGCGGGCCAGCGCGTCATCAAGCCGGGATTTCGCATCAGTGGGGACGCTGAGGTAACGGCGAAGGCCGCCCATCCCTATGTCTCGCGCGGGGGGCTGAAGTTGGCCCATGCGCTGAAGATATTTGGCGCGGAGCCGCGCGGAAAAATCTGCCTTGATATTGGCGCGAGCACGGGCGGCTTTACCGATGTGCTGCTGCGCGGTGGGGCGCGCCACGTTTACGCTGTGGATGTGGGGCAGGGGCAACTTCATAAAAGCTTGCGGGGCCGGACAGATGTCAGCATGATGGAGCAAACGGATGCACGTGACCTTACGGCTGATATGTTGTGTCCCTTGCCCGAGATGATTGTTTGCGATGCCAGCTTTATTTCCCTGTCTAAATTGCTGGGGGCAGCACTAACAATACCGGCAGCGGGGGCGGAGCTCATTACCCTCATAAAACCACAATTTGAAGTCGGCAAAGCGGGGGTTGGGAAAGGCGGCATTGTGACCTCCGAGCTGAGCGGCTTGCAGGCGGTTTCGGATGTTTCCGCATGGGTTAGCGCACAGGGGTGGCACGTCGAAGCTACGGGCAAGTCTCCTGTAAAGGGGGGCAGCCGCGGCGGACGCGGCAATCAGGAATTTTTGCTTTACGCGGTGAAGCAATAGCTAATGCTCCGCTCCGATTGCTTGGGAGTTAGCCAGCGCATTGCGCGGGTCGGCGCGCCCAAGGCATCCAAATATTTACCCTTTAAAGTTTAATGCCCGGCTCGAGAGCCGGGCATTACGCCAAAAAACTGCAGATTTGGCGTATCACTTTACGTCCCCCGACGGTGAAGTGATACCTTAGGTTTTCCAAACCCTTACAGGTTTGGAAAGGCAAGGATGTCCTTTAATATGTGTTTAAATGCAGGCTGAAATTATTGTTCATATTCAGTTCATATACATTAACTTTATGCTTGCTAATTGTTAAATTGCTCTGTGCAATTTGCTTCGCCCATAAAAAAACCGCCGCGAGAGGCGGCGGTTTCAAGAGAGTCGTGAACGCTTATTTATAGCCGCGTCGGTGGAAGCGATGTCCCCGGCGATTATGGAATGCCCGAGAGTTATAGCCGCGATGACCATAACCACGTCTAAAGCCGCGATTATAGCTTCCAAATCCGCCGTAACCCGTACCTATGGAGACGTTAATCCGTGGCTGGCTATAATATCCGCCGCTATATACAGGACGGCTGTAGTAGCTGCTGCCGCTATAAACGGGGCGGCTGTAATATGTGCTGTGGCTTGGCGTGCGGTAATATCCGCCCGAGTATCCTGAACTATAGCCAGTGCCGTATGATGTGCCGTAGTTGTTATAGCCGCTGTTGTAATACCCGCCGCCATTATATCCCCGATTGCCATTTCCAGCGATCGCAAGACCAGCAGCTCCGCCCAGGACTGCGCCTAGAACTGATCCTTCAGTACGCGCGCCGTTACCCGCGAGCTGGCTTCCTAAAACACCGCCGGCAACTGCGCCGATCAAGCCGCCAACAGCCTGATTGTTGCCGCTGTGGGTTTGATGAGTGTGTTGATATCCGTTGCCGTGGGCGCTGGCCGTAGCTGGGAGGGCCATAATGGCGACGGCGGCGAGGGCCGTGAATCCAAGATTGAATTTCATGTCATTCTCCTAAAAGGTTTCTTGTTATGCGGCATCCGTCCCTGACACCTCGGCAGACTATGGCCGAAATCGGCGCAATTTGCAAAATTCCACCTGTATTTTTTTAGCCCAAAAAAAACGGCCTCCGAAGAGACCGTTTTTCGATGAATGCCTAGCGGCAGTAAGGCGTTGCGCCTAACAGCTCTGCGCCGTCATTATTATAAACCTTATCGCTATCGCAATAGCTATATCCGTGGACCTTATAGCCTCCAGCTGAGTTATGCACTGGGGCCTCAAAAACGTCGGTGGTCGGCGCATACACAGTCGGCGCTGCAATCGTTGGCGCGAGGATTTGCGCGTTTCCGCCAGCGCAGCCAAATGTGGTTTCAGCGCAACTCGCAGCAAGCTCGGCTGAAGACGGGACAGTATAAGATTGTCCGCTTGAGATCATCACATCATTAGTGCTGCCGCCGCTATAGATCGGGGCCGCAATTGACGCCGCAATCGGAGCTGAAATCGGGGCCGAAATTGGCTCTGCAATCGGGGCATCGCCGTAGCGGTTTGACCTGATATTTGACCCAATAGTGTAGCTGGTGGCATAGCTGCTACCAGTGTAGAGCGGGGCGGCAGGCTGGCTCACCGGAAGGCTAATGGGCGCACTCACTGGCGCATAAGCTCCAGAATATCCACCCGCATAACCGCCGTATGTAGACCCGTTCACGGAACCGCTCGTGCCGACTTGGCTATTATCACCATAGTTAATGTTAATTGTCTCTGCGTTCATAGTCGTGCCATTGCCTGATGCGGGCGCTGGAGCCGGCGCCGGCGCAGATACAAATACGGGTGCAGGGCTGGAAATCACGCGAGTCCGAATGATCGGCGCGGGCGCGTGGCTATGGGTGTGTCCGCCGCTCACGACAGTATTGTCGCGCAGATCAATAATTGTCTTTTGCTTTCGCGGGCTACGCAGCACGATAGTATCGCTGCCGGTGTAGTCTTGCGTCACAGTAGAGTTTACATTGTGGATATAGCGAATTTTAGGTGCTGGTGCAGCGTATTTTATGATTTGCGGAGCCGGTGCGCGCAGGACGCGAATAGGCGCTGGAGCGGGCCGTACCGTGGGGAAAATACCCGTTGTGACAAAGCCGCCGGGAACGAGCTGCGGTCCGGCAAGCGGCGGTACGCCAATGGGGCCAGCAAATGGCGCGGGCGGGAAGGCAGGGCCAAAGCCGCCTGGCACGACGCCTGCTGGCGGGAAACCCACCGAGGCAAAGCCGCCCTGAGGAAAGCCAATGGGGCCGGCCGGTGCAAATCCGGGGTTTGCGAAACCACGATTGCCATAGCGAGAGCGGCCGCTGGTAAGAGCATTACCGGCAAGCCCGCCAAGGAGAGCGCCGATGGCTGTTCCTTCTTGTTGAACGCCAGACCCAGCAAGGTTAGATCCGATCACGCCGCCAATACCGGCGCCGGCGACTGTGCCCAAAAGGCTATTGCCTGTAAAACCCGGGTTGAAAGAGCCGGCAAACGGATTTCCTCCGTAGCGGCTGTTGCGATTGCCGTAGGCTGCGCCGGCAAGGCCGCCAAGGGCCGCGCCAATCGCTGTGCCTTCGTCGCGATTACCTGATCCGGCTAGATTGGACCCTAATGCGCCGCCAATACCTGCGCCAACGGCCCCGCCGAGCAGGGTATTATTGTCAAATCCGCCAAAAAGCTGTGCATGGGCTGTTGTTGGGGCTAAAAGCAGCGCCGCAGCAGCGGCTGTAAGCGTAAGATATTTCATGTCAGATCCTATTGTCCAATTATGGGACAAGTGCCGCCTCCTTGCTGCACTATCCCGCCTTGAGCGGGAGAGATGCAAATTACGTTCCAACCCCGTCATTCACGGTTTTATGTGAAGCAAAGTGGCGTAGCTAAGGACTTGATCTTACCACCGCCTAACATAAAGGCCCGGAGCGAAGCTCCGAGCCTTCTCTTCGCACGCGGGACGCGCGTGGTCAGATTTAACTGCTAATGGGAGGTGTAGCAGATATTTGAGCCGTGGTAATGACCTGAGCGTCTGGGCTTATAGTCATCGTCATAGCCGCGCTTGTTACGCTTTTTCAGATAACGCTTGCGCTTCTTGAGATCGGATATCTTGTGACCGATGCGGTCAATCCGGCGATCAAGGCTATAGCTTTGCTCATAGCGGTTGCGGGCCACAAGCTTATCCCGTCTGTAACGCAGGTCTTCGATCTGGCGATTTATGTCCGCAATCTCGTTATAACCCCGGCGTTGGACGCCATAACTTCCGCTATGACCGTATCCGCCGTAATTATTGTGACTGACCGTGCGTACAGTCTCGACGCGGGGTGAGGTATAGACCGTGTTGTAACCGCGGGTCTGAACGACAGGGCTAGAGCGGTATACAGGCTGGCTCTGCGTATAAACGGGCGCTGGTTGGTAGACTGTAGTCCGGGCGGCAGGATAGCTTTCTGTGACCGGATAGCCGACGCGGTGATGGTTTGCGCTGCGGCAATCTTTATTTGCGATCTGGCTACCGGCGACCGCGCCGACAACCGCGCCAAGCGCAGAGCCTTCGGTCCGAGCGCCATTGCCCGCAACTTGACTTCCGAGTACGCCGCCTGAGATAGCGCCGATAACGCCGCCCAAAATCTGATTTTCCGTATCGGAACGTTTGCAGTTTTCATAGGCCGAGTTTGAGGTGTAAGTCCCTGCAACCGCGACATTGGGGGCTACCGATGCCGCCATAGCGATGGCTACGGCAGAGAGCAGTTTTGTTTTTTTTAGGTTCAACATAGTTTTGCTCCTGTTGGTCACGAAAAGGAAAATGCCTTCATCGTTAAGTCTTGGTAGCAAAGCCGGACTGAACACTCTCTGAGGTGGGTATTTATCTTAGGTTCATTAAAGATGCCGCGTGGGTGACTTTATAATGGACTCGATAATTGTCTCGCAAATCTAAGCAAACACCGCCGCAAATGGGCGCAAATTTGCTTATCGGGGCGAGAAAAATCTGCCGCCTAAGCCCTATTTAGCAACGTCATGAGCGCGCAAAAATTTTGTCATTTCTTCGAATGCTTGATCCGCTTCTGGCAACATATCATCAAAAATAGGCCAGACATGACACATATGATCCCAGCTTTGCAGCGAGATTTCTGAGCCTGCGGCGCGCGCCTTATTTCTATAGCGCAGAGCATCATCATATAGCATTTCTTTCGTACTGGCTTGAATAAGGACGGGCGGCAAGCCGCCTAAGTCTCCCATGATCGGCGAGAGTAGGGGATGGGAGGGGCGTTTTCGTGCGCTCACCCATGCGCCGATAAGCAAGATGAAGCGCGGTATTTTTAGCAAAGGCGCGACGAGCGGCTTGAGCATAATATCTGTTTCAAAATTGCGCCGTATAGAGGGGCTTTGCAGGGTTGAATCGACCGTCGGCGAGAGCGCAATAACCGCATCGGGCGTCGTGATTTCAGGCCCTTTGGACGCCCAGCGAACCACCACAAGTGCCAGATTTCCGCCCGCGCTATCACCGGCGACCGCGATTTTCTTGGCCTTTTGCGGGCCGTTCGGGCCGTTGGCGGCGAGATACTCATAGGCAGCTTTGCAATCGTGAACGCCGCCAAGCCGCGGGTTTTCTGGAATCAGCCGGTAGTTTGGCGCAAAAACGGCGCAGCCCGTGCGCTTTGCTAGATTATAGGTGATGGCGCGGTGACTGGCCGCGCTTCCCACGGCAAAGGCGCCTCCGTGTATATAGAGGATACGGCGAGCCGTATCCGTGTCTTTAAGGGTCGTCCATTCGCCCTCTATGATAATGCCATTGCGGCTTTCAAAGCGTGCCGGCGTGTGATCACAGGGATAATCCCGCGCCGTGCCGAAGGTTTCAAACCGCGCGCGCTTAGCGGCAAGGCTCGTCTCTTTGCCGCCGGCCTTGGCGGGCTGGGTGAAGTTTTTTTTCAAATATTCAAGAACGTCCTCATTCCCCGCTGAGGGCGGTCCGGTGAAATCGGGATCATGCGCGGGTTTATCCCAGCGCGAGAGGTCTTCGCCGCCCAGATAAAACTGCACAAAGACGCCAATCAAGATCAAGGTAATGATAAATACAATAAGCGCCACGTTAATGTCCTCCCAACACCGGAACGCTAGAGAGCTTTGGGCACATAGTCAAAGCGCGGACCCCGCAAATTATTTGCCTGCGCCGGCATCTATTTGTGCAAGAAAACTTTGTAATTTGGCCATGGCGGGAAAGCTGTTTGCTTTCAGCCGTTCCATAACCGCGATTTTCTCCACGTCGTCGGGCGCGATAGAGGCGACCAGTTTTGAAAACCCATCTAACCGATTGCCGCGTAGCCATTTACGCAGCGCTTTATCTTGGCCCCAATTATATTGATTGACCATAAAGGCCGCCGTGAACCGGATATAATCCAGATCGCTATTGGGCAGGGGCACCACGCCGCACAGACGGTTTTTCTCCGCCTCATCCTTTTCGCTGGCCTCGATGTGCGCGATAAAGGCGGCGCTAAAGACGGGCTGGTAGCTGCGCACCATTTGCGGCGTGATTAGATTCCCCTGGAAGACCGGTTTTAGCGCAACATCAAGCAGCGCGCTGGCCGAGCAATCAATATGGAGTGTTTTAGCGTTGGTCGGAAGCCGGCCATGATCGAGCACGATTTCATCCAAGCCGAGCGATTGTACGCGGCCCAGACGGACCACATTTTTAATCCACCTGAGCTGCGTGACTTCTGCGCGGCTGATCGTGGCACCGTGAAACATGGTGGGCCGCGTGTCTTTATAAATTCGCAAAAAATATCCGCAGGCCTCAAGCTTATCAAACATATCTTCAATGCTATTGGCCTGCGCGATAGATTCGAATTGGGCGGCCTGCGCCTCCATTGTGCTATGGAAAAACTCGGGCGTATTTTGCGTGTTTTCGCGGTCCAGAAGCCACGCATCGCGCGGCATAATCCAGCGAATATCATCAGGCTCTGCCCCGTGCTCTAGCAGCCATAGGCAGGCGTCTATGCCGGTTTTGCCGGCGCCGATAACCACAAAACCCTCGGGCGGCGTGGTGATCTTGGGAAGGTCATTGAGCGGCATGAACCACGCGCCCGTCGCGATTGAAAACTTCGGCTTATGGGTGGACGGAACCGATGTGTTCAAATAGGTGCAGTCCACGGTTTTGCGCGCGCTAACTTTACGGCGCGCGCCGCTGACCTTGGAGACAAATTCACCGCCGCCCACATAATCGCACATTGGAAAATATTGCACCCGCCCGTTGGGCAGAAATTGCTGTGTCATTACATCATCAAAATAGGCGCTGACCTGCGCGCCGGAGGCCAGCTCGCCTAGCCCGTCATTAAGCCCGCCTGTCTCAAGCTGGCCTGAGCCCAGCTCCCGCGAGCTGACGCCGTAATAGGCAGAGGGTTGATGCAACCGTACAAAGGGATAAACAACGTTCCAATGCCCGCCCGGTTTTTGGTAGCGGTCAACCATAATAATACGGGCGTCGGTTTCCGTCAAAATCGTATCGGCAAATGCCATTCCCATCGCGCCGCTGCCGACGATCAGGTAATCTGTCTCAAGCTCTGTCATAGGGGTTCTTATATGCGGCTACTTGCGGATAAGTATAGAGAAATTCGTTTACCTAATTATGGGTTTTCATTTCATTTTCAACCTATGAACAGGTCATCTTGAGTTTCGAAGTCCAGTCTAATCAGGCCCACTAATAACCACTGGTTTTTCATCCCATAAGTCATATTGCGGCGACTATGTGTACTAAACCCAAGGACTAAACCAGCCTTGAAATAATGATCTTCATATCTCTCTTTTAGTATTTCAATTGCTCTATCGTGCCCATGCTCGCGATTAAACCTATTGTAAGCCGCTGATGTTTCCCAATCGTCAATTTCATGTCTTCGGTTTTTCCGTCCTGATCTGTCCAATGAAGGATAAATTGCATAGGGCATGGTTTTATTGGTTTTGCTGTAGCATCAAACAGAGATAGTTGGTTTGCTAATTCTTGATGTTTTCTAGTGTCTTCCTGTAAATCAGCAAGAGACTCTCGCGGTAATCCAGCGGGGCTAACCCACTTGCCCTCTGTGGCGGAGTTTATGATCAGCAAGGACGAGCGCCATCATGGCTTCGGCGACAGGGACGCCGCGTATGCCGACGCAGGGGTCATGACGGCCTTTGGTGCGCACATCAATCTCATGACCGTCTGCATCAATAGACGGGACGGGGGTGAGCATAGAAGAGGTCGGCTTGATCGCAAGGCGCAGTACAATATCGTCGCCGTTACTAATGCCGCCTAGAATACCGCCCGCGTGATTGCTTTGAAACTCGGGCGCGCCGCCGCTCATGCGAATGGCGTCCGCGTTTTGCGGCCCTGTATAGCCGCCCGCCGCAAAGCCTGCGCCGATTTCAACTGCCTTGGCGGCGTTGATACTCATCATGGCAGAGGCAAGGTCTGCGTCGAGCTTGCTATAGATCGGCGCGCCCCAGCCTGCTGGGACCCCAGAGGCACGCACCTCAAGGATAGCGCCGACAGAGCTGCCGTCTTTGCGAATACCGTCAAGATAGTCTTCCCACGCTTTTGCGGCCACGGGGTCGGGGCACCAAAAGGGATTACCGCGCACAGTGGTCCAATCTACGCGGTCGGGGTCCACTTTCTCGCGGCCGATCTGAATGACGCCGCCGGTGATTTTGATGGACTCGCCAAGGACTTTGCGGGCCACGGCTGCGGCGGCAACGCGGCTGGCGGTTTCGCGCGCAGAGCTGCGGCCCCCGCCGCGGTAATCGCGCACGCCATATTTGGCGTCATATGTGAAATCGGCGTGGCCGGGGCGGTATCGGCGCTTAATCTCGGAATAGTCCTTCGAACGCTGATCGGTATTTTCGATCATCAGGCTAATCGGGGTGCCTGTGGTGACGCCCTCAAAAACGCCAGAGAGGATTTTCACCGCGTCCGGCTCTTTGCGCTGGGTGACAAAGCGTGATGTGCCGGGCTTTCGCTCGTCGAGATATTTTTGGATAAAGCTTGCATCTAGCGCGATATTGGGCGGGCAGCCATCGACAACGCAGCCAATGGCGGGGCCGTGGCTTTCGCCCCATGTCGTAAAGCGGAATAAATGTCCGAATGTATTATGGCTCATAACAACAGCGCGTCCTTTGGAAGGGCGTGTTTAGCCTAAGGGGGCGCGCCGCGCTAGGCTAAACCGCGCGGGAGCGGGCCGGTATACGGTAGGTTTGCGGTGCAGGGGGCACGAGCGTTTCAAAGGCGTTTTTAGCTTTGATAAAGGCCTGAACATCACCGTAAGGACTGTCGGGGTGAAAAAATTTCGCCTTTTTACGCCATGCGGTTCTGATCTCGGCCTCACGCGCGGCCATATTTAGTCCAAGCGTCATCAGGGCATCTTGACGGGTCATACTCACTCCACCTGCGGTATATAATAAAGAGGATTCTCCGGTGATAATATTATCTTTGGAATGTCCTTAACCTGACGCCATTAAGAGGTTATAAAGGTTAATAACTCGCTGAAACTTATAGTTAATTTTTATAAAACAGAGGCATTATGCGAAATAAAAAAATTCCGCCCACCCCGAGCGAGGCCGAGTATGCCAAAAGAGCCGCGCGCGCCGAACATGATATGTTCGCGGTATCAGACCCGATCGCCTATTTCGAGCAGTGGCTCGCCGAGGCCGTAAAGTCCGAGCCAAATGATGCCAATGCGATGACCTTGGCCACCGCAGAACCGGGCGGCATGCCCGATGCACGGATCGTTCTGCTTAAGGCCGTGGATCAGCAAGGCTTCGTATTCTATACCAACGCCGACAGCGATAAGGGAGAGCAGATTAAGCTCAATAGCAAAGCTGCGCTGTGTTTTCACTGGAAGAGTCTCAAGCGTCAAGTGCGCGTGCGCGGACCCATCGCCAAGGTTAAAAAACAAGAATCCGATAGCTATTTCGCCCAGCGCGCCCGCGGCAGCCAGATCGGCGCATGGGCTTCCGCACAATCCTCTCCGATTATTAGCCGCGGCCAGCTTGAAGCCGCGGTCAAGGCGGTTGAAACCCGATTTGAAGGACAGGAGATTGTCCGCCCGCCAAATTGGGTCGGCTGGCGGGTGAAGCCGCTCGCGATTGAATTTTGGGAAGACGGAGCTTATCGTCTGCATGATCGCCGCCGCTTTACGCGGGCCCGTCACGGCGGGCGCTGGCAATCGCAACGCCTAAGTCCCTAGGAATATAACTCCATCCTTTCCTTTGGCTGACTATGGTCGCCTAAATCTACTCGCCCTCTGGCGAGTGGGCGAAAATTCAGTTAACGTGGGCTATGGAAATTATATTTCTCCTTATTCTTCTCTACTTTGTATATGTCGTCATGCGCAAAATCCCGGCGGCTGGTTTGCAATCGGGTGCGGTAACGGGGGAGCAGGGCGGCGCAGCTGAGACAGCGCAAAAGCCTGACTCCATGGCTGCGCTTTACCGTAATCAGTCCTCTCGTCCTAGGCAGGCGGAGTTTGACGCGGGTGCACGGCCTGCGCGCGGGTCCCCGAAGGCGGAAGATCAGAAGGACCGCCAGAATTATTACGTGGGAAATGCGGCCCGCGCGGCCGCAATGAAGCGCCGCCGCGATGAAGCGGCGAAGGCGCTGGAGCGCGAGGCGGCCGAGGAGGCTATTGCGCGCCGTCAAGACACGGATTACCGCTCGGGGAGCACAGCTCAAAAACCCCTCGCGCAAGATATGAATCGTCAGCGCCGAAGAGGCCTGTATAGCGGACGTCATCGGGCAAAATTAAGCGGGCAATTAGCGTTCATCATTGTGGTTTTGACTCTTTTTACGCTAATGTCTATCTCGCGGATCTAAGCGATTTTTAGCCCGCCTCATCGAAAGCTATGCCATGACAGACGTTATCCCTCCTAAGCCAAAGCCTTCTGGCGCGAAACGCCGCAAATTTCGGGATATTTTGCACCGCTTGACCTTGCTCGCAGCGATCGTCACGCCGTTGCTATTCATCATAGCAGCGCTCGGGGCCAAATTTGGAATATGGGACTGGCGTTTCGGGCTTGGAACACTCTCGCGCGGCGTTGGACTAAAAATGCTCGCCGCGACGCTTGGTCTTGGTATTTTGTCAGTTATAGCGGCAGTGCTGATTACCCCGCGAAAAGGTCTATGGATAGGGGGACTGGCGGCGCTCATCGGCCTTGCGGGTATTGCTAAAGGAGCGGCGACGCAGAAAACGGTATCAAGCCTGCCGCTCATCCATGACATTACAACGGACACTCAAAACCCGCCAAACTTCACCGGTACTATCCTCTCAGAGCGTGCGAAGGTGAAAGGAGTTAACACATTGGAATATAAGGGTAAAAAGGCTCCTGTGGGCGAAAATAGCCCGCCTGCGCTGGTTTCAGCCCTGCAAACTAAGGCCTATCCAAATGTTCGCCCGCTTGTGGTTGGCGGCACGCCTGATGTAGTGTTTGGGGAGGCGCTCTCTCTTGCTAAGACTATGGGGTGGACCGTGAAAGATAGTAATGTGGAAACGGGCCTCATTGAGGCCACGGCTACAAGTTTTTGGTATGGATTTGAAGATGACGTGGTGATCCGTATCCGTGCGGCGGAGGGCGGCGGCGCGATTGTTGACGTTCGCTCTGTTAGCCGCGTCGGCCTCTCTGATCTGGGGGTGAATGCGGCGCGTATTTCTACCTTTTTGCAGACCTTAGCAGGCTAGCGATTGATCGCTGCTGCGCTACTTGCGAATGGCGGCAAAAAGGCTAGCGGGAGAGCGCGTATTCGCTTTTCAATCCGCCTATTCCCGATGATATCACGCGGCCGGTCTCTTCAAGGTGTATGAGGTGCGCCAGTACGCTATGAGCGGCTGCAGGGTGCAGGCGTTTGTCGACATCCTTATACATATGGGCGACCATATCGCTAATGCGGGTCAGGCCGTCTTTTATGGCTGTCAGGATCTGTGCCTCTCGAGCATGGCGGTGGGCAATATAGGCGGCAATGAAGTTTTTGGGATCATCTATAGAGGTGCCGTGCGTGGGCCAAATCTGGTCAAAATTCCTAGCTAAAATTTTCTCCAGGCTGGTGAGATAATCTCCCATATGACCGTCGGGCGGGCTAACGACGCTTGTGGACCAGCCCATGATATGATCGCCGGAAAACAGCAGGTTTTCCTCGAGCAAGGCAAAACATAGGTGATTTGACGTATGTCCGGGAGTGTGCAGGGCCTCAATCGTCCAGCCGTCGCCCTGAATTTTATCGCCGTCTCGGATTTCGATATCGGGACTAAAGGTCAGATCATCACCTGCTTCTAGCCGCACTTCGCCGCCCTCCGGTCTTCGGGCCTGAACGCCGTAACCATGCACTTTGCAGCCATGCTCTCTGGCGAGGGGCGCGGCCAAAGGCGAATGATCAATATGGTGATGGGTGACGAGGACGTGGCTGACGCGCCGGCCCGCCAGCGCTTGGGTCAGCGCGGCGCGGTGCTCCGGTTTATCCGGTCCGGGATCTATAACGGCAACCGTCTCCTTTCCGATAATGTAGACCCCGGTGCCTGTATAGGTGAAAGGGCCGGGATTATTAGCGATGACACGCGAAACAAGCGCGGAGAGTTGATCGCAGCGCCCATATTCAAATTCAAAGTTCCTGACGAAAGGAATTGTCATTGCATGTCCATCTATACCAATGTTTAGGCCTTATAGCGCCTTACGCAATAATGCCATATGAAATTAATGTGAGAATGGGGCAGGGGTTGGCGGGAGTTGTGATTACTCTATGCGCTTTACCTTAAGGCCGCGGACACGGTCCTTGCCGTTGGAAATACTCAGTTTATAGCTCCCGATTGCGCCGCGTGATATGCGCGCTGTGAGATCGCCCTTGGGCACGTAATTCAACCGCCCGCCGACACTCTTCCAGACCTGTCCGTTTTTCATCACAAGCGTGTAGCCATTATGGCGTTTGCTCACAGTTTTGACCGCCAGATCAATCGTATCATCGTCCTTTTGCCCGTCTTCATTCGAAAATAACTTGAGTTTTGGCAATGACGGTAGGGTAAAGCCAAAGGCTTCACGATTGAGCTTTTTGGCCGCCTGCGAGTCGATTGCGACGAAATCTTTGTTTGATTCGCGCTCTTGCAGTCGGCCCACGGCCTCATCATAACAAGCGAGGCGGGGTTTTTCCGCCGTAATGTCCTTGCAAGCATAGATACTGGCGAGCGGGCTAGAGGACGCCTCCTGAACTTGGGCGCTAGCGGAGGTCGCCGCGAGGGCGGTGGTTAGGATTAACACTCTAAAGCTCATCTTCATTTTCCTTGCTGGGCCCCAGTAAAAGGGTGTTTTTTACAGCTTAACATGCCTGCCTAAATTCTAAAAGCCAACTCGCCCCTTTGCAATAGCTTCGCTTTGAGTTGAGCGGGCGGAGACGGGCGGGGAAATAGCGTGTATTTTTGCAACAGTTTAAAGAAATTGTTGACGCCGGGGAAAATTAAGAGGAATCCATCTTGAGTTTATAGTGTCTCTCCTCTAGTTAGTTCGAGATTATGTCTGGCTTCGGCGAGGCATCTCTGCGCTATACGCGTGCCCTAAATGTGCGTTTTCCGCATCAATAAAAATGTGCGGCTACCGCGCATCAACCAACATAGACCAGTTCGAAGGGGTTCTAAGTGACTAAAATGAACAAAAAGCAGTTATTGCTGACAACACTTTTGTCGGCCGTAACATTCGGCGCAGCCGCCGTGCCTGCAAATGCTCAGGTGGAAGAAGACGAAATCGTCGTGACAGGTTCACGGATCAAGAAAAAAGATTTCATTTCTAATTCTCCAATTTCAACCGTTGACGCAACTCAGTTTGAAAACACATTCTCTATCAACACAGAAAACTTGCTGAACACACTTCCGCAAACTGTTCCTGGCCTTGACCGTACGTCAAACAACCCGGGTAATGGTTCTGCGACTGTTGATCTTCGCGGTATCGGGTCAAACCGGACGCTTGTTCTTGTAAACGGCACACGGATGATCCCATTCGGCCAGAACGGCGTTGTTGATTTGAACACAATCCCAACGAGCTTGATCCAGAACGTCGAAGTTCTGACAGGCGGCGCGTCATCTGTTTACGGTGCTGATGCGGTTGCGGGTGTTGTTAACTTCATTCTCAAAGACGACTTTGAAGGTGCAGAAACCAATATCGGTTACTCCTCAACTGACCGCGGTGATGCCGGTCTTTTCAATATCGACGCTACAATCGGTGCTAACCTTGATAATGGCCGCGGTAACGTTGTTATGAACGTATCTTACGCCAATCGTGAAGCGCTCTTCCAAGGCGACCGCGATTTCTCCGAAGTTGCTCTCTTTAACGATGGTAATGGCGGTCTTGAGCCAGGTGGTTCATCCGGTACGCCAAATGCAACAGCATTTGCGTTTGCTGCGAACGGCAACTTCAACGGCGGCAATGGTCTTCCATCAATTGGAAATGGCAACGGAAACGCCATCTTCACCTCCAATGGCGATATTCGTCCATTCGTTGCCGGCGGCCAAGTCAATGACTTCTATAACTACGCACCGGTTAACTTCCTACAGTTGCCACAAGAGCGCTTTACAATCACAGCTCTAGGCAGCTATGAGATTAATGACAAAATCGAGATCTACTCTCGCGCATCCTTCGCGCAGAACCGCGTTGACTCGGAATTGGCACCAACGCCGATCTTCCAGTTCTCTCAAATCTCACTCGACGGAAACCCATTCCTGACCCCTAATGCTCAGAATGTTCTGTCGTCTGCTTATGGCGATGGTGTGGATACCGATGGTGACGGCATTGATGATACAGCGACAGGCTTCTTTGGTCGTCGTCTCGAAGAAGTTGGCCCGCGCCAAACTCAAGACATCAATGATGCGTTCCAAATCACAATTGGTCTGCGTGGTGATCTGACTGACACATGGTCATATGACGCCTATTTCCAAGAGGGCCGCACTGTTCGCGCCCAAACGCAAAATGGTAACGTAAACCGTGGCCGTTATGACCAAGCTCTCCTATTGGCCGATGCTGATGGTGACGGTAACGTCGATCTGGATGCCTCTGGTAACCCAACGTGTGCGGATACAAGTGCAAACGGCGGTACCGTTGGATGTTCACCTCTGAATATCTTCGGTGCTGGTAACATTAGCCAATCTGCTGCTGACTTTATCAACACAGCGGCTGCTGCGACGTCTGAGTTCACTCAGACAATCGTTCAGGGTAACCTGTCTGGTGACCTCGGTAGCCTTCGCATCAGCGAAGACCCAATCGGTGTTGCGATCGGTGCAGAATATATCGAAAACTCAGCGGATTTCCGCCCATCGCAAGATGTTGCGGCCTCAACAATTGCTGGCTTTAACGGGTCTCCGCCATCAGGTGGTGCTTTCGAAGTTGCGTCTGTTTACGGCGAGCTTTCAATCCCAGTCGTGGCCAACGCCCCATTTGCCGAGCGCATCACGCTCGATCTAGCGGGTCGTTACTCCGACTACTCTACAGCCGGCGGCGTTGAAGCCTATAAAATCGGCGGTGAGTGGGCGATTAATGATCAGTTCCGTATCCGTGGTAACTACAACCGCGCGGTACGTGCACCGAACATTGGTGAACTCTTCGCGCCAATCGCAGAAGGTTTCCCGGGTGCGGTTGACCCATGTTCAGCGGCGGGTAACCCATCTGCAGCAGTTGCTGCGGTTTGTGTCGCCACTGGCGTCCCTGCGAATATCGTAGGCACAAATGCGATCAACACAATTTCAGGTCAGGTCAGAACACTTGCGGGTGGTAATGATCAGCTTGACGTTGAAAAGGCCGATACATACACAATCGGTTTCGTTGTTCAGCCAGCCGTCATCGAAGGCCTATCGCTTTCAGTCGACTATTATGACATCACCATCAATGACGCGATTGCTGCCTTCGGCGGTAGCGCAAACAATGTTCTGGATATCTGCTATAACAACACCGAATTTGGTGGTGCAGGATCGCAGTTCTGTGACGTGGTAACGCGTCGTCCTGGTGGTCCGATCGATTTCATCTCATTGTCAGCTCAAAACGCTGCCTCTGTCGAAGTCTCAGGTGTCGATATCGCTGCTGATTACGATTTTGATCTGGGTGACAAAGGGTCACTTGGTTTCAACTATCTCGGTACTTATAACATCAAAAACGACTTCACAGCCTTTGTTGGCGCGGACGTTGTTGAATGTGCCGGCGAATTTGGTACGACTTGTGGTGAACCTGATCCAAACTATCGTCACCGCGTGACATCTAACTGGAACAAGGGTCCAGTTGGCGTGCAGCTCGGCTGGCGTATGGTTGGAAGCGTCGATGATGATGCAGGCGAAGGCGTCAACACTGTTGATAGCATTAGTGCCCGTCACTACTTCGATCTTTCAACATCTTGGGACATCTCTGATCAGTTCGCTCTGACAGTTGGTGCGAACAACGTTCTTGATAAAGAGCCACCAGTCATCGGTGACAATGATGAGCAGGCCAATACATACCCTGCCTCATATGACGTCTTTGGCCGTACATTCTTTGCGAGCCTGAAGACACGCTTCTAGTCTCCTCTAGATATTGATTACTGCGGCAGGCCTCTGGCCTGCCGTTTTTTTTGCGCCCAGCGCTCAGCCCGATATCCCGCCTTGCGAATCCAAGGCGTGCGTGGCATTTCCTCCCTATGAAAAAAACGCTCCTTATCTATGGTTTTTTAGGTCCGCTTTTTGTGGTCATCATTGACCAGCTCACGAAATATTGGGCGATCTCAATTTTCGACCAGCCAATGAATGCCTGCGAAATCAACCCCTATCCCGGCCTAACCAAAGAGCTCTCGCCTATCGTTGATTTGGCGCTTGTCTGTAATCAAGGGGTAAGCTGGGGTTTGCTGCAAGGCGATAGCTCTATCAAGCGCTGGATTTTGACGGTCTTTGCTCTCGTGATGAGCGCGGCATTGATCTATGTGCTGAAAGACACAAAAGACCGGCTTTCGCAAATCTCGCTGAGCCTGATTATTGGCGGGGCCATTGGCAATGGGATTGATCGTGCGCTTTACGGGGCGGTGACAGATTTCATCAACTTTGGCGATATTGGTTTTCACTGGGTCTTTAATGTCGCAGATAGCGCGATCACCGTGGGGGTTATCGGCTTGATCGCTGCAAGTTTTCTTGCGCCCAAAGAAGGCGGTGAGGCTGGCCCAAAAGCCTAGCGCGCTTCGCGCGATATGGGTGAAAAATAACCAGATGTTTACTTGGCGCGGCGCGCGCGCTGGGGTAAAGACAAACAGATTCTTATGGCGTTACTCGTCGGTGCGCCTGAACCGTGCCTTTTAGCCGTAAACAGAATTGGCCACGGCGAATTGGCCTTAGACAGGATTTGCCCGAAACAGGATTTGTTATGACGCACTCTTCTCAAGTTTTAAAACTCGCAGTGGTTTTGGCTGCGGCCGGTTCACTTACCGCTTGCGCCAGCGCTTCCAAGCGCCTTGGCCTGACAACAACTGCGCCAAATGAGTTTAATATCTTGACCAAAGCGCCGCTTGTCGTGCCGCCGGAATATAATCTCTTGCCGCCGCGCGTTGGCGAATCCAGCGCAGAGAATAACTATTCCCAAGCCGCCGCACGCCAAGCGCTTATCGGGGATATCGACCCAACAGAGCCCACGCGCGGGGAAATCGTACTTATGACCAAAGCGGGCGTTGGCCAAGCCAATCAAGAAGTCCGCCTTGAAATTGACGGCGAGAATAGCGTTGAGCGTAAAACAGATGGCTTCTCCAGCCGTATTCTTTTCTGGAAGGACGGCGCTGTACGGCTTCCCGATGGTTCGCCGCTTGATCCGGAGGTGGAAGCCAAACGCCTTGAATCTATCAAAAAGGCGACGGGCGGCGGCGACGTGACGATTATGCGTAAGCCGGGCCGGGCGAAACTCCCCGGCCTTTAGGCCGCTGCGAAGATTAGCTCTTGAGGCCGCCAAAGGGGTGTTCATCACCTCAGGAAAGATTATCTAGACTCATTTGCGGCATATTCCCGGCATAGAAAATGCCGAGGGGGACATGTGAAAAAGGCTCTGCTATTCTTTCTGACTGCCGTTTTAATAGCCGTCTTGGCATATGCGGCCTCTGGCTATGTGTCCGCCGCATCACATTCCGGCGACCTTAAAGAAAGAGCTAAAACCCTTACGTATATGAGGCAAGGGGCAGATGCGCTGGGCCAAGAGCGCCTTGAGTTTTTGCTGCGAGTGCAAGACCCCGGTTTTTATGATCATAGGGGCGTTGATGTCAAAACGGCCGGGGCGGGCATAACAACGATAACGCAATCTCTTTCAAAACGGCTTGCCTTTAAAGCGTTTAAGCCGGGCATTGGTAAAATCCGCCAAACGACATATGCGCTCGCACTCGAAAAACATCTCACCAAAGAAGAGGTGCTCGCGTTATTTCTTGAGACCGTTCCCATGGGGCATGGACCCGATGGATGGACGGTTGGATTTTTTAAGGCGAGCCAGTCCTTTTACGGAGCTGTTCCTCATGAACTCAACGATAGCCAGTTTATTGAACTCATCTCCGTAATGATTTCGCCGGGTGTTTTGAACTATAGGACGCGCAATAAGATTTTCACGGAACGCATAGCCCGTATTGCGCGCCTGCAGCAGGGTGAATGCCGGCCCATAAATAATAAAGATGTCTGGTTTGAGGCTTGCGCGGCAAAAAGCTGACGGTCTCATTCGCCTCAGAATGGCTATCTGGCGCAAACAGTTAAGGTGGATCGGTTAGGGCGTGCCGATTATCCCGCGTTTCAGCCGCTCAAGTGCCAGATGTAGCGCCTCTAAAAACCGCGAGCGATCTCTCGCCGAAAAGGGCGCAGGGCCGCCAAGATTGGGCTGCTCGGCCCCCGCGCGCAGGTCGGCCATAATGGCGCGCGCCGCAATCGCGGACCCGATGGAGTCATTGTCAAAGGCCTTGCCGCTGGCGGCCAGGACCCGCGCGCCGGCCATGAGGCACCTTTGCGCGAGCAAGATATCGGAGGTGATGACGACGCTCAGACTATTTGCGCGCTCGGCGATATAATCATCCGCCGCGTCAAAACTGTCATCGACCACGGCGGCAGAAAACAGCGGATGTTTGGGAATACGCAGATAGCTATTGCTCACAACCACCACAGGGACGTTATGGCGCTCTGCTACGCGGTAGCATTCCTCGCGCACGGGGCAGGCATCGGCATCAATATAGATCATTATTCCCATACTTCATCTTAGCGCCTGCGCTCATCCACACGCAATAGCGGGAAACCATGGGCTTTGCCCGCATAAGCGCGTAACCTTTGGCTATGCCTGCTGATCCCATATCGATTCGCCGCCTGCCCAGCGAGACAGTGAACCGCATTGCGGCCGGTGAGGTCATAGAGCGCCCCGCCAGCGTTATAAAAGAACTGGTAGAGAACGCCATTGATGCCGGCGCGAGCGAAATTGATATTCGCTATGAGGATGGGGGCCGCACGCTAATCACCGTCACGGACAATGGTAAAGGCATGAGCGAGGCCGAGTTGCCGCTCGCCGTGGAACGCCACGCAACCTCCAAACTAAAGCCTGATGCGGCAGGGGCGTGGGATTTGCTCAATATTGGGACAATGGGCTTTCGCGGCGAGGCCTTGCCCTCCATTGGTTCTGTGGCGCGGCTGACCCTGACCTCTCAAATTTTGGGCGAAGGCTCCGCATGGAGCCTAAGTGTTGAAGGCGGGAGGGTAAGCGCCGCCCGTCCCGCGCCTCGCTGGGGATTATCGGGAACACGGGTTGAGGTGCGCGATCTGTTTTACGCCACGCCCGCGCGGCTAAAATTTTTGAAATCCGAGCGCTCTGAGGCGCTTGCGATCTCCGATATTATCAAACGCATCGCTATGGCAAACCCGCAAGTTAGCCTGACCCTTGGAAATGCGGCGCGCACTAGCCTTAAGGTCAAAGGCAGCGCGGGCGACCGGGAGGATGCGCGCCTCTCGCGCCTCGCGGCGATCCTTGGCAATGAATTTGGCGAAAATGCCCTAGCCATAGAGACAGAGCGCGAAGGGATCGTTTTGACAGGGTTTGCGGGGTTGCCGACATTTTCGCGCGGCAATGCGCAGCATCAATATTTGTTTGTGAATGGCCGTCCTGTGCGCGATAAATTACTTCACGGCGCAGTGCGAGGGGCCTATCAGGATTTTCTTGCCCGTGATCGCCATGCCGTCACGGCGCTTTATCTTGATCTGCCTATGACCCATGTTGACGTGAATGTGCATCCGGCAAAAACCGAAGTGCGTTTTCGCAATCCGGGGCTGGTACGCGGTCTTATTGTCTCGGCGCTGCGCCATGCTCTGGCTGGGGCGGGGCACCGGGCCAGTCGTACGGTTTCCGATTATGCCTTAGGCAAAATTCAGCCGGGCCAGATAGGCGCAGGCGGCGGCTTACCCCTGCAAGGCAATTATGGAAGCCGCTATAGCGGTTACCGCGCACCGCCGCCTATAAATCCGCAAATGCAGCCGCTTGTCGATGGTTTCTCGGCCAAGGTTGAAGAAGATAGCGTGCATTTTGGCGGCTTTGACGACTCGGGCATAATGCCGGAGGCCGGCCAGCCCGCCGAGGATATGACAGAGCGTCCGCTCGGCGCGGCGCGCGCGCAGCTTCACGAGACCTATGTGGTCGCGCAGACCGCAGACGGCATCGTCATTGTCGATCAGCACGCTGCCCATGAACGCCTTGTCTATGAGCGCATGAAGGCGGCTATGGCTGGCAAAGGCGTGGAGCGTCAGGCCTTGCTTATTCCTGATATTGTTGATCTGGGGGAAGGGGACTGCGCGCGGATTTTGGCACGCCGCGAAGAGCTTGAAGAGATGGGCCTTATCCTAGAGCCTTTTGGCACGGGCGCGCTGGCTGTGCGCGAGACGCCGGCGCTTTTGGGAGAAATGGATGTGCAGGGCCTTTTGCGCGACCTCGCCGATGATTTGGCGGAATATGATGAGGCGCTGAGCCTTAAGGAGCGCTTTGAGCATGTTTGCGGGACTATGGCGTGTCACGGCAGCGTGCGGGCGGGCCGCCGCCTGACGGGGCCGGAAATGAACGCCCTCTTGCGCCAAATGGAGGCCACGCCCCATTCCGGCCAATGCAATCACGGCCGCCCGACGTATGTGGAGCTAAAACTTGTTGATATTGAACGCCTATTCGGGCGTCGGTGAAGGTGGCCGCGCAGCCGTTACTTTATCTGCGCGCGAAAACTCACGCTAAAGCTTGCAGGGGTGATCGTGCCTTCGCTGAATGTGCCTTTGGGGGCAAAACAAATATGGCGGACCGTGTTTTGGTAGCCAGCGCCAGGGGAGGCGTTGCATTGGCTGAAATTTGTAGGCGCGGCCGCGGCCGTTGAGTAGCCTACATCAGCAATGCCAAAGGTTAGCCCGCTATCTATATCGGTGAACAGCACTGGCCCTGTGACCGGCCCGCCGTCATCCATATCGCCGTTATAAAAGGAAATTTCGGGCGGAAGGCTATCGACGAGAAATATAGAATTCCCGTCAACGGGGCCAGAGCCTGCATTGTTGGCCGTGATCGTATAGATCACTTCACTGCCGGGGATCGAATAGTCAGATGCGCTGCCGGAATAGACTTCAAGGGTCTTGTTTGCCGATAAATTTGGGGTCTGATTATTATCAAAAACCCAATAGCCAACATTTTCTGTTGTATGGGTCCGGGTTGTGTCACCCGCCACAACCTCTTCATCAATCGCCCAACGTATATTCCCAGCGGGAAAAGGATCAGCGCCAAATAAAACCGCCCAGCCGCCATGACCGCCGTCTTCGCCTGCATCTGTTAGAACGCCCGTATCAAAATCACCGGAGACGCTGTAGCTATAGGGGGGATTATTACCGACGCCCCCGCCTGTATCGGGGCCGACTGCGGCGGCAAATGAAATATCATTAACGGTGCCGCTTCCAGCTTCGATGATGAAAAAGCCAAGCGTCTCTGCCGCCCGCGTTCCGTTGATTTGCCCTATATGTTTTCCAACGCAGGCTCTATCTCCTGGCCCTGAAAAAAAGGCGCCATTCCCGCGTGTCGCGCAATTAAAGTTCCAGAATACGCTCGCGTTCACATCATTGAAAGACATGACCTGACCAACAATATGGGGATTGGCATAGCTTTGTATGACGTCATTGGTCACTTCTTCAGTGGTGGCCGCGCTCCATCCAACAGCTAGCCCGCTTGTACCGGTAGAGAGTACCTTATGGGCCTCATATTTTAGTCCGCCGGTGTTATGCGCCCCAATATCAGAGATAACGCAATAGGCGTTAGCAGGGGTAACGTTGGAGCTGTTTTCAAATTGCTGAAGGCGAATATCGAAGCTGCTGGAGGTGACGTTGCGAATTCGCGTCACGGCGGGCGGGCTCGCGGCAGAGGGTAGGGCATAGGTGCAGACTGGCACGGCTTCGGTATATGTATTTTCAAGGGCAACCGTTTGCCAACTCGCCGTTGCTGCGACTGTTTTAAGCTCAAGGTCTTGCGTCAATATCTGGGCATGGCTAATGCCAGCCATCACGGCCCAGAGGCCGCCGGCAGATATAAGGGTCCTGAGCATGCTTAAAAATGCAGCTTAAAGTATGAATCTAGCCTTAATGGGGGTGGTGAAAAATCACCTTAAAGGCAATAAATTTTGTTACGCATATGGAAGTTGCATAAATACAACACGGGCGGCGCCCCATTTTTTGTCTGCTAGCACATTAAAGCCCCTAAATAGCTCTTCTTCTGCCTCTTCGGCGGCGATTTCCAGAATGATGATGCCGTTGTCCGCAATTAGGTTCTGATCGCGTAATTTGACTAAAACGGGCTTCCAAAGCCCTTTATTATACGGAGGATCGAGGAAAATATGGGTAAAGGGGCCGCGTAAATTTCCCGGTGCAATCTTAAGCTTGGTCGCGTCCCGCCGGTGCAAACGCGTACAGCCAAACAAGTTCATTTTTTCTATATTGGCGCGAATGGCGGCGCGGGCCTTGGGTTCTGTTTCTACGAACAAGCAAAATTTTGCCCCGCGAGAGATGGCCTCAAGTCCGAGTGCGCCAGAGCCTGCAAAAATATCTGCGGTAACCGCGCCCTCAAGATCAGGGCCCCAGTCAGCATGAGCAAGAATGTTGAAAATCGACTCGCGTGTTTGGTCCGAGGTCGGGCGCGTGTCGCGCCCTGACGGGGCGGCGATATTGCGCCCGCGTAATTTTCCGCCAACGATCCTCATCTTTTGGCAAATTTTCCGCGGCCCTTGGGGGGCTGTTTGGCGGGACGATTTGAACCAGATTTACTGCCGGTTTTGGTTCCGCGCTTTTGCGGTTTAGGCGTGCCGTCATGGCGTTCTGCTGGCATGGCAGGTTTCTGAAACCGCTTGGCGCTGGCATGGCTGCCGCGTTTGGGCTTTCGGTTATAAACTGCCGCAGATTTGGCCGCAGATTTTGGCGCGGCGGGAATATCGACCAAATGGCCAATCTGCTCGCGCAGAACTTCATTGGGGACTTCTTCGCACTGTCCTTTGGACAATTTCCCCAGCTGAAATGGCCCGTAACTGGTTCGGATCAGGCGGTTGACTTGCAACCCCAGCGTATCAAGGGCGCGCCGAACTTCGCGGTTCTTGCCCTCTTTGATAGTGACGGTGATCCAGGCATTTCCGCCCTGCTGCTTATCAAGCAAGGCTTCAATCGGGCCGGTCGGAATGCCATCAATCTTAATGCCTTTTTTTAGTTGATCGAGATCTTCCTGCGTCACCGTGCCAAAGGCGCGGGCGCGGTAGCGGCGGATAAAACCTGTCTTTGGTAGCTCTAGCGCGCGCGAGATGCTGCCGTCATTGGTTAAGAGCAATAAGCCCTCAGAGGTAATATCAAGCCGCCCTACGGAAATCACGCGGGGCAAGTCTTTGGGGAGGTTTTGAAAAACCGTCCTGCGGCCTTCCTCATCATTATGGGAGGTCACTAACCCTTCTGGTTTGTGATAACGCCAAAGCCTTGGCGGCTCTATGGCGGCAATGGGTTTGTTGTCCAAAAGGACTATATCCTTGGCGGAGACTTTGAAGGCGGGTGTATCAAGCACAGCGCCGTTGACTTTGACGCGGCCTTCTAAAATGAGCTTTTCCGCCCCGCGCCGAGAGGAAATGCCCGCGCGTGCCAGATATTTGGCAATGCGGTCACCTTCCGCTGATGCGCCGACAACTCCGGCGCTAGAATTCGCTCGGCCTTTTGGCTTGCCGCCGCCTTTTACCGGGCGGGAATGGGCGTGCGCATTCTTTTGCGGCGGGCGTCCTTTACGAGGAGGGGACATAGTTACCTTTATTATGGCCACTTGACGTGGTCGCGCCTTTTGACAAAGAGGACGCATGGAAGACTTAACGATGGATGCCCGTTATATGCGCCAAGCACTAGCGCAAGCGCAAGCGGCATCTGCGCGCGGAGAGGTCCCAATTGGCGCGGTATTGGTCGATCCGCAATCCGGGGAAGTCATTGCCAGCGCAGGGAACGCCCCGATTGCGCGCTGCGATCCAACGGCTCATGCTGAAATCCTTTGCTTGCGGGCGGCGGGAGAAGCCCTTGGAAATTACCGCCTCGGGGGGCTCACCCTTTATGTCACGCTAGAGCCTTGCGCGATGTGTGCGGGGGCCCTTGCCAATGCGCGTATCGGGCGGCTGGTTTACGGCGCGGCTGATCCCAAGGGCGGCGCGGTAGAGAGCGGCGTACGTTTTTTCGAGCAGCCGACCTGCCATCATAAGCTGGAGGTGATCGGCGGCGTACTTGCAAACGAGGCGGCCGCTATGCTGAAAGCCTTTTTTCGCGCTAAAAGAGGCAAAGCTTAATGGCTCTTAATCTTCGCGAAGTCAGCACTGCGCCGCATTTCCTAGATAGGCCCGATATTACGCCTCGTCAAAAACAAGCGGGTTACGCGATGGCGATCGCTAGCTCGGCGCTGTTCTCCCTCAAGGCTGTCATTATCAAGCTCGCCTATACACCGGCTGAAGGGGAACCGCAGGCGGCGCTGGAGCCAATTGTTATACTAATGATTCGAATGGGGTTTGCGCTTCCGGTTTATATTGCGATCTTGATTTACGCGCTGCGCGCTGGCGAAAGGCAAAAGCTGAGCCTGCGGCCGGTGCTTGCGGCTGTTGGGCTTGGGGCAGTTGGATATTACCTCTGCGCGCTTTTGGATTTCACAGGGCTTGTATATATTACGGCTCAGCTAGAGCGGCTTTTGCTGTTTACCTATCCGGTTTTCGTGTTGATTCTGGGCGCGCTATTTTTCGGCGTTAAGCTCTCGCGCTATGGCATTGTCTCGATTTTTATCGCTTATCTGGGACTTGCTGTTATCTTTGCAGGCGGGGATATAGCGAGCGGAAAAAATGTAGCCCTCGGCTCTGCCCTTGTGCTGGGCTGCGCGGTTTTATTTGCTGGCTTTCAGATTTTCGCCAAGCCTGTAATTGACCGCATAGGCTCGCGGCTTTTTACCTGTATTGCCATGATTTCGGCGGGCGGGGCTGTGCTGTTGCATTTTATGCTGAGCCGCGCCGTCGTAGGAGAGGGCATGATGAGCGCTTTGTCCTTGCCGCCGCGGGTAATTATGCTGGGCGCCGTTCTAGGGATTTGCTGCACGGTTATTCCGTCATTTTTGATGAACATAGCTATAGGGCGGGTGGGCGCGCAGGCCGTGGCCACGCTAGGCATGATAAGTCCAGTCCTCACCATTGTCGCCGCAGTCTATGTCTTAGGCGAGCCCTTTGGGTTGATTGACGGGCTGGGGACGCTTCTGACGATTTTCGGGATTGGATTATTCACTTTTTTTGACAAAAAGCGCGCCAAAGCTCCCGCTTGAGGTCACTGTCAATTGAGTCCCGCCCCGCCCTGTCGTCCGCCCAAAGCGTGATAAAATCGGGATTGTCCGAATCTCACATTAATGTATCGTTAACCTATGATTCGGGCGCTCCGAATAAAGGGTCGGCTAAAATGGGGATATTCAGACGCGGTAAAAAAGACCAACCGGCAAAACCCTCTTACGAGGCTCAGGCCGAGCCGCGCCTAACGCCGACGACGACCTCCGTATCGCTGCGGCCTGCTAGCCCGGGAGAGATGGAATCGGCTCGGGATTCCGTTGAGCAAATGATGCAGGAGCTGAAGGTCGGGGCCGATCAGCAGCAAATTGCGGCAAAACGCATGTCGGGCCTCTCCCAAACTATCAAAAAAATGGAAGCCGGTCTGCGTCATATGAACCGGCTGGAGACGCAATGCGTCAAGCTCGAAAATGAGCTCCAGATTAGCCGCAAGAAATATATTCAAAAAGAGAGTTGGGCCAAAGAGCAAGAAAACAAACTTATGCTTTTGGCCAAACAGCATAGCGACTTGCGGCAATCCCTAGAGCTTGCGCAGGCTGATATTGCCGCGCGGCGCGAGCGGGAGTCCGGTCAAAAGGATACGATTGCCGTGCAAGCTGCGCAGATTGAGGGGCTAAATACAGAACTGACGTTGCGAGATGATCAGATCAACGCCCTGTCAATGACGAACACAAATCTGGTTAGCGACGTGAATGAGCAAAGCCAGCAATTGTCTAAACAGGCCAACCGAATTACGGAGCTGACAAAGTCATTGGAGGAGGTTGCCGCCCGGCTTGATCACCGCACCAAAGCGGGCATGTCCTTACAATCGGAGATCAGTACGCTTCGGGTTGACCACAATGAACTGAAATCCAAATATTTTGAAAAACTATCCGAAGTTGAAAACGCGAAATACGATTTAAAGACTCAGCGTGCCTCGCTGGAAGATAGCCTTAAACGCCGGGATGAAGAGGCCTTTGCGCTCAAGGCGAGAATCGAACAATTGAATTCGCAAGTGCGCATTAAACAAAATATGTCCGGTCATTTGGACGAAGAAATTTTGTCTTTGAGAACCGCTATTGAATCCGAGCAAGTCAGCAGACAGCGAATAGAACAAAGGCTAACGGATAAAACAGATGAGGCCGTTCGTTCACAGGCGGCCCTACAGCAAACGAAAAAAGACTATGATGTTTTAAGCGCTAAATTTGAGCGGCTGATGCATGATCTGGACGCTGTGCGCCGGATTAATCATGTGCAAAAGCAAAAGCTTGAGCGCTATAGCTCGATTGCCGCGATAAACGCGGTGAGCGATCATTCGGACCTGCGGGGCGGGACGGGCGCATACCCAGCCGCGCGGGAGACGCCGGATTATGGCCAAACTCCGGCTGCGCCAAACCCGCCGCCGTCCAATGAACCGGCGGCAGATCCTTTCGACGATACGGAACTTACGCGCGTGTCGATATTTAAAGATCAAAAGCTATTCTAGCGCTTTAGTGTCATCTAACTGCAAACTCCGGCACTGCCGGCGTTGTCTCGTTAACTATGTCTGAAATCTCGGGGGTTAAATAGATTGCCCCGCGCTCTCCCAATCTTTCATGAAGGCCGCCAGCCCCTTATCCGTGAGTGGGTGTCCAGCGAGCTTTCGGATCACGTCCGGCGGCGAGGTGATAACGTCCGCGCCGATCAGAGCACATTCCTTTATATGCCCGACAGAGCGAATAGACGCCGCCAGAATTTCTGTTTCAAATCCGTAATTGTCAAAGATCGTGCGTATGTCTTCAATCAGCTCAAGCCCGTCAAGGCTGATGTCATCTAGGCGTCCAATAAAGGGCGAGATAAAGCTCGCTCCGCATTTCGCCGCCAGCAGCGCCTGATTAGCGGAGAAGCAAAGCGTCACATTTGTGGGTGTCCCCTCCTTGGACAGCACGTTACACGCCGATAGCCCGTCCATCGTCAGCGGAAGCTTGATGCAGACATTCTCTGCGACCTTGCGTAATATACGCGCCTCTTCAAGCATTTTATCCCGTTCCATAGAGACGACTTCGGCGCTGACCGGCCCGTCGACGATTTTGCAAATATCTTTGATGACGGTTTTGAAATCCCGTCCCGATTTGGCAATAATCGAGGGGTTAGTTGTCACGCCGTCCACCAGCCCCACAGCATTTAACATCTCGATTTGCTCAAGGTCGGCGCTATCAACAAAAAACTTCATACGAATCTCCAAATAGGGGCGTGAATTATCTAAAGCTCTGCTATCATAACTTTATGGCTGCGCAAATCGCCCAGATTCTTTTTCCCGTGAATGTTCCGGAAGCTTTTGACTATGCAATCCCAAGCGGGATGAATGTGCAGCGCGGGCAGTTTGTCTATGCGCCGATCGGCAAGCAAATGAAGCTGGGTGTGGTCATGGGCTTTGGTCTTAATGACGCCAAGAGAGAGCTCAAAGCCATTGCCCAAGTGAAGGCTGCGACCCCGCTCCCAGACGCCATGGTTGAATTTATAAATTGGACAGCGCGTTATAATTGTGTCTCGCCCGGGCTGGTCCTACGCATGGTCGTACAGAGCTACAAGGCGCTAGAGCCGAGCGAGAAGGTCTCGCAGTTCTCGCCCAGCCAAAAGCCGTTTAAACTTACGCCCGCGCGCAGTGCAATACTTGAATCGGGCGGGCCCTTTCCGGCGCGGGCGTCAGAAATTGCAAAGCGGGCGGGCGTCAGCGCCGGAGTCGTGCGGGCCATGGAGCGCGCGGGAGGACTAACAGTACAGAGCCTTGCTGTAGACGCGCCGTTCAGCCGGGCTGACCCCGATTTTGGCGGGATGGCCCTCTCCGCGCGCCAGCGTGCAGCCGGGGAGGAACTTAAAACCCAAGTTAAGAGCGGAACATTTTGCGTAAGTTTGCTGGACGGCGTGACGGGCTCCGGCAAAACCGAAGTTTACTTTGAGGCGGCCGCAGAGGCCATCCGCAGCGGCGGGCAGGCGCTCATACTTGTGCCTGAAATTGCTCTGACCCAAGCGGGCATGAAGCGCTTTGAGGCGCGGTTTGGCGCGGCCCCCGCGCCGTGGCACAGCGCGCTGGGGGAGGCCGCGCGCCGCCGGACATGGCGTGAGGTGGCGCAAGGCCGAGCGCAGCTTGTGGTGGGCGCGCGCTCCGCGCTTTACCTGCCATTTCCAAATTTACGGCTCATTGTTGTCGATGAGGAACACGACCAGAGTTATAAGCAAGAAGAGGGCGTGATATATAATGCGCGCGATATGGCGATTGTCCGCGCGAAAATCGCCGGCCATGCAGCCGTGCTTGCGTCGGCGACGCCCTCGCTGGAGAGCCTCGTGAATGCCCGCTCTGGCCGCTATGCCCATATCCTATTACCAGAGCGTCCCGGCGCGATCACCTTGCCCGATATTGACCTCATTGATCTCAAAGATCACCCGCCTGCAAAGGGGGACTTCCTTTCACAGCCATTGATCGAGGCCACGCGCGAGGTTCTGGCGGCGGGAGATCAAGCGCTTTTATACTTAAACCGGCGCGGCTATGCGCCTTTGATAATATGCTCGGCTTGCGGGGAGAAACTCAAAAGCTCGGATACAGATAGCTGGCTGGTTTACCACCGCGCCTCAAAGCGGGCTATGTGTCACATGACGGGGTTTTCCATGCCTGTGCCTACCGCCTGCCCCCAGTGCAAGACCGAAGATAGCCTAACTTCGGTGGGGCCGGGGGTTGAGCGCGTCGCCGAAGAGGCGGCGCGGCATTTCGCCGGCGCAAAGATAGAGATTTTCAGCTCTGATACGGCGGGTAATCCAACTGCGATCGCTGAGCGTATGCGGCGTATGGAAAGCGGGGAGATTGATATTCTTATTGGCACGCAAATGGTGGTGAAGGGGCATAACTTTCCGCATCTTACCTTTGTCGGCGTTGTTGACGGGGATTTAGGCCTCGCGGGCGGGGACCCGCGGGCAGGGGAGCGCAGTTATCAAACGCTTGTGCAGGTCGCGGGCCGCGCGGGCCGCGCAGAGAAGCCGGGCCGCGCCCTCATTCAAACGCATCAGCCTGAACATGACGCCTTTGCCGCTCTGGCCGCTGGAGACAGGGAGCGTTTTATCCGCGCCGAGCTTGCCTCGCGCGAGCTTTTCGGCTTGCCGCCTTATGGTAAGCTTGCCAGCGTTATCATAAGCGGCATTGGCGCCAAAGAGACCGAGACGCTGGCCAAGAAGTTTGTCACCTTAGCCCCCAAAGCTAGTGGTATTGAGATTTTGGGGCCCAGTGAGCCGCCTATCGCGCGGTTGCGCGGCCTGTTTCGCCGGCGAATTTTGGTGCAGGCCGAGGCGGGGGTTAACCTCTCGCGGTATATGAGCGTCTGGCGCAAAAAGCTTCGCGTCCCAAGCCGATACAAACTGCATATCGACATTGACCCGCAAAGCTTTTTCTAACTTAGAGCGTTACATTATTATTGCGTCAGGCGTACATTCGCAGAGAGATTATCGCCAATTTGCTCAAACACGTCGATCAAGGCTTGATTGCTTTCTGCAGCGTAAGCATGCCGAGGGGAGGAGGCGCAGTTTTGTACGAGCGCTTTTGCGTCGGCATCATCTACTCTAAAACTAATTGTATAAAGTTCAATTTTTTTGCTTTTTATCCTATCGCAAAGCAAGGTCGTGTCCGCATCAGCCTTGGGGACGTTTACAGGTGCGCTGGTGCTTGCATATATATAAGGCGGCGCTTCAAAACTGGCTTGAAAGGCGGGTTCATTTCGAATTTCGGACGTGTTTTGCCCATCCGTCATTAATATCATGATTTGCCGAATGCCTTCCGGCTTGGGGTCTTGCTTCAGGGCTACCGTACGGTCTAGCATGCGTTCTCCCCACAAAAGGCCTGAGGGGATATAGGTCACGTCTGTACCGAACAATGCGTCTACATATTTTTTCATTTGCGGATAATCATTGTCCAGCGCACGAAGTGGCGACGGACACCAAGTCAGGGTATCTTTGCCTAACATTGTAACCTCACCGACTTCATTATCTAGCAAGCCTGGAACACGGTTGGTGCTTGAAATAGGCGCTAGGTGGTGAGGTTCATCGGTTGTCCCGACGCAGCCTTTAAACCGGCTTTCAATAATCCCGGATTTGGTTTCATAGGTTGTTGTGCGGTTTTCACAAATTTCTTGTTCGTTCTGCTGCGGTACGCCGTCAACCATTGTCTCTACAGTTTCTGTTCGGCATGTTCCGCCCGAGTGATGCGCCACTTGCCACGTGCGAGGTGTATCATATTCGGTAGGCTTATCCAGCCAAGTGCCGCTCGCATCGCCAACATTTATATATCGGGCGAAAGGTACAAATCCAATTTTCGCCTCGCTATCCGATTTTTTGACAGCGTCGATCAGGTTTAATGCACCAGATTTTAAAGCCGTCAGTTTCCCGTCTACTGTCATGGAAAACGTATTATCCAGCACCATGACAATTTCTACATCGTCGAATGAGGGCAGTGTCGATTGCGCATTGACTGAAATATTAAGCTCTTTATCCCCCAAAATCTTCATAAAATAGCCTTCATAGGGTATTTGGGCGCTTACGGTTAAAAATTGATTGTGCAACTTAACTTCGGGTTTCCCGAGCTTTGGGTCAAAACCGTTTTCTACCATTACATCGAATGCGACAGTTTTATAGTCGCCATTTCTGTTTTTCCTATTTGGCACAGCGAGCGCTGCGGCAAGGGTCGCGATGTCGACTTGCGCCTGAAGCGCGCTTTTATGTTTTGCCATATTTGTCGTTTCTATGGCGACGGCAACTCCCGTTACAATGAGTGTCAGGCCAATCCCGAACATAATCGAGAAGTTTCCGCGGACGTCATCCGCGTATTTTTTTAAAATAAACATAGCCACTTGTCCTAAGTTTGAGTTGAATTCTTTCGAGGGTTGAATTCCCAATGCTTATATTTGAGGGTTGATTTCCCTGTGCTTATATTTATCGCGTCTGTCGTAACATCCAGAGATTAGAATTCCGGTAAGAATTTCGGTTATTCAATCGTTAAAATTGCTATGTATTGCAGCCATAATCAGGGCTCGTAAAAGCTGCATCAGAGGAGAATTTAGCGGCCCTTTCGCCCCGTCTGTATTAACAGGTCTAATTCGGCCTATTTCGAAAAATCCAGAGTCCAATTCGCCGCAGGGATTAGTGGGTTGGCATATAAAACGGGCTATGTTAAAGCCCGCGCGAGTTTGGCAAATTTGTTGATCGCAACATATATTTTGCTTGCCTGTTTTGTCTCTGGTTTTGCCGATGCGCTCTACCAGCCGGCATAACGCCTTATAGTGATATGGACCCGTCTAGTGCCTGATCAAAATGTCATCACCGGAGAAGCTCCCCGCCGTTATGCGTCGGCTCTTCTTGAACTGGCGATCGAAGCTAAGTCATTGAATTCCGCCGAAAAAGATGTCAAAAAACTGCTCTCTATCTTTGCTGATAGCGCAGAGCTTCGTGCCTTCGCGGCCAATCCTGCTTATGCCACAGAGGCGAAGGTTTCCGCCTTGTCGGCCTTGGTTAAAAAGGCGAAACTCGGCAAGCTGACATCTAATTTTGTTGGCACAGCGGCGCAGAATCGCCGCGCGGCTGAAATCCCGGCGATTCTCCGCGCGTTTCAAGAGCAGCTTGCCCTGCACCGCGGCACGCAGGTAGCAAAAGTTACCAGCGCCGCTAAGTTAAGCGCCGCTGACCTGAGCGCGCTTAAATCCAAGCTCAAGACGTCTGCGGGCAGAGCCGTCTCAGTTGAAACCAGTGTTGATCCTGACCTTTTGGGTGGGTTCATCGTGCAAATCGGCTCCCGCCTTTATGATAATTCCCTCAAGACAAAACTTGAGGATCTCCGTTTAGCCCTCAAAGACGCATAGTCGAAGCAATAGGAAGAGGACAGTCCCATGGATATCCGCGCTGCTGAAATTTCCAGCATTCTGAAAAAACAAATCAAAGGCTTCGGTACAGCCGCTAAAATCTCCGATGTCGGCCAAGTGCTGAGCGTTGGGGATGGTATTGCCCGAATTTATGGCCTCGACAGCGTCCGCGCCGGTGAGATGGTTGAATTCCCAGGCGGCATTAAAGGCATGGCGCTGAACCTTGAGAGCGACAATGTCGGCGCCGTTATCTTTGGTGATGACCGCGGCATTAAAGAAGGCGATACAGTCAAGCGCCTGGGCGAGATTGTGGATGTGCCAGTGGGCATGGGCCTATTGGGACGCGTTGTGAACCCGCTGGGCGAGCCAATTGACGGCAAAGGACCCATCAAAGCCTCCGAGCGCCGCCGTGTTGACGTTAAAGCGCCGGGCATTATGCCGCGTAAAGGCGTTCACGAGCCTGTGCAGACGGGCATTAAGGCGATTGACGCTCTAATCCCTGTGGGCCGCGGGCAACGCGAACTTATTATTGGTGACCGGCAGACAGGTAAAACGGCCGTGGCTGTGGATGCGATCCTTAATCAAAAGGCCGCCTTTGACGAGGGGCGCGACAATGACAAGCTTTACTGTATTTATGTTGTGATTGGCCAAAAGCGCTCAACAGTAGCGCAGCTTGTGAAGACCCTCGAAGAAAATGGCGCGATGGAATATTCTATCGTTGTCGCCGCGACGGCTTCTGATCCGGCGCCGCTGCAATATCTCGCGCCCTTTGCCGGCTGCGCCATGGGCGAGTATTTCCGCGACAACGGTATGCATGGCCTGATTATTTATGATGATCTATCCAAGCAGGCTGTGGCTTACCGCCAGATGTCTCTGCTATTGCGGCGCCCGCCGGGCCGCGAAGCCTATCCTGGTGATGTTTTCTATCTTCACTCCAGACTTCTTGAGCGCGCGGCGAAACTCAATGAAGATAATGGCGGGGGTTCATTGACTGCGCTTCCGATCATTGAAACGCAAGGGAATGACGTGTCGGCCTTTATTCCGACTAATGTGATTTCGATTACAGATGGCCAGATTTTCCTTGAAACTGATTTGTTCTTCCAAGGCATTCGTCCTGCGCTAAACGTGGGTCTGTCAGTGTCTCGCGTGGGTTCATCCGCGCAGATCAAGGCTATGAAACAGGTTGCGGGTCCTATTAAAGGCGAGCTAGCGCAATACCGCGAAATGGCGGCTTTTGCCCAGTTCGGTTCCGATCTTGATGCCTCAACGCAGGCGCTCCTTGCGCGCGGTGAGCGCCTCACAGAGCTTCTAAAGCAGCCGCAATTCTCGCCGCTTCAAGTGCAAGAGCAGGTCTGCGTGATCTATGCGGGTACGCGCGGATATCTTGACGGCATTCCCGTCAAATCTGTGCAGAAATACGAGAAAGAGCTTCTAGCGAACCTTCATGCCGATCATGGCGGCCTTCTGGCGGATATTGCCTCTGGCAAGAAACTCACCCCTGAGATTGAAGAGACGCTGAAATCGGCCCTTGATAGCTTCACCAAGAATTTCGCGGCATAGCTCAACTCTGACCTAAAGGAGCTTGGCAATGGCCAGCTTGAAAGAACTTCAGAACCGGATCAAAAGCGTGAAAAACACGCAGAAGATCACCAAAGCCATGCAAATGGTGGCGGCGGCGAAGCTGCGTAAGGCGCAGGAAGCGGCAGAGAAAGCCCGTCCCTACGGCGAGCGTATGGGGGCAATTGTCACCAATTTAGCCTCTGGCATGACAGGCGGCGACGGTCCGCAGCTATTGATTGGCAACGGCAAGTCTGACACGGTTTTGCTAATCGTCGCGACGGCTGACCGCGGGCTTTGCGGCGGGTTTAATACCAATATCGTGCGTAAGGCGCGCGAGGAAATTGTCGCACTAGAGCGCGCGGGCAAGACTGTCAAAATTTATATGATTGGCAAAAAAGGCTACGATCAACTCAACCGCCTATACGGCGACAAATTCGTAAAATACGTCTCCCTCAAAGAGGAACGCACGCTTCATGCGGGTATTGCGCAAAATATCGGGAATGAAATTACAGAGATGTTTAATGCAGGGGGTTTTGATGTCGCCAAGCTGATCTACTCCGAATTTGAGAACGTTTTGGTGCAAAACCCGATCACCAAAACCTTAATTCCGGCCATGGCAGACCTTGAAGCTGCGGGCGAAGATGCGGCTGAAACGCCGGCTGAGAGTTCTGCGCCTGACCTCAAAGGCGCGATTTATACCTATGAGCCGGACGAAGCGGGAATTTTGCAAGTGCTGTTGCCGCGCAATATCAATACTCAGATTTTCACCGCGCTTTTGGAAAACCAAGCCGGCGAAATGGGCTCAAAAATGACGGCAATGGATAATGCGACGCGCAATGCGGGCGATATGATCGACAAGCTAACATTGACATTTAACAGAACACGTCAGGCGCGGATTACATCCGAACTGATTGAAATTATTTCAGGCGCGGAAGCGCTTTAAAGCTAGAGGAACAGACCCATGGCTAAAGCAGCAGTGAAAAAGAAGGCAGTCGCTAAGAAAGCGCCTGCGAAGAAAAAAGCGGTCAAGAAAGCGCCAGCAACAAAGGGAGCCGCGATCAAAGCGACGGGCCGTATCAGCCAAGTTATTGGCGCCGTTGTCGACGTGGAATTTACCGGTTCGCTTCCAGCGATTTTGAACGCGCTGGAAACCGATAATAACGGCAACCGCCTTGTTCTTGAAGTCGCGCAGCACCTTGGGCAGAACACCGTTCGTACCATTGCCATGGACGCGACAGAAGGCCTTGTCCGCGGGCAGGCGGTTTCTGATCTTGGCAAGCCAATTACTGTGCCGGTTGGTCCTGAAACACTTGGCCGTATTATGAACGTGATCGGTGAGCCGATTGACGAACGCGGCGCGATTAAGACCAAAGTTATGGCGCCAATCCACAAAGAAGCCCCAGCGCTTGTCGATCAGGCAACAGAAACCGAGGTCCTCGCGACGGGTATCAAAGTCATTGATTTGCTGTGCCCTTATTCAAAAGGCGGTAAAATCGGCCTCTTTGGCGGTGCAGGCGTGGGTAAAACGGTTCTGATTATGGAATTGATCAATAATATCGCCAAGCTGTTCGGCGGTTACTCCGTATTTGCCGGGGTCGGCGAGCGGACACGTGAGGGAAATGACCTTTACCACGAAATGATAGAGTCCAACGTGATCAACCTTGAAGGTGAAAGCCGCGCAACCCTTGTTTACGGCCAAATGAACGAGCCTCCCGGTGCCCGTGCCCGCGTTGCCCTGACGGGCCTCTCGCAGGCGGAGTATTTCCGCGACGAAGAAGGCAAAGACGTTCTATTCTTTGTTGATAACATTTTCCGCTTTACCCAAGCGGGTTCTGAAGTGTCCGCGCTACTCGGACGTATCCCGTCCGCCGTGGGTTATCAGCCAACACTGGCCACTGAAATGGGCCAGATGCAAGAGCGTATTACCTCAACCAATAAGGGGTCGATTACGTCCGTGCAGGCGATTTACGTGCCGGCCGATGACTTGACCGACCCAGCGCCAGCGACTTCATTTGCCCACTTGGACGCGACAACTGTTTTGAACCGCGCGATCTCCGAGAAAGGTATTTATCCCGCTGTTGACCCGCTTGACTCCACGTCTCGTATCCTTGAGCCGCGTACAGTTGGCGTTGAGCATTACGAAACGGCTCGTCAAGTGCAGGAAATCTTGCAGCGCTACAAGTCGCTCCAAGATATCATCGCGATTTTGGGTATGGACGAGCTTTCCGAGGAAGACAAAACAACTGTTGCGCGCGCGCGTAAGGTTGAAAAATTCCTTAGCCAGCCTTTTGACGTTGCTGAAATTTTTACAGGTTCGCCGGGCATTCAGGTCCCGCTTGAGGACACGATCCGTTCCTTTAAGGGCCTTGTTGAAGGTGAGTATGATCACTTGCCCGAGCAAGCCTTCTATATGGTGGGCGGCATTGACGACGTTATCGAAAAAGCCGGTAAAATGGCCGCCGAAGCAGCCTAGTTTTAACTACTACCTTCCCCAAAAGGGGAAGGAGGAGTCTGATTATGACGGATAAACTAAACTTCTCACTCGTGTCGCCCGAGCGCTCGCTTTTTAGCGGCGAAGTTGATCAGGTTGATCTGCCGGGTTCCGAGGGGGATATGGGAATTTTCCCAAATCACTCTCCGCTGATGGCGGCCATTCGCACCGGCGCGATAACTGTTTATAATGACGGCGAGCAGACGCAATATTTCGTCCAAGGCGGCTTTGCGGACGTCACGCCCGATGGGTTGACCGTATTAGCCGAGCGGGCGGGGCCGATTGGTGACTTAACCGCAGAAAGCTTAACATCTGAAATCGCGGCCGCAGAGGCCAAATTAGATGGCCTTGAAGGCGAAGCAGCCCTTGCGGCGTCTCAGGACCTTGACGGTCTCCGTGCCCTTCAGGCAGGCCTATAATCTATGAGCGGCGCGGCCGTCACAGCGGTCGCCTCTGATGGGGCGCATAATCTCATCAAACCCACTCGGGAACAGATCACCCTTATTGCGGGGTTGGGCGTAAAGGGCGACGCCCATTTCGGCAAGACTGTGCAGCATCTATATGACAAGCGCCGCGACCCAAAGGCGCCAAATCTTCGGCAGGTCCATCTTATCCATAGCGAGCTTCATGATGAACTTGCGGCCCAAGGCTTTGATGTCTCGGCGGGGCAAATGGGGGAGAATATCACAACACGCGACCTTGATCTGTTGCATCTGCCTCGGGGGACGCAATTATATATTGGCGCGCAGGCTGTGGTTGAAGTCACAGGTCTACGAAATCCCTGTAGAAAGCTGAATCAGATAAAAGACGGGCTCTTGCCGGCTTGTATCGGGGCATGGGACGATGGCGGTGTGCTGCCCAAGACGGGCATAATGGGCATAGTCATAAAGGGAGGGGATGTGCGCCCCGGCGATCCTATTCGAGCCGAGACCCCGTCTTGCGCCCATCAACGCTTAAAACCGGTTTAATCCCAAGGCCATTTAACTCATGAGCCTTTTAAACAGGCGGGCTTAAGTCCAGCCGCCTATTTAGTTGTTCCGACTTTATTTTCGCGTCCTCTTTCGAGATTTTGCCTGTTTTCCTGTCATCAATAATTTTCAGAAGCTGCGTTTGTAACTGCAAGATTGATCGAATGTTAAGCTCCTTTGTCGTCATTTTTCTTCACCGTTTCTTGCCTGTGCCAGCGCGCCGCGCGTAGATAAAGAGAAAAAGAAGGATCAGTTTACGCCTGCTCGCATATCGCAAACAACTCCCTCTTTTTCTCTCCTCCAAACTTTGTAACTTGCAAAACAAAGCTTGGTACCGAATGTGAACACCTATTGAGGTTTGCGCCCCGCTGCGTTCACTTACGCCCCGTAATTCTCATACTGCCGTTCGGTGCGGCAAGATGAATGGAGCATGAACAGTGTTGTAAAGTCCTGTGGTAGGGCTTAGACTTTTCTTATGTTTTTCTTAGGTCTTGAAAAACATAGGTTTTTTCGATTTTTTTCGAATCGAAATATTTTCAATGGGCGAAATTAGTTTGAAAATTGGGGACTCTGAGGTTGATTTTAAGGGACTATTGATTGTCGGTCCGGCAGGACGTCACTCAATGGAACCTAAAATTATGGACCTTTTAAGGGTCTTAACGCAAAATGCGGGTGAGGTTATGACCCGCGAAGAACTGATCACGGCGGTTTGGGGCGTCGAATATGGCGGCGATGAGCGGCTGTCGCGCGCGATCTCTTTGCTGCGAAAAGCCTTGGGTGATACGCGCGGGCATCACAGCCATATTGTTACAATTTCGCGAGTCGGCTACCGGCTTATTGCGCAGACCCGCCTGTCAGATGATAAGCCGGCAATTGTGGCCGCGCAACCGCAGGCCTTAAAGCCGCCATTACCGATAGCCCCTCGCCGGGAAGCCGAGGACCTGCCTGTAAGCGAGCGCTCAGAACCCGCTGCAAATCTACTCCCCTCCAGCTCCACCCCCCCAAATGTAAATCCGCAACACAAGTCTTCAGATCAAGCTGCCTCTATCCCCCGTGCGGCGGGCGGATCTTATGGCGGCCTGCGAAGGGGGGCTTTATTTGTCGCTGGTTTACTTGTGTGCTTTGCCGCCGGGATTTTCTATCTGTCAGGCGGGACGGGCACGGGCAGCGAGTCCTTGTCACGGCGCGCCAAAATGGAGCAAGGCTATTCCCATATCGCGAATTTTACGCCCAAGGGCGCGATCGCTCAGGCGCAAGATATTTTTGGGGATATTCTTGCGGAGGACATGGATCATGCAGGCGCGCGAGCGGGCCTCGCCTTTGCCTTATTTCGCGAATATACACACCTTGAGCGGGACCCCGCTTTGCTGCAAAGGGGAAAGGCACATGCGCAGGCAGCGCTTCGCGCCGATGAACATTTAGCTCTGGCCAATATTGCGGCTGCGTGGGCGGCTGAATTTGAAGGCGATTTTGACCGCGCCCATTTATATATGGACCGCGCTGATGTGCTGGACGGTGAGAATGTCCTATCCTTGGAAGGACGGTACCGGTCGCTTGCGAAAGAAGGTCATCCTCAAAGGGCCGCCGAGATTCTAAATACCGCGATTAACGCCCACCCCGACTATGCCTTGTTTTATGCTTACCGTGGGTCTTCTCATATTCGTTCAGGCGACTTTGCTGCCTCGGAGCAGGACTTTAGAAAGGCGATCGAGCTATCTCCTGATAACGCCCGCACATATGCGGAGCTCGCCCATAGCCTGCATTTACAAGGTCGTACCGATGAGGCCATTGGCGTCATTCAGCAAGGGCTGGCTATCCATGAAACCACCTTGCTTTACAATAATCTTGGAACCTATTTATTCTTTCAGGGGCAGTTTGATCTTGCCGCCTCTGCCTTTGAAGAAACAGTCGCATTGAGCGGTGACACACATAGCTATCTATATTGGGCCAATCTTGGTGATGCCTATCGCTGGAGCCGGGAGAAAGAAAATGAAGCCACGACCGCTTACAGGCGTGCCCTGCAATTATTGCAGGTCGATTTAGACCGATACCCAAATGATGATAACCATAAAAGCCGTGCGGCGATGTTTAATGCCAAATTGGGCAATCTAGACGAGGCCCGGCGGTTTATGGACAGTTTCACATTGGGCGAGTCCGCTCCTGCCATCCAATATTACCGCGCCGTCGTGACCTATGAAATTTTATCTGATCGCCGGAAAGCGCTTAGCGCCTTGGAGGCGACGCTGAAGGCGAACTACCCCTTGATTGAAATATTAAATGATCCGGAGTTATCGCGTTTGCGACAAGACCCAGATTATCACCGGCTGCTCGCGAAAACCAAACATAAATAGGAGAGCAATATGGCTCAATATACCCTTAGGCTTAGTTTTGATTTAAGGCAGGTGACGCAATCATTGGCATATAAATTTTTTCTGGATGATAAATTTGACTACCCCATGGAAAGCGGAGGCCCTCTGGCGGGCACGTTTAATTTTCAGAAGGGAGATGACATATTTGTTGAAGTTTCGGCTATCTCTGCGGCGAATGTAGAGGGCAAAGGCGTATCTGCTAAAGATGTGCTCAATGACTTTGTTGTCACCAATTGTACATTTGTATCTGTCCCGGCGCGTATGACCGAGCCCCTATCGCTCTTTAATTTGTCAAATGCCTGTGCGGCTATTAGCGCACCCGCGGACTGGGGTGATATCAGCCGTCAGGTTGATGAGCAAAAAAATGTGCAGCGTCTCTCTCGCCGATCAGTCAAGGCCCTAGCGGTCGTGAGTGAAAACGGACAGTGGCAAATCTCGGGATATCTTTCTGCCGAGCTGACATCAGCGGATGACAAAACCCATCCGCAGCTCTATTTCTTTGATCCGGAGAGTTCCACCGGAACGGGCGGAGGGTACGGACCCTAGCTAAAGTGTCCCAAGCCGCCCTTGATCTCGGGCGGCTTGGGATGATCACTTAGAGGCATGATGAAAAACAACGTATTTTCAAAGCGAATACTGATACTGGCGAATGTCTTGATTTTGCTATTGGCACTTTGCTTTATTTACGGTTTTTATGTGGAGCCGCGCTTGCTGAAAGTGCGAAAGGTCACCATTACGGCGCCGGCTGGCGCGCCGTTACCCGCGCCTCTTCGTATTGGCCTGCTGAGCGACATTCATTTGGGCGGCGCGCACATGAGCCCGAAACGGCTCAAGAGAGCATTTGAGGCGATCAATGAAAAATCGCCAGATATGATCTTGCTGGCGGGCGACTTTATCAACGGCCATGAACGCAGGGACCGCCGCAGAGACGATTTTAACGCGCGGATTGACGAAGGCCTGCTTGCAATTGGACATCTGAATGCACCGCTCGGCGTTCATGCCGTCATGGGAAATCACGATTTTTATTACAGCCAATCCTATGTCGCCGCGGTTCTAAAAGAGCAGGGTGTCCACGTTCTGGTCAATGCCGTCCGCAGGGCGGGCGGGTTTTGTATTGTAGGCCTTGCCGATGCAGATACTGCCCAAGAGGATCCCGCCGTATTCGGGGACTGCGAGCCGCAGGATGCCGTAATTGGGCTTATGCATTCGCCCGACAGTTTTGAACATCTACCCGAAGGTACAGTGTTTGCGGCGGCGGGCCACACACATGGCGGGCAAATCAATCTCCCAATATTAGGCCGCGCCGTGACCTTAACAAAATTGGGAAAACCTTATGCTTACGGGCACAAAAAATGGAAAAGCATAGATGTGTTTATCACGGCTGGCCTTGGAACCTCTATCTTGCCGGCCCGTTTCCGTGCCCCGCCAGAAGTTGTGATCATTGATATTGTGCAGCCCTAAGGCGGGGAAGGGCTATCGACATCCGATAACAATGTTACGTCCCTGCCGTCCTTACCGCTTTTGTTATTGCCATAGCGGGCCTTTCTATCGCCTTTGGTTGTGACCAGCGGGTATATCAAAAAAGACACAAGCCCGAGACTCGCTGCGGCCAGAAAGGGCGCTCCGGGGATATAGGGAACCACCGCATCTTGGAAGATATGCGCGCTGATACGCAAAATATTCTCTGGAAAGGTCGCAAGCCCTTCGATTGTTTTTTGCTCTTTATCTCCGAAATAATAAAACGCTCCTGACATCAAAAATGGACCGATCATCAGCGCGAGGCCTTGGGCTGCGCCGATTGCGCCTTGAAGCTCCCCTTGCTCGGACTCGTTGATACGCGTGCTCATCATATTGGTTAGCGCGGGGCCATAGAGCCCTGCAATAGCGGCGAAAGGACCTGCGGCATAGATGACCCAGCCTGCATTGGCGCTTCCCATCATCGTATAAGCAAGCACAGCGGAGGCTATACCAATCATGCCGGCCCAGAATAGGCCGATTTTCGGGATGATGATGCGGATCAGCCCGCCCTGAACAATGATGCTAGCGATTCCAAATGCGCCAAGTGAAAAGCCAACATCACCAGACGTCCAGCCCAGCCCTTCAATTGTAGAAAAGGCGTAGGTGGTCGGGTAGACCGTATGGGCGGTCGCGAGGAGAAAGAGAATGAAAATTAGCGGTTTGACGCCTTTGATCTGCCCTAAAGACTTAAGAGAGCCAAAGGGATTGGAGCGCGCCCAGCTAAAGGGACGGCGGTTTTCTTCCGCTAAGGTTTCTGGCAGAAAGAAATATCCGAAGGTAACATTTATAAGCCCGATAATGCCCGCTGCGATAAAGGGTACGCGCGGCCCAATTTCGCCCAGCAGCCCGCCCAAAACGGGGCCCATCATAAAGCCCACGCCAAAGGCCGCGCCGATCAGGCCAAAATTTTGCGCCCGCGTTTCCGGCGGGCTTATATCCGCTATATAGGCATTGGCTGTCGAGAACGTCGCGCCAAATGCTCCCGCAATAATGCGTCCGATAAACAGAAAAGCAATGGTGGGGGCTAGGCCCATGATAAAATAGTCAAGGCTAAGGCCGAAAAGCGACGTCAGCATAATCGGCCTGCGTCCAAATCTGTCCGACAAACCGCCGACAATGGGCATGCAAATAAATTGAAACAGGGCAAATACAAAGGTCAACCACATACCGTAGACCACCGCTTCGTTATTGGGCAGGCCCGTTAGCTCTTTGAGCAAATCGGGCAGGACAGGAATCATAATCCCAAAGCCGATGGAATTAATCATCACAGTGATCAATACAAAAAGAATAGCCTTTTTGCCGTGTGGATCTTGCGAGCCATTTGCGGCAAAGGTCCGCTGGGTTTTCTTGTTCTTGTCGCTCATGCATCCGGCCTAGGCTATTTGGCGGGTTTCGCAAAGCCTTCAAATTCGCTCACCAGCCGTTCATAGACTTTCCGTTTGAACGGTACGATCAAGCCCGGCGCGCTTGATAAATCTCCCCAGCGCCAGTCTGAAAACTCGGGCGGGGATTGATGCGCCAAATTAACGTCAGAAGCGTCCCCAATAAAGCGATAAGCAAACCAGCTCTGGCGTTGCCCTCGCCAGTTTTTCGTGCGCGGGTTGTTGCGGTAGCTTTCGGGAAAATCGTAAAAAAGTGGCTGCTTTATATATCCTAGGACGCGCAGCTTATCGGGTGCAATGCCTGTTTCTTCGCGTAGTTCCCGAAGGGCTGCAAATTCATCGCTCTCGCCGGGGTCGATACCGCCCTGGGGAAATTGCCAGAGGTGATCTGCTTGCTGACCGGCGCGGCGGCCCAGCCAAACCTGCCCTTGACGGCTGAATAACACCACGCCCGCTGAGCGACGATAGGCGCTTTCCTGCGCTGTTGGCAGGGTCATTGGCGCTGCGGCATACGCGAGGACACAGGTACAAGTGTCAGGCCTTTGGCCTCCAGAGTCGCGGCCCATTCCCCGACCACGTCAATTGTCTCACTATAGGTAAAGCCGACACTCACAGGGGATTGCCCGTTTTGCGCCAGTGCCGTGATACGCTCAAGCTCGGCCCTGATAGAGGCTGCTTCCGGCGCGCGGTCAATCAGCGAAAATGCTTTGAGGAAAGGCAATACGCTGGCGCTTGCAAGTGTGGGCAGAGAGGGGGCGTCTACGGAGCCGTCAAAAATAAAACCCAGACCTGCCTCGGAGAGGTTCGCCATTATGGGCACAACATTATCAGAGCGCTGCAGGAATTGATCGCCATTGTAATTGGTCACAGCGAAATATCCGCTTGCCCGCGACAAAAGCCAATCAAGGTTTCGCCTATTGACGGAAATCGCCGACCCGCCCGCCCGAAGCGCATGATCAGCCCCCGGTTCAGCAGGATTGAAATCAGCAGACTCCATTGGTAATTCTATCACGATTTCATGCCCTCGTGCCCTCGCTTGATCGATCTGGCGCTGAAGGTTAGGGGCATGGGCCGCAAAGGCCAGCGTGACCGCAGGCGGTAGTTCGTTGATCGCGCGCTGTGTGATGGCCGTGTTGATGCCAAGCCCGCCAATCATAATGGAGATAGGTTTTGTGTTCGGCTTTGCGCTATAGGGACGGGCGTAAACTTTAAAGGCTGTTCGTCCATCGGCGGCGCGCATCGGAACATTGCCAAATGGGCTACTGCGCGTGAGCCCCGGCGCCGGCGCAGGCGTCAATCCGCCGCCTATGACTTTTCCATTAATGGTAATGGGCCCGCTTGGCTGCGCAGACGGCACGGAGGGTGACGCCGGGGCTGTGCCTACAAGGCTGTCTTGAATGTTTACATTTCCGTTTGGCGTTATGAGATTACCAAGAGCATCGCGGGCGGGCACTCCGGCGCTCAATTCCTGTTGCTGCGCGATAGCATTTGTAGGGTTAATTCCGCTGGGTACGTCTGCCGCCAAGAGATCAGGCAGAGCCTCGCCGCGGCCATTGAGTGTGTCGGCAGGCGCAGGCATGGCAGGGGGATCAATTTTGACCTGCTGCTGAGGAATAGCGTCATCGGGGTTTCCGTAAAGTTCGATATAAGCGCCCAGTGCCAGCACGACCGCGACCAAAAGCGTGAGCGCACCAAAAGCATGACGTTTTAAGGACACTTTTCTGCGCCGGTTCTGCACAATAGATTGGCCGGGTAACTCTAGCGGCGGGCCACTGCGTTTTGGCGTTAGCCGTTCACTGCGCGGACGCGTATCAAAGGTCTGTTTTCCCATGAAATTTTTCTAGGCTGATTTGCAGGTCAGGTCTATCCTTTCCTGTCATCGTGAATGGCGAGTGGCAGCGCCTAGCGCAGTGGGGGCCGCTGCCCTATTGGAATTCGGCGATCAATGTGCGGTATCTAGAACTGCGCAGAAGATCTTTGGCCTTTTGCAGCTGATAGTCTTCGGTCTCAGGCCAGTCTTCAGGCGGGTAATCGATTTTATCATGATCTTCGACAAATTCACTGTCGTCGGGATTGCCCAGCGAATTCCGCAGGCTGTCCTCACGGAAACGTTTTCTGACCTCCCCAGAGTCCGGCGCGAGCGCGACGAGCAGGTCCGGCATAATGCCGCGCCCCTGAATGGATTTACCTGACGGCGTGAAATAGCGCTGCGTTGTAAGCCGAAGCGCGCCTTCATTAACTCCAATCGGGATAACGGATTGTACAGAGCCCTTCCCAAATGAGCGGCGGCCCATCACAATCGCTCGCCCTCTGTCTTGCAGCGCGCCGGCGACGATCTCTGCGGCGGAGGCAGAGCCGCTATTAATCAGGACAACAATGGCCATGTTTTCGTCATATTGACCGGGTTTTGCGTTGTAGCGTTCCGTATCTTCGGCGCTGCGCCCGCGCGACGACAAAACCTCGCCGCCGTCCAAAAACAGGGAAGAAACGTCAACAGATTGATCCAGTAAGCCGCCGCGATTGCCGCGCATATCAATAATCAGGCCGGGAATTTTTCCGCCCAATTGCCGCTTTATATCATTAAGGGCGCGCTCCATATCCCGCGTGAGCCGGCTATTGTTAAAGCTTCTAATGAAGATATACCCCAGACCATCCTCAATGCGGTGTAACATGGCGCGCCCCGGCACCGTTTGGCGAATGACGACAATATCTTTGGATATATTCTGTGAATTGAGAACGGTGACTTTTACCGGAGTGCCGGCCTCTCCCCTTATACCATCAATCGACTCCTCCAGACTTTTTCCAAGGACTTTAACGCCTTCAACGGCGGTAATATAATCACCAGACCGAATACCGGCCTTATAGGCAGGGCCGTCTTCTATGGCGTAATTGATTTTTACCAGCCCGCTTTCTTGGGTGACTTCAATGCCAATTCCGCTATATTCGCGGCGGGCCGCTTTGCTCTGCTCTTCAAAATTTGCAGGCGGCACATAGCTGGAGTGAGGGTCAAGTGATTGCAGCGCGCCGTTGAGCGCTGCTTCAATTAAATCCGCATCGGTGATATCTTCTTCGACATGCAAAGACCGCACGCGTGCAAAAACATCCCCGAAAAGCCGGAGCTTCTCCAGCATAGCCGCGTCTTCTGCCGCCATTTGCCGCTCGGATTTCTTATCGCTGCTCTGCGCAAAACTGGGAGCGGTGAGTGGGAGCGCAAGGCCTAAGCCCAAGGCCAGCGCTGCGCCCCAAAGAAGCCGCCGCCCACCTTTGACTGAATGTCTATGGGGCGGTTTGGCGGAGCGCTCGTTTTTAGGCTGCGCGGCAGGCGCGTGAGCTACAGAGGGACGAGGCATGAATTAACCCGCCGCCGCCATAAGTGTTTTGTAGCTGCCGTCCTTTAAGATCGAAACTGCGCGGTCGAGCTGATAATCTCCATCTTCGGGATAATCTTCTGGCGGGTAGTCAACTTTAATTTCTTCTTTTGGCTTATCGGCCTCGGCTTCTTCCAGCTCATTTTTAATCGCATTAGGAAGATCAGATTCACGAAAGCTCTTGCGCTTGCTTTCGTCTTCCGGCGCAGCGGAAACAAAGACATCAGGCTCAATGCCTGTGCCCTGAATAGACCGCCCCGAAGGCGTGTAATAGCGCTCCGTTGTCATACGCAGTGCGCCGTCGCGTCCGCCCCGTAGAGGAATAACTGATTGTACGGATCCTTTGCCAAATGAGGTTTGCCCGACGACCAATCCGCGTCCGCGGTCCTGCAGTGCGCCCGCGACAATTTCGGCAGCCGAAGCCGAAGCATTGTCAATCAAAACAACGATAGGCGTGTTCTTCAAAAGCTCCCCGCGGTCCGCGCCATATTCGGATACATCACCGGCTCTGCGTCCGCGGGTCGAGACAACATCGCCGCCATCAAGAAAGGCGCCGCTTACCTTGATGGACTGATCAAGTAGTCCGCCTGGATTACGGCGCAGGTCAAGAACAAGCCCGGGGATAGAACCGCCAAGCTCAGCCTTGGCTGCAGCAATTGCGGCCTTCATAGAAACTTCTGTTTTTTCATTGAATTGCGAAATGCGCACGACGGGAATACCGTCTTTGATTTGATAACTCGCGCGGTTTTGCGGGATGATTTCGCGTACCAAGGTAATCTCTTTAGGGTCTTCTTCCTTGCGCACGACGGTGATCGTGATTGGTTCCCCGGGCTTGCCGCGCATTTGCTCCACCGCCTCATTTAAGGTAACGCCAATCAGGCTCTCGCCGTCGATTTCCGTGAGGTAGTCACCCGCTTTGATGCCAGCTTTTGATGCGGGTGTATTATCGATAGGCGCAATGACTTTGACAAAGCCAGAGTCCGAGGTCACTTCCATACCAAGGCCGCCGTACTCGCCCGAAGTGACTTGCTGCATGTCGCGGAAGGTTTCGGCATTCAGATAGCTACTGTGCGGATCAAGACTTTGGAGCATGCCGTTAATCGCATCCTCGATCAAAAGATTATCCTCAACGTCGACCACATAATCTGCACGAACGCGCGCCATTACATCGGCAAATAATTCCAGTTGTTTAAAGGTTTCAGCCTTGGAAGAACGCTCTACGGCTGCGGCTTGGGAGGTCGTAAGAGTCGATCCTGCAAAGAGGCCAACCGCGCAAACAATGCCAAGGGCAGGAAGAATATATTTCATTCAAAGGCTCCAAATTAAAGCGGTAGCACGGGGATGCTGACTGTATTTATGCGCCTTTTTAGCGTGAGTGCAAACCCTATATTCACTAACATTCCGTCATCTTTGTTCACATTGCGCTTAGCGCTTTGTGATTGGGCGCGCCGCAACGACGGGCTAGCCGCCACTCGCGCCCAATGCATTCCCCAGCCAAGGTTTGGGGTTTACCGGTGCGCCGTTCTTTCGCAGCTCTATATAAAGTTCCGCGCTCTGCGTGCCGGCGGGCATTAAGCCTAGAGGTTCACCCGATGTGACCATCTCGCCGGAGCTGACATATATTTCGCCAAGCCCAGTCAGCAGCATAAAATAGTTCTGCCCGACATTCAAAATCACGACATTATCATAATTTTTAAAGGCACCGGCAAATTCAATACGTCCCCCAAAGGGCGCGATGACTTGGGTATTGGGGCGGGTTGAGAGGGTGACGCCTTTTCGCTCGCCGCCGTAATTTGATGTTACCCGGCCTTGCGCGGGGGCGCGCAGGGCCCCGCGCGCGTCTGCAAAACGCGTTGCGCCCGGCTGCGAGAGCGGCTGGGGGGCGGGGGAGTTGGCATCTGGTTTTAAGCGCGGTCCACTATTGCGGCCAGAGGGGGCGCGGCCCGTGTCTTCACCTGTTCTCTGCGGGCCGGGTTTGATGCGCGGCCTGACCTCTTTTGCGCTGCGCTCAATTCTTGACATTAACTCGCGCAGATCATTGGCTTTAACGGCCAGAGCGGCAGCCCGTTTTTGTGCTTTTTGCTGATCAGCGGCGAGAGAATTTACCAATGCCGCCTTTGTCTTTACCAGCTTTCGCATATCATCGCGCTGCTGGCTCAGCGTCTTTTCGGTCTCCAGGAGCTTGGATTTTTCACTGTGTATCTCGCTGCGGACCTTTGAGAGGGCGCGAAGCTCCTTTGAAAGGGCGGCGGATTGAGCGCCTAATTGCGCATTCAAATCTCTCATAATTACAGCGGCTCTTGCGGCTTCGGCGGCGGATTGTGCGCGCAATAATAGCGCGGGTGGCGGCGTCTCGCTCAGCCGCTGTAGGGCGGCGAGCAGTTCGCGCTGAGCGGCGTTCTCATGGCCCAATTTGCCCGTAATTTGGGCTTCGCTGCGCGAAAGCGCGTTAAGCTTTTTTTCGATCTCGCGGCTCGCCTTCTCATAGGAGGCGGACTCGGCGGCGCTGCGTTGTAGATTTTTCTTCAGGCGCGCAACTTCGGATTTGGTTTTTTCGGTCTTGCGCGACAAGGCTTCCGCTTTGGCCTTGGCCTCGGCCTGCGCTTTGTTAATCTGCTCAAGGTCCTGCGGGGTTGTTGAAATTTCTATTGTCGTTTGCGCCAGTGCCTGAGGGGCGATACAAAAGAACAGCCCAATCCAAAGCCCCGTGAGCCGTGCAAGTAAATGGCGATGAGAATGGGACATGCGCTTAACCATTACTCGCGATGATAGGGGCTGCCTGATAAAATGGAAAGCGCGCGGTACAGCTGCTCGCAGAGCATGACGCGCACGAGCTTATGCGGCCACACGGCGGGGCCAAAACTCCAAAGCTCCGCGCCCTTAGGTATGGCGTCATGATCAAATCCATCGGCCGCGCCTATCGCAAAGATAGCCTCGCCAATGCCGCCGTCTCGCCATTGGCTGATCTTGCGGGCAATCGCCTGAGAATTTTGGGCTTTGCCGCGTTCATCTAGGACAATCAGCTTATCTGCGGGATTAAGCCCGCCTAAAATTCGCAAGGTTTCCTCTTGGCGGGTCTTGGCTGAGCGGACATCAAGCTGGGTTTCGCTAAGCCCATGAAACCCGCAGCTGCGCGCCAGCCCGTTGGCGCGTTTGACATAGTCATCTACCATCACACGTTCGGGGCCTTTGCGGATGATGCCCGCCGCGCGCACAGTCAGTTTCAGGGCTTAATCCTCTTCGGGGGCGGCGGGGGCTAAGGCGCGCACAGACTCGGGTAAGGGCACGGACCAAATCTTTTCAAGATTGTAAAAGGCGCGCACTTCGGGGCGGAAAATATGCATGACGACATCGCCCGCATCGATCAATACCCAGTCCGCCGCATCAAGGCCTTCTACGCCAATCTCGCCAAAGTCGCGGTCTTTTAATCCCTTGATGAGGTAATCCGCCAGCGCATTAACATGGCGGTTGGAGCGGCCAGAGGCCACGACCATATAATCGGCAACCGATGATTTTCCGGTAATATCAATCTTGATTACATCCTGCGCCGAGTTCTCGTCCAATATGCCAACCATGTAATCGCACAGCGCTTTGGCGGCTTTGACATCGGCTTTGGGACGGGGCTTGTCGTTTGGATTTGCTTGGGTATGTCCGCGCGCGGCTCCATCGGCCGGGACTTTTGGACTGTTCTTATCTTTTACAGGCAGGGGATGTCTCCACTAATCTTAGGGCGGGATTAATCTTAGGGAAGGGCCTTAACATATTTAAATTGGCGTGGCTATCGCTGCTTGGCCCTTATTGCGGAGGAAGATAAGCGGTTTAGCGGCGCGGTGATATAAGTCCAAGCAGGAGCTTGCAAGCGAGCGAGCCTACGGGCGCTGGTTTCCGTGAGGCGCGCGGCGCGGTACTGACGAGCCACGCGGCCAAGCCGCGCGCGAAATTGCGGTTCTCCGGTATGGGATGGACGGGCGATGATGGCTATCGGTACGGTTTCCATGATGTCCTGCCAGCGCCGCCAGCGCGGTAGCTGCGCAAAATTGTCAGCCCCCATCAAAAACACAAAGCGCGTTTGTGGATAGCGTCTTTGTGCCGCGCTAAGCATATCCGCAGTAAAGCGCGTGCCGCTTTTGATCTCAAGGTCAGAAATTTTCATCCGGCGAGGTAACCCCAAGGCGCGCACAGTCGCCGCGCGGCTCTCATAGCTGGGCTGGGCGGGTTTGAGGGGGTTTTGCGGGCTGACCAGCCACCAGACTTCATCTAAACCCAGCGCGGTGAGCGCGGTCTGTGCCGCGTGTAAATGCCCGTGATGGGCGGGATTGAAAGAACCGCCAAAAAGGCCGATTGCGCGGCCCCGCTTGGCATTAGTTTTTCTAAGGCTCGGGCCCATGTGCTTTGCCGTCATCAAGGGCGAAGATGCCCGTTGCCAACGACGCAATATTTATAGCTGGTCAGGTGCTGCGCGCCAACTGGGCCGCGTGCATGTAGCCGGCCTGTGGCAATGCCAATTTCTGCGCCAAATCCAAATTCTCCGCCGTCGGCATATTGGGTCGAGGCATTATGCAGGCAAATCGCGCTATCGACATCGCGCAGGAAACGCGCTGCGGCGGTCTCGTCTTGGGTTAAAATACAATCTGTATGGCCGCTGCCATGGGTGTCAATATGGGCCAGCGCCGCGTCAATATTATCGCATACCGCCATGTTCACAATTGCGGCAAGATGTTCGGTGTGAAAATCCACTGGCGCGGCGGGTATAACAAGATCGGAGAGCTTGCAAATGTCTTGATCGGCGCGAATTTCGCACCCCTTTTCGTGCAGGGCTGCGATCAATTTGGGCGCGAAATCGGATAGGATAGTTCGGTCAATCAGCACGGTTTCGGTTGAGCCGCAAACGCCTGTTCGGCGCAGCTTGGCATTTAATATCACTGCGATGGCTTGATCAAAATCAGCAGCCTCATGGACATAGCTGTGGTTGAGCCCCTCAAGATGGGCGAGCACCGGTACGCGGGCATCACTTTGTACACGCGCGATCAGGTTTTTGCCGCCGCGCGGTATGATCAAATCAACCGCACCCTCCATCCCGCCCAGTAAAGCGCCAACAGCGGCGCGGTCGGTTGTGGTGATATATTGCACGCAGCTCTGGGGTAGACCTGCTTTGACAAGGCCGCGCGTCATAGCCGCATGGATCGCGAGGTTGGAGTTCACGGCCTCCGAGCCGCCGCGCAGGATACAGCCATTTCCCGATTTCACGCAAAGCGCGCCTGCGTCCGCCGTGACGTTCGGGCGGCTCTCATAAATCATACCAATCACGCCAAGCGGCACGCGGACTTTGGAAAATTTCAGCCCATTTGGCTGCTCCCATTGCGTGTCAATTGCTCCAACAGGGTCGGGGAGCTTGGCAATAGCCTCAAGCCCTGCGGCCATTGCTTCAATACGCGGAGGCGTTAATTCGAGCCGGTCGAGCATCGCCGCGGACAGACCTTTTTCACGTCCGCCGGCCATGTCTTTGGCATTGGCAATTAGTATGTCACTGGCGGCTTTACGAATTTCACCGGCCATGGCGGAAATCGCGTCGTTTCGCTGCGGCCCGCTGGAGAGGCGAAGCTGCCGTGAGGCCGCCCGAGCCTCTTTGCCAAGGGCCTTCATATAGGCGGCCAAATCGTTAAAGTCTGAAAATGCTAAGCTCATAATCCCGTCACGACTAAATTATCTCTATGTACCAAGGCTGCCCCGTTGTCATACCCCAGCACGGCGGAAATTTCTGCTGAATTTTTACCCAGAATTGCTTGTGTTTCCCGGGCATCATAAGAGATGAGGCCGCGCGCGATTTCTGTGCCGTCCGGGGAAAGCAGAGAGACTGTGTCGCCCTTTTTAAACGCGCCCGACACGCGGCTCACCCCTGCCGCAAGCAGGCTTTTGCCTCGGCTAAGCGCGCGAACGGCCCCCGCATCAAGGCTAAGCGTACCTTTAATATCTAATGTCCCGCCAATCCATCTGCGCCGTGCATTTTGCGGCGCATCAGCGGCGGCAAACCATGTGCATTTTGCCCCTGCGCGAAGCCGCGATATGGGCGAAGGCTGCGTGCCGTCCATGACGCACATATGGCAGCCCGCAGCCGCCGCGATATGCGCGGCGGCAAGTTTTGTTGCCATGCCGCCAGACCCCATGCCTGCTGCTAAATTCACTCCGCCGCCCATGGCGATAACATCTGGCGTGATCTCTGCAATAAAGGGGAGGTGCTCGGCCCCCGGGTTTGTGCGCGGGTCGCGCGTATAAAGGCCGTCAATATCAGACAACAATATCAGACTATCGGCGCTTATCATCTGCGCGGTGCGCGCCGCCAAGCGGTCATTGTCGCCGTAACGAATTTCATCTGTGGCAACGGTATCATTTTCGTTGATGATCGGGATGATGCCAAGCTCTAGCAAGGTCGTGAGCGTTGCACGGGCATTCAGCCAGCGGCGCCGATTTTCCGTATCCTCTAGGGTCAAAAGGGCCTGCGCGGTGGTAAGTCCAAGCGGGCGCATGGCATCGGCATAGGCCCTTGTCAAAATGGTCTGTCCCGCCGCTGCGCAGGCTTGTTTTTGCGGCAAGGTGAGGGATGTGCCGGCAAGCTCAAGCGCACCGCGGCCAAGTGCGACAGCGCCAGAGGATACCAGCAAGACTTGCTTTCCTTCTTTTGAAAGCACGGCAATATCTTCGCAAATCGCGGAGAGCCAAGCGGTGTTGAGCGCGCCGGAGGCCGAATCAACCAGCAGCGCTGAGCCAACTTTGATGACCACGCGGCGGGCCTGCGCGAATATCTCACGGCTGTTCATTTTAGGGCGACCAGCCTTTATTGTCTTCGATCTCTCCGCGCTTAATCGCGGCTTTGCGTAGCCTTGCCTCGCGCGCGGCGTCTTCGTCGGCGCGGCGCGTCTCGACGTGGCCATAAACACTAAAGAGCACAGGCCGCAGACCTTGCTGGGAGACACTCGAAATCAAGAGAGGCGTTTGCCCGCAAGCGGCCTCGACGGAGGATTTCGCGGCTTCTATTGTCGCTTCGTCAATCGCGTCGCATTTTGTAAGCACGACAATTTCCGGCTTATCCTCTATCCCACCGCCGTAATTAATAAGCTCATTGCGAATGACGGTGTAATCTGCGGCGGGGTCGGCGGCAGAGGCATCGACTAAATGCAGCACCGCCGCGCAGCGCTCCACATGGCCCAGGAAACGGTGCCCAAGCCCCGCGCCCTCGCTCGCTCCTTCGATAAGCCCGGGTAGATCCGCCAGCACAAAGCGCTCTACGGGGCCAAGGTCAACTACGCCTAAATGTGGGTGCAGCGTCGTAAAGGGGTAATCTGCCGTTTTGGGCGTAGCCGCCGTAACAGTAGAGAGGAATGTCGATTTGCCCGCATTGGGCAGGCCCACGAGCCCTGCATCCGCGATTAATTTTAATCGTAGCCAAATCCAGCGCTCTTCGCCGTCTTCGCCGGGGTTGGCACGGCGCGGCGCTTGATTGGTCGAGGATTTAAACCGGGCGTTCCCCCAGCCGCCATTGCCCCCTTGTGCCAAAAGCGCCCGCTGACCGGGCTCTACCATATCGACCAGAAGCTCGTCGCTATCGGCGTCAAAAATTTGCGTACCTACAGGCACGGGCAGGATAATATCGCTGCCGCTTGCGCCCGCCCGGTCGCGGCCCATTCCGTGCGTGCCAGTTTTGGCTTTGAAATGCTGTTTATAGCGGTAATCAATCAATGTGTTGAGGGAGCTTTCGGCTACGGCATAGACAGAGCCGCCCACGCCGCCGTCCCCGCCATTAGGTCCGCCAAAGGCAATATTTTTCTCGCGGCGAAAGGAGACGCTTCCCGCGCCGCCGTCGCCGGACCGAATGTATATTTTAGCCTGATCTACAAATTTCATGACGGGCCTTTTCGGCAAACCAAAAGTGATTGCCATTCTTCATGCGTTTTGAGCCGCCCTTCACGAGTTTGGGGCGCTAGGCTCTAATGGCGATTTTATCACGGGCAGGCAAGTCATGACTGCGATGAGAGATAGCGCTTTTTCCGGTTTCCGGCGAGGGAAACGGCTGGCCTTTATCTTCAGCGGAAAAAACGTTCGCCTTTGCCTCCAGCGGCGGCATTTCCAAGGTTAGCGTAACGCCTTTGGCTTTTTCCATACGGCCCATAGAAAACCACTCCTCATGCGTGCGGGCAGAGGTGAAGCCAAGCTTATGCAAAAGACGAAGGCTTGCAGGATTGTCAATAAACACGCCCGCAATGATCCGCGCGGCGCCAAGCGTGCGCCTTGCTTCGCCTATCACGGCCTCGCAGGCTTCAAACATAAAGCCTTGACCCCAAAAATCAGGCATGAGGGAGTATCCGATTTCAAGCGCGCTATCTTCGCTGCGTTTGAATAAATCGATCATCCCGATAGCTTTGCCGCTGCCCTGTTCGGCGTTTTGTTCTATCACATATATATGCGCAAGGCCGCGCTCTTGGCGGGATAGATTTCGCATGATCCAAAACTCAGCTTCCATTGCCGTGATATTGGTGGTCACGGATCCTGTCATGCGAGCGACTTCGGGCCGGCCTGCATAGCGCGAGAACCAAGCCGCGTCCTTTAGGGTTAAGGGACGAAGTGTTAAGCGGTCAGTTGTCAAAACCTGTCTCATTTTAATCTCCTGCGGCCAGTTTCGCCGGGCCTCTTGTCACTTCATGCGCAATAGCAGCGCTATGTGACAGTTATGTGTGCAGGGAATTTATTTTGTGCTCAATTCACCTTGAGTCACAAAAAAGGGAAACCGGCGACCCGATTTCCCTGCTTTTCTCGGATCGCCTCTCTTGAGGGGCAACCCGTTATGTTGGGCTGCTATTCTGCGGCTTTGGCCAGTGGGGCTACAGAGACAAATGTGCGGTCATTGCGTTTTGTCACAAACTCGACACGGCCTTCCGTCAGCGCAAATAGCGTGTGGTCTTTACCCATGCCAACGTTCGTACCCGGATAATATTTGGTGCCACGTTGGCGAATAATAATGTTCCCAGGAATCACGGCTTGGCCGCCTGATTTCTTGACGCCAAGGCGGCGGCCCGCGCTATCGCGGCCGTTATTTGATGAACCACCAGCTTTTTTATGTGCCATGGGAGTCTCCTCTAGCTAAAGCCGATTAGGCTTTGATGCTTGTAATTTTAACAACAGTCTCGACTTGGCGATGACCTTTTTTGCGGCGATAGTTTTGGCGGCGCTTCTTTTTGAAAACAAGCACCTTATTACCTTTGCGCTGTTCCAGCACTTCACCCGTCACGCCGGCCCCCTTAAGAAGCGGCGCGCCGACTTTTACGTCGCCGTCCGTACCCGCCATGAGCACATCGTCAAATTTCACCTTCGCACCGGCATCGCCGTCAAGGCGCTCAACGATGATAATATCGTCTTTTGAGACTTTATATTGCTTTCCGCCTGTCTGGATAACTGCAAACATTGCCTTGTCCTTACGCTGCGGCGGGCTTCGATGAAGGGTAGCCGCATAAATAGATTAAGGCCGCACGCAGTGCAGCCAAGTTGGGCGGTTTATAACCCTTGCCAAATCAAAGTCAACGCTGCTTTTGCACGAAAAGGGCGGATATTCTGGCTGTCCACCGCTGTCCACCGCTGTCCATCCCCGCATTATCAGGAAAGCGCAGAATGCTAAAGTCCGTTGTGGGCGCGCTGGCCGGCGCTGGACATGACGTATTGACTCTCTCAGGCTGAAAATCGCCCGAAATGGAGCGAATTATCCAAAGATACCAGCAAAACATATAAAGGTTTTCTTATATACTTTTTTGAAGCGGTTTGCTATGCTGCTTGTATGGAAAAGGTTGTTCAAACTTTCAAGGTTCTTGGCCATAGCGAGCGCCTTCGTATTTTGGCTCTGCTCTCGCATGGGGAGCTGACGATAAGCGAGCTTGTGCAAATATTAGAGATCTCGCAGCCGCGAGTGACGCAATATATCAATTCGCTGGAGGGGGCCGGCATTATTGAACGGCTAAAAGAGGGGAGCTGGGTGTTTTCGCGCCTGCGGCGGGGCAATGCGGTGATTTCTGCTCTTGTGGCAACAGCGCTGGGGGCATTGCCAAACGATCATGAGATCCTAATCGCCGATCTAGAGCGCCTGCAAGACGTGCGGGCCGAGCGGGCGCAAAAGGCGGAGGCCTTTTTTGCGTCTGTTGCGAATGACCGCGGGCAATTGGGTGATGAATATCTGCCGCGAAACGATATTGAGCTAAAGATGCGCGAACTTGCCGGCGAAGGTCCGTTTGAATATATGGTTGATCTGGGCACAGGAACGGGACGAGTTTTGGCTGTCTTTGCCGACCGCGCCGCGAGGGGTTCCGGTATTGATAACAATGTCGATATGCTAAAGGTGGCCCGCCATAATTTGGCGGCTGCGGGGCATAAACACCTGAAAGTCCGCCAAGGCGATTTGCTGGCCGCGCCGCTTAAAACCGCCGCTGCGCAGCTCGTGACCCTGCATCAAGTTCTGCATTATTTGGAGGACCCGTCAGAGGCCATCAAAGAGGCTGCGCGTCTGCTCGCGCCCGATGGCTGTTTGCTGATCGTTGATTTCGAAAGCCATAAAATGGACGAGTTTCGAGAAATTTATGCGCACCGCCGCCTAGGGTTTACCGATGCCGACATGTCCCATTGGGCGAGCGCTTATGATCTATCCCTTTCTGGCACCGAGTCCGTGAAATCACAGGACCCGAGCCGTCCGAATGTAAAAATATGGGCGTTTAAACGCGCTCCCTTACTGAAAGCTTCTGCCTCATGACACTCTCTTCCGCACACCAATCAGCTGCAAAACCCGGCGCGAGTCCCGTTGTCAGCTATGAATTTTTCCCGCCGAAAACGGCGAAGATGGAAAAGGCGCTGTGGACCTGCGTTGACGCGCTCGCGCCGCTGTCGCCTGATTTTGTCTCCGTCACTTACGGGGCAGGGGGCTCGACGCGTGAGCGCACGTTTAACGTTGTCAAGGAGTTGGTACAAAAGCGCGGCATATCTGCGGCGGCCCATCTGACCTGTGTTGGTGCTTCGCAATCGGATATTGATCAGATCGCAGATGAATATTGGGACGCAGGCGTCAAGCATATTGTTGCCCTAAGAGGGGATCCGCCAGAGGGCATGGACGGTCAATATCGCCCCGTCGAGGGAGGCTATCCCTATGGCTCAGATCTTGTTGCGGGTTTGAAGGCGCGTCATGATTTTGAAATTTCTGTGGCGGCCTACCCTGAACGTCATCCTGAAAGCGGCAATTGGGACGTTGAGATGGATAATCTTCGCCGCAAAGTCGACGCCGGCGCAAGCCGCGCGATCACTCAGTTTTTTCTATCCGCGGAGCCATATTTCCGTTTTCTCGACCGGATCGAAAAAGCCAGCATCAACATCGAAGTCACGCCGGGCATAATGATGCAGCCAAATTTCGGCGCAGTGCAGCGTATGGCGGGCATGTGCGGCGTGGCTATTCCCGCGCGCTACGGGGAGATGTTTGACGGACTGGAGGATCAGGCAGAAACCCGAAAAATTCTGACAGCCTCTCTGGTGAGTGAAATGATCAACCAGCTCAAAGAGCAAGGCCAGAACAGTTTTCACCTTTACACGCTCAACAAGCCCGAAATCGCCTTTGTGGTCAGCCGCGTGTTAGGGCTAAAATCCCGCGCAGCCTAGCGTGGGCGCGCGCAGGCGCCAAAACAGGTGACAGCGCGCGCGGCGCAGATTAGATGTGCGGCATGGATAAACTTTCCCCAAAGTCGATGGCGGCCGCAAAGCGGGCGGCCGGCGCGCTGAGCGCCGCGGCGAAAGGCCTACCTTTGCTGCGCGCCATGGAATGGGATGATGCATTGCGCGTGAAATTCTTGCGTGATGGCCGCCTGCCGCAGCCTGAATATTTGAGCGTTGATAGCTCGGGCGCCCGTGAGACCATTGAAGGCGCGCGGCGCTTGCTGAGCGGTGATCATCCCGTCATGGCATGGTTACGCCGGGTCTGTGATGAATTAACGGCGACAATTTCGCTTGTGCAGGCCCGGGGCACGTCGGAGTTTCATGCCCATTCAAAGACGTTGTTTGGCGCGCCGACGAAGCTAATGATTGACCGCAAGACCCGCGTGCTTGATCTGGCGCTGCATATGGAAGCCTCGCTGGAGGAACTGGATTTTGAAAAATTGGTCATGGAGGGCTATCAAAATACCCTTACGGCCGGCGAATTTGCGAAACGGCTTCGCCCGCATCTTAATCGGCATTTCGGGGATGTTGCGCCCAGGGTTAAAGTCGTGCCGCATCTTTCGGCTAAAGCGTCTGCGGGCGCGCGCCGCATTCGCGTACGCAGAGGCGCAAACTTCACCGAACGCGATATTGAGCAGCTTTTGCAACATGAGGCCCTCATTCATGTCGCCACCGCACTTAACGGGCGCGCGCAGGAAAATTTCCCCATATTGGGCCGTGCACATGCTGGCACAACAGAAGTGCAAGAGGGCCTTGCGGTCTTTGCCGAAATGATTAGCGGGGCAATGGACCCGCGCCGCTTTCGCCGCTTATCTGACCGCGTTTTAGCGATCGATATGGCAATTAATGGCGCGGATTTTAAGGAAGTATATGAGTTTTACCTCCCGCGCACGGGGGAACGCGAGCAAGCTTATGAAAATGCGCGGCGCGTTTTTCGCGGCGGGCTTGTGGGCGGGGGCGCGCCCTTTACCAAAGATTTGGTTTATCTCAACGGGCTGCTGCGCGTGCATAACTACATGCGCAGCGTAGTCAAACTGGGCCGCGCCGATCTGATCCGTATCGTGTTTTCAGGGAAGATGGATATAGAAGACTTGCCGGCCATTGCCTATTTGGCCGGTGAGGGCGTGCTAACCGCTCCCAAATACATGCCGCCATGGGCTAAGGATTTGCGCTTTCTAGTATCCTATCTCGCCTATTCAAGTTTCCTTAATCAGGTCAAAATGCCGGGCTTTCAGAGTTATTATCAGGAGGCACTGGCGGATGTGCCAGTGGTTTGGGGCTTTAGCTAACCCCCGAGGTGATGCTCCCGCTAACGCTTGGCAAGCAAATCGACTAATTCCGCGATTTTTTCTTTGCGCTCAGATATGTCATCATTGGCAATAGCGGCGGCAATACAGTGATCAACATGATCCTTTAGCAATTCTGCCTCGACCTTTTTAAGCGCGGCGCTGGCAGCTTTGATTTGTACAAGAATGTCGACGCAATAACGGTCAGCTTCTATCATGCGTTGAAGCCCGCCAATCTGGCCCTCAATGCGGGATAAACGCTTAAGACTCCCCGCGCGTCGGGATTTGCGATCTTCTACCATATCGAGCTTTCGTTGTGTAAAGTGATGGAGTTATGGGTTGATAACGATTTCAATATATACCATAGGGGGGTATGCGAAGATGTGCAATCATTTTAATCACTGCGGCGCTAATGCCGCTCTTATTTGCGCCCGCCGCTCAGGCGCGCCCGGTCTCTTATCCTGGTGGCTGGACGCTCATGCTGCGAAATGATGCGTTTCAAAATAGCGCTCATGTGCACTATACCTTGGATCCTGCCCATAGCGTGGGTCTTCGGGTTCGCTATGACCGCGGCGAAGACTTCACCTTTACGGGCGCGCAGCTCAACCGGCTGATGAAGCGCTGGAACGCGCCAGACAGTCAAGCCAATCTCTATTTTAGGCTTGGCGCAGGGCAGGCAGTAGATAATATTGATCGCGATGATTTGCGGGTGAAGCGGGCTTCTGATGGCGCGGTTTTTTTGGGCCTCTCGGGAGATTGGGAAACGCGGCGCTATTTTGTCTCCGCTAGCGCCGAATATTGGGACAATGGCCGGTTTGGAGATGCCTCCAACTATCATGCCCGACTGGGTATTGCGCCCTATGTCGCCAATACAGGGGCGCTGCATAGCTGGATTATGGTCGAGGGGCATCACCGCCCCGAAAGTGATGGTCTGCAAAGCGAAGACAATCTTGGCGCTTCGCTGATATTACGCCTGTTTAAAGGTCCGTCTCTACTGGAACTGGGTGTTGACGACCAAGGGGAAGCTTTGCTCAATTATATTCACCGCTTTTAGCCCGTTCGGGGCATGAGGAGACCAATATGAAATTACGCTCAAATCTGATGATAGCAATTCTGCTGGCGGGGCCTTTCGCGCTCGTGCCGGCCGCAGCTCATGCAAAAGACAAAAAAATGAGCGGGGTACAGGTTGTCGAGATTGCCGATGTTTCCGTTGGGCTAAACGGGCTGGTCTGTGATTTTTGTTCAATCGCGCTCAATAAGACGTTTAAAAAACGCGATGAAGTGCGCGGGACTTACGTGGACTTGGACACCAAGACCCTCTCTATCGCGCTCGCTGCGGGGGCAGAGCTTTCCAATGCCGAGATCGTGAAGCTGGTTAAAAATGCTGGCTATACGGCGACCAAGATCAAGCGCAAGGACGGCGCTGAATTTATACCGCCCGTCAAACCATAATATAAGCGGTTCTAACTATCAGACCCACAGGCCTTTATATGCGTCAAACAAAGCTAGCTTTTCGCGAAACCGCCGCGCCAACTGTGGCCCTGCTCACCAGTCTTACAACTTTGATTTGCTGTACCTTACCTGCTGTCATGATTACGTTGGGTATGGGGGCGGCGCTATCCTCGCTGACGTCAAATGTGCCGCAATTAATCTGGCTTTCTGAGCGAAAGCCGCTGGTGTTTGGCGGTTCATTTATTCTGCTGCTTGCGGCGTGGGGCGTGCGTTATATGACGCGCAACTTGCCGTGCCCTGCTGACCCTGCCCAAGCTAAGGCTTGCGCCCGCCTTCGCGCGCTAGGCGGCTATGTTCTTTATGCAGGGTTTATCGTCTGGGCGATCGGCGCGTTCTCGGCCTTTGTTTTACCAAAGCTGCTCATGTAAAATGGGCCTTCGGTTAAGAAGGCCCGTTTCTCCATTTCCCTCGTTAGACTGCGCCTATTCGGCCGGAATTAGCCCGCATTGCCTTTGTTCCATCTTGATCTGTTTGGTCAGGCGCACGGCATTTTGCGAATAGGCCTCTGTCACAGAGCCGCTATTGACGACTTTGCCGCGCAGGGTACTGACCTCTGGGCAAAGATGGAAGACGAGCGGGGATGAGGATTTCTCTGCCCCGTCTTTTGGCGCAATCCAGTAAACCACATCGCGGCCATTGGGGTTATCAGCATCTTTGGTTGCCTCGGCCACAGCTGCCGAGTCGTCGGCGATTTGCTGGGCTTGCTCTGCCACGGCGGGGGAGCATGCAGTTGTCGGGAGCTTTGCTTTGATTTGCGCCGCACATTCACTCATGTCTTGCGTATATTGCTCCGTAGAGGGCGGATCGAAATCCACGCCCACGAAAGTCGCCAGCGCCGCCAACGCGACCCCAATGCCGCCTGCGATTTTCTTGTTTTTCGGGTCCATATCCTTATCAAGAAAGATCAGTGCCAAAAGCGGCAAGAAGGCAATGACGGTAATAATCGCACCGAGCTGATTTTGAACAAAGAACTTAAAGGTCTCGGATTTGCTTGCTGGGTCATGCTTGTTGGCGGCTTTCCACATAACGCTACCGGCAATCGCAAAGACGGCAATGACGACCAGAATACCGATTAAAAGCGCAAGATTGCCTTCATCAAATTTGTTTTTCATCAGCAAGGCAATGCCCGCGATTTCGGTGCCGATTGCCACGACCCAAGAGAGCGAGGCAAAAAGGCGCAATTTTTTTGCTTTGGATTTTTGATCCTGAGAGGCCTGCCACGCCTCGGTGACGTCTGCGGCTTCAGTTGTTTCTTTGTCGGACATATTCAGTTCCCCCTGATCTATTGCCTCTATGGGCTATTTCCGGCGTCTGCGCCGCTCGGCGCAGTTTCATAATCTAAGCGGTTTTGAGTGCCCTCGCGCCGCTAAGTTTACTGGATGTAAACTCCCACATCTGCGCGGATTTATCCATTGAAAAAAGCAGCGTAGTCATGGCTTTTTATGAGCCGCATTGACGCTTGAATTGCGGCCATTAGCGCGCCGTTAAAGCCGCCATAAAAACGGGCCTTCCGAGAGGCCCGCCTTATATTTGTGATGAAATTTTTGTGATGAATGCAAAGCGCAGCTCTAGGCGGCGGCTTCTTCTCCGTCTTCATTATTATTTTCGGCCTTGGCTTCAGCTTCTTTTGCGGCTTTTGCTGCCGCCTTGGCACGGGCCGTATTTAGCGTATCTAGCACAGCTTCAATCGCTGCATCACGGTCAGTTTTGTTGATCGCGGCAACTTCGCGCACCATACGGTCCAGCGCGCTTTCATATAGCTGACGTTCGGAATAGGACTGCTCGGGCTGAGCGTCCGTGCGGTGCAAATCACGCACCACTTCGGAGATTAAAATCAGATCGCCCGAATTGATTTTTCCTTCGTATTCTTGCGCTCGGCGAGACCACATTGTGCGTTTGATGCGGGCGCGGCCCTTTAGCGTTGTAAAAGCATCTTTAAGGACATTCTCATTAGACAGTGACCGCATGCCGGAGGCCGCCGCCTTATTTGTTGGCACGCGAAGGATCATCTTTTCCTGCTCGAATGAAACCACATAAACCTCAATATCGAAGCCAGCGATGACTTCTTTTTCAATGCTGGTGACTTTCCCAACGCCGTGGGCGGGATATACAATATATTGATTGGGTTTGAAGTTTTGTTTCTTCGCGGCTTTTCTCTTAATGCTGCCTTTGCGAACAGGCGGAGCAATTCTCTTTTTAGTTGTCATGTTAGGGGCCTCAGCTTGCAGGCCTTTTCAGCATAACGCCGCGGCCCGTCTATCATTTTTAAACAATAAAACGGCGCGGGAGTTTGGGGCTCCGCGCCGTCGGTTGAACTCTCGTAACAGAAAAAGCGGGTAAAATCCAGTGATCCGGACAGAATTAGGCGGCATTGGCGTCCAATTTAGCCAAAAATGCCGGAATTTTTGAAATTTTGAAGAAGATTACTCTGAACTTCTGATTACAACAGGCTATATTTGGTCTGTTCGCAGGCAGGCTTTCATTTTTAAGGGACTCTTTATGTCGTTTTATCAGCACATCACAGCGCAGCTTACGGATTTGGAGGCGCAGGGGCTATATAAACGCGAGCGGCTCATCACTAGCGCCCAGACGGCGCGAATAACGGTTAGCGAAGCGGGCGGCGTACGTGAGGTTTTAAATTTTTGCGCAAATAATTATCTCGGCCTCGCCAATAGCCCTGAACTTATAGAGGCGGGGCATCAAGCGCTGGACGCGCACGGCTTTGGGATGGCGTCTGTGCGTTTTATCTGCGGCACGCAGGCCCAGCATAGAGAGCTAGAGCAATCGATTGCGGACTGGCTTGGCTTTGAGGATAGTATTTTATACGCGGCCTGTTTTGACGCAAATGGCGGCGTGTTTGAGCCGCTTTTTGGCCCAGAGGATGCGATCATCTCTGACGCGCTTAATCATGCCTCGATTATTGATGGTATTCGGCTGTGTAAGGCAAAGCGCTACCGTTATAAAACGTCGGATATGGCGGATTTGGAGGCGCAGCTTATGGCGGCTCGCGCTGACGGTGCGCGCCATATTGTGATTGCTACGGACGGGGTGTTCTCTATGGATGGCACGATCGCAAAGCTTGATGAGATTGTGCAGTTAAAACTCAAATATGACGCGCTTTTGATGGTGGATGATTGCCACGCAACGGGCTTTTTGGGCGCGGGCGGGCGCGGCACCGCTGCCTATTGCGGCGTGGAGGGGCAGGTTGATATTCTCACTGGTACGCTGGGCAAGGCGCTGGGTGGGGCGATGGGAGGCTTTACCTGCGCGCGCCAGAATATCATTGATATGCTGCGGCAAAAGTCCCGGCCCTATCTATTTTCCAACTCGCTTGCGCCGGCCTTGGTTGGAGCGAGCCTAAAAGCCATAGAGCTGGCGCGCGATGGTCATGCGCTCCGCACGCGTATTTTTGACAATGCAAAACGCTTTCGCGAAGGCCTGACATTGGCAGGCTTTACCTTGCCCGATGGGGAACATCCGATTATTCCTGTCATGCTGGGGGAGGCAAATGTAGCGCAAGAGATGGCTGAAAAATTATTGGAAGAGGGTATTTATGTCACCGGATTTTTCTTCCCCGTCGTACCAAAAGGTAAAGCCCGCATTCGCACGCAAATGAGCGCGGCCCACACGCCAGAGCATATAGACCGCGCCATTGCCGCCTTTACCAAGGTCGGGCGCGAGCTTGGAGTGATCTCATGAAGGGATCGATGAAAGCGCTTGTAAAAACCAAAGGCGAAAAAGGCCTTTGGATGCAGGACGTGCCAATCCCCGAAATTGCGGCCAATGAGGTCCTGATTAAAATTGAGCGCACAGCGATCTGCGGTACAGATATGCATATTTACCGCTGGGATGATTGGGCACAGAAAAATGTGCCTGTCGGGCTAATTGTGGGGCATGAATATGGCGGCACGGTTGCTGCGGTGGGGTCGACGGTCAAACGCGTGAAACCTGGGCAGAAGGTAACGGGGGAGGGCCATGTAGTTGGGACGCGCTCTCGTAATGCACGGGCGGGTAAGTTTCACCTTGATCCTGATACCAAGGGCATTGGCGTGAACTTGCCCGGTGCTTTTGCGCAGTATTTGGCGTTGCCGGAATTTAACGTCATTCCTTTGCCCGATGATTTCCCGCTAGAGATCGCTGCGATCATGGACCCGCTGGGGAATGCGGTGCATACGGCGCTGGCTTATGACCTGGTTGGGGAGGATGTATTGATAACGGGCGCGGGCCCGATTGGGATCATGGCCGCTGCGGTCGCCGAGCAAGCAGGCGCGCGCCGCATTGTGCTCACGGATATCAATGATTGGCGGCTGGAATTTGCGCGAAAGATCGCCCCGCGCACGCGCATGGTCAATACAATGCATGAGGCACTAGGCGCGGTCATGGACGAGATCGGTATGAATGAAGGCTTTGACGTTGGCCTGGAGATGAGCGGGGCGCAGCTGGCCTTTGATCAAATGCTTGATACCATGCTGATGGGCGGAAATATCGCTATGCTCGGCATTCCTGCAACGCCCTTTCCTGTGGATTTCGGAAAGCTTGTCGGTAAGGCACTTACGCTTAAGGGAATATATGGTCGCCAGATGTATGAGACATGGTATAAAATGCTGGCGCTACTCGATAGCGGCCTAGACATGAGCCCCATGATCACCCACCGCTTTGCTGCCCGCGATTTCCAAAAGGCCTTTGACCTCATGGAGACGGGTAAGACAGGGAAAGTGATACTCGACTGGACGCAGCTTTAGCGTATAGAGAAGATTAGATATGACTGATCGTAAAACGAGTTCAATACCCGAGTCTACTTTGACGTGCCCAGACTGTGGTCATATCTCAAAGGATGTCATGCCCACAAATGCTTGCCAATATTTTTATGACTGTAAAGGCTGCGGCGCTGTTCTGAAGCCGCTTCGTGGGGATTGCTGTGTTTACTGTTCTTATGGCGACGTAAAATGTCCCCCTATTCAGCAAGGCGTTTCTTGCTGCACCTAGAACCTAGAGAGGCGGAAAGCATCTCAAGCCGCCTGACGTCATAGGCGCGAGTCGCGGCGGCCAAAATGCATAGCTTAAGCGTCGCCTGTACCCGGTTTTTCGCTGAAATATTTCTCAAATTTACCGGTTTCGCTCTCATATTTCTCGCGGTCTTCCGGTGGGTCCTTTTTAACCGTGATAACGGGCCAGAGTTCGGCATATTTTGAATTAATCGCGAGCCATTTACCGTCCGGATCGTCCTCTGTGTCCGGGACGATCGCATCGACAGGGCATTCGGGTTCGCACACGCCGCAATCAATACACTCATCGGGGTGAATCACGAGCATATTCTCGCCCTCATAAAAGCAGTCCACTGGGCAGACTTCTACGCAGTCCATGAACTTGCATTTTACACATTCGTCTTTGACAATATAGGTCATGTGAAGTCCTGATCTTGGCGAGCTGTTTACGCAGGGGGGATGTGGCGACTTCGCGCTGATTTGTCAATGCCGGCGGGCACGCTTGATGCCGCTGCTTCGTTCACGTCGTAGTGATCACGCGCTTCAGGGGCGGGGCCGCGGCGCACGGGCATGGCAGTGACGGTGACGCTCAGCAAGGTTTGCCCGCGCATAAATGAGAGGCCGTCGCCCGCGCGCACATTGTAATGGGGCTTTTTGATCCGCTGTGTTCGGTCCGCCCGGGTTAGCCTCAGCTTCCCCTTGGAGATCGCTGCCACCGCGCCGCTGCGAGTTTTAAAAAGGCGCGTGCGGTAAAGCCATATATCAAGGCGCTGTGCCTCTTGGCTGTGGTGATCCAGCGGTTTCTTCGCCATTAAAGCCGCAGTTAGTCTTTCTTGGATGTCTTAAGCGCCATGAGCGCGGCGAAGGGACTATCCTCGGGGCGAACGGACGGTTTCGCTTTGGGCGGGCCAGCATCAGGGCACTTATTCTTGCGCGGTTCTCTCTTGGGTCTGCCCTTCTGACCTGTCTGGCCATGTTGGTTATGCCGCCGAGAGTCGTTTCGGGCATGGGAGCGAGCGCCGCCTTTTTTGCGAAACTCCATAAACCAGACTTCGGTATTGGACACTTCGCGCATGGTGCCGTCTTCTCCCGCTTCGCGCGGATGATAAACGCTAAGCGGGGCAGGGCCTTTGCGGGCAGGTTTTATGGGCGGTTTTGTTTCGCTGGCAGGTGTTGCAGTTTTTTCTGGCGTTGGGAGCTTTGGCGATGAAGCGTCTGGAGCTGAAGTTTCCGGCGGTGTGGGCTTTGGCACGGTTTCCGCGGCGGGCGGTTGCATAGCCGCTTGAGCGGGCGCGTCGGCCTCAGCTTTAGACGCTTTCTCGTCCGGTTTTTCTGGAGTTTCGCCGGTTTTCGCCGTTAGCGCATCACAGCTCTCGCTTTTATATCCAAGAGAGCTCAGCACGCCTTTGACATCTTCATAACCGGAGCCCAGCAGCGCGAGCATCTCTTGCATGATTTGAAACCGCCGAGGGCCAATTGCTTCGCTGGCTTCGCCTTGGGCTTGGCGAATAAGGCCCGAGAGGCGGTCCAAAATATCAAACCGGATGATGCGCGGCCCGCACGCCCGAAATCCCGCCAGCGCGAGCGCCTCTTCACTGTAATGTTCAGAGGCAAGCTCGCCTTGATTGGGGATAGAGGTCACGCCAGCGAAAGGGATAAAGGGCTTTTTGTCCCCACCCGCGCCATAAGCCACGAGCAAAGAGAGCAAGGTTGCGGGCTTGGGCTTTAGCATGTCCCGCATGAATACTGTATATTGACCAAATTGCACGCCGACTGCTCGCAGTTCCTTGCGCGGTCCTTGCTCAAGAGCTTTGACAATTTTATTATTTTTGCCGCGATCTATCGTGCCAAACCCTTCGAGTAGGCTATAAGCGAACCCCTTGGCTTCGGGGGAGGTGTCTTCATGAGCGCCAAGCGTTTTAAGCGCGTCTAGCGGCGCTAGCTTGGCGGCGGCTTCGGCTTTGAGGAAATCGCGCATACGGCCCGTTGCCATGGCTTGCAGCGTGGGATTGCCAAGCTGCCCACCAATCTGCTCGGCATCAGGATTAAAAACAGACCCGCTAGCTGCAATTCGGCCAACGGCTTTTCCGCCCCAGAGAATTTCACCGCTATTGGACAGCGTAAATATGGCGTGAGTGCCGCCAGACAGGCTGGTGAGCCTGCGGTCGACCTCAGGGCCGATGGCTTTGGCCGCCGCCGCTTGTAGGGCTTTGGCTTCCACATCTGATCCACTTTCGTCTGCGATGAAGGTCAGCCCCTCGAGCCGCCCGATCATATGTCCGTCAACCCAGACGTCGCCATTGTCTTTGACCGAGGTGTCCATAGGTTTTCCAATTCCAATATTTTTGAGAAGGGCCGACGTGCGCCGGTCAACAAATCTCGCAATTAAGCCTTCATGCAAGGCATCCGAAAGGCGGTCTTCTACCTCTCGGGTTTTATCAATCCAGTAGCCGGGCTGGTACATCCAACTCGTTTTATTTGCGCAATACGTCCAAGTCCGTATTTGTGCAAGCCGCTGGGAGAGAATATCCACATTCCCGCCCGTATCGTCCAGCCGATTAACATGCTTTTCCATGAAATCATCAGGTAATTTACCGCCGCTGGACAGTAAAAGGCGGTAAATATCCTGAAGCAGGCGCAAATGGGCATCTATGGTGACATTTCGAAAATCGGGAATTTGGCACACATCCCAAAGCCGTTTGACGGCGTGCCGCGCATCTATGCGCTGTGGGGCGACGCTTTGGGCCACTTCAGGAATAGCGGCAAGACGCTCAAGCGCCTGCTCATCCGTGACCCTCTGCACGCGGCGAAGGCGCCGGTGCGGCGTGGGCAGATGTAGGCTGTTATCCAGCGCGTCGAGGGAGGTAAAATCAAGCGCGGAATTGCGCCACTCAACACGGGCGAGCGGCTCAAACTCGTGGCCTTCAATGCGGGCAATTGTTTCTGCATCCAGCGGCGGACAATCACCCGTCGTGCCAAAGCTGCCATCATTACGAAAGCGTCCCGCACGCCCTGCGATCTGTCCTAGCTCCATGGGGTTGAGCATACGCCGCCGCCGCCCGTCATATTTTCGGATGCTGGCAAAGGCGACATGGTCTGTATCAAGGTTGAGGCCCATGCCTACGGCGTCAGTAGCAATCAGGAAATCAACTTCGCCGCTTTGGAAAAGCTCGGCTTGGGCGTTGCGCGTGCGCGGGGAGAGCGCCCCCATTACCACGGCCGCCCCGCCGCGCCGCCGCCGGATAAGTTCGGCGAGGGCGTAAACTTCCCCTGCGGAAAAGGCGATAATCACAGAGCGTTTGGGCAGGCGAGTGATTTTGGTCTCCCCGCTATAGGACAAAACTGAAAAACGCTCGCGCGTATCAAAGGCGCAGTCAGGCAAAAGATCTTTGATAATCGAGCGCGCGGTCGACGCCCCGAGAAATAATGTTTCCTCAGTGCCGCGAAAGTTTAAAAGTCTGTCTGTGAAAATATGTCCGCGCTCATAATTGGACATGAGCTGAATTTCGTCAATGGCCACAAAGGCAAAGCGTTTCTCTACTGGCATGGCCTCGACCGTGCAGACATAATATTGCGCGGTTTTAGGCAAGATTTTTTCTTCGCCTGTAATCAAGGCCACAAGACTGGGGTGTTTAAGGCCGCAGATTTTGTCATATACCTCCCGCGCCAGCAGGCGCAGGGGCAAGCCGATACAGCCTGAACTGCGCCCGAGCATGCGCTCAACGGCATAATGGGTTTTACCTGTATTTGTCGGGCCTAGGATCGCTTTGACGATAGGCCTGCCGAAAGAGGTGCTGGAGATGGGGGGCGGCATTTTCGTGGTTTAGCAGGCCGCACGCATCGCGCAATACAGCATTTACCAAATCGACAGTCAATCGGCAGTCAATCGAGCGCCTTCGGCCACCCTTACATGGGCGGCCTCATGATGAGCTTATATTTGGTAAGCGGGATCGGTGATGGCGTTTAGGCAAGGTTTCGGGTCGCCATCTCTATCAAACAAGAGCGGATAGTTAGAGCGAACCGCAGGCGTGAAGTTTAGCCAGCTATCGCCATCGCGCACGCCCCAGAAAGTAACCGACTCAAGGTTTGATCGTTGGACAAATCCATCAAAAACGGCGCGAAGTAAAGTCGCCTGATCCGCCAGAATTGCTGCGGGGGCTGCGGTGCCAAGGTCTGGTTCGCAGCCTAGGCCGGTCTGCCAGCAAACTCCGCGGTCAATATAGCAATTTACGTCCATTTCCGTGACATGATTGACCAATCCCATAAACTGATTGTCGACCGCATCCAGCGCTGCCAATACTTCTGCGGGCGGGGTATCAAGGCGGAGGTGGAATTGATGACCGACGCCGTCAATTGGAATGTTGCGCGCTTGCAGGCGCTGCAATACCTCCACAAGATAACCGCGCTTCAGCGGGTTTTCTGTTTCATAATCGGAGAGGAAAAGCTGCGCTGTTGGATCCGCAGCGCGGGCCGCTTGAAATGCCCAGTCAATATAATCAGCATTGCCGACAGCTTCGTACCAATTTGACCGGCGGTCAGGACCTACACTTTGGTCGCCGTTGAAAATATCCTCTGAAAGCGCCTCATTGACCACGTCCCAAATTTTAATCCGGTCGCTGAAATGGGTCATAACTTCTGTTATGTAGCTCTCAAGGCGCCTGCGGATTTGCGCGGGCGGGCCCTCTAGGAAGTATTCAGGTGTTGACTCATGCCAAACAAGCGCATGCCCTCTCACGCTCATATTGTTTTCTATCGCCCAATCAACGACTCGGTCAGCTTCGCTGAAATTCAAAGGCCCGCCCGTTGGCGAGAGATTATCGAGCTTAAGTTCATACTCTGGCGTGATGGAATTGAACTGGGCTTGAGCGATCGGGATAGAGGGATTATTTTCTCTAATCTGATTTGAATTGATCGCTGCGCCCATTTCGAAATTATTCCGGAAGTGATCACGCAAAAATCCTTCTGCGAGGGGCGAAGAGGACGTTGGCGGTGCCGGCGGCGTTACTGGCGGCGGCGGCGGCACAGTTCCAATGGGCGGGGGAACGGGTAGAGGGCTGCCACCACCGCAACCGGCCAAAATAAGGCTGGCTGCACCTCCGCCTAGAAGCTTTAGTCTATCGCGCGCTGAAAATTCCACCATGATAAGTCTCTTTGTCTGCAATCAGGGACCACAAAATAAGTCTTGAGGCCCTTAATCAATATATTTCTCCCTTCAAGGGAGTATCCTTTGATTGATCTAAACGAAGAGTCTTAAATAACGCTGAAAGCGGCTGTTGCAGCAGTTAACCAATATCGCGATGCATTTGATGTCTGAGGTCTCCGAATGGCCGCTATTTCGCAGTTGGGCTGGCCGCGGGGGTGACCCAGGCCATTTCGTCAAGCTTGATGACCGCTTTGATCGCGCTGATTTTATAAGTAAAGCGAACTGGGACATTCAAACCCAGATCGGGCCGCGCCATAAATTCGACTTTAACGGGGGTGGTGCCTTCTTCTGTGCTCGGTAAATCTTCAGGATCAAAGCCGTTTATAGGCTCGTAATAAACATGGCACAGCGTGGTTGGGACTTTTTTGCCGCCAATCCGTTCTTTGGCCGCGCCGATACGCTCTAGCCGAAGTTTATAGTGCTGTTTGGAATCAAATATTCGTACGCTGCCTTCGCAGAGCGGCTGATCCAGCCGCTGGCCTTGCATCATCAGAGTCAATATTGCGGAGATGGTGTCTTCGGCGCTGTAACGTTCCTCAGGTGAGGCCGGCGGTACGCCTTGGCTTCCGAGCGTGGGAAGGATATTGACGTCCACGGTCTTTAGCGCATTGTCATAATTCATCTCCACGCGCCGGTTTTTCTTATCCAAATTCTGCTGGACGTGGAAATCAGGTGTCAGCCCGCCGCGGTCAAACCGTCCCTTTGAGACGGCCCATATCTCCATTTTCTTTAACAAGGCCCCAAGGCCGGAGGTTTTGATATCGGTATAGGCGGCGTAGCGGTCTGTCTCGATATAGCCGTTGTAATGCGCGGTGATCATCTTAATGCCAAAAACATAACCCTTGAGTTTAAAACTATATTGCGTGGCCTGCGTGCTGGGCAGAGGGATATCATAGCTGCGCGCGCCCAGATTTTGCGCGTTCAACACGGAAAAATTGCGAGCCTGCTCGATTAAGGGGCGAGTGAGGTCGGGACGGGCGCTAGCGGAAAGTGAAACGGCACAGCTTGCCAAAAGAGCAGATGCTAGGAGGACTTGCTTCATAAGGGTCGCCTTTCACGTGACTAGGCGGCGCGGGTTACGCCCCTTGTTCTTGACGCTTTATAGGCCGTGGGGGCTGGCCCGAACATGAATAAACCTTGCTTTTTCCATGACAAATTCTTCATTTACAGTGCGCAAGAACGCGAGCAAGCGCGGCGAGGGGGAGGCGTTAGCTATGGCGCATAGCGTGCGCAATTTGGCGCGAAAAAGGGTTGACGTAGCGCCCGCTTGCCCGTAATTGCCACCGAGCTATAAGCGTGCCCGCGAATCCTGCGGGCCTTTTTAATTTTATCAAAGGTGCTGACTATGTCACGTCGTTGCGATCTACTCGATACAGGCCCAATGAGCGGCCATAACGTGTCCCACTCAAATATCAAAACCAATCGCCGGTTTGAAGTCAATCTCTGTACGGTAACTTTGCCGTCGGAAGCGCTGGGACAAAAGTTCAAAATGCGCATTGCGGCCAAGACTTTGCGCACGGTCGACTTTAAAGGCGGCCTTGACGGCTTTTTGATGGGCACAAAGAACCATAAGCTGACAGACAAGGCCAAGAAGATAAAAAAGGCGATTATCAAAAAGACGGCCGAGGCAGAGGCGGCCTAGCGTTACGCCTGAATTGAATTAAGAAATCCGCCTTTGACGGCGGATTTTTTTTGCCCGCTGGGTGCGAATGTATTTTGCATGCGGCCTTGTCGTTATTTGTGCCATGGCTTTATCTATTTTGCCCCAATTTGTCTCTTAATACCGCCATTCATCTTGCAGTCATATGCCGGTGGATACATAGTTGCTCAAGGCGCGTAACATTGACCAAAGGCGAACTGCAGCGCATGGGTACACTTCTTGAGAATTTTTTTGGTTTCGGTGTTTTTGCAAAGGAATTGCAAATTTCACCCGAAACAGAGCATCTTGACCGTCTTTCGGCGCAGCTTGATTGCCGCATCGAAAGCTTAGAATTTCTTTATAAGGCCTCCGAAACTGCGCAAGAGGACAGCTTTTCCGAGATCGCTATCCCAACGTTTCGCGCGCGCCTACTTGCCGATCAGCTTTAAAAATCTGTCCTGTAGGGCGGGATTGGTCTTAAATTCACCTGTAAACTGGGTTGTGACTGTTGACACATTTGGATGATGCACGCCGCGCGTACTCATACATTGGTGAACCGCATCAATCATCACAGCAGAGCCGCGGGGCTTGAGGGCACTATCAATCGCTTCGGCGATTTGCGCAGTCATCGTTTCTTGGGTTTGTAGTCGTTTGGCGAAAATCTCCACAACTTTTACTAATTTGGAGATCCCCACCACTTTATCGGTGGGCAGATAGGCAACGAAGGCTGTGCCCAAAAACGGCGCCATGTGATGTTCGCAATGGCTCTCTACATCGATTTCGCGCAAAACTACCATGTCATCATAGCCCGAAACATCCTCAAACACACGAGAGAGGACCTCTTCCGGGTCAAGATCATAACCGCGAAACCATTCGCTATAGGCATTGACCACGCGCTTGGGCGTATCGATCAGCCCTTCACGTCTGGGATCATCACCTGCCCATGCAATGAGCGTGCGCACCGCGTCCATGGCTTCGGCCTTGGAGGGACGAGGTGTTTTACTCACGGCCTTTAAGATTGGCTTTTTGGGGGTCTCTATACTCATATCGCCCCTTTACCGCATAAAACCCCTAAAAGGCTAGGGTAAACTAATTCACCTTATTTTAAAGGCTGGGGACGAGACTGTATCCATGGGTGAACTTATATTACCATTCTTCTTATCGGCCCTTATCGGCGGCGGTTTGGGCGGTTTGAGCGCGTATCACAGCCGTGATTTTGCCAAGCTCTTTTATTCCGGAGTGAGCCTGTTTGTGGGGCTGAACATGATTTTGTGGTTCTTTGCGCCCATGATGGCAAGTTTTGGAATTGGCGATGGTACATCGCTTGGCCTTTTGGGCGAAACGTTTCTGGCCCTGCCCAAACACCTACAATGGGCGATGGTGTCGCTGCCCGCCGTCTTCTTTGCGGCCCGCATGGCGGGGCTGTATTACCGCGCCCATATCTACGCGCCGCCGCCAGAAACCGAGGCGCAGCGACGCGGCCGGCGCCTTATCCGTGAGCGCGGCTAGGCGGCGCTCGGCCGGCGATCATTCGCGGCAAGCGGGCTCGGTTAAAAGGCCAAAGCGCGCGATTTCTTCTGCGCTCATAAAATGTAGCTGGCTTGGCTCTGCGGCTTCGCGGGTAAAGACGTAAAACGCGGGGTCAATACCCATATCGCGCAGGAATTTTTCGTGAAATTTTTGGCGGCGATCTACGCCTATCGTCTTGGGCGAGATTGTACCTGTTCGGTCCCCCGTTAGCCCCCAACTATGCACACCGATCATGCCGCCGCACTCCATCGTGCGCTGCGTGCCGGCGAGGAACAAGTCCACTGCGCCGGAGGCGATAAACCCGTTTCTGGGTAGATGTGTTTTCAGTCCGCGTTTTCGTATCTCTCGCGCGATTTTGATATTCATATCAGCGTCTTTTGTGCCGGGCATTTTACCCATCACGAGCGTATCGACCTGCGGGTTTTCATCAAGAAAGGCCCGCACCATGGACACGCTCATGCCGTTTGTATTGCCATTGCCATAGGCCAGATTATCGACCGCGCGAAATTTCAGTAATCCTGCATCGGGTTGCAGGGCATTGTAAATACCAATAGCAAACATGATTGCCACAAGGCTGCCGGCGATTATTTGTTGTAATCTCATAGCAAATAGGTGGGAATTACGCTCTTTAAAACAAGGGCAAATAGGGCTAAGTCGCAGCCTATGAGCACGACAGATCATCCGCTGACGCTGTATAATTCGCTGACCCGCGAAAAAGAGCGCTTTATCCCGCAAAACGCCAAGCGGGTGACGATGTATAACTGCGGCCCCACGGTCTATAGCTATGCTCATATTGGCAATGCCCGCGCGGCCGTCGTTGCGGATGTTTTGTTTCGTGTCCTGCGTCATATTTACGGGAAAGACCATGTTGTTTATGCCCGCAATATCACAGATGTTGACGACAAAATCATTGCAGCCGCCAAAGCGCAAGGCGTGGACATATCGGTAATTACCGAAAAATACGCGCGTATATATAATGAAGACCTTGCGGCCATTGGCTGCCTTGAGCCGACCCATCAGCCGCTGGCGACGGAAAATATTGGCGGCATGATCGATATGATTTCTGATTTGCTGGACAAGGGCTTTGCCTATGCCAGTGACGGCCATGTGTTTTTCGATGTTTCCAAATATGGCGATTACGGAAAGTTATCGGGCAATACGCTGGACGCCCTGCGCGGGGGAGATAGAGTCGGGGAGGGCGAGGTTGCTCGCAAGAAAAATGCGGCGGATTTTGTCCTCTGGAAGCCGGAGCTGGGCGGCGTTGGCTGGGACGCGCCCTTTGGCCCTAAAGGGTCAAACATGAGAGGCCGTCCCGGCTGGCATATTGAATGCTCTGCCATGGCCAAGGAAACGCTGACCAAAGGCACGGGCCGAGAGACGATTGATATTCACTGCGGGGGCGTGGATCTTAAATTTCCGCACCATGAAAACGAGATCGCGCAAAGTAATTGCGCTCACGATCAGCCCATGGCCAATTATTGGGTGCATAATGAGTTCCTCAATATGGGCGACACAAAGATGTCCAAATCACTGGGTAATGTGAAGCTCATCCGCGATCTGCTCAAAGACTGGGACGGGGAGGTGATCCGCCTCGCCTTGCTCAAAGCGCATTACAGAAGCGAGCTTACGTGGACGGAGGATTTGCTTAAGGAGAGTAAAGAGCAGTTAGATGGCTGGTATCGCTCAATTTCGCGATATCGCTCTTCGTCATTGATATATTCGGATTATGCTTTGCCAATCTATGCGGCCAAACGACTTTTCGATGACTTGAATACCCCTGAGTACTTTTCTGAAGTAAGTGTTCTCAGGACTGAAGTTAATGACTTTTTAGATTACATTGGAAGAGAGCATGAATTTCAATTTTCTGTCACGCCTGAAGATGGTTCAGGGTTGCCGTTGTTAAACCCCAATGTTCCTGTTTATGTCGGTGGTACAGAAGATGAGCGAAAACAAAAAGTCCATCAGGCTATTACTCAAAAGGTTGGAAAATTCTTGGCTTACGCGAACCTTCTCGGCCTCCTTCAGCATGCCCCCGAAGAGTGGTTCTCGGGCGGTATATCCGAGGCTGACCATGCGCTGGCCGCGGAGTATGACCGCGTGCGGGCAGAGGCGATGGCGGCGAAGCAGGCCGGGGATAAAGCTGCCATGGGCGCGGCCTTCTCTGCCTCTGACGCCATCCGCGAGACCCTGAAGGCCAAAGACCTTATTCTTGAAACCGGCGCGGATGGGCGCTCGAAACTGCGCAAAGCCTAGGCGCTATAATATCGCAGCCATGATTCGCCAAATACGGTAAGCCCCCCCCCCAAGCCCCCAAGCCCCCAAGCCCCCAAGCCCCCAAGCCCTGTCGGGCCTGCTCACCAGAGGCACACATCAATGTGAATCGGCGTGATTGGGAGTTGGCACGCAAGTTTGTTACCTAGACTTTGTGAGTTGTCCCCAGACAATCCCCCTGTTGTCACGTGAGGGCAACTCACCAACCATAGGAGGAGCCTTCCGCTATCCTGTTGCTTTTGTTAAGGTTTTATTAACTATGATGTTCAGTTTACGGTCATATTCACAATGTTATCCACAGATAATGGATAAAAAAATAAGGCCATCCCCCAGTGTTCACTTTTTGTTCACGCTTCAAGGCTAGAAAGACATTATGAGACACCATTATACATACATCCTAAGCGGCCCTTCGGCCTCCAAGGGCGCCGGCGGCCCCATCTTTATTGGCACAACGCGCGATCTGCGCCACCGCCTCACTCAGCACCGCATTGGGCGCGCCAGCTATGACGCCTTTCGGATTGACCAATTGGTGCATGCCGAGCGCCATGACAGTATTGAAGCGGCGACGAGCCGCGCGGCGGCGCTCAAAAAAGCCTCGCGTGAGTGGGTCGATGCGCTGATTGAACGCAAAAATCCTGACTGGCGTGATCTGACGGATCTCGCTAAAGAGAAAGCGGTCCGCGCCGCCTAAACGCCCCTCTTGGGCGGCCCGTACCTGCCGCCAAGAGGAGAACCCAGTGAAGCTTTATGATTATCTGCCATCGGGTAACAGTTATAAAGTCCGGCTGCTATTGTCTTATCTCGGGCTCGAATATGAGCATGTGGGCGTTGATATTATTAAGGGCGAAACCCAGACCAAGGCCTTTCGCGCAATAAATCCTGCGGGCCAAATCCCGCTATTAGAGCTGGCGGATGGCCGGCGAATAGCAGAATCCAACGCGATCTTATTTTTCCTTGCCGAGGGCACGCCCTATTGGCCTAAAAACGTTTTTGACCAGGCCAAATGCCTGCAGTGGATGTTCTTTGAGCAATATAAGCACGAACCTTCTATCGCAGTGGCTCGTTTCATTCGTCATTATGATATGGAAGCGCGGAGCGAGCAGCTACCGGCACTTGCGGAAAAAGGCTACGCCGCTTTGGATGTTATGGAAGCACATTTAGGGGTTGCGAACTGGTTTGTTGGCGGCGGGCCGACCGTGGCCGACATTGCGCTTTATGCCTACACTCATGTTGCGAATGAGGGCGGGTTTGACCTTTCGAAATATCCGCGCACGCGCGCATGGCTCTCCCGCGTGGCAGAGCACCCCCGCCATATGCTTATCACCGATAAGCCGCGTTAGCCGTCATGCGGCCCGCCTGATGACCACGGCCGAGCTTGAAGCGCGATATTTGTCCTTGCGCTGCTGGTTACAGCGCTGCGTGCTGCCCAGCGCGGCGGTTCTGGTGTTTGCACTTCTGGCTGCCCGCGCCATCACGGAGCGCGAAAATTTGCTCAATCAGAACGCGGCGATCCTTAGCTTTTCCCTGCTCTATTTTGTCCTTGTGCGCGGTGGGCATATTCTGATGATCCGTTCTATGCACAAGGAGCTGCTGAAAAAATATGAACCGCATTACAGGGCGCGGCTCGCGGAGCTACCCAAGGTCAAGTCCCGCCGCCGCAATATTGGGTTTACCCTAGCGCGGATAAAGCGCGAACTGATAAATGAACTTGGAGTCTGATTGGCACTTCGGCATTAAAAGAGTAGCCCGAGGACACCAATGACAGTCAAGCCCTAGAGGGGGCAATTGCTGCTTGGCGATTACGCTGGCCTATGGTATCGCGGGCGCATGCAGCGGCAGCCGATTATATCTCGAATTACCAGCCCGATATGCGGGGCTTAATTGGCCATCTGCGTGTCGGGAAAAAAACCAATTTGCGCTAAAATTCGAGATTATTATGACTGCTGATAACGACACACCACGCCGCGATTACCGCGAGACTCTCTTCCTTCCCAAAACCGATTTTCCGATGCGTGCGGGCCTGCCCAAGCGCGAACCGCAGTGGATTGAAAAATGGGAGAAGATGGATTTGTTTGGCCGCCAGCGCGCGGCGGAAAATCCGAAGGGGCCTTATATCCTGCATGACGGGCCGCCCTATGCCAATGGGCATATCCATATGGGGACGGCGCTCAATAAAATTCTCAAAGACATCATTAATCGCAGCCATCAAATGGCAGGTTATAACGCGCATTACGTGCCGGGCTGGGATTGTCACGGCCTGCCGATTGAATGGAAAGTCGAAGAAGAATTTCGCGGTAAGGGCCGTTCTAAGGACGAAGTCAGCGGCCCCGAATTTCGCAAGCGCTGCCGTGAATATGCCGCTGGCTGGCTGGATATTCAGCGCGAGGAATTCAAACGCCTTGGCGTGATCGGGGAATGGGATAATCCCTATAAGACAATGAATTTCCAATCCGAGGCCGATATTTGCGGCGAGCTTCTAAAGATTGCCAAAACGGGGCAGCTATACCGCGGCTCCAAGCCCGTCATGTGGTCCCCCGTCGAGCAGACAGCATTGGCCGAAGCCGAAGTTGAATATCACGATAAAAAGGCCACGCAGATTTATGTGAAGTTTCCTGTTCGGGAGACGGTAGGATTTCTCTTAGATCCCAAATCTTCCAATGCGCATAGGCAGGAAAAACCTGATTGGTATAAACGGCAGGAGCGGTTGTCTGAAGCATCAGTGGTTATCTGGACAACTACCCCATGGACAATCCCGGCAAACCGCGCAGTGAGTTTTTCAACAAAATTCTCTTATGCAATGTATGAGGTTACAGAATTGGAAGAGTCGGATTTTCCTCCTTGGACCAAGAAAGGGGAGAAACTAATCTGTGCACAAAAGTTATGGCCTGAGGTGAAAAAAGCTGGACTAATTAAATCTTTCAGAGTCGTGGAAGTCTTGGCCGGTAAAGATTTTGAGAGCGTAAAACTCAATCACCCCCTCAAAAACATGGACGGCGCGGAGGGCAAATATGATTTCCCCGTACCCCTCCTAGAAGGCTCTCACGTCACCGCCGATGCGGGTACAGGCTTTGTCCATACCGCGCCGAGCCATGGTGAGGATGATTATATCGTTTGGATGAGCAATGCGACCAAGCTTGAAGCGCTCGGCATCACTCCCATTGTCCCCATGACCCTTGATGATGCGGGCTGTTACACCGACGTTATGCCGACCCGGTTTCAGGGCCTTGATGTTATTCGTACATCAGGCAAGAAACGCGGTCAGGACGGTAAGGCGAACGGCGAAGTCCTCAAAGCGCTAGTTGAGTGCGGGAACTTGCTGGCGCGCGGAGTTATGACTTTGCGTGATGCCCACTCTTGGCGGAGCAAAGCCCCTGTTATTCGCCGCGCCACCCCGCAGTGGTTTGTTTCTATGAGTAGCGGCGGCCTGCGCGATACGGCGATGGCGGCAATTGAAAAAACGAAGTTTTTCCCAGAGCGCGGCCGTAACCGCCTTGCGACCATGGTGGCGGACCGGCCTGACTGGCTGATTTCTCGCCAGCGCAATTGGGGCGTGCCAATCACCTTGATTATTGGTCCGAACGGGGAGCTTCACACGGAGCGCGATGACGCCGATGCCATTAATGAACGCATCCTCGCCAAGGTCGCAGAGCAGGGCGTTGACGGCTGGTTTGAGACCTCGCTCGCTGAGTTTATGCCAGATAACAACGCAGGCTGGGAGAAGGTCACCGATATTCTTGATGTCTGGTTTGATAGCGGCAGTACGCATGCCTTTTGCCTTAAGCGGCGCAATGATCTACCCGACCGCGCGGATTTATACCTCGAAGGTTCAGACCAGCACCGCGGCTGGTTCCAATCAAGTCTTCTCCAGAGCTGCGCGGTCTACGGGCAGGCCCCCTATGATGCCGTACTGACCCACGGGTTTGTGGTCGATGAGAAGGGGCTAAAAATGTCCAAATCTCTTGGTAACACCATGAGTCCCGAAGACATTTCTAAACAATATGGCGCAGAGATTATGCGTCTTTGGGTGGCCTCATCTGATTGGTCAAATGATCTGAAAATCGGGCGGGAGATCATCCAAACTAATGTCGATGCCTACCGCAAGCTGCGCAATACTTTGCGCTATATGATCGGCGCGCTGGATGGTTTCGACGAGGCCGAAAAAGTGGATTACGCGGATATGCCCGCGCTTGAAAAATGGGCGCTGCACCGACTTTCGCAAATCACCGAGGACCACGCAAATTGGGTCGCGGGCCATGACCATAAACGCATTTTCAGCACGCTGTTTAATTTTTGTACGGTAGACCTCTCGGCCTTTTATTTCGATATTCGCAAAGATGCGCTTTATTGTGATCCGCTTGGCTCGGCCCGCCGCCGCGCGTGCCGCACGGTAATGAACGAGATTTTCTTGCGGCTGACAACATGGCTTGCGCCGATCTTGTCCTTCACAATGGAAGAGGTTTGGCAGACGCGCTACCCCGATGAAAATGGCTCTGTGCATTTGCAAACTTATCTGGATGCGCCCAGGGATTGGCGCAATCCGGCATTAGCCGAAAAGATCGACACAGTGCGGGCCTTTAGAACGCAGTGCTCAGAATTTATTGAACCGATGCGCAAAGACAAGATTATTGGCTCAAGCCTTGAGGCGCGGGTCACTGCGCCGGCGGACAAGGCGCTGATGTCGGCGCTGACCGCGCTGGGCGTGACCCGCCGCGATGATTACGCCGACCCTGCGGATCCATCTGATACGCTGGCTGATTATCTCATTGTTTCGGAATGTGATCTTTCATCCAAGGTGGACACCATTTCCGTGCAGGCCTTGTCGCAAAACAACGGCTATAAAAAATGTGAGCGAAGCTGGAAATATTTTAAAGGCGAGGACGAGATCACCCCGCGCGATGCTGCTGCAATCACGGCGCTAGGGTAGACGCGGATATGCATAGCCCTGACAATCTCATCCTTCATATTGGGAATTATAACTACTCAAGCTGGTCTTTGCGGCCGTGGTTGGTGCTGCGCAAATCCGGTCTGCCGTTCACAACCCGAATGATTGATCTGGATATTCCCGGTTATAAGGAAAAGCTCGCTGCTCTTACATCTGCGGCGACTGTTCCTGTACTTGAGGTGCGCGGAAAAGACGGGATAGAGATGATCCCCGATAGCCTCGCGATTTGTGAATTTCTGGCCAAATGCGTGCCTAATCTCTGGCCCAAAGACCCGGTCCAAAAAGCGCGTGCGCGCGAAGCGGCAAAGCTTATGCATGAAGGTTTCGGACCGCTGCGCACTGAAGCCCCAATGAACCTTCGCCGGCGCACAGCGGGGAAAATGCCGCTAGACTGCCTTGCGGACGCCGCGAAAATGGACGCGCTCTGGCAAGATTGGCTGGCCGATCATGACGGCGCGTTTTTATTTAAGGATTGGTCTATTGCGGATGCTTTTTATGCGCCTGCCGCCACGCGGTTTGAGAGTTACGCCCTGCCGCGCTCGACGCGCGCTGACACCTATATCAGTGAGCTGATGTCGGACCCTGATTTTCAGGATTGGGAGGCCATGGCCTTTGCCGAGACGCATGTCTTGCCCGATACGGATAAAGTCAATCAGCCCTAAGGCCGGGCGGGGCAAGGCGGGCGCAGCGCCGGCATTGACTAGAACCTCCCGAGTGCTAACGTGAACTTATGCGGGCTCCGATTATACTGACATTGCTCTTCTTTGCCTTCCTACTTCCCCCTTTGGCAGCGGCGGCGACACTCTCGCCAAACTTGCCCCATGAGGCTCTGCAAAGCTCATCTGAGCCTACGCTCGGGGTTCAAGGGGCATCAGCGGCAAAACCGCTCCATATGCATACCCATATGCTGGTTTTAAAATGCCCGTCCAAAGAAGGCTATTCCCGCGTCTCGCGCGTCTCCGTGCTGGATTTGCGCGGGGAGTCCGGCGCGGGGCCTGATATGGATATAGCGCTTGTGTCCGGTCATGGCCTGATCGGGCCAGACGGCGGTCTTTCGGAAGGCTGCTTTGTGCAAGATTTTGCGGGCGGTAGCGCCGCCGTGAGCGCTTTGCGCATTGCGCCGGATTACCGCGCAGGCACAGCGGCGGATTGGGGCCTCATTGCATTTCCGCGTATGAAAACGCGGGGCCTTATTCGCTATCCTTTGCGCGCCGCCGATATAAGTGAGCTGGAAGCCGGTGCGGGCGAGGGCGCGTTTTCACGTTTCGCGTCTGCGCGCGGGCGGCCGGAAAATGGGCAAAACTGTAAAATATTGCCCCGCCGATTCGCGGGACTGAAGGGGCAGGGGTATGACGGCGTTTTGGCGCATAATTGCCGCGCGATCGCTGGGCAGTCCGGCGCGCCGTTCTCTACCGCGCAAAACGAACTTCTCGGTATTCATCTGGGCACGGTCTGGACGGTATACTCACCCTTTACGGGCCGGCCCGCCCGCTATGGCTATCTGCGCAGGCTTGATGCAGATATGATCAAAGCTATTCGAGGCGCAACGGCCGACATGTCAAAATCAAAAAAGTAAGGCGAGCTCAATATGAACTTAAAAGATTCCATTCGCACTATTCCCGATTTTCCAAAGCCGGGGATCATGTACCGCGATATCACGACTTTGCTCACAAGTCGGCGCGCCTTTGCGGAATGCGTGATTCAAATGTCTGCCCCCTATCGGGATCAACTCATTGATAATGTCTGCGCGATTGAGGCGCGTGGCTTCACTATAGGCGGGGCAATTGCCTATGAACTTGGGGCAGGGTTTGTTCCCTTGCGCAAAAAAGGCAAGCTTCCTTTTGATACTTATGAACAAGACTATGCGCTGGAATACGGCCATGATACTCTAGAGATACACGCTGACAGCGTGCGCAAGGGAGAGCGGATATTGCTCGTTGATGATTTGATCGCAACGGGCGGCACAGCCGAAGCGGCAATCAAACTGCTGCAAAAAACCGGGGCGAAGATTGTGGGCGCGGCTTTCATCGTCGATCTGCCTGATCTTGGCGGTCTTGCGCGGATCACGAAAATGGGCATTCCCGTCACGGCGCTGGTCGCCTTTGATGGTCATTAGCGGGCACCTTAAAAAATCTCTTTCCAGAAGGTCTCTTCCTGATCGCCCATTGCTTTGGCGGCCTAGCTCGCGCGGGTCATCCTGGGTATTGATCCGAGGAAATGATCTGGCAGTTCAGACGAAACGGGGCCTTAATATCGCGCTGCGGCGCGACCGAAAGCTCAAGGACGGTCAAACTATCCTCGCCTGAGGTGGTATTGGGCATGATCAGACGTTTCAGCCAAGCTGGCTTTTTGGTGCTTTGGGACGGCGTTTTTATATGCAGAATAGCAATGGGCGGCTCTTCAAAGACGGCGATCTTCTTTACATTAAGGTGGTTGTGTGAGAGTTCCTTAACGAAGGCCGTCAGCACCGCCATGGGCGATTTAAATCGCCCGCCCTCGATTAACACCGCCCCAAGGTTCCCCGATTCGGTTATCATGCTTGCGCGGCTCTCGGCGCTTTGCACTAGTTTAAACATATCGCCCTCTTTACGCCCGCGAGTGAGTTAGCACATTTAGCCCCATTTAGCAATATCTGCCCTTGCTGCCGGGGATTGGCTGACTGAAACTAGCGCCTAACGCTCATTTCAGCTTATTGATGGGAGACAGCTCACTATTGGATTTATTCGCGCAATTACTATCCACAACTGTCTTGAATTATGCGTTAAAGATGTATAGGGAGGGTCTTAGAAGTCCCCCTCTGGCAAAGCGTTTATGTTAAAAAGCGCAAATTTGGGGGCGCAAACCTCATGAAACGCGAAGACTTATACATGCGATCTTTCCGAGGGGAAGACGGGTTTAACGAGTTTGTCCGCTCGCTTGGGGGAGATGCCGCTGCCATTACCAAGGCGGCTGGTCTGGTGCCGCGGCTGCCGAAAGGTCTTATTAATTTTGAATCTTTTGCCGGGATTTGTCGTCTCTTTGAAGAGGCTGCTAACCAGACAAATGAACCTTATTTCGGCTTGAAATGGGCGCAACATCAACCCGCTGATTTTCGCTTCAGCGGACCGCATGTACTGCTTTTGTCAATGTCATCAAACGCCAAGGAATGGCTTGATATGGCCATCGAATATCAGAAGATACATAGCAATGGCGTGTCGTTTCGTTACGATATAGATACGGCCGCCAATCTTGTCACTGGCCAAATCTCTGTTCACCCGCTGGCGCCTCCCTGCCGGCAATTTGTGGAACAATTTGTGGGCTGCGTCGCCTTACTAGGACGGCAATTCATTCCAGAGTTTAGGTTTGATCAGGTAACGTTTCAGCACGGCCCCCCTGAGGATTTGGCCCTCTATGAGGAGGTACTGCAATGTCCCGTTATCTTTAACGCGGATAAGATTTCAATCACCTCGAACTTGAAATATTTGAAAATGAAAAAAACGGGTGTCGTGACGAAATTAGTGTTGCCCCTTGTTCGCAAATATATGAATTGGCAGCTCACGAAACATCCGCACGGTGAGGACTCTATTTCTATGATGATTGCTGGGTCTTTGCCAGGAGTTATGGGCGTGAACGGCTCAAGCGTAAATGATATTGCCAAAGTGCTAAATATTCATCCCAAGAAAATTCAGCGCCTTTTAAAAGACGAGGGCACAAATTATTCCGACGTGCTTGATGACGTGCGAAAAAATATAGCGGAACGTCTTTTAATCGAGTCTGATATATCCATTGTGCGCTTGGCAAAAATGCTGGACTATTCCTCTGACCGGCCTTTTACCGCGGCCGCCAAGCGATGGTTTGATTTGACTCCCACCGAGTTTCGGCGCGCACAAAGAGCGAAAAAAAGCAAAGGCGTCATGAGGCGCTAGCCGGCGCATTATAGGAGTGACGTCGTCTATATAAAGTCCCTCAGAGGGCTCCGTCTGACGTGGCAATGCGCCAACTACCCGAATGTTGCTTTACATGCCCAGTTCAAAGATATGTGCAAGAGGGACGAGCGGGGCTTGGGCGATTAGTCAAATATCTGCTTATGCACTGTGCCTGCACTGTGCCTTTTAAACGTTAAATTTGAACAACATGATGTCGCCGTCTTTGACGCGGTACTCTTTGCCCTCTTGGCGCGTTTTGCCGGCTTCTTTCGCGCCTTGCTCGCCGCCGTTATCAACATAGTCCTGATAGGCCGTAGTTTCCGCCCGGATGAAGCCTTTCTCAAAATCGCCATGAATGACGCCTGCGCATTTTGGCGCGCTCCAGCCCTCTTTGAAGGTCCAAGCGCGGGCTTCTTTGGGGCCAACGGTGAAATAGGTACGAAGGCCCAGCAGAGCATACCCCGCCTGGATGAGGCGGTTTAGACCCGGTTCCTCAAGGCCAATTGCGCCGAGGTATTCTTTTTGCTCCTCGGCCTCAAGTAGGGCCATTTCCGATTCAATTTGCGCGGAGATCACGACGGATTGCGCGCCTTCGGCCTTGGCGTGGGCCTGTACGGCCGCGGAATAGGCGTTGCCCGCCGCCGCGCTTTCCTCATCGACATTGGCGACATAGAGCACGGGTTTGGACGACAGGAGCTGGAGCATTTTCCATGCCTTCTTGTCATCCTCATCGATCTCGACCGTGCGCGCGGGTTTGCCGTTTTCAAGGGCGGCGATCGCCATCTCTATCAGGCGCAGAGTTTGCAGCGCGTCTTTGTCATTTTGTTTGACCTTTTTCTCTAGCCCGCCCTTGTGCTTCTCAAGGCTCTCCAGATCAGCGAGCATGAGCTCCGTCTCGACGGTTTCATAATCGGCCATGGGGTCAATCTTGCCCTCTACATGGGTGATGTCATCATCATCAAAACAGCGCAGCACATAGAGCACGGCGTCGGTCTCGCGGATATTAGCAAGGAATTGATTGCCAAGGCCTTCGCCTTTGGACGCGCCGCGCACAAGGCCTGCAATGTCGACAAAATTCATACGGGCAGGGATGGTCTGCGCGCTTTTGCCGATCTCTGAAATTACATGCAGGCGGGGCTCGGGAACGGCGACATCGCCGACATTGGGCTCGATTGTGCAAAAGGGATAATTTGCCGCCTGCGCATTGGCTGTTTGGGTGAGCGCATTAAAGAGCGTTGATTTACCAACGTTAGGGAGGCCCACAATTCCGCATTTAAATCCCATGAGACGATCCTTACTTGAGTGATTCCATGATGCGCGTCTGATATAGGTCCGGCTGACCCTGCGCGAGTAATTCTGCATTGCGGGCCATAGCGTCAATCATATCATCACGTAAATCTGTTTCATCCTTACGAAAATCGGAGAGTACGTGGCTATGCACGCGGTCTTTATGGCCGGGATGGTCAATCCCGATACGGATACGCCGAAATTCATTGCCGCAATGCTGCTTGATGGACCGAAGCCCATTATGCCCGGCAATACCGCCGCCGATTTTTTGGCGTATTTTGCCAAAGTCCAAATCCAGTTCATCGTGAAAGACAGTGATATTTTCTAGCGGGACTTTGTAAAAATCCATGGCTGCGCGCACGGATTGACCGGAATCATTCATAAATGTCATGGGTTTGAGGAGAGCGATTTTCACCCCGCCAATCATAGCCGTATCTTGAATTTGTCCTTTAAATTTGGCCTTGGCTTTACCGTAGTTAAAATGGCTTGCGATCTCGTCAATCACCATAAAACCGATATTATGGCGGTGCCCAGCATATTTATCCCCCGGATTTCCGAGGCCGACCCAGATTTGCATGATATCCGCCTCCTTATTTACAGGGGATTGCTTTTGCCCAAAAGATAAGGCGCCCCGACCAAATTGGAAGAGGCGCCCGAAAATCGACATGGAGTTTAAAACTAGCCTTCGTCGGCGGCTGGCTCTGCGGCGGCATTTTCTGCGCCCTCTTCGCCCTCTGCACCTTCTTCTGCGCCCTCTGCTTCAACGGCAGCGCGCGAGGCCGCCATCGTCACGATGGTAAAGTCGCGGTCAGAAATAGACGGCTTCACATTAGCGGGTAGCTGCACGTCAGAAATTTTTATGGCGTCACCAAAGTCCATGCCGGAGACATCAACTTCGATTGTATCTGGAATTTCGCCCGCAGGACATTTCACTTCTACGGCGTAACGCACCACATTAAGCGTACCGCCCTTTTTCAGGCCCTCTGAAGCGTCTTCGCCGACGAAGGTGACGCCCACTTCAACCTCGATGATCGTCTTGTTGGTCACGCGGTAAAAATCAACATGGACAGGCATGTCAGAAACAGGATGAAACTGCACGTCCTTAGTCAGGACTTTTTGCTTTTTGCCTTCGTGCGAGATTTCAATCATATTGGACAGAAATTGTCCGGAATTAATCGCTTTTAGCATCTCGTTATATTTGACAGAGATTGCCACGGGCTTCTCTTCGCCGCCGTAAATAATGCCGGGCACATTGCCGCCGCGGCGCGCAGCGCGGGCGTTTCCCGTGCCTGTATTTTCGCGAACATTCACATCAAGACAGATAGACATTTTCTTCGTCCTTAGATAAGCGGGAGCCTCCCGCACTTCTCAATAAAAAGCGCCGCCCGAACGGCGGCCTGTAGCTCAACTTGAGAAAAGTTGTATAATTGCGCTGCGAATTAGAACAAAGACGGGTGAAAGGCAAGTAAAAGATGCGCCTTGCTTGTCCTATTTTTGCCATATATCGCGTCTAGCCCTTGAGTAACAATTTCGCCAAGGGCCTAAACAGCGCGTCATGCAAAACGTCAAAGCGGCGCCTCTTTGAGTTTAACGCATTCGTTTTACAGTATCTCGGCTTTGGACTGCGGCGCGAATTTGTATAACGGCGCTTTTTGCGCTATCTCGTGTCAGAACATAGATTGGCACGACTATAACATCAGGACGGGAGGCCGACATTATGGCTCTTAGCACGCAACGTTTACTATCTTGGCCCACCGCGGCTCTCGCCGCCTGCCTTGGCCTGAGCGCAGGAGGTTTTGCCGCGCCGGCCTATGCGGGTGATGAGCTGTCTATGACAATATATAATTCAGGCCGTGCCTTGATTGAGGACCGGCGCGATATTCGCTTTAGCGGCGGAGAGCAGGTGATCGAACTTCCGGGCGTTAGCTCCCAAATACAGGCCGAGACCGCAACCTTTGTCGCGCCGGGCATCAGCATTAATGAACAAAATTTTGACTTCGATCTGCTCTCGCCCAGCAAGTTGATGGAAAAAGCGGTTGGCAGCTATGTCGAGATTGTCCGTACAAATCCCGGAACGGGACGGGAGACGCGCGAGCGGGCCAAAGTTCTATCGGTCAATAATGGCGTGGTGATTCAAATTGGGCAAAAAATCGAAGTGCTGCGCGATGATGATATTCCGACCCGTGTGATCTTTGATAGTGTACCGGTAAATTTGCGGGCCGACCCTACTCTTTCCATAGAGGTGGATAGCGCCCGCGCCAGCACGCGCGAAGCCAGCCTGACGTATCTGACGGGGGGGCTAAGCTGGCGCGCCGATTATGTGGCTGTTTTTGATGAAGCAAAAAAGGAAATGGATTTACAGGGTTGGGCAACGCTCACCAATGGCACCAAGACAACGTTTAAGGATGCCAATGTGGCTGTAATTGCCGGTAATCCTATGTCGCAAAACACGAATTATAATCAGTATAATCAAGGCCGGTTTAAGGGCGGGCTTCCGCGTCCGGGTTTAAACGCCAATATTCGCGGCGCGGGCACAGAGGCTAGCCCGCAGGAACGGGTGGGTGATAATTATCTGTATCCCTTGCCGGGCAAAATCACAGTCAAAAGTAGCCAGACCAAACAGGTTGGCATTGTCGACGCGCAGGGGGTGAGCGCGCAAAAGGTCTATGAGTACCGCGCGGGCGGTTTTAACAATAGCGGCAATCCCGTTTCGGCGGATGTACGAATTGCTTTTGCTAATTCGCGGGCCGGCGGTCTGGGGACGGCGCTGCCGCAGGGCATTTTCCGCGTCTATACCAAAGATCAAGATGGCCGCAGCCAATTTATCGGCGAGGACCGCATTGGCCATATTCCGGGCGGGTCGGACATGTCGCTCAAGATCGGAGAGGCCTTTGACGTCAAAGTCAAAGGTACGGTCGCCAGCCGGCGCGAAATCAGTAAAAAGGTGAGCGAAATCGAAATGGTCTATGAGGTAACAAATGCTACCGATAAAGACACGTTTGTCCATATTCGCCAAAGCCTTCCGGGCTATTACGTAGAGACAGAAATGCTCTCGGAATCGATTAAAGGCGAGCGCGAAAATGCCTATAGCTATCTATGGAAAGTTCCGGTCTCCGCAGAGGGCGAGACGCAGCTTCGCTTCAAAATCCGGCAATCGCGGCGCTGGTAGTCTTGCGCCCAGCGATTTTTATAATGACCGCTCTCGCAGCACTCTTTAGTCTTGTGTGGCTCGCCTCGGGCGCGTCTCAATCGGCTGTGCCCAAATCTTCAGTTAAGGCTTCAATTGAGGCCCCCGCTGAGCCAACACCTGCTGTTCGCCTTGCGCAATTGGGCGGCGCGGATAGGACTTTGGCTGAAAGCTCTCGCCCCATTGATAAGCCGGCCGTGCCGCGCATCACATCAGGGGCAGCGGCGGAAACAGCTGTGACGATCTATCCTGATAATCTGGCGTTGATAACGGAAATTCGCAAAGTCAATGTGCCTGCGGGCAGATCGGTGATCGCCTTTGAAGGCGTCTCGGATCTTATCATTCCGCAGTCCATGATCTTGCGCGAATTTACCGGGCTAACGCTGGAGCGTAATTTTGATTATGATCTTCTGTCAAAAACCAGCCTATTTGAAAATGCTGTAGGGGAGTTTGTCACCCTGACCCGTTTTGACGCGGCCAGCGGGGCCGTGGTCGATCAGAGTGCCGAGATTATCTCTGCGCGCCGCGATACGGGCGTTGTTATGAAAGTAGATGGCAAGCTTGAGACGCTGTCTTGTTCGGGCCTCACCGAGCGGGTGAGCTTTGGTACGGGGGCGGGCGGGCTCAGCGCCAAGCCCGTGATGAGCGTACAAGTCAGCGCAGAGGCCGCAGGCGAGCAAGAAGTGGTCATCAGTTACCTCACCTCTGGCCTCGGATGGCGGGCGGATTACCGCGCTGACCTTGGCGCGGCCTTACCGGATAAACCCACGGGTACTCGGCAGGCCTCGCTTCTGGCGTGGCTAACGCTGACCAATGGCACGGCCAAAGACTATGCCGATGTGCCGCTGGCGATCATTGCCGGTGATCTAAACCGTGACCGCGATACGCGCGCTGTCGCCCCGCCAAAGCCTTATCTTCAAGGGCAATGCTATCCCATAGGCAGTACGAAAACGGGAATTAACCAAGGGCGCTTTGCGGTTGGAAAAGTTATGGGATGGGATGGTGGCATTTATGATTCTGCTGAATCAATACCAAGCCAACCCTTAAGAGCGATGATGGCCGATGAAGTGATTGTGACAGGCGCGCGCGCCCGTAAAGTCGCCCGCGAAGAAAATGTCGGCGATTATAAACTTTACCGAGTGCCGGGCCTCGTTAGCGTCAAGCCCTATCAGACCAAACAAATCGCCTTTCTGGATGAGCAAAAAGTCGAAATTCGTGAGTATTTCAAGCACGAGGTTTACGGTTTTAACGAGGCCCCTAATCCCGCGCCGCTGGCCCTAGCATATGGGATTAATAATGCGCGTGAGGATGGTCTTGCCCGCGCTTTGCCAAAGGGCACGTTTCGTATTTTTGATCGCCGCGCAAACGGGAACACGGTCTATCTCGGCGAGAGCCGCATTGACAACAAAGCGGTGGATGAAGAGGTCGAGCTTTTGATTGACCGCAGTTTCAACGTCCTTGTCAAAAGTACGGCGGGAAAGGCGCGGCGCTCTGTTACCCATTCCTTTTTCAACGCCATGGACGGGGCCGCGGCCGTCAAAGTGGTCAATCAAGATCAAGAGCTTCGCGGAAATAGGCGCGTATCCTCAGAAGTCCCGCGCGACCCTGATGAAATCATCCCGACATGGTGGATTGATATCCCCCCCGAGAGCGAGGGCGAGCTAAGCTATAAAAAGCGCTAACCAGCGTTTTTTGGACGAAATTATTTATCCAAAAAGTTTAGAGACGGACTCGTCATTGGCAATGCGGCGGATGGCTTCGCCGAGCAGTTTTGCGACGGAAATCTCGCGGATTTTATCACATTCAACGACTTTTTGAGGCTGGGCGATTGTATCGCAAATCACGACTTCGGTGAGCACGGATTTGGTTATCCGCTCGACGGCGGGATCAGATAATACGCCGTGGGTGATATAGGCAGACACGCTATTGGCGCCGTGGTCCTTTAGCGCCTTGGCCGCGTTACAAAGCGTGCCGCCGCTATCGATAATGTCATCGAGCAATATGCAGCTACGGCCCGCGACATCACCGATGATATTCATCACCTCCGCCTCGCCCGCCTTGGGGCGGCGTTTGTCGACAATGGCAATATCAGCGTTGAAATGCTTGGCAAGGCTGCGGGTACGCACAACGCCGCCGGTATCGGGGGAGACGAACATCAGCGTATCCCGATCGGCTTTAGAAAACTTATCGCGTAGGTCGGTTTCGAACACAGGCTGCCCGAAAAGATTATCTGTTGGAATATCGAAAAACCCCTGAATTTGACCGGCATGCAGATCAATCGTCAGCACGCGGTCGGCGCCGGCTTTGGAGATAAGATTAGCGACAAGCTTGGCGGTAATCGGTGTGCGTCCGCCAACTTTGCGGTCTTGGCGTGCATATCCAAAATAGGGAATAACGGCCGTAATGCGCTGGGCGGAGGCCCGCACGAGCGCGTCAATAATAATCAAAAGCTCCATCAAATGATCATTGGCAGGGGCGGCGGTTGGCTGGATGATGAAGATATCTTCGCCGCGCACATTTTCATTGATCCGCACAAATATTTCCTGATCGCGGAAGCGTTCAATATCAACTGAGGTGAGGGGGATGTCGAGGACATCGGCGATTTCGGCTGCGAGCTTTGGGTTTGAGGTGCCGCTGATAATCTTCATGCCACGGGTCCTTAAGACTTTGTTAGGATTTGCCTTGCTTTAGGCAAAGGCTCCGCGCTTGTAAATCACTACTGTAGCATTATCGCAGAAATATTGCGCCCATAGCCGGATATTCCATTATGGCTGTTAAATCGGTAGCTGAAATAGTCTTTTTCTTGCGCATATGTGCAATCCGCGAAGGCGGCGATTCGGGACAGTCCCGCCTGCTCCAGCCTGAAAAGAATGAATGCTTTCAGATCAAAATGCGGACGGCGAGGGGCGCCAAGGCTGGCGGGGTCACCGCCAAGCGGCAAAAGCCGAAAAAATTGATCATATCGCTCATCTTCGGCTATCAAATTTTCTCTGAAATCCTCGCCGACTTCATAATTTGGCTGGCTGATACAGGGGCCAAGGACGGCAGTGATCTCGCTGCGGCGCGCGCCAATCTCTTCCATGGCATTGATCGTCGCCTCCGCAATACCGCAGAGCGCCCCGCGCCAGCCTGCATGGCAAGCCCCGATCACGCCCGCTTTTTCTTCGGCCATTAATATAGGCCCGCAATCAGCGGAGAGGGCGGAGAGCGCAATGCCGCGGTGGTTTGTGACCATCCCGTCGGCCTGCGGCGGCGCAGCTGGAAATGGGGCATCTATTATGACCGCCTTCGGACTATGAATTTGGCGAAGGGAGAGCAGATGCTCAGCCCCCAGCGCGGCTTGAACCCGCGCGCGATTTGCGGCCTCGCAAGGCGCGCGGTCGCCGGAACCTTGGCCCGCGTTTAGGCTGCTATAGGGGCCGCTTGAAACTCCGCCTCTGCGGCCAAAAAAACCATGCCGAATAGTGGATAGCTCAAGGCTCTTGTGGGTTTTATAGGGCGGGCTCATGGCATTCATTTTAAAGATATGCTCATTACAAGAGTTTACGAAACCCAAGCGGGAGGGGCAGGCCGCTGGATTGAAAACAAATCGCCTTGAAAAGCTCGCCCATTTCTTCGCCGTCCATTAAGCGGTGCAATTGGCGCGCGATTTTGGCACGTGCGGCGACTTTGTCCTCATCCGATTTATCCCCCCCTCCCATGAGCGATTTGGACAAGGCCACAGCGCGCATCTCTATCCCAAGCTTTGAGAGAAATTCGCGCTGCGCAGTGGGGGCGGTAACCGCTAGCCTAACGCTCGCCGCCATTTCCTGAAGGGCTGCAAAGTCTACGCGGGCGGTGAGATCCGTATTGCCGGGATCAGAAAAAACGCCGACTTTCTCGTGACGCTTGAGCGCTTGCAGCGTATCTCCAAATTCTGTTAACTCTGGGCCATAGTCGATGAAAAGCGCGCGTCCCGCTGTTTTGGCAAATAGCGCCGAAATCTGATCAATGATCTGCCGCGCAGCGGGGCAGACCTCCAACAGATCATCTGTGCGCGCCTCTGCGCAGCCTTCCGGAAGGCTTTCTTGATCGGGGGCGGATATGGCTGCGGGGGCGACCCCAAAGCTTAGCCGGTCCTCTTCATCCAAGGCGACTAGGCGTTCATGCCATCCCGCGCGACCTGCAAAGCTATCCTTTTGTATAAATTGCCGAATAGGCAAACAATCCAAAAATTCATTGCCAATTATAAGCAAGGGCCCCTCAGCAGCGCGCGGGAGTGCTTTGGCCCAAGAGACGCTCACTCCGGCGCTTGCGGCCCCCGCAAGCGTGCGCGCCTGTACGGCCTCAAGCGCGGCGCTCGCCTCTATGAGAGTCACATCAAGCGCGGAAAGGAAATCTTTTTCCAGCGCTGCGGTACGCAAAATATCACTCATCATGATGCCGCGTCCGGGGCCAAGCTCTATGAGGTTTATCTTTTTGGGCCGGCCTAAGTCCTGCCAACTCTGAAGGCACCAAAGCCCAATAACCTCGCCAAACATCTGGCTGATTTCTGGCGCGGTAATAAAATCCCCGTCCGAACCCAGCGGATCTCGCGTCGGGTAATAGCCGTCTACCGGATCGAGCAGGCATAGCGTCATATACTCGGCCACGCTCATCGGGCCAGCGGCCTTGATCCGTGACTTCATGCGCGCGGCAAGAACACTCATTCGGCGAGGGCTTTGTCGCTGACGGCTTCTTCGCGAAGGCGTTTCGGGGCAACTGGCGGGCGCTTCTGTGCCCATATGATAATCAGCACGCCGATCAGGACCATAGGGAGAGAATAGCTCATTCCGCGCGTCAACGGGCCAAAAAGGGCAGCGTCCGGTTCCCTGAAAAATTCGACAAAAATTCGAAAGGCCCCATAGCCTAGGAAGAAAATACCAGCAGCCGTCCCGGGTTTGGTCAGCACCTTATATTTATGGGTGAACAGACGAATAAGCAGCCATAATGCAATTCCCTCTAGCGCGGCCTCATAGAGCTGGCTGGGGTGGCGGGGCCGTGACGTCGGGTCACTGTGGAAGACAAAGGCCCAGGCCACATCAGTAGGACGGCCATATAACTCCTGATTGACAAAATTCCCAAAGAGGCGGACCATAAAAATCCCAAGGGGGGCACCAATAGCCGCCATATCCGCGACCCGCCAAAGTTCTATCCCGCGCTTTTTAGCAAATATCCAAACGGCAAGGCAGACTCCTAGAAAACCGCCGTGAAAGGCCATGCCGCCCTCCCAGACCTTAAAGATCGCGATAGGATCATTGAAGATCATTTCGGGCGTATAAAGCAAAATAGACCCAAGCCGCCCGCCGACCATAATCCCGACTAGCGTATAGATCATCAAATCATCAAGCTGGGCCTTATTCGGCACAAGAGCCGCGCCGCGCGTCACGCCGCTGGGAATCCATAAATCCCGCCTGCGAGACACTCTTACGGCGTAAACCAAGGCAAGAAAAATGCCGACAATATAGGAGAGCCCATACCACTTTAGGGAAAATTTTCCGATCGAGAAGACATTTGGACTGATCCAATCGGGGAAGGGAATGGCGCGTGCGAAGGCTGTGGAAATCTCGGCGCTAACGCTTGCGGCGGCACAGATAAACCAGGGATCAAACATAAGATATTCCAGCGTGACAATTCTTAGCAGTAGGAGCACTAGATTCAGTGCTATACTGTACCTATCTATAAGAAAAGCGCAAAGCGCGATAACTTTAAAGAGGCCGATATGCAAAGCAAAGCCAAACCTTTTGATGATTTTACAAATCTTGTCACAAATGCCGTTGGCGCGATGAAAGGCGTGGGCGATGAAGTCAAGGCCATGGGCCGGGCACGGGCGGAGGAATTAATTGCAGATCTTGATCTTGTCGGACGCGATGAATTTGCCGTTCTAAAAGAGATCGTGGAAGCGCAGCGCCTCGAGATTGAAGCGCTTAAACGTCAACTCGCTGCACGCTCACCGACCAAAGCGGCCAAAAAGTCGGCTGCCAAGAAAATAGCAGCAAAAAAACCAGCAGCCAAAAAAGCGACCCCAAAAAAAACTGCTACTAAGGTCAAGTCAGCCGCGAAAAAGCCATCTGCCAAAAAGGCTCCAGCTAAAAAATCGGCAGCCAAAAAGAAGACGGCAGCCCGTAAGAAAGCCTAGGCCTACCGAGGTTTGCGCGATCTTAACTCTTGAATGGGTCGCGCATTAAGATGACATCTTCACGCTCCGGAGAGGTTGAGACCATGCCGACGGGGCATCCAATAAGTTCTTCAATATGGCGAACATATTTCACGGCCTCCGCGGGCAGGTCTGCCCATGAGCGCGCGCCCCGCGTGCTACCCTGCCATCCGGGCATAGATTCGTAAATTGGCTCTACTGCTGCCTGAGCGGCGGTGCCAGCCGGAAGGCGGCGAATTATTTTTCCGCCAAGCTTATAACCAATGCAAATTTTAAGCTCCTCAAACCCGTCAAGGACATCCAGCTTGGTTAGAGCAATACCTGTAATGCCGCCCGTCACAATGGCTTGGCGAACCATAACGGCGTCAAACCAGCCGCACCGCCTCTGCCGGCCCGTTACGGTGCCAAATTCGTGACCGCGTTCGCCGAGGCGGTGGCCAATATCGTCGGTGAGTTCTGTTGGGAAGGGGCCTTCACCCACGCGAGTCGTATAGGCTTTGGTGATGCCCAAAACATAATTGAGCGCACGCGGCCCCATGCCAGAGCCCGCCGCCGCTTGTCCGGCAATCGTATTGGAACTTGTCACGAAGGGATAGGTACCGTGGTCAATGTCGAGCATAGCGCCTTGCGCGCCCTCAAAGAGGATTTTCTTATCTGCGCGTTGGGCTTCCTCAAGCTCATGCCAGACAGGTCCCATAAAGGGCAGTATTTTTGGCGCGATGTCTGTCAGCGCATCAAAGAGCGATTGTGGATCAGTCTCTGGATGACCTAGGCCCCTGCGCAGCGCATTATGATGATGCAATAGGTTCTCAAGCCGAGCCATCAAATGCTCGGGGTCGGCAAGGTCACAAATACGGATGGCGCGGCGGGCCACCTTATCTTCATAAGCCGGGCCAATGCCGCGCTTGGTCGTGCCGATTTTAATCCCGTCCGCGCGGTTCTCGCGTATGCCATCAAGCTCGCTGTGGATTGGCAGGATCAGCGGCGCGGATTCTGAGATTAGTAACTCGTTAGGTGTTATTTTTATGCCTTGACCTTTGATGCGCTCGACTTCGGAGAGGAAAGCCCAAGGATCGAAAACAACTCCATTTCCGATCACGGACATCTTTCCGCCGCGTACAACGCCGGAGGGCAGCAGAGAGAGCTTATAAGTCGTGCCGTCAACAACGAGCGTATGGCCAGCATTATGCCCGCCTTGGAATCGCACAACAACATCTGCGCGGCTGGAGAGCCAATCTACGATCTTGCCTTTGCCCTCGTCGCCCCATTGGGATCCTACAACAACTACATTACCCATGATGCTCACCTCTTGGTATTCGCGTTCAGATTTTCACTGCGCCCTTATGCCGGGCGGCCATACGGGCTTAGACATGACAAAGGCGCGAGGGGTGGCCTCGCGCCTAAAGAATCTAATTCCCAGACTTTTAAAGCTCTTAGCGGGGTTTGCCGTCAATGGCGACTCCAAAAAGAGAGTTATCTACAAGCGTCTACCTTGGGGCAGGGGGGACGGTTCTTCCTTTGGCTACATGGGGCAGGGGGGACGGTTCTTCCTTTGGCTACATTGTGACAAAATCGACGATTTTAACTTGCTCAATCTTGCAGATTTTATCGCGCGTCTCGGCATCAACAACCCCGTCAACCGCGACAAGGCAAACGGCTTCGCCGCCTTGTGCCATACGGCCCAACGAAAAGGTCGCAATATTCACCTGTGCTTCGCCGAGAATATTGCCAAGCTGCCCGATAAAGCCGGGGCGGTCGTCATTACGTACATAGAGCATGTTATCGTAAAAGGCTGCGTCCATCTGCACGCCAAACAAGCGCACGATTCGCGGCTCGCCTCGGTAGATTGTACCGACAATAGCAAATTTGCGTTTGCTGGTTTCCACGGTGATACGGATCAGGCTTTCGGCGCGTTCGGCGGCGGTCATAAAGCTTTCTTTGACTTCAATGCCGCGATCTTTCGCAATGCCGGGCGCGGAAACCATATTGACCTCTGGCATAGCGGTTTTCAACAGCCCCGACAGCGCCGCAGCACTCATTGGTTTGGTGTTAAGTTCAGACACGCTGCCCTTATATGTGATCTCGATGGTTTTGGCAGCTTCGTGCAAAAGCTGCCCCATAAGACGGCCAAGCTTATCGGCCAAATCCACAAAGGGACGCAGGCGCGGCGCTTCTTCTGCAGAAATTGAGGGCGTGTTAAGCGCATTGGAGACCGCGCCTGTCAGAAGGTAATCTGACATTTGCTCGGCGACTTGGACCGCCACATTTTCCTGCGCTTCCAGAGTCGAAGCGCCTAGGTGCGGCGTTGCTATAAAGTTCTTTGTGCCAAAGAGCGGGTGGGATTTGGCCGGCTCCACGGCAAAAACATCAAGCGCCGCAGCCCCAACATGTCCGGCCTCAAGCGCGTCTTTCAGCGCGTCTTCATCAACAAGCCCGCCGCGCGCGCAATTGACAATAATCACGCCCTTTTTGGTCATGCCCAAATGTTTGCGCGAGACGATATTCTTGGTGCTCTCGACGAGCGGCGTATGCAAGGTGATCGCGTCCGCCCGCTTGAAAAGGTCCTCAAGCTCGACTTTCTCGACCCCGAGTTTCACGGCGCGCTCGTCGGTCAGATATGGGTCAAAGGCAATCACTTTCATTTTTAGGCCCAGCGCGCGTTCGGCAACGAGCGCGCCAATATTCCCGCAGCCAATCAGGCCCAGAGTTTTGTTAAAGAGCTCTATGCCTTTGAAGTCTGATTTGGGCCACTCACCGTTTTGGGTGCGGGCAGAGGCCGAGGGGATTTGCCGCGCGGCGGAAAATAGCATGGCGATCGCATGTTCAGCGGTCGTGATGGCGTTGCCAAAAGGCGTGTTCATCACGACGGCGCCTTTGTCCGTCGCGGCTTTAATATCGATATTATCCACGCCAATTCCGGCGCGGCCAATAACTTTCAAATTAGTCGCTGCTGTGATGATTTCTGCGTCAGGGCGGGTTGAGGACCGCACAGCGAGACCGTCATATTCGGGAATAATCTTAATCAACTCTTCTTTGGAAAGGCCCGTTATAACGTCGACATCAACGCCGCGGTTTTTGAAAACTTCTGTGGCTGAAACAGACATTTTATCAGCAATTAGCACCTTAGGCATGGTGAACTCCGTTTGTAAATTGTGGGCGGCGAGGTGCCGCTATATGCGAATGATTAGGCGTGCTCAGGTCGCCGGCGTTATGACAGTCGCTGCTGCGCGGTAACGGCAAAGGCATATTCCAGCCATGGCGTTAGCGCTTCTAAGTCCGATTTCTCAATCAGGCCAGACGCCCAAATACGGAAACCTGCCGGCGCGGTCTTATAAGCGCCAAAATCAAGCGCGACATTTTCCTCGCCGAGTAATTTCACCATGGCTTTGGCGAAAGCATGTTGATCTGCGGTTTCCAGCGCGGTCACGCGCGGATCAACGATCTTCATGCACACACCGGTATTGGACCAATTGGCAGGGTCCGCGCACAGGTTTTCAATCCAGTCTGTGCGCGCAATCCAGTCATAAAGGACCTGCGCATTTTCATTTGCGCGGCCATGCATAAACTCAAGGCCGCCATTGGCCTTTACCCATTTAAGCGCGTCAAGATGATCTTCGGCGCAAAGCAGTGACGGCGTATTGATCGTTGAACCCTCGAACAAAGCTACATTAAGTTTGCCTTTGCTGGTCATGCGAAAAATTTTGGGCATGGGCCAAGGCGGGGTGTAGCTCTCTAGGCGCTCTACGGCGCGGGGAGATAAAATCAGCATACCGTGAGCCGCTTCGCCGCCCATGTTTTTCTGCCAGCTGTAGGTCACGACATCAAGCTTCGGCCAATCAAGCGGCTGAGCGTAGACTGCGGAGGTCGCGTCGCAAATCGTCAAGCCCTTGCGGTCACTTGGGATAAAATCAGCATTGGGAACACGCACGCCGGAGGTGGTTCCGTTCCAAGTAAACACAAGGTCGCGCTCGCCGGAATATTCATGCAGCGGCGGTAATTGGCCGTAATCTGCTTTTAGGATGCGAAGATCCTCTAGCGGCAAAAGCTGGGCGTCGGTGATCCAGGCATTGCCAAAGTTCTCCCATGCGGCGACATCCACGCCGCGCGGGCCTAGAAGTGACCACATCGCCATCTCCACCGCGCCGGTATCAGAGGCTGGCACAATCGCAATTCTGTAATCGGCCGGAACTTGAAGGACTTCGCGGGTCAGATCGATGACTTCTTTGAGTTTGGCTTTACCAAGGGCGGAACGGTGCGAGCGGCCGAGGGCGGCATCACTTAGAGCGTCAAGGCTCCATCCGGGACGTTTTTTGGTAGGGCCCGCAGAAAAGCGCGGGTCGGCGGGCTTAACGCCCGGTTTGGTGACGATCGTCATATCTATGCTCCACAAACCGCGTTTTTGTACGGTTTCTAAAGTGCACTCCAGTGGGGGAGTGTGGCCCGCCGCCGCTATAAGGCGAAGCGAGGCGCGGAGTCAATTGCGTTGTGTGGAGTCAATTGCGTTGTTAAGGGGCGTTGCTGATATCAGTGCCATTTAGGCGCCGAAGGTGCGCTCATAGGCTGCGCGCCCTATTTGCGGGTTGGCTGATAGCTATAATTTGTGTTGCTGCCGTAAGAACTACTTTCTTGCTGAACATAGTTATTAGGCGCTTCAACCGGACGCATGGCAGAGGCATAGCCGCCGCCCAGCCCATAGCTGTTAGTCGCGTTTCCCCAGTTATATTCCGAAATTGGCGGGGGGACTTTGCGGGTGGCGGAGGCGGAATAGGACGGGGTTGACGCATAAGAGGTGCTGCTGCTTGAAAAGCTGTAGCTCTCGCCTGTTTGCAGGCACGTGCCATCGGAAATAGGCTTTGTGCCGGCGGGGCAATCCACCCGCGCGCCGCTAATATGGGTTGCGGCGGGAGGTGCAGCATAACTTATGGAACTCGTATAGCTTGGAGTCGCGCTATAGGTTGAAGACGATGTATAGCTGCTGCCTTGCAGACATGTCCCATCTGGCTGCGCGGTTGTACCGGCAGGGCAATTTGCAGGGGCTGCAATATGCGATGAGACCGCGGAAGGCGCTTGATAGCTTACGTTTGAGCGTAATGCTGGAACCTGCATGGGGGGTTGCGCCATATAGGATTGGTAGACATAGGGCTGGGCTGCATATGGCTGACCGGCAGAGGCGAAGCTAAATTGCTGATAGCCCGCTAGCTCCGTGTAAGTGCCATAGCGAGATTTTGTTCCGCCGTAGCTCATCTGATTGAGGCCGTAGCCCCCATACCCTGATGCGCCGTAAGCGCCGCTACCGTATGAGCCGTATTGATCGTTGCCATAGGCTCCGTAGGTTCCCGGCGCACAATTATAGGCAACAGGATTACAGCCAGCGGCGGCACTTTTTCCGCTAAATCCATGTCCAGAGCAGGCTGTGAGGCTGACCGAGCCGAGAATAAGTGCGGGGAGGGCGAACATCTTGGACATAATGGGGCAAATTCTCAATTGATTCGTGATGCCCGACCCTTACAAATCGTAGTTAATGAGGGGTTAACTTGCGGGCCAATGGCACGATTTGGCTGCGTTAGAATTAAAGCGGTCGGTCTAATGCCGCAAAATTCACGACTCCGTCATTTGAAATTATCAAAACTTACGTTAACACACCCCTGTAGAGACTAAGAACAAGGGTTATCACTATGGCAATGGACGGATTTCAAGAGAGCAACATTGAAACAAATGCGGATGTTCGCGCAGATGTACAAGAGCGTTACGGCGCCGGCGCTAATGCCGTAGAGGCGGCGCTATGTTGTCCCGTGGATTATGATCCTCAATATCTGAAAATTATACCACAGGATGTACTGGACCGCGATTATGGCTGCGGTGACCCCTCCCGCTATGTGCGCGAAGGCGACACTGTCCTTGATCTTGGCTCGGGCGGCGGAAAGATTTGTTTCATCGCCCAGCAAATTGTTGGCCCAAAGGGTAAAGTCATTGGTGTGGACATGACCGATGATATGCTGGAATTATCACGTTCAAATGCACCGATTTTGGCGGAAAAACTGGGCTATGATAATGTGACTTTCAAGCGGGGCCATATTGAGGACTTGAAAACAGACCTTGATCTGCTCAATAAGTGGCTGGAGAAAAATCCTGTTACTGACGCCTCGGGCATGGAGCGTATGGAAGAAGAAATTCTGCGCCTCGGCAAGGAAATGACCATGATCCCCGATAACTCCGTCGACGTAATCGTCTCTAATTGCGTGCTAAATCTGGTGTCCGACACGAAGAAAAAACAAATGTTTGCGGAAATGTACCGCGTACTCAAGGTTGGCGGCCGCGTTGCGGTCTCTGATATCGTCTCGGATGAAGACAGCCCCGAGAGCCTGAAGAATGACGCCAAGCTCTGGTCGGGCTGCATTTCTGGGGCGCTGCGCGAGGATGAGTTCTGCACCGCGCTAGAGGAGGCCGGCTTCCACGGTATCCATATGGATAAATGGGAAGAAGACCCATGGCAGATCGTGGAAGGCATCGAATACCGCTCCGCAACCTATCTGGCCTATAAGGGCAAAGCAGGGGAATGCTTGGAGAAAAACCAAGCTGTGATCTACAAAGGACCGTGGCGTCAGGTGCAAGATGATGATGGCCATGTGTTCAAACGCGGAGAGCGCTCGGCAGTATGCGCCAAGACATTCGCCCTGATGCAGCGCGAGCCCTATGCTAATATGTTCTACGCCATTGAGCCGGCGACCCCTGTCACAGAGCGAATTGAGTGGCCTGCAGAGGATTGCGGCGTGCGCCGCCGAGACCCGCAGGAAACCAAACAGGGACAGCCGCGTATTACGACAGACCCTAGCCAAGGCTCTTCTTGCTGCTAGCGCCAAGCAAAGGCTGAACGGAGCGTGATATGAAACGCAAAACAATGGCAAGTGCGGCCTTCATGACGGCAGCAATGCTGAGCGCTGCAGCCTGTGCGCCTGTGAAAATTCTGAATGCTATCACGCCGTCTGCGAGCTTTGAAAAAGACAAAAACGTCAGCTATGGCCCGTTTGATCGCCAAAAATTGGATATATACCGCGCGGAGACTTCCAAACCTGCCTCTCCCCTTCTTGTTTTTGTCCACGGCGGGAGTTGGGATAGCGGTAGTAAAGACCTGTATAAATTTCTAGCCGAAGGATTTACGTCGGAGGGCTATGATGTGGTGGTGCCCAATTACCGGCTTTATCCGGAGGTGAAATACCCGGCCTTTGTGGAAGATACAGCGAAGGCTATCGCCTTTACGGCAGAAAAATTCCCCGACCGTCCGCTTGTTGTGATGGGGCATTCGGCGGGAGGATATAATATGCTCATGGCGATGATGCGCCCAAATTTTTACCCATCGGATGCGCCGCCGGCCTGCCGGTCCGTGGCGGGGCTTGTGAGCCTTGCAGGGCCCACGGGCATTATTGCGCTCGGCTCTGAGCCCTATATCACGATGTTCCCTGAACGTATGTTTGGAAGTGACGCTCCGATGAATAATGTTAAGCTTCGGGCTGGGAGCGCCGCTCCGCAGCTCCCCCCCGTATTTTTTGGGCACGGACTTAAAGATACAACGGTCTATCCGCAAAATTCTGAAAAACTCGCCGCCAAAATTATTGCCGCCGGTGGGGCGGCAGTCGTGAAAACCTATGAAGGGCTGGGCCACACGGATGTGGTTAAAGTGCTCTCGCGTCATTTCGACGACGACGCCGAGCTCAAGGCTGATATCCTCACCTTCATTGAGGGCCTAGACATGGGCAGCGGCCCCTATTGCGGCTAGCTTGATCGCCGGGCAGGGGTTTGTGTTCAAAATTGCATAGTCAAGCTGCATAGCTATGTTTGCCGTGCTTGCGGCTTGCTATTCGCGAAATTCAATTTAACTTTGCGGATATTTAGTGAAAGTGAGCCGTAATGGCATTGCCTCTTGTCAGTGAAAATTATGCTCAGGACCGCGGGGCGCGCGCGCCAGAACACAGCCCTGTTTTCCCGCTTGCCCCGCCTGTAAATCTGGCTAAGTCGACGAATTTTATATCCGGTCATCCTTTCGGCGCTTATCGGCAAATGCAAGAGATGGCGCCCGTTATGTGGCATCCGATTGACGGCAGCGAAGGGTTTTGGGCGCTGAGCCGTTATGATGATGTGCGGGCCGCCAATCTAAATGCGCAGGCGCTCTCTTCCCAACAAGGCGGCATATTGATGACCTATCTCGACGAGGCAAGGCGTCACCCGCTTTTGCACCGCGCTTCTCTTGATACCATGATCTGCCTTGACCCGCCGCATCATATGCAATTACGGCGCGAGCACATGGCCTATTTTACCGCAGGCTATACGGCGGAGCTGAAAAAGAAGGTCGATATTGAGGTTGAGCGCCTTCTGACGCGGGCCGTTGCGGCTGGTGACGTTTTTGACCTTGTTCAAGGGTTTTCTGCTGAACTGCCGCTTTTTACCCTCTGCGAGATATTAGGAATTCCCGAGGCAGACCGGCCCAAGATCGCGGCATGGATGGAGATGCTTGAGCTTGCGCAATATACATTGGAGCAAGAAGAGCTTGGGAATATTGATCCCGCCCAGATCATGCAATTTTTGTCCGAGGTGCAGGCCCTCTTTGATTATGGGCAATATATTCTCAAGGCGCGCAGGGAAAATCCGCAGAATGATTTGCTCTCCGCGATTGCCAATGTCGAGATTGAGGGCGCGCGCCTGCCCGATGAATACCTTGATGGTTCATGGTTGCTGATTGTCTTTGCGGGGAATGATACCACGCGAAACTCCATTTCGGGGACAATGCGTTTGCTCTCCCAGTTCCCGCAGGAGCGCCGGAAATTAGCCGCAGATGAAGGTCTATTCACCAATATGACCCATGAGGCCATTCGCATGGTTTCGCCTGTGATCTATATGCGCCGTACGGCGGTGCAACCTTGCGAAATTCGCGGTCAGAAAATCGCGACGGGCGAAAAAGTCCTCATGTATTACGGCGCGGCCAACCGCGACCCTAGAGTCTTTGAAAACCCTGATGTTTTTAACGTCAGCCGCACCAATGCCAAAGACCACATTGCCTTTGGGATGGGACCACATGTTTGCCTAGGTCAGCGCGTTGCCAATATGCAGCTAGATTCTGCCTATCGGCATATTCTGGGCCGCTTTCCAAATATCCATGCGCTCGGGGACGGGGATGGAGAGCTCGAAATCGCCCCTAATGCTTTTACCCACAGCATTACCAAGCTGATGGTCGAGACAGGCAAGCCCGCCTGTTAAGGGCTTTAAATCCCGCTGACCCGAGCATATGTCCGCGTAAGAACATCAAGTTCCTTAGACGGATTGTCCGGCAAGGCGTCCGTGAGATTCTTTCGATTGAGTAAAAAGGCAAGCTGATTGCCATCTTCCAGACCGACCTCAGAAAACCCCATAGACCAACCCTGAAATTCCCGCTCTGGCGTCTCGCGGGAGACAAGCAAAGTTACTGCCGAGTGCCTGTCATCATGTTTGATTCGGTTAAAGAGTGTCTCGACGATGTGTTTATCGCCTTCAATGACTTGCATGATATTGCTTTCAAAAAACAGCAATATTCCCGTCACATCCAGCGTCCGATTATTTTCCGCCGAATTGCGAGCGATCTCGCGAAAGTCATCAAGCGCAGCCCCGTCTTTGGCCGCACTCGTATAAATTATTTGATGCACCATCGTGCTGTTTCCCCAATTCGCCCCCGCACGGAGGTTATGACCTCTAAGCCTTTAAAAATGGTTTCCAAAAACCAAAAAAACTCTTAACGCAGCTTAACACTTATAGCCGTGCCCAAATTGCAGATGTTTGTCACAGTTGGTTGCTTGTATATTGCGGCGCGCTCGCCCATAATGGGTTTCATTTTTCGCGATGGGCAATGTCTTGATTGCCTTGCCCAAGTTGCCAATCTCGCCAATAATTTTCGGTAGCACCTATGCCAGCAGCAATCTGATTTTCGGGAGTGGTTAGAAGATGATAAACGAAGAGGTTAGACAGATTTTTAAGCAGAACGAGATTTAGGTGGAATATTGGATTCAAAATTCTGACTTTTCAAACCCAGAAGGATTAAGTGAAAATGAACCCGTCCAATCGGCTAAGCAAATAGTAGCGATTTTACGGGAGTATGATTGGGCAAGAGAAAATGCTTATGAAGAGAAGCGTTTGATGGAAGATGGCGATTGTTGTCCTGCTGGCATTGGCATAATGGCAGAAGATGGTCATATCTTTCACATATGCCCGAAAGCTAAGCTTGGTAAAGCCATTGTCTATTTCCATCATCAGGTGCCGGCTAAAATTTTTGGGTTTATCAACTTTTCAAAAAGTCAAATCACAACATATGAAGACGTACCCCTTACTAAACTTGAAAGCGCTATAAAGAAATTTTTGGCTAACGAGTACGACGCGATAACAGGATATTTCCAAGGATACATACCATGAATAAACCGATCGACCAAAGTCAGTTCCAGACCCCTGTGGTCACCTCTGGCCCGCTGCCGTCATCCTCTAAGGTTTACACGGCCCCAACGGCTGCGCCTGATTTGCGCGTGCCGCACCGATTGGTGCATTTGCACGAGAGCGCGAATGAGCCGGATGTACCCGTCTATGATACCTCTGGTCCTTATTCTGATCCGAATGTAAATATTGATCTTGAGGCGGGGCTGGCGCGGCTACGCACGCAGTGGGTGCTCGCGCGCGGGGGCGTTGAGGAATATGAGGGACGGGACGTGAAACCCGAAGATAATGGTGGGGCCAGCGGTAAATATCTTGCCCGCGAGTTTCCGGTAAAAAACAAGCCTTTGCGCGGTAAAGAGGGACATCCCGTCACGCAATACGAATTTGCCAAGGCGGGAATCATCACCAATGAGATGATCTATATCGCCGAGCGAGAAAACCTTGGCCGCCGCGCCGCCGTCGCGGGCGCGCAGGCCCGTGTCGATGCAGGCGAGAGCTTCGGCGCGAATATACCCGCCTTTGTCACGCCAGAGTTCGTAAGAGACGAAGTCGCGGCGGGCCGCGCCGTTATTCCCGCAAATATTAACCATCCAGAGCTAGAGCCGCAAATCATTGGCCGTAATTTCCTTGTGAAGATCAATGCTAATATCGGTAATTCTGCTGTGGCAAGTTCGGTCGAGGAAGAGGTTGATAAAATGGTCTGGGCCACGCGCTGGGGCGCAGACAATGTGATGGACCTGTCCACGGGCCGTAATATCCACAATACGCGCGAATGGATTATCCGCAATTCCCCTGTGCCGATCGGTACGGTGCCGATCTATCAGGCGCTAGAGAAAGTAAATGGCGTGGCAGAGGATCTGACGTGGGAGGTTTACCGCGATACATTAATTGAACAATGCGAGCAGGGGGTTGATTATTTCACCATTCATGCGGGCGTGCGCCTAGCCTATATCCACCTCACGGCGAACCGCGTTTGCGGGATTGTCTCGCGCGGGGGCTCGATTATGGCAAAATGGATGCTGGCCCGTCATGAGGAGAGCTTCCTTTATACGCATTTCGAGGAAATTTGCGACATTATGCGCGCCTATGACGTGACCTTTAGCCTTGGGGATGGCCTGCGCCCCGGCGCGGTGGCCGACGCGAATGACCGCGCGCAATTTGCCGAGCTTGAAACCCTTGGCGAGCTAACGAAAATTGCTTGGGCCAAAGGCTGTCAGGTGATGATCGAAGGTCCGGGCCATGTGCCCATGCACAAGATCAAAGTGAATATGGATAAGCAGCTAAAGGAATGCCACGAAGCGCCGTTTTATACGCTCGGGCCGCTGACGACTGATATTGCGCCCGGCTATGACCATATCACAAGCGGCATTGGCGCGGCCATGATCGGCTGGTTTGGGACCTCTATGCTGTGCTATGTGACGCCCAAAGAGCACCTTGGCCTGCCGGACCGCGACGATGTTAAAGTCGGGGTAATTACCTATAAGCTTGCGGCCCATGCCGCTGACCTCGCCAAGGGACACCCGGCCGCGCAAATCCGTGATGATGCGCTCTCTCGCGCGCGTTTTGAGTTCCGCTGGGAAGATCAATTTAACCTCGCGCTTGACCCTGAAACGGCCAAGGATTTTCACGATCAGACGCTCCCCAAAGACGCGCATAAAACCGCGCATTTTTGCTCTATGTGCGGGCCGAAATTCTGCTCTATGGAGATCACCCGCGAAGTGCGCGAATATGCCGAGGGCCTCTCGGATAATGAAAAAGCCGCGCTTTATCCGGCCGATGCGAAGGCAAAAGCCGGCATGGCCGAAATGAGCGAGAAGTTCAAAGAAATGGGCGGGCAGATTTATTTAAAAGCGGGGGAATAGGACATCAGAAAACCTATTCCCCCATTTATCCCCTCTTAACTGCGTCTGCTAAGGGAAATGAAATCTGCGGGGCATAACAGGCCCGTATGGCTTTCGCACAATATATTTACACGTCTATTTTAGTTTCAGAGCTTACCCCCGAAAGTGCGTTTCAGACCTGTGAGCTAAGTTCAAAAGTTTGTAGACATTTCGGCATAACAGGCCGGGTTTTTGCGAATCGTCAACAGGCTTTAGCGATTACCGAAGGACCTGAAGAGGTTGTCGCGCGCTATTTTGAGGCTATCCGCCAAGACCCGATAAGCGGGAAGATTATTTTGCACGTGCAGCGCCTGATTTCGTCTCGCGAATTTCAGACATATTCTCTCTGGCTGAATTTGGGCGTGGACTTTTCGCCAAGCGAGTCTGTTCGGCCTTTGACCCCCGACACTCTACAGTCGGCATGGCCATCGACCTTATCCACCAAGATGCGAATTTTAGCGGAGGCTTATCTTGATCCAGATATTTCGGCTGCCGCATAATTTTGCGCATTCGCGGGCTCAGGACGGCCAGCTTTACACTCAGCCCCTCGGGCTACCCCGCAGGGAACGCCCCTTGCAACAGCCGCGCGACGGCGTCTGTTTGGCTCAGGGCCCAGATGAAGTAGAGCGTGTTGACGCTGAGCATACAAAAGACCGCGAAGCTACCGAGGTCTTTGGCGTGTTTACCGGCGGGCGATATTTCGGGGCTGACGCGGTCAATGATGACTTCGATTGCTGTGTTCAGCGCTTCAATAGCCAGCGTAATCAGGAACAGAGCGGTCAAAATTAATAGGATAATGCCTGAGGCCTTAAGGCAAACCAAAGCGACCATCATCCAAAAATAGGCATAGACCTCGACGCGGGCGGCAAATTCATTGCGCAGCATATAAAGGCAGCCGTCAAAGCTATAGCGGGAAGCATTTTTGATCTGAACGGCAAGTTTTCTAAGCATAGGGTCTCTTTGGAAAAGCTTTTGGTGTCGGCGGTTGACGGCGCGGTTTGGTTTAGCGCTCATCGCGGTAATTTGCAAACGGCCCCGCTTCCTCTGCCGCCTGCAGGCGGTCCGGCGTTACCCCGATCTTGAAACGGTGATTAACAGGCGCTTAAGCTTAGGTTCAGATGGGATGGGTTACGCGGTTAAATATAGAGGATCTGAATATGTTGATGAGACGGGTTTTAACGGTGGCCGCCGCTGCGCTAATGCTTTCTGAAAGCGCACTGGCTTTATCCTGCGTGCGGCCGGATTTGGCGCGGACAATGGAGTCCGCAAAGGCGAGCGATGATCTTTATTATATATTTGTCGGGACATTTGAAACGCCGCCCCAGCCAAAGCAAGACTATGACCCAGGCCTTGGAACTCAATTCCCGTTCAAGCCGCCCCTTGCACGTAGCGTGCCCGCCCGCTTTGACGGTATCGGTCTGTCGCAAATGCCGCAATATGATAGCCAGCTTCGCGCGATGCCGGTTGAAATCAAGCTGACATGCGCGGGGCCGTGGTGCGCCAGTGTACCGACTCCCGGTAAGCCCGTGATCGCATTTGTCAAAGCGCGTCAAAACCAGCCGCCGCTACTTGAGATAGGGCCATGTCCAAATTACGTATTTTCGCTCCGCGAGCCTGTCATGCAATCACCTGAACCAAAGCAGATCAAACGTCTGCGTCAGTGTTTTGAGAAAAGCTGTAAATCAAAGGATAATTTTCGCGGGGGTCACGAATAGGGAGCTTGGCTGATAGCTCCAAATTGCCGCGCGAATCGCCGCTATATACTTCGCTTGAAAAGCGTGGTATGAGAAGTTATCGATTACAGCCAGACAACCCGGCTTTCGGCTCTGCCGTCAATACTGAGTGACTATACTTTGATCGACTTCCGCAGACCCCGTGTTGGGGAATGCAAAATGACGTGAAAGGTATTATCACATGTCAGAAATGAAAACAGGGACTGTTAAGTTCTTTAACTCCACCAAAGGCTTTGGCTTTATCCAACCTGATGACGGAGGCGGAGATGTCTTTGTACACATCTCTGCTTTGCAGCGCGCTGGCCTGCAAGGGCTAAATGATGGTGACAAAGTCCAATTTGACACAGCTGTCAACGAGCGCAGCGGCAAAACTGCCGTCGAAAACATCAGCATGGCTGACTAGCGCTTGCGCTTTATTGAATGGAAGGCCCGCTCTTGAGCGGGCTTTTTTATGCGCACTCCAAGTGCTTGAGTGCTTACGAAGCTTGACCGTCCAATATCTCTAGCCGCTTGGGATCATCCCACCAGATCATCGGCCCATTGGAAAGCTCTACCCATCCGCGAATGCGCACGCGCGCACCCTCAAGGGCCATCGGGTCCATACCCGATTTTACCAAAGTACGGCGATCTTTCTTGGAGACGGCAATCGTGAAATCGGTTTTGTAATCCGCGCCAAAATTTAGATAAACCGTCCCGCGCACGTCAGCTGCGGAGGTAATGATCCCCTCAACGAGCTGAAAACTATCGATGTCCTGCGCAAGGGCGTTCGGGTCGGGGGAGCGCACAGCGTAATAGGGGTCGCCCCATATCCCGCGTTCACTGGCCCGCGCCGCGCGTTCCGCTGCGTAAAGCGCCTCGCTGTCCTGCCATGTGTCGGGCCACGTATAGACCCGGGCAAGGCCGAGGCGGATCATTTCTTCTTGAATCCAAAGGTCCCGATCTCCGCGCGCAGTTAGTGTGTAAAGCTGCGCTAGGGCTCGCCCGTAACGGTCACGCTTATTGCCGCCGTAATAAAGCTGTACGCGGCGGCCCTGAGTGAGGGCGGTGAGGGCGGCTTTGGCCTCCTCACCCATGGGCCAAGCCTTGAACCCCTTTCGCCCCAGCGGCAGTTTGGGCGCTTGAATGGCGGACAGCCGCACCTTTAGCCCGTCTTCCAAATAGAGCGTATCGCCGTCCAGCACAGAGGCGGCCACGCCAATTTCTCCGGCGGTCAGCTTAAGTTTATTTGCGCCAAGGGAGGTAGCACTGAAGATGAGCGCGGCGGCGAGCCCTGCGAAACCGCGCCGCGCTGAAAATTTCCGCCTGAGTGTTGATCGCGCCTTTAGCCCTGTGCGTTTCATATTCCGACAATGACGGAAATCCCGGCCCGTGTCCACACTATGCCTTGCAGAGGGCAAAGCCGGCGCTAAAATAAGGGGACGCGTTCCCGTAGCTCAGCCGGATAGAGCAACAGATTCCTAATCTGTAGGCCGGTGGTTCGAATCCACCCGGGGACGCCATGCCTTTTTAGGGGTCGGGCCTGGGCGCATTACGATAGAGCCGAGGCGGCCTTTATTCTTCGTCGGTCTCGTGGGGTTCCTTGATGAACTCAATCTCGATCATTAAATTGATATCATCAGCCATCGGGGCGTATCTATCTATTCCAAAGTCAGAGCGCTTGAGAGCGCCTGTTGCCGAGATACCAAACATAGGTTTTTTTGAGCGGAAATGATTACCAATTTTATTGAGAGTCACATCAAGGGTCACAGGCTTTGTGACGCCTTTGATCATTAAATCACCCGTCAGCGTCCCCTTACCGAGGCTAGTTTGATTAATATTTGTGTTCTGGAAAACAATTTCGGGGTATTGCGCGGCGTTAAACCAGTCGGGGCTGACAAGATGCTCGTCAAAAACTGGCACGCCCGTATCCACAGAGGCGACATCAATAACGACGCCAACACCAGATTTTTCGGGATCCTCGGGGTTAAGCGCAACTGTAGCGTCAAACTCCCCCCAGCGTATAATCGGTTTGGAATAGCCCTGATGATTATAGGAAAAGGCGATATAGGCGTGACCCGACTCGGACTGGTAAATCCCTTTGGGCAACTCGGAAATATCGACGCCCGACTTCACAGCATCCGCCATTTTTTCAGTGGTTTCTCCGGCTTTGGCCTTTAGGGTCTCGGCGGCGTTTTCGGCCGCAGATTGGGTCTGCCCCGAGCAGGCGGTGAGCAAGGCAAGGGTGAACAATCCAGCGGTTATCGTCTTGAGGGTCATATCTAGTCTCCTGAGGTTTCCGCGTAACTATCGTATAAATTTACGGCCTCGTAAAGCTTTTCAGCTTGGCCTCAAAGGCCGACCAGTCATCGTGCTCGGCAATTGGTGCCCAAAGCGCGCCAATCTCGCTGTAGAGAAGACTTGGCGGGCGCGCAGCCTCCGGTCCCTCTCTCGTGTCTTCATAGGCGCTAAGGGCTTTCCTCCAGCGCGTGAATTCGCTGCCGCTGTAATAGCCCTTATTGGGCGAGCCGCTGGCCACTGACTCTCGCGTGGCCCCGCCCTGCCAGTCTTGCCAGAACTGCGGCCACGGCACGGCGGCGGATTCTAGCCAGCTAAATGTTTGCAGAACAAAGGCGGTATCTGCATCCAAGTTTTTCGTGGCGATCCCAAGGCGGCTAAAAACGCGGTCCCGCAGCGCCTCGCGGTAAGCGGGGGCGAAGGCCTCAAGCGCGGCGAGTAGCGCTTGGTCGTCTGTGATCAATGACAGGCTCTGTGCCAGACGGGTGAGGTTCCAATAGACAGCGTCGGGCTGCCGCCCAAAAGCATAAAGCCCGCTATGGTCGAAATAGGCAGCGGTATGCCCTGATTGCAAAATGGGCAAAAACCGGTAGGGACCATAGTCAAAACTCTCCCCGGTTATGTTCATATTATCGGTATTGAGCACGCCGTGAACAAATCCGCCGGCCATCCAGCTTGCTGTGGTATCGGCGCAACGCCGCGCACAAGCCTCCAGCAATTCCGCCGCATTGTTCGCCTCTGGGTAATAGTGATGGCAGCAATAATTTGTGAGCTTTTCAAGGTTTTCAGTATCGTTGAAATAGGCAAGGCGTTGAAATGTCCCAAAACGAATATGAGAGTGTGACAGCCGGGTGAGCACGCAGGAACGCGCCGGCGACGGCTCATCCCCTCGCGTGAGGGCTTCCCCGGTTTCAATTAGGCTAAAGCTGCGCGATGTCGGCACACCAAGCCATTCCAAATAGCTGGTCGCCAGAACTTCGCGCACGCCGCCAAGAAGGGTCAGCCGCCCGTCCCCGCGCCGCGAATAGGGCGTTTGCCCCGAGCCCTTGGTCCCCAAGTCAAGCAGCCGTTCGTTATCGCCGACTAGTTGCGCAAATAGGAATCCGCGCCCATCACCTAATTCTGGGTTATAGGTCTGAAATTGATGACCGTGATACCGCAGGGCGAGCGGCGCGGCCAAAGATCCTTCCAAGGGCTCGAAGCGGCCAAAATGAGACAACCAATCCTCGGACGTTAAATCTGAAAGCCCGACAGATTTTGCCGCCGCGTCATTGCGGTAGCGTAATTTGAGCATCGGAAAGTCAGCAGGGGTGACGGCATCATAAAATTCGCTGCCAAGAGCCTCAATGGCGAGGCTGGGGCGATAGCTGGCCATTAGGCCTCTTTCGCTTCAAAGCTCTCGCGCAGAAAATCGGCAATATCCATCGGAATTTTCCGTCCCTTAGGAAAGGCGCGCGAGAAGTTTAAAAAGCCATGGGGCATGGCGCGCTCATGTGCATAAATGACCCGTGTACCAAAGGCCTTCATATTATCGGCATAAAGCTTGCCTTCATCGCGCAAGGGATCGAGCCCGCAGGTTAGAACATAGCTGGGCGGGAGGTTGTTTAGATCTTTCTCAAAAAGGGGGGAGAGGCGTTTGTCATGCGGGTCGCTATCGCCGACATAATGCTCGTCAATAAATTTGAGCGCCATAAAGCCAAGCTGGAGCCAGTCTTGCGGTCCGGGCTTTGGCGGCTTTAACTTTACAAGCTGCATAAGCGGGTAGAGCAAGACTTGCGCGGTTAAGCGGTCTCGGTATTTTTGCGTTAGATAGGCCGTCATATTGCCGCCGGCGCTGTCCCCGCCAAGGGCAATGCGTGCGGGATCAATGCCGTACTCTTCCTCGCCGTGCCCCTCTAAGGCCCAAAGCAATGCCGCTTCGCAGTCAAGGGGGCCGGCAGGATAAGGATATTGCGGGGCGAGGCGGTAATCGACGGATAATACGCGGTAACCGCTTCCGCTGGCGATACGTTTGCAAAGGCCTTCATGGCTTTCAATAGAGCAGGTGACAAAGCCGCCGCCGTGAAGGTAGATCAAGGTTGGGCCGGGCGTTCGGCTGGCTTGTATGGGGGTATATAGCCGCGCTGGTACAGGAAATTCGTCATTTGGAATATTAAAGTCTGTGACCGCGCCCATATCTGGTCCGGGCATGTCAAATTGATTGGTCATTCGCCGGATATTATTGTGGATCGTATAAACCGTTTCAGGATCTTTTAGGCGCTCGACACGCTCTTTCATACTCGCGGTAAATTCTGCAGCAAAATCTTTGGGAGACTTCATAGATTACTCAATTGTCAAATTCGTTTGGCGTAAGCAGCCTGCAATATCGGAGGCTCGCGACGTCATAACCCGTGCGGGCTAGGGTGAATATCCCTTATTTGCTAAAAACTGCAATTCTTGCGGCGTGGATTGACGGCCCAAAATCTCGTTTCTATGCGGGAATCGCCCAAAGCGCGTGATTAGCTTCTGATGTTCCTTGGCATGGTGCAGCGTGCTGGCATCCTCCAGCCGTTGATCGCAAAGCGCAACGCAGCGGGCTTGATCATCTGCTGTCTCGCTATGCATAAAAGGCATGTACACAAAGGCGCGGCGAGACTGATTAACTTTTAGATCTTGATTGCGCTCCGTCATACGCTTTGCCGCGCCAAGGGCAAGTGGATCCCACGCAAAGGCAGCGCGCGTGCCGCGGTACATATTGCGCGAGAATTGATCAAGCGCGATAATAAGGGCAAGGCAGCTCTCGGCCGCGTCTTCCCATGGATGGGGTTTGCCGCGCGAGAATCCAGCCGCCAGATCAACGGCGGTGATTTCAAATTCCCGCCGCACGCGCGCGTCAAACGCATCGCTGGCTTGAAACCAATGGGTTGGCCCCGCGTCTTTGAACCAGAAGTCTAAGATAGCATCCGGTGTTTGCATTACAGCCGGATCGTGCCATCGCAGATTTTCTTGAAAACTGAGGGCGTGATTTTCACATATTTATTTTTGCGACTATCGGCGTAATAAAGCGGCTCTGAAATATTGGCAGGATCAAAGCCCGCCTTCACGAGATTAGTTTTTTTGAACTTGAATGTGCTGGTCGTGTCAGTCTCTTTGGAAATGCGAAGGAAGACAGGCTGCGCATAATGGGGCAGGCTGTTTTCAATATGAGTTTTAAGGGCGCTAAGGTCAGGCAAGTCCTCTGAGACGAGTGACGCCATGCCCGCCCGGCCATCGTAGCCCGGGACCTGAACGCCGTAGACGTTGGCTTGGGTGATGCCTTCAAAACCTGAAAGCACAGCAGCCACTTCGCCCGTAGCGACATTCTCCGCTTTCCAGCGATACGTATCCCCGACGCGGTCCATAAAATAATAATAGCCAAGGCTATCGCGTTTCATCAAATCCCCTGTGCGGAACCACGCATCGCCTTTGGTGAAAACATCACGCAAAATTTTCTTCTTGGTCGCGTCCTTATTGGCATAACCCTCAAAACGAAAGCGCGGATCATCGTTTCGAATTTCTCCGATAAGCTCGCCGACTTCTTCGTTTTCTGTCCGGATGCAAAAGCCATCCGCCCCGCGTCCATTTGTGCCGCTCTCGACATCGTAATGAATGATGTCGCAATTGAATTTAGACTTCAAATAGTTGGGAGCGCGTCCCACCGCGCCAATGGGTCCATCCAGATTAATCAGGCTGACATTACCTTCTGTTGCGCCGTAAAATTCGATCACATGGGGGATGTTAAAGCGGGTCACAAAATCTCCCCAGACTTCGGGACGCAGGCCATTTCCCATCGCCCAACGAATTTTGTGGGCGCGTTCTTTCGGGTGGGGCGGTGTGGAATTTAGAAAGCGGCAAAGTTCCCCGACATACATAAACAAAGTGGCGTCATATTTTACGGCTTCGTCCCAAAAGGCCGAGGCCGAAAACTTTGGCCGCACAATCACGCCGCCGCCATTGCTGATCGCGGCCCCAACGCCGCAAAGCCCGCCTGTGGCGTGATACATGGGCAGGACCATGAGCATTCGGTCACTTGGCGTTGTCTGCGCGCCCGCCGCAAAGCCTCGCATATAATTTTGTGCGCGTACATGGGTGACTTTGGCCGCTTTGGGCAGGCCGGTCGTGCCTGAGGTGAACATTTTCATCACTTGGTCGCCCGCGATTATGCCCGCTCGAGCCGATCGGGGCGGACGCTCCTCACTGGCGGCCTTTATCGCATCGTCAAAACTCGCATAGCCCTTGACGCTGTCAAAGCCGACAAAGACTTTTGGATTGTCTTTAACCTCACCGGCTGCCGTCTCCCATTGCGCGAGCATTTCGTGATCAATGATAACCATTTTGGATTTTGAGATATTGACGCAATGGCTAAGGGCGGGGCCGGCAAGTTGAAAATTTAAAAGGGCGGGCACAATTCCGACTTTGGATAAACCAAACCAGATCGCAACATATTCCATACGATTACGCAGGAAGACGCAGACCGTATCCCCCGCACGACAGCCTTCGGACAGGGCCCAATTGGCAACCTGATTGGCGTAACGCTCCATTTGCGCGTAGGTCATGGTCTTGTCATCTTCGAGGAATGCAATGTTATCTGCAAAATTATCGCAGAGCTTTTCAAGATCATCTGGCACCAGATTATTGCTATCTGCGTCAACTGATTTAATGGATTTGAGCATACGCAAAACGCCGCTGAGATATTTTGTTTCGCGCTTGATTGTTTGGACGATACCCATGTTTCACCTTCGTATTTTTTTCGTCACCATAGTGCCCGCCGCGTAGGGGTCAAGATAGGCTTTCATCTGTTATTCGCCCGAGGGCTTCACGTCTTTGCAAGAATCGATTTGGTCGTCAGAGATGAAAAAAATCTGGTCATTTTCGTGTAAATCAGACACAGAAGGCTATGGTTCGGCCTTCCTTTATATCCGATAAATTCACGGCGGTGCACGCGCGTCGGTCCGCCGTAGCCCTGATCCTGTTTTTACTTGTTGTGCGTCTTGGTGCGCTGTTTTTATCGCCGCTGGGCTTGCATGGAGATGAGGCGCAATATTGGGCCTGGTCCAAAGACCTTGATTTGGGATATTTCACCAAGCCGCCCATGATCGCCTATGTCATTGCCGTGACCACTTCGTTATTCGGTGATGCCGAATGGGCCGTGCGCTTATCCTCCGCGCCGCTTCATGCGCTCACCAGCTATGTCCTGTTTTTAGCCGGACGTAGGCTCTTTGATGCGCGCACCGGGTTTTGGGCGGCGGCGCTATATGCGCTTATGCCCGCGCTTTGGCTTTCTTCTTTGATTGTTAGCACGGATGTACCGCTGCTGCTGTGCTATGCCCTTGCAATTCACGCTTGGGTGCATCTTCGGATAGGCGGCGCAAACTGGCTGCGTGCCGTGCAGCTCGGGGCGGCAATTGGCCTAGGGGTAATGGCGAAATATGCCATGCTATTTTTCCTGCCGGCGCTGGGGCTATGCCTCATTTTTGATCCCAAGACGCGGGCTGCACTTTTGAATAAAACGGGGGCATTAGCTGCGGTTTTAGGCCTGCTGATTGTGCTGCCAAACATTATTTGGAATGTGAACCATGATTTCGCGACGCTGTCACATACGGCCGACAATGCCAATCTCGGCCATTCCATACCCTTTCACCCTGTAAAGCTCTTGACCTTTTTAGGTTCGCAATTCGGGGTCTTTGGCCCTGTGAGTTTCGCCGCGCTCGCTTGCGCGCTCGCAGGAGGACTCTCAGGCCGGCTGGGGGACAGTGCCAAATGGCTGTCTTTATTCTCGCTGAGCCCGCTGCTGATTATCATGCTGCAGGCGCTGCTCTCCCGTGCAAATGCCAATTGGGCGGTGACGGCCTATATCGGCGGCAGCCTGATCACCGCCCATGCCATGGTGTCTTATTGGCCAAAGGTAAAACGCTGGGTGCAAGGCGGGTTAATTTTTCAAACCTTGATCGCGTTTATTTTGATCGGAGCCGTAATGTCGCCGAGCCTAACTAACCGCTCCGAGGTCTTATCAAATAGTGTCAAGCGCTTGCGGGCATGGCCAGCGACCCTTGCGGCGCTTGAGTCGGTTATTGCACGCGGGCATGGCGGTCAAAAGTTTGAGAGCGTGGCTACCGACAAACGGATCATTTTTTACAATTTGAAATATTACGGCCTAGAGCGAACCCGCCCGCTTTATATGTGGACCCTACACAGCGTTCCGCAAAATCATGCTGAGCTCACATCGTCTCTTCCGCCGGCGCGAGGTCCAGTGTTGATTATCCACTATGACGATAATCACGCCGCGCCGCTGAAAGCGGATTTTAATCGCCTCGAGGCCTTGCCGCCGCTAGATGTAAAACTGGGCGGCGGAAAACGGCGGCAGCTTAAGCTTTGGGCGGGATATGGATATGTGCCGACCCAAGAGCGTTAGTGATGCCGTAGGCTGGCTGAGCCTTAGCTATTGGCCCCAAAGTGATTGCAAGCGTTGATCGCGGCCGCAGCCATTTCTATAGAATTTATAACGCCGGGGTTTCTTTTTATAGTAATCCTGATGGTAGTCCTCGGCTTCCCAAAACGTCTTTGCCGGCAGGATGGGCACGACTATTGGGTCTGCAAAGGGTTTGTTTTCCTCAATGGCAGCTTTGGACGCTTCGGCCTGAGCCGATTGGTCAGGGCGGGCATATATCACGGGGATATAGGCGTTTCCGCGGTCACAGAACTGCCCGCCATTGTCCGTTGGATCAACATGACGCCAATAAAATTCAAGAAGCTGATTGTAGCTAACAACATTGGGATCAAAGATAATTTTTGCGCCTTCAACATGCTGCCCATGATTTCGGTAGGTGGGGTTTTGTTGATCACCGCCCGTATAGCCGGAGATAACCTCGTAAACGCCGGTCAGTTTTTCGAAATCTGACTCCACGCACCAAAAACATCCCCCTGCAAATATCGCGGTGTCGGCGCCCGCTGGAAGGGGCGCGGCACCCGGGAAAGGATTAGAGGAAGACGCTGCCTCAACCAGATTGGAGGCTTTGTCCGTCGGCGCTGCGGCTTGGGCGGCGGGCTGCGCCGCCGTTGACGTGGCAGAACTACAGGCCAGCAGCAAAGCGGCGGCAAGGGGCGTGAAAAGAAGGGGGGTGATATAATTTTTCATAAGAATTTTCATCTCGTTGTTTACGGTCTCTCTCTCGCGGGTAACTTGCTGACAGGCAACTCACATTATCGCGATTAGGGACGTATACGTTTATAGGCCGCCAAGGCGTGCTCCCGGGCCTCTTTGTGATCGACAATGGGCTCGGGGTAGGTTTCGCCTAGCGTTACGCCCGCCTCTCGTAAAACCAGTTTAGGGGCCTCCCAGGGGCGGTGAATGAATTTGGCAGGCATTCGCGCAAGCTCTGGCACAAAGCGGCGAACGTAATCGCCGTCGGGGTCAAATTTTTCGCCCTGTGTGAAAGGATTGAAAATGCGGAAATAGGGCGCGGCGTCCGCCCCGCTGCCCGCAACCCATTGCCAACTCGCCGCGTTGCTCGCAGGGTCATAATCGACCAGCGTGTCGTGGAACCAGCGCTCGCCGTGCCGCCAATCAATCATCAAATGTTTCATGAGGAAGCTCGCCGTCACCATACGCACGCGGTTATGCTGCCAGCCCGTCTGCCAGAGCTGACGCATGCCCGCATCGACAAACGGATAACCCGTCAATCCCCGCTGCCAGGCGCGAAGGGCCTTGGGGTTTTCCTGCCATTCAAAGGCGTCAAAATCGGGTTTGAAATTTTTTTCTGCGAGATCCGGATTATGAAACAAAAGCACATAAGAAAATTCGCGCCAACCTACTTCGGAAAGGAATTTATCTGCTGTCTTTGGCATATCCTTGCATGCATCCCAGACTTGACGGGGGCTGATTTCGCCAAAGGCAAAATGCGGGGAGAGGCGGCTCGTGCCCTGCTGGTCGGGCCGGTCGCGCATCGCCTTATACTCATGGACTGCCTCATTGAGAAATGTCTCTAGCGCCTGTTTCGCTCCCGTTTCACCCACTGTCCAATGGGGCAACAGTTTTTGGCCCCAATCGGGCGCGCTGGGTAATAATTCCAAATCTTCAATTGAGAGCTGCGCGGGGAGGGGGGCAAAAGTGCTTATCTTCGCCGGCGCGGGAATGGGCGGCGCAATCTCAAATTGGCGTTTGGCCGCCCGCCAATAGGGGCTAAAGACCTTATAATACCCGCTACCTGATTTAGTTTCTATTTCCCAAGGTTCGGATAATAGGTTGGCGCGAAAGGACTCACTTTCGATATCTTTAGATTGAAAACCGGATTTTATTTTTGCGTCTCGGTCTCTATCGGCTTTGCAATATCGGCGGTTCCAGACGATATGATCTGCGCCTGTTTGCGTGACAAGCGCTTCAAGCTCGCTCTGCGCGTCCCCGCGCCGAATATGCAGCGGGCAGCCTAGGCCTGCGAGGCTTTTCTGGAGTTCACCGAGGCTATGATGAAGCCACCATTTACTGGCTCCGCCATAGGGGCGTGATAGATCTGTTTCGTATATATAAAGCGCTATAACAGGCTTACCGCTTTGAATTGCACGGGCCAATGCGGGGTTGTCTGCGACCCGAAGGTCACGGCGAAACCAAACGATGATGGGCGTGTCTTTCATTGGCTAAATGTCTTTCATGGGCTAAATCTCTTCCTGAGCTAAAGCTTTGCTGCGGAGATGTCGAATAAATCGGCCATGACGGATTCCGTTGTCGGCCAACGGCCCGCGCCTTTGCCGCGAATTTTGTAAACATCCCCGTCCTCAAAGGTAAAGGCCGCATGGGCTTCCTCTCCGTCAGCTTGGGCAATGAAATTATTGATCGACAGATTTCGCAGCTCAAGGGCGGCGTTAAATCCATTTTTATCGCGCCAGCAAATTGCAACGCGTTTGAACGCGCCTTTGCTGGGCTCAGTCGGGGCAAAATTTTCAATTGTCTCGCGCGGAATATCTTCTGTAGTGATGCTCTCGCCAAAACCGAGCAGGGCGACGAGCCGGATTTTAGCCGCCGCATCCGCTCCGTTGACATCCGCAGAGGGGTCAGCTTCCGCAAATCCCTTATCCTGAGCTGCCTTCAGCGCCGCTGCATAGGGAATGCCTTTGCTAATTTCTCCAAGCATATAATTTGTGGTGCCGTTTAGCAGGGCTTCGACGCGGGTGATGCGCCCTTTTTCCCGCAGGCACATCTCAAGGACAGGCATGCCGCCGCCCGCTGCTGAGCTAAAGACGAGCTGAGCCCCGCTGTCCTTGGCAAAGTCAATTAGGTCCTGACCGCCTGCGGCGATCGCCTGCTTATTTGCCGAGACGACATGCACGCCGCGCGAAAGCATGGCTTTACAGTGAGATAGCGCCGGAACAATCGGGCCAGAGACATCGATGAAAATATCAGGCTCTGCGGTTATAACATCGTCAAAATCTGTTGTCAGCAGCGCCGGATCTATACCCTGAGCTATATATTTATCTACATTGCGGACCATGATTTTCACCACGGAAAAACGGTGGGCCATCGTCTCAATACGGCGCAGCACGCCGCCGCCGACAATGCCGCATCCCATCATGGCGATTCGGAGCGGCTTTATGACGGGTCCGGGACGGGGCGTATCGGTTTCGCTTCCAACCCGCGTATAGCGCGGGAGACCAAGAGTCCCAATATCAAATTCGAGGCCGTGCTCGCGCGCATAGGATAAGGCTTTTGGCGCCACGAGCGGGGCAGCGCATTCCATCGCCTTTTCCCAGCTGATTTTACTATATCGTTTGGGCGGCGGGCCAGACCCGCGCGGGTCATGCTCATATACGCCGTCAACATCCTTAAGCAGCAATGCTTTTACCCCGAGCTGCTGAGCGACATAAATGGCGGTCATATCCGCCCCGCCATTGCCCAAAAGGACAGGGCGGTCCTTTTTTCCAATCGCGACATAGCCAGGCATGACGACGATATCATGATTTTTTAAATCTTCCTCGAGTTGGGCGGTATTGAGCCCAGTCAATTCGGCGTCGGTGGGGCTGCCCTTAGCCTTTAGGCCAAGGTCGCGGGCTTGGCGAACGAAGGCCGGCGCGCCGATACGCTCTAGAGCAAGGGCGAGCAGCGCCGCTGACCGCCGCTCCCCCAAGTGAATAAGCTCGGGTAGGTTACGCGGTGTACCTTCTGGGCCCACGGCGCGGGCCTCTGCCATGAGGCGGTCGGTTGCGTCCCCTTGGGCACTCATCACGGCGACAACATTTTGGCCTTTGCGGTAATGGCGATAAATTTCGCTGGCCGCGTCTGTATAATCCTCAAGCGATTTTAAAACGCTATGGCCGAGATTGACGACAATGATAGGGACAGGCATGGAAATTCCGTTCAGTCAAAATGAGTAGTGCTGACTAAGCGGGGGTGAAAGGCAAGTCAACAGTGTGAGCCGCCTCTCTATTGGCCCTTTGGGGCCACAAGCCAGCTCCATGAAGGCTTGTATGACACGCTCTGCGGCGCGCTTATGTGACACTCTGGCAAATTTACGCTGCATCACCGGTCAGTATATCTGCACTATGCAAAATGAGGACATAGATAAAGCGCTGGCTCAGCAATTAGAAGACGAAGACCCGCGCGCGAAATGGCCCGCTATGAAACACGGGCTTTTGCTAAAGTGCCCCAATTGCGCGCGGGCACCATTGTTCCGATCTTATCTAAAATCTGTGACGCATTGCGAAAGCTGCCTTGAAAATTGGGGTGCTGTGCGCGCTGATGACGGTCCGGCTTGGGCAACGATGTTAATCGTCGGCCATGTACTGGCGCCGTTTTTTCATCCACTGATCTTCACATCTGGACTGCCGGGCTGGGCGCCCGCGCTCATTTTATGTCTTGCAGCGGCCGTACTGAGTTTGCTGATATTGCCGCGCATGAAAGGACTATTTATCGGTCTAATTTGGGCCACGCGCGCGCCGACCTCAACGGAATTCTAATAAAACACGCCTCATCGCCACATTGGCACAAAATTTGCTCCTAATCCCGCAAGTGTAAACCAACGCGGTTTATTTTTTATTTCGATTTAGGAGCCCCCATGACTATTTATTTAAATCTTGCTGGTAATGAAACATTTGTCGGCAGTCAAAACGAATACGATCAGGTAGATTATAGCGGATCTGTTACGGATTACGTGATCACACAAAATGATGATGGATCGATTACGGTTTATCACCCGACATTGGGAACTGACACACTTTATGACATTGATGGTTTCTGGTTTTCGGGTGAAGGTGCTTGGTATTCCCTTCAAGATGCAATTGACCTAACGTCCAGCAATTCTAACGGTGGATTTCGCGTCGACGCATGGCGAAATCTTATCGGGACGGACGGTGATGACCGTCTCGTTGATACAGCAGAATTAGGCGGCCTTTACGGAGGTCTGGGTGATGATACGCTTGTGGGACGCGCGGATGCATACTCGCAAGGTGCCTATCTCGGCGCGCCAAGCGATTATACAATTTATCAAAATGAAGATGGCAGCGTCATTTTTCAGCATGATGTGTATGGACGCGACAGATTGATCGATATTGATGGTATTTGGTTTGTGGGGGAGGCCAAATGGTATTCTATTGATGACCTGCTTGCGGCCGATACGACCCAAAATGGGTTCCGAATTGATGCATGGAACAATCTTATCGGGACGGATGCCAATGACCGCCTTGTCGATACGGCCGATTTGAGCGGCCTATTTGGCGGGCTTGGCGATGATACGCTTGTCGGCCGTGCGGATGCCTATTCGCAAGGTATTTATCTCGGCGCCCCGAATGATTACACAATCACGCAAAATGCAAATGGCACAGTGTTCTTTGATCATCCCGAATATGGCCGTGATACTTTGACCGATATTGATGGTATCTGGTTCGTTGGCGAGTCAAGATGGTATGCGATAGAAGATCTTATCGATTCAGACACAGGCACAAACCCTGACCCCAATACCGGTCCTGATACGGGTACACAAACCACCGGAACCTTGGTTGACGGCGTATTGACGGGCACAAATGAAGTGAATGACCGTCTTGTCGGCGGCGCGGGCGATGACACATTCTATGTCGGCCGAGGCAATGATGTCGTCATTGGCGGGGCTGGTAACGACACGTTACGCGTTGACGGCGATATAATCGAATGGACATTCAATCTTGCGGCTGATGGTACGCTCACCATGACCCACCCGACTTGGGGCGAAAATACCCTTACAGGGGTTGAGCAGCTATTTTCCTTGCGCTCCGGTGAGGCCGTTTCGGTCACAGAGGCGATCCGCTTGACGGAAAATTTGCCCGAATTTCGTCTGGACGCTGATAATGTGATCAACGGTACAAATGGCAATGACAACATTGTAGGCGGACCCGATGGCACGAATTTCTACGGCGGTCTGGGCGACGACAGCTATACGGGCAGTGCACGCGGCTTTGACCAGATCAATTATGACGGCGTGCGTTCAGAGTTTACTTTCACCCAAAATGCTGATGGGTCGATCACGGCCGAGCACCCAATTTGGGGCGTTGATGTGTTTACCGATATTGACGGATTGTTCTTCAACGGTGTCGATGGTCAAGGCGCCGAGTTCATCTTGATCGAAGATCTTTTCGGTTAAGCCTAGCCTCCATAATTGCTAACCCTTGACGCAGGCCTTGGCCTGCGTCATATGCTTTTCCATCATCAAGACCGACTGAGGGACAGGCCCTATGACGTTGGGGCAACCCCGCTTTCGCTGGACGGTGCCAAATCCTGCGCTGGCAATGCCTGCGAAAGATGGTTGAGGCTTATGCCGTGTCTTCTTTCCGCGCTGCAAGCGGCCAAATGGAGAAGACTATGGCGCGTGATATAACCGTCAAGATTGGAAATTTTTCCCTAGAACGCGGAGATGCGTTAAAAGGCGATATTGCCCATGCCCGTCTTTATGGACCAGAAGGCGCGCCGCTCATTGTTGTGCTTGGCGGAATTTCAGCTACGCGCTTTGTTGCGGACGGAGGACGAAATAACCGGGGATGGTGGTCGGCGCTGGTGCGGGCCGGCGGCCCAATTGATCTGAACCGGTATCAAGTCCTTGGCCTTGAATTTGCGCCCTCGACTGACTGCGCAAATTGCCCCGACACACTCACCACAAGCGATCAGGCGCGCCGCCTTAAGGCTGTTCTGGATGATCAGAATATCAGCCGCGTCTCGGCTATTATCGGCTCTAGCTACGGCGGCATGACCGCACTTAAATTTGCAGAGGCTTATCCTGATCGGCTTGGAAGGCTTTGCCTGATCGGCGCGGCGCACCGTCCTTATCCGATTGGGGTTGCTTGGCGCGGCATACAGCGCCGAATTGTGCGCCTTGGTCTTAGCGCGGGCCGCGCGGAAGAGGGTCTGAAACTCGCGAGGGAGCTCGCCATGACCACCTACCGCACGCCCGCTGAATTTGCAGACCGGTTTGACCTCAAGGAAACGGGCACTTCGCCGGCCAGTTTCGATATTTGTGATTATCTCGGTTCTCGCGGGGATCATTTCGCTAAGAATATGGAGGCGCGCAGATTTTTGGCGCTCTCGGAGTCCATTGACCTTCACCGCGCGGAGCCCGAGAATATTTCCACGCCGACGCTGCTGATGACGGCGATCTCAGATCAGATCGCCCCGCTGGCCGATATGCAAGAGCTGCGTGACCGGCTCGCAGGTCCAAGCGAGCTCTATACTTTCACCTCTCTTTATGGGCATGATGCGTTTTTAAAGGAATATGACGCCATGGGGCCAAAGCTGGCCGAATTTTGCGCGGGGTTAAGCCAATGAGCGATAAAAAATCAAATTACGACCCGCAGACTCAAACCGTGCAAGCCGAGATTGGCGCGGACCCGGCTTATGGCTCCGTGCCGCCGCCTCTTTATTTATCCTCGACCTATTTATGGGAGAGCGTAGATAAAAAAGGCCCGTTTGATTATGGCCGCAGCAACAATCCCAACCGCCGCGGGCTGGCGGACGCGCTCGCGGCGCTTGAGGGCGGGGCAGGAGCCGTCATCACAAGCTCGGGCATGGCGGCGATTGATCTTGTATTTAATTTACTCACGCCCGACGATCTTGTGATCGCGCCCCATGATTGTTACGGCGGTACGCATAGACTTCTAACGCATCGGCAGGTTCAAGGCCGGATGAATGTCCTTTTCGTCGACCAAACGGACAGCGCAGCGCTGGCGGAGGCAATCGCGAAAAAGCCAAAATTGATCTTAATAGAAACGCCCTCCAACCCGCTGATGCGGCTTGTTGATATCGCAGAAATTTCCAAGGAGGCCAAAGCCTGCGGCGCGCTGGTGATGGTGGATAATACTTTTCTCTCGCCTGCGCGGCAGCTCCCCTTGTCGCTGGGGGCGGATATTGTGGTGTACTCCACAACCAAGCACCTGAACGGTCATAGCGATATCATTGGCGGGGCCGTGATTACCAAAACAGCCGAGCATGCCGAAAAACTTGCTTGGTGGGCCAATTGCACAGGCGTGACAGGCGCGGCCTTTGACAGCTTCCAGACCTTGAGGGGGCTTCGTACATTGTTTTTGCGGATATCGCAGGCTGAGTCCAATGCGGTGGCCATTGCGAAAATGCTAAAAAAGGAAAGAGCCGTAAAGCGCGTCTATTACCCCGGACTAAAATCTGACCCCGGTTACAAGCTGATGAAGCGGCAACAAACGGGGCCGGGGACAATGCTCTCCTTTGAGCTTCATGGGGGCGCAGAAGCCGCCGGCCATTTTGCTCAAAATGTCAAACTCTTTCGGCTTGCCGCCAGTCTCGGCGGTGTTGAGAGCTTGATTTGCGTGCCGTCGAAAATGACCCACGCAGGTATGGAGGAAAAAGCGCGGCTCGCCGCCGGTATTACGCCGTCTTTATTGCGTATTTCCACAGGAATTGAAGCGCAATCAGATTTGATTAAGGTTCTAAAACAAGAATTTTCCAATTTGTGAGCAAGAGTAAGTATATTTTATCACATTCTGCCAAAAAAATGCATGGACACAGCAAAAAATTACCTTGTCGCTCGCGCTGTTTTAACTTAATGAGGCGCTATGACATCTCGTCTTGATATGAACCTTGGTAAAGATACGCCGCGCGTAAAGGTGGCAGCGAAAGCTGACACGCCTAATGTGCTGCCTATCCTTCTCCTCGTGCTTGGCGTGGTGGTGCTCCTGATTAGCAGGACGATGAGCGGGATATAGGCAAGTATGAAAGTCCTAAAGCGCCCGCTCCGAGATGAGCGGGTTTTTTTGTGACCTCAAAGCGGGCTATGACGTGAGTAAGAGAGAGTGATATGAGCGGCAGTTCAGATAAAGAGGCTAAGAATTCATTTGTCAAACGCAGTGACGCGATTGTCAAAGGTCCGAGCCGCGCAGCGGCGCGGGCTATGCTGCGCGCCTCTGGTATGGATGATGAGAATTTTGCCGGCCCGATCATCGCTGTCTTTAATACATGGACCAATATGGGGCCGTGTAATATGGACCTTGATAAGCTCGCGGTTCCGGTTCGCGCGGGCATTCGCGCGGCAGGGGGCACGCCTGTTGATTTCAACTCTATCGCGGTTTCTGACGGAATTACCATGGGCAGTGAAGGTATGCGCGCCTCGCTGATGTCGCGCGAAGTTATTGCTGACTCCATAGAACTGGCTGTCAAAGGCCACTCGCTTGACGGGGTTATTATCCTTGTCGCCTGTGACAAGACGATACCGGCGGCCGGCATGGCTTTGGCGCGTATGAATGTGCCGGGCGTTGTGCTTTACGGCGGCTCTATCATGCCCGGACGTCATAAAGGCAGAGACCTCTCCGTGCAGGATGTCTTCGAGGCGGTCGGTGCCTGCGCTGCGGGGATTATTGACGATGCCGAGCTAAAAGAAATAGAAAAAGCGGCTTGCCCCGGGGCTGGGGCCTGCGGCGGACAATTTACAGCCAATTCCATGGCGATGGCGATGACCTTCCTCGGCCTCTCGCCCATGGGCGTAAATGATGTGCCTGCGGTGCATGAAGATAAAACCCAAGCCGCCTATGACGCCGGTATGTGCGTTGTTGACTGCGTGAAGGAAAACCGCTTGCCGCGCGAAATCATCACCCATGATGCCTTGATGAACGCGGCGATTGCGCTCTCGGCGACGGCGGCCTCGACCAATGCGATCCTGCATTTGCTCGCGATTGCGTCGGAGGCAGGGATTGAAAGCTTTAATATTGATCATTTCGATACGATCTCGCGAAATACGCCCGTTATTGGCGACCTCAAGCCGGGCGGGAAATATATGGCCTTTGACCTCTATGGTGCGGGCGGTTCGGGCCTGATCGGGCAGCGATTGATTGCCGATGGCCGCATTACAGATAGCCCGACGGTCACGGGCCGTTCGCTATTTACCGAGATTGGGGACGCTCGTGAAACCGCTGGCCAAGATGTTGTGCGTTCATTTGCGGACCCTGTGAAATCGCGCGGCGGTTACGGTATTCTTTATGGCGATATGGCGCCGGAGGGCTGCGTGGTGAAACTTGCGGGTCACGGCGCGCTTTATTTTGAAGGCATTGCCCGCGTCTTTGACTCCGAGGAAGCCTGTTTCGAGGTCGTGCAAAATAACGGCATTAACAAAGGCGATGTGATCATTATTCGTAATGAAGGCCCTGCGGGCGGTCCCGGAATGCGCGAAATGCTCGGGGTTACGGCGGCTTTGGTCGGGCAAGATTTGGCTGACCATGTTGCGCTTATTACGGACGGACGTTTTTCAGGCGCAAGCTACGGCTTTGTTATAGGTCATGTTGCGCCAGAGGCGGCCCACGGCGGCCCGATTGCTTTTGTGCGCGACGGCGACAAAGTCACCATTGACGTTGAGGCGCGCACGATCAATGTCGACGCTGACTTAAAAGCGCGTGCAGCTGGCTGGACGCCTCCCAAACCCCGTTACCCGAACGGCGCTTACGCAAAATTTGCGCGCCTTGTAGGCAGTGCCTCAAAGGGCGCTGTGACCTCTTTTCCATTTGATAATTAGACTTAAGGACCTACCCCATGTCATCACTCGATATTTATTACGACAAAGATTGCGATCTATCTTTAATCAAAAAGAAGAAAGTCGCCGTACTTGGCTATGGCTCCCAAGGCCGCGCACATGCGCTTAATCTTAAAGACAGCGGCGTTGACGTTGTGGTTGGCCTTCGCCCTGAAAGCTCGACCAATAAAAAGGTCAAAGCGGACGGTCTTGAATCCAAGGCGACAGCGGACGCCGTCAAAGGCGCGGATGTGGTCATGGTTCTCACGCCAGATGAGCTACAGGCGAAAATCTACCGCGAAGATATTGAACCCAATATCAAAGAGGGCGCTGCTCTTGCCTTTGGTCACGGCTTTGCTATTCATTACGGCCAAGTCGCCCCGCGCCGCGATCTTGATGTAATTATGATCGCCCCCAAAGCGCCCGGCCACACAGTGCGCAATGAGTTCACAAATGGCCGCGGCATCCCTGATTTGATTGCAGTGGCCCAAGACGCCAACAGCGGCTTTGCGCTTGAGCTGGCGAAATCATACGCTTCTGCCATTGGCGGGGGCCGCACGGCCATCATTCACACGACCTTTAAGGACGAAACGGAAACTGACCTCTTTGGGGAACAGGCTGTGCTTTGCGGCGGCGTTGTTGAGCTGATTAAAATGGGTTTCGAAACGCTCACAGAAGCGGGCTATCCGCCGGAGTTGGCCTATTTCGAATGTCTGCATGAAACCAAGCTTATCGTTGATCTAATTTATGAGGGCGGGATTGCCAATATGAATTACTCAATTTCCAACAATGCTGAATATGGCGAGTACGTCACAGGCGAAGCGGTTGTGAATGACAGCTCCCGCGAGGCTATGCGCACGGCGCTAAAGAATATCCAAAATGGAGATTACGCGAAATCCTTCATCCAAGAAGGCGCGCTGGGTTACCCCAGCATGACCGCTCGCCGCCGCAATATGGAAGCGCATCAGATTGAACAAATCGGGAGTAAGCTTCGCGAGATGATGCCGTGGATTGCGGCCAATAAAATTATCGATAAAGATGTGAATTAAAGACTAAATTATTCCGCGCCTGAACAACACAAGAGGCGCGGAACGCCACAGGCGTCACAGGGAAATGAAATGACCACAGCCACACAATTTGAAAAACAAGCGACTGAAAAGATTGCTGATCGCCCGGCTAAATCGGGGTCGCAATTATTACTGGAATCGCTTGTGGAACAAGGTGTGGACACGATTTTTGGCTATCCGGGCGGGGCTATTATGCCTGTCTATGATGTACTGCCGAGTATTCCGCAGCTTCGCCATATTTTGTGTCGTCATGAGCAAGGCTGCGGCATGGCCGCGATTGGTTACGCAAGAGCGACGGGCCGGACGGGAACAGCTTTTGCCACCTCTGGTCCGGGCGCGACCAACCTAATCACTGCGATTGCGGATGCCTATCTTGATAGCGTACCTGTTGTCTTTGTGACAGGGCAAGTACCGTCAAACCTTATGGGCACGGACGCCTTCCAAGAGGTCGACATTTTTGGCATGACCCTGCCTGTAGTCAAGCACAGCTATATTGTGCGCGACCCCGCCGATATTCCCGGCATGGTGGCCGAAGCCTATTTCATTGCCGCCGAAGGCCGTCCCGGTCCTGTCTTGATTGACCTGCCCAAAGATGTCGCCAATGCCATGACGACAGAGCGTCACAAATGGCGGCCCTATCCCAAAGTTAAACCTGAAATGGGGCAAAGTGATTATGTCTCCAAAGCCGAAGAGCTTATCCGTGCAGCGAAAAAACCGCTCTTTTATATTGGCGGCGGAATTGCCCAAGGTGACGGTGTTCAAGAATTACGTGACCTCGTCGAGCGTACAGATATTCCTGTTGTCTCAACCCTCAAAGGTCTAGGCGCGATGCCGTCTGATCATCCAAAATTTTTGGGAATGCTCGGCATGCACGGGCTCAAAGCGGCGAATTATGCGGTGCAGGAATGTGACCTCCTCATTGTGGCGGGCGCGCGTTTTGATGACCGCGCGACGGGAAAGCTCGATACCTTTGCCCCTCATGCCAAGGTTATACATATGGATATTGATATTGCGGAAATTAATAAACTTCGCAAAGTCGATGTTTATCTGGATGGCTCGCTCAAGAAAAATCTTGCGGCGCTGAATCCGGGCCGCTCGGAATGCGATGACTGGCGCGAGTTATGTTATGGCCGCCGCGCAGAGCATGTCTGGGACTATGAAGGCGCGCAGGCCAAAGCGTCGCCCGGTGTTTATGCGCCGAAACTTTTACATGACTTGTCGCGCCGCGCGGACGCTATGTTTAAGGATGAAACAGCCGCCATTTTTACCTGTGATGTTGGACAGCATCAAATGTGGGTCGCGCAGCATTGCTATTTTGATGAGCCCAAAGATCACATTACCTCTGGCGGGTTAGGCACAATGGGCTTTGGCTTGCCCGCAGGATTAGGCGCGAAACTTGGCGCGCCGGAACGCACGGTGATTACCGTCTCGGGTGATGGTTCTATTATGATGAATATTCAGGAGCTTGCCACGCTCTTCCGTTACGATATTCCGCTCAAAATTGTTCTGCTGGATAACTCCGCGCTGGGTATGGTGCGTCAATGGCAGGAAGTGTTCTTTGATAAGAATTATTCCGAAACCAATATGGATGATAATCCTGATTTTGCTTTGGTCGCCAAAGCGTTTCAAATTGATGCCTTTACTGTCACCACAGCTGATGAAGTCGATGCGGGCATTGACCGTCTTTTAGAGACTGACGGTCCTGTCCTCATGCACGTCAAAATCGACCCGAATGAAAATGTCTGGCCGCTCGTCCCGCCGGGCCGCAGCAATGCCGATATGATGGAGCGGTAGGCGTGAGTCGCAATATTGGTGGCACGACAGGGAAATAACTAGAGGCGAAGAGGAGTACATCTCCTACTGGGAAATAATATGACTGAACTTCAACGCGATAAAACTTTTGAGCCTTCGGGCGTTCAGGGCAAGCTCAAGATTGTCCTCCATGACGTTAGCGGCACCCTTATCAGGGCGCTCGGCACGATCGAGCGCCGTGG
>CAYPFR010000007.1:0-193908 GCA_964410285.1 uncultured Caulobacterales bacterium | reverse complement strand
CCCCCCCCCCCCCCCCCCCCCCCCCCCCCCCCCCCCCCCCCCCCCCCCCCCGCGTATCACTTGCGCGCAAAATACCGTCTGCGATATCGCTGACATAGGTGAAATCGCGCGAATGATTGCCGTGATTAAAAACGTTGATCGGCTCGCCTTCAACTATGTTTTTGGTGAACAGCCACGGCGCCATATCCGGCCGCCCCCATGGCCCGTAAACGGTAAAAAAGCGAAGCCCCGTTGTCGGCAAGCGGTAAATATGGCTATAGCTATGGGCCATAAGCTCATTGGCGCGCTTTGTGGCCGCATAAAATTGCAAAGGATGATCCACGCCATGCGTCTCGGAAAAGGGCATTTGCCGATTGGCCCCGTAAACACTTGAGGTCGAGGCATAGGTAAGATGCTCGGACCCAAACTGGCGACACGCCTCTAGGATATTGGTAAAACCGGTTACATTAGAGGTCACATAGGCCAATGGGTTTTCAAGGCTGTAGCGCACGCCCGCTTGCGCCGCCAGATTGATGACGCGAGTGGGGCGGTATTGGCGAAATATCTCCATCACCGAGGCGGCGTCTGCAATGTCGGCCCGGCAAAGCGTGAAACTGCCGGCCGCGCCGCGCTTGGCGGTGATAAATGCCTCAAGTGCCTTTATGCGCGCTTCTTTCAGCTTAGGGTCGTAATAAGTGTTGAAGTTATCGATCCCGATAACGTTATCACCGCGCGCGATGAGGCGCTGGGCGGTATGAAATCCGATAAATCCGGCGGCACCTGTCAATAAGACTGTCATGGCCGCGTTTTAAAGCCCGCCTGCCCGCTTGCATAGGGAATAGTTATATGCGCGAGCCGCCCCCTAATTGTCCCTGCAAAAATGCATAGCCGCTACGGCGCCTCGCCCTCTTTTGCAAATGACCTTAATCTCCTATATGATGTGGAAATAAACCTGCGCCAAGAAGGATCAAATGCCCAATAAAGATTATAATTTGCCAGATGATGCCAGTCTTTTAATCCTAGATGATGATGGTCCGTTTCGTACGCGGCTTGGCCGCGCAATGGAGCAGCGCGGCTTTACGGTGACAACAGTTGAAACAGTGGCAGAAGCCCGCAGTCATGTCGCGCTCAATACACCAGCCTTTGCTGTGCTGGATATGCGGCTAGAAGACGGCAACGGGCTAGATATGGTGGATATTTTGCACGCCCAGCGCCCGGATTGTAAAGTTGTCCTGCTGACGGGATATGGCAATCTGGCGACGGCGGTCTCTGCGATTAAGCGCGGCGCGGTAGACTATCTTGCCAAGCCCGCAGATGCCGATGATGTCTGCAAGGCGCTGCTCGCGAGCGGCGTTCAGCCGCCAGAGCCGCCAGAAAATCCCATGTCCGCTGATCGCGTACGCTGGGAACATATTCAGCGCGTCTATGAGCTTTGCGGAAAAAATGTCTCCGAGACCGCGCGACGCCTTAATATGCATCGCCGGACCTTGCAGCGAATCTTGGCCAAGCGCGCCCCGCGCTAGCCTCAAAAGCCCTATTTTAGGGCCGAAGGTTCAAAGGCATAGCCCGCAGACCGCACAGTGCGGATGGGGTCGATGCCGCTGGGCCCTTTAAGGGCCTTGCGCAGCCGACCAATATGCACATCCACCGTGCGCGCCTCGACATAAATATCGCGTCCCCAGACGGTATCGAGCAATTGCTCGCGCGAGAAGACGCGCCCGGGCGAGCGCATGAAATGCTCAAGCAGGCGAAATTCTGTCGGTCCGAGATGAATATCCTCCCCGCCGTGTCGCACGCGTACTGATTTGATATCTATCTCAAGCGGGCCGTGGCGAATAACATCCTCAAGCAAGCTCGGCGCGGCGCGCCGCATAATCGCGCGCACGCGGGCCAAAAGCTCGGGCACGGAAAAGGGCTTTACGATGTAATCATCAGCGCCAAAATCCAGACCTGTGACCTTATCAGTTTCTTCCCCGCGCGCCGTAAGCATGATGATCGGGGTTGCGCGCGTTTGTGGATGTTTGCGTAGCTGCCGGCAAAGCTGCACCCCCGAGAGCTTTGGCATCATCCAGTCGCAAACAATGAAATCTGGTGTGCGTTCCTTGGCCATTAACAGCCCCATCTCTCCGTCAGATGCGAGGCCTACCTCATAGCCCTCTTTTTCGAAATTATACTCAAGCAAAGTGAGTATAGCCTCTTCGTCTTCAACGACTAAAACATAGGGCTTCATGCAAAGGAATCCTTTGGATCAGGCGTCTTCGTCAATCCGCTCTAGAGCCTCGGGAACAAGCGAACGACCATGGACGGAGAAATAGACGATTTCCGCAATATTGGTCGCATGATCACCAACACGCTCAAGGTTTTTCGCGACAAACAACAGCCCCGTACAGGCTTGGATGTTGCGGTGATCTTCCATCATATAGGTGAGCAGTTCGCGAAACAACGAGGCGTAGAGCGCGTCAACGTCTTGGTCTTGAAGCCAGACTTTGACAGCCGTATCGGCGTCATCATTGAGCAGGGCGTCAAGCGCAAGCTTGAGCTGGGCTTTGACCAGCTTACCCATGCGAGAGACACCCTGCGCCAGCTCGACCTTTTCGCTTTCGTTAATCGTGAGTGCGCGGCGGGCGATGCCTTCGGCCAAATCACCAATCCGCTCCAGATCATTGGCTGCGCGTATGGCTCCGATCACGCGCCGTAAATCCGCGGCCATGGGATGGCGCAACGCAAGCATCCGCAGTGCATCTGCGTCAATTTTTTCTTGTAGATTATTGACGACCGCGTCTTGTTCAATGACAAGGCGGGCGAGGGCCGAGTCGCGTTTCTTGATAGAGCGCACAGCGTCATCAATCATCGATTCCACATTTCCGCCCATTTCAGACAAGGCATTTGTCAATGCATTCAAGTCTTCATCATATCCATGCACTATGTGCTCTGCTTGTTGCATAATAAACCTCTCGACGATATTTTTATCACTCGCGTGACAGCTATGTAACAGAATTAAGACAGTTTTGCGAAATCTATTCTCAAGCCTGTGTATTTTATCGCGCGCCCTTTAGATCTTTGGCCCTGATGCCCTGCAATTTACGGGCCTTGTTCTATCAAATTCTTATCCCGCCGGCCATATGCCCCCTTTGGGACTTTATAAGCCTGCGTCTTTATCCGGTTTGAGCGGTAATATGGCGGTAAAACTCGTGCCTGTTCGCGGGCTTTTTGCGGCGTCGACGGCGTGTCTCGCCGCCCCTCGCGGCTCGCGTTCGGGGTCGGCTGTGCGTATCATCTCGTCTTTGGCAACTGTGCGGCTTTCCACCAAAAGTCCGCCTCTGTGGCGCAAAGTGATATGTTTGACAATCGCAAGGCCAAGGCCTGTACCCTTGTCTTTGGAACCGCGGTCACCGGCAATGCGGTAAAAGCGCTCTCCAATACGCGGGATATGTGAGGCCGCAAAACCCGGACCTTGGTCTGTGATTTTCATAAAAGCATAGCCTTGCGAGGCGGATAGCGGAGCGACGATCTGGCGCTTGTTATGACCGGGCGCGAGGGGCGGGCCGATAAAGTCGGCGACTTGCCAACTGGGTGCGGCGGAGATCTCAATCTCGATGCGCGCCCCTTTCGGACTCATTTTGACGCCATTATCCAAAATATTGAGCGCGAGTTGCACCAGCTCATCCTGATCGCCGATGACTTCAGCGGGCGCGGCGGCAGTGAGCGTGATTTCAACGCCGCGCGCGCGCGCGAGCGGAGTCACCGTATCAACTGCAAATTCGGCGGCGGCCTTGAGGTTTGCTGTGCCGCCAGGCGCGATATGTTCGCTTTGCTCGATCTGCCGTAGAGAGAGAAGATCGCTAATCAGGCGCTGCATCCGCTCGGCTTGATCTTGCATAATCCCGAGGAATTTCTCCCGTGCTTTGGCATCATTTTTAGCATGGCCACGCAAGGTTTCAATATATCCAAGAAGCGAGGCGATAGGCGTTTTGAGTTCATGGGATGCATTGGCAAGAAAATCGCCCTGAGTTGCCGCGAATTTAACGAGGTCTGTGACGTCGTAAAACACTAGGATAGCGTAGCGGCGCGGCGGCTCGTCCTCGCGCTCGACTTCAATGGGGGCGGCATTTACGCGAAAGGCACGGTGAATAGGCACGTCAATTTGGTAGTCCGCCGGTTCGGCCATCTGGCCGCCGAGCACGGTTTTCACCAAAGCCCTCACGGCAGGTTCTCTCATAACTGTGGCAAGGCGCCGGCCTGCGCGGTTTTCCCGAAACAAGGCTTTCGAAGCGGCATTGGCGTAGATAATTTTTTCCTGCGGGCTAACGATCCAGACCGCTTCCGATAAGCTATCGGCGATAACGCGCTGGTCAAATAACAGCGCGTCTTCGCCGCTGCGGCCTTGCGCGTTAATAGGCAGGTCGCGCGCCCGCTTGATCCGGCCATAAATCTGCACGGCTGCGCTATAAACAAAGCCTGCTGCAAGCGCGCTGAGGAAGGGAATATTCCCAACCGCGCCAAGTCCCAAAATCACCGTTAGTCCCAAAAGGGTGATCATAATCCGGTCAAAGCTTGAAAGCTTTGTCGGCAGATCACGTGCCGGATTTTGGGGGTCGGTCATGCAGAGAAAGCCTCCTGAGCGGCCCTTTAGGCTGCGCTAAATCTTGCAGACGGGCCTGCATTTGGCATTTAGTCTATGCGGCCAATCATGACAAGATTTTATCATGACAGGACCCGATTCAAACGATAGTATTCACCCGCGCTACAACTGCGCTCCATAATTTGCAAATCCGTATAAATTTATTGTTTTTCAATAAAAATTAGTTGACTTTCATTAAATTTGTGGCTTATGTGAAGCCATATTGAGAAAATGTATAGAAAAATGATGCTTAGTTTCCGCCCCAAGAGCCCCCGCTGTGCCTTTAGCCCGAATTGCCGCCGCGCTGCGGGCTTAGTTTTAGCGGCTGCTATGCTTTCCTCTTGCGCGACTTTACAGGGATATAAAGACAAGCTCACGCCGGAAAAAACACAGGCGCTTGCGGCGGCCCCAGAGGCTCCGTCTATTGACGGAGAGGCGCCAAATTCGCGCTGGGTGGAGGCTGCCCCTGCTGATTTGCCGCGTACAGATTGGGTCGCCGGATTTAACGATGGCGCGCTAAGCCGCCTTGTCGATCAGGCCTTGGCGGCCAATACAGACATTCGCCTTGCCGCAGAGCGTTACCGCGCGGCGCTGGCGCGGTTAAATATTTCCGAAGCGGAGTTGTTGCCCCGTGTTTCTGCGTCCGCGCGTGTGTCGCGGACTGAAAATGGGAATGAATTTATCCGCGACCGCACAGGACTCTCGGGCGGTTTATCGGCTGATTGGGAGTATGACCTGTGGGGCCGTATTCGCGACGGCATCAATTCCAGCGAACTTGAGGCCTCTGCGAGCAAGGCCGATTTTGCGGGTGCGCGTCTGGCGATTGCCGCGCGGGTGACGCAAAGCTGGTTTGATCTTATTGAGGCGCGGCTGCTGACAGAACTATCCGAACGCGATGTGGAAACCCTAGCCCGCGCCTTGCGCCTGACCGCGCGGCGTTTTGAAGGCGGGGTCACAGGGTCGTCCGATGTCCGCCTTGCGCGCTCATCTCTGGCGAATGCGCAGGCGCTTTTGGCCTCTCGGCAGCAGCGGCAATCCGCGCTCGCCCGGAGCCTTGAAGTTTTGCTGCGCGAATATCCCAGCGAATCTTTAGTGGCTGCCGCCGACTTGCCGCAGCTCCCTGCTTTGAGCGGCGCCGCAGGGCCAGCTTTTGTTTTGCGTCACCGCCCGGACTTACTCGCTGCGGAAAGCCGGCTTAGCGCCGCTGGGCTTGAGGTGGACGCGGCGCGAAAGGCCCTCTTGCCGCGGCTGAGTTTTGACGGCGGGACAAATCTATCAGGGACGGCGCTGAATAATATTTTTGATTTTGACGCGATCATTGCCAGCCTTGCGGCCGGGCTGACGGCGCCCATTTTTCAAGGCGGACGCCTAAAAGCCAATATCGCCCAGCAAGAGGCGCTTTTGCGTCAGCAGATCGAAAATTATGCAGGCACAGCACTGGATGCTTATTTGGAAGTTGAGAATGCACTGGATGCAGAACGCCGTTTGGCTCAGCGTGAGGCCGCGCTTCGCGTTTCCCTAGAGGAGGCGATCAAAGCCGAAGAGCGCTTGGAGCTGCGTTACGCAGAGGGGCTTGCCAGTATTCTGCGCCTACTTGATAGCCAGTCGCGCCGCATTAGCGCCGAAAGCCAGCTCATCAGCGCGCGGAAGGAGCGACTTGCTAATCGCGTGCGTTTGCATGTGGCCCTCGGCGGCGGGGACATTACCGAAACAGCGGCTTTGCCTGCGCTTCAAGCTTCAATCGTCCCTACATTGACCGCGCCCGCGTCTGCTATGGGGGCGTTGACGGCGCGCGAATTAAAAAATGGGCCGACGCGATAGCGACCGGCCTTGATGATCGTTCGCGGCGATGGGCGGGCGGAGAGAATTGACATTAGCGCCTAGCGCAAGAGGATAATATGGAACAGGCAAAGCCTATGCAAAATGAAAGTATGAAGCGCACCGGGGGGTGGAAGCGAAAATTACTCGTGATTTTTGTGCCAATCTTCATTCTTCTGACGGCCTTTATTGGCCTGAGCCTTATGAAAGCCGGGCAGAAAAAGCCCGAGGTTTCAAAGCGCCGTGACCCGACCCTAGCTGTCATGGCTGTGCCTGCTTATGAAGACACAGTTGTCTTGGACGTGACCGTTCAAGGGCAGACGCGTCCGCGCACAGAGGTTGACATGTCCCCACAAGTTGGCGGCAAAATCGTTTATGTCTCGCCTAATTTTGTGGCGGGCGGGCAATTTCGCCGCGGGGAGGTCTTGCTACGCATAGAAGAAGCCGATTTTAAAGTTGCCGTACTGCGGGCCGAGGCTGCTGTCGCCCGCGCCGAGCAGCTTGTCGTGCGGGAGAAGGCTGAGGGCGCTATTGCCGCCGAAGACTGGAAGGATTTGGGCCGCGGCGGAGAACCGTCAGCCTTGACGCTTCGAAAACCGCAATTGGCAGAAGCTGAGGCAGGGCTAAAATCCGCTCAAGCGGATTTGGATAATGCCAAATTGCAGCTCTCTCGGACAAATGTCACCGCGCCCTTCTCTGGCCGTATACGCACCCGCTTTGCTGATATCGGACAATTTGTCGGGCCGGGCACACGGCTTGCGCAAGTCTTTGCAACTGACGCGGTTGAAATTCCGCTTTCGCTGAATGATGCAGATTTAACGCGCCTTGATTTGCCGCTGAATATGGGCGCGCACAATAAGGCGCCTAAACTGGATGTGGAACTGTCTGCGGTCATTTCAGGGAAACGCCGGCGCTGGTATGGGCAGATCGTGCGTACGGACGGTGTATTTGATCCCCAAACCCGTACCTTCTCTGCGATTGCGGAGGTGCGCGACCCCTTTGGCAAAGGCGCGTCAGAAGACGGTTTCCCCTTGCCGCCAGGCCTATTTGTGGATGCGGAAATTACAGGTAAAACATTGGAGAATGCGATCGTTATCCCGCGCGATAGTCTCCGCCCAGAAGATAAGGTCTATGTTGTAGATGATAAAGGTGAGGCGCAATCACGTGACACAGAGGTTCTGGATACGAATGCCGAACGTGCAATTATCAAAGGCGGGGTGGAAGCTGGCGAACTTGTGATAATTTCCCCTCTAGAGAAATCACAAATTTCGCTTAAGTTCAAAGTCCTTGACGCCAATGATCCGACGACGGTGCTCATTGAGCCGCCCAAACCGGATTGGATGAAAGAGAAGAAAAAAGAAGAGCCTGAAACGAAAAAAGGCTTTTTTGGCCGAAAGAAGAAAGACTCGAACAAGGCTGAAGATGCTGATGCAAAGGCAAAACAGCAGCCGCTCAAGAAATCGGATCAGCCCAAAAAGGATTCTACAGAGGCGGATAAAGATAGCGGCGCTTCCGCTGAAACGAAAACAGAGAGAAACAAGCCATGAAGTCCCTAATTTCCTGGTGGGTTAGAAATGCGATTGCCGCCAATCTTTTAATGATCGCCATCTTTTTGATGGGGATTTACGGGTTTTTCAAAATGGAGCGGGAATTTATTCCCGCGCCAAAAGTCACATCGATCAATATTTCCGGGAGTTGGCTCGGGGCCTCGCCCAATGATATTCAAGAACAGATTATCTCGCGTATAGAAAAGTCCATTGAGGGCATTGACGGGATTAACTACATTGAGGCGCGCGCCCGAGAAGGTTTTGGTAGCGTCACCGTCAATGTTCTGGTGACGGCAGATTATGATCGTGTGCTTAATCAGGTGAAATCCCGCGTCGACGGGATCAATAATCTTCCTCCTGATGCCTTCCGGCTCATTACGCGCCGGGGTGATTTTGAAATTGACTACATATATATGGCGCTTTACGGCCCCCCGGGCACCGACCGAAAGCAGCTTCAGCGACTTGCCGTAGATCTTGAAAAAGAAATGGCGAAATTACCGGGCGGCGAGCTCACGCAAATGATCACCAAATTGGATGAAGAAATCACAATCGAGATTTCCGAAACCGATTTACGCCGGTTCAATCTGACCTTTTCTCAGGTGGCGCAGGCGATTTCCGGAACCTCCCTGAATTCGTCATCTGGGCAAGTCAAAACATCGGCAGGCACGCTGCAACTCCGCACCCGTAACCTCGCAGATAGTAAAGCTGAATTCGAAGAAATCATTGTGCGCCAAACCGCCGATGGCGGCACAGTACGCGTCAAGGATATTGCCAAAATCATTGATGGTTTTCAGGACCTTGATTTTTACTCTGAATTTAAAGGCCAGCCCGCTATGTTCCTGCGCGTGCTCTCGCCGGAAAAATCCAATATCACGCGCTCCGGAAGAGCCTTTGAAAAATTTGTCGAAGAGCGCAATAAAACCCTCCCGCCCGGTTTAAAGCTAGAGATGTGGGCCAACATGGCCGGCAGCTTCGGCGGCATGATGGGACTGATTTTTTCCAATGCCCTGATGGGCATGGTTTTGGTGCTCATTTTTCTATGCTTATTCCTACGCCCGGCGGTGGCGATTTGGGTGAGTATCGGAATTTTGACGGCATTTACCGGCGCGCTAGCCATTGGGCCCTATATGGGCATTACCTTTAACATCTTCTCCGTATTTGCGTTTTTACTGGTGATCGGAATTATTGTTGATGATGCGATCGTCGTTGGCGAGTCTATTCACCTCCACGTCGAGAACGGCATTGAAGGTGAGCGCGGCGCAATTGCGGGCGCAAATATGGTTGCCAAACCTGTTTTCTTTGCGGTGCTGACCACCATGCTCGCCTTTACGCCGTGGGCGCTCTTATCTGTGGCAATTGTCACAACTACATCCCAGATTACTTATGTTGTCATCGCCGCCTTGATGTTCTCCTTGATCGAGGCTTTCTTTATCTTGCCCGCACATTTGCGCCACCTAAAGCCTGTCGACAAAAGTAGCAAAAACCGGCTTATCAATATGCAAAACCGGATTTCACAAAGCCTTGTGAACTTCGCGGAAAAACGATTCCGTCCCATTGCCGCCTTTTGTATCCGCTACCGCTATGCAACCTTCACCAGCTTTCTGGCGCTCTTTATCCTATCCTTTGGCGCCATGAAATATGGCTATGCGAAGTGGTCACCCGAGGGCAGTAATTCGGGCGATATGATGCAAGTCAATATCAGTTTCCCCGAAGGCACCTCATTTGAGCGTCTCTTGCAGGCCCAAGAGCAATTGGCCCTCGCGGCGAGCAAGGTAAATGAAAATGCCAAAGAGGATTTTGGCGTGGATTATACCGTCATTCCAACCCCCGGTAGCTTTACCTCGGGTAACCGCGTTCAGGCCTTTATGGGTCTTGCCCCGCTTGAGAAGCGCACGACAATCAGCAATAAAATGATTGAAGAAAAATTTGAAGAATATCTCGGAGAGTTTCCCGATGCCTACCGCGTGAGCATTAATGCGGGCGGCGGCGGCGGGGGTGGACGCGGCCTTTTCTTTGGCGTCGGCGCAAAATCTCCGGAGACTTTACGAAATGCGATTGAGGACCTTAAAACCCAATTTGACGGTTATAGCGCTGTAGCTCGCACTTGGGATAATTTCGAAAGCTCAGCGCAGGAGATGCAATTTGAGCTCAAGCCCGGCGCGCAGGCTCTTGGCATTACGCTTCAGACTGTCTCCCGTCAGGTACGCGAAGCTTTCTTTGGCCGCGAAGTGCAGCGTCTGCCGCGCGGAGGTGAGGATGTGCGCGTTGTCGTGCGTTACCCGAAAGAGGCGCGCGAGAGTATTGATACGCTTAATAATCTTCGTATCCGCACAGCAAGCGGCGTTGAAGTACCGTTGTTTGAGGTTGCAACCGTAAGCTTTGCGCCGGGCGTCACCCGGGTAAATCGGCGTGACCGAAAGCAGGTCGCCTATACAGGCGCGGTTGTCAGAGGCGGGCCAGAAGCGCGCCAAGAGATAATGAAAGACCTTGAGGAAAACTTCCTGCCAGAATGGAAGCTGCGTTTTCCCGATGCTGAACGGATTTTGGTCGGCCTCGATGAGGAGCAGAAACGCCAGTTCAACGAGCTGATGATTTATGGCCTGATTGTTCTGATCGTCATGTATATGATGCTGGCAATTGCCTTTAAGAGCTATTTCCAGCCTATCCTGATCCTCGTCGCCATTCCCTTTGCCTATGTCGGCATGGTATTTGGCGCGGTGGTGACAGGAATACCCGTTTCGATCATGTCTATCTTCGGATTTTTTGCGGCCGCTGGCGTGGCGATCAACGATAATCTTGTGTTGATTGATTATGTGAACCGATTGCGTAGCCGCGGCATTGGGGCCTATCAAGCTATGGTCGATGCCTGCGTCGCGCGCTTTAGGCCCATTCTATTGACCTCGTTGACGACTTTTGTCGGAATTTTGCCGATGCTGGCGGAGAATTCGGCGCAGGCGGAGTTCCTAAAGCCTCTTGTCGTTGCCCTTGCGTTTGGCGTATTGTTTGATTTCTTCCTCACGCTCTTTCTCGTGCCCGCAATGTTTGCGATGGGCGTCGATATGGGCCGCGGCTTTAAGGGTCTTTGGACGGGCGTAAAGCAGCCCAAGCTGGGTTCGCGCTATGATCCGAAAATTACTCTGGCTCTGGATGATCTCGATCTTGCTGACGCTGCCCCAAGCACGGAGATTGGTGCCAAAGCCCAGCCCGCGGAATAACGCGCATCTTTATATTGATGACCCTATAAGTGAGGAAACCGATCATGAAAATATTTACAGTCTCAACACCTTTGCTGGGCGTTTGGCGCGGGAAATCATGCCTAGGGGCGAGCGTGCTCGCGCTCACCTTGGGCCTTGCGGCTTGCAGCCGGGCTCCGATCTCCGATCAGGCGCCGATCGCCAAGGCCGAAGCCGTGCTGGGAAGCTATGGGATTGCGACGCAGAATATGGATATGTCTGTAAAGCCGGGCGATAATTTCTTTAAATATGTGAACGGCACTTGGCTCAAAAATACGGAAATTCCAGCCGATAAATCCAATTATGGCAGCTTTAATATTCTTGGCGATCTTTCTAATGATCGGGTGAAAGGCATTATCGAAGCCTCCTCCGCCAAGCCCGCCGCCAAGGGGTCCGAGGAGCAAAAAATCGGCGATTTCTACGCAGCCTTTATGGACACAGACGCGATCAACGCGGCAGGGCTCTCGCCTGTCAAAGCCGACCTTGAAAAAATCGCCGCCGCCAGCACTCACGCAGAGGCTGCGGCCCTGATGGGAAATCCCGAGCTTGGCATTCGCTCAATTGTTGGAGGCTGGGTTGATGTCGATGTGAAGGACATTAAGAATTATATTTTCTATGTGGGTCAAAGCGGGCTGGGCATGCCTAACCGTGATTATTATTTTGACGAAGGCGAGAAAGCCGATCGTCTGCGGGCCGCTTATGTTGACTATCTTGAAAAAATGCTCGGCTTTACCGGGGCAGATAATGCGCGCGCCCGGGCAGAGGCGGTGATGGCCTTTGAAACCAAGCTTGCCAATTCGCATTGGGAGCCGGCTAAATCCCGCAATCGCAGCTTGACTTATAATAAAATGAGTAAGGCCGATATGATGGATTATGCGGCGGGTTTCCCTTGGGAGCCGATGCTAAAGGCGAGCGGCCTTGACGGGCAAGCCAACTTCATCCTTCGCCAAAATGATGCCATTCAAGGCTTGGCAAAAACTTTTGGACAAACCGATATGTCCGTGCTGCGCGATTACATGACCGCCAGCTATATGGGCAGCATGGCCGCCTATCTTCCGCAAGATATTGATACCGCCCGTTTTGATTTCTACAGCAAAGCCCTGCGCGGCACGGAAGTGCAGCGCGACCGTTGGAAACGCGCCGTTGGCCAGATAGACGGCTTTATGGGCGAAATGGTGGGCAAGGTTTATGTCGGCAAATATTTCCCGCCAAATAGCAAATCCCAAATGGATGAGCTTGTTGAAAACCTGCGCGCAGCCTTTAAGGACGGAATTGATAATCTCTCTTGGATGGGCGAGGCCACCAAAGCCGAAGCCCAAGATAAACTCGCCAAATTTAATCCAAAAATTGGCTATCCGGACAAATGGACGGACTATAGCGCGCTCTCGGTTGATCGGGATGATCTGATTGGCACAGTTAAATCCGCTAACCGCTGGCAATGGGAGGATATGATCTCAAAACTTGGCGGACCCATTGACCGAGGAGAATGGGGCATGAACCCGCAAACTGTTAATGCATACTACCGCCCGTCTCTTAACGAAATTGTCTTTCCGGCAGCAATCCTGCAAGCGCCCTTTTTTGATCCCAACGCCGATGCGGCGGTGAATTACGGCGGCATTGGCGCGGTGATCGGTCATGAAATGGGTCACGGTTTTGATGATCAGGGCCGTAAAACTGATGGCAATGGAGAGCAGCGCGATTGGTGGACCGAGTCTGACGGGACCGCTTTTAAGGCGCGTGCGGACGCGCTGGTGGCGCAATTTGATAGCTTCGAGGCGCTGCCCGGCGAATTCGTCAATGGCCGGTTTACCTTGGGTGAAAATATCGGAGATTTAACAGGTCTGACCATGGCTTATGCCGCCTATAAAAAATCACTGGGCGGTAAGGAAGCCCCTGTTATTGACGGCATGACAGGTGATCAGCGATTCTTTCTGTCATACGGCCAAATATGGCAACGCAAGTTCCGCGACGAAGCGCTGCGTAACCGTTTAAAATCCGACCCGCATAGCCCGGGCGAATACCGGGCCAACGGTATCGTGCGTAATTTTGACCCGTGGTATGCCGCTTTCAACGTCCAGCCCGGCGACGCGCTTTATTTGCCGCCGGAAAAACGCGTGCGTATCTGGTGAAAGCGCTGGTCGGCCAGAGCCTTCGGGTTGATCAAGGCTTTGCTCGTCCCCACGCTTTCAAAGAGAGCAGCGGGGCGAGGCCTATTTTTTGGAGGCGATAATCGCTGCGCCCATGGCCTTTGCCCGGCCCGAAAGGCTGGGGTCACAATTGGCGATCTGGGTATAGCGGCGGCGGAGCTTACCGGGTAAATCCTTCAGGGATTTCTCGCCCATTTCCTCTGCTTTGCCATAGAGCGAGAGCAGGGTGCCGGCCGGGCCTTTCAGCGCCGCGAAACCAGACTTCACCGTCATGGGGTCGCTGGCATAATGTTTTTTATAGCCGTCCGTGCCCGCTCCCAGATCAATGCGTTTATACCCCAGAGCGGCTGCCTCATCGATTAGCCCTTCGAGCAATTGGATGCCCGGCGAGAGAGTTGAAAACTCGCTGTCATAGGCGACAATCCAGCTATGGTAGGTGGGTCCATCGGTAATCCCGAGATCGACAGCGGCGAGTTTATCGCCAAAATAAAGTGCGTGCATCTCGCAGCGCAAGGCATTTTCAGGCGCTTCGAACAGGCGCTCAAGGATTGATAAAGTCCATCCAGCCGAGAGCACATCATATTTTCCGGTCAGCTTGAACTGTTCTCGCTTCCACGACATGAGCGTATCAAAAACGGCGCGGCTATCTGTTTTATATTCAAAGCGGCGCTTACCGTGATCTGCCTCTGTCTTGCGAATGCGCCGGCGCAAGGATTTCAGGGCGCGGCGGTAGCTTGCGTCTCTTTCTTCGCGCCAGGCGCTCGCGCCTTTGGACACATCCATGACCGCCGCTTCATTCTCTCCGCGCACCGTTAGGGGCTGTGAATTCGCTTCGATTAGGGCATTAAACCCAAAGCCTCCAATACCGGCTTTTGATAAAAGCGTCGTTAGATCAAGCGTCTCATCCGGCGCTTTGATGACGCCGTGATAATCCGTCATTGGCGCGCCAATCGGAGCCGCAAATCCCATGCGTCCGCCGCACTGATAGGGCAAAAAGGCTGCATATTGATCGCCGCGCATGGCAATCACCACATAGGTATCGTCGCGCAGCGTGCTCACAACCTCGGCGTAACCAATGTCAAAATAGGGGCTGTAAAGCGCAGGATTTTGTGCCCGCAGCCGCATCCAAGCCGCGCGTTCCGGTAAGGTTAATTCACTAACGCGCTTGGCCGTAAAGACGGCTGGCGGCGTTTCCCGGGGCGCGTGCCCGTCTGATCCCATAGCTAACATAAGGACTTTCTAGCAAAAATGGGTTAGCATGTCCTTAAACGCGAGGGTTAATAAGCCGCTCAAAGGTTGACTGCGCTCCGTGATTAACGGCAGCTGGTTACGGGGCCCATATCCACGTGAAAATGATCATGATGGGCGGCATTGTAATCGGGGCTGAGCGTGACGCGAAAGATTTTGCAAGCGCTGGCCCTTACGCCGCGCAGGAATTTAGCCCGCTCCGCCGCCCCGTCCCAATCGTTTAATACCGAGATAACTTGGCCATCGGTCAAGGTGAAGCCGGTAATATCAAAGGCATTTGCAAAGGCGTGTTCTGACCACGCCGAACTGCTATTTCCGCGCTGTCTGCGGCAACTATAGCTGCCGGCGTGATGCAGCGACCTTAACCGCTCGCCAAAATGTGCCTCGGCCAAGCGGTCAATATCCTGCATCCAAATATAAACCCCTAAAGACAATGGGCATTGCAGCGTTACTTCGCCGGGCGCTAAATTTGCCTGCCCCGTCCCTTGCAGAAGGCGCGCGACCTTCCACCCACAGGGACCTTCTCCGTCCCGTGGGTCCGCGGGAATGGAGTTCATTTGCGCCGCGCCGCGCGCCGCCGTCTCGCACACGGAGGACGGGGAAAGAGAGACCCGAAAGAGCTGCATTTTGGTGGCAAACCCAACGGGCGCGTCTGTTTGTAGGGGGCGCCATGGAATGTGCTGCGGCGGCGCCTTTTGGTCGATCGCCAACAGGATTGCCGCGAGGGAGGCGGCAAAAGCGAAAAATTTAAGGCGGCGGTGTCGGCGGGCTTTAACGGCGTAGCCTTTGCGCGCGGCCCAGAAAAGACGCCAGCGACGCGCGCGTCTATTCGCCCATTTCTTCATGCCTAATTGACCACACAGATGACCTGCGCGATACGGCGATTGCGCCGAAGCCGGTCGGCCTCTATGCCGTAGCTGTCATCACTGATTGGGGAGGCAGCGCCGCGGCTTTTTGGAAAGACATTTTCAAGCGAGCGGGGAGCAACGGAATAAATACGTCCGCGCCGAGGGCTTTCTGCTGCCACAAGGCCAATGACTTCGCCGTCGCTATCAAGAACGGGCCCGCCGCTCATGCCGCCTAAGGAACCTCTCAGCCCCCTCGTGCGGCCAAGTTCGGTCCATGCCAAAATGGCCTCTTCCGTGCGGTATCGTCCGCGCACAAGCAGCCGGTGCCGCCCAAGAAGGCGGGCGACAGCTTCGCCGGGTTTACCTTGAGGGAAGCCGAAAAAATATCCGTGCTCGCCAATTCTGCGGCGCGTATCAATGTCAGGCGTTAGGGGCTCGCGTTTCCAATTGGTTTTTAAAACGCCAATATCGGAATTTCTGGAGACCTTATGGGAAGCCTTGATGACCTTCCCGCCCCCAAGGTTGATGCCCACACGGTCACAACTATCGATAACATGGCGCGCGGTGAGCCATGAGCCTTTATTATCCACGGCAAAGGCGGTGCCAATGCCAGAGCTTGGCGCGTCCATCTCAATTAAAACGGTGGTGTCGCGCGGACTTTCGGCGGGCATCATAGGACCGAGGTCCGGAGGCGGGATAGAGCCCTCCAGATTGGGCTGGCTCTGGCGCGCATTGGCATAGATCAGAAAGACGATCAAAAAATAAACGGCCCAATCGGGAATGCGAAACCGCACAGCGTTAGCCTATGATCGCAACGGCCAGCAAGAGCGAGCCGGAAATTTTAAACGCGGCCAAGACGGTTGCGGCAGGCACTTCGCCGTTTTCAATACGTTCGGGCATGCCGCGAAAAATGGCATCCGTGACTCGAAAAAGAAAGAGCTGCAAAAATAGACTCACCGTGCCCCAGATCGCGACATCAATCAGGCCAAATTTGTTTACCAGACAGGCCGCCAGCGGCAGGGCGAGGCCGATAACAAGCGCGGAGAAAGACACGGCGGCGGCCATGTTCCCATCTTGGACCAGTTTGAGTTCTTTGTGAGGGGTCAGGTTTGTGTAGATGATAATCCCGATCAGATAAATGACCGTGACGACGACAAGATAGAAAATGAGCCATGGCAGACCATTGGCAAGGCTATTGAGGGCTGGTTCCATAATTATTCCTTACTGCCGCGCCCTTAAAAATACCCCCATTAACGCCGAGATAACGTTCAAAATTCAAGCCCGCTAACTTGCCCTTGTTCTGGACAACATTCCTCCAAAGGCAAGTCCGGGACGTTTTCTTAAAAGTCCTCTTGGCGCTGAAATCAAGCTAATTGTGCACTGGGGCAGAATTTTGTTCAGTGGCAGCCCTTTTGGCGGCAAGCTTGGCACTCGCCCTCAATTTTTCAGACTCAGATTTAAGCTGTCCGCAGGCGGCGAGAATATCGCGGCCACGCGGCGTCCTGATGGGGGCCGCAAGCCCCGATTTATTTACAATGGCGGCAAAGCGCTCAATCGTCTCCCAATCCGAACATTCATAATCTGTGCCGGGCCAAGGGTTAAACGGAATCAGATTTACCTTGGCGGGCACGCCCTGCAAAAGGGTGATAAGTTCGCGGGCATGTTTGGGGCTGTCATTTAGTCCCTTGAGCATGACATATTCAAATGTGATGCGCTTGGCATTAGAAAGGCTTGGGTAATCGCGGCAGGCCTTCATGAGATCTGCAAGCGGGTATTTCTTATTGATCGGCATGATTTGCGTGCGCAGATCATCATTGGCCGCATGTAAAGAAATGGCGAGCATGGCGTTTGAGCGCGCGCCCATGGGCACAATATCAGGCACAACGCCGCTGGTGGATACTGTGACGCGCCGCCGCCCAATTGACAGGCCGGTTTCATCGGACATTGTATCAATCGCATCGCAGACATTATCGGTGTTATAGAGCGGCTCTCCCATACCCATGAAGACGATATTGGTGAGCTTGCGGGCGTCTTGGGTGGACCATTCGCCCAGATCATCGCGGGCGACAATGATTTGCAGCAAGATTTCACGGGCGGTCAAATTGCGCACGAGTTTTTGTGTGCCGGTGTGGCAAAATTTACACGTCAAGGTGCAGCCGACCTGCGAGGAGACACAGAGCGCCCCTGTCTTTGAGACATCGGGTATAAAGACGCTCTCGACTTCAATGCTGGGGGCCATGCGGATGAGATATTTTCGCGTGCCGTCCGTACTGATCTGGCGTTCAGTGATTTCAGGCCGCGCCAGCGAAAAATGCTGGGAGAGCTTAGCCTGCATCGGCTTGGCTATATTGCTCATGACTTCAAAATTATCAGCGCCGTGATGATACATCCATTGGAAAATCTGGCTGCTACGCATACGCAGTTTTTTTGGGTCAACCCCAATGCGCGCCAGCTCTGTCTTGATTTCGCTTTTACTAAAACCAAGGATGTTTACCCGCCCGCCATCCACGGGCGTATCCTTTGAAGCTATAAGAGTTGTACTCATAGGTCGCTATACCATGGAGGAAGAATATTGGCTACGCCGCATAGCCGCGCTCTCATCTTGCAGGACCTATGCTTTGCCGGCTGCGGCCGCAATACCTTCGGTGATGAGTTGCTGGGCTTTGACGCGCGTGTCCCAGCCCAGAATTTTCACCCATTTATCCGGCTCAAGATCTTTGTAATGCGCAAAGAAATGCGGGATACGGTCCTGCAACACTTGAGGCAGGTCCGTATAGTCTTTGATCTGGTCATAATAGCGCGTGAGCCTTTGGTGCGGCACGGCGACGATTTTTTCATCAATGCCGGCTTCGTCTTCCATCATTAAGACGCCGACAGGGCGGGCACGCACGACGGCTCCGGGCATGAGCGCACGTTGGCCAACCACAAGTACATCCGTCGGATCGCCGTCATTTGATAAGGTATGGGGAATAAACCCGTAATTACAGGGATAGCGCATGGAGGTATAAAGAAAACGGTCCACAAACATCGCGCCCGAATCCTTGTCGAGTTCATATTTGATGGGCTCCCCGCCAAGGGGAACCTCGACAATAACATTGATGTCTTCGGGCGGGTTTTCCCCGATAGGAATGGCTGAAAGTATCATATGAGCCTCGCTTCGCCTGAGTTTGGGCGCGTTTAAACAATAGGTTTCACAATAGCAACCTTGAAGACATGAACGGGCATTAACACAATAGGCCCGCTATGCCGCTCTACCTTTATAGCTGATCAATATGAGATAGATGATGAACAATGGTGACGCGCGGATCAATCGCCAGCGCGCCTGTGCGCTCTGCGTCATAACCGATCACGCGCATTCCGGCGGCCAGCGCGGCCTTAACGCCTGTTACGCTGTCTTCAATCACAAGGCATTGGCTAGCGGGTATACTCATGCGCATGGCGGCATGCAAAAAAATATCCGGCGCAGGTTTGGGGCGACCAACATCAGCGGCTGAGAATATATGTCCGCCGAGCATGTCAATGAGGCCCGCCGCCGTCAGCGTCACCTGCATTTTTTCCATTGAACCTTGTGAGGCCACGCAGGTCAGAACGCCGGCGCGGTGGATACGGCGGATTAAGTCCATCACCCCGTCAATGGGCTGCAACTCTTCGTTAAAGGCGGCAAAGCAATCGGTTTCAAAGCGCTCAAGCCAGCTTGGCGTTAGCCGGCGGCCAAGCTTGTTTTCGACAGCGCTGATAACTTGGTCCATGGTTAGGCCCTTAAAGCGGGCTTCGCTTTGGGCTCCGGTCATAGGCCATCCCGCACGCGAAATATGCGCGGCCATGACGCGATTAGCGATGGTTTCGCTATCGACTAAAACGCCGTCACAATCCAAAATAACCAGTCTCGTCATGAGGGGCTAGCTAACATGCGCGCCTTCGAATTTACAGAGAATTACGCGGTAAAATTTCAATTGGCGTCGTGTAAAGGCTCTCGGATTTTCACATCTTCGCGCGCGGGACGAAAAGCGGTTTATCTGGCGTGCGATCAGCGCTAGCAAGAAGACAAAGGAGATCGATATGACCCCAGCGGATACACACGCAAATTCCCCCTTTATTGTTGCCTTGCCGCAGCTTGCCCCTTGCTGGATGAACCGAGAGGCGGGACTTGCCAAGGTCATAAAAACCATAGAACAGGCCGCAAAGCAGGGCAGCTCATTGATTGTTTTCTCCGAAGGCTTTGTGCCAGGCTACCCTTTCTGGCTGGATATTACCGGCGGGGCGGCCTTTAATAATGCAGATCAAAAAGCGCTTTTTGCGCTTTATTCCGATCAAGCGGTGACGATTGAAAAAGGGCATTTAGACGGCGTCTGCGCCGCGCTTAAGCGCCATAATATGGCAGCCTATCTTGGGATTATTGAACGGGCAGGGGACAGGTCCGGCCATTCTTTATATTGCAGCTTTGTTTATATCGGCCCCGATGGGATCATTGGCTCCGTGCACCGCAAATTACAGCCAACCTATGAAGAACGGCTAGTCTGGGCCCCGGGCGACGGGAATGGTCTTGTGACCCATAAACACGGCGAATTTACCTTGGGCGGGCTGAATTGCTGGGAGAACTGGATGCCGCTTTCGCGCGCGGCGCTCTATGCCCAAGGTGAAGATGTCCATGTTGCCTGCTGGCCGGGGAGCCTGCATAATACCGAAGACCTAACGCCGGTTCTGGCCAAAGAAGGGCGAAGCTACGCGATTTCTGTCTCCGCGATTATGCGCGCCGTGGATGTGCCGGGTGATATGCCGCTCGCCGCGCAGATCAAGGCAGGTATAGGCGAGATGGGCGCCAATGGCGGCTCCTGTATCGCAAATCCAGACGGCAGCTGGCTACTGCCGCCAGAAACCGGAGACGAGAGCTTGCGCTTTGCAGAGCTCGACCCCGCCTTTGTGCGCCGCGAGCGGCAAAATTTTGACCCTAGCGGGCATTATTCACGGCCGGATGTCACGCGCCTGATCGTGAATCGCCGCCGCCAGAGCCTGGCTGAATTTACCGGCGGTCAGGATGCATAAGCTATTCGTTTGACGGCACGGCCAATTGCAGATCGCTTGTACCGGCGGCGACGGGCTCAGCGTTCATTTCCCCGGCTGTTTTCGCCCTCAGCATGGAAAGTTTAAGCTCCAGCCCCTCGGTGAGCGCGTCTAGCTTGTCTTTGCGCCAATGTTTCACGGCGCGCGTGGCCTTGCCCGTATTGGCCTCCATCGCAAGCCAGTTCTCGCCTTGATAAAGCGGCCAATCTGGTAGTGTACATTCCGCCGCCTCCGCGCAATTGGGGTCGCCGGTTTTCGCAAAATTCGTCCAATAACCCACCATAAGCTCGGTCAGGGCTTTATCTTCGTCGGAATATCCCAAAATCGGATTATAGCTATCAAAGACAAAGGGCAGCTCAGCGGAGTGAAATGCCCCAACCGTCTGGTCTTTGCCTATGGGAACCCGGTTCCAGCTATAGACATAGGCGGGCTGCCCGCCTTTTTCGACCTGCTCTGCCGTCCAGCGAATATTCATACCAAAAATCTCATCACCCATCATATCCATGCCGCCTTGATTGGGCGCGTGGTCAAGAGCGTATAAATCAACGAGGCGTTCGGCTTGGGCGGGGAAATCGGGTTCAAGCGCAAAGATCATATCTGCGCGTGTGCCCTCGATTGGAAAATTTTCGTTCCAGACGGTGGGATTAGGATCAGTCGGGAAAAATAACGTGCCTTCATCGGCATTATACCCAAATAGGCTCGGGACATTGTTAAACTCACCGCTTTGGAAGGCAAGTCCGACGGACTGGGGGAAAACCACCCCGTCCGCCACATGATTAAAGCCCTCTGCAATGTCTTCTGTGATCACGGCCTGAATATCGGCGGCGGGCAGGGCGCGAAGCGCCTCCGCGCTTGGCTGGGTGAGGCCAAGGGCAGCGTCAAGTTTTTCTGCGCTCGCATAACCGCTGACCCATCCTATGCCCGGGTCTTTCATTTGTCCCATATGATAAACAGAGCTGCCGCTTTGCCCGATCGCTTTGTGGAACAGGCCTTTGGCGAGCGGGCTTGCCATCATTTCTGTCACCGACCACGCGCCCGCGCTCTCGCCAAATATAGTGACGTTTTCAGGATCGCCGCCATAGGCGCGGATATTATCTTGTACCCATTTTAACGCGGCCATCTGGTCGAGCGCGCCGTAATTCCCTGATACGCCGCGCGGATCATCCGCCGATAGGGCCGGATGGGCCAGATAACCAAAGGCCCCGAGCCGGTAATTAATTGTCACTAAAACCACGCCTTCCTGCGCGAGTCGGTCGTCTTGGTAATAGGCAAAATCAGCCGAGCCAAATTGATGACCGCCGCCGTGAATCCAAACCATGACAGGCAAATCTTTGGTTTTTAGCGCGCCGTTCGCACCAACCGCAGGCGTTCGAATGTTCAAATAAAGACAGTCCTCCGAGACAGGGGCAACGGGCATGCCATTGACGACACGTTTGATTAGAAACTCTTTCCATGCGGGCAAGTCGCTGCCCTCTAGAATACGGGTGAAGAAACTATCATTACCGCTTGAAAGCGTTTGCATGCACATGGGCGAGAAGCCGCTAGGCGAATACACCTCCTCCCATCTCGGGGCGGGGGCCGGGGGCCGCCATCTGAGATCCCCCACGGGCGGGGCGGCGTAGGGGAGCGCGCGAATATTGGTAATGCCATTTTCAGACACCACGCCCTGCACGGGGCCTTGCGGAGTTTCAAAAACCGCAGATTTACCCTCGCCGCTCGAACCGCAAGCCGATAATAGCGCCGTACTGGCGGCCGCCGCAATGAGAGCCCTCTTAAAGCGCGCTGCCATTACTCGCCCGCCAATGTTTTGGGGGTTTTGTAATAAAGCTTCAGCCCATTTGCCGTGCTCATACTATCGGACTGTGTGTTGAGCACCGTGCGAAGACGATCCAGTATCAGCGTATCGATGGTAATAATCAGCCCCGTCACATAGGTCGCATATTCTGCCGAGACGCCTTGGCTAACAAGAATATCTTGCAAAAGCACAACGGAGGCGCTGGGCGTGCCCGCGGCGGCGGTGGCAAAAATCATCGATTGCAATCCAACGACGCCCATGTCGGCAAGGGACAAATCAATGCCAAAAGCTTTGATGGAATAAAGCGAGAGTAGCAAAAGCCCGATGAGTGTGCCCGCCATATTGATCGTTGCGCCAATGGTATAAAATGGCGTTGCTTCATCGGCATTTGCCCCGAGCTGGTCACAGGCCTCGCGCGTGGCCGTAAGCGTGGCGATCGAGCTGGAGGTCGAAAAGGCGACAAGCGCTTGGGGCAAAATTGCGCGCAGCACAAATCCAACGCCGCGCCCTTGAACGACGGCTGTCACGCATACCATTACAATCCACACCAACCCCATGGCCAAAAGATAGGGTGCGAGAATTTTCCCAAGATCACCCAATGTACTGAGCCCGCCGGGCCGGTTCAGCGCCAGCGTGATCGATCCAAAGACAGCCAAAGGAATTGTATATTGTAAGAACTTGCGAAAACCCTTGATGAAGAGATCGGAAATCTCATCCGCTTGCCGCCCAAGGTCAAGCCGCTTGAGCGCGCTGCCAAAAATAATCCCCGCATAGATCGCTACCATGAGCTCTGAGGAGAGCACGTCATAAATTTTCATCATAAAGGGTTTCTGAGTGACTTTCCCGCCGCCCGATGAAACCGAGTTGGGATCAGGCAAAATATCAAAGCCTGCAAAGAGGTTGAAGGCGGCAATGCCGATGATAATCGCCAAAAGGGAAAAGCCGATAAAAAAGCTAAATACCCGGGCGAATTTTGCCCCTAGCCCGCCCGTACTAATCGCAAGAGAGCTGCCGATCGACAGGATAATCAAGGCGTACATCAGCGGCTTTAGCGGCTTAAACAAGGCGTCCTTTGCAAGGCCGGCGATAGATTTTGACAAATATGTGTCGCCCATTCGGATCGGCTCCGCGAGGCCCGATAGTCCGACTGCCCAAAGTCCAAAGGCGAGCAGGGCGGCGATCACTACTAAAAGCAATAACGGAATATCGTGAATAGACTTTCTCATGTCGTCCCCAATTATGTTGTCTTATAGCTATCATGACGCGGCGCGCGGCCGAAAGCAATGGGTAGAATAAGAGGTGAGGGAGACAAGCCCGGCGCGAATTGGCGCGGGGGCTCGGGAGCTATCTATCGAAAACCACAGAAGGAAAAAGATGGTGGGCGATACTGGGATTGAACCAGTGACCCCTACAATGTCAATGTAGTGCTCTCCCGCTGAGCTAATCGCCCGATAAATCGGTGACCATCTTTGCCCTGACGGGCGCGCTGCGTTTCAGGGTAAATGAAGGCAACAAAGGAAAGGGGGATATATCGCCCGCAGGGGCGCTAATCAAGCCCTATTACGGTCTGTTTGAGGGCTAATTTGCCTAAGCGGCGATCATGCGATCAACTTCATTGACGAGTTGGCGCAAATGTATCGGCTTTGACAGGACTGTGTTTTCGGCGGCTTTTGGATCATTCATGGCAACAGCAGCGAATCCGGTAATAAACATGATTTTAATGCCGGGCGAGAGCGTTTCAGCTTGTTTTGCGAGCTCAATACCGTCCATGCCGGGCATCATAATATCAGTGAGCAGAAGATCAAAGGCGCCGTCCGCAAACTTCAGCGCTCTTAGGGCGCGTTCACCGTCCCCGCAGGCAATGACATGATGACCCGCCTTTTCAAGCGCTTTTTCGAAAAAGCCGCGCATTGCGTCATCATCTTCTGCGTATAAAATCGTTGCCATTCTCACTCCTATGCGCCTGAAAGCCGCTATTATTATTGTCTCTAGCCTTCTGCTCTCCAGCGGCCTATTTTGGGCCAATGAATCGACCGCGTCCCTTCATATGCAGAATTTATACCGCCGCACATGGGGTGTCTTCAATCCTGTCTATAGTTACTAGCAATAAGGCCTTAATAGTCTCTAAGCGCCGTGTTTACGCTCGTTTAAGACCCGCGCCGACGGCTAGGGGGCTTTTGTGACCCGAGACGCAAGCACCGCAGAGGCCGAAATAGAGGCGCAAAAAGCGGCTGAGCTTGCGGCGCTCAAAGATTTTGGCTCGCCGTTCACCCTATGCCGACCCGAAATCTGGCGCGCCCCCCTCATTTTTGCTTCCCCCCACGCGGGCAACATCTATCCGGCCTGTTTTCTAGCGCGTTCAGGGCTCAGCCTCTCGCAGCTACGCGCCAATGAGGACGCCTTCATCGATCAGCTTTTTGCCCCGGCTGCGCAGAACGGAGCGCCGCTGTTAAAGGCGAATTTTCCGCGCTGCTATGTGGATGTGAACCGCGCTATGGATGAGCTACCGCCAAATTGGGCTGGCGCGCCCGCCCAGCCGACCTCGCGTGCGCAGGCGGGCTTTGGGGTTATTCCGCTCAATATTGGGCCGGGCCGCCCCATATATAAAGCGCCTTTGCAGGCGCAGGCGGCGCGCCTGCGCCTCAGCGCGCTTTACGCCCCTTATCACCGCGCGCTTGCGGGGTTGATTACGGATTGCCTGACTCGTTTTGGGCGGGCGGTGGTGGTGGATTGCCATTCCATGCCGGGTTTTGCCGCCATGGGCACGCGGCGCAAAGATATTGTGCTGGGCGACCGATTTGGTCTTTCCTGCGCGCCGCAAACAACCGCGTTATTTGAACGGGCCTTTCAGGCTTGCGGCTATAGTACGGCGCGCAATCATCCCTATGCGGGCGGGTTTGTGACCCGTCATTATGGCCGCTCTGCAGAAATGCCCTTGCGCGCGGTCGAAACCTTGCAGATCGAGATAAACCGCGATCTCTATTTTAACCCAGTTTCGCTCGCGCCCAAATCCAAGGGCTATAAGCGGCTCTCTGCCGATCTGCATGATATTATCTGGGACGCGGTTAACCATTTTGGCGGGGCGGAGCGGGCGCTCGCCGCCGAATAGGCGCGAGCACAGACCGAGCCCAATGTCCCAATCTGGGACAAATTTCGCGCGCTCAGCGGATTTTACGGTTCGCAACCTTTCGATTATCGTAAAACGGGAGCAAATCGCTTGAAAAAACCTCGTGTTTTAGGCGAACACCTCACGCGCTTTTGGCATGGCTCTTGCTCCCCTCAACGGCGAACCGCACCTTTGTGCCCCAATGATAACGCCAAATGAATCCGAGGATAATATGACCAATGAAATTGATGATTATGTCGGCAAACGCCTTCGCCGCCGCCGCCGCCTTCTCGGACTCACCCAGCAATCCCTCGGCGAGATGGTGGGTATCCGTTTTCAGCAAATCCAGAAATATGAATGCGGCGCAAACCGTATAAGTGCGGCGCGGCTATTTGAGCTCGCCGAGGCGCTGGGCGTGCCGGTACAATATTTTTATGAGGGTCTGTCGGACCGCGATATGTTCTCGGACGATCCTTTCCCGGAATTTCTCGCCCCTGACGTGCTTTCCAAGAAAGAGACAATGGATCTTGTGCGGGCCTACTACTCCATGGGCGCAGAGCCGCGCAAACATTTGCTTGATCTTGCCAAATCGCTCGAGACAGCAGGCAAAGCCCCGCTGCGCCTGGTCGCGCCCTAGCGGCAGCGCAAAAACCGCTCGCAAGCGGCTCCCGCCTTGCCTATAGAAGAGGCATGACGCGCGCGCCCCAAGAACCTCAATTTACGCCTCCTGATGCCCCTTGGGCCGGGGGGCGTCTTGCATTGCTATCACAGCTACGCGCGGCGGCGCGGGCTATTACTTTGCCGCTCTTCTCCAGCGGTATGCGTGTTGAGAATAAGGCACGAGGCGGCGTGAATTTTGATCCCGTGACCAATGCCGACATAGAGGCCGAGCGGGCCCTGCGAGACCTCATTATAAAACATTTTCCAGATGACGGGATTGAAGGTGAGGAGCTTGAGGATATTGACGGGCGTACGGACTGGTCATGGACACTGGACCCGATTGACGGCACGCGCGGCTTTGTTGCGGGTGTCCCCGTCTGGAGTACGCTAATCGCGATAAGCTATAAGGATATTCCCGTCATTGGCATGATGGATTTTCCGGCTTTGGGGCAAACATATCAAGGCATTAGCTATGAAGATCAGTCCTGCGCTTGGCGGGCGCTTGATAGCGGAGGGCTGTTTTCTATTCATAGCCGCCCCTGCGCGGCGATCTCTGATGCCGTTTTAGGCTGCACGGAGCCATTGGCTATGCTCGGGCCCGGCGAGCTAGCGGCTTATAATATTATTCGCCGCGGGGCGCGATTCTCTCGCCTCGGGCTAGATGCCTATGGCTACGCTTTGGCGGCGAGTGGGCGTATGGATATCATTATCGAGGCGGGGCTAAAGCCGTGCGATGTTCGCGCGCTCATGCCTGTGATGAAAGGCGCGGGCGGGGCGATGACCAATTGGCATGGCGGCACCGCAGCGGGCGGCGGGCGCGCCGTGGCCGTGGGCGATCCCGGGCTTTTGCCGGAATTATATACCTATCTTGGACGCGCCATGCAGCCCTAGGGAAATTTGGGAGACGGGATTAAAAGGCGTTATCTTCCAGAAAGCTGTCGACCTTTTGAAAAAATTGATCTCTTAATTCATCACGCTCAAGGAAAAGCTCATGCAGCGCACCGGGCACAACAGCGAAATCCGCGCCGGCCGCGGCGGCAAATTCCCGATTAGAGCTTGGCTCGACGATCGGGTCCGCGCCAGCCGCAACGATCAAGGTGGCAACTTTGAGCTTGTCCGCGTTCTTATTGACAAAGTTCATCGCCCGTAGCGCTTGGACAATCCAGCCATAGGTCGGCGGGCCAAGGCGTAGGGCTTGGGTTGTATTGAAATAACGTGCCCAATGAGCGTAGCGATCTGGATCAGATGTTAATTTATTGGCCGCAAAGGGCACGGGGATGCCAGCCTGTCCGCGCTGAAAGGGCAGAGTATTTTTGGCCATGCCCAAAAAAGAAAGCACACGAATGACTGCGATCAAGACGGGGGTGGACATGTCAAATAACCCCAACATGGGCGCAGAGCAAATCACGCCGCTTGGGCGGATAACCCCGCTTATCACCGCCTGAAGCGCAACGCAGCCCCCCATGCTATGGCCGACAAGAATATGGGGTTTGGGCAGATGCGGCTTAAAGCTCTCGACGACACCCGCCAGATCATCGGCATAATCTTGGAAGTCTTCAACATAAGATCGCAGCCGGTCAGGGAGTAACCGCTCCGAGAGACCTTGGCCGCGCGGATCCATGATCAGCACGGTAAACCCGCGCGCGATAAAATCCTCCGCCGTCTCAAGATATTTTTCGATAAATTCTGTGCGCCCCGGATAGATAATGATTGTGCCGCGCGGCTCGTCTTTGGCGGCGGTGGTCAGCATAACCCTGACCTTCACGCCGTTCACGGGTACGGTGTAAAATTTGGTGCGTGCGCGCAGACCCTTCGGCAAATCCTCGCCGTCAGGGCTGACAAATTCAGCCGGTTCAAATGTCAGTGCTGCCCGCATAAAGCCCTAGAGCGCCCCAAGGAAAAGGGCCAGATGGCCCTTTTGAGTTTGATATTACATTGAGGAAAAGAGGCTTTGTAGGCCCATGGCAACGGACATATCGCCCGCAACCTTTAACTTGCCAGACATAAAGGCCATCATTGGATCAAGGCTGCCGGACGCAAGTGCAACAAAATCGTCTTTGGAAACAGAGATCGTGCAATCTGCGTCTTTGTCCGCTTCTTCGGCTGTTGTGCCATTGGCAAAAATCTGCCCGTCATCGCCAAAGTCAAATTTAACAGATTTATCAATACCGCCGGATTTCCCTAGCGCTTCTGTCATCTTGGTGATTATTTCTTCATTGGTCATAAGGTTTCCTTTTAGATAGTTGACCCATATATGGGCAATTACGCGCTTTTTTCCAGTCCTTAATGCCGCTCGCGCTGAAAAATTCAGTCTGGAAAATTCCAAAGGCCCGAAGGTCTCAACTGACGCCCCCAAAAGGAGGCGCCTTAAAATTAAGGTGGTGCACCCGCAGCCCTAAAGCGGCTTACGAAATTTTAGCGTTGCGCGGTCACTCTCGCCGATGTTTTTGTAAAGCGCAGGATTGAAATCCTTGGCCGCGTCCGTCCTCTCTTTGGGAAGGGCGCTGCGCGGAGGCAGGGTCCAGACGCCCATGGGATGATCGGCCGTATCGCGCGGATTGGCATTGACCTCAGAGCTTGCGACAAATTCAAATCCGGCACGCGCCGCAAGATCTTTCATGTAGCTTTCCTGCACATAACCCGTGCGGCCTTTGGGGTCTTGCACGGCCGATTCGGGCAAGCGGTGCTCAACGACCCCCAAAATACCGCCGGGCTTTAGGGCGGCGTAAAAATCAGCGAAGGCCTTATCCCCATAGCCGCGTCCCATCCAGTTATGGACATTGCGGAAGGTCAGCAGCATATCAAGGGAACCGGGCGTGGTAATCGGGGCGGCGTCCGGACCAAATGCGCCAATATTAACCGTGCCCATATCTTCTGCCCCGACATATTTCTCGGCAAAGGCCGCATTGCGGGCAATTGCCCGCTCGCCTTGGCTGGCTTGATATAAAACCGCCGTATAGCTACCGCCGCCGCTTGCCACATAGGGCGCAATGATGGGTGTGTACCAGCCAGGCCAAATTTCGCCGACATTCATTGAGGGTTCCAGCCCGAAAAACTCCAGTGTCTGAACAGGATTGCGAAATTTATCGCGGGCGGAAGCTTCGCCGCGTCGCGGATGGGCAGCAATAGAGGCAAGTGTCACGCTCGGCGCCGCGGCAGGGGCCTCTGCTGTTTTTGTGTCTGGCGCAGTCCCGCTGCAAGCCGCCAGCGCCGCGATTGCGGCCGCGCTCAGGGATAAAGCTAAAAGTTTCATAGGTTTCATGAAGGTCTCCAAATCGTTTTAAGCCTTAATGTGGGAAGTAATGGGGCGAGGCGCAAGGCAAATAAACGTGATCGTGATCGCCCTGCGTTTTTAAGCCGCAATAGGCTTGAAACGCCGTTGTTTTCTCCCACATCTCAGGGGCAAGGCGCCGATAACGGGCCTCGCAAAACCGTCTGGCGCGCTGCGGCGCGCTCCACATATCGCTTTGAAAGGATATAGATATGCGTAATTATGATTTTTCACCCCTCTATAGACAATTTGTCGGGTTTGACCGCATGGCCGATTTGATCGATAGCGCCTCGCGCGCGGCCACGGCGCAGGATAGCTACCCGCCTTATAATGTCGTGCAAACCAGCGCGGATGACTACCGCATAGAGCTTGCAGTTGCGGGCTTTGCGGAGGAAGATTTTGATATTCAGTCCCATGAAAATGTCCTGACCATCACCGCCCGCAAAGACGCAGCGGCCAATGACGGCCATGAGGACGAAGAGCGCGCGCCTAGCTATCTGCACCGCGGCATTGCACAGCGCAGTTTTGTTCGCCGTTTTCAACTTGCCGATCACGTGCGGGTGGAGGGCGCAGAGCTTATCAATGGGCTTTTGACGCTTTCACTTAAACGTGAACTGCCCGAGGCCTTGAAACCGCGAAAAATCGCCTTATCTCAGGGGTTGGCCGATAAAGCTGACCAAAAAGTAATCGCAGCGAAACCTAACCGTAAAGGCAAAGCTGCGTAAATACATATCAGGGCGTTGACCCATTATCCTTCCCCCTTGGGATAATGAACTGTCCGCCATGACCGGCGCCGCGTAATACCCTCCCTCCCCCTAGGTAATACGCGGCGCCAACTATTTTGGTAAGCCTCACCCGCTGCTGCGGGTGAGGCTTAGACAATATTAACCCTAAATTTCCGCAAATTATTATCTCATGGGCGCTAAAATAACACCATGGGAAGATTCCATACCATAGATGAACGCGGTGAATGGTTCCGCTTCACGGCCTATTCGCATAGGGATGGGATCCATCCGGATATTACCCTCATTCCTGTCAGCCATGTTGCAGAACGAAAATTCTACCATGAGGTCGAACAGGAAAAGCGGTTTGCCGATGTCCTTGTTATAGAGGGCGCATGGGTGCCTTTTAACGCTGTGCTGCGTTGGCTCTTCCCTGTATTGGCGCTGGTTTTAGGTCTTACGCCGCAAGATAGGCCGCGCCTGTTTAAACGCCGGCGAACGCGCCCGTTTCAGCGGCCTGCTCCTGACCGCGCCCGAGAGTACGAAGCCGGCGGCAAACGCTATGTATGGGCCGATTTGGACAAAAACGAGATGCAGGCCTTGATCGCGGCCTTGCCATTGTCGGCTCGCTTCGCCTATCCGTTTCTGTTGGCCGCAACTATTCTTATTCTTCCCTTTATATGTTCGCGCAAAGACATGCTCGAAAAAGCCGAAGGTATTGAGGAAGTTGAAGGGCGGGGCGGCACGCGGGCCTTTAACCGGACGATAAACGCCTATTTTAAGATTGTTCGCGATGCGCGGGATACATATTTGCAAAAGACATTGGCGTTTGAAATTCAGCGGCAAGACAATCAGTGCAAGCATATTTACGTCACATATGGCGCATTGCACATGCCGAAATTACACAGGCTTCTCTCTGAGGACTACGGCTATCATGTTGCAAATAGCCGAGAGGTTCTTGCCGTGGCCGCCAATCCTCATCACCCGCCATCAGATGAAGAAAGCGGCTATGGCCTAGCTCATGCGCGCTCTTTGGGGCCGTCGATGGATTGGTCTGCGGTTAAAAAGGCTTTAACCAATCACAAAGCGCAATTTGAGATGAAGGTCAGCCGCGTAGATGCGCCTATCTCTTATGGCGCTGTGGTTAAGCCTGTTTCAAACAAAGTGGCTAAAGCATATCGCGCGGCCCCACATCAAGGGTCCCCAAAGGGGCCGTCGGGGGAATCCCCCGAAGATTATAAAACAGCGTCCTAGCAAAAAGGCCCGCCAAATGGCGAGCCTTTCTAATTTTATCCGAAAGAGAGACTACTCTTCTTCTTCGTCTTTTTTCTTGCGGCGGCGGCGCTTTGGCTTGTCGCCGCTTTTCTCGCCGTCGTCAGACTTTTTAGAGCGGCGCGGTTTTTTCTCGCCGTCCTCTTTGTCTTCACGCGGCTCGCGCGGGATTTCCTCGCCGCTGTCTTGGTCAACGAACTTCATCGACAGGCGAACCTTACCCCGATCATCAAAGCCCATGAGCTTGACGAAAACCTCTTGGCCTTCCTTGAGGTAATCAGAAGGATGATTGACGCGTTCCTGCGCAATGTGTGACACATGCACAAGGCCGTCTTTCGGGCCAAAGAAGTTCACGAAAGCCCCAAAGTCGACAACTTTGACGACCTTGCCTTTATAGATCATGCCGACTTCCGGATCAGCGGTCAGGCCGTGAATCCATTCGCGGGCCGCATCAATCGACTTTTGATCATTAGACGCAATTTTGATTGTGCCGTCATCTTCGACGCTGACGCGCGCGCCAGTCGTGTCAACGATTTCGCGAATGACTTTACCGCCAGTGCCGATAACGTCGCGAATTTTGTCCACCTTGATTTTCATGGTCTCAATGCGCGGCGCAAACTCACCCACATCATCACGCGCCGCCGAGAGGCCTTTGTTCATTTCGTCCAGAATATGAAGACGGCCAGCGCTGGCTTGCTCAAGCGCCGTTGTCATAATTTCTTCGGAAATACCCGCGATTTTGATGTCCATCTGAAGGGATGTGATGCCTTCGGCTGTGCCGGCGACTTTGAAGTCCATATCACCAAGGTGATCTTCATCACCTAGAATATCAGACAAGACCGCAATGCCGTCATCATCCTTGATCAGGCCCATAGCAATACCGGAGACCGGACGCTTTAGCGGAACGCCCGCGTCCATCATCGCGAGCGAGCAGCCGCACACTGTCGCCATTGAGGACGAACCATTTGATTCCATAATCTCGGAGACAAGGCGGATTGTATAAGGGAACTCTTCCGCGTCGGGCAGGACGGCCTGCAAAGCGCGCCACGCGAGTTTACCATGGCCGTGTTCACGGCGCGATGTGCCCCCCATGCGTCCGCACTCACCCACTGAATAGGGCGGGAAGTTGTAGTGCAGCAAGAATTTGTTTTTGATCGTGCCCGTGAGCTGATCAACAAATTGCTCATCATCAGAGGTGCCGAGCGTCGCGACGCAAAGGGCCTGTGTTTCGCCGCGCGTAAACAGGGCGGAGCCATGTGTGCGGGGCAGAGGGCCGGCCTGCGCGACGATCGGGCGAACCTGATCGAGCTTACGGCCGTCAATACGTTTGCCTGTTTTGATCACAGATGACCGCACCGTCGTCGACTCGAGGGATTTGAACACATCACCGAAAACACCAGAGCTCATGCCCTCAGGATTGTCTTCGGATTGGCCAAGCTTTGCCCATGCCGCGTCTTTGGTTTCGCGCAAAAGGTCTTGGCGTTCCATTTTATCGGTTTTCTTATAAGCGGCCTTGATGCCTTTCTCGGCGATTTTCGCAAGCTGCTTTTTCTCGGCTGAGTAATCGGGCGAGGTAAATTCGCGCTTGGGCTTGCCGGCTTTTTTCTCAAGCTTGGAGATCATCTTAATGACGTCTTCGCAGCTCTCGTGGGCAAACATGACCGCGCCGAGCATTTGCTCCTCAGTGAGTTCCTTGGCTTCTGATTCTACCATCATCACGGCGTCAAGCGTACCGGCGACAACAAGATCAAGCTCGGATTCGGCCATTTCTTCTAATGTTGGGTTTAGGACATAATGCCCGTCGATCAGGCCGACGCGGGAGGCTGCAATCGGGCCTTGGAACGGCAGTCCAGAGATCGCCAGCGCCGCAGAAGCGGCAACCATACCGATAACGTCGGGCTCGTTTTCAAGATCATGCTGCAAAACCGTTATGACGACCTGCACTTCATTTTTATACCCCTTAGGGAAGAGCGGGCGGATCGGACGGTCCGTCAGGCGAGAGATCAATGTCTCGCGCTCTGTTGGGCGGCCTTCGCGCTTGAAATAGCCGCCGGGCACTTTGCCCGCTGCGTAGAATTTTTCCATATAGTTCACGGTCAGCGGGAAGAAATCCATACCCGGCTTTTGTGATTTTGCCCCGCAAACGGTGGCAAGGACGACCGTGTCGCCATAAGTGGCGAGAACGGCGCCGTCCGCTTGGCGGGCCATGCCGCCGGTTTCAAGGGTCAGCGTGCGGCCGGCCCATTCCATTTCAACAATGTGTTTATCAAACATACGTACAGTCTTTCTTTTCGTACTATCTTACTTACTAGCCGCGGCAGAGGATTCTACGCGCGGCGCGCCATGGCGGTCATCCGCCCATAGCGATGGCTTTATTCCATATGAATAAAAGCGCGAAAGGCCGCCATGCGGCGACCCTTGATTTCATGAATTGGCAGGCTCTAACGGCGCAGTTCCAATCTTTTGATGAGGCTCTCGTAACGGGCCACATCCTTTTTCTTCACATAATCAAGAAGACGGCGCCGCTGGCTCACCATAGCCAGAAGGCCGCGGCGAGAGTGGTTGTCTTTCTTATTGGTCTGAAAATGCTCGGTCAGGTTTTTGATACGCTCAGAGAGGATCGCAACTTGAACTTCAGGGGACCCAGTATCGCCGGGTTTAACGGCATATTCGGTCATTAGCGCAGCTTTGCGCTCAGGTGTAATCGACATCGTGTTCTCCGTAATTGACTACATATTAAACACGCGCTTTGGGGTCAAAATTAGCCCCTCTGCCCGCAATAGAGCAATTTCAACGCTGCCAAATTTCGCAAGTGTCAGGCCCGTGGGCCCATCTGTGAAATCAGGCGGCGCGTTTATCGCCCGTCCATGTTTCAGCTCTTTGGCTTGTAGCTCCGAAACGGCGAGCACCGGGATGTCGTCCAGTGCTGTCGAGACAGGATATAAGCCTGCTGAAACGCCGTCCCTATGACAGCTTTCCTCAAGCGCTTCAAGCGTAAAAGCAGGCGCGCCGCTCTCGCTCAGATCAAAGACTCCGACCTTTGTGCGCCGAAGCGTGGTGACATGGCCGCAGGCGCCCAGCGCGCATGCTATATCGCGCGCTAAGGAGCGCACATAGGTGCCCTTGCCGCAGGCCACGGAAAATTCAGCAGAGTCTTCGCTACACGCGTTTAAGACAAGGCTATCTATGCGTACAGGGCGGGGGGTGAGCTCAAATGCAACGCTGCCCGCCTCTTTGCCGCGCATAAGGGCATAGGCGCGCTTGCCGCCGACCTTTATCGCGGAATATTTGGGCGGAATTTGCAAAATATCGCCCGTAAATTGCGGCAGCGCCGCTTCAATCGCCTCCCGGGCGGGGCGCACATCAGACGTGGCCGTAACCTCGCCTTCCGCATCCCAACTCGCGGTGTTTTCCCCCCAAGTGATGGTAAAATCATAGGCCTTGGCCGCGTCCATCATAAAGGGGACAGTTTTCGTCGCCTCGCCAAGCGCAATCGGCAAAATCCCGCTCGCGAGCGGATCAAGTGTGCCGGCATGACCGGCCTTTTGCGCATTAAAGAGCCAGCGCACCTTGCCCACCGCCTGCGTGCTACTCATGCCCAGCGGCTTGTCAAAATTGACCCAACCCGAAATCGGGTCGCCCCTGCGCCTACGCGCCATGATATGTCACCATCTTAGTCACAACAGCGCTATACACAGCAGAATATATAAAGTCATTGCGATTGTGGTCTCGTGGCTTATTGTACGAAAAAATTACAAAAGGGGTCCCTCGTGGAAACATTTAATTCTCTCATGGAAGCGCTAAACGGTTTTGTCTGGGGACCGCCCATGATGGTGCTTTTGCTCGGCGTTGGCTTGTTTCTGACGATTGGCCTTCGGTTTATCTCGATTACGAAAATCAGCTATGGCTTCCGCCAGCTATTTAAAAAGCGCAGGGGCGATGCAGATGAAGGCGATGTCTCTCCTTTCGCCGCCCTCATGACGGCGCTATCCTCTACCGTTGGCACAGGCAATATCGCAGGCGTCGCCGCGGCCATTGCGATAGGCGGGCCGGGGGCTGTGTTTTGGATGTGGGTCACGGCGATCCTCGGGACGGCGACTAAATTTGGCGAAGGCGTTCTCGCGGTGCGATACCGCGAAATTGATGCCAATGGCAACCGCGTCGGCGGGCCGATGTATTATATTAAAAACGGCCTTGGCCCCAAATGGATGTGGCTGGCTATGGCCTTTGCCTTCTTCGGAATTATCGGCTCACTCTCTACCGGTAATGCGGTGCAAGCCAATTCAATCGCCGATGCGCTGGGAAGTGCCTATGGTTTTGATGCCCGCATTGTTGCCGTTGTGCTCTCAGCGCTCGTGGCGGGCGTCATTTTTGGCGGCATTAAACGCATTGGCGCGGTCGCGTCTAAGCTCGTGCCCTTTATGGCCATCATATATATTGTTGCCGCCCTCATCGTGATTGCCGCAAATGTCAGTCAGGTTCCGGCCGCCTTTGGCCTTATCTTTAAGGGGGCCTTTGGGATGCAGGGCGCAGGTACGGGCATTACAATCGGCCTGATGATGCTCGCGATGCAAAAAGGCGTGGCGCGCGGCCTGTTTTCAAATGAAGCGGGCCAAGGCTCGGCCCCGATCGCACATGCGGCGGCGCAAAATAATGATCCCGTCAACCAAGGCATTATTGCTATGCTAGGGACAATTATCGATACGCTGATCATCTGTACGATTACGGCCTTGGTCATTTTGACATCAGGCGTCATGTCGGCGGATTGCCTTGCGAGCCCTGCTATATTATCGCTTCTTGAAAGCGGGTCCACGCCTCCGGGCTGCGAAATTGGCGTGCCGCTCACGGCAGCGGCCTTTGACGCGACCCTTATCGGCTTCGGGGAGCATATCGTGACCTTCTGCCTGTGTATCTTTGCTTTCACGACCATTATTGGCTGGAGCTATTACGGAGAGCGCTGCGCGGCCTTTATTTTCAAAGAGCGCGCGATTCCTGTCTTTCGTATGTTCTGGGTTGCCGCAGTATTTGCTTCGACATTCGCGCTTTATTTTGAAACAGGCGAAGACAATCTCGTGGTCGCCACTTTCTGGCTTATTGCAGATAGCCTGACAGGGCTTATGGCGGCGCCAAACTTGGTTGCGCTTTTCTTGCTCTCACCGGTCGTCTTCAAATTGGCGCGCGAGTATTTTGATAAAGAAAAAATCGCAAATGATGGATTGATCGACCAAGATGATATGTAGCGCGGCGACCGCTCGCTCTCATTTTAAGGCCCGCTTGGTTTGCAAGCGGGCCTTTTCTTTTGGGCGGAAAACTGCGAATAGGGCCCATGGCCATTTTTAAATATAAAGCGCTGGACCGAAACGGCGAGAAGGTCGCGGGGGAGATCGACGCCCCTGGCGAAACCGAGGCCTTTGAGCGGCTGAAACGCCGCCGTCTTGAAACCTATGAGTTATCGCCCAAGGCCGAGAGCACGCAGATATTTAAAACCGCGCGGCGCGTGCGTCGGCGCGATATGGCGCGCTATGTTCGCCAAATGGCAACGCTTCTTTCAGCAGGGGTGACCTTACTTGAGGCGCTAGGTTCGCTCTCTCGCTCAAACGCTCATCCTCGCCTTGCCGAGGCCTCCAAAGCCATTCGCAAAGATCTGCGTGCTGGCGCGCGGCTCTCAAGCGCTATGGGCACGCATTTGCCGCAGCTCCCGCGCTATGTCCCCCGCCTTGCTGAATTGGGGGAGGCGACAGGGCAATCGGCTAAGGCCTTAACTGACGCCGCTGATCGCATGGAATATGAAGATGCTATGCGCAGCGAGATTCGCGCCTCGCTGTCTTATCCGATATTTCTGGCCTGTGTTGGGGGGGCGATCACTTTCCTCTTGTTCTTATTTGTCGTGCCGCGTTTTGACCAAATGCTGTCAGGCAATCGGGACAGCCTGCCCTATATGTCCAAGCTCGTGATTGGTGCGGGGGTCGGCCTTAAAAATAACCTCGCGCTTGTGTTGCTTGCCTTGGGTATAGCGGGGGCGGGGGCTATCTTTGTGGCGCGCTCTGATCAGCTGCGGGCCAATTTGCGAAGTTGGGGCGAGCGCTTGCCTTTGGTCGGGCCGGTTCTGGTGCAAGCTGACCTTGGCGGATGGGCGCGCACGATGGGGATTGCGCTCGATAATGGCGCGGACCTGCTCTCGGCGATGCAGCTTGGTGAATACGGCCTTCGCAGCGCGCGGCTTCAGGCCGGTATGCGTGTGGTGCGCAGCGAAATTCGCGCGGGCCGCAATATTGACGAAGCGCTAGAGGAAAATATTCCTGATTTTGATCCGCTTACGATTGATATTGTGCGCACCGGCCGTACCTCGGGCGGGCTGGCGGATATGCTGCTCTTTGTTGGCCAAACCCAAGAGACGGAAACACGCGAACTCACCAAACGACTTACCGCGCTGGCGGAACCGATTGCAATCTTGGTGATTGCGGGCATTGTCGGCACGATTGTCATCTCTATCGTCTTGGCTATGACCAGTCTTTATGACTTTTAATAGCGGCTGAGTTTCACAAGGGCTGATATGGCAGAAAACGAATATACGGACGGCGCGGTTATGGCCGAAGTCCTCTCGGAGAAACGTCACCGCGAGATGATCGGCGGGCGCTGGGAGGAAATTGGCGGGCTGCAATTTGCGTATCTGAAATCAAGGGGCCTTAAGCCGCATCACCGGCTTGCTGATATTGGCTGCGGGAGCCTGCGCGGCGGCGTGCATTTTGTGCGCTATCTGGAAGCTGGAAATTATTACGGCTTTGACCTTGTTCAAGGCCTAATTGATGCAGGGTTAACGCATGAATTACAGCCACTTGGTCTATTGGATAAAGTTTCGCCGGCGCAATTTCACGCCGCCCAAGGCTTTGACTTCCCAAAACATTGGCAAGGAGAACGAGACGGGGAGCGGGAAGGTGAGGGACTTATGGATATGGCGATTGCCCTGTCTCTATTTACCCATTTGACGATGAATTCTATTTCTCAATGCCTGCATGAGGCGCGCCGTATTTTAAAAACCGGCGCAGAGTTTCACGCCACTATCTTCCTTGGCGATCCCGATAATATAAATGCTCCCTTTTCCCAAGGCGACGGGTTTACCAGCTATGCCGTGCAGGATCCTTATCATTATTGCCGCGCCGATATGGACTATCTGGCAGGTAAAAACGGCTATAGCCTAGAGGAGATTTCCGGCTTTGATCACCCGCGTCATCAGGTGATGGCGGTGTTTAAAAAGCGTTAGGCACAATCTGCCCCGCCGTCCAAACGGCGAAAATGGCGGCGGCGAGGCAGGGCCCAAAAGGAATCCAGCCATCTGGCGCTTTGTCTTGTTCCGAGTCTTCTGCCCTAGCCGCTGTTTGCCAAAGCGGCGCGGTAAGCGCCATCGCAATTCCCAAAAGGCTGGCGATCAAAACAATCAAAGGAAGCCCCGCCCAGCCGCACCAGGCTCCGCCCCCCGCGAGCAGCTTGGCGTCGCCCCGTCCAAGCCCGTCAATCCCGCGAAGCCGCCGAAAAACCCAAGCAATCGTAACAAAGGATAGATATCCGGCAATTGCCCCGATCAGGGCCGCAAGCCCGTTCCCCGCGAGCGCGCTCCAAATCAGCCCGATCACGATCAGAGAAAAATTGAGAGGATCCGGCAGGCGAAATTCGCGTAAATCCACCCATGAGAGCGCGAGCAAAATTCCCGCAAGCACAGGTCCAAACATGTAAGTGACTGGCGGCAACGCCGCTAAATCGGAGAAAAAGGTCATACGCCGAGGCTGAGCCGTTCTGGCGTGCAGCGCGGAGCGCGCAGACGGTAAACCACACGCCGGCCCTGCGGATTTGTCACCGCAAGCGTGCCGCCTGAGCAAACGCCGCTGGGCGATATTTCAATAATGTCGCCCTCTACGCGCCATCCCGTCGGGAGGTCAAAACGGCGCAGATTTTCCCGGCGGCGCGCCTTAATAGCCTCTGCTTGCGCGGAATGAGGGATCAGGCTGCGCGGCTGCGCGCTCATGACCGCGTCTGCGCGAAAAATCAATATGTCGGCCATGGCCGCTTCGGATGTGCGCATAAAGCGCGAGCCTTCAATATTCTCATTCAGGCGCAGGCCAACAAGCGAGAGCATGATTCCCATTATCGCCAGCACGACCATGAGTTCCAAAAGTGAAAACCCGTGCTCGCCCTCGCGCGCGGCGGTGACCGGTAGCCTTGCAGGCTTAGGAGGTGATATCTGCATTTAGACCTGTTCCGCCGGGGGCGCCGTCCGCGCCGTAAGAAATTACGACCGGCGGCGAGAGGCGGCCATTTTCCTGCGGGAGAGGTGGCTGGTAAATATAAGCGTTTTCCCATGGGTCAAGCGGAATATCCCCTTCAAGATAGGGTCCAAACCAGCTGCCATTATCATTGGCGGGGGGAACGGCGAGCACAGAGAGCCCCTCTTGGTCTGTTGGATAGCGGCCTGTGTCCAATTTATAGCTATCAAGTGCAAGGCGCAGCGTTTTGGCTTGGGACTGGGCGGCAATAGTTTTTGACTTATCGACTTGGCCAATAAGGCGCGGCGCGACCAGCGTCATCAAAATGCCGATAATGGCAAGCACAACCAGAATTTCTAAAAGGCTATAGCCGGCGTCTCTCGCGCTGCATTTACCTGCGCTTTTTTTTTGTGATGTCATATTATTTGCCATTAGCTGTCTTTCGAAAAATCAACGGTATGTGTTTGCGCGCCGCAGACCCGAAAGACCTCCGAAAGGGTCGTCACGCCGCTGCGGGCTTTAAGGATACCGTCTTCAAGTAAGGTGATAAAGCCCTGCTTGCGGGCAACATCAAGGAGTTTTTGCAGGCTTGCCCCCTCCAAAACAGCTTCGGAAAGATCATTGTCCATTTTGACAGTTTCGAAAATCGCAATCCGGCCTTGATAGCCCGTATGGGAACAATGGCTGCAGCCTTTACTCTCGCGCCAATTGGTCTTGCCTTTTAGCTGCGGATTGACCAGTGAGCCGTTTTTAACCATCTGCCAGATCATATCCTCGCCCTCGGGCTTGGATACGGGGACAGAGCATTCACCGCAAAGCCGGCGTACCAGCCTTTGGGCAACAAGGCCCCGCACAGCCGAGGTCACCATATAAGGTTCTAGCCCGATATCTACGAGGCGCGCGACGGCGGCGAGAGCTGAATTGGTATGTAATGTCGAGAGCACTAAATGCCCCGTCAGCGCAGCTTGCGCGGCGATGGTGGCGGTCTCGCCGTCGCGAATTTCTCCGACCATGATAATATCGGGGTCTTGGCGCAAAATTGCGCGTAGTCCGCTGGCGAATGTATAGTCAATATTGGCATTGGTCTGTATTTGGATAATGCCGTCCATGTCATACTCTACGGGATCTTCGATGGTGATGATCTTGCGCACACCGTCATTTAGCCCGCGAAGCCCGCGGTAAAGCGTCGTTGATTTCCCTGAACCGGTTGGCCCCGTCACAAGGACAACACCATTTGGCTCCGAGAGCAGGCTTTGCAATACGTCTTTGGCGTGTCCATCAAGGCCAATCGCCTCAAGGTCGGGGAGCTCGGTCTCTTTTTTAAGCAGGCGCATAACAAGGCTTTCGCCCCATGAACCAGGCAGGGCCGAGACGCGCAAATCAATATCTTGTCCCGCAAAGCGGATAGTTTGCCGTCCGTCTTGGGGCAGGCGCCGTTCGGCAATATCCATGCCCGACAAAAGTTTGATACGGCTGGCAACAGCGTCAAACCCCGATTTCGGATCGGTCTGCTTGGTGTGCAGTACGCCGTCAATCCGGTAACGGACTTGAAATTTGTGCTCAAAGGGTTCGATATGAATATCAGAGGCATTCTCCCGCAGGGCGGTTGAGAAGACGCGGTTAACAAAATCAATAACTGGCGCCTCTTCGGCCATTTCGCGCAGGCGGGCTGTATCATCATCGCTCATCCCGCTTATGTCGGCGGTCTCTTCGCGAATATGAAATAGCGCCTTTTCAATAGTCTGGTTGCTGGCGACGTAGTCTTGCAGTTCAAGGCCAGCCTTATGGCATCGGCGCTCAATCTGCTCACGCAGCTCGGGCGCGAGTATATCTTGCGCGATCATTTGAACGGGCGCGCCTTCGGACGCCTGCCAGAGCGCGCATTGACGCGAAATAAGCCAGCGCGGCGTGAGGCCGAGCGCCGTAATGGCGCGGCTGTAATCATCAGGATCAATGCTGACATCGCCCGCTTTCATCACGCTTAGGCCAAGTTGCTCACTTTGGGCTGCAAGTAAATCTTCCTCGGATACCGCGCCAATACGCAGCAAGGCTTGGCCGAGCAGGCCGCCAGCCTCGGCTTGCAGGCGCGCAGCTTGCGTCAGGTCCGCTTGGGTAACAAGGCCGCGGGCATGGAGACTATCTCCGATCGTTTGTAAGCGTGGGTGTGACATGAACTGCGCGTTAGGCCCTGTTATGGATGAGGCTATAGTATAGCGCGAGGCGGGCCAAAGGAAAGCAGGGAATTATGCGGTGGCCGCTTGAGATTTAGGCGGCAGCGCTTGGGGCGGCGCGGGGCTAGCGGCCTTTGAGAATGGAAATTCTGAACGCGAAAGAAGAGAAGGCGTAAAGGCTTTCGCCCATAAAAAACGGCCCCTTCTGTTTCCAGAAGAGGCCGTCTTATGATTTAGCTTAGAGCTATTTAGGTCTAGTGACCGTTATCAGCGTCGTTTATCGGTGAACCCTGAAGCGTAGTGTCGTTGCTGTTTGCACCGCCGCCGAAGTCAGAGATCACGCCGCCTGCTGAAAGAAGACGGTCAACATCAAGCGGACGCCCTGTTTCGAAGTTAAGACCAAGGTCATAACGCACGATTGACGCGGGGATGCCTGGAAGCGTTGTTGAAACAAGAACAGCTTCACCGGAAACGTCGCCCGTCACTGTTGAGGATGGTAGCGTGTAAGGCGCGCCATTGTTAGCTAGTGAGTTGTAAAGCGTCGCTGTGTACGTTGTTGGTACACCTGGCTCTAGGCCGGTGATGCGGTAAACAGACAATGTCTGCGCGCCAACTGGACCTGAGTTCCAATCAAATACGCCGAAGCTTTGACCTTCGCGCTGTAGGCCGTCTAAAGCGCCGCCCGTCCCTGCTTCTGATCCGATAAGGTCCGGACCGCCAGCATCTGTGAAGTCATGAAGAACGTTCTTAACTGTCACATTCTGTGATGTGATAGGATCGTCGCCTTCAACCGTGACCGCGATAACGGCATCTGTTAGGTCGGCGGTGAAAGGAAGCGCGAATGAATATGTATCGCCATCTGTTGAGGCCGTACCAGCAACGCCGTTTACAGTAACGCCAGCGATCTCTGAACCGTCTTCAAAGCAGATGTCGAAAGCAACTTCATCAACCGACGCGGGTGTAAGGGCTGTACCTGCAAGGTCGATGCCGACTGTTGGGTCGATAAGCGCATCATACAGACCGATTGTTGACGTCAGTACGAGAGGTCCACCAGCAGTGTCTCTTAGCTGCTCGTAGTCAGTTAGGCCGATGACAGTATCGGCAGCATCCGGATCAAAGTCCGTGTCAAATGCTGATTCACAAGGCGCGATGGGTGACGGCGCGGATGCCATACCATCTTCAACAGGTGTACCGCTTTCTGTTTCAACAACGACTGACAAATTGCCAGAAACGGCACAGCTTGTGAGTGAGAGTGGAAGTGAGAAGTCAAGCGCATTTACTGGCGCGTCTTGCGGAATTGAAACGAAAAGCTGGATTGTTGAACCTGTTTGGTTCTGAACAACGGCAGAGCCGCCAGCTGGACCAACAAGAACAGAACCGGTGACTGGACCGTCAATGCCCACGCCATTTGGCAATGTGATGTCTACGATAAAGTTGTTACCAGCAGGATAGTTACCTGAATCTGTTTGAACAGAAAATGTGACATTTCCAATACCGTCAGCGGGTAGAGCTAACTCATTGGCAAGTACTGCGCCTTCTGGAGAAATGGCGTTTGCTGGTGCCGCTCCCATTGCGGGCGTTACCGGGATTGAGAGGGCACTTGCTGTGCCCGCTGTGATGGCTACCATAGAGACGGCAGCTAGGAGTGATTTGATTTTCATGTTTTCCTCACCTGTTAATCAAAAATGTATGTGCAATTGTGTGCACGCTTCTGAAGGGCAAGCATCCAAGAGTACGGGGATTCAAATCACCACCCCCTTTTATGCCTAGAAATCGTCTAGCGGGACTAAAGTGGATGGTCAAGACTTCCTTAGAAGAGAATCTGCCTATTTTTCTGTAAAATCGTCAAGGGAGATGTATTTTTATCACATATAGATGAAACGGGCCGAAAAAGTCCAAAATTTAGCCAAAATTGCCTGTTTTCAGGGATATAGCGCCAAACATATGTTCCGGATATCAAAGTGTGTCCAGCATTGCCTTGGTCGGGTGCCATCCTAGGCCTTGCAGAGTGAATTGCCGCGCGGGGCCGCTGGGCGGATTGATATTCACCTCTATATCGTAGAGCGTAAAGACGTAGCGCGAGGGAAACCCTGTCTGGCTCCGCCCCGCCGCAGGCCCCGCCGCAGGGGCACTTTTCCAGCTAATCTCGCCGTAAGGCGTTGAAAACCTGCCCTCAGGCACCTGATCCAGATTTAGCGCCTTGATATGGTTTAGGGCGAGCGTTTCGGCGGCCAAAATAGTCTCGGCGCGCTCAAGGCTCTCGGCCGTGCGTAGAAATTGGCCTTGCAGGGCCAGCAGCGGGAGCAGCGCCGCCGCAAGGATTGCCATAGCGATCAAAGCCTCAAGGACGGAAAACCCGCTCTCTTTTGCGGCGGGCCGGTCTTGTTTGCTATATGGGCGGCGAGGCTGCAATCCCTAGAACCGCCGCGGCAAGAGGGTGAATATGCGGCTATCATCAGCCAGGCTGTTATCAATATCGCGGCTTAGGCGCCGGACAAATTGGTCTTTGTCATTTTGTCCGCGAAGGACATAGGCGGTAATCAAAATTACAAGCTCTGTATCAGCCTGAGCAAGTCCGTCGCTGGAAAAGGCTTGGCCGATTAAGGGAATATCCTTAAGGATTGGCACGCCGGACTCGTCAACTGTATAGCTGCGCTGAATAAGACCGCCCATAACGGCGGTTTGGCCGTCCTCAAGGGAGAGCTGAGTTGTCAGCGAGCGGTTTGAGATAGTCGGACTTGCAATGGTGGAATTGGCCGTATCAACCGCTGAGGAGACCTCTTGTGAAATCCGTAGATCGATCCGGTTATCGGAGAAGACGATAGGCTCAATCGCGACAAGCACACCGGTTTTTCGGTAATCAATACTTTGCAATATGTCAGTCGCCCCAATACCATTTTGGTTATTAGCGGCCCTTTGCGCGCTGAGGACCGGAATATCCTGACCGACTTGTAATTCGGCCTCGGAGCCGGACCGCGCGGTCAAAATCGGCGTTGAGAGAATTTTGACGCGGCGATTACTGGCAAAGGCATTAAGCGTGGCTTCAATATCATTCCCCAATAGGCCAACCGTCAGCCCATTAGAACTCAGACCGAAGCCTGCAGTGCTGGCCGTCCCTGTAATATTGCCCAGCCCGATATCCGTAATATTGAAATCAACGCCGTAATTAGAATCATTTGTCAGTGTCACCTCGGCAATTTGCAGCTCAATTAATACCTCAGGCGCGGGCGTATCAAGCTGCTCTAGCAAAGCGACAAGTTTGGCGTAATCATTTGACGTACCGGTAAAGATGATCCTGTTACCCGATGGGTCGACGGTAAAGCGCGTCAAGCTGGAGGTTAAGCCCCCGCCTGTACCGCCGCTGCTGGCGGCTTGGGGCTGAAGACTGCCGCCAGAGTTTGGTCCGCCTGCGCCCGCAAAGGCCGCGAGGCTACCGCCGGCAAGTACATCATTGGCCGTCTGGGCAAGCTCCTCCGCCGCGACATTTTTGACTTGATAGATAAAGATTTGTTTGGTGTCGCCGCCTTGCACAGGGCGGTCAAGCTCGCGCAGCCAATGGGTTACCCGCTCATGAGCCTGAGGGGTTTTAGCAAAAACAAACAGATCATTGGAATACGGTACGGGCATAAGAAAAATTGTGCGAGACAATATCGGGTTAGATGTCACGGCCCAGCCTTCAATCTTAAGCGCGTTCTCCATGACCGCAGAAAATTCTTCAACGTTCCAATATTGCGGCGTATATTTATTGATCTGACTACCTGCATATTCCAGTTCGTCGAGACTGGTAATAATTGACAAGGCGATATCTACATCCTCGGGCAAGCCAGAAAGTGTCAGAAAATTATTCTGCTGGTTTGTCTCAATTCGGATTGTGTCCTTTTTATCCGCAAAGGTCTGCTTTAACAGCGTGAACATGCTGTTGGCGTCGACCGCTTGCATTTCGACAAATTGTATCACGGGCCGCAGGTCCGCGCGCGTGCGGGATTTGGCGCGGGATTTGATAAAGCGCGGAATACGGGAGCGCAGAGCCTTGTCCTGAATGATTTTATAACTGCCATTCTCCGGTACAACCCGCACGCCATATTCTTTCAGGGCTTCGGCCACAAGGATTTGAAAGTCGGTCCCCTTCATGCGGCCCGAACTACGAAGTTGCACAACATCCGTCATTGTTTGCACATCTTTGCCGATGACAAATGGCACTTGCAGCATTTCGCCAAAGACAATGTCAATAAATTGCGGAACAGGGAGCGGGGTGACATAAGCTTCGATCGTCCCGATTTTTGTCTGCGGAGCGTTTATACTGGCCGTGTCCAGAGCGCCGTCATTAAACCCGCCCGTTAGCTGGGGTACGCGGCCGGTATCAAGCGGCGATGAGACCGTATAGCTTTGATTTCGTTGCTGGGCGGGACCACTATAGCTGGAGGCAGGAACAGTTCTTTGGCCGCGCGCAAGGCCGTATCCAACGCTGTTTTCCTCAAGCGTTGCGCCTGTAACGCGCACGGTTGGCCCTGCGGTCTTGGGCGCCGCCGCGCCTTTTTTGCCGGAAAGATCGCGTTTAAATCCCTCGAGCGTCTGACAGGCGGGCAGAAGGCCAATAAGCGCAAAGCCGGCGCCTAGCGCCAAAGACCGCCGAAAGTGCCCGCCGGATATATGCGGGGTTATGCCGTTAAAAACACTCATATTACTCTCCGCCGCCTTCGGCCTTGTTATCAATGCTCTCATCCGGCTTATCAAACGCCCCCTTAAGATAAGGGATGACCGGAACTATTATCTCTTCACCGTCAAAAACAGCAATAACCTGTCTGCGGTCAACTGTTTTTATCTCCCAGCCGCTGTCAAGCACGTCGCCGCCGCGCAGTTTCGCCACGCCATTGTCCGGCGCCAATACATGCACATAGCGTGTGCGGTTTAGGCGCGAGCTTCCTAATACTTTTGGAAAGGGCGGGACGGCTTTCGAGCCCTCTGTCGTCACTTTAGCGGTTGCCGCCGCCGCAGTCGCCGCCGCCTCGATAGCGACTTGTTCTTGATTACTTAGCGGCAAGAGCGCGCTTTGCCTGAGCTGCTGGGCCATCGCTTTATACGCTGCTGCGTCCATGCGGCCAGAGTCCAGCGTGCTCCAGCTATCCATATCAGCGGTGCGCGCGCCTGCGCTAGTACCCGCACGCAGCCAGCCAAGCGCGCCGGACGCAATCAACATAAGGATAACAAAGGGCAGGAGTTTTCTCATTGCGGACGTCCGCTTGGCGCAATTTGGACAGGAATAAAACCCGAAAAGGTGAGAACGGGCGGACGCGGACTTCGGACGTTTTGCGCAAAATAGGCCTCATCAATCAAGATCAATTTCGGACTCACCGCCAGACCTTCAAAATAATCCGCGAGCACTTTAGCGCTTGGCGCGCGGCCGCTAAACTCGAAATTCAGGACAGTAACGCCTTCGGTCTCCAAGGGATCAGGGTCAACGCGGACCTGAATATTTTCAAATTTATGTTGCTGCGCAAGCCCTCTTAGGGCTTGCTGAAGCTCGGCGGCAATGACGCCGCTGGTATTGCCAAGCCAGATTTCGGATTGCAATTGCTGACGTGCCTTGGTGCTCTCAATCAGTCGCTCCGCCCAATGGTCCGTGTCCTTTATCGCTGCTAACGTGGCGAGCTCTGTTTGCGCGGCGATGACCCCGCGCTCCAACGTGTTTTCAGCGGCGGAAAAGCGCTCAAGCCCCAGCCCGCCAAGGATCATGACGATAAAGCAAAGACCGTAACCTGCCAGAGGGCTCATCTGCAAATCTTGGGCGCCAATGTTCATGGCGCGCTGCCTCCCTGAGCTGCGTTTGCGGCGGGTATAGATGTTGAAACAGGCTCAGAGACATCTGCTTTGATGACAATTGCGCCGGCAGTTTCTAAGGCAATACTGACATTAGACAAGACAGTTTCTGCCTCTAAAGCTGCAACCATATCCGGGACAGAAATCTCATCACTGCCCTTCAGGCGGAGTTCAAGCGCGCCGCCGCGCAGGTTCATTTGCTCAATGCCAAGATCAGTCTCGCTGAGGACTTTGGCCGTCGCCGCCAGCCCGCCAAGGATCGTGCCATTATCACCAAGCTGGCGATATTTGCGCACAAAACTCATATTTGTAAGCGCGCGCCGCCGCTCGGACTGAATTTGCTCGGTCTCACCCCGTATAGAGACGGCTTTGTTTTCCACCTCCCTGAGCACAAGACTCTCGCGTAGATATTGTCCTGAAATATACAGCGCGCCGCAAAGCAGCATGGCCGTCACCGCGCCGCCAACATTGAGCGGAGAAAAAACCTCGGATAGACGCTCAGGGCTGATATCAAAAACAGGTAAGTCTGATCTCCAGACGGCGTCTTGGGCGGCGGGCCGCGCCATATTCAGCGGGCCAAGAGATTCCTGCGCCGCGCGCAAAAATCCGTCCCAATCAATATCTGTTGGCGCGCGCCCCCACCAACGGCTGGCGACCAGATTAGACTGCCGCCAGATTTGCCCTTCATAGCCCGAAACCCCGCGAATAATGCGCGCGCCTATATCCATTTGTGATGTGTCCATCGGGACTTGGGCCAAGGTTTCAGGCAGGTAGCGCCCCTTGAATTTTGGCGAAAGCGGAAAATTCCAAATCCCGGCCATAAGCGCGGGCGCGGGATTAGGCGCAGCCGCGGTCTCGCCAGTGCCTTTATGTGTGTCGTCCATGACAAGCCGGGAGCCATTTTCGCCCGGTAAGGCTTCGCTACGGGCCCTTAGCTGGGCGGCGGCCTTGGCTTCCCGCCCGGGGCCTGCAAGGCGCACACGCCGAAAGGAGCAGTCCGCGCGCGGCACCACATATATCGTCTGGCCGAGGGCCGACTTTCTAACTACGGTGGTCTTCTCCTCGTTAAGGAGCAGAAGACGCGGCGTGAACAACATGTTTAAGTCCGTTAAGTTCTAAGCGTTTATTCCCGGGTCCCATGAGGGATATGCTTGTTTCAAGATCGTTTTCTAGCACAGTGGCATCATAAACCCAATGCCTTCTATAGGGCACATCGGCGGCCCCCATCGTTCGTTTAATTTCGACCACACGCTTATCGTATTGCCCGTCTGCCCTGCGGGCCCAAATCCGAAGCCGCGCCCCGCCTGAGGTTTTGGGTATGCCCAGTTGAAGCTGGTTTTCAAAACTGGGCCGGCGGCTCTCGATCAGGCTGGCGCTATCAAGATTAAACAATCGTATCTGGGTCGGGGTCGCAAAGGTGCGGCGAAACCCTATGGTAGGCTGAGCCGTTGTGAGGTCTTTCAGCCGGAGCATATCCAGAGAATCTATCATGTCGCCCCAATGCATAAGCGCGCCAAGCTCTTCGAAACTGCGCAGGGGGGAGTTAGGGGGCGCGGGTTTTTTAAGGCGCTTATATTCAGGGGCCTCGGCTCCGTTCTCGCGTTTTTGCGAGTCAAAATCGACATAATCCCATAAGGATTGCACGAGTGTCTCTGCATCCCTTTTTGGCGCGCCTGCATATTGTAAAACCGAGCTCAGCATGCGTGAATTCACCTGGTTAAGCGAGATTAAGCCCGCCGTATCTTGTAAGCTGACAATGGCTTCCGCTGGCGCGCTGGCGCCGCGCGTTCGCCTGCGCGGGGCAGTATCTGATAAGCTCTCTGCTAGATCATAGCGCCGCGCTTCGCCGTTCGCGTTCCATATATCTTGCGGCAGGGCGCTCACGTCATTTTCGCGCAAATTACGGAGCCCGTCAGGGGATAGAAAACCGAACTCCCAAACGATTGGGCTTTTGGGCGAGAGATCATAACCCGTTTCCCGCGGATTCCCTGTTAACACGGAATAGCTCGCCGCCGCCTCTGCGCTGTGGAGTAAGCGTTCTGAGCGTATCTTGACCCGCATATCGGAAATTGCATCACTGGCCTTTAATAATCTTTGCGCCGCAATCGTGCCTGCGATCGCCAATATTGCAATGACCATAAGAACGTAAGGCAGAACGAATCCGGCTTCATGGCCGGCGGGCCGGCGGGGCGTTGTTGGAGGGAGGCGGCTCATGGCGCGCGCCTTATATCGGGGCGGCCCGGAAGGGTTTTTGCCCGCCCCACAGCCCCCGTCCAAAGGACCATGCCCTGCTCGCTCACTAATTTGATAGCTTCGGGCAGGGGCGGAGTCGTGAGCAGAAGATCGTCATTGAAATAGCCGCGCTGTGGCTGGGCTCTAGGTGGCCAAAGGTCATAAAATTCATGGTCAACCCCCATATACGCCCAGCGGCTACCGTCTGGCAGTCCGCTGAGCAAGACCCATGGCTCTGCGCGGGTGTCGTCGCGTCCCTCGCCTTGCTTTTGATAGACCAGCGCCATTTCGCCGCCGTCATGCGGCTCTAGGGTGAGCGCGAATACAGCGGGCCGCGCCGCCCCGTTTTGGGGCGCGCCCGTGCTTTGCCCAGAGAAGCCCTCTTGCGTACCGATGAAGCTGCCCTGCGCGTCCTCGGGCCATGCGGGCAACAAGCCTTGGATGAGAGTGTCCAAAACCCGCCGGTCCAGCTGTGAGTTTAGCGTGCGTTCCCCTGCCTCGACGGCGCGGCCTGAGAGCGATAGCATCGCGCTTGTGCTTTGGAATAATGCCAGCGAGGCCAGCGACATAATCGCGAGTGCAAACAGCATTTCCAATAAGGAAAAGCCGGCCTCCAATTCGGTGGAATGTGACGTCTTCATCACGTCCATCTAGCAGTTAGGAACGGGCCGCGCCAAGCCCTTAACGATTACCTCTTGGTCATGCGCGCCCCGCAGCGGCCTATCCTAATGGGCGGCGCTAAGCTTCAGATATCGCGGCGGCAGCGGGCAGGACACTCCCGTTGGCCCATGCATGCAATAGCCTTGGGGGTTTTTCGCTAGATATTGCTGATGGTAATCCTCGGCAAAGTAATAAAGGGCGGCAGGCTGAATTTGCGTGGTGATATCCGGCGCGCCGGCCCCCGCATAGGCCTTGCCGTAGCGCGCGCGGGCATCCACGGCGGACTGTTCTTGCGCGCCGCTAAGCGTAAGAATAATGGATCTATATTGGCTGCCGATATCATTGCCTTGGCGGTCGCCCTGCGTCGGGTCATGGTTTTCAAAGAAGACTTTCAATATCTCGCCGTAAGAGATCACCTTGGGATCAAAGACAATATGCACGACCTCGGCATGCCCTGTTGTGCCCGTGCAAACGGCCTTGTAATCAGGCGCGGCGCCTTGCCCGCCGGCATAACCCACAGACGTTACATGCACGCCGGGCAGTTTCCAGAATATTCGCTCTGCCCCCCAAAAACAGCCAAGGCCAAGCACCGCCTCTTCATAGCCCGCAGGGTAGGGACCAAGCATATCTTGCCCGCTGACATGATGGGCCGGCGCGCTTAAAAGGGATCTATCTCTTTGCATTTTTGTCTCCACTGTCCTTACAAAAGCGCCGTTATAACGCCCGCCAAAGTCTCCGCGAGTTTCGCGGCGCTGTCGTCGGTTCCGATATGGTCTTGGCGGATCTCAATTGCAAGATGGCGCACTCCGCGCGCGTGAACATCGATCGTATGATTAAGATCATAGGCCGAATAGGGCTCATTGATGCGGATATCAAAATCGGGCCAAGCCGTTGCCGCGCGCGCCATAAAAGCCTGCGCTGTGGCGGTATCGTCTTTGACCAGCAGCGCCATATCCATTTCCCGCCGCGTGCCGGTTTTGGGATGGGGCGTAAAGCTATGCACGGACAGCAGCATGGGGTCATCATGCGCCGCGCGCAGCTTGGTTACCGCTTCTGCCAGCGCTCCGTGATAGGGCGTGTAAAACTCGGCGAGGCGCACGGCGCGGTCCATTTCGGCCAGCGTTTGATTGCCCGAAACCTGCGTCCCGTCAGAGGCCTCCGGGATCAACCCCGCCGCGCCAATCTCGCGGTTCACATCGATTAAAAGACGGGAGAAGCCGCAGATATGCCCCGCCGCGCCGAGCCGCGCGCAGAGCGTCCTAATTACGGTATCCGTGCCGATATCATGGGCAATATGACGGGTCAGGTCCTCGCCGGATAATCCCAAATCCTGATAGCGCGCGGGAATAACCCGCGAGGCATGATCCCCAATAATCAGCAGCGGAACATCCGAGCCCGCAGGGAGACTTTGAAAGGCAGAGGTCATAAAACGCTGATAGCGGGCGAGAGCGGCCGGGTCTATAGGCGGGAGGTTATATTGGGGCGGCGCCCCTCTAGTATCCAACCTTGTTCCTCATCCTCTACCCTCGGGTCCCGACTTTCCGTCACCCTCGCGCTTGACGCGAGGGTCCATCATCAAGCACAGTAAAACTTCTAATTCCTATAAATTTCCTATTGCATTATATTTCCCATTGTATTTTAACCAGAAAAGGTTAATATTCGAGTACAGGAGGTCGTATGAATGATTTAGGTGAGTTTTTAAGACAGCTTCGATTAAAGCATGAAGAACGAATGTTAGACATGGCTGGCAGTTTGAAGGTTTCGCCAGCTTTCTTGTCAGCAGTGGCTCACGGAAAAAAGAAGCCACCCGTTGATTTGGAAGAAAAGCTGATTTTGAATTATGATCTCAATTCCTCTGAAATTAGGGCTCTCCGGCTTGCAATGGACCGTGTAGCGACAGGAGTTCGTATTAGTGCGAAGCGCCCACTTGCGCGGGAAACGGCGTCAGTTTTTGCAAGGAAAGTGAACGGCTTGTCAGAAAAAAAACTACTAGAAATAAGAGAACTGTTGCAGAATGATGGAGACAGCAATGAGTAATTACGGGTATGAAGTTCCTGCGCGATCTTGGGCTGAAATTGATGACATAACGGAGTCAATGCGTCGAAAATTTGGTGTTTTATCAAATCCATACTTCGACATTGTAAAACTCATTGAAACAGGTATGTCTGATAAACTCCGTATGTTTGATATTGAGTATTTATTAATTGCTGAGATGCCCGATAAGTATGCTGAAGTAACCACATGCGGGAAAGTTTTACGTATTCGCCAAGACACGTATGTTAATGCTTGCGCTGGTCGAGGCCAAGCTAGATTCACGTTGGCACATGAACTTGGTCATTTAATTCTTCATTGTGGCAAAACAGGCGTTTATGCATTGGCATCGGGACAAAAGGTACCCGGTTATAGCGATAGCGAAGCACAGGCGAACTTTTTTGCGGCGACACTGCTGATGCCAAGTAAGTTTTTCTCAAAACAAGATAGTGTTCAATCCGTAATGCATCGTCACGGGGTGTCCGCATCAGCAGCGCGAAACCGGCTTAGTTATTTATCCTCTAAAGGAAAGCTGAAATGGAAAGAACAGGGTGGTCTGTTCAGTTGATTTAAAGGTAAATCTTCTTCAACGATTAACTCCCGCCCTAAGCTCCGCCGCCCGTGCTTCGACCTGCTTTACAATGTCCTCGACCATATCTTTATTGTCCGTCTTCCCCGTTTTCTTCCCCGCGTGGTACATCATGCCGTAGCCGGCGGACCCGCCGGTAAAGCCGATGTCGGTGAACATGGCTTCGCCGGGGCCGTTGACCACGCAGCCTATGATCGACAGGCTGATAGGCTCGGATATATGGGCGAGGCGTTCTTCTAGGATTTGCACGGTTTTAATCACGTCAAAGCCTTGGCGCGCGCAGGATGGGCAAGAGATGATGTTCACGCCGCGCGTCCTGAGCCCAAGGGATTTGAGCATATCAAAGCCGACTTTGATTTCCTCCACGGGATCGGCCGAGAGGGAGACGCGGATCGTATCGCCAATGCCCGCCCATAAAAGGCTGCCCATGCCAATCGCCGATTTAACCGAGCCAATGCGCGCCCCGCCGGCCTCGGTTACGCCCAAATGCAGCGGGCAGTCGATAGCATCGGCAAGCTGGTGATAGGCGGCGGCGGTCATGAATAAATCAGACGCTTTCACGCTGATTTTAAACTGATCAAAATTCTCATCGAGCAACATACGTGCATGCATAAGCGCGCTCTCGACCATGGCATCAGGGCAGGGCTCGCCGTATTTCTCAAGCAGCTCCTTCTCAAGGCTGCCGGCATTAACCCCGATACGGATAGAGCAGCCATGATCGCGCGCCGCCGCGACGACTTCGCGCACGCGGTGCTGCCCGCCAATATTGCCCGGATTAATCCGAAGGCAGGCCGCACCCGCCTCGGCTGCCTCTATGCCGCGCTTATAGTGGAAATGGATATCCGCCACGAGGGGAACCTCGCACTCTGCGGCAATGTCTTTAAGGGCTTTGGCGCTATCGGGGTCGGGGACAGAAACGCGCACGATATCTGCGCCCGCCGCCTCAAGCTCTCGGATTTGGGCAAGGGTCGCGCCGACATCCGTTGTCAGCGTATTGGTCATGGACTGCACGGCGATTGGCGCACCGCCGCCAATGGGGACTTTGCCGACATGGATTTGGCGGCACTCGCGCCGGGTAATCGTACGCCAAGGGCGAATCTGCTCGATAGAAGTGGGCTGTGTCATAGGAGGGGTGTAGCGCGGGATGCGGGCCATTTAAAGGCGTAATTACGCCGCGCATATCGGCCTGATAATGGGCGGGAAGCTGCCGGGGTGCTAATCGTCTTTGATCTCAACGCTTAGCTCTGTGAGGGGGGCAGAGGCGGCATCAGCCTGCGCCACGATAGAGCTCTGGCTCAGCGGCAAGGCGCTAAAGGGTACGCCGCGCTCCCCGAATGTTCCCAAAAGCTCCCGGCCAGCATAAAGGGTGAGCGCCCCGCCGTCGCGCGCTGAAATAAATAGTGACGCATCTTTGGGCGCGGCCCAAACCTCGTCTGTAATCATAATGCGGCTCATGACCACGCGTCCGGAGGCATCTGAGATTTCCACCCAGCTCGGCGCGATGGCCTTGAGGGTGAGCGCGCTTGGGTCGCGGGGCAGGAGATTTCGCGCGGGCGCATCCAGCGTCAACGCCGCAGGGCTTGGCGCAGCACTGACAGGCGCCGAACTTGCGTACCATCCAACAAAGGCAGCCGCCCCGCCGAGCACGGAAAGCGCCGGCACAAGTCCGCGCGGTAGACGGATACGGCGCTTAGGAATAAAATGCGGCAGGCTGCGCAGGCCAAGGTTTTCGGGCACGGCCTGATCGGATTTATACCGCGCCACGGCCTCCACACCGGGTAAGCCGACAAATCCGGCATAGGCGCGCACATAGCCCAGTACATAGCCGATGGCGGGCAAGGCCTCTGCGTCATGCGTCTCAAGGGCGATGATATAGGCTTTTCTGATATTCAGATGATCGGCTACATCTTGCTGCGTATAGCCCAAGGCCGCGCGCCGCGCTGCAAGCTCTGCGCCGATATGATTGATCTCCGCGCCGAGGGCGACGGGTATGTGAGGCGTTTGGGGCATAGGGGACTTATAAAGCCGTCGGTTAAACAAGCTCTTAAAGCCTTTTAATTTTTGAACAAGAGGGCAGGTGCGATTTTTGGCATGGCTGCGCCAGGCGGGCAATATATCATCACGATAAAGGTGACAGCTAGGGGCGGCGGGCATATAAGGTTTTATGACTTTACGGATGACTTCTTTTCACTATTCGCTTTTTGCACTGGCGCTCTCGGCGTCTCTCTTGGTTGGGGCTTGGATTTTTCAGTATGGATTTGGCTATGCGCCGTGCCAAATGTGCTATTGGCAGCGCCATGCCCATAAGGCGGTCATAGGAGTCGCGGCGATCAGCGCGCTCTGGCAATTTAGGCGCGGCGTGCAATTGCGGCTGACCTCGATTTTGATTATCGCCGCTTTCCTTATCAGCGCAGGCCTTGCACTCTGGCATGTCGGGGTGGAACAAGGCTTGATTGAGGCCTTGCCAAGCTGCGCAGGCGGCGATGTTGATCTCTCGCAAATTGCGCAAGGGGATGTACTCGGCTCGCTTGACAAGAAGGTAAAGCCGCCCGCCTGTACGGAGGTTGTCTGGGACTTATTCGGGATTTCCATGGCAGGTTATAATGCGCTGCTCTCATTGGGGGGTGCGGCTTTGGGCGTCATTGCGCTTCGTCGCCGTAAGGCTTAAGCCAAACCATGACCAATAAAACAGATTACGCCGCCCCTAACTCTTGGCAAGCTCGGCCAAAAAAAACTCGGCCCGAAATGGCTGGCATGCGCGCGGGAGCCAAAAAAGCGGCGCCAGACATTGCGGCCATGCTGCGAGTGGATCATGCAGGGGAATATGGCGCTGTCGCGATTTACCGCGGGCAACAAGCCGTCTTTGGGAAAAGCCGCAAGACCCAAGCTATTGCAGCGCAGATCGCTGAAATGGAAGCCGAAGAACAAAAGCATCTCACCGCCTTTGATGACATGCTGATCGCGCGGCGTGTGCGTCCCACCGCGCTTGGCCCAATCTGGCGGGCGGCTGGATATGGTCTTGGCGTTGCGACGGCCTTGATGGGAGAAAAGGCCGCCCATGCCTGCACCGAGGCGGTGGAATCTGTTATTGAGCAGCATTATGCTGAACAGATAGAGGCCACGCGCGAAAGCGCGCCCGAGCTGTGCGCGGTCTTCACCGAATTTCGCGAAGACGAGCTTCATCACCGAGACATCGCAGTTGAAGGGGGTGCAAAAGAGGCGGCGGGCTACGGCATTCTCTCGCGCGTGATCACGGCGGGCTGTCAGGCGGCCATCAAAATCACAGAGCGAATTTAGCGGGCCTTCCGGCCTGTCCGCTTTCAATAATTCCCGTCATGCGCCCAAATCTCGCTAAATCCTTTCCTGATAAAGACATAGAGGATGACGTGCTGGACGTGCTGGTAATCGGCGCTGGCTTTGCCGGAATTTGCGCGGCCATTAAGCTAAAAGAGGCGGGGCTCACCCGATTTAAAGTGGCTGAAAAGGCGCAGGCGATTGGCGGGACATGGCAGAGCAATATTTATCCCGGCGCGGCATGTGATGTGCCATCACATTTTTATTGTTACAGCTTTTTCCCCAATCCAAATTGGTCACGAAAATTTGCCCCTCAGAAAGAGATTCTAAGCTATATTGAAAGCGCGGTCGAACATTTTGGGGTCGGTGAGTATATTCAGCTAGGCACGAAAGTGCGCGCCCTTCATTTTGATGAAATCGCAGGGACTTGGACCGCCGAAATTGATGGCGGGGAGCGCCTGCGCGCGCGTTATGTGATTAATGGGATGGGCGGGCTGCACCGTCCGTCCGTTCCGAATTTTAAAGGCAAAGGCAGTTTTAAGGGCCAATCTATGCACAGCGCCCAATGGGACGAACGCGTAGATTTTGCGGGCAAGACGGTCGCTGTGATCGGCAGCGCTGCGAGCGCGATTCAGATTATTCCCGAGCTGCAGAAAACAGCGGGGCAAGTCGATATTTACCAGCGCACGCCCAATTACATCGCCCCGCGCTATGACCGTGCCTTTACGGCTGAGGAAAAAGCCCGCTTTGCGCGCTGGCCGTGGCTCGCGAGGTTTTACAGATGGCTGATTTATAAACGCCTGGAGCTATTGGTTTACCCGCTCACCAAGCAAAATTCACCTTTCTCTGCCAAAGCCTCAAAAGGCATAAAAGACTGGATAAATACTGCCGTCAAAGATGAAGCGCTGCGCGCGCGCCTTATCCCCGATTATAGGATTGGCTGTAAGCGGATTTTGCTCTCTGATAAGTTTTACGAGACGCTAAATAAAGGCAATGTGCGTGTGATCACCGATCCGATACGCGCCATTACGCCTGATGGTATTGAAACAGATGGACAAGCCGGCGCGGGGTCGCCAACGCTCAACCGAGCAGACGTAATTGTCTATGCCACGGGATTTGATTTGGAGGGGCATATGCGTTCGATCAAGGTCACAGGGCGCGGCGGGGTGACGCTTGAGGGCCTGGGGGACGCGGCAGAGGCGGCCTTCAAAGGTACGGCCCATCCTGATTTTCCGAATTACTATCTGATTACGGGTCCGAATACGGGGGTGGGGACAAGCTCGGTGGTTTATATGATTGAGCTTCAGCTCGGATATATTCTAAAGCTTCTCGCGGCTGGGGGGCGGGGTAAGCTGCTGCGACTACGCGGCGAGGTCATGCGGGCTTATAATGCGCGCATCCAAGATGAGCTCTCGCGCTCGGTTTGGGTGTCGGGCTGCAAAAGCTGGTATCAGCGAGAAGACGGCAAAATCGTGACGCTCTATCCCGGCAATGCCAAGCAATTTGCAAAAGAGCACGCCCGTCTTGACTTAAAAAATTACGAGGTCACGGTGCTCTAGCTATGCGCCGCCTTGGCTGATGTGTACTTTTAATTTTTTGCAGTTGCCTATTTGCAAATGATTCCCCGCTTATGTTACGGCTATGAATGACAATAAGGGCGGATGTCGCCCGAATTATGTCGGGGAGATATTGGGGTCATCATGGATTTTCCAGCCTTACTTGCCAAAATACCAAGTTTGATCATCCCGGCTGTGGTTGCCTTCTTAATTTTTATCATTGGGCGTATGATTGCGGGAAAGCTGAGCCTTGGTTTTGAGCGCTTGCTTAATAAGCCCCCAAGCGCGGATCCAAGCCTCTCTCGTTTTTTAGCCAGCCTTGTAAAATATATGTTGCTGCTTGTCGTAATTATGGCAGCGCTCACTGTTCTGGGCGTAGATATGACGTCTGTGAGCGGCATGGTGCTAGGTCTTGGGGCCGCTATGGCGTTTATTTTGCAGGACTCCCTTGGAAATCTGGCCGCGGGTGTCATGGTGATGATTTTCCGGCCCTACACCGCCGGTGATGATGTTGAGATTGCCGGCGCGCGCGGGATTGTTACCTCGGTAGAACTTACCGCAACGCGTATGAGAACCACAGATAATACAGAAGTAATTGTCGCCAATAGTAAAGCTTGGAACGGGGTTGTACGCAATCATACAGCTTACGGTGCGCGCCGGCTTGATCTGGATTTTGGTATTGATTACAACGCGAATATTGACCGCGCCATTGAGGTTATAACCTCGGCGGCGGCCCAAGACCCGCGCGTCCACAGCCATCCTGCCCCTTGGGCCAAAGTTGTGCTATTGAATGAAAGCTCAGTGGATTTGCAGCTGCGTATATGGTGCGATGCCGAAGACTTAAGAGGGCTAAAGGCGTCAATCTCGCAGCCGATAAAGGAGGCATTGGACGCGGCGGGCATTGGCATACCCTATCCGCATGGCGTCAAAATCAAACAATCAGTCAACATATCCAAAGCCCGTGAGCGGCAGCAAAAACTGCGCGCGGCAAAGCTTAAACACAGCTAATTCATCATTTAATTTGAGAGTATCAGGAGAGTTATAATGTCAGCACAAGATGCAGCCGGCGCAGGCGCCGCAGAAGCCGCAAAAGACGCGGCGGGAACAGGATTTGATTTTGCCTCACTCCTAAGTCCGTCGGCTCTTAAAGGATATTGGGAAACGGCGCAGCCCCTTGTGTTCAATATTATCTTTGCTTTATTGATCCTATGGATCGGGATGCGCATTGCGAAATGGGCGTCCAAAATGGTCAGAAACTACGCCAGCAAAACGCCAGCAATTGACGAAACGCTTGGGAATTTCCTCTCTTCTATTGTAAAATATATTATTACGGCATTGGTTGCCGTTCTGGCGATTACAAAGCTGGGCGTTGAAACGGCTTCGCTTGTCGCCATGCTCGGCGCGGCCACTCTGGCCATTGGTTTGGCGTTGCAAGGCACGCTCGGCAATGTTGCTGCGGGCGTGATGCTCATGTTGTTTCGCCCTTATAAGCTCGGTGATTTTGTTGATGTGGCGGGGCAACAGGGCACTGTTAATGACATTTCGATTTTCACAACAGAGCTTGCCACCATTGATAATGTCAAAGTGATTATCGCGAACGGCGAAGCCTGGGGCTCGACCATTCAAAATTTTACCTCAATGGGGGTACGCCGCGTCGACGTCGATTACGGTATTCACTATGATGACGATATGGATAAGGCGATAGAAATCATCAAAGACACGGCGCGCAAGCATCCTGATGTGCTAAGCGAGCCCGATGGTCCTTGGGCAAAAGTAGTCAAGCTTAATGAGAGTTCTGTGGATATTCAAAGCCGTGTTTGGTGTAAATCAGAACACTATTGGGATGTGATGTTTGATTTGAACAAATCCATCAAAGAGGCGTTTGACAAAAACGGCATTACCATCCCTTATCCGCATAGCGTTGAGCTGGACGGTTAAGGGCGGCAAGACGGGCCAAGCAGGTGCGCTTTGAGCAACAGTGCTTTGTAATTTCGCAGCTTATCGCTACTTCATATATTTGCTGGCATCTGCGCCCGGGCCTAAATTCATAACATAGAACTGGCCAAACTCGACGGTTTGTTTGGCGCGGGCGAGATTGAAATTAATCTGCGTTTTATCCTGACTGAACTTGCGCGCTGCCGTGCCTGCGACGTTGTAAAGTTTCCAGTCAGTCCCCAGCGCAATCCGGTCCTCAAGCACAGAATCATAGGGCTCGATATTCCGCTGAATATTCACGCCAATGTCCCCTGTTTCTTTGCCTTTTGGAGGTTTGGCGGCGCGAGCCCAAAAAGAAAATAAGATCACATCGTCTTTGTTGATGTCTTGCATCATAGGAATACGGGTTGCCGTGTCCCACGGATTCTTTTTCGTCTTTTTGACAGTCACGCGGTACGCCATGCCGCCCGGCGCGCCTTCGGATTTTACAACAGAGGCTTTCCTATCAGAGCCGTCTGTGCGCCACTTGATGTCATAGGGATTATTAATTAATTTACCCGGCAATTGCGCATCAAGGGCGGCGATGGCCGCAGCGATTGCCGCATCCTCTTCTGTATCCCCTGCCGCCGCAAAAGGGCTGGCTGTAAGGCTTATGAGCGCCGCGGCTGACAATGAAAATAAGGCTCTTTTGAACATGATAATCCTTCCCAATCGTTTTTTTTTGAAGTTAACGCAGAAAAGACAGCGCTGTCAATTTGCAATCGCAGCGCCGCTGACCCCGATGAAATCTTCGTAAAGGGCCGCGTTACTTTAAAAGGTTTTCAAGATAATCCGCTTGCTCGGTGATATCATCCCGATAGTCACAGCGCTTACATCTGGCTTCCAGCTTTCTGAGCTTTTTATATTGCTGTTTGGCTTTTTTGATATTGCCGTCTTGATATTCCAAAAGGCCAAGGCGGAAATGGGCATCATAAATGGATTTACGCAGCACAACCGCCCGTGTGAGGCTCTCTTTCGCGTCCTTGTTTTTCCCTAGCTTGATTTGGGAAAGCCCAGTCATATAAAGCTGAAACCCGCGCTCATTACAGGTCCGGCGCTGGGCATCTTCGTCTTTTTGGCGATCAGTAAAATTAAGTCCTGCCGACGGCGCGGCGGTGGGCACGTTAATCCCTGCGCCCGCGCCGGCCCCGCCTTGTCCGTCAACGGGCTGGGCCGCGCTATTTCCTCCGGCGGAAAGCTCTGTGCGAAGGCTGCTCTCGCGCGCGGCTTCTACGCCTGAACTAAAGCCCCGCTCTGCGCGCAAGGCGCAAAAAGCATTGCGTTTAAACTCGATCTCTGCGGTGACAAAATCACCTGCCAGAAAGGCGGACATTGCCGGGTCGCGCTGTAAGGTGCCTGTTGCGACAACCTCATCTTCAATTGCGCCCTCTTGTGTAATGCTCTGGGCGCTCGCGGGCAGAGATAAAGAAAATGCGATGGCCGCGCTTAAGGTTAGACGTGTGCGTATTTTCATATTTATAGTCTTCCGGTTCATAGTCCTCTGATCTGCATAGCTTGGTTTTACATTCAATTGGCGTCTCTAAAAAACCCCAAGAGGGTAGGGCACGTCAACTCCCAAAATACAGCAGCGTTTACCAGCTTAGCTTTGCTCGGCCGCCGAGGCTTTGCAATTGGCATTTATAAAATCCATATGCAGGGGCATATGATCAAGGCAGGCTGATGTCACTTGATCTATCTGCGTCATGCGCGCGTGCAGCTCTTTTTCCGGCAAACTATCAGCCATAGGATGGTAACTCTCGGGGTTAAGGCCCTGCCCGTGCATAACCGAGAGCCAGCTCGTCTCGCCAAAGACTTCATTATCGTGACGGTAAAGACGGGCATTGGCTTTATAAAGCGCGATGCGGTCGTTGAGGCTTTGCGGAATATCCATGTTTTTACAATAGCGCCAGAACGGCGTGTCCTCGCGCTCGGTGGCGTAGTAATGCAGGATCAGGAAATCTCGGACTTGTTCATATTCCTGCTGGGTACGGGCATTAAAATAATCAATATTGGCCGGTGAAAAGTTCTTATCGGGGAAGCTCGCCATCAAGCGGGCGATGGCCGTTTGAATAAGATGAATAGAAGTCGATTCAAGGGGTTCGAGAAAGCCTGCCGCGAGCCCCAGCGCGATCACATTTTTATGCCATGTTTTCTTGCGAATGCCGGTTTTGAAACGCAGGAAATTTGGCTCGGAAATAGGCGCACCGTCCAGTCCTGCATTTAGCGTGCTGAGCGCTTGCTCATCGCTAATATATTCAGAGCAGTACACATGCCCGTTGCCAAGGCGGGATTGCAGCGGGATACGCCATTGCCAGCCCGCCGCTTTGGCGGTGGCGCGGGTATAGGGAATGGGATCGCCGGCAGATTTACAGGCGCGCGCGACCGCGCGGTCACAGGGCAGATGGGCGCTCCAGTCCTCATAACCCGTTTTGAGCGTTTGCTCGATCAACAGCCCGCGAAAGCCCGAACAATCAATGAAAAGATCACCGCTTTGCCGTCTACCATCCTCTAGGGTTACCGCGCTGATGTGCCCGCTTTGCGGGTCTTGATCGGCATGTGTGATGCGCCCTTCAATGCGGGATACGCCGCGCGCCTGCGCAAATTGGCGCATGAATTTGGCATAGAGCGACGCATCAAATTGATAGGCATAGACAATAGATTTAAGCGGTGAGTTTTTCAGGCTCATGTCCGGGCGCTGAAACTTGCCTGCCTTGGCGGCGCGGATTTGCAAGCAGTAATCATCCAGCGGCAAGGCTTTGCCCATGTTTTGGTAGCGGTGCCAGAAGTGATGAAATCGCAGCCCGTCCATTGGCATACCATATTCGCCAAACGGATGAATATATGACTCGCCAAGGCGGCCCCAATCGACAAATTCAATCCCGAGCTTGAAAGTTGCCTGAGTTTGTCTGACAAAATCATTTTCATCTAGACCAAGAAGCTGGTTGAAATAGGCGATATGGGGGATGGTGGCTTCACCGACCCCGACCGTGCCGATGGCCTCGGATTCGATCAAAGTCAGGGTAATATCTTTATCCGTAATCAACCGCGAGAGCGCCGCCGCCGCCATCCACCCTGCTGTGCCGCCGCCTACAATGACGATTTTCTTAATCTTGAGGTCATCCGCGCCGCGGCTGTTTTGTGATGTCTGTGTCATGTCGCCGCCGCCCCGTAACGCGAGAGGAACGCTTCATGTGTGGGCATTTTCTCAACCGCCTGCGCCATGGCCCCGCGCATAGAAGCAAGGCTGTGGTTGACTTTTTCAGCGGGAAGAGAGGCGACAATCGGATCAACAGCGTCAGGATATAAATTTTGCCCAATGCAAACGGCCACCCAGCTTGGCTTGGTGAACAGCTCATCGTCATATCTAAATATCCGGCCCGCCGCTTTGAATAGATCCAGCTTAGCGCTCAAGCTATCGGGTATGCTCATATGACGGCAATAATTCCAAAATTCGCTATCATCGCGCTGGGTGGCTTTGTAGTGCAGGATAATAAAGTCGCGGACTTGTTCAAATTCCCTGAGCATTTGCTTGTTATATTCCGCCTGCACGATGGGCGAAGTTTTGGCAGCAGGGAAGAGACTGATAAAGCGGCTAATCCCCATTTGAATCAAGTAAAGCGAGGTGGATTCCAGTGGCTCCAAAAATCCGGCGGAAAGGCCAAGCGCAATGCAGTTTTTCGTCCAAAGCGCCTGCCGGCAGCCGGTCCGAAATTTGATTTTGCGCGGGTCCCCCAAAGCGGGACTATCAAGGCCGTCCATCAAATCTTCAATGGCCTCTTGATCGTTCATATACTGGCTAGAATAGATATGACCATTTCCCGTGCGGTGCTGTGTGGGAATGCGCCACTGCCAGCCCGCAGTTTTGGCGGTGGCCTTGGTATAAGGCAGCAGCGGCCCCTGCCGCTCGCTGGCCACCGTTTGCGCGCTGTCGCATGGAAGCCAGTGGCGCCAATCGGTAAAGGGCGTGCCCAGTGTTTTTCCCGTCAAAAGCGCGCGAAAGCCCGTGCAGTCAAAAAAGAAATCCCCTGAAACCGTCTCCGCGTTTTCCATCACTAGCTGCGCAATATCGCCGCTCTCTGAATCGAGCTTTACGTCCTCAACCTTGCCTTCAATACGCGTGACCCCGCGCGCCTGCGCATAGTCTCGCAGATATCGTGCATAGAGCGTAGCGTCGATATGATAAGCATAGCGTATATGCGAGAGCACAGAGCGCGGATTGGGGTCAGGGCGTATGAATTTGTGTTTCTGTGCTGCCGCCGCGCAGAGGCTATAGTCTTGCAAACGGGCCGCCTCACCGCTGGCTTTGGAGTGAAGCCAGTATTGGTGAAAATCAAGGCCCTGCATATCGACGCCGTGCTGGCCGAAGGGGTGAATATAGGATTGTCCTTTTTGGCCCCAGTCAATGAACTCAATCCCGAGCTTAAACGTGCCATGGGTCGTTTTTAAAAATTCAGCCTCATTAATCCCAAGCATAGCATTAAAATTGATCATATCTGGAATGGTGGCTTCTCCCACACCAATCGTGCCAATTTTATCGGATTCGATAAGGGTGATATTTATATTGCCAGGATCAAGCAGGCTTGAGAGCGCCGCGGCCGCCATCCAGCCTGCAGAGCCGCCGCCGACGATCACAATCGATTTAAGGCCCGTGTGGCTTTTCTCGCTTTGATCTGGTACCTGCGTCTTTGTCATGTTTGTTCCTTTAGATAACGCAAGAGGTTTGTCATATAAACATGATGAGGCGGCATTTTTTCTGCCATTTGAGCAATTGCCATTTTCATCCGTGCGAGCGTCGCCTCAACTTGCGCGCTTGGCATGCGGTCCGCAAGTGGGTCATATCGCGCGGGATCATGGCCAAGCCCGAAATACAGCATCACCCAATCTTGCGGGCTAAAAGGTTCGCAGTCAAATGTAACAAGAGCGCCGCGGCTTTTGAACTGGGTAAGCTTCGCGCGCAGTTTTCCGTCTGCGTCCGCCCGTGCATAATAGGCTTTTGCGGCGCGCCAATACGGAGAGCCAAGGTCCAAATTACCGCTCGCGCGGGGGCCGGCCTTCGCATTAGCCGCGAAAAAGGCCGCCCCGAAAAGCGCTGCATGGGCGTGATCACCGCGAAAACGCCGGTTATATTCGCGGCGCTCAATCGTCATATCTTCGCCGACCGGGATAAGCTCAAGCAGGCGCGAAATATCGGCTTGCAGCATCATCATCGGGGCGGGGGTGAGCGGCTCAATCGCGGCGGCGCTTTGGCCAATGGCGGCGCAATTTCCCCGCCACGGCGTATCTAGGCGCTTGATCTCTATTTCGGCGCTTTCTGATGGCGCTCCGCCCAGCGCCTCAAGCGCCGCTGCCTGCGAAGCCGGGTCGTAGATGATTAGATGTTGCTGCCGGCCTTGCAGCGGTGTTTCTGACTGCCAGCCAAAGTTATGGGCGATGAGGCGGCGGCGCGGCGGGCCGAGTTTGGCTTGGGTTTCAAAACGCGCGGCGGCCTTAAGGCGGCGCGGCGGGGCATTGGAGGGCGGGGCATTGGGCTGGGCGGCAGCGGCGGCGGGCAGCGCAGTCATGAGCTTGGCCGCAGGGCCGCTGCAATCAATATAAAGATCGGCGCTGAGGGATTTGCCGTTTTGCAGCGCAATCGCGGCTATGGTCTGTGCGCCGCCCTCGCCGCTGGTCTGTATTTGCGCGATGTCGTTGTTTATGTGGGTGATGCCCGGTGTTTCCAGCTTTGCCCTTATGAGCTTAACAAGACTGTCGGCAGAGAAATGATAGCCATATTCCGCGCTTGCAAGCGGGATTTTGCGTCCCTCGGGCGGATGGGCAAACACGCCCTTATAGGCCGCCGCCGCAGGCATGATATAAGGCTCAAGGGGATTGTCAGTGAGGACATGCCCCGCCGAGAGCTTTTGCTGCATGACATAATGGTGGAATCCCACGCCCCCGTAGAGCGGCAGAGGAATATGAAAGCTTTGAATCCAGCTGCGCGCCGCAGGCCCCCAATTCTGGTAATGCGTCCCAAAGGAAAAAGCTGTATCGCTGCTCATTAACAGTTCAGGCTCCAGCAGATCAAAGCCGCGCAGGAAATCATAGCTAGAGGGACTGCTCACCGAGCCGTAAAATATATCATGCTTCTGGGATGCGTCATCTGCCTCTTGCAGCCATGTTATTTTCACGCTCTCAGGTAATTTAGCGCGCAAGGCGGCGGTGCTCATCGCGCCGGCGAGGCCGCCTCCGTAAACCAAGATATGATCTAGGCCTCGGCGGGTCATGAGGGCGGCTTTCGGCCAAAATGGACGCCTATTATGTCTTGGGCGGGCATCACTTAGCGGGCTCCCGAGACACCGCGCCGACCTCCTGCTCTATACTCGCGCCGTAAGCGATCAGAAAGCGTCCGTGATCGGGTGTGGCCTCCACGGCGGCGCGGCTTTGGGCAGCAATGTCCTCCATCGTCTGTTGGAGCGTCTCCAGCGAAGGCTTGTTGGCGCGCGGGTCATAGCCGCTGGGCATAAGGTTTTGTCCGACCATCACCGCAACCCAGCTCGGCGGCAAAAAGACTCCGTGCTCATAGCGCAATATATAGCCGCGCGCGGACCATGCCTCCAGCCGCTCTTGCAAGCTATCGGGCAGGGTCATGTTACGGAAATAGCGCCACATCTCGCTGTCATCGCGCTGCGTAGCCGTATAGTGAAGCAGCAAAAAATCGCGCACGCGGTCAAAATCTAGATCCATGCGGCGGTTATATTCGGCGGCATCGCTCTCATGGAAGTTTTTATCTGGGAAGAGCTCAATCAGGGCCGTAATGCCTTGCTGGATCAGGTGAATAGAGGTTGATTCCAGCGGTTCCAGAAAACCACCCGATAGACCAATAGCTACAACATTTTTGTTCCAAAGCTTTTTTCTCTTGCCGGTTTTAAAATAGAGCTGCTTGGGATCGCTTATGGCGGGGCCTTCAAGCGTGCTCATAAGCTGGCTAGCTGCTTCGTCATCCGAGATATGGGCGTCCCAATACACATAACCATTGCCTGTGCGGTGCTGCAAGGGGATGCGCCATTGCCAGCCAGCGCTGCGCGCGCTGGCGCGCGTGTAGGGAAGGCTGGGCCCGCGCGACTCGCAGGCAGCGGCAACCGCGCGGTTACATGGCAACCATTCACTCCAGTCCTCATAACCCGTGCCGAGTTCTTGCTCAATGAGGACGCCGCGAAAGCCAGAACAATCAATAAAGAGGTCGGCTTCAAATGTCTGGCCATCCTCAAGTGTGAGCGTTTTGACAAAACCTGTTTGCGCCGCGAGGCCCGTCTTGACGACTTTGCCTTCTATACGGCGCACGCCGTTATTTTCACAATATTTGCGTAAAAACTTTGCATAAAGACTCGAGTCAAATTGATAGGCATAGCCAAAGTTGGACCCAATTTTCGAGAGGTCTTTGCCGGGCATTTGAAATTTACCCGCTTCAGCTGCAAGCACAGGAAAGGCGTAATCATCGAGGCTGGATTTGTGACCATTTTGCAACAGTCGGAGCCAAAAATGATGAAAGTCCACAGACTCCATGGGTCTGCCATAGTCGCCAAATGGGTGGATATAATGGTCGCCAACCGCGCCCCAATCCCGAAATTCAATGCCAAGTTTAAAGGTCGCGCGGGTGGCGCGCATAAATTCCCGCTCGTCAATGCCCAGAGCTTCATTAAAAAACCGAATATGGGGCAGCGTGGCTTCTCCAACGCCGACCGTGCCAATCTCATCCGACTCGATTAAGGTGATCGAAATATTTAAGTCTTTGAATTTGTTTGATAAACCTGCGGCTGTCATCCAGCCTGCCGTTCCGCCGCCAACAATACAGATGTCCTTAATATGCATAGATATATCTGGCCCTTAACGCTCTCAACGCGCTACCGCTAACGTAAAATTCTGCTTTACGCTAGCGGTAGGGCGCTAAGTTTTATGAAATTTGCGAAAATGCCGCGCAGCCCGTGCTCCCGCCGTCTTCCGTCCGCTAGACCTGTTTTGCTTCAGCACGTGTTGATCACAAAATTGTAACTTTATTTGACAGCGCTGTCAGAATGCGATTTACGTTTATATAGATTTTGAAGGTAGATTCTTTCGCCTTCAGATATAATAATAGTGTCAAAAGCCAAACAGGCATCAGGGAGAAATATCAGTGAAATCGAAATCAATGACTAAATTAGATCATCTCAGCAAATTATCTTTGCTTGGAACAACGGCTCTTGTTGCCGCTTTGGCTTTTGTCCCTACGGCATATGCCCAAGATAGTGATCCGCAAACATTAAACGAAGAAGATGAAATAATTGCCACGGGCATTCGCCAGTCTCTTAAAGCGGCACGTGACATTAAGCGTAATGCCGACACGGCTATCGACTCTATCACAGCGTCGGACGTTTCCACGCTTCCTGATCTCTCCGTTGCCGAAGCTTTGTCCCGCGTGCCGGGCGTTGTCGCGCAACGTTTTGACGTAACCAACAGCAATGGCGGTGACTTTCCGTCCCCAGAAGGCGGCGGCAACCTTATCCGCGGCCTGTCCTTGGTGCGGTCTGAATTTAACGGACGCGACACATTCTCCGCGAATGGCGGCCGGGCTTTGGATTTTGGTACAGTCCCGCCAGAGCTCATCGGCGGTGTTGACGTTTATAAAAACACCTCTGCTGACCTGATTGAAGGCGGTATTGGCGGGTCGATCAACCTGCGCACGCTTGAGCCATTCGATCAGGACGGCGTCTTAGCGCAATTCTCGGTTGACGGGACTTACACTGATCTCCGTGATGCCTTCTCACCTGAATTCAGTGCCATTCTCGGCAACCGCTGGGATACGGCGAACGGTGAATTCGGTCTTTTGGGCTCTTTCTCTTCATCAGAGCTGAAATCTGAGCTTCACGGCTTCCAGATTGGCCAAGTCGTACCTTTCCAAACAGGCGGAGAAACAATCGGCCTGCCGGGCGGTTTCCAGCTTCGTACTAATGAAGTTAACCGCCAGCGTGATAGCTATTATATCGCAGGTCAATGGCGTGATAACTCCGGCGATCTTCAGATCACGGCGAAATACTCGCTTATTGAAAATGACACAGACAGCGATGAGCGCACACTCGAGTTTTTCCCAGATGGGGAGAGCTGGAACCAGTTCGAAGTTGCTAACCTTACGACAACGCCCTTTACCTCTTCTGGCCTGCCGCAGTGTCAGGGTGGTAACGACCCAACGCCTGCCAATCCGACATGCGAAATGACACAAGCGGTTACGGGCCTTTACGAATCCGGCGTGATTTCAAACAATCTCCGTGATTGGACCGGCGCGGCCGGCGCGCCCTTTACCAATTTGGGCATTAATCAGGTTGACCGTTCGAAAACAGACGATCTGAGCCTTAACATCAAGTGGCGTCCAACCGATCAGCTTTATGTTCAGCTTGACGGTCACGTGACCAGTGCAGAATTTACACGCGACCGCCTTTGGGTTGGTACGCGGTTCTTCTCTGATTTCGAGTTGAATGCAGATATCAATAATCCTTCAATCATCCTACGTCCAAATCTGGCCAATAACCCCCTCCGCCGTGAGGGCGGCGGCGCGCCGACAAGTGGTGATCTTTCTGATCCGACTAATGCGAACCTCTTGTTTGCGGCCGATGAGTTTGCGGACAATGAAGGTGATATGTACGCACTTCGCGGTGATGTTGAGTATGAATTTGCCAATGATGGCTGGTTCGACTCTGTTAAATTCGGGGCCCGATATGCCGACCGTGAACAAGTCAACCGCGCTGCGGGTCTGAACTGGGCGGCTGTTGCGCCGCCATGGGCGGGCGGCGGCTATCTGCCATACTCCGAGTTTGCGGGCGAGGGCGTTGGAGAAGTTGTCGATTTCTCTGACTTCTTCCGCGGCGATGTTGTGCGCGGCCAAAGCACGGATGTGGTTTTTGCCAACCGTGACTTGATTCAAAACTATGATGCTTTTGTTCAGGCGCTTGGAGCCGAGTCCAGCATTCCCCAAGGCACAGCGGCTGATGGCCGTCCGTCTTTCCAGGACTGGGCGCCGCTGCGTCAGAACGGCGTTGTGGATTACGCAACCAATGGCACCATTGGCGATGTAAGAGAGAAGGTCACAAATCTCTATGGCCGTCTTGATTTCGGTAATGAGTTTGAGAACGGCATGTCTATCGACGGTAATATTGGTCTGCGTTATACCTCTGCAGATGTGTCCGGCGTTGACGGGCTTGATTTTGTCCCTGTCGTAAACAACAATCCGGGCCAGAGCCCAATCGACTTCTCGCCAGAAGCCGTTGCCTATTTTGATCAGGCCGACACAAGTGCTGACGGCGTTCAAATCGCGAGTAATGACAAATGGCTACCGTCGCTGAACATTAAGTGGAATCTGAACGACAGCACATTGGTGCGTTTTGCGGCCAGTGAAGCGATCACCCGTCCGCGCATCGATCAGCTTCGCGCTAACCGCGTGACAACGCCGACATTCCGCTTCGTGTCATCTGACGATTTAACGGTTCCAGCCGACCAGCGTATCACTGATATTCAGCTTACGCAGATCAATGTCTTTGGCGGTAATCCAAATCTTGAGCCAATTGAGTCAACTAATCTTGATCTATCGCTTGAGCATTACTTTGGTGATGATAACTCTCTGACCCTTTCACTCTTCCACAAGGATCTGAGAAACAACATCATCTTTGCATCGGAAACGCTCGATACCGTTACTCTTGACGGACGCGAGGTGCCGATCGTCTTTAATGGTGATTTGAACCAGGATGAAGCCACGATCAAAGGTCTAGAAATTGCTTACACGCAATTCTACGATCAATTGCCGGGTCTTTTCGGCAATCTAGGTCTTCAGGCGAACTATACCTACATTGATGCTGAAACAAATGCGCCTCTGCCGATTGTTGACGCAGATGGTGACGGCACGCCGGATAGCTTTGAGCGCATCTTGCGCTTTGGTATCACGGATTTCCTCGGCCTTTCCGAGCACTCCGCGAACATCATTGGTATTTATCAGGATGATAATCTCGAGATGCGTCTTGCCTATAACTGGCGTTCGGAATATCTCGGGTCTTACCGTGACTTCGTGACCGGTAACCCGATCTTCCAGCAAGCCACAGGCTATCTTGATGGCTCGATTAAGTATGACTTTAACGAGAACTTCCAGGTCCGCCTGCAAGTCGCCAATATTACGGATGAGAAAGCCAATGCCGAGCAGCAGATCGATGCTGATGGGCAGCGCTTTGGCCGCACCAGCTTCGTTGGTGATCGCCGCATCAAAATCGGGGCGCGCTACAAATTCTAGTGAGCGCGCGCAGCTTTGACGCTGTCATATAAAATGCAAAGAGGGGCCTTTGGGCTCCTCTTTTTTAGTGCGGGGATAGGAATTCCTCACGCGCCCATGCGTCGGGTTTGGGCCTCTCTCACGCCGATCTGGCGCGGCACGCGGAGCGGCGCGGCAAACCATCATCTCGATTGAGGCGCAGCGCTATGCGCCCTCGCTTGAGCTCGCCTTGCGTATCGCGCATGTCTTGGGCGAGCCGTTGACAGAGGTGTTTATCTTTGAGCCGCAATCGGGGCCCTGCCGGCATAGATAAATGTTTTAACTGACGGAAAGCTGGTGCCGCGAGGGAGAATTGAACTCCCGACCTCATCATTACCAATGATGCGCTCTACCACTGAGCTACCGCGGCTTTTCGCGAAAAGAGGGCTGCGCCCTCACTCTCGCTGATAAGCAGGCGGATAAATACACCATAATCGCAGGCTGGCAACTATAATTTACGCGGCGGGGAGGTCCACTTCGACAGGGCCCTGAAAGAGGATTTGGGAGGGCGCGCAGAGCTCCGCCCATTTCAGGCGCAGGCGCGCAAATTCTTCCGTTGGGACAACGTCCCGAGAGGCAGCGAAGCGCTCTGCGCTGGGCCACTGCGCATAGCCGTAAAAGACACCGTCCGTCCCGCGGTGCAGGCGAGAGTCAAGCGCGCCGCATTCGGTTTTAAAAAATTCACTCATGGCTGTCCATAATTCCACAAAGGCTAGCTCGGCCATGCGCCGCCCCATCGTCAGCGCTTTGGGCTGGAGGGTAAACCGGTAGCAGACCGCATACATAGCTAGCCAGCATCCGCCATCTGCGCGAGCCGGTCGGCCTGATCTTCGGCAATGAGGGCATCGACAACATCATGAAGCGAATCCCCCGCGACGATCTTATCAAGGTTATATAACGTGAGGTTAATACGGTGGTCGGTCACGCGCCCCTGCGGGTAATTATAGGTGCGGATGCGCTCGCTTCGGTCCCCTGAGCCGAGCTGGGCTTTGCGGTCGCCCGCGCGTTCTGCGTCAAGCCGCTCGCGCTCCATATCATAGAGGCGCATTTTCAAAATTCGCTCGGCATTGGCGCGGTTCTGGTGCTGAGATTTCGCGTCGCAGACCACAACAATGCCCGAGGGTTCATGGGTCATCCGCACGGCAGAATCGGTTTTATTGACGTGCTGTCCGCCGGCGCCTGACGCCCGCATTGTATCGACGCGTACATCGTTCATGGAAAAATTAATATCAATGTCTTCCGGTTCCGGCAGGACGGCAACTGTCGCGGCAGAGGTATGAATACGGCCTTGGGTTTCTGTCACAGGTACGCGCTGCACGCGGTGAACCCCAGATTCAAATTTCATTTTCCCGAAAACACCCGCGCCGGAGACGGAGGCGATAATTTCCTTATAGCCGCCCATATCAGCTTCGGATTCGTTTTCCACTTCGACCTTCCAGCCTTGCAGAGAGGCAAAGCGCGAATACATGCGGAAAAGGTCACCGGCGAAAATCGCCGCTTCGTCGCCGCCCGTGCCCGCGCGAATTTCCAGTACAATTGAAGCATTATCATCGCGGTCTTTTGGCAGCAGCAAAAGCGCAACCTCATGTTCAATTTCGGGCAAATTTTCCTTAAGGGTTTGCAGCTCTTCTTTGGCCATAGCGCCCATTTCGGGATCGTCTAGCATGGCGGTCAGCTCGCCCATTTCTTCGCGAATAGATTGCAGCTTGCGCACGCCTTCGGCCACAGGGCGAAGTTCGGCATAATCTTTGCCAAGCTGTACGATCTCGTCGGAATCGCTTGTCGCGCTCATTCGGGCCTGAATTTGGTCGAAACGATCAACGACCTGGGCGAGTTTTGAATCAGGAATATGCATAGGGCGATGTAAGGCTTTCAGCCGCCAAGGTCAAACGCTAGAAACCTGCGGTAAGCCCAAAGAAGGCCGTGCGCGGACGCCCTGGAAAGAAGCGCTCATTGCCAAAGGCGAAATCCGCGCGGTCAGCATAGCGCGCGTTCAGCAGGTTATCGACCCGCACGGACAGGCGAAGCTGCTCAGACAGATCAAAGCTCCCGCGCAGGACAAAAATATCATGTCCGCCGTATCGGTTTGTATTGCCGGGGTTGGTAAAATAGGCTCCGACATGCCGCCATTCAATCTCGCCCATTATCCGCCTATGCGGGGTCACGCGCAGGCGGGCCGTGCCCAGCGTATCGGGCGCGCTATCGACGCGGGTGCCCTCTGTGATATTATTGGCCGCGCTGCCTTCATCAAGCGTGAAATCATAGCTGTGGCGGGCCAAGGTAGCATCTGCAAATATGCTAACCCACGGGGCCGGGCTGTAGCGGGCCGAAAGCTCAATTCCCTCATGGCGGGTCTTGCCATCGGTGACGTTAAAGCCATTGGCATTGCGAAAGAAAAATCCCGATTTTCGCATAGTAAAGGCAGCCGCCTCCGCGTGAAATGCCGCGCTATCATATTTATAGCCTACCTCAAGACTATCCAAGGTCTCGGTGCCCGCTTCGCCGGGGATTTGGCCAAGCTGGGCGGAATATAAATCTGTGACCTGCGGCGCGCGTGCCCCGCGTGCGGCGCGGGCATAGAGCGATCCGCTGCCAAGGCTCTTGGTAAGGCTGGCTTTGGGGGTCAGCGTGAAGAAATCATCCTTCCTATCAGCGGCGCGAATAAAGCGCCCGCTGCGGCCGTCATCTGCGCGGTTATCATAGGCGTAATGCGTGTATTCTGCTCGCGCGCCAATATTAAGTCCAAGGCCTGCGCCAAGATCAAAGCGTTTCTCCCCATATGCGGCGGCGCTGAGCGCGGCGGCGCGGTAGTCATAATGCAAGCCTTGGACAAAGGAAAAGCGCGAAGGAGCCTCCTGAAACTCAAAGACTGACCCGCGCGTATAGTCCAGATCAAGTCCAAGGTTAAGATCATCCGTATAAAAGGCGCTAAGAACTCCCGCTGAGCTATGCGCGCTTTTCTCCAAGGCTTGTCCGGGCACAAAATGGCGCAAAAACCGCAGCTCTACCCGCCGGCCATAGGGGGTTAGCGAGAGCGTGCCCTCGCCCGCAGCGCGCGTAAACTGTGCTTGGGCGCGGTAGCTTTTGCCGTCGCGAAAAGCCTCGGGATTAGGGTTTGAGGCGCTAAGGCGCGGGTCTGCAAAGGTATCGTCGCCTTGAATAAATCCTGCGGTTTCCTGATTAAGATTTTGAAAGGATGTGAGTGCGTCTACAGACCACGCACCGAAGCTGTCTTCAAATTTTAGCGCAAATTTTTGCTGGTCAAAGCCGCTCTCATCTCGAAAGCCGCTGTCATGGGCAATGGAGGCCGAAAGGCGAAATTTGCCCAGTCTTTGCGTGCTCATAAGGGCCGCAAAGCCGTCTGTGCCGAGCAGCACACGGCTTTGATCCGCGCTTTCAACTGGCCGTGATTGAATATTAATCAGGCCGTGCACCGCATTGGAGCCATATTCAACAGGGCCAGGGCCTTTGAAAATTTCAAATTGGCGCGCAAATTCTGTCCCGCCTTCAAACAGGCCATTGACATTGGCAAAGCCCGCCGCGCGCAAGGGCACGCCGTCTTCAAGATATAAAAACGAGCCCGCTCCCGCCCCGCCGGTTAGCACAGGCGAGCGAATAGCGGTCAGATGCTCTTGGCCAGAGCCGCGGTGAATATTGACCCCTGCGGCTGTGTTCAGAGCCTCGGCGGGGTGGACGGCGCTAATGCGGGCAATGTCCTCCTTTGCCACTACGCGAATAGAGGCCGGCGCCTCAAGACCTCGCCGCGGCGCATTATAAATTCCTGTGACGATGACGATGTCTTCTGCAGGGGGAGTGGTCCTTACTTGCGCCTCACTGGTGTTTTGCGCATATGCGCCCGGCGAGACGGCGCAGGAGACCAAAAGCGCGCCAATTCGAACCAAAGCGCCGAAGCGCGTTTTTTGAGTAAAAAATATAGTCATGATCAAAATCGGATATTACGCGGGCTTGGGTTTCGCGGGCGGCCTTTTTTTCGAAGGCGGTTTTGCGGGCGGAGATTTTGAATCTACCATGTGCAGGCTGCGCTGCGGGAAGGGGATTTCGATCCCTTCGGCCTCAAAGGCCTTGTTGATTTGCGTATGCAGTTCATGGCGTGTTGGCACGCGCTCCTCAAAGCTTTTAAGAAAAACACGAACCTCAAAGTCAAGTGAGCTATCGCCAAAACCGGTAAAGACAACTTGCGGTGCGGGCGTCTCCAGCACATGTTTATTGGCCCTAGCGGCATTGAGCATAAGCTCGCGGGCTTTCTCGGTATCTGTGCCATATGCAATTCCGACATTGAGCAAAAGGCGGGTGATAGAGTTTGACAATGTCCAATTTGTAACGCGCTGCGAGATCAATTCTTCATTCGGGATAAGGATTTCGCGATTGTCCAGATCCACCAATGTGGTTGCGCGTATTTGTATACGCGTCACCGTGCCTGATTGCTGTCCAATTGTGACATAATCGCCAATGCGTACAGGGCGCTCAAACAGGATAATGAGGCCGGAAACAAAGTTCGCGATAATTTTCTGTAAGCCCAGCCCGATACCGACGGACAGGCCGGTCACAATCCATTTGAGCTGTGACCATTGCAGGCCTAAACGATCCAGCCCCATGAACAGGCCGAATCCAAAAATGAGATAGCCCAATATTGTCACAATTGCGTAGCGTGTACCCGGGTCAAAACCAAGGCGGCTGAGCGCGAATATCTCCAAAAAGCCGGGCAGGTTCCGCGCGGCCAGAACGGTCAGTCCAAAAATAACTAGCGCCTGCATGATATTCCAAAGACTTATCGCGCGCTCAACCGTGGTAAGCTGCCCCGTCTCGCTATCCATAGTCTCGACCATATAATGACCAAGCTCGATATTATCGAAGAAAGACAGGGCGGGGAGCAAGCCCGACCAGATCATCCACATGAAGACAGCAAATAAAACCATCATGACCGCATTTAACAGCTTTTCGGTTTGGCGGCTGACGCTTTCAATATCAATTTCCTCCAAATTAATCGGGGTAATAGGCGCAGGATTCTCGCCTCGGTCTGCCGCCGCCTTTTGCTCGGCGCGGGCCTTTACAGCTTTGTCGCGCCGCTCAATTGCCTGTTTGAGGGCAAGTCGGCGCTTGCTGACCAAAATTGTACGCGTTACCGTCCCGTAAACGACATAGGTCCCGATCAGTAGCGCGCCCGAAAGAAATAGGCGGTAGAGAAGTTCAGATGTCGTTTCGTAATAGCCCAGCGCCGCAAAAAAAGCGCAGAGTAAGGGCACGCCCATCATCACCACGGCAAAGACGGCAGTGTATCTCGACAGTCCCGCTTCCCCTTTGCCGTGCCAAAATTCCTGGGCCTGCCGCCGCCCCGTCCATAAAATGCGGTAGCTGGCAAAACTAAGCGCCAAAGCCGTGAGCAAGAAAGCCAAAAGACTAAACCCGTCAAAGACATTGGGCTGCCGACTCTCGCTGGTCAGCACAGTGAGGGTGCTAAATGTCCCAACAAAGGGGATGAACCATTTAAGCTCGCGGTTAATATCATGGCGCAAACCAGCATCAAGGCTGAAATGCTTGTCAAAGAGAGACTGGTCCCGATCCCAGGCCCGCCATGTCAAAAAGACGAGAATGAAAACGGCAAGGTAACGAAAGCTGCTCGCAAGTTGCTGCACGAAGGGGTCGGGATTTCCAGACAGGGCAAACAAGCTAGAGAGCCCGAAAAACATAATGGCGAGCGGCAAGGCGATGGCGACGCAGCTCGCAAGGACCGCGGGCGTGTGCATATAACTATCTTGCTGAACGCGTCCCACCATTGCGGCGCGGCGCTCAATATCCGCCCAAAGAGACCTCCGCAGGCTCCGAAGCCCGCCTGCAATCAAAATAAAGCTAATGAGCCATAAGGGGTATTGCGCCGCTGCTGTGCGCAGAGAGCTTGTGACGAGCGATATATTGTGCCCGCTAAAGACGGCCGCCGCGCCCTTGATAACCTTGCTGGGCCACTCAAGCCCGACGGCTGCAATACTGGGTAGCCATAACAGGTTTTTCTCAAGCAGGGCCGTGAGCTCCCGTGACTTCCCCAAAAGCGTATCTAGCGCGCCCTTTAGCTGGATGAGTTCTTCGAGATGGTCGCGCGAGGCGGTACTGACTTCGGTGAGAATAATACGCCGTTCGGCATTAAGTGACTGGAGCTGCTCGCGAGCGGAGCCGGGCGGGGCACCCACTGCGGGATTGGCGCTCTGCCAATCTTTGACAATCATATTAATGTCCGCCCCGCCTTGTCCCAAGTCGCGAATATAATTTTGCGAGACAAGCCGGGTCTGGGTAGCCTCTGCAATATCCTGATTCACGCTTTTCATCTGGGCTTCCAGCACAGAGAGGGCAATATTGTCATTGCGCAATTGGCGCAAAATCGTCGCTGAGGCGCGCGAGATATTACCAAGTTCGATCAGTGACTTTGCCGTGATCAAATCTGCATCAATGATATCTATCTGGCTGCGTTTTGTGGCTTGGCGTTTGGGTGTCAAACTCGCCGCCTGCGCAATAGATAAAAGCTGTTCTGAGAGGCGTAAGTTTTCTTTGGCATAGGCAAATACCAAGGGGTGAATGTCTTGTGTTTCCGGCGGGGCCACAGCCCCTTCCTCCGTTTGCACCGGAGCCGAAGACGCGCTTGGGGGATTGCCTTCAAGAGGCGGTCCGTTTTCAGATGCGGCGCTATTTTGCGGCGTCATACCGGCCAGAACGTTTTTGGCACGGCTTACATAGGCGGCCGCGTCAATCAGGCGCTGTTTCCCTGTCAATCGCTGCAGGGCTGCGACTTCCTCGGCAGTGTAGTTGATTTGCAGCTGATTTAGGGTCTCTCGCGCCGTGAGGATCTCTTGGCGGTCAGCGGCGCTGGCAATCTCTAGTTCAAGGGCGGCGGCACTTGCGCGGCGGTAAAAAAACCTCGCCTTGAGCGCCGCTGTAACAGCGGTTTCTACAGGGTCATTTTGCGTCTCTCCGCGCTGGGCGATTTGCGCGGTAAGGTCTTTGGCTCTTGTCAGAAATTCGGCTTGCTCATTGGGCGCTATCAGTCGCCGGCTTTGTAGAGTCTCAATTTCTGTGCGCAGGCTGGTTTGCTCGGCTCGCAGCGCGCGAAGGGCAGCCTCTTTATTAACAAGGGCGAGCTGTAGATCAGATAGGCGCTGCGCATTCATCGCCAGCTTATCTTCGTCCATATCTACGGGCGGCCGCGCGCGAAGAGCTGCGGCCTCTTCATTCAGAGCTTCTAATTGGTCTGCCGCCGTCTCCATGAAGGATTGGAGGCGCTGGGCCTCGGTGAGGCCATTTTGACCATTTCGCAGCGCCGTTTCGGCTGTGTCATAGGCTGCGGCCGCGGCCGATAATTGCGCCTCGTTTAGGTCTGTGCGGTTTTCCAAGGCCGCCCGCGCCGCGTTTATCGTGCTTTGGCTTAGTCCATCAGGCGGCGCGATGGGCGGGGGCGTATTCTGCGCGCCCGCCGGAGCTGCCATGAGGTAGCTTAGGCATAAAAGAAGCACGGAGGCCCTCCGGCAAAGCCGCGCCGCCAAAGATATGAATCCAGTTTCCATGAGTGGCTTATGGCACCTTTTGTGCGCGGCCTGCAACATATGAGTGGCCGCAAATCTTATTCACTCTTGCCGCCCGTGGCCGCCGCCAGTCGCCGTGACATTCATCACATATAGCGGCGTCTAAATATGCTTATTTGGGGTTATCTCGGGGCTATCCCGATAATTAGGAGGCGCAAATGTATACTTTAAATTCAACCCAGCAATCGCTCAGAGCTTCGATACGTGATGAGATCGAATTTTCCGGAGAGTTCGGCATAGGTAAACGGGGCAATGTCGTAAAACGCGTGCAAGAATGGCTGAGCTATCACGGCCATGATCTTGTGATCGACTCCGATTTTGGTCCAGTCACCGAACTCAATGTCAGGCGATTTCAAAATGATCATGAGTTCTCACCAACCGGGCGTGTTGACGCGGTAACCCATGCGGCGCTGATTAAGCCCATGATGGATGTCTTGCAGGTCCCGCAAACTGGCGGGCTATCTTTTCAAGCCGCGACTTTGTTTCATGCAAAAAAACATCATAGTGCCGGCGCGATTGAAATTGGTGGCCAAAATAAGGGCCCTTGGGTGCGGCTTTATATGGATGGACGGGACGGCGCAGATCAGCCTTGGTGTGCGGGCTTTGTGCGCTTCATTTTGCGTCAAGCTTCTGAAACCTCGGGGCAGCCCCGCCCGATAAATGGCCACGTGAATTGTGATCGGCTTGGCGATCAAGCTAAGGCCGAAGGGTTTTATGTGGGCGAAGCCGAGCTGAATAAGTCATATCTGACGCCGGGCTCGATTTTCCTCTCGCGCGCCAGTGATGGTGATCTTTATCATACCGGTATTGTCACCCAGATCGGGGGATCGAATTTTCAAACCATTGAAGGGAATACGGATGAAACAGGCGGGCCGAATGGCTACCGCGTCTTTACCCGCACGCGCGGTTATGAGAATTATGACTTTATCATTTTCACGGGCCATGAGGCCGAGCCGTCCGCACCGCCGCAAGACTTAGCGCTTACGGCCAATATGGATGTTCGTAGATATTTCTTTGATGATGACACGGTCAATACTTACGGGACGTTTTATGCGCATTGGGGCGGCTGGATTACAGCGGCCCATGTTGTGCGCGATATCAAATTTACAACGCCGCCCTTTGCCAGCGGCGACCTTGTCTATCAGCCCGACGGGCTTGATGCAGCCTTAGTGGGGTGCACCCTCCCAGCGTCCGAGCCAGAGCAGTTAAGAGAAGGCATGCCGCTAAAAGTGATTGGCTTTCCCGCCGGCAGCACCGCGCCCGCTGTTCGCGAAGGCGCCGTGCATTACACGGTGCCGGGCTCTGGCAAGTGGATCATTAGAATTGACTCCCCTCACGAGCCTGTTGTCTCGGGCATGAGCGGCGGCGTGGCCATAAATCTGGAAACGGGCGAGCCAATCGGGATAATTATTGAGGCCAATCACAAGGCCACGCTCGATTCTGATCCCGAGCTTGATCACTCTCTGAATATCGTTAGCCTATGTGATGTTTGGAATGCGGTGAAAAAGGTGAGTTAACCGCTCTGGAGAGCTCAATGCGCAAAATTGCTTTACTATTTTTAATCGCGGCTCTGGTTATGGGCGGCGGTTATTATTGGCTATCTGAAAGACCTGCGCCTGCGCCTAATCCCGCGCCTGACCCCCGTACCGCGATCTCGGGCGCTGAAAAAGTGGTGCCGAAAACAGCGCCGTTTACGCGGCCCGATCCGCAGCCTGTCCCCCAAGATGCCCAGCGTGCACCTGTTACCAAAGACGCGCAGCGTCCATCCGCCCCCGCGTTTTCGCCGCCCGCCGCCGCCCGCAGGGAAGCGGCTGAAGGCCCCGGCATTTACCGCTCCCTTGATGAATTGGTCTTGGTCACGCTCGACAGCGCGCTGGGCCGACCTGCCGCCTATGCCCTTTTCTTTAGCCGCAGCGATCAGGGATGGAGCTATCTATGCGGGCAGCCCCTAGAGCAAGATAAAACGCCATTTGATTATGCCCGCTCGCGCCTTAAATCTGAGCTTACGGGTGGGCAAATTGAAGATATGTTTTGCCTCTTGGCCCAATCTGGACCGGGCGGGTTTAGGTCGCAGGCCTTTACGATTGGCGCGGCGGATAATCCTATGTCGGAGTGGGCGAGTCTCTATCCTTCGGCGCGCAGCGTGATTTTAGGCCGCTAGCCAGATCAGGGGGGGGGGTTAAGTGCCGGCCCTTTGATGTTAGGCATTGACCGTGCGGCGAAGGCTTTGCAAAAGATAATCACACGTGCTTGCACGTAAAATAGGCGGGGCCATAACCGAACAAACATCTGGGGAGATGGTATCATGGATAAGTTTGATTACGTGATTGTTGGCGCGGGTTCTGCGGGCTGTGTTTTGGCAAGTCGTCTCTCCGAGGACCCGAATATTTCTGTTGGCTTGCTAGAGGCGGGCGGCAGCCATAAACACTGGAGCGTTTTTACCCCGGGCGCAACGCTTTGGAATATGGTGATGGGGAAGCGTAATTGGCGCTTTGAAACAGAGCCGCAAGACGGGCTGAATGGGCGTAGGGGATACCAGCCGCGCGGCAAGGTGCTGGGCGGCTCCTCCAGCATTAATGCGATGATCTATATTCGCGGCCACAAAAATGATTATGACGAATGGGCGCGCCTTGGAAACAAAGGCTGGAGCTATCAAGATGTACTGCCCTATTTTAAAAAGAGCGAAAACTGCGAAGCGGGCGCGAATGAATATAGAGGTCAGGGCGGCCCGCTGAACGTGGCAGGCCCGCGCAGTCCTGGCGCGATTAATGAGATATTTTTCGAGGCGGGCCGGCAAACGCAAATGCCCTTTACCGATGATTTTAACGGCGCGCAGCAAGAAGGCCTTGGCATGTATGAGGTCACCCATAAGGGCGGCGAGCGCTGGAACACCGCCCGCGCTTATCTTGATGATCATATGGACCGCCCGAACCTGACGGTAATAACGGGGGCCGCCGCGCAAAAGGTCATCATAGAGGGGGGGCGCGCCGCAGGCGTGCAGGCCAAGGTGAAAGGCAAGCCGCAAACGTTTATGGCCGCGCGGGAGGTCATTCTCTCCGGCGGGGCCTTTGGCTCCCCGCAGCTACTTTTGCTCTCGGGTGTTGGCGCGAAGGATAAGCTCGCAGCCCACGACATTGCGCAGACCCACGACTTGCCGGGGGTTGGCGAAAACCTGCAAGATCACATTGATTATGTGATTTCCTATGACTCAAAGATGAAAGACAATCTGGGCTTTTCTTTTATGGGAACCTTTCGCATGGCCCGCGAAATTTTCCGGTATGTTAAAAACCGCAGCGGTATGCTGGCGTCCAATTTGGCTGAAAGCGGCGGCTTTCTTTATACGGACCGCTCAGAGCCCTCGCCGGATGTCTCGCTTGTGCTGGTGCGCGCGGCGGTCGATGATCATGGGCGAAAGCTGCATATGGGTCACGGCTATAGCTGCCACGTTTGCGTTCTGCGGCCCAAAAGCCGGGGGAGCCTCTGGCTCAAGTCTTCAGATCCAGCCGCCCCGCCCGCGATTGACCCGGCCTTCCTCAAAGATGAACGGGATATGGATACCCTTGTGCGCGGAGCCAAAATGATGACGCAAATCATGGAGGCCCCTGCCTTTGACGCCGTGCGCGGAAAACCGTTTTACTCGGCCGGTACGCTGGATACCGAGGCGCTTAAGGCGGATATTCGCGCCCGCGCCGATACGCAATATCATCCTGTTGGTACGTGTAAAATGGGCAGCGACGATATGGCTGTTGTTGATGACCGCCTGCGGGTCCGCGGCCTTAAGGGATTGCGGGTGATTGACGCCTCGATCATGCCCAATGTCGTCTCCGGCAATACAAATGCCCCCACAATCATGATCGCCGAAAAAGGGGCCGACATGATCAAAGAGGATTGGGGGTAGGGTGAAGTGGCTCGTGCATAAATTCATCGCATTGCATAGGCACTGACTTGAAAGTGCTAATCGGCGAAATTTTTGTCAGTGTCGATTATTTCTAAGATTTTGTTTGAGAGGAGTTCCGCGCCATATAGAGACATATGATTAGTGTCGTAATATAGGGCTTTGCGATCAATAATTGGATAGCAATTATGATCGTCACAAAAGGTATTCACAGGGTCGATTATGTAGCCATTATTTGGAAACCTTTGCTTAAACTCTTTTTTTAACTCTTGCGCACCCGCGTAAAGTTGATCCCATTCCTGCAAAGACCGAGATGCCCTATCCGTGGAGGCGTTGCCCAGCAGCCTGATATAAAATTGCACGTGCCGAGGCAGGGTAGGCGTTTGCATGACAAGGATGATTTGTTTGTTATGCTTAACCAATGAATTTACATAATCTAAAAATGCTAAGCGGCGCTTTGGGCTGGCGATATAGACATCACTTTTGTAGCTCAGCACGACATATTCGATCTCTGGGTTTGCGATAATTTCGCGGGCGGCATCGTCATGCCAATCCTTACAAATTTTAGAATCGGTTCGTGGCAGAAATTCGTAGAAACAGACGGCAATGCTATATTGCCATATTCCAATATTTTTCTCCGACAATTGACGTGCGAGCGCATATGATAATTCTGATGCGTGGCTATTTCCAATAACAGCAACTCTGACATTATCGTTGAAATATTTACAGGCGCCATCATAAGTGCTTAATCTCGCGATGGACGTTGTGCACTCAATGCGTTTTGGACTCGCCGCTGCCGTATCAATGATATCTTGCTTGCTGCCTAAAACCCCGATTTTACCCTGTTTGTAAATTACGACAGCTGATAGGGCAAAAATCAGGGAGAGCATCGTGGCCAATGCTATATATCTAGGCTTGCGGCGGCCTTTTGCCCTAATGGGTTTTTCAAGAAATTCGTAAGTCATCCATGCTAAAATCAAGCTGATACCCACGATAAGCAGGCGGCTTAAAACGCTAGGACTCTCCCCTGCCAGAATATGATTATAAGTAATGAGGGGCCAATGCCATAGGTAAAGTGGGTAACTTATAAGCCCAATTTTCACAGCAAATGGGTTCATTAAAACGACGCGGTTTATAATGGAGCGCGAGCCTGACGCAAGCACCAATAAACTACCAATGACGGGTAAATAGACAAGGTTGATTGAAAAGCCATCACCTTTGTGAATGTGCAAATATCCATAGAGTAAAATTGAAAGCCCGACCAGAGATGTGATGTTGGCAATCACCGCTGGCCGAAAGAACCTATGGGTGTTGAATTTGGAGACAAGTTGAGCAATCTCTTTGTTTTTATAATGAATAATCCAAGCCAAAAGACCGCCGCTCAACAGCTCCCAGGCTCGGCTCGTGGGCCAAAAGAAAGCCTGAGTCGGCCGAGTTTGCGTCAACTCATAGCAATGAAACAAGGAGAGGCTTGTCAGCAGTAAGATAAGAAAAAAGAGATTAATACGCAGCTTATGACCCATCCAAAGCACCAAAGGCCAAAACAGATAAAACTGCTCTTCTATCGCGAGGCTCCAGAGATGCAGCAGGGGTTTAAGGCGCGCCCCAATATCGAAATATCCTGCCTCCGACGCCAGTATAAAGTTTTGTATATAAGCTAGGCTCCCCAGCGTATGTTTGGTCTGGCGGAGCAACTCTTGTGGAAATAAAATTATTGATCCAATTAGCAAAGATGTGAAAAGGACCAATATTAGTGCCGGCAACAACCTGCGCATTCTTTTGAGGTAAAAGTCAATAAATCTGAAACGACCTTGATCTTGCTGCTCAAAAATAAGGGTGGAAATTAGAAATCCGCTGATGACAAAAAAAACGTCAACACCCGTAAATCCGCCCGTAAACCGCATGGGCGCGATATGGAACGCTACGACTGGTAAAACCGCCACGGCGCGCAATCCGTCAATCTCAGTGCGGTATTTCAACGCGTCCTCTTTTGTTCCCTCAGCGGAGCTTTAGGGTAGATTGAAGGGATATTCAATTTTTTCTTCGGTCTTGCATAGCGATGACAATAGCCGCGGCCTACCTCGGGATGCATCTAGTTTAGGGATCAACGATATTGTCGGGATGATAGTCCCACTGGCCTGCAAATTTCAATTTGGTGGAGCCTAGGGCCACCATATCCCTGCTTCAGTGTGTTTCAGTATATCCCAATAATTCCTATAAAATATAATAATTACAGTAGTTTGAGTTTCACGCTATTTGTTGGTGTTTCTCGCTATCCCATGTTAAGAGTGGGATAAATAGTGGGATAAGGATGGCTTATCCCACTACAAGGCGGGATTGATATGGCCAAGGGTATACATAAGCTAAATGCGCGCACTGTGGACGCTCTAAAGGACGTAGGGCGCTATAGCGATGGCGGTGGACTTTATTGCAAAGTCTTTAAGGGCGGGAGCAAATCGTGGGTCTTCATGTGGAGCCGTGATGGCAAGCGCCGTGAGATGGGCATGGGCGGCGTTGCGGATTTATCCCTAAAGGATGCCCGTGCCAAAGCCTCAGAGATGCGTAAGCTAGTGAGTGAAGGCAAAGACCCCATCGCCCAGCGCGCAAAGAAAAGCGAACCCACCTTCCTAGAGTGCGCGCTACAATATATCGCTGACCATGAAAAACAGTGGAAAAATGAAAAGCATATATACCAGTGGAAACATACGCTGACCGTATATGCCAAGTCTTTGCATCAATTGCGCGTCTCTCAAATCACAACGCCTGACGTGCTCAAGGTGCTAAAGCCGATATGGCTGGAGAAGCATGAAACCGCTTTACGCCTGCGAAGCCGTATTGAGGCTGTGCTGGACTATGCCACCGCGATGCACTGGCGCGAGGGGATTAACCCCGCAATCTGGCGCGGCAATCTTAAGAGCCTCTTACCGACGATAAGCAAGGCCAAGCGTGTTGTGCATCATAAGGCGATGGATATGGACGCCATGCCCGCCTTTATGGAAGAGCTAAGGGCGCGCGAGGCGATGGTGGCGCGCATGGTGGAATTTGTAATCTTGACGGCTTGCCGCTCTATTGAGGCGCGCGAGGCGCGGTGGAGCGAGATTGATTTGGAGAAGAGGCTTTGGACTATCCCTAAAGAGCGGATGAAAGCAGGGCGGGAGCATATTGTGCCGTTATCCAAACAGGCGCTGGAGATACTCGCGCCGCTCTATGAGCTACGCCAAGGCGAATTTGTTTTTGTCCATCCTGATAAGCTCACAACCTTCTCTGTGAACGCCCCGCGCGCCTTACTAAAACGCATGGGCAAAGATGAGACGCTCCACGGCTTTCGTGCCACGTTCAAATCATGGGCTACCGATAAGACCCTGATCCAGCGCGAAGTGATAGAGATGGCGCTGGCGCACAAGGTCGGGAATGAAGTCGAGGCCAGCTATTTACGGACTAGCGCGCTGGAGAAGCGCCGCGAGTTGATGGAGCGGTGGAGCCTGTATTGCAAGCAATCGCAACCTAGAAAAATTTTAAAGCTTCATGGATGAATAAGTAATTTTGTATGTGTTTCTGATACGGCGTGATCACCATCACAAATTAAGTATGAATGTTCATGTAAACCTTTCTTGTTCATAAACTAGACGAGGGCGTCATGAAAAAAAAGTCAAGTAAATCAGTTAGTGTTTTTTGTATAGTTAGTGTGCTGTTGTTGTCAGCATGTGCAACCAACGAGGTCATTAAAAATCCTGAGCGAGTCATTAAAGAAAACTCTTCTAATGTCGGGCAGTCGGCTAAATTGTCTAAGTTGGAGAAGCAAAAGAAAAAATGTATCAAAAAGGGTGGTGAATGGCATGAACCCAATGGGCTAGTTAATAACTACCATTGTGTTTATTACTCCGGTTCAACAAAATTGGAGGTGTCCGAGGCCAGTGTTTTAGAGTTGGCTATTAAAAGAGACCCCTATGGCGAAAAAATCATGAGTTCGCTAAAAGAAGGAGGGGGACTTATCAGCAGAATTTTCGGTCGTAAGCATCCGTCAAGATATCGCAAGCGTCGTTGTTTGAAGCATGGTGGCGCATATATAGAATTCTTTGATAATGACGGTAATGGAACAGACAGGGTCTGTGTTGGTGCTACTTAGTTGAACCGAAGACATAACTGAAACGCTAGATTGGTTGGGGATAATACCCCGACTTAATATCGGAAAATCTTCTTGAGGCTCAGCTACGAAATAGCGGTGTCCCTCGATTTAAAAACTATAGTGAAGAGTTAGTGTGGGGTTTATATCTATCCTCAAAACCCGAAAATGTTCTAGTCTGGTTTAATGACAGAACGGCATAAACAATTAGTCTTAGCTATTGAAACTATATCGGATGAATTTGTGTCTGATAGACATGCAGATGAAAAATCCTTTTGGGGTGATTGGTTTCAAAACCATAAGAAGATGGCGCTCACCATATTCGACGAATATAGAGAACTACAAAATCAATATTTCAATCACCCTGATTATAACAGGGTGATTTATGATAGCGACTTTCAAGACGACGATGGCTTAATGGAGTTGTCTGATTGTATGTCGGATATACTGAAGCAGTTTTACAAAATCGCATTGCCAGTAATGATAAGAGACACTGGTGCAAGTAAGATTCAAGAAAGCATAACTAAAATTGATGGCCCCATCGCAGATGATGGAAGTCATTATATTGAGACCAATTGGAATTTGCTCCAAGAAAATCAAGACCTCAATAACGAGGCTTGGGCGCATATAGGGAAGGAGCTAACTTTTCGTCTATTCAATAGGGTTCACAAAGAGAAAACCCGTGGACGTGGACGGCCAAAGAAACTCTTGAGTGACAAGCACGTCCATGTTGCGAGACAAGTGCTAGCGTTAAAAAGGGCTTTGTATGAGCCTTATTATGACCTTGCACCATTTTCGGATGTTGAAGTAGTCACAGCGCTACTCTCAAACCATAAGAGCGATAAACTGAAAGCGGTGTTGGTAACTATGGGTTTGACGCCTCTAATTTCAGTTGAGCGCGTTTGTAATTTGATAAGCGCTGGACGAAAAGAGCTTTCTGGATATTGGCTCAGAGAAGACTCTATATCTATTTCTAATGACGAAGACTACTTTCGCGATGACAGCATTACGATAGAGCAAAGAATTGAGTTTGCGGAGGAATATTTAGGGCCGCTTACTGAAGTTGATAAAGACACTATTAGGCAAGGGTTTTCTTGTCCAACAGAAGTTAGGCAAGCGCTTACACGGCCTAATTTATCAAAGGTGAACCTAGAGGAAATAGTGACTTGGAAATTAAAGCCCGAGCAAATTAGGGAAGTCATTGCTGTCGCTAAAAGCAAGTTTGGGCTTAAAGCTTTCAAAAGCGTATCAGCCCAGAAAAAGACGCGTGGCTATTGGTAGGAGCTTTCACGATTTAATCCGCTTTTATTGTGACTGACAGGTTTAAATCCATGAGTATTCCTAGGTATGCGATGGAATCGCCCATCGTGTCTTACTGGCCGATTTGCCAGTCACGGAACCTACAATGTCTAAAACTCTCACAGTAACTATTCCTCACGCCTGCAAACTCACGGGACTTGGCCGCTCCACAATTTACCGCCTCTTTGATGATGGCAAGCTCCAGCGCCTTAAGGCGGGCACGCGCACGCTTATTCGTATGGATGACTTGGAAGCCTATATCGAAAGCCTATCAGCACCGTCCGAATAGGGGGCGGCTATGAAGCGCACATATGACCCGCGCAAGGTCAAACGCCACCGCAGCTATGACGTGCACGGCCTCGCCGAGCTTTATCAGGTTGGGCCTAACACGGTGCGGCAATGGATAAAGAAACACGGCTTGCCCGTCATAGAAGATAGCTATCCCACTCTTATGCACTGCGAGGCCATTCGTAGCTGGATGATAGCGTGGCAGGCCGCTCGCAAGTGGACTTGCGCCGTAGGTGAAATGTCATGCCTAGGGTGCCAAGGGCCGCGCAAAGTGAAGGCGGGCACATTCCGTGTTGCGAAAAGCAACAAGCCAACGCTTATGCTCCATGGTGACTGCGAGACGTGTGGCAAGCCTATGAACCGCGCAACGTCACGGGAGAAGCTGGCGGCAAGTAAGGCCGCTTTTGAAGGAACATAGAGCGGCGCATTGTGCCCCAGTAAATGGACATAATAGCAATCCCAATCCCCCTCTTAATCCATCACTCTGAATAGGACAGAAAATATGACTAAAGTGAATCCAAAAAATGAGCGCCACAAACTTGATTGGCTGAAAGAGCTGGAGCGCGATTATTCCGCATCTACGATTGATAGTAAACTGGCGGCGCTAGCCTGTTTTGAAGAGGTGACCGATTATATCGACTTTGAGAAAATCACTGTGGAGGCGGCTGATAAATTTACCGATTATGTTGTCAAACGCCCAACGCGAAGCCTTACCAATGTTGCGGCGGTGAATAGCGTGAAAGCCTTTTTCCAGTGGATGGTGATGGATGAGCGTATCAAAGGTAAGATAGCCCGGAAGCCGATAAATGCCCTTCGACTTAAGCGTAAAGACCGCACCGCTTCACGGGCAAGAAAAGCGAGGCCGATTCCTACCGTTGCGCAAATTGAGGCTGCATTGAGGGCTATGCCTAAAACAACCGCCATAGAGCGCCGTAATCGCGGGCTAATGGCCTTTACCCTAGTAAGCGGGGCAAGAGATGGCGCTATTATATCCATGCGCCTAAAGCATGTAGACCTTATCAATAAGCAAGTGCATCAAGACCCGAATGAGGTGGACACGAAATCGGGCAAGCAAATCAACACATGGTTTTTCCCTGTTGGCGAGTTTCTCATTGGGGAGGTAGAAGACTATATCGCCTATCTCAAAAAAGATCAGGGCTTCACAGCGGGCGATTATCTCTTCACGTCCAGCGCGCGCGGTCGGGATGAACATGACCAGTTCTGCATTGTCGGGATAAGTAAAGAGCGATGGGCCAACGCTCAGCCTATACGAGACATATTCCGCACCGCTTTTAATGCGGTGGATTTGCCCTATTTCAATCCGCATAGTTTTAGAAAAACGCTCATGCGCTTGGCTTATGAGCTCGGCTTAGATGAAGAGGCAAAGAAGGCTTGGAGCCAAAACTTAGGCCATGAAAAGATGGATACCAGCGTTAATTACTATGGCGAAGTTTCAATAGACCGACAGCGCGTGCGGATGCTGGCGTTACATGACGCCAATCCGACGCCCGCAAGCAATCCCATATTTGATGCGGATATGCTTTCCAGCGTAGTCGAGGCCGCAGTTTCAAAGGCGATGGGCAATCCGCAAGCGTAGTATTAGTATAGGCTATCCCCACGCCTAGGAACGCTATCGGGGCAGAAATAGGCATAGACAAAAACCGCACCTTTGCGTAGCAAAGAGCTCGGAGGGTTTATGCGTTTAAGTTGGAATGAGATTCGCGTGCGGGCCAGCGCCTTTGCGGAAAAATGGGCTGATGCGGGCAATGAAAACAGCGACACGCAAACATTCTATAACCAATTTTTTGAAGTCTTTGGACTGAGGCGCGAAAGCGTTGGCGTCTATGAGGAGCGCATCAAAAATATCAAAGGGAATACGGGCTTTATCGATCTCTTTTGGCCGGGCACTTTAATCGTAGAGCAAAAGAGCGCTGGCCGTGATTTGGTCAAAGCTGAGAAACAAGCGTTCGATTATATCTTGCAAATCAAAGAGCGTGACCGCCCGCGCTATGTCCTCGTAAGTGACTTTAAGGTCTTCCAGCTTCGCGACCTTGCCACGCGCGAGACGCTAGAATTTGCGCTGGAAGACCTTCACAAGCATGTGCAAAAATTCGGCTTTATGATAGGCGTGGAACGCCGCGAGTTTAAAGACCAAGACCCCGTGAATATCAAAGCCGCAGAGCTTGTCGGGCGCTTGCATGACGCGCTGGAAGAGAGCGGATTTGAAGGCCGCGCCCTTGAAGTCTTTTTGGTGCAAATCGTGTTTTGTCTCTTTTCGGATGATACGGGCGTATTTCAGCCCAAAGACTTGTTTCTGCGCTTCCTAGAAGACCGCACAAGCGAAGATGGGTCTGACCTAGGGCCAAAGCTCGCGCAGCTCTTCCAGACGCTCGACACGCCAGAGAGCAAGCGTAGCAAGAACCTTGATGAAGACTTGGCGGCTTTCCCCTATATCAACGGGCGTTTGTTTGAGCGCCAGACGCGCATACCGTCATTTGACTCTGATATGCGCGAGAAGCTTATAGAGGCCTCGCGTTTTGACTGGGCACCCATATCGCCCGCAATTTTTGGCGCGCTCTTCCAAAGTGTCATGGACAGCAAAGAGCGCCGCAAGAAAGGTGCGCACTACACAACAGAGAAAAATATCCTCAAGGTCATAGGGCCGCTCTTTATGGACGGTTTGCGTGATGAGCTAGAAAAGGCCAAAGCCCTTAAACGGGGCAGGGGCGGGGCGCTGGACGCGTTGCAAGCCAAGCTCTCAAAACTCACATTCTTTGACCCCGCCTGTGGATGCGGAAACTTTTTGATTATTGCTTACCGCGAATTGCGTCTGTTAGAGATTGAAATCCTACAAGCCAAGCAAGGCAAAAGACAGCTAGAGCTAGACGCCAATATCCTCTCCAAAATCGACGTAGATCAATTTTACGGCATAGAGCTTGAAGAGTTCCCCGCCCGCATTGCCGAGACCGCTATGTGGATGATGGATCATATTATGAACAATGCGCTCTCGCTGGCCTTTGGCCAAAACTATGCGCGTATCCCGCTTGATAAGGCGGCGAATATCTTAGGCGGTCCTGAAAAAGGTGATGCTCTTGAAGTCGATTGGGAGGATTTATTGCCAGCGGTGGAGTGTTCTTACGTTTTTGGCAATCCGCCGTTTATTGGCGCGAAACAGCAAAGTGATTTTCAGCGGCAACAGGTTCGTAGGATAGCGGCGCTTGGCAAGTCTGGTGGAACTCTCGATTATGTATGCGCTTGGTTCATAAAAGCTGGAGAATATGTAAATAAGGGAGGCAAAAATCCGCCGCATATCGCGTTTGTCTCGACTAATTCTATTACACAAGGTGAACAAGTCGCTCAGCTTTGGCCAGTGCTTTTTCAAAGATTTAATCTAGAAATTAGTTTTGCCCATCGCACGTTTGAGTGGGGAAGTGATGCAAAGGGAAAGGCCCATGTGCATTGTGTAATCGTAGGGCTATCTCATCGTGTGAATCAGCCAGAATTGAAGAGATTATTTAGCTATGACAATGTGAAAGGAGATGCTGAAGAAACTCAGTTCAAGCACTTGTCGCCATACCTTTTTGACGCCAGTGCGCTTAAGGATAGGTATATGATAATAACAAGTAGCTCGAAGCCGATGTCGGGTGAAAAAATTAAGGTTGGCACAAAGCCTATAGATGGTGGGTATTATATTTTTGACACCATTGCAGAGGCCAAACTTGCTTTTGCAGATTGGGATGAAGTGAAGGGATTAGTCCGTCCTTACATAGGTTCAAAAGAGCATATGTCTGGGAAGCCTAGATATATTTTCCTTGCTCCATTGGCGTCACCAGTTCAAATCCGAAATTCCAAAGGAGTTAAAGAACTGATTGATAATGTCAGAGAATATAGACTAGGAAAAATATCAAATAAGTCAGATACAAAAGCTGCGCCCTTTGAACCAGGAATTTCCTCATTAAGTCTAGCTGAATTTCCTGCTAAGTTTCACATCGAAGTAATTCCTAAAAATTCATTCATGGTCATTCCCGAAACGGGTTCCGATAGTCGTGTTTATGCTCCACTGGGGTTTTATGAGCCGCCTATGATTCCTAGCAATCTTGTGAAAATTAAACCTCATGCTAATATTTGGGAGTTTTCGATTTTGATGTCGCTGTCCCACATGTCTTGGTTTCGGTACATTGGCGGACGTATGAAGAACGACCCGCGATATTCAATTGGCATGGTTTATAATACTTTTCCGTGGCCAGAAATTGATGCAAACGGTATCGAAATTTTGACCAAAACAGGGCAGACGATACTCGACGCGCGGGCCGCGCACCCCGATGCGACACTGGCTGACCTCTATGACCCTGATGCTATGCCCGCTAATCTGCGCAAGGCCCATATTGCTAATGACAAAGCGGTGGACAGGCTTTACCGCAAAAAACCGTTTGAGAGTGAGCGAGAGCGCGTAGAGCATCTCTTCATGCTTTATGAACAACTCCAAAGCCCCATCTTAGCCGCAGCCAAACCCAAGCCCCGCAAGCGCAAAACGCGAACCGTGAAGACGAGTTAATGCATGACCATAGCTGATATGCCAAATTTCAAATTCGTTTTTATTTCCCTAGTTGCGGGAGTCCAACTCGTCGGATGCAGTGAGTGGAGAGATGATATGGCAAGAAACTCACTTATGTCAGCAGAAGATACGTCGAAGCTTGAATACTGCTTGAATGGTGGGAGGGTTGTAGACTTTCTGTCTTTTCCTCGAAGTGGTAAATCGAGTATTCAGAACTTAAAGAATCCAAGAAAAGTGCATAAATGCTACAAGGATACCAATACCGTTACTATCAATTCCTATATTGAAATTCGAAATAGGCGAAATGAGCTTTTGCGGAAAGACTTGCGCGAAATGGCAGATGCGGCTGAAAGGATTAAGGTATTAAAAATGGAGATGCGCGCAACGCCTAAAGAGAGCGATGAGGCAAAACGCAACAGAATTTTAATTCGAAACAAGATAGATTATTGCAACACGCCAAGTAAGTATCGCTATTTAGGCTATTGGAAAACAAAATCTGAAAGACGGTTTATTGGCGGAGGTGTCTGGGGCGGCGAAGTGGGGTTTCTTAGTTGCTATGATAACGTAACTGACAAAGAGGTTCAGGATTTCATGCAGCCCTAATTAAGCCAAGCCCCCCTAAAACCCCTCAGTTTCTCCCTCATTCGTTAAGGCTATTTTGATTGCGCCTTTGCAATTCCATTGCTTGCAGTGCAGGTGGGCTTAAAATTCACGTAGCCAGAGCTGGCATGTTATAGGCGGACAGCTATACCAGACACAAGCGTGTGTTTGTGCTGAAACCTGCTTTCAATAAGTGAGCTTAATAGGTTTTATTTGTGAATGTCATGGGCCGTGCTTCCAGTTTGGGTCACAGATACAGCACTGAGATGAAAGCGCAAAGTGGGATAAATAGTGGGATATGAGACAAGTTGAATTCATATTCATCATGTGTAACAATAACTTAACGGATAAATTTGGTGGAGCCTAGGGGAGTCGAACCCCTGACCTCTTGCATGCCATGCAAGCGCTCTACCAGCTGAGCTAAGGCCCCCTCAATGATCGCTTTGGCCGTTCAAAGCGCGAGAGATATATCTGGCCCCGTCTGGCGGGGCGCGGCGTGGGCTGCTTTTAATTAGCCCCTGCCAGTGTTGCAAGCGCTAAAGCGCGAGATTGTCTAGATTTCAACTTCTTCGACGTCGTCGTCTTCGGCGTCATCCGCGTCCGGCGGCGGAAGTTCATTATTGTCATCATCGACAAGGGCGGCGTCGGCATCGTCATCTTCGTCCTCGGAGAATCCGTCCATATCGTGCGGGCCGTCATCATCTTGGTCGCTGCCGCCGATTATAGCTGCATCGTCCCCGTCAAGTTCAAGCTCTTTAGCTTCTTCTTCGGCCTCGTCTATATCGTCTTCGTCTTCTGCCTCCTCAGCGGATTTTTTTGGCGCGTCTTCATCTTCGTCTTCATCCTCATCAGAGACAGCGTCGTAATCCTTAAGCGGCTCGTCTTTCATGGCCGCCAGAGAGGCGCCCGCCAGCAGCTCTTCGGGGTCAAAGCTATTACTACATTCCGGGCAGGTGGCGGGAGATTTTGTCAAATCATAAAAGCGGGCTTCGCATTCAGGACAGACGCGTTTTGTACCAAGATCGACTTTTGCCATAGGAAACCCCATTCTTAACATTGGCAGGGGTGCTAAAATCCAGATCGTGCGCGCTAAAGCGCTTGCGTAAAAACTTGGACAGCGATAGACCCTGCGACTTAAATCTAGAGCGCGTCTTAGCGTGCAGAGATATCAAGTCAACTGGGAATCGACATTATGAAAGCGCTATCGCAGTCGAGCCAAGGCCTCACAGGCAAAGTGTCCGCACCTGGCGACAAATCCATCTCTCACCGCGCGCTGATTTTGGGCGCAATGGCAAGCGGCACAACGCGGGTGAGCGGATTGCTGGAAGGGGCGGATATTCTCTCGACGGCCGGCGCGATGCGGACCTTTGGCGCGCAGATCGAGCGGGCAGATGACGGTATTTGGTATATTGAGGGCTGCGGCGACGCTGGGTTTAAATCCCCTAACGCCCCCGTTGATTGCGGCAATGCGGGTACGGGCGTTCGCCTGATTCTGGGCGCAGCGGCGGGATACGGAATTGCCGCAGAATTTATTGGCGATGCGTCTTTGTCCTCTCGGCCCATGGCGCGCGTGCTGGACCCGCTGGCCCAAATGGGCGCGGCGACACAGGCCACGAATGGCGACCGCTTGCCGGTCAAGCTTTTGGCGGGCGGGGCGCTTTCGGGCGTTGATTATACCCCGCCCCATGCCTCGGCGCAGGTTAAAAGCTGCCTGCTACTGGCGGGGATAAATGCAGGCGGCACAACGCGCGTCACCGAGCGCACTTTAACGCGCGATCACAGCGAGAATATGCTGCGGGCCTTTGGCGCGGATGTGCACTCCACCCCGCGCGTCATTGACGGGAATAAGGGCATGGTGGTGAAGATCAAGGGCGGGCAAAGCTTGACAGCCGCCGATGTCAATGTGCCGGGCGATCCGTCTTCGGCGGCCTTTCTAATTGTTGCGGGATTGGTGACGCCAGGCTCTGATCTGGTCATTGAAAACGTTATGATGAACCCAACGCGCACAGGCGTGTTCGAGACATTGATCGAAATGGGCGGTTTTGTGCGTATGGATAATTACCGTAAATCTGGCGGGGAAGTGATTGCTGATATTCATGTCAAGCATTCACGGCTTAGCGGCATTACGGTGCCCGCGCAGCGCGCGCCCTCCATGATTGATGAATATCCTATTTTGGCTGTCGCCGCCGCCTTTGCCAAAGGCACGACGGTGATGGACGGCATAGCGGAACTGCGGGTTAAGGAAAGCGACCGTATTGCCGCGACCCAAGCGCTTCTCAAGGGGAATGGGGTGCAAGTCAGTGCCTCGCAGAGTAGCCTGAGCGTGACGGGGAATGGCGGCGCGCCGATTTCCGGCGGCGGCCTTGTGAAAACCCATCACGATCACCGCATCGCCATGAGCGCGCTGATCTTGGGGCTTCACGCAAAAGCCCCCGTTACCATTGACGACGCGGGCATGATTGGGACAAGCTTTCCGAGCTTTTTTGATATCATGACAACACTTGGCGCGAATATTTCGCAAAGCCATTAGAGAGGACGTAGCGCGCGGTGACAAAACCCCTTCCAGTTATATCTCCCCAAGTGATTGCGATTGATGGCACCTTTGCCAGCGGAAAGGGCACGCTGGCCAAACGTTTAGCCGCCCATTACGGCTTTCATTATCTGGATACGGGAAAGCTTTACCGCGCGGCGGGGCGGGATTGTCTCGCGGCGGGGGATGACCCCAATGATGCAAAGGCAGCGGCGCGCGCAGCCCAGACCATTGATCCTGCGACGCTGGACGATCCGGTTTTGAAAAATAGCGAGGTCGCCTCGGCCGCCTCAAAGCTGGCGGTGCACACAGAGGTGCGCGCGGCGCTTTTGGACTTTCAGAGAGGCTTTGCCGCCAAAGCGCCCGGCGCGGTGCTGGACGGGCGCGATATTGGCACGGTGATATGCCCCGATGCGGCGGTAAAGCTATACGTTGACGCGGCCCCCGCTGAGCGCGCCCGCCGCCGCCATGCAGAGCTAATGGGTTACGGCGAGGATATTTCCTATGAAACCGTGGCCGCCCAGCTCGCGGAGCGCGATGCCCGCGATAAAGGCCGCGCGCTCGCCCCGCTCCGCCCCGCCGTGGACGCGCACCTCATAGAGACGACACATCTGTCGATTGACGAGGTACTCGCCGCCGCCCTGCGGGTGACAGAGGCTCTGCTAAAGGTTTAAGGCGCGGGTTTATATTTGCTTGTTTGCCAAGCATTTCCGTTAAAACGCAGGGGCGGCGGGGCGCTTATTTTTTTATGTTTTTTGTCTCGCTCGATATTCCTTCGCGCGGAGTATGTCTTTTCAAGGCGGGCGCGCAAAACATTTGGCGCTGACCACTTATTACAAATTCTTTGGCGAATTGCGTTTCAATTTCTAATGTCTGTGATTTAACCTCTTCATTGGTTTCGAGTTCATAACATACGAGGTGTCGTTCTTCGCGTAGGATTGGATATTCCTTATTATTGTGATTTTTGAAAGAGGGGTTGCACAATATAATAGGTTTTCCGACCGCGATTACGGGATTGCTAAATTGGTCTTTAACAACAAATTTTTTGCTGCGGGGTTCACTATTTCTCGTTTCAATACCGTAGCATTGATAATGTTCACCGCTGGGAGGCATGGGTAAAGGTCCTGAAGGCAGCTCATCATTGCCCGGTTTCACAAGGGCATTGCAATCTATTGTGAAAAGATGAAATACCGTTTGCGTCAAATTAGAAGACGACCATATCCACTGGAAATCGCCAAGTGGGACATTGTTTAAGTGCCCCGGCGCATATCCTGTAACCACGCCCCAGGGCGCTGTACCGGATTGCGCGACATCCCCTGCGATTTCATGAGGTGATGAATAGTTTGCGCCGCTTATCATGGAGTCAATTTCTGCCTGCGTAGGGGGATCTCCAACATAGTAATATTGCGGGGGTATCGCTGAAATGTTTCTCGAAGATACGGAGCTTTCATGACTCCGAATGCCGGGGCCGCCCGTGTAGATCTTGCCATTATTACCTTTTACTATAGCTGCGAGGCCCTGCTCGGGCGTTCCGTCTCCCCACGCGATCAGGATTAAATTGCAATTTTTGAGCGCGCTTGGCGTATCATCAATAACCGCCGAAAAATAATTTGTAATCAAGGCCCCGCCCTGAATTGTAGGCGGCAATCTCGGCCCTGTATGCATAATCGTATTCGTCCCGCCTTGAGAGAGCACAACCATATATCTATTATCGACATTGACGGCTCCGCTAACAGTAGTGGCGGCTTCGGATGTAATTGAAAAGCCCACGGCTATAAGCAGGCTGAGATAAATTTTTTGTATAGTCATGATTGCGCTCCCTAAGGCAATAAAAGCGTTGGAACTGGTCTTGTCAAGCTCTGCCGCTTCCTTTATACGCCGCCTGTTCGCGCTGAGCCTGCCTCAAATGACAGTTCCGCGTTCCTCATACGCTCCGATTGGCGGAGCCAGACCATAGGGCCCGATTAAGCGGGCGGCCTATTGGCAAAACACGATAGAGAGGCTCACTGATGAGCGACTCCCTTACCCCTTCCACATCTGATTTTGCATCCATGCTGGAAGCTTCCCTTGAAATAAATTCTATGGACGAAGGCTCGGTTGTTACCGGCCGCGTCACCGCCATTGAAAAAGACATGGTGATTGTTGATGTCGGCCTCAAGACCGAAGGCCGCATCCCGCTTCGTGAATTTTATATTCCCGGCAGCGATGAGCAGGTCAAAGTTGGCGACGATGTTGATATTTACCTCGAGCGTATCGAAAACGCCCTTGGCGATGCTGTTTTCTCGCGCGAAAAAGCGCGCCGTGAGGAAAGCTGGATTAAAATTGCGAAGGTCTTTGAAAAAGAAGAGCCCGTCCCCGGTACGATTGTGGGCCGCGTCAAAGGCGGCTTTACCGTCGATCTTGGCTCGATCAATGCCTTCTTGCCCGGCTCTCAGGTTGATATTCGTCCCGTGCGCGACATCGCGCCTTTGATGGGCCAAGAACAGCCCTTTATGATTTTGAAAATGGACCGCTCGCGCGGCAACATTGTTGTCTCCCGCCGGGCTATCCTTGAAGAAAGCCGCGCCGAGCAGCGCGCCGAGCTTGTCGGCCAGCTGACTGAGGGTGAAGTGCGCGAAGGCGTCGTCAAAAATATCACTGATTATGGTGCCTTTGTGGACCTTGGCGGTATTGACGGCCTCTTGCATGTCACGGATATGACGTGGCGCCGTATTTCCCACCCGAGCCAAGTGCTGGCGGTTGGCGATACAGTCAAAGTCAAAATCGTGCGTATTAACCCTGAAACGCAGCGCATCAGCCTTGGCATGAAGCAGCTTCAGGACGATCCATGGGATGCAGCGTCAGCCAAATATGTCGTGGGCACGCGCCACACGGGTACAGTCACCAATATCGCAGATTACGGTGCCTTTATTGAGCTTGAAGAAGGCGTTGAAGGCCTTGTCCATGTCTCAGAGATGTCTTGGACCAAGAAAAACGTCCATCCGGGCAAAATCGTCTCGACATCTCAGGAAGTGGAAGTCGAAGTTCTCGAGGTGGATCAGGACAAGCGCCGCATCAGCCTTGGCATTAAGCAAACACAGGGTAATCCTTGGGATGATTTCCAAGACCGCTATCCTGTCGGCACTATCATTAAAGGCGAAGTGCGTTCGGTCACTGAGTTTGGTCTGTTTATCGGCCTTGACGGCGAGATTGACGGCATGGCGCATTTATCGGACCTGTCTTGGGACAAGTCAGGAGAAGAAGCGCTTAAAGATTACCGCAAGGGCGATGAAGTCGAAGCGAAAATCCTCGAAGTTGACATTGAGAAGGAGCGTATCTCTCTTGGTGTTAAGCAGCTCGTTAAGGACAATACGCCTGCCGGTGCAAGCCGCGGCGCGACCGTCACATGTACTGTCGCCGAGGTGAATTCTGGCGGTATTGCTGTTAAATTTGGTGATGAAGGCGCAGAAGCCAAAGGCTTTATACGCAAGGGCGATCTCTCGCGTGAGCGTTCAGAGCAGCGCCCAGAGCGTTTTGCCGTTGGCGATAAGGTCGACGCGCAGATCATTCGCCATGAGAAGAACAAAGGTGAGTACACCCTCTCAATCAAAGCCCTTGAAATCGCTGAAGAGAAGGAAGCTGTGCAGCAATATGGGTCTGCCGATTCCGGTGCCTCACTTGGTGATATTCTCGGTGCGGCCTTGAAAAAATAAGCCTGAAAACCATTTTGGGTAAATTGCAAAGCCCTCGCCCCTTTGATTAGGGGCGAGGGCTTTTTATGGCTGTGTCTTGGCGGCGATTTGATCTGATTTCGGCCTTAACAAAATTGTCAGGAAAATATTGTACGCTTTGGCTATGTTCAAATTAATGAAGCAGATTACAGAGACGGCGGCCGATTTTCGGCCCGCTAAAGGCGCTGTCCTTGGAACAGGCTCTGGGGGCCGGGGGATGAACAAGATTGATGCGCCCAGCCGCCTGTTGATCGGCTTTTGCGCATATGCCTTCGGGGAGCTTGACGGCCGTATTTTGATCGCCCTTGAACGGCATTTTAAAATCGCGCCAAACGACAAGCCCGCTCTTCGTAAATACATAAGTGACCGATTTGATAACCCGCCCAGCCTTGCAGCAAATATAAGCCAATTTAGGTCCGCCTTTAAAGGCGGCGCGCGCGCCGGGACCTACCATCAATCATGCGTATTAATGAGCAGCCTATGTAAAATTTCCCACAGCAGCGGCTATAGCGGACGTGACACGCTCCAGAAATTGATTGCGGCGGGTAAAGCGCTTGCGTTGCCGCAGGATGAGATTCTGGAAATTTTCACAAAAACGGGGCTCGCCGCCTAGAGAAGCCGTAAAAAACAAGCGAAGGCGCGAATATACTATTGACGTGCCTGCGGCGAGGCGTGTTTATAGAGATATGTTACGATCAGAGCTCATCGACAAATTACACAAAGAGAATGAGCACCTCACGCGGCGCGACGTTGAGCGCGTTGTGGCGGTGATCCTAGAGAGCGTCATACAAACTCTGGAGAAGGGCGCGCGCGTTGAGCTTCGTGGATTCGGAGCTTTCTCGACGCGCCGCCGAGAGGCCCGCGCTGGGCGCAATCCGCGTACAGGCGGGCAGGTCTTTGTTGCGGAAAAACACGTTCCATTTTTTCGGGCGGGTAAAGAGCTTAAGTTTCGGATCGACCAAACCCGCACCAAATAGGCCTGAAAAGGGGCTGCAATCAATTACAGCCAAGGCCGATAGTAATATTGACCTGATATCCTCTTATGTGCGACAAACCGCGCATGCGATTCACGCATTGAGTAATTTAGGGGAAAATCATGGGAATGATTTCAGAATTTAAAGAATTTGCCATGGCAGGTAACATGATGGACATGGCTGTTGGTATCATCATGGGCGGCGCGTTCGGCACAGTGATTAAATCACTAATCGAAGACGTTATTATGCCAGTTGCCGGCCATTTCAGCGGTGGTCTGGATTTCAGCGCAAAGAAGATTGTACTGTCACCAGCGCAAACCGACGCTTCGGGCGCAATCATTGAAGGCACAGGCGCGGCGATTAGCTACGGCTCCTTCATCAACGCCATGATCGCTTTTTTGATCTTGGCCTGGGTTCTTTTCATGCTGATCAAAGGTATGAATAAAGCGAAAAAAGCCGAAGCGGAAGCGCCAGCTGCGCCGCCAGCCAACGAAGTATTGCTCGCAGAGATTCGCGACTTGCTGAAAAAATAAAGAGCGTTTGCTCGGATTTGAGACCCCGTACCTTTGGGTGCGGGGTTTTTTATGCGCGAGAGTCAATCTGGTCTATGTTGAGACACGGGCATTAAGAATGCGTCTGCGAATTGCTATTTTTTGGAGTTTTTCCTAAAACCAAGCCATGACGCCTTTCCCATTTGAACATACGCCTACGATATATCCGGCCGGCACAGTTTTGCAGGTGCGAGTCTATGGCCTCATCCGCCATGTGGGTCTTGCAACGGGCTATGGCACAGTCATTCATGCTAGCCGGCGGTTTGGCCGCGTCGAAGAAACGGATATGGCGGAGTTTTTAGCAGGCGGGCAGCCCAAGGTCCTGCCCTATCGCCACGCCTATCTGTCCGGCGCGCAAGTTGTCGCGCGGGCGCGCTCGAAAAAAGGGCGGCGTTATAACGTCCTGTTTAATAACTGCGAACATTTCATAAGCTGGGTGCTGGAGGGTAAGGCCAGAAGCCGGCAGCTTGGCCCCGCGGACCCGCGGCGGTTTACCCGCGATTAAGACCTGCCCTTGGCCTCAGCAGAAGAGGTGAGGGCAAAGCCGCCTTTTGCGGTGATGCTGCGGATAACCAAGTAAAGCACTAATCCCGCTGGTCCCGCCATAAACGTCAATATAAGACAGGGGACAAGCCAGAGATGGCGAAAACCGCGCAATTTGGCATCGCGGGCTTCCCACGCGCCGACAAATAAATCAAACACCAGATAATGCGCCCAGGCAATCATCATGGCTGCGTCCGCGCTAAACATTGTTCTCACGCCCTCAATGGACAGGAAATTTCCGCCGTCTGCGCCGTGGCCCGCAAAGATAATAAAGCCAAAGCCCATGATATACAGTCCGCCAAGCAGCAGAGGATAAAACATCGAATGGACGAGGCGCTGGGTGAGTCCGCTATTGGGCGCGAGTATGAGTAGAGCCCATGCCGGCAGGACGCTTAGATTGACGAAGGAAAATAAGAGATCATAGTTCATGGCAGACAGGCTCCTGGGTTCGGCAATAGCGCCGAGCCCGGCGCTATCACGATAGCGCTACTGTCGCCGCCTAAGGCTTTTAAGATCAATATCCCAATTTGCCGCAGCCGTATTAACTAGGCTCTCCTCCCGCCTGTGGAAATCATCATCAGAGAGCGAGATTTTGATCATGGCCGCCAGAACCGCCCTGCGATGGGGATAGTCATTGAGCTTTATTACTAGCTTATATTCATAGGCCTGACGATTGGGAGAATTAATCGTGTTGATAATTTCCTCGCGGTGACCTTTAAACCATTCCAGCGCAAGGTTGCGCGTGACCAATGTATGGTCATCGGTCGCTGCAGCTTTAATTTCCATGACGCAGTCAATAAAGGTGTCGACTTCTTCCTTGAACACGCGGCCGTCGGCAATAATGACCATGGACAACAATTCAAAAATATTATTCCAGGTTGAAACGCTCATGATGTCTCTCTTCCAGAGCGATCTGTAATTTATTATGCGATAAGCCAGCGTGACTTATCTTTGTATGATTAAATCCCTCAGGCCTTAAGCATCCCTAAGTGAATATGAACCTAGGATTAATGGAACCGCGCCTATGGAGTGCGCGGAGATCGCTGAAATAAGCGTAAGAGATAACTCTGCCCCGATTGATCGTCTTGCGTTGCAACATGGCCTATCCCTGCTATAAGGACGCGAAATAGACTCGACACCAAAAAGGACCCAAAATGGCTTCACTTGATAGCTTTAAATGTGAGCGCGAAATGCGCGTACGCGGCGGCACATATACATATTATGATCTGAAGGTCGCAGAGAAAAACGGCCTCGCGGGTATTTCTGCCCTGCCGCGTAGTTTGAAGGTCTTGCTTGAAAATTTGCTGCGCCACGAAGATGGCTTGACTGTCACCAAGGCCGATATTGAAGCCGTCGCTGGATGGCTTAAGACCAAAACCTCGACCCATGAGATTGCCTATCGCCCGGCGCGGGTCCTGATGCAAGATTTCACAGGCGTTCCCGCCGTCGTTGATCTGGCGGCTATGCGCGACGCCATGACGGCGCTGGGCAAGAGCCCGGATGCCATTAATCCGCTCAATCCTGTGCATTTGGTGATCGATCATTCTGTCATGGTTGATTATTACGGCACGAAGACGGCCTTTAAGAAAAATGTCGAGCGCGAATATGAGCGAAATGGCGAGCGTTATGACTTTTTGAAATGGGGCTCTAAATCCTTTGACAACTTCTCCGTTGTGCCTCCCGGTACCGGCATTTGCCACCAAGTGAATTTGGAAAATATCGCCCAGACGGTTTGGACCAAAACCGAGGGCGGCAAAACCTATGCCTTCCCCGACACGCTGGTGGGCACAGATAGCCACACCACGATGATTAACGGCCTATCGGTTCTGGGGTGGGGCGTTGGCGGCATTGAGGCGGAGGCGGCCATGCTCGGCCAGCCAGTCTCTATGCTTATCCCCGAAGTTGTCGGCTTTGAGCTAACGGGTAAGCTGCCCGAGGGCGCCACCGCAACTGACCTTGTGCTGCGCGTGGTGGAAATGCTGCGGGTGAAAGGCGTGGTCGGAAAATTCGTTGAGTTTTACGGCGAAGGCCTTGACCATCTCTCGCTCGAAGATCAGGCGACGTTGGCGAATATGGCGCCGGAATATGGCGCAACCTGCGGCTTCTTCCCTGTCGACCAAGACACGCTGAAATATCTTGAGGCCACGGGCCGCGAGAAGCAGCGCATTGAACTGGTTGAAAGCTATGCCAAGGCGCAAGGCCTGTGGCGCGATGGCTCCACGCCAAGCTTTACCGATACAATCGCGCTGGATATGGGCTCCGTTAAGCCTGCTATCTCTGGTCCGAAACGTCCGCAAGACCGCTTTGACCTATCGGGCGCGAACCGCCATTTTGCCAAAATTCTGCGAGATGAGTTTTCAAAAACGCCAGAGGCCGGCTCGGCCGTCCCCGTCAAAGGACGCGATTATAGCGTGGATCATGGCGACGTCTTTATCGCCGCTATTACCTCTTGCACCAATACGTCCAACCCGTCGGTTATGATGGCGGCTGGGCTTGTCGCGCAAAAGGCTAATGCGCTGGGATTGACGGTAAAGCCTTGGGTGAAAACCTCGCTCGCGCCCGGCTCACAGGTTGTCGGCGAATATCTTGAAAAATCCAAATTGCAAACAGAGCTTAACCAGCTTGGTTTTGACGTTGTTGGCTATGGCTGCACGACCTGTATTGGTAACTCAGGTCCTCTCGCGCCGGAACTCGCCGAGGCCATCGCCGAAGGCGATCTGGTATCCTGCTCGGTTCTATCGGGCAACCGCAATTTTGAAGGCCGCATTGGCCCCGATATTAAAGCCAATTTCCTCGCCTCTCCGCCGCTTGTGGTGGCCTATGCGATTGCAGGGTCGCTGCATCATGACTTTGAGGCTGACCCGCTCGGCGTGGATCATGAAGGCAATGACATTTACCTAAAAGACATCTGGCCCACCTCTGCTGAGATTTCCGAGGTTGTGCGCAAGATCATTACGCGCAAAATGTTCACAGAGCGCTATGCAGATGTTTATAAGGGCGACCGTGAGTGGCAGAAAATCAAAGTCTCGGGCGGCAAGACTTATGACTGGAAACCGAAATCGACCTATGTGCGCAACCCGCCCTATTTCGATGGTATGACCATGACGCCTGATCCGATCAAAGATGTCAAAGACGCTAATATCCTCGCGCTCCTTGGCGATTCGATCACGACCGACCACATCAGCCCTGCGGGTTCCATCAAGCATGACGGCCCTGCGGGTGAGTATCTCTCGGCCCGTAAGGTGCCCAAGGCGCAGTTCAATTCCTTTGGCTCTCGCCGGGGTAATCATGAGGTTATGATGCGCGGCACCTTTGCCAATATCCGCATTAAAAACCAAATGGCCCCCGGCACGGAAGGCGGCGTAACCAAGCACATCCCGTCCGGCGAGGTTATGTCCATCTTTGACGCGGCGCAGAAGTACCACGCGGCCAAGACCGACCTTGTCGTCTTCGCGGGTACGCTTTACGGAAATGGCTCCTCGCGCGATTGGGCGGCCAAGGGCACAATATTGCTCGGGGTGAAAGCCGTGATCGCGGGTTCATTTGAGCGCATCCACCGCTCCAATCTTATTGGTATGGGCGTGCTCCCGCTTGAGTTCCAAAAGGGCGATAGTTGGCAGAGCCTTGGCATGAAAGGCAGTGAAACCGTGACCATTGAGGGGATTGAAACCCTCACCCCGCGCGGCACGCTTGACGTGAAGATCACCTATCCTGACGGGAAATCCAAAACCATCACCGCCAAGGTGCGCATTGATACCGATAATGAGCATGAGTATTTTAAGAACGGCGGCATCTTGCATTACGTGCTGCGAAACCTCGCCCGCGAAGCGGCCTAGCTAGGCCCGCATTATCAGACTTGAGAAGGCGGCTTTCGGGCCGCCTTTTTACTTGGGCGCGTGTTTTTAGGTTATTCCGGCGCTCTGGGGCCGGGCCAATGGGGCTGCGCGCCGTCTGGATTGACGCTCATGTTCTCGCCCTCTGTCGCGCGAATGGGCGCGTCCGTTAGCTTTACCCCTATCAGGCAGCGCACATTCACCCCGAAATGATCGGGCGCGGCGCGTTTATTATGAAAGACATAAGTGCCGCAGTGCTTGCAAAAATAATGCTTGGCGATTTTCATATTCCACTCATAAAGCGTCAGCGCCGCCTCGCCTACGCTCACCGTTAAATCCGCCTCGGGCACTTTCACCATCACCGCGCCCCGCATCGCGCAAAGCGAGCAATCGCAGGTCGTGAACTCGGTGAGGGGCGAGGTGATATTGAAGCGGACAGTACCGCAATGGCAGGTGGCGGGGTGGGTGGTCATTGTTAGTGATAGAGTATCGCGGACGCCGGTCGATTTCAACAACTGCATTTATATCGTCATTGCGTACTGTTAGTTGAGAACTGGGAGAATACTTTTCTCGGTAGTAACTAATCTGATATTTGCTTTAATTTTTTATCTAAACAATACGAAAAAATAAAAATATGATAAAATATATATCAAAAAATCAAAAAACGTATTTTACCATGACGCAAATGAATGTAGTCTTACAATGAGCTATGGAATCATTCGCAACGGATTGGAGAAAACTAAATCGCAGGAGAGGTGCCAATGCTGACTGGTGCCAAGTATTTTTTTTAATCTATCGGAGAAAGCAGTTTAAAAAATTCGACTTATTGTTTGTACTGGAGGCCGCTGAAAAGTTTGGTATCCGAATTGAACGAGAAAGTTTACGAGTAAAACTTTCAAATTATGTTCGAAGAGAATATTTAGAAAAGCCTGATAGGGGTTTTTATAGTCTGACGGATAAGGGCTATGACTATTTTAATATAAAAAATAGCGGTATCGAAGAACTTATAAATGAGGAGGTATAAATGACACTTAAAAACTAAAAAGACGTCAGCGCAAAGCGCCGACGCCTAGACTGCAGGATCAATAGATCTAACAGCGTGAGACCTAATAGTTAGCGTAGTCCTGTAGATGATTCAATAATTAAAACAGGAGGCGATCAGATGATTGCACCGTTAAACGTACCTATTGGGTATTTTATAATAACTGGAAACTTATGTCCGCAAGACGGGATTTACCGCGCAGCAAACGACAATTCTCGTTCCATTTGCAATAAAGGCGAGGTTATGCCTGAAATTGCTGGGCAAGAAACAGGATGGACGCTCGAGTCTTATTGGATGCGTTTAGGGCGTTAGCTCTCCGAGTTCCCATGCTGATTTCGTGAAAACGGAAATTCATCCTTTGATGAATTTCTTTTTCGTTTTCCTAAAATCAGTGCCTAAAATGCCGCATGCCGGTGAACACCATCGCTATCCCTTGCGCGTCGGCGGCTTTAATCACCTCTTCGTCGCGGATAGAGCCGCCGGGCTGTATGATGGCGGTGGCGCCGGCGCTGGCGGCGGCGAGCATGCCATCGGCAAAGGGGAAGAAGGCATCTGACGCGCAGGCGCAGCCCTGTGTTCTTGGCGTGTCCCAGCCTGCGGCGGCTTGCGCGTCCTGCGCTTTGCGGGCGGCAATGCGGGCGCTATCAATGCGGCTCATCTGGCCTGCGCCAATGCCTGCCGTTGACCCGTCTTTGACATAGATGATCGCATTTGATTTGACATGTTTGGCGACTTTCCATGCCATCAAAAGGTCCGCCATCTCGGCCTGCGTCGGCTTGCGCTTGGTCACGACCTTGAGGTCTGCGTCCGCGACATAGCCATTATCGCGGTCTTGGACCAAAATTCCGCCGGCGACATTACGCTGCGTCAGAGAGGGCGCGCGCACATCCGGCAGGCCGCCCGCAATCAAAAGGCGCAGGTTTTTCTTTTTGGCAAAGACGGCAATGGCGTCCGCATCCGCGCTGGGCGCGATAACGACTTCGGTGAAAACTTTGACGATTTCTTTGGCCGTGGCCGCGTCCAAATTACCGTTTAGCGCGACAATGCCGCCAAAGGCGCTGACAGGATCGCACGCCAGCGCATTTTTATAGGCGGTAGCAAAATCATCCGCGCTCGCAAGGCCGCAAGGATTGGCATGTTTGATGATCGCCACAGTGGGCTTATCGCCTTTGGCTGCGTCGCCAAATTCCGCCACCAATTCATAGGCCGCGTCCGTATCGTTGATATTATTATACGACAGCGCCTTGCCCTGTAGCTGCTGGGCGGTGGCGACTCCTTTGCGGCTGCTGCCATCTGAATAAAAGGCGGCCGTTTGGTGCGGGTTCTCGCCGTAGCGAAGCGCTTGTTTCAGTGCCCCGCCTTGCGCGCGGTAAGCCGGCGCGGGATCGTTTAGCTCGCCTGCGAAATAATTGGCAATCGCCGCGTCATAGGCGGCGCTGCGGGCATAGGTTTTCGCGGCAAGGCGGCGGCGCAGCGTGCCAGAGGTCTGCCCGCCGTTGGCGTCCATATCGGCAAGGACGGCGTCTACATCATCGGCGTCCGTACAGACCGCGACATGGGCGTGGTTCTTGGCGGCGGCGCGGATCATGGCCGGCCCGCCAATGTCGATATTTTCAACGCACATCTCATAACTGCCCCCGCCCGCAACGGCGGCCTCAAAGGGGTAGAGATTGACGATCAACAGATCGATCGAGAGTATGCCGTGCTCATGCATGGCGTCTTTGTGTGAGGCAAGATCACGATCTCCAAGCAGCCCGCCGTGCACCATCGGATGCAGCGTCTTGACCCGGCCATCCATCATTTCTGGAAATTTGGTCAGCTCGCTGACGTCTTTGACGGGAATACCGGCCCCTTCGATGGCGCGGCGCGTCCCGCCGGTGGAGACCAGTTTGACTCCGCGCTCATGAAGGGCCGTAGCCTGCGCGATCAGCCGCGACTTATCGGATACAGATATAAGCGCGCGTTTAACCGGGGCAAGGCGGCTTGGGTCAAAGGCAGGAAGATCGGGATTCGGGGAAGGCATAGGGCGCTCATGGGGCTATAGAGATTATCCCGCGCCGCCTAGCATGAGTCTGCGGGGAGGGGAAGGCCCGCAAATTCCGCTCGGACATCAAGCGGGACCTTGCGGTGCAAGGAGCGCGCATATCGACAGCTCATTCGGGTTAACGGTTATTTTCGCGGCTCAAGCAGGCGTAGGCTCCAGCGCACACGGTTGCTCTGGACCTCCCCGTCGCTATCGGCAAAGGCATTTCCGCGAATGACGATCTGGCTGGATTTTTGCGGTTTTGTGCCATGGCCAAGATAAAAGCTTGGCTCAATAGAAAGCGGTCCGCCGTCTGTGCGCATGCGCCATCCCGTGCGACCGCCTTGAATAATGAGGGCGGATTTTTGGTCTTGGGCCAGCGTGGCGCGGCAATTGGGATGCAGGTGAAAGCGGATCGTAAAGGGCAGGGCGTCGCGACTTTTTGGGGTATCTCCCATAGGCAGATAAAGCCCGTCTTCCCCGCGGATGTCATGCCCGTCTTGGGTCATATAAAAGCGCCGCCTGTGCATCAGCCCCGTTTGCGCGCGGTAGCCCTCGTGATTGGTTTCCAGCCACACGCCGGTGAGCTGTTCTTTACGCTGGGCATTCACCTCCCCGCAGCTGCGCTCTACTACGGCGCCAAGCAAGCGCTCGCGGTAGCCGCCCTCCAGAAGTTTTCCCGCAGATTGGGCATTTAGCGTGAGAGTTGAATGGGCGGCCGTGGCGCGCACTGCGGGCCGCCAAGCCGCGGGCTGTTCGGGTGACCAGCCGCAATTGACGATCATGCGCCCGCCCTCTGTAGATAACTCAAAGGAGAGCGGGGCCAAATGGGCGTCCTGATCAAAGGGCGGATTTGCAGTGCCGCCTGTCTCTACCATCAGCACAGTGCCGCCGCTCTCTAGCCGCTGATAGCCGCTATGGGGAGCATAACCAAAGGGGCGGGAGGTCAGGGCGGCCGCTTTCATCAGCTTGGCGATGCGCTTGGGATTGCCCTCGCCGCCGCCGTTAAACGCGCATAGCCCGCCGTCCGTATGGGTGAAAAACGGGATCATGGGCTGAAGCCGGTCAATCGCACGGCCCATAGCTTTGGAGCGGGCAATGCCGCGCGCTTCCAAAAGACCGTCCAGCACCATAAGCGCCTCCAGCGCGCTTAGCGCGGCGCTGGGCCGGCGTGAAATATGCCCGCCGTCAGGCAAGATTTGTAGATCAATTTCGTCGTCAAGCCAGTCCAGCCCGCGGTCAAGATAACCCTCTGCCTTATCCGCCATGCGCGCCCCACCCAGCGCCAATACGAGAGCGGCCAAGAGGCGAGGCAAGCCAACAGGGGTTTTGGCGTAATTCTGGCGCAGATATTTCATTTGGCGCACGGCAGAACTGCGCCGACGCTGTGCGTCGTCCCCACCGCTATCGCTATCAAGGATAGGGGTCCAATGGGTCAGCCAGTGATAAAGCCGCTGGGTTAGGATAGGGAGTTTCCAAGCAAAATAGTTAAATCCGCCGTAAACCTCTATCCATTGATCCACGAGAAACCGCGCCCGCAGCGGCGTATTGATGTCCCTAACCGCAGCCATATCCTCAAACCAGTCAAAGCTATGGAGCCAATAGGCAAAGCGTTCGGAGGGGCAGGGAACAGTCCACGGATTTCCTTGTAGCCCGACATCAAGCGATTGACCGGCATAATTGAACTGCCCGGTTGCAAGGCGTTGTCCGCGCGATTTCTCGCCGAGGATTAATTTGGTTTTATTCGCAGAGAAGGGCGCAGGCTTTCCCACATTAAGGCGCATTTTGCGCGTTGGGGCGCTAAGCGTTTGTCCAACGGATTGTCCTGCGCGGCTGAGCGTCGCCCCCATTACACGTGTCAGCGGGACGCGCGGCATCGGGTCCTAGGCAGCTTGAGAGGCCGCGACCGGCCCGCGCAGCGCTTTTATGTTTTCGGATAATGTGCCCGCGCCTTTAAAGACAGCGCTGCCAGCAACCAAGGCGGTTGCGCCTGCGGCAATGCAAGCCTTGGCGGTCTCGGGATTAACGCCGCCGTCTACCTCCAGAATAATATCATGGGCTTGCTGTTCACACATGCGGCGAAGCTCTGTGATTTTTTCAAGTTGGCTGGGGATAAATTTTTGCCCCCCATATCCCGGATTGACGCTCATAACGAGGATCATATCGAGACTGTCCATCACATGATCCAGAACGCGCGGACTTGTAGCCGGATTGAGGGCGACGCCCGCTTTCAGGCCATAGCCGCGAATGGTTTGCAGCGTGCGGTGGAGATGGGGACCTGCATCCGGATGAACGGTAATAATATCGCTGCCGGCATTGGCAAAGGCCTCTATGAGGGGATCAGCGGGGGTGATCATCAAATGCACGTCAAAAGGTTTTTTCGAATGCGGACGCAGCGCTTTGACGACATCCGGGCCGATAGTAATTGTCGGCACATAATGGCCGTCCATGACGTCGACATGTATCATATCGGCGCCGGCTGCGTCGACCGCGCGAATATCCGCGCCCAGATTTGAAAAGTCCGCCGAGAGAATTGACGGCGATATTAAGACGTTTTGGCTCATGAGCTTGCTCTAACAGGCAAGTCTATTTCTGGCAAGTTGCCTGAGAGGCTTCTTGCCAGATCAAATGGGCAAACAGGTTTTAGCGCGGCTAAAGGGCGTTACCTAATTGTTTCCTGAGCGGACAAAATTCGGGCCTTTCCATCAGGCGAGAGGGTCCCGTTTTCAGGGAAAGCCTTGGCTTTCATCTCCGGCGTAATCTCTCCGACATCAAGCCGAATAGAAAAGCGGCGCTGCGTTGTTATATTTTTATTTTGGTCCAAGGCTCTCGCCGTGATCCATAGAAAATAGATACCGTCCTGAGCCGCGCTGACATCAAGGGGTAATTTATGGACGTCGGCATTGGCCATTCTAAAGCTTTTTTGCGATGTGCCGGAGAAAAGCGACAGACCCTCGGATGGCTCGATTTCGATCTGCATCTCGCCGCCTTCATAGGCCTCCTGAATGGAAAGAGCGACGGGAATAAATTGACCGGAGGCCATTTTGCCTGGCTTTGTATGGAACAAAGAAATAGCGGCGCCGGGTTTGACGGTGTCCATCACGCCGCTCGCTTGCGAGGTTTGCGCCTGCGTGGCTGTCATCTCTTGATGACCTTGTGCTGTGCTACAGGCTGCAAGAAGCCAGAGCCCGGCTGCAAGCGATATACGGCGGGATATTTGTGATTTCATAGACATGATTAACCTCCATTTACGGTAAAGCTATAACAGCTATCCGCCCCTGTTTCATTTGGATCATCTAGGCGTAAATTGCGATCATCTGTTGCGCTGACGGTGTAGCGTCCGGCATTCAAAGTGATGCTCGCGGTCTCAAGGTCGACATCGGGACTCAGGCCGCTCGCGACAATGCCTCCCTGACGAAATATTCGGAAATCCGGATCTCGGGCGCTGGGGCCGCTTTCGCGCTCCATGCGAAAACTCAGCGTAGCGTCATTGGCGAGATCAAATGTCATGAAGGCTCGATTACCTAATCGATTAAACAGCCCATTGTCATTGACAGAGCATAAGGTCAAAGGCGCTGCGCCAACTTCAAGCGTGCGGTAAACTGGCAGGTTGGTGGCGAGCCCGCCATTATTTGTTTCGCCTGCGCCGTCTGGGCCGCTTCCAAAGATTTGCTCTGACTCTAAGAGCGCGGTCAGCGCGGCAGGATCAATATCAGGATTTTCCGACGCCAGCACATCGATATAGTTATAAATCGTCGAGGCAAAGTCCGATTGGACGTAATCGGGACTGGTGAAGGTCGAGAGAAGGGGCGCTAGACCCGCGCTAATCTGATCCGCGCCGTCAGAATTGCTGTCAAAAATATCATACAGGATAGATTGCGTAGAGGCTTCTGAATACCAGCCACGATTGGAGATATTTAGCGTTTCAACATCGAAACTAAATCCGCCGGATTGCGACTGCCCACCGCTATCGCGATATGTTGTCTCGCCGGTCAAAATTGCAGAGAGCGCATTTCCCCACCCTTCAGAGAAGGCTACGCGGGGATCAAGCCGGATTGCAAGGCTGTGGGGGCCGCCAAGAGAGTCGGCGCGGCTGAGCTGATTTTCCACATAGTGGCCAAATTCATGGGTGACGACGTGTTCATCATATTCATCAGTATCTTGATTGGCTTCGCCCAAAATACGAATTTGCGGGCGTCCATTGCGCACTGTGAAAGAGGAGGTGCCAATTTGCCCCGCCGCCACATCGCCGCTTTCAGAGCGGTTGTTCACGCTCCAAAACACATCAAAGACCGGGAAATTAATTGCGGGGTCAACCGCCCTGAACATTTCTACCGACCCAAGTATCGTATCGAGCAATGCAAAAGGGGCCGCAGCCCGGGTTTGAGAATAAGAGGCGCCGGTCCAGCCCGAGGCTGCAAAAAGATCGCGGGTCTGAGCGGCTGTGCCAACGCTCGCAGCGGAGCCTTGTAGCGTATAAAGCGCGTTATTTGAGGTATTGTCGACAATTTGAAAATTGACATTGTCTTGCACAATTTCTGCTTTGACATTGACCGTAACAACTGTGTCCGAAGTAACGGTGAAGCTATAAAACCCTTCATCATTGGAGGTCGTGCTGTCCAGAACAGCGCCTGCGCTATCGAGAAGTTCGACCGTTGCCTGTCGAATGGGTTCAGGGAAGCTATTATTGTAATCCAGCCCGTCTGTCGCTGCGTTTATGGGCACGCGCTCAAAGGTCAAGGTCCCGTCAAGGGTAACCTCCGTGTCACCGCTTGGCGGAGGAGGAGGCGGCGGCGGCGGCGGAGGGGGCGGCGGGGGCGGCACAACATTTATTGGCTGGGCCGGCGGCGGCGAACTTGAGCCACAGGCGACCAGTAAAATGGCCGTACTGGCTGCTAATATGTGCGATAAAGCAAATGATTTTTTAGTCACTAGAATCCCATCCATTGAGCTATTTTGTTTACAGACTTAAGCGCCGGTAAAGTTTCAACATGCTATCACAAACTCGTGAGGCAATCTTTAAATTGCATTAATAAATGGAATCTTTTGTAAAAAAAGCCCGCCGCGGCAAAGCCGGGGCGGGTTTTGAATGTGTAAGGCTGTCTTGGGCCGCTTACTTGCGGATAGGAAGATAGCTGTTGGCGCTATAGCTGCCATCCGATGCGTAGCCGCCGTAGCTGCTGCTTGTCGAGGCGTCGCCAGAGTAGATTGTGGCTGTGCCGCCAGCATATGACGAAACAGACCCGCCTTCCATACATGTGCCGTCAGATTGCGCTGTCGTGCCAGCGGGGCAATTAACAGGCGTTGAGGCGGCTGAGGAATAGCTTGAAGACGAGCCATAGCTTGACCCCGAAGAATAGCTAGTTCCAGAAGAGTAGCTAGAACCGGAGCCTTGCAAGCAAGAGCCGTCTGACTGCTTGGATGTACCGGCTGGGCACGGTACAGACTCTCCGGAGTAGGAGCTTGTCACAGAGGAGCTGGAGTAGCTCGGCGTGCTAGAATAGCTTGTTGAGCTACTGTAGCTTGACTGCATGCATGTCCCGTCGGGCTGAGCCGTCGTGCCAGTGGGGCAAGAGGCCGGCAGTGCAGCTGGAGCCGTATAGCTTTGCTGGCTGTAGCTTTGCTGGGTGTAGCTTGGCTGCGGCGCTTGATAGACAGGCTGCTGATAGACTTGCGGCTGCGGGGCACATGTCCCCATTCTGGCGCAATCGACGTAAACAACGCCCGGAGAGACCTGCATGCCGTGATTGACGGCCGTGCCGTACCGTGCCGACGCTGCGGGCGCAGCCACGGGGGCCTGCTGATAGCGCTGCGTTTTTTGGACGGCGCCTTGATACCCACAAGCAGATGCAGAGCAGTTTCCGCCGCTCTCATAGTCATAGACACTTGGTCCGCCGTAGCGGCTGCTGCCATTGCCTGCATAGGCCGTTAAAGAAAGTCCAGCCGTTGCTACGATAGCAAATGCTGTTTTAGAAATAATATTAGCGCTCATGTGAGCCTCCCGTTTTGAAACACGTCTGGCAAAATCTTGCAGTTTTTAGACCAGTTTATGATTAACACAGTCTTTAAATCACAAAATTTTTCAGTGATTAGCCGCAAGTTTAGCGTGTTGAGGCTGTATCTCTGATTAACCGGGCGATAAAAAACCCGTCCATACCGCCCTCTGTTACCAGATAATGCGGTAAAGACCTCACAAAACCCTCGGGCGTAACGACCCCTAGGCTCTGTAATGGGGAGTCTGGTAGGATAGGATTAAGGCGAAAATCTGTCCGATTTTTCAAAAATTGCACAATGCGCGCTTCGCCTTCCTCTTTTTGCAGGGAACAGGTACAAAAAATCAACTGCCCGCCCGGGGCGACATGCTGCGCGGCCGCTTTCATCAGCTTGTCCTGCAAGGCGGCAAGTTTCCCAATATCTGTATGGGCTTTGTTAAACAAAACATCGGGATGGCGGCGAAATGTGCCCGTAGAAGAGCAAGGGGCGTCCAAAAGTACAGCATCATATTGCGGGACGGGGGTTCCGTCTTCCTGTTTTGGTCTTTGCCATTTGCGCCCGTCCCCAAGCTCGACATTGGCGGCCAGACCCGTGCGTTTCAAATTTTCGTGCAGGCGCTCTAGGCGGGCCTCGGAAATATCGAGCGCAGTGACCTCTGCGCCCAAAGACGCGAGCTGCATTGTTTTGCCTCCAGGCGCGGCGCACATATCAAGAACGCGCGCCCCCGCTAAGGGCAAGGTCTCGGCCAGCGTTTTGACGGGCAGGCTGGCAGCAATATCTTGTGCCCACCATTCGCCCGTTTCAAATCCGGCCAGCGCCGTAACGTCGCCAATCTTGCGCAGGCGTACTGTGCCAGTTGGCAAAAGCGTCCCGCCGAGCTTTTCGGCCCACTTCGCCGTATCGGATTTAACGGAAATATCCAGCGGCGGATCCTTAATAAGTTGCAAGGACATTTTGCGCACAGCCAATCTGCCGTAAGCCTTGACCCAGCTATTGGTGAGCCAGCGCGGAAAATTATCAGACGGGGCAGTTTTCCCGCTGGCCGCTTTGCCGTCGTCCGCTACGCGCCGCAAAACAGCATTGACAAGGCCACCAAATCCTTTGGTCTTGGGGCTAAGCTTAATGACATTAACCGCTTCGCCAACGGCGGCATGGGCGCCTGTGTCCAGAAATAAGAGCTGCGCGGCCGCAGTTTCAAGCACGGCCATAATAAAGGCGGGCGGCTTTTCTTTGAGGCGCGGCTTTAAAACAGCATTGATCTGCCCATAGCGGCGAAAGGTTGTGGCCGTAATCAGCCGCGCAAAGGCGCGGTCACGGGCCTCAAGCGTATTATAGCCGTTCTGGGCGGCAAATGCGCTCTCAATGGTCACGCCCTCGCGCCGCACCATCAATACGGCGCTGGCCGCGCACAGCCGCGTTAAGGTCGGGCCCGGTGGCATGACAGGGCGCGCGCTGGCGGCGGCATGAGAAGATGCGGAGGGAGAGGGGCGATCGTTCATGACCGCCGCCTAGCAGAGCGGAAGGTCTTTGAATAGCCTTGTTAAGCGCGCGTCATAGCTAGGCGTATTTTTCGCCCAGATAGACACGCCGAACATCTTTATTGGCGCGGATTTCATCAGGCGTCCCTTCAAACAGGGCTTCGCCTTGGAAAAGGATAGACGCGCGGTCAACAATATCGAGCGTTTCTCGCACGCGGTGATCGGTGATCAAAATGCCAATGCCGCGCCGTTTAAGATAAAGAACAAGCTCTGAAATATCGGCAATCGCAATCGGGTCAATGCCCGTGAAAGGTTCATCAAGCAGAATAAAGCTTGGCCGGCTCGCGAGGGCGCGGGCGATCTCGACGCGGCGTCTTTCGCCCCCCGATAGCGCCATGGCAGGACTTTTTTTAATATGGCCAATGTTTAGCTCATCAAGCAGCGCGTCGACATTGTCATTCCATTTGGAATGATCTTTCTCGGTTAGCTGAACAACAGCCTTGATATTTTCCTCGACCGTTAGCCCGCGAAAAATACTCTGTTCTTGCGGTAGATAGCCAACGCCTAGACGGGCGCGCTGATACATGGGCAGACCCGTAATATCTTGCCCGTCGAGCGTAATCATGCCGCGATCTGCCTCGATTAGGCCCATGATCATGTAGAAACTTGTTGTCTTACCCGCGCCGTTAGGCCCCATAAGGGCGGACACCTCTCCGCGCTGCACCGTCAAGGTAATATCTTTGACGACCACGCGCCCCCGGTAGCTCTTGCCGATGTTATTTGCCGCTAGACCTGTTGCTGGCGGGACAAAATCAGAGGCAATGCCTGCGGGGGCAGATTTCGCGCCGCCGCCAAATGTAAACATGCGCGCCATTAGCGCTGTCCATTCGTGTTTTTGATCAAGATATTAACTCGTCCGTTTCGCCCGCAGCGCCGGCCCTTACAGCTTCCGGTCATCACGGCCTTATTATTGGAGAGATTATAAACAAGCCGGTCGCCAGTTACGACATTATCCTCACCTTGCAAAAGGATCACATTTCCCGTGACAATGAAATTGTCCTTGGCGCGTTCATAGACGCCTTGGTCGCCCTTCACTTCTTGCTCTGGCGTGATGTAATAGAAATTCCCCAGCGCCTCTATGCGCTGTACATTATCAAAGGCCTGCTGCCCGCTGCCGCCTTGCCCGCTGTAGACTTTCATAACGTCGGAAAGAATACGCACATCGTCTTGGCGCACATCAACTTGGCCAGAGAATACAGAATAGTCTCTCTCATACTCTACCTGATCGGCGCCGCCAATAATCGGCGCGTTTGAATTGGCGGCAAATTGCGCATGGGCGGGTGAGCTGACGGCTAACCCTAAAACGCAGGCGGCGGCCCATTTGATGCTACCGATGCTAAAAGCTCGTTTCATGTCATACCCTATTTCTTTATCGGTCCTAATTCTCACGATACTATCTTCTATCGGGGCTGTATTGAAAATTCACACGGCCGCAATTTCCGCCCCGGCATTCGTCTCCCACGCGGGCTTTTTTGCGGGCAAGGTCATAGACAAGTTTATCGCCCGTAATATTGTTCCCGCCGCCCTGCTTTAAAACCACATTGCCTGTGACTGTGATAATGTCTTTTTCGCGCTCGTAAACCCCGCGATTGCCGGACAAATGACGGTCTGCCGTGGTATAGACAAAATTCCCCTCAGCCTCAATCCGCGTGATCGGGCCAAGTTTTAGGCTCCCCTCAGCTTCTTTGGCCTTGGCGCGGTAAATCACCATATTATCGGATGTTACCCGGGAGCCGGCCTGACGCACATCGACATCGCCTGATAAAGTCGTAACCGCTGATTTGTAGGTGCCGACGACGGCTTTGATATTGATCGGGTCATCTCCCTCAAACCCAAGTGCGCCTTGACTGGTATCGCTCTCGCTGCGCGTGATAGAGGCGGTCATACCGTCAGCAAAGGTAAAAACCTTATAATCCTCAGTGATGGTAAAACTATTGCCGTTAACATCCCCAAAACTGCCGGAACAGGCAATGGGCGCATCGCCTGATAGGCGCTTGTCTTTTGTAAATATTTTTGCACGGTCTGTCTCGCAGCTATAGCCGTCATCCGTGCCCAGCTTGACCGTCTCCTCGAGATTAAGAATGTTTTCCATATCATCATACAGGCCGCTCATCGCTGTCACTTTCGAAGGTTCGGCCCCCGGCTCGCGGTAAAAATCAAGGATTGGAAATGTCAGGTTCACAGCCGTCGAGGCTGCGGCATTACGCACCGCCTCTGCGGCGGTCAAAAAATAGGGCAGGCCGTCATTTGTCCGCCCGCTATATTTCGGATTGACCATACGCACGGTTTCATTGGGGTTGTCCAAAAGATCAAACCCCCGCGGCTGGTTCAAGAATTGCCAAACAACGCCCCCAAACAGACCAAGCGCAGTTAGCAGGAGCAGTTTGCGCAAAATTCTGATGCGGGCTGTGTGGCGGCGCGCGGCTTCTAGGGTCAGGCTTCGTTTTGGCTCCCAGAGGCCGAGCGCGTCAGAGGCAGCGTGGTCACCCGCAGGACTGGCGGCATAGTCGGCAGAAGATGTGCTCACGGAAGATTGCATAATGTGTCTATAGTCTATGAGGCTGTGAAACTAAACAAGTGATTGCGAGATATAACAGAGGTTTAATTTTGCCAATCAGACGTGATCACCGTCTATTCGGCGGCCGTTTGTGTAGAAACGGTCTCTTCATCGGGAATATAGACAAGGATATCTGCGGGCTGGCAATTAAGCTCCCGGCACAGCGCCTCAAGCGTTGAAAACCGCACGGCGCGGGCCTTGCCCGTCTTGAGTATAGACAGGTTGGCAAGGGTAATGCCGACGCGCTCAGCCAGCTCGGTTAGCGACATGCGCCGGTCTAGCAGCACGCGATCAAGGTTGACTTGGATTGCCATCAGACCGTTAGCTCCTGATCGCGCCTTAGCAGGGCACCGTGGCGAAATACCTCGGCAAGGGCGGCGATCACAAAGACCAAAAACCAGCTCCCGATACGAATGCTGATCTCGCCGCTATCGGCGGCTGTGTTTACGGCACTGCCCGACGCCCCGATGGAAATTAGCGCCGGCGCCATCAAGGCATACATAAACATACGCATCAGCTCGGTAACCGCCAGCGCAATCCAGATTTTTCTCAGACGCGAAATATTTGAGGGCACAAAGGGGTCGCCTTTAATTAGGGTGCCGACAATCAATCGCAAGAGATAGAGCACATAGACCCACGCGGCCGTAATGATCGCCCCGCCCAGAAAGGCGAAGCCAAATTTGCGCGGCGAAATCAGCGCATCTGCATTCTCCAGTTCCGCATAGACCATGTCATGCGGCGCGCCCCCGACAAACATTGAAATACCAAATATACTCATGCCCAGAACGACGAGACCTAAAAACACCGCCGTAACCGCCAGCATAATGCTAAGCCCGCGGGCAAAGCGCGAACCGGATGTCGGTATATCGAGCGTATCAATCTGTGTATTCATACTGTGGGTTCATATTGTGTATTTGGGGCATTATACTTATTTCGCCATATCGTTATTCAATAATAGAAGAATTTGCAAGCGCTCTCTCCGGCTTGCCCCGGAGTTTTGCAGCGTTGACCCTGCTGGGCGGGCGCGATAGGCACGGCTTATGACATCTATCTCGCTAAAAACCCCTATGACATCGCCGCCGTTTGAAACGCTTGTTCTGGCGACCCACAATTCAGGCAAAGTCCGCGAAATTACCGATCTAATGGCTCCGCTCGGGGTGAAAACAAAGAGCGCCGGCGCGCTGGGGCTGGCTGAGCCCGAGGAAACGGAGACAACATTCGCGGGGAATGCACGGCTCAAAGCCCTAGCCTCGGCGCGCGGCTCTGGCCTTCCCGCTTTGTCCGATGATAGCGGGCTTGCGGTTGACGCGCTCTCGGGGGCGCCGGGAATTTATGCTGCGCGCTGGGCGCAGCTTCCGAAATTTGAGGGCGGGGGCCGCGATTTTGATATGGCAATGTGGCATGTCTGGGATCAGCTCTCGCGTAGCGGTAAGCCGCCGACGGCCCGTTTTATTTGCGCGCTATGCTTGGCCTATCCTGACGGGCGCAGCTTTGTTTATGAAGGCAAGGTCGAGGGCGAAATAGTCTGGCCGCCGCGCGGGGAGAAAGGCTTTGGTTATGACCCGATTTTTCGCGCTCTTGGCGACAGGCATACCTTTGCCGAAATAGACCCCGCTGAGAAACATGCCAAAAGTCACCGCGCCGATGCCTTTGCCAAATTCCTCAAAGCCCATTTTGATCACTAATGCTGCCTGATGCGCCGCGCCCAGATGTGCTTGCCGCTAAATCTGCGCCGGCGCCGCTGGCGATCTATATCCATTGGCCGTATTGCACGCGGATTTGTCCCTATTGTGACTTTAATGTCTTTAAGCGCCGCAAAGATGACGCATTAATCCCTGCGATCAAGGCAGATCTGGCGAATTGGCGGGAGATGTCCGGCCCGCGCGAGATTGTTTCAATTCATTTTGGCGGCGGTACGCCTTCACTCTTGCCGGCCCGTGATATTGCCGCCCTCATTGAGACGGTCGGCGCGCTATGGGGCCTTCCCAAAGGGACCGAAATCGCCCTCGAAGCCAATCCGGGCGACGCAGATAGCGCGCTTTGGCAGGACTATATTGCAGCGGGCGTGACCCGCTTATCCCTTGGGCTTCAAAGTTTTGATGATGAAATTCTGACCCGCCTTGGCCGGGATCATAGCGGCGCGCAGGGCGCAGCGGCGCTTGAGCTGGCCATGTCTATTTTTCCGTCTGTCTCGGCAGATATGATCTATGGTCATAGCGGCCAAAGCCGCGCCCACCTCGCCGGAGAGCTCACGCGCCTGTTGGCCATTTCTCCGCCGCATATTTCCGCCTATCAGCTTACCATAGAACGCGGGACGGCCTTTGCTGCCGCCGAGGCGCGCGGGCAAGCGCGGGCGGTCGGGCCAGATATGAGTGCGGAGTTCTATGACCTTACAAATACCCAACTCGGGGCGTCGGGCTATAACGCTTATGAGGTGTCAAATCATGCCAAGGCCGGACACCGCTCGGTGCATAATCTGGCCTATTGGCAGGGGCATGATTACGCGGGGGTGGGGCCGGGCGGTCATGGACGACTTACGGCTGACAGCGGCGTGCGCAGAGCATTTATAGCTGAGAAAAAACCGCAGGACTACATCGCGGCCGTCTCGGCGAAAGGACGCGGCTTTTTGGAAAGTGAAATATTATGCGCTGCGGACCGCGCGGCGGAATATGTTCTCATGGGACTACGTATCACGGAAGGCATTTCGCGGGCGCAATATAAAGCCTTGGCGGGGCAGGATTTCGATCCTGCGGTGCTGGACCCGCTCATTGACATGGGGCTGTTGGTGCAAAAGGGCGAGCGGATCTCTGCCGCGCCGGACGGACGCCGCGTTCTGAATACGCTCTGCGCCAAGCTTTTGGGGGCTTAGCCGCGCTCAAAAAGTCTTGCTAAGCTGGTAGCCTAGGACGGTCCTGCTTGCGCGGCGGATTTCGGCGCGGGATCAATAATACGAAATTTGCCGTCTCTAATCTGGTAAACGGCAAGGCCGCGGTCAGGTGTGCCGTCGGAATTAAAACGCACAAAGCCGTCCGCCCCATAAAATCCGGCAGGGTCTTCGGCGCGGGCAATGCGCGCGCGCGGATCGCCGTCGGCAATGACGGCGCCGACATTAATGGCGTCATAGGCAAGCGAGGCGAGGCGGGACGGGTCCTCGCCGTAGCTACGGTCATAATGCATTTGAAAATTCTTGCGCGGACCTTCATCGGGGCCTGCAAAAATGCCGTTGTTGAGGGCTGGCTCGCGCACCGTTTCCTCCCGCTGCCAAAGTCCTGTACCCATAAACTGCACCTCGGCAAGGCCGTCATAAAAATAGGGCAGGAGCGGGGCAAGGGAGCGAAGCGGCGTGCCGCCCTCGGGCAAAATAATCGCCTCAAACGCCATAGGACCCGCCCCATTTGTGGCGACATCCTGTGCTTCGAATTGCTGCGCGATTCTTTTCGCCGGACCCTGCATAACGGAGATGTCGTCGCCGCGGTAACTTTCCGAAACCGTGATTTCCCCGCCCATTCGAGAGACGGTGTCCTGATAGGCGCTGTTCACGCGGCGGCCATAGGCACTTTCGGGGCCAAAAAAGGCAAAGCGTCCGACCCCGGTGGAGGCGGCATATTCGACAATGCGCTCAACTTCCGCTTCGGGCGGGAAGGACAGAAGATAGGTTCCGCGACCCGCGGCCGTTTGATCCGTGGAAAAGGCCACAACAGGAACGCCGCTGCTGCGCGCGGCGCTGGCGGCAGATTTCACCGAGCCAGATAGAACAGGGCCGAGGATGACGTCAACGCCGGCCTTCATGGCAGTCTGCGCGGCGGCTTTTGCCCCGCGCGCTGTGCCTTGCGTATCCAGGGTAACCAGAACGACATCGGCGGCGTCGCGGTCAAAGACCGCCAGTTCTGCGGCTTTGAGCATTGAGCTGGCCTCTTCGCGCAAGCGGGAGGATTTAGCCGAAAATGGCAGTAGCAAGCCAAGACGCTTCAAGCGGCGGCCGCGCATATGGGGCGGGGTGAGCCGGTCGCCCTGCTCAATATAGGGCGGGGCTTCGGCTTGCGGCGAAGGCGCGCTTACCTCTGGGGCGGGGCCAGCAGGGGATTTTACCTCTTGGCTCACGCCGGTTTCATTTGCGGGCCCGGCGGGCTGCGGATTGGCAATCTCGGGCAGCGGGTTTGGCGCGGCGATCACAGGGCCTTGCGGGCCTTGGTTTTGACCTGATGGGCCGTAGATTGGCGCAGGCGAAGTTGACGCGCAGCCTGACACCGTAGCCCCAAAAACTGCGGAAGCGATGATGACAGCAAGGGGCCTGAATCCAAAGGCAGCTATTTTGCGGGCAGGCGTATTAAAGATAGGCATGGGTCACTTTCCCTTTTATAGCTGACCCATGACAGGCCAACCCAAACATTCCGGCACGCCGAAAACGGCAAGCCCTGCAAAAAACGCAGCACAGGCGAGTCCGCACACTATAAGCGCCCGCCCTGCTTCGCAATCCTCAAATCACAGCGCGGCGGCATCTACTTTACCTGCTCTCGCGTCTGGACTTTATGTTGTCGCAACGCCGATTGGTAATTTGCGGGATATAACCTTGCGGGCGCTGGATGTGCTCTCGGCCGCGGATTTGATTCTGGCCGAGGATACACGCCAGACCGGAAAGCTGCTGGACGCTTATGATATTAAAACCCCGTTAACCCCCTATCATGACCATAATGCGGCAAAGCGCATACCGGCCTTGCTAAAAAAAATAGCCAGCGGCGGCGTGCTCGCCCTTGTCAGCGATGCCGGCACGCCGCTTGTCTCCGATCCCGGATTTCGCCTTGCCCGCGCGGTAAGCGAAGCCGGCTATAATGTTGTGCCATTGCCGGGCGCGAGCGCGCTCCTTGCGGCATTAGTGACGGGGGGGCTCCCGTCGGATGTTTTTACCTTTGCCGGCTTTCTGCCCGCCAAGACCGCCGCGCGCCGGTCCGCGCTTGAAGGGTTTTTACACGCCTCGGGCACGCTGATCTTTTTTGAAAGTCCGGTGCGGCTGGCGGCCAGTCTTGAAGATATGCAAAAAGTATTGGGCGATCGGCCTGCCGCCATCGCGCGGGAGCTGACCAAACGTTATGAGGAAACGCGGCGCGGTACGCTCTCAGATTTGCATGCAGGGGTGATTGCCAATCCGCCGCGCGGGGAGATCGTGGTGCTGGTCGGCGGCCAAACTGCCGAGCGTAAATGGAGCGCAGCAGAGGTGGATGAAGCGCTGGCGGCGCGCGTGCCAGATGTCGGCGTTAAGTCCGCGAGTTCCGAAATCGCGCAGTTGGCGGCGTGGAAGAAACGGGATGTTTATCAGCGCGCGCTCAAGCTTCCCGCCGCCAAAGACGAGCGATGAAATCGCTGGAGCAAAAACGGCTCTATGACCGCAGGGGTCGCCAAGCTGAGACCTTGGCGGCTCTTTATTTTCGGTGTCGGGGCTACCGGATTCTGGCCAAGCGCTATAAGACGCGCCTTGGAGAAATTGATTTAATCGCGGCGCGGGGCGAGCTTATTATCATTGCCGAGGTCAAACATCGCCAAACGCTGGGGCAGGCCCATGAGAGCTTAAGCGCAGCGAGCGAGCAGCGCATCCGTAATGCGGCTGATTTATTTATTGCGCGTGATCGGCGCGCGCAGGCAAAAGGCGTGCGCTTTGACGCGTTATTTTTCTATGGCCCGCGCCCCTCCTTACGGCGCGTTCAGCATATTATCAGCGCCTTTTAAGCCTTCAGGAGGCCAAGCCGCGCGGCGACGGACTGTTTTGCGGCATAGCTGAGGTAACGATTGGGTAAGTTTTCGGGCGTATGAAAGCCTTATGAAAAAATTAACGCTCGTTCTTTTGTCTTCGGCTCTGGTGCTCTCTAGCTTTGCGCTTTCGGGATGCGCCGTTACGACGGCGGGCATTAAAAAGGGTGATGAGCGTAATTTCGTGCGTTCGCTCAATGATGTTTCCGCTGGCCGCGCGATCAAGTCGCGAATGCTGCGCGCGCCGGATATTGATCTTGGCGAGGTCGATGTCGAAGTGGCTCAGGGAATAGTGCTTTTGTCGGGGAATGTGCCCGATCCCAAATTTCGGATAGAGGCCGAACGTATTGCGTGGTCCGCGCCCAATATCACCGAAATCGGGAATGAGATTAAGATCAAATCCAGCCAAGGCTTTGTTCGCAATACAAAGGATGGGATTTTAAATAAATCTGTCAAAACACGGCTGATCGCCAGCAAATCCGTTAAGGCTCGCAATTTTAACGTCGAGACCCATGACGGGATTGTCTATTTGCTCGGCGTAGCGCGTACCCAAGAAGAACTTGAGCGGGCCGCCCGCATTGCCAGTACAACGCGCGGCGCGCGCGAGGTGGTTTCCTATGTGAAACTGGCCGATAACGCCCCCGCCTCCCAGCCGCAATATCCGGCTTATCAGCCCTCCAGCGCAAATGTTTCCTCGGCTCAAGCTCCGCAGTACCCGGCGCCCCAATATCAAGCGCCCCAATATCAAGCGCCGCAAACTCAGCCGCCCCAATACCGCCCCCTCCCGCAAGCTTTAAGCCTCTCGCCATCGGGGCCGCCGGCCGGCGCAGCTATACCGCTTAGCCCGCCTGCAAGCCTAGGCACGCCTGTGGCCTCCGGAATAGCCGGACAGTCTTTTCCAAGTGATGAAGAGCTGGGAAAGTACCGCGTGGGTACGCCCGGTGAGGCTGTCTCTGTGATTGAGAGCGAGCCCTATTATGTGGACCCTGAAACGGGCCGAGAAATTCCGATTAAATATCTCAAAAGCGGGCCGCGCTAAGCCAAGCCGCCTGCCAAGGCTTGGGCGCGCCGCTTATCTGGCCGCTTAGATCCAGATGCCTTGCTCGTGCGCTTTCCATCCTATGGTGATCTGATTATCTTCCCCGATGATGACCGGGCGTTTCATGAGCGCGGGATATTGCCCTATGAGCGCTAAGGCTTTGTCTTTACTCATATCGGCGCGCTGAGCCTCATCCAGCCCTCGCCAACTAGCCGAGCGCGTATTGAGCAGGGCTTCCCATCCCTTGGCGTTTGCGGCGGTCTCAAGGACGCTGGCTGGCACGCCGTCGGCGCGCACATCAAGGGCGGTGATGTCATGACCTGCCGCCCTCAGCGCTTTGATGGATTTGCGGCATGTATCGCAGTTTTTGAGGTGGTAGACCGTAAGTCTCATAGTAATCCTTTGTCAAAATAGGCCGCGGTTTTCAGGCCGTAGCATCCGTGTTCATAAAGTCCAGCATGCGTTCATAGACCTCGACTCGCGGACGGTCATTGTGGATTTCGTGCTGGCAATTTTCAAAACTATGAAGTCGGCAATTTGGAGCTAGGGCGGCAAAGCGCTCCGAGCCACTATGGCTGGTAAGCTGATCGTCTTTGGCATGCAGGATCATAATTGGTAGCTCTATGCCCTTGGCACGCGAGAGGACGATTTCTCCATTTGCAATCATATCCAGCGCAAGGCCCACGCCCAGCTTGCCGTGATTGAGTGTGTCGGCTTCATAAAGGCTTTGTTCCGCAGGCAATCCAGAGATGTCTTCGCCGGAAATGGGATTGGGGATGACCGTTTTCGGAGCGAATTTACGCAGCAGCCGCGCGCCCGCGATTTGAAGTTTAGGCAAAGGTTTAGGCAAGCTAATCAGCGGGGCCGAGGCGATCACCCCGCGCAGGTTTTGCCCCGGTAGGCCCCCTATACGCTGAGCTTTTGAGACATAGCGCAGGACTAGGCCGCCGCCCATGCTATGCCCATACAGAAAATGAGGCACGCCCGGAAATTGGCGCATGGCTTTGGTGAGCTGCGCGCCGATATCCTCCAGCATAAATTGATAGTCCAGACAGACGCCTCGCGCGCCGCCGGAGACCCCATGCCCGCGAAGGTCCATGGTCACGACAGCAATGCCGTGGGCCGTCAAATGCGCGCTCATATGCGCGTAACGGCCTTGGTGTTCCCCAAAGCCGTGCACAAGGGTCATAACGGCGCGCGGGCTTTGCGGGCTGTAGATTTTCCCGGCAAGCGCCGTGCCGTCCGTGGCCGTTATGTTAAACACACCCATTAGCTTGCCGCAGGATCGGGGCTTATGGGGCCTGAGCGGCGTTTTATCGCCGTGCCATACGCCAGCAATTCCGCGCCGCCAATGGCCTGTGGCTGCGCGCCGATTGCGCTAAACTCCACTCTAACATTATAGACGGCGTCTGCGCCTAAAGCATCCGCCTCGCGTAGCATGCGTACAACGGCTTCGCGCCGTGCCCGCGAAATCAAGCTGTCATACATGCCAAGTTTTCCGCCAAAGATCATTTTTACATTTGCGATGATCTTTTTGAAATAATCAACCGCGACGACAACATTGCCAGAGACAAGCACGCCGCCCGCTTCTGTCGGCTCATATATGTGTTTCAAATTATTCACCGCAATATGGGAAAGTGCGTGCTCGGCGGTTTCAAGCCGCTTTAGGTGGGCAGCCTCATTCGCGCGGCCAAAGAAAAAGCCTACCGCCAGAAGGATAAGAAAAAATATCAAAGATGACATTAGGCGACCGTCACCGCAGTGCCGTAACAGTAAAGCTCGGACGCCCCTGCCGAAATAGATGAGGTTGAGTAACGAACATTGATCACGGCATTCGCGCCGAGCTGCGCGGCCTGCGCGGTCATACGGCTGGTGGCCTCTTCGCGCGCGTCATTTAGCAGCTCCGTATAGCCGCGCAGTTCCCCGCCCACGATATTTTTCAGTCCTGCCATAATATCGCGCCCGACATGTTTGGCGCGCACAGTATTGCCCTGCACGAGTCCAAGGTGGGCAGTGATCTGCCGCCCCGGAACAGTTTCAAGGTTCGTTAAAATAAGATCACGCATCGACATCTCCCTAATCGCTAGCTTAGCGGGAATTGCCCCGCGCGCAAAGAAAAACCGCGCCCCATAAGGCACGGCTTCTATGTCCAACGGTGTGGCGGCGAGCTATATCGGCGCGGCTATTTCCCCGAAAAAACGCCATTTATCATATGCAGCATACCATTTTCGGCGGCTATGTCGGCTTGGGTCACGGTATAGAGGCGTCCAGAAGGATCAGCGATTTTCACGCTATCGCCCGAGACATAAATGCTGAGGTCTTCGCCTGTAATCGTGGTGAGCGTGGACTCGCCCTTGGCTGCGCGGGCCGTCAAATCAGCCGCCGAGAGCGCGCCGGCGACGATATGGCCCTTTAGCTGCTCTGCGCTAATGGCTTTGTTTCCGGCCTGCTCAAAGGCGCTGGTCATCGGCGCAAAAACGGTGAGCGGGGATGCTCCCTCCAGCGCGCTTTGCAAGCCTGCCTTTTGCACGGCTTCTACGAAGGCCATCATTTCCCATTTTGTCTGGGCGGCATAAAGCAAGGTCGGCGCGGCGCTAGGCTTGGCGGCGACGGTCTTTGTCTCCGTCATGGGATCGTCTTCATTCATGGCGACTTTTTCCATCACGGCGTCTTTTTCCATCACGGCGTCTTTTTCCATCACGACGTCTTTTTCCATTATGGATTTTTTTTCCGTCATCGACTCTGTCTTCATCATGGCCTCTTTTTCCATCATGGCGTTTTCAGCCATAGCGTCTTTGGCACGTGTCTCGGAGGGGCTGACTATGGGCTCTGGCGCTTTGACCTCGACTTTAGTCGCAAGCGGGTTCGTGGGTTTGGACGGGACGCTCGCGCAGGCCGATAGGCTGGCGGCGATAAAGAAAATGGCTGTAATGCGGTGCATAGGGGACTCCTTATGGGCTAAGTGCTTGCATCTTTTCGCTTCACACGCGAATTTTCAGTGCAGCCTTGCCCCTGAACCTTATCTGCGGCAATAGCAAGTTAATGAGTCATTAATAGGTAAAAAGTTTATGCCAAACTCCCCGCAGCCGCTCAGAGTCGCCTTTCAAATGGACCCGATGGAGGGCGTTGATATTGCGGCAGATACGACCTTTGCTCTCGCCGAGGCGGCACAGGCACGCGGCATGGAGCTATTTGAATATGGCCCCGAACATTTATCTTATAATGAAGGCCGCATAGAGGCTTATGCTCGCCCCATGACTATACGCCGCGAGGCGGGCAATCACGTCAGTTTTAAACCGCGCCGCGTTATTGATCTTGCGCGTGATGTCGATGTTGTTTGGATGCGCCAAGACCCGCCTTTTGATATGGCCTATATCACGGCGGCGCATTTGCTTCAGCGGCTGGAAGGCCAGACCCTTGTGGTCAATGACCCTAAATGGGTGCGCTCCTGCCCTGAAAAAATTCTGCCGCTTGATTACCCTCATCTTATGCCGGAAACACTTATTTCACGCGACCGCCGCGCCATTGATGCCTTTCGCGGCCGCCATAAGGATATCATTCTCAAGCCGCTTTATGGGAACGGCGGGGCGGGAGTCTTTCTGGTCAAAGAGGTCGACAGTAATTACTCCAGCTTGCTTGAGATGTTTATGGAAAGCTCTCGCGAGCCTATAATCGCGCAGGCCTTTCTCAAAGATGTCTCCAAGGGCGATAAACGGGTCATTATCATTGACGGGCAGGCCGTGGGCGCGATTAACCGCTTGCCGCAAAAAGGCGAAACCCGCAGCAATATGCACGTCGGCGGCACGGCCGTGCCAACCGAGCTGAACGAGGATGATAAGCGCATCTGCGCCGCGATTGGACCGATGTTAAAGGCGCGCGGTCAGATCCTTGTCGGCATTGATGTCATTGGCGACAAAATGACAGAAATAAATATTACCTCTCCGACGGGCGTGCAGGAATTAAAACGCTTTAGCGGCGTGGACGCTGCCAGTTTGTCATGGGACGCGATCGAGCGCCGTTTGGGTCAGTAGTCTTGCCAATATAATCGGCGAGGTTTGGATAGGATAATTTCGCGAATGCCGCCAATGCGGCGCGGACGTGACCCACTCACATTCATTTCACGGCAAATTAATTTTAAAACCAGAGCGATTTAGGACTATTTCTACCGCCCAAAGCAAAATACATCGGGTGAACGGTGCCCCGCAACACTTTCTTTGCCATTTGTGGATAAGCTAGAATTGGTGGGTCGGCGCGCTGTGCTGATTTTAGATGAAACGCCCCTCGGCGGCATGAGGTTAAAATGAAAGAGCTGAATTTCTCCCAATCTGTTGACGTGATGTTTAATCGCGCTGGCAGTTTTATGGACGTCTCGCCCAAACTGCTTGAAAAGATACGGGTTTGTAACGCGACATATACCGTGCGTTTCGGCGTTAAGCTGCGCGGGGAGGTCCACACATTTACCGGCTACCGCGCTATCCATTCAGAGCATAAAGAGCCTGTCAAAGGCGGCATACGTTATTCATTGGCGGTCAATCAAGACGAGGTCGAGGCGCTGGCTGCGCTGATGACCTATAAAACGGCCCTTGTTGATCTCCCCTTTGGCGGGTCCAAAGGCGGGCTTTGTATTGATCCCTCACAATGGGACGCAGAAGAACTGGAGCGTATCACCCGCCGCTTTACTTTTGAGCTCGCCAAGCGTGACCTTATCCATCCGTCGCAAAATGTTCCTGCCCCCGATATGGGCACAGGGGAGCGGGAGATGGCATGGATGGTGGATGAATATCGCCGCCTTAACCGCACAGATATCGATAGCGCCGCTTGCGTCACCGGAAAGCCGGTGCATCTTGGCGGCATTGAAGGACGCACAGAGGCCACAGGCCGCGGCGTACAATATATCTGTCAGGAGTTTTTCCGTCATGCTGACGACAAGAAACGCGCGAAGCTGCGCGGTGATTTGGACGGGAAGAAAATCGTTGTGCAAGGCCTTGGCAATGTGGGTTATCACGCCGCCAAATTCCTATCGGAAGAAGACGGGGCCAAAGTCATAACCGTGATCGAAAGAGACGGCGTGGTGCGCAACGCCAAAGGCGTAAACATCGAAGATTTAAAGCAACATATGCTTTCGGGTGAACCTCTCGCGGAATTTAAAGGCGGCAAAGTCACCACGGATGAGACTGCGCTGGCGGACCGTTGTGATATTTTGATACCCGCTGCCATGGAAGGCGTGATTAACAAAGACAATGCCCATTCCATCAAAACCAAATTAATCGTCGAAGCCGCGAACGGACCGGTTACCGCGATCGCAGACAAGGTACTGCGCGATAAGGGAATTATCATTATTCCAGATATGCTGGCCAATGCCGGCGGGGTGGTCGTATCCTATTTTGAATGGGTCAAAAACGTCAATCACATCCGCTTTGGCCGCTTGCAGCGACGCCGCGAAGAAAATAAAGCCGCGCTTCTACTGGGCGCGCTAGAGGGCCAAGGCGGCCTTAAATTCAGCCGAAGTTTCCGCAAAGATTATGTCGACGGCGCAGAGGAGCTAGATCTCGTTCGCGCGGGGCTTGATGACACGATGCGTCAAGGCTTTACCCAAATTCGTAATCTTCTTGCCGAGCGGCCTGAGCTTGAAGATTACCGCACGGCGGCATTCTACCGTGCGATTGACGATATCGCCCTGCATTACCGCTCGCTCGGATTATAACCTTAAGGGGCGGTTAGCTTTCCTGCGCCTCCGTGATTTCCATAATCAAATCATCCGCCGCAATTTGCGCGCCGGCTTTGCCGCTGACCTCTGATACGATACCGCTGATCTGCGCGAGGATTTCGTGCTGCATTTTCATGGCTTCCAGCACGGCAATTTTATCGCCCTTGGTGACGTTTTGCCCGGCGCTTACGAGGACCTTGAGCAATAAGCCGTGCATGGGCGCGCGTACGGTTCCGCCGCCGCCGTCCTCTGCCCCGCTGGGCTGCCCGCCTGCTATATTGGTAAGTTGATAGCTTTTGGCAGGACCGACAAGGCTGAGCTGACGGCCATTTACGGCGTATATAAAGCGGGTTTTCTCACGGTTAACACTGATCTCAACCTCACTGGCTGATAGCCGCGCCGCGCTGACCTGATAAATCTCTGAGTTTAGCGCGACGCGCAGCCCGTCTGCGCTGGAGGTAAATTCGGCGGCGTAGGCCGTCTCCCCTGCCTCATAGATAAAGACAGATTTCAGCGCCCCCATACTGCCCCATCCCATCAACTCATCGGAAATCGAAAGCGCTGCGCCTTGCGCTTTTTCCTGCGCCAAAAGATAATCGACGGCGGCGCCGCGGATGATGTCCAGATCATTTAGGGGCGGCGCGCTATAGCCAGTTTCCCCATAAGTCTGCGCGATAAAGGCCGTGGTGGCTTCCCCGCGCGCGAACGCCTCTTGAGAGAGGGCATCAATTAAAAAATCACGATTATTGCGCGGGCCAATCAGCGCTGTTTGCGATAGGGCAGTTTGCAAGCGCGTCAGCGCATCGGCGCGGGTGCTGCCATGGGCGACAATTTTGGCAACCATGCTGTCGTAAAACGGCGACACCTCTCCGCCGGTCTCAATGCCGCTATCCACGCGCACGCCTAAAGGGGCCTGCCACAGCGTGATCGGGCCCGTACTGGGCAAAAACTCATTGGCCGGGTCTTCGGCGTATAGACGTACTTCTATGGCGTGGCCGCTGCGCTGCACATCCGCTTGGGTCATATTGAGCCTATCGCCCTGTGCGGCCTTGATTTGCTCGGCGACCAGATCAACGCCGTAAACCATTTCCGTAACGGGATGCTCGACTTGCAGGCGGGTATTCATTTCAAGAAAGAAAAACTCTTGCTTGGCGCCAAGTAAAAACTCCACCGTTCCGGCGCCGACATATTTCACGGCGCGCGCGGCCTCCACAGCGGCCTTCCCCATGGCCGCGCGCAGAGCCTCAGTCATAACAGGGCAGGGGCTTTCCTCTATGACTTTTTGGTTGCGCCGCTGCACGGAACAGTCTCGTTCTCCGAGGTGAATGATATTGCCATGACTATCTGCAAAAATCTGTATTTCGACATGGCGGGCGTCGGTTACGGCGCGTTCGATTATCAGCTCATCAGAGCCAAATGCATTAACCGCCTCAGAGCGAGCCGCTTTGATGGCACCCGGCAATGCTTTAACGCTGTGCACAAAGCGCATGCCGCGCCCGCCCCCGCCCGCGGCCGCCTTTACCATTAAGGGGAATCCAATATTTTTAGACTCTTTGATTAAGCGCGCATCAGATTGCTCTTCCCCTTGATAGCCGGGAATACAGGGCACGCCAGCTTTAATCATGGCGCGTTTGGATTTGGCCTTATCGCCCATAACTTCAATCGCTCCGATAGGCGGGCCAATGAAGATGATATCATTATCATGACAGGCCTGCGCAAAAGCCGCGTTTTCAGATAAAAACCCATAGCCAGGATGAATGGCATCTGCGCGGGTGTCTTTGGCAGCTTTAATAATGCGCGCGATTTGAAGATAGCTCTCTGTGGGCGGGGGCGGGCCGATGTTTACGGACATATCTGCTTGTTTTACATGCGGCGCATCGGCGTCTACGTCCGAGAAAACGGCGACCGTGGCTATTCCCATATCTCGGCAACTTTCCATGATCCGAATGGCGATTTCGCCGCGATTGGCGATAAGGCAGGTTCTAATTTTCGCCATGATATTGGTCCTGTTGGTTCGTCATTCCCTGCATTACTTGGCCCAGCTCGGTTTTCGTTTTTCAAAAAAGCTTGAGATGCCGTCTTTGGCTTCCGCCGACAACAGGCGATGTGTGAAGTTTTCTGCGGCTGCTTCTATGGCGGCGCCTCGGCTCAGATGGGGCAAAGACACTAAGAGCGACTTTGTATCGGCTACAGCCCCAGGCGCGCAGCGCAGCACTAGGCCTCTGATTTTTTGTTCATAGACGTCCAGCGTGGCCGTATCCTCGCCCGAGAAATCCGCAAGGCCCATGAGCTGCGCGTCTTTGCCCGAAAACCGTTCAGCCGTGAGCATCAGCCTGCGCGCCGGCGCATAACCAAGGCGCTGGATCACATAGGGCGCGATCTGAGCAGGAGAGAGACCGATCATAGTTTCGCTCATAGAAAATTTGGTGTCAGCGGCGCAGATCACCACATCCGCGCAGCACATCAACCCAAAGCCGCCGGCGACCGCTGCGCCTTCCACATAGGCAAGGGTGACTTGCGGCAGGCTGTTAAAGCCATCCAGAATCTTCGCCATATTGCGCGAGAGTGTCATAATTTCGGCGGCGCTGTCCTGCGCTTGTAAGTCCTCTTTAAAGGCCGAAAGATCGCCGCCTGCGCAAAATATTCCGCCCCGACCGCGTAAGGTAACTCCGCGCACGCTGCGATCTTTTTGCAGACGCTCAAATATCGTCATAAGCTCCGCTGTTGCCCCCGCCGTCAGCGGATTTCGCCGCTCGGGCTGGTTAAACCATAGCGTCAGCCAGTCTTTATCCGCATTTGCCTCGATCTTGATGAATTGTGTTTTAGGAAACCCCATTACTGCCTCGCGACGCCAAAGCTATTGGGACGCAGCTCACGGGCGCGGGCTTCGGCAATGGTGCCAAGCGCAAAACCTAGAACCTTGCGCGTATCGCGCGGGTCGATCACGCCGTGATCAAGACATCGGCCAGAGGTATAAAAGGCGCTTTCCTGTTTTGTGAATAATTCGGTGATAAAATCTTCTTGCTTTTGCGCGGCTTTTTCATCCACGGTTTCGCCTTTGCGGGCGGCGCGCACTTCGGCCACCATACGCATGGTCTTGGCGGCGCTGGCCCCGGCCATGACGCCTGTGCGGGCATTGACCCAGCTAAAAAGGAAATCCGGTTCATAAGCATAACCTGCCATGCCGTAATTTCCGGCCCCGAAGCTTGCGCCAATATAAAAGGAAATTTTAGGCACGGTGATGGTCGAGATCGCTTGGATCATTTTGGAGCCATGTTTGATCATGCCAGCCTGTTCATATTGCGTGCCGACCATATAGCCTGTGGTGTTGTGCAAAAAGACGAGCGGAATATCTGCGCTCTCGCAGAGCTGGAGGAACTGCGCGGCCTTATTTGCGCCCGCCGGATCAATCGGGCCATTATTGCCAATGATGGCAACGGGGCGGCCCATAACTTGGGCCTGTACGCAGACAGTCGAGATACCAAAGCGGGGTTTAAAATCTTCAAAATCAGATCCGTCAACGAGGCGGGCGATCACTTCGCGCACATCATAGGGCACGGTATAGTCGCACGGGACAACCCCCGCCAGCTCATCTGTGCTATATTTGGGCAAAGCATAAGGCTTTGACGGCGTTGGCTGCGCGCGCCGGTTCCACGCTAGCCGCCCGATCACATCGCGCGCCATAGACAGGGCATGAGCATCATCATCGGCCAGATATTCCACGAGGCCCGAGACGGCAGCATGCATCTCCGTGCCGCCAAGCTCTCTGTCATTGGCGACCTCTCCGGTTGCGGCCTTCACGAGGGCCGCCCCCGCGAGCGCCGCCATGCCGTTCTCTTTCACGCCAATGACGTAATCGGACATGCCGGGCATATAGGCCCCGCCCGCCGTTGACGCGCCGTGTAAAACCACAAGCGTGGGGATGCCAGCCGCGCTCATGCGGGCTAAATTGCGAAAAAGCTTGCCGCCATTAGCCCAAAGCTCGACTTCGTAATCCACAAGGTTCGCGCCCGCAGATTCGACCAAATGAATGAGCGGTAGTTTTTGTTTAATTGCGATTTCCTGTACGACTTCTAGGGACTGCCAGCCGCCTGTGGTGGCCGCGCCGGCTCGGATTCCGCTATCATCCGCCCATATCATGCAGCGCACGCCAGAGACAAAGCCAATGCCCAATATATTGCTGCCGCCCGGCACCGAGGTTTCGGGGTTTTTATCCTCCACCAGATAATTGGCCATCGTAAAGAGCGAAAGAAAGGGCAAGCCGGGGTCAAGCAATCGCCTGACGCGCTGACGCGGGGAGAGCTGCCCGCGCTTTTTGAACACGGGAAGGCGTTTATTGGACTCGGCCTCGGCCCGTGCCTCAAGACTGCGAAGCTGCTCAACCATTGCCAACATGTCTTTGCGGTTTTTTGCAAATTTGTCCGTATGAGTTGAAATTTTTGACGTGAAAACGGGCATGGCGACTCCAGCATGATGGGCATTTTCATGATGCATTTCCCTGGAAATCGAGTCAAACTCAAAACAGAGTATTGCGCCCGCACCAGCTTACCCTTTAAGGGAAGGCTGGGGCTATGGCTTCAAATCGCGCGGCGAAGAGGAGGGCGTTATGAATGAGAAAACATCACGGCCCCCTGCGCCAAAGCCGCCGAGCTTATCCTCGCCCTCAGGCCTTGAAATCGAGATGGCAAATCTGTCAGAGGCCGCCGCTTTGGCCGAGATCGAAATTCAAAACTCCGAACTCATGGAGCATTATCTTAAAGTGCTAGAAGATGACGCGATGGCGCGCGAAGCGGCCGCCGACGTACAAGCTCTTTCTGAAATGCATCCTGCTGATTTCTCCGACCAGATGGAGCAGCTTTCCGATGAGGAGCGCGCGGCAGTGGTCTCCAGCGCGCCGCAGCTCATTACGCCAGAAGTGTTGGCGGAGCTGGAAGATGAGGTGGTGGAAGATATCTTGCCGCTCATGGAAACCCGCCAGATCGCGCAGGCGGTCAGCGCGCTTGATAATGACGAAGCCACGCAGATCATTGAGGAAATGGACGCAGTTCAGCGCGAGGCCGTCTTTGATGAACTTGGCAAGGCGGACCGGGCGATGTTGGAAGCATCTCTGGCCTTTGGAGACGAGACTATTGGCCGCCTCATGCAGCGCGAATTTGTCGCCGCGCCTGCGTTCTGGAGCGTTGGAGATACGATTGATCATATGCGCGAGACGGGACAGGCTTTGCCCGATTTATTTTTCAACATCTATGTTGTCAACGCAGCCTTTAAGCCAGTTGGGTTTATTAGCTTGTCAAAGCTTATGCGCGCCCCCCGGGAGCAATCTCTCTCCAGCCTTATGGAACCAAAGCTGACGTTGATTGCGCAGGATATGGACCAAGAGGATGCGGCCTATTTATTTCAGAAATATAATCTGATCTCGGCACCTGTTATTGATGACAGTGGCCGGCTTTGCGGGATGATGACAGTCGATGACATTCTTACGATTGTGCAAACGGAGAATACGGAAGATTTTCTCGCCCTTGCCGGCGTTTCCGATGCGGGCCTTACGGATACGGCGTTTTCGATTGTCAAAGCGCGCGGCCCGTGGCTGTTCGTAAATTTGCTAACGGCGATATTGGCTTCCTTTGTGATTGCGCAATTTGACTATGCGATTAATCAGATTGTGGCGCTGGCTGTGCTCATGCCTATCGTGGCCTCTATGGGCGGAAATGCAGGCACGCAGGCGCTGACCGTCGCGGTCCGCGCGCTGTCGGAACGGGACTTAACCCGCAAAACGGCGTGGCGTGCGGTGCGCCGAGAGGCCGTTGCAGCGTTGATAATCGGCGTGATTTTTGCTGCCGCTCTGGCCCTGATCACCTATGTCTGGTTCGCAGATGAAAAGCTTGCGGGCGTAGCCTTTGTTGCCATGATTATTAATCATCTTTTCGCTGGACTTGCGGGCATCCTCGTGCCGCTTGGTCTCAAGCGCTACGGCGCTGACCCGGCGGTTGCGTCTTCCGTCTTTGTGACGACAGTCACCGATGTGATCGGCTTTTTCGCCTTTTTAGGCTTTGCGGCGCTTATTTTGCTATAAAAAGGCCGCCTGCCGCCTCTACGCCCAGAATATTGGGCCCATATCCTCGTCCTGATTTTTCGCTCAACAGGAGAGTTCTCCCCGATTTGGGTCCGTAAATTGCAACGCCGAGCTCACGACTCTTACTTTGTCCTGATTTGGAACGTTTATGCGCGGCAATTACACACTCTCCGATGTCGGTTTGCGGCTGATTAAGTCTTATGAAGGCTTCCGGCCTGTTGATGTTGAATTGGCCTCTGGCCAGCGCGTGGTCGGCTACGGCCACCGCGTCTTCAACGGCAAGGCCGTCCATATGAGCAAGGCAAAAGCCGAAGACGTGCTGCGGTCCGATCTCGCGCCTTACATCGAAATGGTCAATGATAAGGTTTTTGCGCCGATCTCTCAGGGGCAGTTTGACGCGCTGGTCTCTCTTGCATTCAATATTGGACCGAAAAGATTTGAAGAATCCGATGTTTTGCGCGCGCTAAATAATGGCCGTGTTCTGGATGCGGCAAATGGATTTGATGTCTGGCGGCGCGCCAAAATTAATGGCGAGAGCTATGTGGTGGATGCGCTTGTGCGCCGTCGTACCGCCGAAAAAATACTTTTTTTGCGTCCCGAGGGCTTACCTCTGCGCGCGCCCCGCTTGGAGCTTCAAGCTGTGGCTGATGCGCAGGTCGCGGCGCTGCAAACCCATGCGGGCGAGCGTATTTATGAAGAAGATGGCTTTGCCCAAACCGTGCCTTATGAAGCGCAGGACCGCCGCAATCCCGACGCCGAGGCGCCCGCTGGGGTTACTTTGATGCGCCGCCGCGAGGATCACGCGCGCAGCGTGCTGATGCTAAGCGAGGTGTATGACGAAGGCGAACCGGGAGAGGTCGGGCTAAGCGATTATGCTGATGACCCTTTGGTGGAAAACACCAAAGATTTTGCCTTGGATATCGACCCGCCGAGCATTGATGGGGCTCAGGCCGCAGATATTGACTACGCAGCCTTTGATCCAAACCGCGATATTGTCCCGTCAGATAGCCGTCCAGAACTTTATACTGACGCAGTTGATCTTGAGGAAGACACAATGCGTATGGAAACAAAATCCCCTTCTGCCATTGCGGCCGCCGCCGCAGAGGTGAGCGGGCGCCTTGACGCGCTGATGGCGGGCGGCCTCGAGGGTGACGGCGCGCGGCCAGCGGGTGAAACGGGAGAGACAACCGCGTCAAAAGTGCTGCGTTTCCCTCCTAGAAACCCTGAGCTGAGGGACCCGGAAACGCTGGACACCCAAATTCAAGCGCAAGGGTTAGAACAAGCCCCCGTGCCAGATACGGCGCCTGATACAGTTGTCGGCAGTCCCGAGGCAGAGCTAGCGCAAGGCGATAGCGCCTCCCGCTTTATTGAAATGGGCAGCGACAGCCAATTGGACGAGTATATGGACCCTGCGCCGCAAACCTTGGCCTCAAGCGGGCCCCTCAGTTTTATGTTTATTTTGGGCATGATCTTGGGCGGTGCCAGCCTAGGCGCGATTTTATCAGGCTACGCCGCAAATTTCGGTGTGGGGGGTGAGTTTGCGGCCAGCATAGGCGCAATCTTCGGACTCATGCTATTTTTAGGGTCTGTATACTATATTTTCAAAAGTAAAAGATAGGCTGCTGCGGCAGATGCCGCAATTATACCAAATTTAAAGATTTTTTTTGTATCAAATAGAGTGTGAAACCCGGAGCCATTTATGTCTATAATAACGAATTGGACAGATGAAAACACGCAGAAGTTCCAAAAGGAAATCATGACGTTCAAACATAACTTGAACGAAACAGGTCTCTTTACAGATGAGGCCTTGATCAAGCTTTTGGACAAGCACCCGTCTCACATGCTGGATGTTTGCACCATGGGTGATCCCAATCATGCGCTTTATCCCAATAGGCTCCGCACGGGAGACTTCCGGGAGTGCGGCGGTGAGGTTTTACTAAATGCCGCAAAATCTGGTCGGGTGTGGATCAACTTGCGGCGCGCGATGAACCAGCATCCGGAGTATAAAAAGGTCATGGACTGCATGTATGGTGATTTGGCCATTCAAACAGGGAGCAAAACCTTTAATCCAAATGGCGGTATTTTGATTTCCTCACCTATCGCCAAAGTGCCTTATCACTTTGATAAAACGGAAACGATTTTGTGGCATGTTCGCGGCCGCAAACGTATCTATCTATATCCGCTCACGCCGGAATTTATCTCTGATGACGGATATGAGCGCGCCTTGATGGATTTGCTCGAAGACGATTTGCCGTATGATACGACCTTTGATGATCACGCCAGTATTTTCGATCTTGAGTCCGATCAAGCCATTACATGGCCGATGAATATGCCCCACCGCGTGGATAACCAGACCTTTTGCGTGTCCGTCACAACGGAATACTCAACCGTGGCGAGCGGGCGGCGCAATGCAGCCATGCTCGCCAATGCGACTTTGCGCCATAAATTTGGTTTGAATCCGAGTTATTGGAATGCAAGCCCAAGCGAGAATTATGTAAAGTCTATTTTTGGCCGCATCATTGGTAAAACAGGTCTTGCTGCCAAAACCGAGCGTGCAGATTTGGTGACCTTTAAGATCGACTCCGCCGCCGAAGACTTTATTGTCGATACAGAGCCGTTTGAACGTAATTTTTAAGGCATTTAAGGCCCGAATTCCTAGCAGTCGCAAAATTCTTCCGTCAAATAGGTCCGGGTTTTATCCGAGCTATGTTTTGAAAACATGCGGTGTTTCTCGCCAGACTCGACGATATGACCATCACATATAAAGGCGACGTGATCTGCAATCCGCTTGGTTTGTCCGATATTATGGGTCACCATAATGATGGTTATCTCTTTTGACAGGCTGGTGAGCAAGTCCTCTATGGCGCGCGCCGAAATCGGGTCCACAGAGGCGGTTGGTTCATCCAGAAGTAAAATCTCCGGCGACATGGCGAGGGCGCGGGCAATGCAAAGGCGCTGCTGCTGCCCAAGGGAGAGCGACATAGCCGATTGATCTAGCCGCCGAGAAACCTCATCCCAAAGCGCGGCGGATTTTAGGCTTTTGGCGACAATATCGCGCCGCTCGCCTTTGCTGAGCTTTGTACCGCGCAGGCCAAAGGTCACATTATCTGCAATAGACATTGGGAAGACGCAAGGCGTTTGAAATACCATGCCGACCCGCCGGCGAAGCTCTGTGACGTCGGGAAACCCTGACACAAGATCGCGGCCGAGTATGTTGATCTCGCCGGTGAAATGGGACTCGCCCGCGTTTTCATGAATCCGGTTGAGCGTACGCAGCAAGGTCGATTTCCCCGCGCCCGATGGCCCAATCAAGCATGTCACGCCCTTTGATGGAATACTCAGGTGAATATCTGAGAGAATACAGTTCTCGCCGTAATAGGCGCTGAAATCCTTCAGAGATATCACCGGCGCGTCTTTTAGCTGCGGGTTATCGCTTTGAACGAGTTTCAAACTTGGCGGATGTGTCGGGGCGTTTGGCATTATTTATATCTCATCTTATTCAGATATAAACGCGCACCATAAGCAAGCAAGCTAAAAAGGGCCGCTAGCATAACAAGGGTAAGGCTCGCGCCCCATGCATTTTCAAGCGCCCTAGGGTCAGTGGATTGCTGCGCGAGAGCCAATATATGCGTGGGCAGGGTCGAGACGGGCTCAAAGGGGCTTTGCGGCAAAGTCACGCCGGAAAATGCGGTAGCAATAAACATGATAGGGGCTGTTTCGCCAATGGCGCGCGCTAACGCAATTAAAAGGCCTGTCACGATACCGTGAGCGCTCTGCGGCAGGGCCACGCGCCGTACCACTTCGCCCCTGGTCATACCCAAAGCAAAAGCATTTTCAAAATAGTTGGGCGGAATGGCTTGAAGGGATTGCACGCATGCCAATGTCACCGTTGGCAGCATCATAATCGCGAGTATAATACTCCCCACGAGCCATGAAATGCCTGTGCCCAAAATATTCACAAAAAAGATCAATCCAAAAATGCCATATGTCACTGACGGTATGGCGTTCAGCGCATAAAGCGAAACATCCAGCGCTTCTTGGGCCTTGCCCGCTCGCTGATAGCTGTGGCGGAAAATGGCGGTCCCTACAGCGGCAGGCAGAACCAGTAACGCCGCTGTCAGTGCGATAAGGAGACTGCCTAGCAGCTGGTATAAAATCCCGCCGCTTTTGCCAAAATCCGAGGCGGGCGAGAAAAGAAATGACAGGTTCACGGCCTGCCCGCCTTTCCATAAAATCGTCCCGATCAAAAAGAGCAAGATCGCTGCGCAGAGAAAAAGCGCGGCCCTGATAGCCGTCGCAAAAATGGTTTCGCTGAGCGCTCGCCGTGATGTGTAAGGTTTCCTCATGAGAGCGTTCGTCTTTGCAATAGCCGTGCGCCCAGGGTGAGCGCGAGCGTCAGGGTCACGAGTATAAGGCTCATGAGGACAAGCGCGCTGAAATGGGCGGAGCCAAAGGCGCTCTCGGCAACTTCACGCCCGAGTTTTGACGTGATTGTCTGCCCAGAGGTTAGCACATTAAACAGCGGGTCTGGTAATCGGTCTAGCGAGCCAATGACCAACATCACCGCCATGGTTTCCCCCAGCGCCCGCCCCAATGCCAAAAGGGCGGCGCTGGTAATGCCAGGCGCAGCAATAGGCAAAATAACCGAGCTAATCACCTCATGTCGATAAAGCCCCAGAGCCGCGCCGTTTTCGCGGTAGCGCCGCGGCACGCCGCTGATGGCGTCCTCGGTGAGGCTTAAAAATGTCGGCAAGATCATCACAGATAAAATAAGGCCTGCGGTCAAAATGATTCTGCCAGATTGAAGATCAAAGGCATCTGCCACCCAGAGACTAACAGAGGAGACCCCGATGAGGCCGTAAACAATGGAGGGAATACCAGCCAGAATTTCTAGCAGGGACTTCGCCGCGCGTTTCAGCCGTAATGATCGGGTCTCTGCAATATAGATCGCCGCCAGCAGGCCAAGGGGCAGGGCGATGAGCATGGCAATCGTCATGACAATCAGCGATCCAAAGAGCATGGGTATTATGCCAAATACACCTTCGGCGGGATTCCAGCGCGTTGTAAAAATCGTATCTGCCGCGCTGCCAAGCACGGGTAGGCTTTGGACGACCAGCGTAATCAAAATAAGGCCTGTAAGGCTCGCGGAAAAAACCGCGCTGGCGGCGGCAAAAAACCAGCTACCCTCAAACCGTCGGCGCGGCTTTGAGCGGGTGGGAGCGCTTTTATGAGGTGTCGGTTTACGGCGAGTTATTGTCACTTTGGGTGCTATTTACCGCGGCCTAGGGCGCGGCCTTTATGTAGCCTGAACGCTCGACAAAGACTTGTCCAGCAGGGCTTAAAAGATAATCCACAAAGGCCTGCGCCCTTGGCGAAATATCCTCGCGGACAATGATATTGAGGTCGCGGACGATGGGAAAACGCCCGTTTGAAATATTCTCGAGTGTGGGCGTGATCAGGCCGGACGATGTCTTGATCGACAGACCTTTCACATCTTCATTCAGCCACGCAATAGAGAGCATACCGATGGCTGCATTACTTTGGGTGAGGGCGGTTTGCTCCTCATTATTAGAGCCAATCACGAGATTAGCGGCGGGCGCTTCAGCTTTGGGATCGCCCAAAACGATCTCCATGAAGGTTTGCCGCGTTCCGGAACTGGCTTCTTTATCAATGACGAAAATCTCGACATCCGGACCGCCCAACTCGGCCCAATTGGAGATCTCCCCGCGGTAAATTTTGGCAATGTCTTCAAGGCTAAGTTCGCGAACGCCCGCATCATAAATTTCGGAGGATACAACGGGCACAACCGCGTCGCGGCCAATGGTAATTGGGGTGAAGCTATGCGCGGAGAAATCGGCGAGCTCGCCGGCCGTAATATCGCGCGACATCATGCCAATATCGGTTTGGCCCTCCGCTAGCTGGTTGAACCCGCTGCCAGATCCGCCCGCATTCACGGTAATGAGCTGGCCTGTATCCATCGTAAATTGCTCTGCGGCGCGAGAGACTGCTGGCAGAACTGTCGTAGACCCCGAGATTGATACGCGCTCGGGCGCTGCGCAGGCGCACAGAACAAGCGCGCAAAGCGAAATAATAAAGCGAGACAGCGTTTTCGGGGACATTGAGCATACCTTAAATTTGCGCTTTTGTTAAAAGCTGCCCCGCCAAGAGTCAAAATGATACGGCCCCGCGTCTCTCAATTATTTGTGAGAGGATGGTGAACTCGCCGCAAAGGCGGCGCCTTTTTGCACGGGCCTTAATCCCGCCTTTATCTATTGGGATTAAAAAGCCTTATGACCGGAGCATTTGCATTTTTAGATGATTGGTATGAAGGCGTTAAGGCTTTGGCGCGCCACCGCTTTGCCGAGCGCTGGTTTGCCTTTATCTGCTTTATCGAAAGTTCGGTCTTTCCGATCCCGCCTGACCTTATGCTCATTCCGATGGTGCAGGCTAAACATGAAGCCTGGTGGCGATATGCGCTCATAGCCACGATCTTTTCCGTGCTTGGCGGAATTTTTGGCTATTTTCTAGGTCTGTTCTTTTTCGATACCCTCGCGCAGCCGGTATTAGAAAAGCTGGGTAAGGTCGAAAAAATGGAGAGCTTCCGTCAGACAATTTTGCAATATGGCGGTATAGGCGTGTTCGGCGCGGGGTTGACGCCCTTTCCTTATAAGGTGATCACGATCATGAGCGGGGCGCTTAAGATCAATTTCGGCGTTTTTGTTGCCGCCAGCGTACTGGCGCGGTCCCTGCGCTTCTTTCTTGTGGCAGGTATTGTGCGGGCCTTTGGCGCACAGGCCGAGCGCTTGCTCAAAGAGCATTTCGCGCTGATGACCATTGCCCTCTTCGGGGTGGTTGCGGCGGCATGGTTTGGCTATAGCCACTTCTTTCATTAGCGGCTTTTGATTTAGCCCGCTGCTACGCCCAATGGCAGGCCTTACGGGTTTAGCGCGGCGACCTTCGTAAATCCGAATTGCCCAAAAGCTGCCTTGCGAGCGGCAGAGGTGTCCGGGCCGATTAAAAAGGCCGTTTGCGGATAGGCGGCGCGCGCTTTGGCCTCGCCCAGATTTTTGAGTATTGCACTGACGCGGCGTGCAATCGCCGGACCGCTATCAATCCACTGCACAGTCTGGGGCGCGGCGGCGCGCAGTTCCTCGCGCAGCAGCGGGAAATGAGTGCAGGCAAGCACGACGGCGTCAATATCGGCTCCGCGCCGCCCCAAAAAAAGCGGCGCAAGCTCAGCTTTGAGCCTCGCGTGGTCGACCGCCTTTCCAGAAAGCTTTGCCTCGGCAATGTCAACGAGGGTAAGCGAGCCTTGCAAGATTACATGCTTGCCGCCGGCAAAGTCCGAGATTAATTCATCAACATAAGGCTGGGCAATGGTTCCGGGCGTACCCAGCACAGCCAAGGTTCCCGTGCGTGTGGCAAGGGCCGCAGGCTTGACGGCGGGCACAACGCCAACAACCGGCACATCAACGGAGCGACGAATGTGGGCCAAAGCCGACGTCGACGCCGTGTTGCAGGCAATCACAATAATGTCGGGTCGCAGCATCAGCGATAGCGTTTTGAGAAGGGCGGGCAACCGCGCTTGTAACTGCTCTGCAGTTTTATTGCCATAGGGACGAAACTCATCATCGGCAACGTAATCCAGCTTAAGATCGGGCAAGGCCTTGCGAATTTCGGCCGCCACAGAAAGGCCGCCAACGCCGGAATCAAAAATGAGTGCTCGGTGGGTCATATGATCTTTTGTACCAACGGAATTACCAAAGTCTTAGCCGCTGTGACCGGTTATAGAATTTATGGGGTGTATTGGTCATCGTCCACTTCATGCTTGCCATGTCTGATAGCGCATAATGCAGGCCGCAATAAGGCAAAAAAATCCCCGCCTCAACGGACGGGGAAAAGTAGGGTTTTGACTAACAGTGGGCCTCCAATTGGCCTGCCCGGGAAAAGGTAACTGACGAGTTACAATTCCCTTTTTGTCTTGCAAGCTGCATGCCAGCCCAAAACCTCGCTTTTCAGGCGATTTAGAGGGGTTTGGCCCTAATTTTCGCAAAATCGGCAGACCCAATTTTGGAAAATGCCCAAAATGGGACTCGGGTGTTCCATTTTAGGGCAGATCTAATTTTGCGGATAGGCCGCTGGCGGAGTAGAGGTTAGCGGCGCTGTTTGCGGCTGATATTGCGGCGCATGGCTGTTTCCATAACTATTATTAGGCGCGTAATAGTTGCCGCCAGAGCCATTTCGCCGCGCTGCTTGGCGGAACCCTTCAATGTAATTGGGCGGAATATAGACGGCGACGTCGCGGTCGGCATTATCCACTAACACCAATGTCATGCCGTCAAAGCGGGCTGCGTCCAGCCGCTCTTGCGGGATATGCAGGGTCACACTTTCTTCGCGCACGCAGCGGTAATCTGTCTGTACGGCGGCATAGCTGTTTTGGCGATGCTGATAGCCGCCCAGCGCAGGGAAGAAATTAAGGTGCTTGCGGCTTTTGCGAGAACTGCGCTTAAAGCCGCGGTCTATGGCGCGGTCAGAGCGTTTGCTGCGCGGATTGTCACGCCGCGACGTCCGAGGCGTCTCTCTGCGCGCCTCGCGGGGTGGATTTGCACGCGGGGGGGCAGGCCTTGAAACAGGCGCTGGCCGCGCGGCGGCGGGCGGCGCGGTTCTGGCAATCGGGCGGGGCGCGGGCTGTCGCGCGATCGGGGCCGGCGTTGAAACGCCTGCAGCCGTGCCTGCACGCCGCGTGTTTCGGCCGTCTCTGGCGCCTCTGCTTCTCGGGTCTCTGTTTCCGGCGCCTCTGTTTCTGGGGCCTCTGACTCTATCTTCTCTATTGCTGGCCGTGCCGTCTCGCGCCGCATTTCTGGCGTTGCGCGCTGTGTTTGATTGTACGCGGGCAGGCGCGCTGCGCGCCCCGTCATTGGCGCGGCCAACGTCCACGCCGCGCCGGTCGATATATTCTCTATGTGCTCGGGAGCCGCCCAGCGTGATATTGTCGCCGCTATGCAGCGTTCGGCGGCGATTTTGCGCGCGCCTGCCGCCTGGTCCGTTTCCTTCACCGCTGCCCACTTCAGGGCCGCGGCGCCTATCGCTTTGGCGGCGCTGATATCTGCGTTCATCTCTTGAGCGCCCATCTGCTGAGCGGTCATATTCAAGGCGGTCATATCCCTGTCCGCGATATCCATAATCCCGCGCACGCTTGCGCCACTGGCTCCAACCTCGATGCGGGCGGCGATAGGACTGCCCGCTCCAATAGCCTCTGTGTCCGCGGTAACGCGGCAGCGCGAGATAAAGCCCCGCCAGAAGGCCGTAAGGGGCATGATAATCGTAATAATTATCTTCATAGATAACTTCGGTTGTATTGGACGCGCAATCTAGCGTGCGAATATCTTGGCGTATGCGGCTAATCGGCTCGCCGGAAATATAGACGGCGCGATCAAACCCGCGAATATCGTAGGTATCATTTGAGGGCCGCGTGTAGATCATCGTAAGATCAAGAAAAGCCCCGCCGGATGTGGGTGTGCCGTTCCCGTTTAGCGGCACTGCGCCGGGACCAAGCCGCAAGGCTGCGGTACCGGCCAAAGTGCTGTCTTGTTCAAAGGGGTCAAAGGTTTGCGCCGTAACTGTTAAGATACCGGTCTGGCTGTCATAGCTTTGCTCGGCATCGCGCGCGATTTGCTCTGCGGGAATATCAGGCAGCAAGGCCATATGCCGTGACTGCACGGAGGCCGAGTTTGCGAATGCAGCGGATGAAAAGGCGAGCGCGCTCGCGCTGGTCAAAAGGAAGTGGGCTATAATACGGGTCATGGTTGCCCTTTAGCATATCATAATTGAGGGGCGGCTGAAAGACGCATTCACATAGGGTTCATCAAAGTCCTGCGTTTGTAATCTTTTCTCCATGCGGCCCGTGCAGCGTAAAGTCCGCGCGAAGGCACGTAGCGATTGCGCCGCCGTACTCTGGGCGGTTCCGCTTGCGGCGCCGAAGAATGCTCGCTATCACGCGCTCAGAATGCGTCTATCTTAAGGTAAGGATTTATCATGAGCGCGATCAGGATTGATGGAAAGGCCTATGCCGAAAAGCTCAGGGGCCGCGTGGCTGACGCCGTGAAGGCTTTACCAAGCCGCCCTACGCTTGCGGTTGTGCTTGTAGGCGAAGATCCGGCCAGTCAGGTCTATGTTGCCAATAAGGCCAAATTTACCGTGGAAACAGGCATGAGGTCGCTGGAGCATAAGCTCCCCGCCGATACGGATGAAGACACTCTGATTGATCTGGTGCGTGCGCTTAGTAATGACGCAGAGGTAGACGGCATCTTAGTGCAATTGCCGCTGCCAAAGGGGCTGAATGCGGACCGCGTGATTGCGCAAATTCATCCCGATAAGGATGTTGACGGGCTAACAGAGGTATCTGCCGGGCGGCTTATGCTGGGTAAGCCAGGACTGCGGCCCTGTACGCCAACGGGCTGCGTGATGCTTGCCAAAGACCAACTCGGGGACCTTGCGGGAAAGCACTGCGTGATTTTGGGCCGCTCCATTTTAGTCGGTAAGCCTGCCGCGCTTTTATTTCTCGAGCAAAACTGCACTGTCACAATCGCCCATTCGCGCACGCAAGACATCGCAGAAGTCTGCCGCGGGGCTGATATTCTTGTGCCCGCTGTGGGCCGCCCGCAAATGGTGCAGGCCGAGTGGATTAAGCCTGGGACCTGCGTTATTGATGTAGGGATTAACCGCGTACCGTCAAAAAAATACGAGGGTAAAACCCGCCTTGTTGGGGATGTCGATTATCGCGCTGCCCGCGCCGTGGCAGGCTCAATCACGCCTGTTCCGGGCGGGGTTGGCCCAATGACCATTGCCTGTCTTTTGCGCAATACAGTGCTCGCTGCCTGTCTGCGCCGAGGCTGGGAGAGACCTGCGATTTTGGACTTTTAGCGAGTCTCGCGCCGCGCGGCTGACCCCCTAGCTTAGGGTCTCCAGCCAGCCATTTTCCCGCAAATATTTTACGATCATTTCAGCCGCTTCCTCTGCCGACATATCGACCGTATTGACTGTGATTTCCGGATTTTCCGGCGGCTGATATTCGCTATCAATGCCCGTAAAATTCTTGATCTCGCCTGCCCGCGCTTTGGCGTAAAGCCCTTTGACGTCGCGCGCTTCGGCTACCTCCAGCGGGGTGTCGATAAAAATTTCGATAAATTCGCTATCCTCTAATAGGCCGCGCGCCATTTGACGCTCTGCCCGAAAGGGCGAGATGAAAGAGGCGATCGCGATCAAGCCAGCATCAACCATAAGCTTGGCGACCTCGCCGACGCGGCGAATATTTTCTACGCGGTCGGCCTTTGAAAAATTAAGGTCGCGGTTCAAGCCATGACGAACATTATCTCCGTCAAGCGTATAGGTATGGCGGCCTAAATCTAAAAGGCGTTTTTCAACCAGATTGGCAATGGTGGATTTACCAGAGCCGGAAAGGCCGGTAAACCAGAGCAGGCCAGGTTTTTGGTTCTTCTGCGAAGCCCGCGCGGCTTTGCTAACATCCATGTCCTGCCAGACCACATTTTTGGCGCGGCGCAGGGCAAAGTCCAGCATACCCGCCCCAACCGTTTCATTGCTTTGACGATCAATCAGGATAAAGCTGCCCGTATTGCGGTTGTCGCTATAGGGGTCAAAAGCAATGGGCGCGGAAAGCCCAAGCGTTGCGACGCCGATCTCATTCAAAGACAATGTCTTGGTGGCGACCTCGGAAAAATCATTGATATCCACCCGGTGCTTAAGGATAGAAATACTGGCGGGGACGGTTTTATTGGTTGTTTTAAGTAGATATTGCCGTCCAGGGAAAAGCTCCTTTTCGCTCATCCAAAGGATATGCGCCTGAAACTGATCGGCTTGCTCTGCGGGGTTATCGGTTTTGCAAATTATATCCCCGCGCGAGATGTCAATCTCATCCTTTAAGGTCAGGGTGACGGCCATATCCTCAGTCGCAGTTTTTAGCTTACCGTCAAAGGTGACAATCTCTTTGACTTTGGTGCGCTTACCTGACGGAATAACGATAATTTCGTCGCCTAGATGAATTTCGCCTGAGGCCACCGTGCCGGAGAAGCCCCTAAAATCAAGGTTAGGCCGGTTCACCCATTGCACAGGCAGGCGAAAGGCGGCGTCTCGCGCGCGACCCTCGACATCGACATCCTCCAGATACTCCAAAAGAGCAGGCCCTTTATACCAGTCAGATTTCTCCGATTTGGTTGTGACATTATCCCCATCCAGCGCCGAGATCGGTATACAGGTAATATCGGTAAAGTTTAGGTTTTTAGCAAAGCTGCGAAGTTCGACTTCAATGTCATTGTAAACGCTCTGGTCAAAGCCGTTCAAATCCATTTTATTGATCGCGACAACGACATGTTTCACGCCCAGCAGAGAGACGATATAGGCATGGCGGCGGGTTTGTTCTTGAACGCCGTAGCGCGCATCAATGAGCAAGATCGCGACATCGGCCGTTGAGGCGCCCGTGGCCATATTGCGTGTATATTGCACATGGCCGGGTGTATCGGCGACAATGAATTTTCGTTTATCCGTCGAGAAGAACCGGTAAGCGACATCAATTGTAATGCCTTGTTCGCGCTCTGCCGCGAGCCCGTCCACTAATAACGCGAGGTCGACTTTATCGCCTTGTGTGCCGGATTTCTTACTGTCTTTTTCAATACTCGCGAGTTGATCTTCATAAATCAACTTACTGTCATAGAGCAGCCGTCCGATCAGGGTCGATTTTCCGTCATCCACGGAGCCGCAGGTGATGAACCGCAGGAAAGACTTGTTTTCCTGCGCCTGAAGATAGCCAAGAATATCCGAGGCGATCAGATCGTCATGATGGGCCATTAAAAATACCCCTCTTCTTTTTTCTGCTCCATGGAAGCGCCCGCGTCGCTATCGATCACCCGTCCTTGGCGCTCTGATGTGGTGGTTAGCAGCATTTCCTGAATGACATCAGGCAGGCTCGCGGCCGTGCTCTCAACCGCACCGGTGAGCGGATAACAGCCAAGCGTGCGAAACCTCACAGACTTTTCTTCAATGACGTCATCTGGGCCGATCGGCATGCGGTCATCATCGACAAGGATAAGCACGCCGTCGCGATCTACGACAGGACGCTTTTTGGAAAGATAGAGGTCAGGAATTTGAATATTCTCTTTGTAAATATATTGCCAAATATCTAGCTCTGTCCAATTGGACAGCGGAAAGACGCGCATAGATTCGCCTTTGTGCACGCGCGTATTATAAAGGTTCCATAGCTCGGGCCGCTGATTTTTCGCGTCCCAGCGATGCGCCTTAGAACGGAAGGAGAAAATGCGTTCCTTGGCGCGGGATTTTTCTTCATCACGGCGCGCCCCGCCAAAGGCGGCGTCAAATTTATATTTATCAAGCGCCTGTTTTAGCCCTTGCGTTTTCATAATGTCTGTATGCACGGCAGAGCCATGGGTGAAGGGACCAACATTGGCGGCTGCGCCCTCAGGATTGATGTGAACAATCAGTTCCATGCCGACCTCTTTGGCGCGGCGGTCGCGAAAAGCGATCATCTCTTTAAATTTCCACTGCGTATCCACATGCATAAGCGGGAAGGGCGGGCGCGAGGGGTAAAAGGCTTTTTCGGCCAAGTGCAACATCACCGAGCTATCCTTGCCTACGGAATAAAGCATAACCGGATGTTCGCAGCTCGCCGCCACTTCGCGCATGATGTGTATCGCTTCCGCCTCAAGGCGGCCCAAATGGGTCAGGCGCGGGCCGTCCAGCGCGGCTTTCAGCGCGCCGAGCTTGGCACTGGCTTTCTCAAGGGTTTTAAGCGTGCAGCTCCCGCCCTCTTCAAGGCGCTTGATACCCCCGCCGTCATTGAGGATTTTGCGCGAAACCGTCGACAGGCTCGCGCCCGAAGCGTCAGCATAGCTTTTCGCTGCCGCAATCAAGTCCTTGATGTCATCGCTCATATGAGGGCCTCTTTTTGGTGCAGCGCCCACGAAAGTGCGGAAAATTACCTGCTGAAGGGCTATATAGGCCCAAACTCGCTGATTGCCAGCGCAAAATTGAAAAACGTGGGATTAATCCCACAATTTATCGTGATACGGGTTTGCGCCTGCTATGAGCTTGCCATGAGAGCGGGTGAGATATCGCCGCTATCCTTGCCTGTTGTGCTATCCTTGCCTGTTGTATTGCCCTTCAATTCAATCTAAGAGCAAATCTGTGGTCTGAATGTTGCAAGACAAAGGGCGTGGGAATGCGATTTTAGGAGAGAGCGGCTCTGGCATGAGCTGCGGCGCGGGCAGGAGCCGTTATGAGTTCAGCCCCTTTATTTATCCCAAACGCATAAAATTCGGATCATGAAATGCACGCAATAAGGATTTCAGGAAAGTCGGCGCAATTGGCAAGCGGCGTAGCAGCGGGGCTTATGCAGCTCGCGGCTGTGGCCTTTGTCTATTGGCTGGTTAAGCGTCAGCTAGGCGCGGAAGGCCTAGGTTTGTGGGGCCTGATCTTTAGCTATGCCTCGGTCATTAATCTTTCCGGCTTTGGCATAGGCCAGACCATGGTGCATTTCTCCCAGCCTGTAAAAGGGCAGCCCAATGCCCTAGAGCGGCATTTTCGCGTCGCCGCCACTATCACTCTGGCGGGCTCTGTCATTTTCGCTGGCGTCGTTTTTGTTCTAGCCCGTACGGTTGTGATGAACGCGGCTGAGCTTGCGGATCCGGCCTTGATCGACAGTGTCCTGATCGTCATTTTATTCTCTTTCTGCGCCGCTATGCTCCACAAGGTCGTGACCTTTACGCTGACGGGGCTTGGATTTTTCTGGGTTGGCCAGATTGCCGTATTTTTGGGCGCGATTATCTACTGCCTGACGACTTTCGTTTTGCTGCCCCAGCTTGGGCTCCTTGCTGCCGCCTATGGTCATTTTGCCATGTCAGCGGCGACGCTTTTCATAAGCTGGCTAGGCCTTTTGATGGTCCGCCTCAAGCAAACAGGTTCCTTTGGAGTCTTGCTGCCCTTTGGCCTATACCGCAAGGAACTCAGAGCCATGATTTCACTGGGCTTGAGTTTTCAGGTCACGAGTTTTCTCTTTATGTTTCTGGAGCCGTTGGCCCGCACAACCCTCGCCTTTACAGGAGGACTGTCTCTGGTTGGCTATTACGAGATGGCCAACCGGCTTGTCCTTGCCCCAAGAGAACTCATCGCCAAGCCTGCGGCCTTTTATAGCGGACAATTTGCAAAGCAAAGCCAGAGCGATTGGGAAGGCATGAAGGCTAATTACGCAAAAAGCCTTAAGCAGTTCTGGCTATTGGCGGGGCTAATGTGTGTCGCCATTGCGATTATTGTTTTGCCTGCCGCAGATTATTGGGTCCAAGAGCGGAATAGCTACTTTTTTATCTGTGTTTTCGCGCTCACGCTCGGTTGGTGTTTTGGGGTTCCGGCCTTGATCCCGTGGAACTGCGGAATCGGGCTGGGTATTAACCGCTATAATCTCAATTCCGTTCTATTGCTTGTTATTATGAACGCTGGATTTTGCCTTTTGGCCTATCTCTCTCAATCGGCTGTGTTGGTGCCTATCGGAATGGGGTGTTCGCTTGTCGCCGCGCAGATATATCTTATTCTGCGTTTTTCTGTATTATTGGATAGAAATGCCTTCCAATCTCGTTTAATGGACAGGCAAATTTAGGGCGATATTCTTTTTCAATTCAACATGGGTTAAGTGACAGTTTTGACTATATTTTTCAGAAAAGTGCGCCAGAAAATATTGTTGGCGCTTACCAAAGCCTATTTCGGCGAGCGAAGACGGGTGCTCAGAAACATTCGCCTTGAGGGCTTCGAAATTATCGCGCCGGTCAATGAGGTGCTGGGTCGACAGTTTATCGCGCTGCATGAATATGAGAAAGAAGAAACAGAGTTTTTTCGAAAACACATAAAATCTGATGATGTCTGTTTTGATGTCGGCGGCAATGTGGGATATTTTTCATTATTGCTCTCAAGCTTGCTGGATACAGGCAGTGTCCATAGTTTTGAGCCCATCACAGGTAATTCGACCTTGATTGCCGCAAGTGCCGCTTTGAATGGATTTGATAATATAACGGTCAATAACACGGCGGTTGGCGATCAAAATGGACATGTTAATTTTTCAATTTCGGAAGATTCAGCCTATTCCTCCATGATCGACACGGGCCGCGTTTCCGAAAAGGTGAATGTTTCAGTACCTATCCTAAGACTCGATGATTACATTAAGACAGCCAAGACCCCGAAGGTCGACATATTAAAAATCGACGTTGAGGGCGCGGAAGCGCAAGTTTTGGATGGGGCCAAAGCTTTGCTTCAAAATTCGGCCAAACGTCCGCGCATTATCATGGTTGAATTATTTGACGGCAATTTGCTCGGGTTTGGTTCTTCAAAAGAAGAAATCATAAGCACATTGTCTGAATGGGGTTATACCGCTCACATTGTTGTTGATCGCTCGGGTCAACATGCCGTGTATTCAGCAGAAAAACACCCGAAAATGTACAACTTCATATTCATGCCTTCAAATATCAGCGATCATGGCGGGGAGTATCAAGATGGCGCTTAAGTCGAAAATAAAGGGCCTGCTTAATTCCCTAGGCTTTGAGCTCAAAAGATATTCTCCTGCGTCTTGTTTTGAACTTCAAACGGCGCTCTGCCTCAAGCATTTAGATTGTGACCTTGTTTTGGATGTTGGCGCCAACAAAGGGCAATTTGCATTAGAGCTTCGAAATGCCGGTTATAAAAACCGGATATTGAGTTTTGAGCCTCTTTCCGAAGCGCATAAGGTGCTCACGCAGGCCTCTGAAAAAGACCCATTGTGGGATGTTTTCGATCGGGGAGCGATTGGAAATCAAGATGGGACAATTGAAATAAATGTTTCCGCGAATTCTGTGTCCTCATCTATCTTAGATATTCTGCCGGCACATGTGGAGTCGGCCAGTCAGTCTCGATATGTCACGCAAGAGACGGTGGCCATTCGGCGTTTAGATAGTCTCGCCAATGAGATCATAAGGCCTGAAGAGACGGTTTTCCTAAAAATTGATACACAAGGGTTTGAGAAAGAGGTTTTAGCAGGCGCAAGTGCTCTTCTTAAAAATATAAGCGGCGTGTTATGTGAAATGTCCATGCAGCCCTTATATGACGGGCAGGCGCTTTGGGAAGATATTATAGCGGAGTTCAAAGCAAAAGGATTTGACCTTTGGGCCGTGCAGCCGGGATTCACAAATCCTGAGAATGGGCGCACATTGCAATTTGACGGTATTTTTGTGCGCCGCATTGGTGAGCCTTAATGTCCTCAGGTCCTCTGATTTCAATTATTACGATTGTCAGAAACGACCTGCGCGGCCTTCAGCAGACCTTTGAGAGCGTACGCGCGCAGAGCTTTAAAGATTTTGAGTATATCGTCATAGATGGGGCGTCGACTGACGGTACAAAAGAATATATCGAGCAGCACCTTGATCAAGTAGACGTCTTTGTCTCCGAGCCAGATAAAGGTCTTTATGACGCGATGAATAAGGGTACGGAACGTGCCAATGGGCAGTGGGCGCTTTATTTAAATGCGGGTGATAGTTTCTACGCGCCCGACGTGCTTGAATTAGCGGCCGCAGAGTTCACCCAAGCGGAGCGGGTTTATTTTGGCCGCGGCCGCATTCAATTTGAGACGGGGGAGGGATGGCTGTCTCCGCCAAGCTGCATTTCCAATCGGAATTGCAAGTTTTGGCTAGGCGCAAGTTTCCCGGCCCATCAGGCTATTTTCTTTCCCAAGAGCTTTTACCAAAATAGTCGCTACCGCCTTGATATGAAAATTTCTGCCGATTCCGATTTTAAATCTCGGGCCTTTGCCGCACATGAATATACATTCTTTCAGACAGTAATTGCCAGATTTGAACTTGGCGGCGTTTCGACGGAACGCACAATCAAATCCCAACTCCGGCAATCCCGCGACCGGCTTAAACGCCTTGGCGCGCCGCAAAAATATATCGATTTTCCTATAAGCCTGCTAAAAGGGGCTGTTAGATATTTAAGCTATCATATTTTGGGCAATCGCTCCTATTTTTTACTCAATTGGGCCAAGAACCGATCTGATTGCTTGCGCGTTGGCCTCAAAAGCTTGATGCACGCAGAAAAGCTGGATGTGCAATGAGTAGTATTCTGCGTCTTCTGTGCTTTTTTCCGTCGATTACCTTTGGCCTGCTAACGGCGGAGGTTTTGCCCTATGCTATGGCCTATAGCGCGCTGCACGCCCAGCGCATCAAGCTAATGGTCTATCTATTTATCTCGCTTGTTCTCGGGTCTGCGATCTATAGCGTTTTGTCGGTTCATCACACCCCTCTTGCGGGGGAGGCCCTACGATCTTCATTTGCCTATCTTAACCCGATCCTTATTTTCGCAGTTATATTGGCTCTGCCAAAACAAGAATATATGAAATTTGTCACGCTGTGTCAGCGCGTCTTTATCTTTTTGGCGATATTAATGCTGGTTCAATTCTCGGGCCTGTTTGGATTTTTGGACCCAATTTTCAAGATATTTGTGCCGCGAGCCTCCTCAACCGCGCTCGGGTTTCGCGGGATTACCCTATTGTCGACCGAACCGGCTCGGGCGAGTGTAGAATTTCTATTTCTATATCTGGTGTTCAGGATATTTTGGCTGCCCGCCCGATATAAAGCGATTGCCGATATTGCGGTCGGCGTTGCGATTTTGGTCGTGTTTAAGTCTGCGACAACCGTGTTCCTATACGGCGTTTATCTGGCGCTCTTTAATCGCACCTTGCTTTGGTTGTCGGTTCCGGTGCTTATTTATCTTATTGTCACCAATAACTCCGCAATCACCGGCCGTGCGTTTGAATTGATTAAAACGCTGAACTCCCTGTCATTTGACGAGGCCGTTTTCCACCTCGTGAACACCTCGGGAAACCGGATTATTTCGATTTTTTCTGCCGTGGAATACGGGCTTAAATATCCGTTTGGGGGCGGGGTTGGAAACTGGCAGGAAACCTCGGTCGATGCTCTGGTTCTTACGGGTTATGACTATACCCAGCTCAACTATTTTAACGCGGAATGGAAAGACGGAAATCTCTATTTCAGAGCGACCGGCTATATGATGAATTTGATGATGGATTTAGGCATTGTCGGGGTCGGCTTTGCCACTGCGCTGATCTATTCCCTTGCGCGGCCATTTGTGAAAACCCTTAAAAACGGCAAAAGTATATTCACGCTGTTCTTGCTGAATGTGTTCTTTGTGGGCTCTGTGGGCGCGCCTGTGCCGTGGATCGCGACAGCCATATTATTACGAAGCCGCGGACTGCCGGAAACCCTCTCTAAAATCAATTTTCGAAGACTAGCGGGGGGCAATGCGAATGGATGATTTTGATATCGACCCCCATCCGGACTTCAAAGATTTGCACCGCGTTCTCTTGATGATCGCCGAAGACTTTGACCGCTTTTGTAAAACCCATAAGATCCAGTATTATCTCATGGGCGGCACAGCGCTGGGCGCCATGCGTCACAAGGGCTTTATTCCTTGGGACGATGATTTTGACGTATTTATGGACCGGGTCAATTATTTGACGTTTTTGGACTGTGCCAAAACCCATTTGGATACGGATAAATATTATCTACAAATGGAAGATACGCAGGAGTGGCCTCTATTTTTTTCCAAAATTCGTCTTAATGGCACGTCATATAAGGAAGAGCATAATTCCGCCCTCACCCTTCATGAAGGGGTCTTTATCGATATTATGTGTCTGAATAATGCCTATCAGCACAGGCCCCTTCGCTATGTGCAATATTTGGCAGCGCGCGTGTTATCGGCGCAGGCCTTGTCCAAAAAGGGCTATACGGCGGGCTCGATAAAGAAGCGCCTATCCCTTATCCTTGCGCCGTTGATTTGCAGAGGCTTTGTGAAGCAACTTTTAAAATCCCTCGCAGTGGGCTTTGAAAAACAGTCAAGTCCAATTGTGGGTCACTTTTTTGGCCGCGCGCCATTCCCAAGAACCAGCTTTAGCCGCGCCGCCTTGGGCGCGCCCAGATATGTCGACTTTGAGCATCTTCAACTCCCCGTGCCGGAAAAGGTAGAAGATTATCTCACCATACGTTATGGCCCTAAATATATGGACCCGCCTTCAAAGGCTGTGCGCGCACTTTATCCCTCCCATGCCGTAGAGGTGGATCTGGGCGTTTGGGCGAAACAATAGGGGGCGGCCGTGGTAAATAAAACGGATCAAAATCAATCAGGGCAAGGTAAAAGCAGCTATCCGCCATTTTCAGCGATGATCTGCTTATATAAAAACAATGATGCAAAGGAGGTTTACGACGCTCTTCACAGCGCCTTTGTTGATCAAGATTGCCCACCAACCGAGCTCGTCGCTGTCTTGGATGGTCCCGTGCCTGACGCCGTTATGGAATCTGTCGACCAATTTCTTGACAAGACCGAGGTCAAAAAAGTTCAGCTTGAAAAAAATATGGGGCATGGCGTCGCCAGAGCGACCGCGATTGAAAACAGTTCTTATCCGTGGATGGCGATTATTGATGCGGATGATATTTCAGCTAAAGACAGATTTTCAAGCCTAGTTGACGTTATTATCAAACATCCCGAAACGGCCGTTGTAGGCGGCGGATACACGGAATTTACGGATGATGGCACAGGCCGGGTCATCGGCAAGCAAAGAATGCTTCCAGCCTCGCCGGAGGGCGTGCGGCAGTGCATGCAAAAACGCTCACCCGTCGCTCAGGCAACGGCGATGCTGCGGGTAGATGCGATCAAGGATGTGGGCAATTATCAGCATTGGTACAATAATGAGGATTTTTACCTCTGGATCCGATTGGTGAGCCGCGGTTACGATATTCGAAATGTTGAAAAGTCTCTTTTGCTTGTCCGAACCACGCCAGATTTTTATGATCGTCGCGGCGGTCTGAAATATTGGAAAAACGAAATGGCGCTCCAAAAATTTAGCCTGTCTAGCGGAACCACGACAGGGGTGCAGTTTATCCTTGGCGGCATTCTTCGCTTTATGGTACAGGTCGCCATGCCGGGCAAAGTCCGAACTGCCTTTTATAATAAGTTTTTGAGACAATAAATGATCACCTTCAAGGCGTATAAGCAGCATCTAAAAGCGCTGAGCCAAGTGGGCATTCACTCTCGGGCTGTCGAGACATTATGGGACCGCCCGCCGGGCGACCAAGATATATTTATCAAGCACGATGTAGAAGCGCGGGTGGATAAGGCGCTTAAAATGGCGCGTATAGAAGCGGCGGAGGGACATCAGGCCACATATTATTTCCAAGGCGATTTGCTGGAGTCAAAGAAAACTCAGCAATGCATTCAGGATATAAAAAAGTTGGGTCATGAGGCCTCTCTGCATTACGATGTTCTTGATGCGAATGACGGTGATTACGGCGCTTCACTGACGCAGTTTAAAGGATTTCTTGCGGATTTAGACGCGCTTGGCTGTCCTGTCAGATCGGTCTGCCCGCACGGAAACCCGACAAAGCTAAGAGATGGCTGGAAGTCCAATAAAGACTTTTTTAAACATCCGAAGATACGGGAAGAATTTTCCGAAATTATTGATGTTGTTGTGGATTTCCCCAAGTGGTTTTCAAAAGGTCAATATGTGTCCGATGCGGGGTTTGCGCTGCGCAAAATTGGGAATATCTCGGCCAATGATAAATCCAGCGACACAGCTATGAATGATGGTGATGCCGTAGAATGGGATAGCCTTGCAAACATAGCTAAAAGCGCGCAGGGGCTTGTGTTAAGTGTCCACCCGCACAGATTTAAAAATTCCCAGCTAAGTTTAAAGCTCAGAAAAATTCTGTTCTTGTTTATCAAGAAAAGCTATCTGTTGGTACGAAACTTGCCTCTTGTCCCGAAAATTGCAAATAAATTTTATTCGATAGCGCGAAAATTATAGCCCCAATAGTTTGCACTTTAGTCTTTGCATTCGCTCAAGAAAGTTCCGAAATGATACGTGGATATACAACTGGCGTTTTTGATATGTTTCATGTCGGGCATCTCAATATATTAAAATCTGCCAAGGCGCATTGTGACTATTTGATTGTTGGCGTGAGCACGGATGAATTAGTGCAGGCCTATAAAAATAAGTCGCCCGTCATACCGCAAGCCGACCGCGCCGAAATCGTTGGAGCGATCAAATATGTTGATGAGGTCGTGTTCCAAACTTCCCGCGATAAGCTGGCGGCTTATCACCAGTATAAATTTGACACCATGTTTGTGGGTGACGATTGGAAAGGGAAGCCTCTGTTTCAAGAAGTGGAGGAAAAGCTCAAATCTTTTGGCTCAAAAGTGCATTATTTTCCTTACACGCAACATGTCTCGTCCTCGAAACTCACTGAGGCACTCAAGCAAGTGGAACTTAACACCAACGGCGTTTAGGCGCCCGGGCGGATGCCGCTGGATAAGGGCTGTTATTAAGACCTTGTCAGTCACCTGCCTTTCAACTACGAAGCGATCAAAATTTAACCCCCAAAATCACACCGAAAAAGTTTGGAAATTACCGATATGGCTGACCGTAAAATTGCGTTTATAACAGGAACGACGGGGCAAGACGGCGCGTATCTCGCGCGGCTCCTGTTGGAGAAGGGCTATATTGTACATGGCCTGAAACGGCGTTCCTCCTCATTTAATACTCAGCGTATCGATGACATCTACCAAGATCCCCACAATGAGGAGGCGAGTTTTAAGCTTCACTATGGTGATATGACAGATACGTCTAATCTTATGAATCTCATTAGCCAAATTCGCCCGGATGAGGTCTATAACCTCGCGGCGCAAAGCCACGTTAAGGTTAGCTTCGAGACGCCGGAATATACGGCAAATGCAGACGGCATCGGCACGTTGCGGATTTTAGAAGCGATTAGGTCTTTTGGACTTGAGAAGAAAACCCGGTTTTATCAGGCCTCAACGTCAGAGCTATACGGGCTTGTGCAAGAGACGCCGCAAAGCGAGACAACGCCGTTTTATCCGCGCTCACCCTATGCAGCGGCCAAGCTATATGCCTATTGGATTACGGTAAATTACCGCGAAGCCTACGGCATTCATGCCTCCAATGGTATTTTATTTAACCACGAAAGCCCGCTGCGGGGCGAAACTTTTGTGACGCGCAAAATTACGCGTGCCGTCGCTGCGATTGAACTGGGACTCCAGGACAAAGTTCGGCTGGGGAATTTGGACGCAAAACGCGATTGGGGTCATGCTCGCGATTATGTTGAAGGCATGTGGTGTATTGTTCAACACGATGTTCCCGATGATTTTGTTCTGGCAACAGGCGAAACCCATACTGTGCGTGAATTTTTGGAACTCGCATTTGCCAGAATTAGCCGCGAGATCGTATGGTCTGGCACTGGTGTTGACGAGGTGGGCAAGGACAAAGCCACAGGCAAGGTTCTCGTAGAAATCGACGAGCGTTATTTCCGTCCCACGGAAGTTGAAATTCTTTTGGGCGATGCGTCCAAGGCCCGCAAACAGCTGGGCTGGACGCATACGGTGAAGTTTCAGGACTTGATCCATGAGATGGTAGAAGCGGATATAGAGGCCCTCAAAATCGAAAGCCAAACGCGGCGTAACCTGAGTGATTAGGCGCAGATCATCTTCCTATGACATATAAATATGACATCAAAAATAAGCGGATTTTTGTCGCGGGCCACAAAGGTATGGTTGGATCAGCGCTTGTGCGCAGGCTTGGCTCTGAGGACTGCGAGGTCATAACTGCGCCGCGCGCAGAGCTTGATTTGCTCAATCAAGAGAAAGTCAGGGCCTATTTGAAAGCGAAGACGCCTGATTGTGTGATTGTGGCCGCGGCCTATGTCGGCGGTATTTTGGCCAATTCTTCCTACCCTGTCGATTTTTTATACCGCAATTTACAGATTCAAAATAATCTGATTGAAGGGGCGCATGAGGCAGGCATAAATAATCTTCTCTTTCTGGGCTCGTCATGTATTTACCCGAAATTTGCAGAGCAGCCCATTCAGGAAGACGCGCTTTTAACAGGCCCGCTAGAGCCAACAAATGAATGGTATGCCATAGCCAAAATCGCCGGCATAAAACTTTGCGACGCCTACCGTAAGCAATATGGACGGCAATATATATCCGCCATGCCAACCAATCTTTACGGTCCGTTTGATAATTTTAATTTGGAAAGCAGTCATGTGCTGCCGGCCCTTATTCGTAAGGCTCACGCTGCGAAAGCCGCGCAGGCGCCTGATATGACTATTTGGGGCACGGGCGCGCCTTTGCGCGAATTTATGCATGTGGATGACTTAGCCGATGGGCTCGTCTTTTTGTTGCAGCATTATAACGGCGCTGGACCGATCAATGTAGGGACAGGATCAGAAATCAGCATCTTGGATTTGGCGGCGCTTATTAATGATGTCGTGGGGTTTGAGGGGGAGTTGCTGCGTGATCTGGATAAACCTGACGGAACACCGAGAAAACTCATGGATTCGTCTAAATTGCGGGCTTTGGGCTGGTCTTCTTCAATTGATTTAAAAAAGGGCGTTGAGCAGACCTATCAATGGTTTTTGGAAAATCAGGATATATATAAGTCCTAGTGCCAGCCTCCTTTTTCGACGTTTTCGAAGAAAATCTGGTGCTTTATTATTGCGTTTTTGAACCGCATTTACTGCAGGTTTTAGGCGCGCGACTGTAATTGGGGCCTTCGTTACAGATGTTTTGTGTAGACCATGGCTTCGCTGGAATGTAAGTATCGCCTCAAGATGGTACAAGTAATGTGCAGGAATTTAAAATGACTCTCCGTGATAGACTGACACCTCTACGTTTTGACATTGATTTTCGACCTCTATTGAAAATTTCATTGATTGGCTTTGCCTTGTTTACGGCCGCCTGTAGCACAACTAATCAAAGAGGCTTTTTGGGCGGCGAAAAAGGGGCACCGGGTAGCGACGATGTCTTCGTGAATGATTTCTCCCCGATTTCGTATAATGACCTTGTCAATGAAGCCTTTAATGATGTCTTCAAGGCGGGCGATACGGCGGATGTAAAAGTATATAATGTGGAGAATTTGTCGGGCCGCTATGTCGTTGACAGATCTGGAAGTATTGTCTTTCCGTTGATCGGTAAGGTCGATGTGATGGGCCGTTCCACGCAAGAAGTACAACAATCTCTCACTGAGCTTTACGGCGATAGATTTCTCCAAGACCCAAGCATATCCGTACAGCTTGAAGCTCTGGAAGTGGACCTTGGTAAGGTTGTCGTTGACGGCGCGGTTAACCGCCCCGGCGTCTTTGACATGGACCGGGTGATCCGCCTGTCCGAAGCGATTGCGCTTGGTCAGGGCTTAACCCCTGATGCCAGCCGCTCAGAGATTTATGTCGTGCGTAACACAAATGGCAGCCGCCGCGTGCGCGTCATCGACCTGAAGGATGTTCACAAACTCGGGGCGGAGGATCCTGAGATTATTCCCGGCGATATTGTCTATGTGAACGAAAGCCGTAGCCGCGCTGCCTTCCGAGAGTTCTTGAGAACGGTTCCGATTGTAAACTCTATCCTGATTTACGGTACGCGGCGATAAGGGGAAATGCGGCGCTCCCGGGTCTGTTGAAGGTCTGCTGGAGCGCGGTAATCCATGGCGTGGTAAAGCGCCAAGGGTGAGGGGATTGGCGGCAAAACCGCCGCTTTTTTAACAAGAAACTTGACGCGAAACTGACAATTTGCAGCAGCTTGAAAGCTGCCCTTATTCTGGGGATTTATCTTGTATTGCCTCCGGTGTTATTTTATCAGTCTGCAACAGGGTAATAGACGGAAGCTAATCTGCAATGACTGATTCTAATACGCATCAATCCGACCTGCCAATCGTAAAAGGAAATGATTTTGCCGTTGATGTCTGGTTCCTGTTGGGCCTTTTGCGCAAGGGGTGGTGGATTATCCTTCTATTGATCGCTGTCGCAATTGGCGTGACCTTGCTGCTTTTGAGCCGCATTACGCCTGTTTATAAGTCGTCCGCGACGCTGCAAGTAAAGCAGCAAAGCCGAAATATTGTTGATGTTTCCGACGTTGAACAAATTGTTGCCAATAGAGAATTCCTGACAACGCAAGTTGAGCTTTTACAAAGCCGAAAGCTGATCGAAGATGTCGTGCAGACCCTAAAGCTGAAATCGGACCCCTATCTTTTTAATAGTAGCGCTGTTGAAGGGGCAGCGATATCGCGGACCGAGCAGGACCGCCTCGCCAGCGACGCCCTCTCCCGTAGCCTGTCCGTCGGCGCCGTCGGCCGAAGCCGCCTGATTGAGGTCACGGTTGAACACACATCCCCTGAACGTGCGGCCTTGATCGCCAACACGCTTGTCGAGACATATATTGGTAACTCTATCGACCGAAACTTTAACTCAACAAGCTATGCGCGCGGCTTCCTTGAGGAGCGTTTGCAGCTTGTTAAAGCCTCTCTTGAAGACGCAGAGCGGGAGCTCGTCGCCTATGCCTCCGAAAATGGAATTTTAAAATTGGGGGAAGGAAACGCCAATGGGCAGGGGGTTGGCGGCACGTTGGACTCTCGCGAGCTGATCGAGCTGGATTCAAAACTGTCCGCCGCTCGTCTGGAGCTATTTGAGGCAGAAGCGGCCTATGAAGCTATTCGGAATACAACAAGCTTTCCGGGCGTTCTCGACAGTACAGTCATTGAAAATTTGCGGTCTCGCCGCACTGATTTGAACTCTGAATATGTGGAAAAATTGGCCATTTTTAAACCGGATTACCCCGGCATGGTCGAGCTGAAAAAGCGTATTGATCTTTACGACCAAGAGCTTGCCGCAGAGATTAGCCGTGTCGAGCAATCCTCAATCGAGAGCGCGAAAATTGCTTATGAACTCGCAAAGAAAAAAGAACAAAATCTGAGCCAACGGGTGAACCAGCTTAAAAATGCGTTGACGAATATTCAGGAAAAGAATGTCGAGTATAATATTTTGCAGCGTGAGCTGGAGACAGAGCGGTCCCAGTATGATGCGCTGTTACAACGACTAAAAGAGGTCAGCGTTTCTGATGACGTCGGCTCGAACCTTATTGAAATCGTAGACAAAGCAAAAGTACCAAGAGCGCCCTTTAAGCCTAATCGATTGTATGCACTGCTATTTGCATTGCTTGGTTCTGCGGCGACCGGATTTGGCCTCGTGTTCATCATGGATGCTATCAATGATAAAATTACGACGCCCGATAATGTAAAAGATCGCCTCAATCAAATTCTTATGGGTGTTGTTCCGATGAGTAAGGATGAAGGGGGCATTCACGAAAGTATCAAAGATCCCTTGTCGAGCATCGCCGAAGCCTACGCCTCTTTGAGAACCAATCTACAGTTCTCCGGCGAGGATGGCGGCCCGCGCGTTGTCCAGCTCACCAGTACCCGAAGCGGTGAGGGTAAGTCAGTATCGTCAATTGGCCTTGCGACGCGCTATGCCACAATGGACAAACGTGTCTTGCTCATTGATGCAGATATGCGCCGGCCAACCTTCTTGAAGGAGGACTTTGATGACGTGCTTGAGCCGGAAATAGACTCCGATGAGACGCCGGCTCTCAATGGGCTTGCCGGTTTGCTAACCTCGCGGGACGCCTTTGAAAGCGAGGTCTCCCCGACCAAAACACCCAATTTGGATTTGATTGTTGCTGGATCGCAGGTTCCTAATCCATCGGAGATTTTGTCCAACTCCAGATTTGATGAATTGCTAGCTTGGGCAAAGGAAAACTATGACTATGTTATTGTCGACTCCCCGCCCATTTTGGGGCTCGCGGACGCGCCCTTGATTGGAGCCAAGGTTGATGCCAGCCTATTGGTCGTGGAGTCTGGTGAGCTTATGTCTAAAAATGTGAATAGCTCCATCGAACGTTTAAAACAAAGCGGCACGAACCTTTTGGGCGTTGTCCTCACCAAATATAAAGCGCCGACAAATGCATATGGTTATTACGATTACACCTACGGCAGTGAATCCTATAGTTATGGGAAAACCAAAAAAGTTAAGGACAAAAAGACAAAGACCAGCAAGCGTAAAATGAAACTTTAACGATATTGATCAACTCTTTTGGAAAAATATGTGTCTGGACGATTCTGGCGGCGTTTGCAGGCTGTATCGCAGCTTATAGTATAGCGGGAATAAAGCTGGGCTCGAGTTCAGATCCATCTTTGGCTTTTGCGCCTTTGTCAGAAGTTCGGATTAAGGAAAATAACCGACTTCTTGATGCCTATAATAAGTCCGAGTCCAAAGAGGAATTGGGCGCCAAGATCGAAGAAAATGCGAAAGTTATTTTGCGCTTGGCGCCGCTCAATGATGATGCGCTGCGTCAATTGGCTTTAATGGATATTTTTAAAGACAGTGCGCTGGACCAGCCGGCCTATCTGGAAACCTCCTTGGAACGAAGTGCCCGTAATCGCCAATCTCTTAGGGTTTTGCTTTTTCATTATTACGAAAAGCGCCAGTATGCAAAAATGCTGGATCTGCTGGATTTGCTTTACCGCTTGGACGAAAAAAATACCGACTATTATCACTTAGTTTTAGATGATGTGTATAAGGAGCCAGACGGTCAGGCGGTGTTTTTCGACTATTTGACCACGCGTCCAACATGGGCGGACAGATTCGTTATTCGCAAATTTAGAGAAGAGAAAAACAACCTCGGAACACTCGAAGAATTGATTACGGTCTATTTTGACGGGGCCAAGGATCCGCTTAGGAATACCGCTTTGGTAAAAGTCTATGTCCGGCGCTTGTTAGAAGAAGGGAAATATGAGAAATCATATCAGGTTTGGCGGGAATATGGCTTTGGGGCACCAAGCGGCGAGACGCTAAATTTTAATCCAAACTTCCAGTCCCTTCCCGCGGTTGCGCCTTTTAATTGGGCCTTGAGCAATTGGGAGAATTCCGGCGCGGAGTATGATGCTGTGGGGGGCGTCTATGTTTATTTTGATGCACCTGTGGAACAAGAGTTGCTTCGCCAGATCATGCCGCTTCGGGACGATAACCCGCAGGAATTGAGGTTTTTATACAGCGGAACCGGCAGCTATGCCGCCCGGAACGGTGAACTCGTTTGGGAGTTTCGCTGCGGCCAAGACCGGGAGGCGTTTCTCCAGATCCCCATAGATCCCAAGCAATTTGCCGCAGACCGCACCGAAATTGATATCACGCTTCCCCGTCCCTGCGATTTCCTTGATCTCAGGCTAAAGGGTAAACCTAGCCTCTACACGGACCGGATTGCCGTCACATTTGAGGATGTGTCAATAAAACCACTGCCGCGCGAGACCCGGCTATGACGAACCCGGTTGCGCGTTTTTTTAAGCAGAAGGATATGCAAAGTTTAACGCCTTGGCGGCTGAGCCTCTTCCTTGTGATTTGCTGCCTGTTTGGCGGGACAAGCCAAGCGGCGCTTGCGATAAAACTGCCGCTATTTATGGTTTCTCTTCTTGTGATTGGATGGGTCCTGACCTCAAGTTCACGCGAGCCGCTCAGAGCTTTATTGACGCCAATCATCATATTAGGCGCAGCATTTTTTGCGATTTTTTGGCTTTATCTCATTCCGCTCCCGCCGGAACTTTGGACAAAATTGCCCGGACGCGCACCCATTGAAACAGGCCTTCGGCTTGTCGATGAGGAGCTGCCGTGGCTACCCCTGTCCCTCACGCCTGAGGATACATTTGTATCCATATGGAGTTTCCTGCCGCCGGTCGCAATCGTGTTACTGTTACGATTGGACCTTCGGGAAAAAGAACTTTCGCGGGCCTTTAAGACCATTATTGTCATAAGTATTTTTTCGGTATTGCTTGGGCTTTTGCAATTCATACATGGCGGAAAATTCCTATTTATTTATGCGATAAGTAGCTTTGAAAATGCGGTTGGTCTATTTTCTAACGCTAATCACTATGCTTGCTTTTTAGTGATGATTTTTCCGCTTTGTTTTTACCTGGTCTCCAAAGGCCGAGGGGCTGGATTTTTCTTGCTCAATCAAAAGACAGCTACATCAAAACTGGCGGCTATAAATTTGATATTTATCTGGATCGGAGTGTTATTAGCGGGGTCAATGACGGGCTATTTCATTCTTGTTTTTGCCTTTATTCTGTCAGTGTTTTATTTGCGGCGCGAACATAAGCTGACCTTAAGCGTTTTTTTAATTGGGCTGGCGGGCATGGGGTTATTCGCGCTTGATTTCTTCTATTTCAAGGAGTTTGGCGATCAGCTGATTGAAAAATTCACGGAAATGAAGGGCGTCTCTCGGCAAGAAATATACACCACAATGCTCACGCAACTGGACTTGTTTTCGCTCATCGGGAATGGCCCGGGTTCATTTTATGACAGCTATCTGGTGATTGAAAACCGGGACACAATGGGGACGAAATTCGCCAATCAAGCCCATAGTGATTTTTTGCAGATCACTCAGGAGATCGGTATTTTGGGCGTTTTATCCATGACAGGATTAGCTCTCTATTCCTTATTCGTGATTATGAAAGAGGCGTTTTTTAGTCCGCGCAAAAACTATCTGCGATTAGCCGCAGCAATTTCTGTGAGCAGCGTCTTCATTGCAAGCATGCCAGATTACCCCTTACGTACGATATCCGTGAGCACGCTGTTCGTTTTCTTTGTATGTATTATGACGGGCGTTGTGCGCGACGTATCCCGTAAACCATATTATTAGAATGTCCGTTAAAAGCCCCGCCAAATAAGAGTGTATAATATGGTGCCCCGATGAAATTGCCGCTGGAACCCCGACTAAGACGTCCTGTTTTTTCCTTAAGGAAAAGGGCAATGAAACGTATGTTTGATTTAGGTATAGCGCTTATGCTTCTGCCCCTTGTGCTGCCGCTTTCTATCATCCTGATTTTTTTGGCTAAAATATTAAATGGAAAAGGGGTGTTTATCCAGCAGCGGATCGGACGTTATGGAGAGCCATTTAATCTTTATAAGGTCTGCTCAATGAAACATGTGGAGGGGCTTACAACCTCCGTGACGACGTCAACGGACCCGCGTATAACGCCCTTTGGCCGGTTTATTCGAAACTTCAAGCTGGATGAGTTCCCACAAATTCTAAATGTTCTGAAAGGCGAGATGAGTTTTGTCGGTCCAAGGCCAGATGTGGCGCATGCCTATAAAAACCTGAAAGAGGAGGACAGCATGTTTCTATGCATTCTTCCCGGTATTACCGGTATGGCCTCCGTTGAGTTTAAAGAAGAGGAAGCTCTGCTCGCCTCTGTCAGTGATTTTGAAACCTATAACGATACCGTAATTTTCCCGAAAAAGGTTGCGCTCAATAACCGCTATGTAGAGCAGCACTCTTTGCTTTTAGATATAAAAATTATGCTGCGAACGGTGTTAAAATCGCCCTGATTAAAGAGCCTGCTGCTATGCCCCTGGGGCGGCGTCCTGAAGCGCGCCCCATATGGACAGGGGGCCTAATGTCTGGTCATTCGCTCCAAAATTCTTTGGGCAAGATCGACAGGGACAAGAACTTGGGGCTCCGCTTTCTCGTCCTTTTTATCGCCCGCAGTTTCAAGAATGTTCTTCAGAGATATAAAATCTATATCTTTCATGTTCGCCTCCCACATTGGCTTTCTGCGCCATATATATTCTTGTCAGCTATCGAGAGTCAACGCGCCCGCACCGTCCTAGCTGCCATTTCTTAACGGGTGGCAGACGCAAGGCTCAATGCGTAACGGTTGCCCTCGAAGCGTGAATATCTCTAAGATGTCTCGCTTGGTTGATGATAACCGCTCACCCATGTCTTGATGAGCTGGCGGGCTTCTTGTTCATCTTGATTTTTAATAGCCGTTTTTAGATGCTTCAAGAGCGATTTGATGTTTTGCGAAGACAACATGGCTTCTTGCGCTCTCAATATTTTGGGATGCGGGGTCGAGAGGGTTTCTGCGTCGATCAAAAGTTCTTCATAGAGCTTTTCGCCGGGCCGCAAGCCCGTGACTTTGATTTCAATATCGCCTGAGGGGTTGTCGGCGTCCCGGACCGTCAGCCCGCTTTTCTCGATCATACGGCGGGCCAGATCCTTGATTTTCACAGGACGGCCCATATCCAGAACAAAGACCTCTCCGCCTTGCGCAAAACTGCCGGCAATAATCACGAGATTGGCTGCTTCTGAAATCGCCATAAAATAGCGCGTGACCTCTTCATGGGTTAGCGTCAGCGGCCCGCCTTTGGCAATTTGATCCTTAAACAAGGGAATCACCGAGCCAGAGGAGCCCAGCACATTTCCGAACCTGACCATTGAAAACTTCGTGCTTTGGCTGCGTTTATCGCAATCTTGGATGATGAGTTCGGCCAGCCGCTTTGTCGCGCCCATAATATTTGTTGGGCGTACCGCCTTATCTGTAGAAATCAGGACAAAGGTTTCAATTTTGGATTTTAGGGCCTGCGCCGCCATGATGTGTGTGCCGAGCACATTATTTTTAATGCCTGAAACTTCATTGGCTTCGACAAGAGGAACATGCTTATAGGCGGCCGCATGGAAAACGGCTTCGATTTTCTCGTCTTCGAAAATCCGGGCGACCTTTTTCTCATCGCAAACCGAGCCAAGCACGGCGACGAGTTTTACATTTAACTGCTCTGCTACAGGCCTAAGTTCTTTTTCCGCTTGGTATAAGCTGTGCTCCGAATGATCAAAAATCACCAATTTTTTGGGCGATAGATTGACGATTTGCCGGCAGAGTTCTAGCCCGATGGAGCCGCCTGCGCCGGAAATCAATATCGACTTTTCGCGATACGGGCGTTCTATATTGGGTAGGTCAACATCAAATTTATCTCGGCCAAGCAAGTCTTCCGGATTCACGGAAACAAAACTATCAAGGATGTTGTTTCCGTTTATAATATCAACTTGTGACGGCATGATTTGAATCGCGCAGGGTAAATGTTTGAGAGTTTTGGCGATTTCAATTTTGTCGATTTGAGAAAGAGACGGGATCGCAATCAAAACACGCTCAATACGCTTTTGTTTGACAATCTGCTCCAGATCTTGCGGCGCATAAACGGGCAATCCAAATATAATCATTTTTTGCTGAAGTTTATTATCGTCGACAAAGGCGACGGCTTTGACTTCCTTGGATTGCTGCAAAGAGGAGACAAGCTGAATGCCGGCTTCGCCCGCCCCGTATATAATAACGCGGGTGCGTTTGTGGCCAATAAGGTAAAGCTGGCGCAGGAGCAGCAGTCCATTGACCCGCGAAAATAAAGCGCCTGAAAAGAATATAATCCCGAAAATAAGCGGAACAGAGCGCGGCGCGGAAAAGCGCAGCAGAAAGCTCAGGCTCATCGCCGTGAGAATCAAAAGAAGACTACACAGCGCTATGCGCTGAATGGCTTGAATGTCAAAGGATTGGAGCTTGATCTTCGGAATACCCAATATCCAGCTATATATTAAACCCGCCGCCATCAGTGTTGGAAAAAGGGGCCAAGCGGCGATTAAATTCTCTGATGGTAAGACTTTCCCATATCTCAGGGCAAAGGCGAAATAGAGCGCAAAAACGAGTAGGATAAGGTCAGACAGCATCATAATGAGCCATTTGCGCTTCCGGTCCAACCCATTGATTGTATCAATCAGCTTGATAAACATTATTGCCCTATATTTTTGCAACGCTTTGATCGGTTGCTGACACGCTCTTATAGCCCTCGGAACCCTGTAGCGTCTTCTTTCGGGAAAACAAACCCAAAAATTCAGCCCTGAGTCACGCAACCGATATGACATTTTTTAAAAAATAAGCCAGCGCGCTCCCCTGTCGGGAGAGTTGCGCGCGCCGCGCGGTAAGGCGCTTGCCTATTGGGGCTGTTTAAGCCTATTGATCACACTGCCAGCCTGCTTTTAATATCTCTTGGGCAAGGGCTAAATAGGAGATGAGCAAGTGAGTAGGATTTTTCTTTCTGCGCCTGATATAACGGGACGCGAACGTGAACTTGTCGAAGAGGTCTTTGAGAGCAATTATATTGCGCCGGCGGGCGCTATGCTCACGAAATTTGAAAATGATATGTGCCGATATACCGGTTTTGACCACGCTGTCGCCCTCTCGAGCGGAACGGCGGCCTTGCATCTCGCCTTGCGTATCGTCGGCGTGAGCGAAGGTGACGAGGTCTGGACAACCTCTATGACATTCATCGGCGGGGCCTCGCCGATTACATATTTGGGCGCGGTTCCCGTATTTTTCGACCTAAGCCGCGATCATTGGACAATCGATCCTGATTTGCTTGAAGCCGAACTTATGAAAGCGGATAAGGCCGGCAAACTCCCAAAAGTTATTCTGCCAACGGATTTATATGGGCAGTCCTGTGATCTTGGCCGAATGACCGCGCTTTGTGATCGATACGGCATTACGTTGGTAACAGATAGCGCAGAGTCTGTTGGTGCCTTTTATCAGGGCCGCCATGCGGGCAGCGGCAGCCATTGCGCGATCCTGTCCTTTAACGGCAATAAAATGATGACGACCTCGGGCGGAGGGATGCTCATAAGTAACGATAAGGCCATTGTCGATCAGGCCCGCTATCTCTCCACTCAGGCCCGCCAGCCTGTGGCCCATTATGAGCATGTTGACATCGGTTATAATTACCGGCTGAGCAATGTCTGCGCCGCGATTGGCGTGGGGCAATTGGAGCAGATTGAAAGCAAGGTGGAAAAACGCCGCGCGCATTTTGACCGCTATTTCAGCGCCTTCGGGGACATTGAAGGCGTTGCCTTTATGCCCGAACCAGAGGGATACCGCTCGACGCGATGGCTAAGCTGCATGACCTTATCAAGCGATATGAAGGCAACCCGTCATGACGTACAGGCGGCCTGTGAGGAGGCGGAAATCGAAGTGCGCCCACTGTGGAAGCCTATGCATATGCAGCCGGTATTTAAAGGCCGCAAAATGGTAGGCGGCGCGGTTTGCGAAGATTTATTCGCGCGCGGTCTATGCCTTCCCTCTGGCAGCGGCATGACTATATCGGAGCAGCAGCGTGTCATTGACGTGATCAGCTCTGTTATAACCGCCTAACCAACCAAGCTCGCGCGAGAGCGTTGTAGGTATTGATCTACGCGGCTCCGGCATCATCTTTTTATAATCTGAACGTCCCGCGTATCGTAATTTATACGCGCTTGAAAATCACCGAAATCCCGCAGCCGCTCTCCGCCCTTCATAACCGAGGTCGACAACTTCGCGACGGTGCATATTGCCGCCAGCATTCGGCGCATCGCCTCATCATCCGGCCAGCCCGTAAGATAGTTGATATTCCCTTTGGAAATAAGCGCGGGCCTTCCGTCTGCGCAGGTCTCGGTTACCTCCTCGCTCGTCTCTGCCCATTCGCGCCAGATATGAAAGGCTCCGCCTTTCTCCAGCCCTAGCGGCGCGCTCGGGCGCAAGGTTTCGGCGGCCGTGATCTTGCAGCTGAAATTTTGAAGACCGGGCGGCAATGCGGGAGGTGTTTTGAATTCTTGCGTCTTTGAGCCTGTTCTCGGCCCGGCTAATATATGTCCCTTAAATGTGCTTATGGCGCGCTGCAATGCTGGCGTCCATGCAAATAAACCGGGAATACAAACAAGTTTTCTGTCTCCAAAGTCATCTGTATCTGGCGGCAAAATATCAACGGAAAGCCCGAGCCGCCGCAGCCCCCGGTAAACGTCATAGATCAGCCGAAAATAGTCAAAACCCGCGCCTTGCGGCTGGGTCTCCCATGCCCATGCAGAAGCATAGTCAAAGATAATAGCAGCGGCGCTGGGGCGGGGGGAAATATCTGCGCCGTTTTGTAAGAGGGCTGTGATCTCTTTGGCGGCCTCCGACGCCTGCTGCGCGCCCTCAGCCCAGCTCCCGTCGGGGCGCTGCAATCCAGAATGCATTTGCTCTTGGCCAAAGGGCGCTTGCCGCCATCGAAAATAGCTCACGACCTCCGCACCGTGCGCGATCGCCTCCCATGTCCAGAGCCGGACCATACCGCCAGTGGGCGCTGGGTTATAGGGCGCCCAATTTACGGGGCCGGGCTGCTGCTCCATCACCCACCATCGCCCGCGCCCCACAGCGCGGTAAAGATCATGATGAAAGGCCTGAAAGTCGGGATCACCGCAGCGCATATAGCGGTGTTTGAAATCTTCCCCTTGATCTGAGCGGTCTTCTAAAAATCCAAGTGGGTAACTATCCCAGCTTGCTATGTCCAAGTCTTGGCCTGTTTTAAAGTGGTCAAATTCGGTAATCCGGCCCATATAATTATGGATCAGGGGCAGGTCAGTTGTTTTCCGTAGGGCCATGCTTTGCGCGCGGTTGAAACGCGCGACTTGATCGGAGCTAAAGCGACGAAAGTCCATGACATGGGCGGGATTCGGCTCGGTTACAGTTTGATTGGGCAAATCAAGCTGTTCAAAATTTTGATATTCCATAGACCAAAACACATTCCCCCAGGCCGTGTTCAACGCCTCAATGCTTCCGTATTTTTCTTCTAGCCAAAGACGAAAGGCAGCGCAGGCTGCGGCGCTATAGGAGAGCACCGTGTCATGACAGCCATATTCATTATCAATTTGCCACGCCTTGATATGCGGATTTTGGCCATAGCGCTCGCCCATAAGCCGTGCGATGCGCACGCTTTCCTGCCGATAAGGGGCGTGTGAAAAACAGTAATGCCGACGAGAGCCAAAGCCGCGGGGCTGCCCATCAGCGCCAGCGGCGAGCATGTCAGGATATTTGTCTATCATCCACCGCGGGGGCGTGGCTGTGGGGGTGCTAAGGACAATGCTAAGGCCCGCTTTACCTAGCACATCGACGGCGCGGTCAAGCCAGTTCCAGTCAAAAACGCCTGGGCGCGGCTCAATCCGGCTCCAGGCAAATTCCCCAATACGTACCCATGACAGGCCAAGCTCTCTCATTTGTCGGGCATCTTGCGCCCATTGCGTTTCGGGCCAATGTTCGGGGTAATAACAAACGCCAAGTTTTGGGGTCATATCGCCGCCTTTGTCAATTCCGCGGCGCTCACTATAGCGCCGGCATGCCCCTTATCATGCGCTGGAAGATCGCGGAACGCAATATAGCGCCGCCAAGAGGCGGGGGCCTTTTCGGGCATCTATATGGCAGGCAGGTTCACGAGTCCGGTTATCAGCTTCGCCGCTTTGGCTTTGAGGGTCTAAGCGTTTGATTGGCGGGCCAATATGTCTTTGAGGGAAATATCTATATCCGCAATCCAATTTGGAGAAACCTTTGACTGTGCTAAGATTAGGCGCTTGGCCGTCATAAATTCGGGCGGGCTATTGATGGCATCGGCGGCAATAAGGATATCGTCTTTAAAGTAGAAAACAGCGAATTTTTCGCGGTCTTTATCGCCCCGAATAACAAAATCATCATAGCCTGTAGAAAGCCCGGCAATTTGCAGCTTAACATCATATTGATCAGACCAGAACCATGGGCAATCAAGTTTGGGTGCAGCTTTGCCGAGAATGGCCGCTGCGACTTGTTTGCCTTGTTCAATGGCGTTGTGCACGCTCTCAAGGCGTCCCATGCGGCCATAGGGGAGGATAAGACGCTTTGCGCAATCCCCTGCGGCATAGATATTGGGAAGGCTTGTGCGGCCGGCTTCGTCAACCAAAATACCGTCTTCACATTTTACCCCCGCTTCGGCGGCGACCTCAATATTGGGGAGAATGCCAATGCCAATCAGAAGGGCATCACAGGGCAGGGTCTCGCCGGAGGCAAGCGTTACGCTGTGAACTTTGCCGTCTTTCCCGTTGATGGCTGAGGCGGAGCAGGCCGTTTTAATGCTCACGCCATGACGAGCGTGCAAATCCTCGTAGAAGGCACTGATCACGGGACTGGTCACCCGCGCGAGCACGCGATCCGCAAGTTCTAATACAGAGACATTTGCACCCAAGGTGGCGGCAACAGCAGCCGTTTCAAGGCCGATATACCCCGCGCCAATAATAACGAGGTTTTTCTCAGGCCCGACATGCGGCCGCAGCGCGTCAACGTCTGCAAGGTCACGCAGACCAAACACATTCTTAAGCTTTGCGCCTTCCATAGGAAGCGTGCGATTGCGAGATCCTGTAGCAAAAACAAGATGGTCAAAATTGAGTGTTTTGCTAGCCTGTGTTGTGGCTGTCTTTTCATCCGCGTTGACAGATGTAACATGTGTACCCGTCAAAACATCAACATTTTGCGCATCATACCACTCAGCGTTTTTAAAGTAGAGCCGTTCTTGCTCGAGTTCCCCTTTCAGGTAAGCTTTTGACAGCGGCGGACGCTGATAGGGCAGGGAGGGCTCATCACCGACGATCGTGATTTTCCCGGCAAAGCCGCCTTGGCGCAAAGAGGCGGCGGTCTGGGCCGCCGCTTGTCCCGCGCCAATTATCAATACCGTCCCATCTGACATGGTTATTTCGCGTTCTTTTTAAGGTCGAGCGCTACATCCACGATCATATCTTCTTGGCCGCCGACCATGCGCCGGCGTCCAAGCTCGACAAGGATTTCGCGCGTATCCATATCGTAATCTTCAGCGGCTTTTTCTGCATGGCGCAGGAAGCTTGAATACACCCCCGCATAGCCAAGTGAGAGTGTTTCGCGGTCAACACGTACAGGGCGGTCTTGGAGAGGACGAACAAGTTCTTCGGCCGCGTCCATCAGCTTGAAGACGTCACAGCCATGGTTCCAGCCCATTTTGTCGACGGCCGCGATAAAGACCTCAAGCGGGGCATTGCCCGCGCCTGCGCCCATGGCGGCAAGAGAGGCATCAACACGGCGTGCCCCGTTCTGAACGGCGACGATTGAGTTAGCCACGCCAAGAGAGAGATTGTGATGGGCATGAACGCCGCGCTCTGTCTCAGGCTTTAAGACTTTATCATAGGCTTGCAGGCGGGCCGCATAGTCATCCATATTCATGGCCCCGCCTGAATCGGTGACATAGATACATCTCGCCCCGTAGCTCTCCATTAAGAGCGCTTGCTGCGCGAGGGCTTCAGGCTCAATCATATGGCTCATCATCAAAAAGCCGATAGTGTCCATGCCAAGGTCACGGGCGATGCCAATATGCTGGCGAGAGATGTCGGCCTCTGTGCAATGCGTGGCAATTCGCACGGATGTCGCGCCGAGGCTATGGGCTTGGCGCAGGTCATGTTCTGTGGCGATACCGGGCAGGCAGAGGGTAGCGATTTTGGCATTTTTAACGGCGCTCGCTGCCGCTTCAATCCATTCCCAATCCGTATGACGACCAAAACCATAGTTGAAAGAGCTTCCCTGAATGCCGTCGCCATGCGCAACCTCAATGGCGTCCACGCCAGCCTCGTCCAAAGCGGTTGCAATTTTAGCCACATCTTGAACGGTGTATTGATGGCGTATGGCGTGCATACCATCTCGCAGAGTTACGTCTTGGATATAGATCTTATCTGATGTTGGATCGGTTATCTTGCCGCTCATCTGCTCGCCCCAAATTTTTGTATGGCGATTTTTTCGGCTGTGGCCATGCCCGCAGCCGTCATAATATCTAAGTTTCCGGCATAGGCGGGTAGGTAATGCGCCGCGCCTTCAACTTCGAGGAAGACTGAGACTTTCACGCCTTCTACAGGCTCCATTCCCGGCATACGCAAAGGGTTGTTAGAGCCAAAGCGTTCAAACTGCACCTCTTGTTTGAGGCGGTAACCCGGCACATAGGCTTTGATGTCTTGAACCATATCTTTGATAGATTTTTCTATCTCAGCTTCATTGCCGCCAACAGAAAAGGCGTACACTGTGTCGCGCATAAGGAGAGGGGGCTCGGCAGGGTTCATGACGATAATGGCTTTGCCTTTATCGGCCCCGCCCACCGTTTCAATGCCTTTAGACGTCGTCTCTGTGAACTCATCAATATTGGCACGCGTTCCGGGGCCTGCTGATTTAGAGCTAATTGAGGCGACAATTTCCGCGTAAGGCACAGAGCCGGACACACGCCTAACGGCATGGACAATCGGGATAGTCGCTTGACCGCCGCATGTGACCATATTCACATTTGGCTCATTCAGATGCTCGTCCATATTTACAACCGGAATACAGTAAGGACCAATGGCTGCCGGAGTGAGGTCAACCATTTGCTTGCCACCGCGCATACAAATGGCGTGGTGATGTTTATGCGCGCCCGCAGATGTGGCGTCAAAAACGATATCAATATCTTTCCAGATATCCATTTTCGTCAGGCCCTCTAGACCTTCATGGGTTGTGGCGACCTTCAGGCGCTGCGCGCGCGCAAGGCCGTCACTATCTGGATCAATACCGACAAGTGCGCCCATTTCTAAAACCTTGGAATGGCGCATCACTTTGATCATAAGGTCTGTGCCAATATTACCCGAACCGAGAATGGCGACTTTAATTTTTTTGCTCATTTAAAGCTCACCTTACAATCGCCAATGCCTTCGATCGACACATGCATTTTATCCCCCGCAGAAACGGGCTCAAGAGGGACGAGGGACCCTGAGAGAATGATCTCTCCTGCTTTAAAGGGTATGCCGCGTTCGCCGAGGGTGTTTGCGAGCCATGCGACAGCTTTTAAAGGTGAGCCAAGCGTTGCCGCGCCGACGCCTTCTGAGAGCGGCTTGCCATTTTTTGTGACAACAGCTTTACAGCCCAGAAGATCGACGGTTTTTGGATCAACCCAATCAGGACCAATCGCCATTGTCCCGCAAGACGCGTTATCAGCGATTGTATCTTGAATTTTGATCCTCCAATCTTTGACGCGGCTATCGACCACTTCAAAACACGCTGCGACGCACTCTGTTGCCGCGAGCACATCTTCTTCTGTAAGGCCCGGCCCAACTAAGTCTGATTTTAACTTGAAAGCAATTTCAGCTTCTGCGCGCGGCAAAATCATATTGGAGGTGTCCACGACATTATCCTTGGCCCACATCGTATCTGTCAGAAAACCAAAATCAGGTTGATTAACACCCAGCATATTCATGACAGCCTCAGAGGTGATTCCGATTTTCTTGCCGATAATGGTTTCGCCGTCCGCTAAACGCATATCTCGCAATTGCAATGAAACTGCGTAAGCGTCGTTGATGGACATATCAGGATAGCGTTCCGTTAACGGAGCGATCGGGGTTTTGTCTCGCAAGGCCCCATATAAAGCTTTGGCAGCAGGCTGAATGATATTCGTCATTGCCAGTATTGTAACTCATTTTAGGGTTAACTGCCAATCTCTTTGGAGCGGAAAATCGAAAGCCATTTTGGCACGGTTAAAATTGACATATTCGAAGATGGGTGCGGCGTCCGAGTCGTCATTACATATCTACAATTATCAAGCTGTGATCGGAGTGCTTTTCTAGTCTTGGGTAATGGTCATAGGCCACAGCCTGAATCCGCACATCCATTTTTGGGCTAGCGAGAATTTGGTCATAGCGGAACCGATTACCGGTGCGTGCACTCATCCAGCTAAATTCTCGGGCATCAATATGCCGGCTGCGCCAAGCATCTACCCATCCAGCCTGAAGGAGGTCTTGATAATATTGTGTGGCAAGGAAGGTTTTGCTGTCGCTGTCGATATAAGGAATGCCGCAATTCATATCGCCAATAATGAGTGCATCGGTTTTGAGTAGGCTTTTACTGTCAGACTTTAGCGCGCCAAAAAGCGGAATTTGTGCCTTCTTTTGCGGGAAATGAACCGCAATGAGGGAAAGCTCAAATCCTAAAGCCTCAGCGCTGAAATACGCTTCAAGCATATGCAACGGATCATTCGGCTCGGGCAAAAACGGCCCTGCATCAAAACCATATTTTGAGGCAATTAGGATCGTGTTTTCTTTCCCCTTTGTCTCGGGGATATGGATGAATTTTAGGCCTGCTGTCTTTAATCCCGAAACAATTTCATTTTCGGCGGAACCGCGCCGAAACTCTTGTAATGTTACGATGTCCGGCGCGTGACCCACAATGGTTTTAACAATGGGGCCGGCGCGCCGGCCCCCACCTGCCAAAATGTTCCAAGACAGGAGTTTCACGCCTGAACCGTCCAGCCGCCAACGAAATACTTCTTCTCCCATTCCGCAAAAAAGCCTTCAAGCTGCTGCCTCGAGCTGCTCACCCGCATATCGTATTTCAAGGGGTCCTTACGATTGGGCGAATAATCGGTGAGCTGAATGACATAGGCGGGGAAGTCTTTGCTGGCATCTTCTTTGTTCGTTTTCCAGAGTACGATTTTTCGAACCATGGTTGTCCCGCGTAATGCCTTAAGGGCCACGGCGCGTTTGATAATTTTCGAGTCTGGCAAGACTATCTCTTCGGCGACACGATTCACGTCAGGAATTTCAACAATGTCAGTGAGCTGCGCGAGACGCACATCGTCTTTTTGTGCTTCTTTATCGTCACGAAAACGTACAAATTGCGGCGAGATAATAGAACACAGCGGCAGCCGGCGAAGTCCTTCCCACCGCTTTTCACTGGCGTTCCATTCGAGCACCATTTTATCAATGGGGTTCCCGCGTGAGGTCATAGCAACGACGTCAAGGCATTGAATTTCGGCGACTAATCCCGGCTCGACCATTTGGTAGGCAACGCGGGCGGAATTGACTTCATGGAAGTCACTTTCGACCACACGTCCTTGTAATTGTTTCAAAATGGATTTGCGTAGCTCATCAGAAAAGCCTCCGCCGACTCGCGTCACAATTTGATAGCTGCCATCGCCTCTTACAACCGCCATTAAAATATCATGCAGCATGCCTTGGCGGTCATCCGTGCTCTCTGTAAATCCGATCACGGCGAGGTCTAGATTATGCTTGGGCTTGACCTTGAAGACGCCGGCATTGGGTGAGCGCGCTACAACGCCCTCATGCCCGCCCTCATCCACCCAGGCATCATATTGTTTCAGTACGGCTGCGGCGTTTTCACCTATAACCGTTTTCACAGGATGAATGAGTTTACCGCCGCCGAATATCTCCGAAAGCTTTGAAATAGAGGCCGCATAATCCATGGACACATCATGCCCGTCCAAATCATAGATATTGAAACACGCAAAGCCTAGCTGTCCCAGTTCTTCTTCTGTAACCGGCTTACGGCCAATACGAACAATATCGTGAACACGGGTGGCTTTGCCGTCTTTCTTGCGGAATTCTTCTGTACGCTGCACGTAAAATTCCCCGCCAATAAGGGCCCTTTTTACCCCCGCATTTTTGAGATGGCTTATCGCCTCATCAAGGAAGGGCGCGCCAGCGCGTAGGGTCTTACCGGGATTAAGAATACAGGCCTCGCCTTCACGATAAATGAGCATGGTGTACTCCCCATCGATTTTTTGGCTGATCTGATACTCCCCGTCTGGAATACGCCGCTTGGCACTTTCTGTATCCAGCGCCATCGTCATCTGCCCGAGCTGCCTGCGGCGCATGCGCACAATACGCAGCAAGCCATCTTCGTTCAAATCATCGACTGTGCCGATACGGTAAGGGCCAAGCACAGCGCGCATATTCTCTTCATTGTAAAGTTTAGGCACTATCCCCTCCCGCTTGCGGGGTTTTCAATTCCAAATTCGATAAATGCAGCAGCAAAATATATTTGTCACCGTCAATCCGCCCTTCCAAAAAGCCGCGATAGGGAAGGGAGCGCGAACGAAAAATTAGCGGCGAACGCCCATTGTGTCCCGCGCCAACAATCATGAGTGATTTCGCCTCATGAAGCTCCTTAGCCATTTCATAAAGGAAGTCATAGGTCAGGCCATTGATGTGAACAATCTGAAGCTTGGTCGCGAAAACAAATTTGCGAATGGCTTCGGCTTTGGGAATCATTTTCCCTGTCCATGTCAGCGGAATTTCATCATCGACATTAGCCTCGAGCCGCCTTTGCTCGCGCCGTTCCCGCACCGAACCGTCGGGGTTATAAACCACCTCTTCTTGCTGAATACGGTAAACCAGCTCTTCTTTGGGATTGATGTAAACGCGCGAGAGATCCCAGAGAAACATGCCGTCCCGTTCAAAGTCTATTTCGGGATCGCCCTCGGCCAGCGCCTTGCCAAGGGCTTCCGGTGAGCCGTCATATTTTTCCAACATGGATTCGTAATCCTGATGAACCGCGCCCTTAAGGACTTTACGTGTATAGGCGGGAAGCTTCTTTGGCCCTTGGTAAAAGACTGTGCGGCGTTGGCGCGTGGACTCCGCTTTTACAACGGCGTCGCGCATCCGCGCATCTGAGAGGTTGACGTTAGGCATGCCGGTGCGCGCTTTGTTCTATTTTCCTGTCACTCACTGTGTTCTTCCTTCCCATTGCTAAAGCATATCAAAATCGAAAGCGTCTGTTTCGCCGCTATCATCTTCACCAAGTTCTTCGGCCCGCGCCGCGCAAATAGCGGCTTGTTCGAAACCGACATATTCGATGTCACTTTGATGCCCAATCAGCATCCAAAGTATATCGTCCTCGCCCATCATCAAAAAGGCAGGGTCGTGGTAAATACCGCCGCGGTAGGAAAAGGGGAATTGATAAATTGCCCCTGCTTTTAGCTTTTTCATCAGGCCATCGTTTATGGCGGTTTCGGCGTCCAGGCGGTAAGCGAGCCGAATGGGATGATCCAAAAAGGTCTCGATATCGACTTCTTCTGAGAGCGGGGTCGGGGCGCTAAAACTCGACTCGACTTCTGGGATTTCTTCGCCGTCCCGATTTATAGGAATAAGCTCCTCGCGCGTCACCCAAAGTCCTTCTGTGTTCACATACCCGCTTGCTGTGCCGCCGTAGGGAATGATGGTGCGCCCATCCCGCGCGAGCGTTGCTAGTGTACAAGGTTTCATATTAGCATCAAAGGTTTCCGTTTCTACACGGCCATAAACCTTAGTGCGGTCCACCTTATGTATGGCGACTTTGAACGCTTCATTGCCAAATATGAATTCTAACTTACGCGGCATATATCCTCACTCACACAATTTTTCTACCAGTCCGAGTGCCAGCGTAAAAGCGGTTTGCCCATCATATTCGGGTCGGCAGGCCACGCCTTTGTCGTCAATATAGGCATGAGCAGGCGGCTTCCCTTGACCGTCATGGACAGAGCTATAGGCGAGGCTGTGACGGTCAAGCCATGTCTCAATTTTTGCTTTCATCTCATCACGGTCTTGGCCGGTTAGGTCCGCCATACGCGAGGTCAAGACGATAATATCGGCATAGTCATTGATCGCCCGAGTGAATTCGACCGCGCCGTCAATCGGCGGTCCGATGTCCGTGCGCTTTCCGGATTTCACCCGCAGAGCCAGCACGCCGTCCAAATCAATGCAGACCTTTGCGCGCCCTGTGCGTTTAAACTTTCGGTCTTTGGCGGCGATAGAAATTTTGCTCATGCGGCCGCGCGAAAGAAGCTCACTCATGGCGGGGTCCGCGGCATCAATACGCGGAGGGGGCGGCCCCCCCCGAGCTTCAAGCATCACATCGATAGCATTATGCCCCGTCAGCCAAGGATTATCGAGCCAGTCATCCCCAGACCATAAAGAGCTGTAATGATAGCGCGTATGATGCAGCCCCGGCAGGCGAAACCAAGAGCCCAGACTATCTTTTTTGACTTTTTTCGGGAATGTCTCGGGCTCCTCATCCAGCCCATTTTTCTCCCATGTTTCTGCAATGCCTTTTACCATGGCGTAAATGTCAACTGTAGGAGCGGGGTCTTCAAACAGGACCCATATATGATATCCCCCCTGAGTGTTGGTGTCGAACAGCATGGGATCATAGCCTTTTTGCTGCAATTCTTTCCACCAATTTAGGGCACAGTTTAGATTACGGCGCTGATGGTCTTCGGCGTTGAGTTTATGCTCATCGTGCAGATCAATATCAATTCCAAACCAGCGGGAGGTGGCGTCTTTGGATTTGGCATGCAGTCCGATGATTTGCGGCTTACGGTGATGCCGGCTCGCAAAATGACGTGTCAGCTTGTCGATGGTGACCATATCTTCGCCGCGCATGTCCTTTTTCGGCAAGGTCATGGCTTTGTAGGATTTGCCTTCGCGGCGGCGCTCCGCCGGGGTCAGGACAGAATATTGTCCCCAAACATCTTTGCGGTTAACCAAGCGTTCCATCGCCCAATCCGCAAGTTCACTCGCGCGCTCCGCCCATTCTTCTCCGATGATTTCATGAGGCGTCGCCATAGCAGGCTTTTAGAGCAGAATAGGCCGACTATGAAAGCGATTTCTGGACACGTTACAGTGCCGGCATTTTGCCGATTTGACGTAAGACGAAGCCCGCTGTTTGCGCGCTCCGGAATCTGGCGCTGCCCGCACGCAGGCGGCTTATCTGGCAAAGATAGCGAAGACGATCACACTCAGAAAAATGACCGCGAAAAGAGATACGCCAAGAACATATGGCATGCCCTTAACTCTTCGGCCACCTTTGGCCTCAACTTCACTTATGCGATTTGCGTCTGACTGACTCATTTTATATATCCTTAGGCTTGGGCGATTTTTCACTGAAGCGGCATTAATCTGCCTGTCTCCTCAAAATCTACGATTGTCATAGCTAAGAACGAGTCGCGGATGGTTTCGTTCCAATCCGAAAGGGAAAATCCGGTTTTCCAACTCGCCGCATACAATGATAAATGCCTTTACTCATCTAAAGTTAGAACGCGCCGCGCTTTTTTCACCACGGGTTCCTCAAGCAATTTGCCATCCAGTAAGGCAACATTGCCGCCGGATTCATCCATGGCGCGTATGACGCGCCTTGCATGGGACACCTCGGCATCGCTAGGTTTTAAGGCGCCATGAATTACCTCTATTTGCGTAGGATGGATGGCGCTTTTGGCGAATATACCGATCTTTTTAGCTCGGACCATCGCTTCGCCGCAGCCCTGCGGGTCGCGCACATCGCCGAACGGTGTATCGAATAAAACAACGTCATGGGCACGGGCGCTGGCGACCAAATGAGAGCGCGCATAAAGCAGGGTATCCCATTCCATATCAGAGCCAATATCGGCCGAGTAATCTATGGCCCCAAAGATAGAGAATTTCACCCGCGGATGGGCGTAGATATCGCCCGCAGCACACAATCCCTTTGCGCTTTCGATTACTGGGAAAAGCGCGCCCAAATTCTCTGGCAAGCTTTGCGCAATTTCTTGAATATCTTTACCGGATTTCGCCTTTGGCAGCATAACAAATGGCAAAGCCAGCGATGATGCCCCTAGCGCCGCGAGGTCTGCCGCCCCATAGGCGTTGTCACTTGGGTTGATCCGAATACCGGCATGAGCATGGGGCGCTGAGGATAACCACTCAAGGGCCTCATCGCGCGCGCGGGCTTTCTCGCCGGGCGCAACCGCGTCCTCAAGATCAATACAAACGAAGTCTGCCGCCGTCAGGCACGCTTTCTCAAATCTGTCGGGGCGATTTCCCGGAACAAAAAGTAAAGAACGATAGGCCACGCCGCCCGCCTAGGCGCGCTTTAAGCAAATGGCCGTTGCCTCGCCGCCGCCTATACAAAGGCTGGCCACGCCAGTTTTTGCATCCCGCTTTTCCATGGCCGCAATCAAGGTCGCCATGATACGCGCGCCTGACGCCCCGATAGGATGCCCCAGCACGCAGCCGCCGCCGTTCACATTGACTTTGTCATGGTCAAGACCAAGCTCTTGCATGGCAATCATCGGCACAACAGCAAAGGCTTCATTAATTTCCCAGAGCTCGACGTCATGTGCGTTCCAGTCAGCTTTTTTAAGCGCCTTTTTCATTGCCTGAACAGGTGCCGTCGTGAAATATGCGGGCGCATGGGCGTGAGCGGCATGAGAAACGATCTCGGCAAGAATCTTATGCCCGCCCGCCTTTGCTTCGGACCTGCGCATCATCACAAGCGCCGCCGCGCCGTCATTGATCGAGCTGGCATTCGCCGCGGTCACAGTTCCGTCTTTAGTGAAGACCGCGCGCAGGCTAGGGATTTTCTCCGGCCGCGCGTTTTTGGGGCCTTCATCTTCGTTCACAATTATCTCGCCCTTGCGGCCCTTTACAGTCACGGGCGTGAGCTCGCGGTCAAAATCGCCCTTGTCTTGGGCGGCCTTGGCACGCCGCACCGATTCAATCGCATAGGCGTCTTGTTGTTCACGGGTGAATTGATATTCCTTGGCAATCATATCCGCGAACACGCCCATTGCTCCCCCCTCATAGGCATCGGTGAGCCCGTCATACATCATGCTGTCGACCATTTTGGCGTCGCCCATACGCGCGCCGCCGCGCGCGCTTGGCATGAGATATGGCGCGCGGGTCATGTTTTCCATCCCGCCCGCAACGGCGATATCAACGGAGCCCGCCTTAATCGCGTCATGTGCCATGATGGCTGCCTGCATGCCGCTCCCGCACATTTTGTTCACAGTTGTTGCCTCGCAATGCTCGCCAAGGCCCGCGTAAATCGCCGCTTGGCGCGCAGGGGCTTGTCCTTGCCCCGCAGGCAAGACGCAGCCCATGATAGTTTGCGCGACGTCTTTGGCCTCCACGCCCGCCTCATCCAGCGCAGCTCTAATTGCCGCCGCGCCAAGATGCGGCGCGGAGACGGTGCTAAAGGCGCCTTGGAAGGCCCCCATAGGCGTGCGGGCAAGCCCGACAATAACAACTGGATCAGACATAAAATTTCCTATTCAAAGATGACATCGGCTTCGGTTTTGGATTTAACTTCGTCAATTGTAACGCCGGGTGCAAGCTCTGTGAGACGAAAACGGGGCTGGCCTGAGGGGCGGTCAAACACGGCAAGGTCGGTGATCACCATGTGTATACAAGTCTTGCCTGTCAGCGGGAGGGTGCAGCGTTTTAGAAACTTGCTCTTGCCGCGCTTATTTGTGTGATCAAAAAGCGCGATGCAGCGCTTGACGCCCGCCACAAGGTCCATGGCCCCGCCCATGCCTTTGACCATTTTGCCCGGGATCATCCAATTGGCTATATCGCCATTTTCCGCCACTTCCATAGCGCCCAAAATCGACAAATCAATATGCCCGCCGCGGATCATGGCAAAGCTGGTTGCGCTATCAAAAAAACTCGATTTTGGCAGCGTCGTAATCGTTTGCTTGCCCGCATTAATCAGATCGGCGTCCTCATGGCCCGGGAAAGGAAAGGGCCCCATGCCGAGCATCCCATTTTCCGATTGCAAAGTTACATCTACTCCGCTGGGAATGTGATTTGCCACAAGCGTTGGAATACCGATGCCCAGATTGACATAATAGCCGTCTTGTAATTCTCTCGCGGCGCGGGCCGCCATTTCGTCTCGTGTCCAGCCTGATGTGTTTTGAGTCATGATGAACGCTCCCGCGTCGTCAGTTGTTCAATGCGTTTCTCGCAATTTGCCTGCACAATGCGCTGCACGAATACGCCGGGCGTATGGATAAAGTTCGGGTCAAGCGAGCCGACAGGGACCAACTCATCCACTTCTGCAACGGTAACTTTTCCGCCCATTGCCATCATTGGCGAGAAATTGCGGGCTGTGGCTTTGAAGATCAAATTCCCTTCTGCATCGCCTTTCCACGCCTTGATAATTGACAGATCCGCTTTCAGCCCTGTCTCCAGAATATAGGTTTCTCCGGCGAAATCTTTGTGCTCTTTGCCCTCAGCCACTAACGTTCCGACACCCGTTTTGGTATAAAAACCGGCGATGCCTGCGCCGCCCGCGCGTATCCGCTCAGCCAGCGTACCTTGCGGATTAAATTCAAGTTCTAACTCACCGCCCAGATATTGACGTTCAAATTCTTTATTCTCGCCCACATATGAGCTGATCATTTTTTTGATTTGCCGTGTTTCTAGCAGCTGCCCAAGGCCAAAGCCATCCACGCCGGCATTGTTGGAAATCACAGTCAACTCCTTTGCGCCGCTATCGCGTAAGGCGGCGATAAGATTTTCGGGAATCCCGCAAAGACCAAACCCGCCGCTCATAACGGTCATGCCTGAGTGACATAAGCCTGCCAAAGCTTGATCAGCCGCTGCGTATATTTTGTTGCTCATTATAAATCCGGATTACGTTGAGATGCCGTGGCGTAATTGAAGCGCAAAATGATCGGCGATGTCTTGGCCCTCAAGGCGCCCGTCGCTTTCAAACCAGGCGTTCAACCAGTTTAGGGCTCCCATGAAAAAAAAGATATGCAGACGGGCATCGCCAGAGCGAATAGAGCCATCTTCTTGGCCGTGTTCGACAAGCTTAATCACGCCTTTCTCAATTTTATTTCGCCGCTCCAATATTTCCGATTGCCACATACCGCTTAGGCTATCGACATCGGTCAGAAGAGAGACGCCCGATTGCGTTAACAAGGTAACAAATTGGCGAAAGATCATTTCGAGACGATCAAGCGCTGTGTGTGCGCCCGGCTGGTCCGCTGCCAAAATCTCATCCATAGAGTCATATGCCATCAAATGGGACTCATACAGGATTTCTTCTTTATTACGGACATAATAGTACAGAGCCGCTTTCGTGAGTCCCAGAGCGTTCCCAATGTCCGCCATGGATGTGTTGTGATAGCCGCGCCGCCGAAAGGCACTGGCGGCACTGAGAATAACGGCTCTCTTCTTAGCCGCAAATTGAACATCTCTATCAAAGGGTGTCTTAACGGATGCAGCATTGGGCATATGGGTGGTGACCTAAATAATATAATTTGACTCTGTGTTCAAATTTTTTTATTTAAAGGAGAAATATTGAAAGTCAAGATGATAAAGTCTTCCATTAACCCTACATAGGCATAACTGTGACCACATCTTATCCTACGCTGCAATTTGGCCTTTCCGAAGATATGCTAATGATGCGCGAGAGCGTGCATAAATATGCGAAAGAAAATATCGCGCCCATTGCCGCAGAGATCGACAGCACAAATAAATTTCCAAGGCAGCTTTGGCCCGAGATGGGGGCGCTCGGATTGCACGGCGTCACGGTCTCAGAGGTCTATGGCGGAATCGACATGGGCTATCTCGCCCATACGATAGCTGTTGAAGAGATTAGCCGCGCCTCGGCGTCAATCGGCCTGTCATATGGCGCGCATTCAAATCTGTGTATCAATCAGCTTCATCGTTGGGGGAATGCTGAGCAGAAGACCAAATATCTACCCAAACTCCTGTCAGGCGAGCATCTTGGGTCTCTTGCCATGAGTGAGCCCAGCGCTGGATCAGATGTGGTCTCTATGCGTCTGAAGGCTGAATCGGCCCAAGGCGGCTATTTGCTGAACGGCAATAAGATGTGGATCACTAATGCGCCCACAGCCGACGTCCTAATTGTCTATGCCAAGACCAATCCTAATGGTGGTTCGAAAGGCATCTCAGCTTTTCTAATCACGCCGGATATGGAAGGTTTCTCAACCGCGCAAAAACTCGACAAGCTCGGCATGCGCGGTTCTGATACGTGTGAGCTTGTCTTTGAGGATTGTTTTGTTTCTGATGAAAACGTGATCGGCAAGGTCGGTCAGGGCGCGGAAATCCTCATGAGCGGCCTTGATTATGAGCGCGTGGTTCTCTCGGGGGTCTCCCTTGGCATCATGCAAGCGGTGATGGATGTCGCTCTGCCATATGTCCATGAGCGCAAGCAATTTGGTAAATCTATCGGAGAATTTCAGCTTATGCAGGGCAAACTTGCGGATATGTATGTCACGCTCTCAACGGCCCGCGCATATAGCTATGCCGTCGCGGCGGCCTGTGACCGCGGAGAAACCACGCGCAAGGACGCGGCTGGCTGTATTCTTTATGCCGCAGAGAAAGCCACCCAAGTCGCGCTGGAAGGCATTCAAATTCTGGGCGGAAATGGCTATATCAATGCGTATCCAACAGGCAGGCTTTTGCGCGATGCCAAATTAATGGAAATCGGCGCGGGCACGAGCGAAATTCGCCGCTGGCTGATCGGGCGCGAGCTTTTCGGGGAGACCGCCTAATGCCAAATATGCCAGTCGCCCGTGGAAAGTGGTTTGATGAACTAGAGGTAGGGCAAGTCTATCAGCACGCCTTGCGGCGCACGCTCACCGAAACCGACAATATCCTTTTTACCTCCATGACCCATAATCCGGCGCAGTTGCACCTTGACGCGGAATATTGCAAAACGGAAACGGAGTTCAAAAAACCTCTGATCAACAGCTATTTTACCCTCGGCCTTGTTGTTGGTATTTCCGTGGGCGACACGACGCTTGGCACCGCTGTGGCGAATTTGGGGACAGATAAAGTGCGCTTCCCAAAGCCTCTCTTTGCGGGTGATACCATCCGCGTGGAAACGGAAATCATTGCGCTGCGCGACTCCAAATCTCGCCTAAATCAGGGCCTCGTGACTTTTGAGCACCGTGCCTATAATCAACATGATGAATTAGTTGCAAGCCTCCAGCGCACCGCATTGCAGCATAAATCGAGGTCAACAACCGCTTAGGCCGGACCTTGGGACGTGTGCGGGGGTGAAAGTCCCTAACACCTTAGATCATCGGTCTAATAACGGGCGGGAATCTTTTGCGACATCAAATAGTTTGCGGTTCAAATCACAAGCAACCGTGGAATTAGGACTTGCTGGTCTCCAAAGAGTGGAATTCGAATTACCTCCAGAGAGCCTTTAAGGTTTCAGAAAAGCATGACCGACATATATTTAAAACCAAGACGATTGATAAACACATCTATTTATGCCTGGATAAACCTATTGTTTATGAAATTCCTGTGCGTTCAAAATTGGGACAACTTTTCCCTATAATTATTGGGGCTCTGGAAGCTATTAAATCCGGTGGAGAAATCAGACTTAGCCAGAAGTGCTCTAATGGGGAAATCGCATCAGGTTATTCAATTCAATACTAATTATCGAATATAATAGTAGGGGGACGGAAATCCGTCCCTCAAAATGAGTCGTAAATTGTTTTAGAATTCTGAGAGGGCGTCTATATTGGTGCGGCCGAGAAGACTGAAATCTCTTCATTATTTTCAATGAATACAATGACTTAGGTCATCACGCAAGTCATTTGTTATGCAAGCAGGGTATGGAATGTGTAGCAGTGGATAGGCGGTGAAATTTTAGGCGCTCGTATCCCCAAAGGAGATATTAGGGCGCCTAAATATTTTCTGGTAGAGCAGCTCGAATGGCAGTTAATATTGGTTCACCCGATTCAGAGTTGATTTTGCGCAGTAGTTCTTCAAAAAACGGCTGATATGGCTGGCTAAAAACACCACGTACACACTGTATGAGCATGCCTTTATTGTCATATAGCTCCAACACTCCATCTATATTACGATTAGTTATATGGTTATGAAGTTCAGCCTTTGACTCCTCAGCTATGGATTGAATGTCAATAGTTGCAACCACTTGCTGCCACTCGGCATCTAAAGCATCAACATCATTTCGGGTACTCAATCCCGTTCTTTTAATAATTCTATCAAGTTTTCGCTTTGTAATTCTCACGGCAAATCTGTCGATGTCATCTGTCGCTGTGGCGATAATCAAATCTTCCGTTGCGGTAATTTTTTCAGCCAACTCTGCACCAACGTAGTCTCGACTGAGCAATACTTGTTCCCAAATCTCTGGCAATAGCAGCAGGTTCTCAATTTCACTAACAGGTAAAATAATGATGTCATCATTGGCTAGTGCGGCGCACTCTTCATTCGTTCGCCCGTCGCGATCTATAATGCCTTTGCATTCCTTATCATGGAGACTTGGGCAAGTTTGAAACGCTTTAACGGTACTAATGACACGGTCACAAGCGCCCCGCTCTACGATGGTTTTTGTTGGATACAATAATCTGAATAATTGAGAGTCTTTTCCATTCTCTCCTTCAACAAACAATATATCTTTTCTGCTGCCTAAGATTTTTAAAATTGTAGGTTGAGGTAAGTTTTCAATATTCTCTGCCTCTGTAATTTTCCAACGTGAGTTAGCAAACTCAAACTCTTCAACCGCATATATCTTTGCGCTACTGCGAGATGAGGCAAAGTCCAGGTCGTGCGTAATGTAGACAAAGCCAACATTGGGGCGACTTTTTTCAATTTCATCCCATAAAGGCCCCAGTATAGACTTGTGAATATGTAATTCTGGTTCGTCTATTATTAGAATCGAGTTCTCTTCAGCGAGTAAAACTTGTCCGATCAAATAGAAAATTACTCTTTCTCCATCCGATAACTCTGAGGCTGTATATACGGTTGGATTAGCTTCACCCAACGCTACCACCTTTACGTCCGCATGCCCTATTTTCAATTCTCTCGTGGGCAGTAAATTTTGCCAAATTTCCGTTAATTCTTCTAATTTTGGGACGGCTCGCTCTAAACTTGGATTTGTCTTACGTTCTTGGTTTTCCTTTACAGTGGCCTCAGATTGCTCAGCGTATAGAGCTTGAAGCAAGCCATCAAAGTCTGCGAGAGGTTTTGTCGCTGGTTTTTGTCCCCATCTGTTATGATCAGTATGTTGTTTTGTGGCTTTAGGACCTCCAAATCTAAGCGTGTTCAATGCCGCTTCAGATTTCACCAAACTCAGATCATCTTTGAACACAATAGACCTCTGCGCAGCTAATCTTTGAACTGGCGTATTTGAATTTCGTATTTGTTGCTCAATGTGAACCCCAAGCCTAGTTTTGCCGGCACCATTCGCCCCCACGAAGACCAAAGAGCTTTGATTATTAACCTCAATGTTGAGACTGGGAGGCATCACAGGCATGCCATCCGCATCAACATGTTGAAAGTTATCTGGTTCTACCAATGGGATATTTATTATCATGTCGCTAAGGTAGGAAATTATTAACACTTTGCAAGGTTACGCTCATTAGATGTGCAACTTAAAACAAAGTGTCTACTCCTCCTCAGGAAGACCAAATACTCATCACCTGCCGCCTTGCTTTTCTTAACCCCTTAATGTTACAAAACATTGGTCAATAATCATCTTTGACCGAGGTTTTGAAAAACATGGAAGACTTTACAGAATTCGAACAAATCGAGAGGTTCATGAAAAATCGCGACATTGCGCGAGCTAAAGACCTGCGCGAATTTGGGGTTTCAGGCACGGCCATCTCGCGCGCGACTGCCGAGGGTATTCTTATACGCCTATCGCGCGGTATATACACAACAGCTGATGCAAACATGGACGCCAGCTTTCAACTTGCTGAAATCGCAAAGCGTTATCCAGACGGTGTGATTTGCCTTGTCTCGGCGCTGTCCTTTTACGGCGTAACAGACCAACTGCCGACTCAAATTTGGCTGGCGATTGAAAACAAGGCATGGAAGCCTAAATCTGACTTCCCAAAAATTCGCGCCGTGCGGTTTCGAGAGCCTTATTATTCTGGCGCTGTGAGCCGCCATTCTATTTCGAATGTAGACGTGCCGATTTATACGCTGGAAAAAACGCTGGCCGACGCGTTTCGCAATCCAAAACTGGTTGACCGTTCAGTCGCTATCGAAGCTCTCAAGACGACGCTGGCTGAGAAGAAGTCTACGCCTGCCAAAATTGCCGAAGCGGCAAAGGCCTATTCGGCTTGGAAAAAAATGGCTCCATATCTGGAGGCTCTGACCGCTAATGGCTAAGCCGCCGAAAGACATCGCCGCGTCGGTTCGGGCGCGCCTTCTGAACCTCTCTCGAGAGCAAGAGCAGGATTTCCAGAGGGTGCTTGTCTCGTATGGACTCGAACGGCTCCTCTACCGCCTGTCGGTCTCAAAACACCGCGAACGATATATTCTCAAGGGCGGCATGCTTGTGACGCTCTGGACGATTGACCCGGGACGCTTCACGCAGGATATCGACTTCCTCGCCTTTGGTCACGATGATGAAGAGCGGCTGCAAGATGATTTCACTGAAATTTTGGGACAAGAGGCAGACGATGGTTTGGTCTTCGACTTAGATGCGCTCACCGCCGCGCCTATTCGCGACGATCAAGTCTATGGCGGGATGCGCCTCAAGACGACGGCTTATCTCAAGACCACCCAAATCCCGATTGTGATTGATCTCGGCTTTGGCGACGCCATCACCGCCCCCGATTATGAAATTGACTATGGTTCACTTCTCGACATGCCATCCGCAACCGTGCGGGCATATTCACCCGAAACCGTCATCGCCGAAAAGTTCCAAGCGGTCATCGCCCTTGGTATCGTCAATAGCCGCATGAAAGATTTCTACGACCTCTACGCCATTCCGCGCGCTGTAGAGATTTCACAAGACGCATTGTCGAAGGCAATAAAATCCACATTCATGAGGCGCGAAACCGACATACCCAGCGAGCGACCGACGGGCTTTTCAAACACGTTCACACAAGACACCATTCGGCAAACTCAATGGGCGGCTTATTCAGCTGAAACGGATGTTGCGGGCATGACGCTTGAAGAAATTTGCGACGATATTTGGGCGCATCTTGAACCCTTATGTGCCAAGGTAAACCAAGCTTAAAAATCAGCTGAAATTTCAACATTTTCTAGGCGTTTTCACCCCGTGTAATCCGTGACGCCTAGAGATAATGCGTGGGCCTCATACAAGGTGACACCCCCACTTTTCCTAAGCATAGCTGGGAATAACACAAAAACGGTGACACCCAGCCCTTTGGGAGTGGAGTTACCAAAACCGATGTGCAGACAATGCTTTAGCATGGGGGTGACACCACCCCCTTTTATCTTGCCTTGCGCGCCTTCCACCCGCGCCCAGCCTTCATCGCACCCAAAGCGCAACTTCTAAACGTCCCGCAAACTTCGAACTTCC
>CAYPFR010000006.1:199063-206884 GCA_964410285.1 uncultured Caulobacterales bacterium | reverse complement strand
GTTACCCCACAGCGACCTCAACGCTGCGCGTCTACCAATTCCGCCACGGCCGCACATGCTCGTAAGCAGGTAGAGGCGCGCTTTAGCAATGCGCGCGGGTTTTGTGAAGCGGTTTTCTGCCCAATCGCGTAATTTATCTGGCATCGGCCATGCAATAGCTGCGGTAGGCGTACTGACGCCTTACGGACCTCTGGCCATGGCGAACGAAGGGCGGTAAGGTCCCCTAAACAGGAGGCCTTATGCCATATTTTTTGATCCCCACGCCGCGCGCGGCCATTGCCGGAATGATAGCTGCGTTTTGTCTCGTGTTCTCCGGCTGCTCGGGCCAGGAGACGCCCGGCTTGGCTCAGAGCGAGACGCCTACTACGGGTACTGAGCCTTCAAACGCCCCGCAGACCTCAGGGCCGACGCCATTGGCCGCCGCAGAGCTTGCTGCGATACGGGCGATGACGATCCCGCAGCTAATGAACGCCGCCACCCAGGACGCCAATGACATGGCGGATGTGCTGGCGGGGGTGAGCGATGAAGCGGCGGCGCGCGCGGCCATGACGAAAATGCGAGCGATGGGCCCCAAAATCGAAGCCATGGCGGCGCAGATTGATCGCGGCCTTGAAGCCGGCGACGTCAAATTGAGCCTCAAAACGATGAACGATATGGCGGATTTCGCCAAGGCGCAAATGCGCATGGTTGGTGAAATGGGCCGCATCGCGGAGCAGCACCCCGAGCTTCGCAATATTATTACCGAAGAGTTTGAAGGCTTGGAAATCAAGCTGGAATAGCGGCGGCTTCCTTTGAGATCGTTATGACAAAGCCGCCTGAATGCCCATCCATCCCTCAAAAAAAGCGCGCGGCGCGGGGCGAGGTCTTGCGCGGGACATTATATGACCCGGCCCCGATTGACTGGCAGGTCGAGCCGGGGTTGAGGGCCTATCCGCAGGCGGTTGCCGCCATGGAGGCGCGCGCTAAAGCCATCGCTGCAGGAGAGGCGGATCAGCTCATTTGGCTTTTGGAGCATCCGCCGCTCTATACAGCTGGGACCAGCGCCAAGCCCGAAGACTTGACAATGCCAGGGCGTTTTGACGTTTTTAAAACCGGGCGGGGCGGGCAATATACCTATCACGGGCCCGGGCAGCGCGTTGTTTATTTTATGCTGGATCTGCGGCTTCGCGGGCGAGACGTAAGCGCATTTGTTTGCGGGCTAGAGCAAGTGATCATTGATACGCTTTTGGCGCTGGGGGTTGAGGCGGGCCGGCGCGCGGGGCGCATTGGTGTTTGGGTCACGCGCGAGGACGGGCAGGAAGAAAAGATCGCGGCCATTGGCGTAAGGCTCAAAAAATGGGTCAGCTTTCACGGCATTGCTATTAATGTGAGCCCTGATCTGTCTCATTTCTCGGGCATTGTGCCCTGCGGCATTAGGGAACACGGGGTCGCGAGCCTGTCTTCACTAGGCCGCCGCGCCCAGATGGAGGATGTTGACCGGGCCTTGCAAACGGCGGTTGAGGCGATTTTCGGTCCGGTGCAGCCGGTAGCTCCTCTTGGAGAGCGGCCATAAGAAAACCGCCCTTGCGCAGGCGCAGGGCGGCTGAATTAAATTTAAAAGCGCTTTGAGGCAGCCTTAGGCCGCAGGCGGATGACCATATTGGTTTTCATGTCCATCCTGCTTAAGGATGAGGTTGGTTAAAAACGCGCCCAGCATTGTACCGATGAAGCCTGCAATGGCGGAAGGAATAGCTGTTTTCTTGGCAATCGCTGGACCATATTCTGCCGCGAGCTGTGCGGACGCAACCATGATTTCATTGAACGAGCCGCCGCTTTTCGCGAGTTCCTCTGTCGCCGACTTCATCTCGGCCATAGGCGCGCCGCCTGTCATATTCTGAGCGACAGATTGCAGTATAACGCCAATAACGCCGATTAAAATCACAAATAATATACTAAGCCAGCCAGACTTTCCGGAATCATGCAAACGTTTGATCACCAAGAAAAACATAGGTACGATTAAAATGATCGACGCCATTGAAAGCGTACTGCCTAGCTCGAAACTAATGGCAGGCAGGGCCGTAATAACGGCGCCTATGACCGCCAATATACCTATGCCCTTTAAAAACGCGGCTGGGCCAATGCGCCCGCTTGGTGAAAACAATAAGTTACTCATGATATTCTCCCTTTTTATCGCGCCCAAACTGCCCGATTGGCGGAAAATTACAAGAAAAAACCCTGTTTTCGCGGCGAGACCAACGGCTTTCGCCGTGTCCATAGGGAGGGTCTAGTGCCATCTGCGCGGCAGGCTCATGGATTTAATTAGGGCTGTAATCTCTTGTCCTGCTTTCAAATCCATCTCGCGCGCCGCAGACGCCGTGATCAGCGCATAAAGATCGGCCAGCGTTTCGCCGCCCAAAAGCGAGAGCCCGGTGCAGACATCGCCCCCTTGCTGCTCTAGGGATATCACCTTGGCCGCAAGCTGATTTTGTATGGACAGCCCTTTTGGCGGGTGCAGGGCAAGGCTGACGTCGCGGGCGTGAATGCAGATACGCCGCCGCGCGCCGATCTCCATATCGGGGCTTAGGGGCAGGGTGAGGCTCTGGCGCTCGGAGATCTGTAAATGGGCGCAGTCCAGCGCCCGGTCAATGGCGATGATCTGCGCGTCATACCAACTCGCGTTTTGCCAATTGGGGCTGTCCCTGCGCCCCGCCAGTAAGGGGAGCTGGTCAAGGGCATGGCCAAAACCGCGCTTGCGCCCGCCGTCAAGCGCTAAAATATGATCGGCCAGCGCGCCGACCTCCGCAAGATTATGGCTGACATAAATAACGGGCAAATTAAAGCGCTCTGGCAGGCTGCGAATTAGCGGCAGGAGTTCATCCTTGCTTGCGCCGTCCAGCGCGGAGAGCGGCTCATCCAGTAGCAGCAGGCGCGGGGCGGCCAAAAGACTGCGTCCGAGCGCGGCGCGCTGCGCTTCCCCGCCAGACAGCGCGCCGGCCGGCTTATTTAGAAGTGGGCCGAGGCCAAGCGCGCGGATAACGGCGGCGTAATCAAGGGTATCTGCGATTGTTCCCTTTGGCGGTTTGGCGCGGGCGCTGACGCGCTGGGCGAATTTCAAATTTCCTTCGGTGGTCAGATGGGAGAATAGATGCGGGCGCTGAAACACCAATCCTATCCCGCGTTTATGGGCGGGAAGGTTAATTTTTTTTGCCCCGTCAAACAGGGGCCTCGCGCCGAGGGATATATGCCCGCGCGCCGGTGTTTCAAATCCAGCGATGGCGCGCAAAAGGCTCGTTTTGCCCGCCCCGCTCGGCCCGAAGACCGCAGTAATTCCCTCAAGGGGTAGATTGCAATTAAGCGCAAGATCAAAGCCGCCAAGGGGTAGCTCTATATCAATAGCTAGCTTATCCGACACGGTAGCTCCCTTTGCGGTTTAAGGCATAAAGGGCGAGTAAAATCAAAAATGCCGCGAGGATTAACCCGGCCGATAATTTGTGCGCCCCGGCGTAGTCGAGCGTCTCCACCCGCTCATATATATCTATGGCGATGGTTTTCGTGCGTCCCGGAATATTGCCGCCGACCATCAGCACAACGCCAAATTCCCCGATCGTATGGGCAAAAGTCAGCACGAGGGCCGTTATGAAGCCGCGCCGGGAGCCAGGAACGACCACGCGCCAGAACTGCGCGCGGGGGGAGGCGCCCAGCGCGGCAGCGGCTTCGCGCGGGCCGCGCCCCACACTCTCAAAGGCGGATTGCAGGGGCTGCACCATAAAGGGCAGGGAGTAAATCACGCTGGCGGCGACAAGGCCGGTGAAAGAAAAGGTGAGGGTCTCGCCTGTGACCCTCACCCAAAAATGTCCCAGCGGCGCATTGGGGCTTAGGAAGACCAAAAGGTAAAAGCCTAATACTGTGGGCGGCAAAATAAGCGGCAGGGCGGTGATGGCTTCGACGGCGGGCTTTAGCCGAGAGCGTGTACGGGCCAACCACCACGCCAGCGGCGTTCCAATCAGAAGCAGAATGAGGCTAACCCAGAGTGCAAGCCAAAGGGTGAGAAGGATAGGATTCATCGGCTAATTTTCATGACGTATTCCATGACCACTTTCCCCCGCGATTTGATAGCCATGGGCGCGGATAATATCCCGGGCAGCGGGCGTGCGCAAATACGCCAGAAAGGCACGGGCAGACGGCGTCTCTGATAACAATATGGCCGATTGATCAATGGGGCTGTGCAGATAATCTGGGACTTCCCAATAAATTCCGGTCTTTGCGCGCTTTGCATCGGCAAGGGCAATGAGGCCGGCTTGCGCATTTCCCGTTGCGGCCAAGGCAAAGGCTTGGCCGGCGTTTTCACCCTGCACGATTTGCGGGGAGAGGCGCGGGCCCAGCCCGAGTGTCTTTATCGTCTCCATAGCAGCGGCGCCGTAAGGTGCAAGCTTGGGATTTGCGATGGCAAGGCGCGTGATCTCTGCACGGGTTAAAACGGCCGGCGCGTCATAGTCTTCGGCGGGGGTAAAGGCGCTCACCAGCGCGTTGTCGCTACGGGTCCAAAGCGCGAGCCGCCCTTGGGCGTAAATAAAACTTTGGGCCCCCGCGATGCCGCGTCCGCTGTCAGTCAGCTTTTGGGGGCGCGCCTGATCGGCGGCGAGGAAGGCATGGTAATTTGCGCCGCTGATAATCTGCGTAAAGAGCTGACCTGTGCCGCCGTAAACGCCGGTGATGTGGTAAGGGCTTCGGCTTTCGAAATCTGCCTCTAGCGCCTCAAAGCCCACACGAAAATTTGTCGCAACAGCGATCAAGCTTTCAGTATCGGGGGCGGAGTTGATCTTCGGGTCTTGGCAAGCGGCAATCGCTGCTGCGCCGTAAAGCCAAAGCGCAATGGCTGCCCAATGCCTAAATTTGAATACACGAATTCCCATAATCAAAGCTACCGTCCCTTGGCGGGCCTGTCGAGAGAGCGCCCAAACAAAAGCCGCCGCTCCGGGGGGAGCGGCGGCCTCTTGATCTATTCACGGCCGCATTGAGCACGGCTGGATAGATACCTCACATGAGACTATTTTTTCATGAGGACGCGCGTAGCCGGATAAGGCGTTGTCATGCCCGCTTTACCCAGCGCTTTCATGATTTGCTCGGGTACGGAGTAGCGCACATCAAAGTAATTTGCACCGTCGGTGAAGGGGCGAACCACAAGTTCTGCGGCGCGTTCTGTGAGCGACTCGACCTCGACGAATGGCGCAGGGTCGCTGACGATCGCTGGATGAGCCTCCAGAACATTCATGATGACTTTACGCGCCTTATCAATATCATCATCATAGGCAACATTGAACTTCATCTCGACACCGCGCACGGGGTGGTGGCTGTGGTTCGTGATTTTCTCGCCCCAGATTTTACCATTGGGGATGATGATTTGTTGATTGTCAAACGTCTGCATGACGGTCGTAAAGATCGTAATTTCCTCGACGTTACCAAATGTGCCGCCGGCATCGACGAAGTCGCCAACTTTATAGGGACGGAAAAGCATCAGCATCACGCCAGCTGCGGCATTTGACATGGCGCCTTGAAGGGCCAGACCAACAGCAAGACCACCTGCGCCAAGTAGGGCGACGATAGAGGTTGTTTCAATGCCGAAGCGGCCCAGTACGGCAATGAGCACAAAGGCCATGATCACCCAGCGGGCAATACTGGCAAGGAATTTAAAAAGTGTGTCGTCAAGCTGCGGGCTTTTAGACGCGAGATTGATGATCGCGTTTTTGACTTTCTTCGAAATCCAAAGACCGACGATCAAAATGGCAATCGCCATCAGAATGTTCATGCCGACACCGATAAGGCCGTCGAGGCGCTCCGGTGTTAAAAAGTTTTTGACTGTATCTATTTGTTCCACGAATGCCTCCCAGCAGTTTTAAGATAGGGTTAACTATGCTTTGGAGTATGAACAGTGGTTGAATGGGAGATTTGCAGCGCCGGCAAAAAAACGGCCCCCACTCTATTCAAAGAGAGGGAGCCGCGATTATCATGTTTATGGTTTCGGGCGGCGCTCGCCCGATGGATCTGGCGCCGAAGCAGCAGTTTAGCGAATTGCCCTTATGGGGCAATTCTCACAAACTACATCATGCCTCCCATGCCGCCCATTCCGCCCATGTCAGGCATGCCGCCGCCGGCAGCTTCCTTCTTTGGCGCATCAACAATAGCGGCTTCGGTGGTAAGCAGTAGGCCTGCAACAGAGGCCGCATCCAGCAAGGCTGTGCGAACAACTTTCACAGGATCAATGATACCCTTTTTGACCATATCAACATATTTGTCGTTCTGGGCGTCATAGCCGAAGTCGGCTTTGTTTTCGGCCCAGATTTTACCAACAACGACTGCGCCTTCGACGCCTGCATTGTCTGCGATCTGGCGAACCGGATATTGCAGAGCTGCTTTGACGATTTCAATACCGGCTTGTTCGTCATCATTGGCGCCTTTGACATTTACAAAGCGAGACGCGCGGAGCAGGGCTGTGCCGCCGCCCGGGACAATGCCTTCCTCAACGGCTGCGCGCGTGGCGTTCAGCGCATCATCGACGCGGTCCTTACGTTCTTTCACTTCGATTTCTGTGCTGCCGCCAACTTTGATCACGGCCACGCCGCCCGAGAGCTTGGCAAGACGCTCTTGTAGCTTCTCTCTGTCATAGTCAGAGGAGGTCGCTTCGGCCTGCGCGCGAATTTGCTCGACGCGGGCTTTGATGTCTTTTTTCTTTCCAGAGCCATCAACAATGACGGTGTCGTCCTTGGAAATATGGACATGCTTGGCGTGGCCAAGGTCTTTCAGACTCACGTTTTCAAGCTTGATGCCCAAATCTTCGGAAATCACAGTGCCATTCGTCAAGATCGCAATGTCTTGAAGCATAGCCTTGCGGCGATCACCAAAACCTGGCGCTTTGACGGCTGCGATTTTCAGGCCGCCGCGAAGTTTGTTGACAACAAGTGTCGCCAGCGCTTCGCCTTCAATGTCTTCGGCAATGATCAAAAGCGGCTTGCCGGTTTGCACAACGGCCTCAAGGATTGGCAGCATCGCCTGCAATGAAGAGAGCTTGCCTTCGTTGAGAAGGATATAGGGATCATCCAGTTCACAGCGCATTTTCTCTGCGTCTGTGATGAAATATGGCGAGAGATAACCGCGGTCAAACTGCATGCCTTCAACAACATCCAGCTCAGTTTCAGCGGTTTTGCCTTCTTCGACTGTGATAACGCCTTCATTGCCGACCTTGCCCATTGCTTCAGCGATCATATCGCCGATGGATTTTTCGCCGTTCGCAGAGATCGTGCCGACCTGCGCGATTTCAGACGACTTTGTGATCTTCTTGGCTTTGGCCAGAAGGTCGCCTGCAATTTCAGAGGCGGCTTTATCAATGCCGCGCTTAAGATCCATTGGGTTCATGCCCGCCGCGACGCGCTTTAGGCCTTCGCGTACGATTGCCTGCGCGAGGACTGTGGCTGTGGTTGTGCCGTCGCCGGCTTTGTCATTAGTTTTAGATGAAACCTCGCGGAGCATCATGGCGCCGAGGTTTTGGAACTTGTCTTCAAGCTCGATTTCCTTAGCGACAGAGACGCCGTCTTTGGTTGTGCGGGGCGCGCCGAAAGATTTTTCGATCACGACATTACGGCCTTTAGGGCCGAGGGTTACTTTGACTGCATTGGCGAGGATATCCACGCCTTCGAGCATTTTGGCACGCGCTTCGCTGCCGAATTTGACGTCTTTAGCCGCCATAATAAAATCTCCTTTAAGAGAGTAAGTTGAATAATTTTAGAGGGAGGGAAGGGCCTAGCCCAAGACGCCCATAATGTCGGATTCTTTCATGATCAGCAGCTC
>CAYPFR010000006.1:0-199053 GCA_964410285.1 uncultured Caulobacterales bacterium | reverse complement strand
TTGACGTCTTTAGCCGCCATAATAAAATCTCCTATAGAGAATGAGTGTTGTTAGTTCTTTAGAGTTTTTCACCGTTAGGTTCTGCATTGATTTTGCGCTGCAAATTTCAATCTTAAGGAGCCGGTGTTGGTGAAAATTGCGGTGAGCACATGGCTCGGACTAGCCGATAATTCCCATAATATCAGACTCCTTCATAATAAGAAGGTCTTTCCCATCGATTTTCACCTCAGTACCGCCCCATTTACCAAATAGGACGCGGTCGCCTTTTTTAACGTCAAGCTTGTTATAGCTGCCGTCGTCATTGCGTGTGCCAGGGCCTACGGCAACAACTTTGCCTTCGGAGGGTTTCTCTGTTGCGGTATCAGGGATGATGATCCCGCCTGACGTTTTTGTGTCTTCTTTAACGCGCTGAACAACAACGCGGTCGTGTAAAGGACGAAATTTCATAATGTCTCTCATAACCTTAAAGTGGATGAATTTAGCACTCACGCTGGGTGAGTGCTAACAGAGAGCCATGTAGGCGCATGGGGAGGGACTCGCAAGGGCCGAGAGTAAGATTCTTTACAAAAAGATAAAACGGACGGGCGCGGCGCCCCTTACCTCTCAGCCGCCGCCACGCTAGGGGACATAAACCGTATAGCGCACATCTGCCGAAAGGTTCCCGACGCCCATGGAAAGATCATAATTATTGCCGTTAATGCTCGCTCCTTGTAGGCGGTAAATTGAAGCAAAACCTGCGGATTGCGCGGCGATATTGCCAACCTCGCGCGCGGTCTTGCGCCCGCCGTCAAAGACTTTTATGGGCCCTGCGGCAAAGTCGGCCAAAGTGTCCCCCGCGCCAAAACTCGCGCCCTTTACAATCCCGAGCCCGCCCACAGACGGGTTTTGCGCGCTTTGCCCGATAGAGGCGGATGCCGGGGCGCGCACAATAAGCTGATAGCTGATATTGCTAAAGTCCAGCGCCGCAAAGTCGCCTGTGGCGACAAGATTGCTTGCTTCGGCATAAATATCAAAAGCGCTGTTGGAACTCACAAAAAACCAAGAGAAACGGGCCTGATTACCTAAAAGGTCGATATTGGTGTCAGCATCAAGCCCAAAGGCGGAATAGCTGTCATTGGCGTCGAGCACTTGAAAGGAGGGGCGGGAGGTGAAATCCCCGCCAAAGGTCTGCCCTGATATTTCAAACGGCCAGCCTGCCTCCTCGCCGTGAATGGGATCAAACGGAAAGTTCACCGTGTAAACATCCCCGTCAATAATATCTGCTGCCGCCTCGCCCGAGCTTATATTATCAAGTAGATAGAAATCAGAGGCGACGGGTGCATCCCATTCCTCTTCATAGAAATTATCCGCGCCCCAGATAATCACAACGGAGCCTGCGCGAAAGAAAGGGCGGTCAACAGCCGCCGCAAAAGCCTGCGCCGCGCCGTACATCAAAACCGCGAAGACCGCTGCTGCTGACCTAGCTTTGGTGCTTCGCGCAACGTCATATTGAAAGGCGTTACGGGGGACAACGGAAACGCGCCCGCGCCTAAATTTGGTAGAATCATATCCCAATTCAGTCCCCAATTTTGTCAGGATATCTGACTTTTCCCGAACTCTTCTTGGATTTAGCCTAAGAAGATAGGGTTAATTTACTCTTAGTCCCGCCATTAGCCGTCGCCAGATTTCATTGGGGCGCTGGAATAAGCGCTTTGCAATTTTTTCTCTTTCCGCTAGAGGCGCAGCCATGGATGCGGCGGCCAAAAAAATGGATTGTGATGTTGTGATTATCGGCGCGGGGCTGATTGGTTTATCTGCCGCGGATAGTCTTTTGCGCCGCGGTCTCAGCGTCATGATAGCCGAAATCAAGCCCGCCCCCATGAGCGGAACCAGCGCGCGCAATTCCGGCATGGTCCATCCCTCCCAAGCCCTGCCATGGGCGGCGCTGGAGCTTTCATCTTCTGCTCGCCAGGCCGCAGGGGGTGCAGTTTTCGAACTTGCGCAAAAAAGCGCGGCCCTCATAGGCGAGCGGGCCAAGGCCCTGGCCCTGCCGCAGGCCGTTCGCCCGCGCGGCTGCCTGCAAATTTTTGAAACACGTGCCGCGCTTAAGGCCGCTAAGGCGGGATTTGACGCGCTCGGCGCGCCCTGCCGCTTAGCAGGGGCTGAGGATTTCGGCGAGGCAGAGGATTTTGCCGGCCGGCCTGCATTGTTGTTTACAGGCGATAGCTCCGGCAATGCGCGGGATTACGGCCTTGCGCTCGCCGAGGATATAGCGGCGCGCGGGGCCGCGTTTTTCGCAGGCCAAGGGGCGGCGATCTGGATGAGGTCTGGCCGCGCGATTGGCGTGCGCCTTGGCAATAAAGACATTTGCGCCCGCCACACGGTTCTGGCGGCGGGTCCGCAAAGCGGGGAGATCGCCGCCCGCGCGGGGCTTACGTTGCCGCTCACAACCCTATCGGGCTGGGCGGTGGATTATAAAACGCCCGACGGGGTGGCTTTGCCCAAATACCCCGTCATGGACGCGCACAGCCATTCGGCCCTCACCGTGTTTGGCGATGTGCTTCGCCTGTCGGGGACGGCGGGGGAAAAAGACGCCGCGCCGCTGATCGCGCGCTGGCATGCGCTCGTCCCGCAGATTTTCGCCGCGCTTGGCGACCCGCTTTCTCCGCCCCGCCGCGCCGAGCGCCCCATTAGCCTGACCGGCGCGCCGCTTATTGGACGCTCCCATGTGCCGGGACTTTGGGTGAATACAGGCCACGGCCATATGGGCTGGACGCTCTGCGCTGGCTCGGGCGAGCTGTTAGCAGACCTCATGCAAGGCGGTCCCAGCGATCCGCGATTTGCGGTGAAAGCCGCTTTATAACGTCAATCTCGTAGCTACGGCCTTAACTTTTACGCCGCTTACTCCGCCGCGTCCTGTAGCGGCACCTCTAGGCGGGTGAGCATTTCTTTGGGGATGACCTGCCAGAACTTGCCGCGCTCAAGGTGCCATTCGGCGAGGAGCTTGGCAGAAAAGTCCGATCCGGTTTCGGCGGCGTGGCGCGCGATCAAGGCCTTGCAGGCGTCCTCGTAATGCTCGGAGCCAAAGCGCTGCCAGATCACGCTATCGGGGTTCACGGCTTTTTCAAAATTACCCGACTCGTCATAAATATAGGCCATGCCGCCGGTCATGCCGGCGCCGAAATTATCTCCGACGCGGCCAAGTATGACCACTGTGCCGCCTGTCATATATTCGCAGCCATTGGTCCCGCAGCCCTCAGTCACCGCATTGGCCCCTGAATTGCGCACCGCAAAGCGCTCGCCCGCGCGTCCTGCCGCCAGCAACGTTCCCGCTGTCGCCCCGTAAAGGCAAGTGTTGCCGATAATGGCGGAGCGGTGACTATCGACCCGCGCGCGCCCTTGTGGGGCGACGATGATTTCCGCCCCCGAGAGGCCCTTGCCGACATAATCATTACTGTCGCCGTCAATCACAAGACGCAGCCCCTTCATACCAAAGGCCCCAAGTGATTGCCCCGCAGAGCCGCGCAGCCGCACAGTCAGCTGCCCATCAGGCAGGCCATCTGCGCCAAATTTTTGATAGATATGGGAGCTGGCCCGCGTGCCCACTGCGCGGTGCGTGTTTTGGACGCTGTAGGTGAGCTGGGTCTTATCCCCGCGCTCAAAGAGCTGCTGTGCATCGGCGAGGATTTTCACATCAAGCGTGTCTGGCACCTCTATGCGCTGCTGCCGGCTGTCGGTAACGGGGCGGTTATCGACCCGCGCCAAAATCGGATTAAGGTCCAGATCATCCAAATGCTCCGCGCCGCGGCTCACCTGCGCAAGAAGATCCGTACGCCCGATAATATCCTCAATGCGTTCTGCGCCTAGCGCGGCAAGAATTTCGCGCACCTCTTCGGCGATAAATGTCATGAGATTAATGACTTTTTCGGGCGTGCCCGTGAATTTTTCGCGCAGGCGCGGATCCTGCACGCAAACCCCGACGGGGCAGGTATTGCTATGGCACTGGCGCACCATAATGCAGCCCATGGCCACAAGGCTGAGCGTGCCGATGCCGTATTCTTCTGCGCCGAGCATAGCCGCAATCACAATATCGCGCCCTGTCTTCAGCCCGCCGTCGGTACGCAGGGTGATGCCCGCGCGCAGATTATTCAGGCTTAGCACTTGGTGGGCTTCGGACAGGCCAAGCTCCCACGGTATGCCCGCATATTTTAGCGACGTATTGGGCGAGGCGCCTGTGCCGCCATTATGCCCAGCAATCAGAATGGTATCGGCTTTGGCTTTGGCCACGCCCGCCGCAATGGTGCCAACGCCGGAACTTGCGACAAGTTTGACGGCCACGCGGGCGACGGGGTTGATTTGTTTAAGGTCGTAAATGAGCTGCGCGAGATCTTCGATGGAATAAATATCGTGGTGCGGCGGCGGGGAAATCAGGGTCACGCCGGGCGTTGCATTTCTGAACTTGGCGATCATTTCCGTGACTTTAAACCCGGGGAGCTGCCCGCCCTCTCCGGGCTTGGCCCCTTGCGCGACTTTGATTTCAATTTCGCGGCATTGATTGAGATATTCCGCGGTTACGCCAAAGCGGCCAGAGGCGATTTGCTTGACGGCGGAATTGGGATTGTCCCCATTGGGCAGGGGCACATAGCGCGCGCGGTCTTCTCCGCCTTCGCCGGAGACTGACTTTGCGCCAATGCGGTTCATCGCAATATTGAGCGTGCCGTGGGCTTCGGGGGACAGCGCGCCAAGCGACATGCCGGGTGTGCAGAAGCGGCGGCGAATTTCATTGACCGATTGTACACGCTCAAGCGGAATGGCTTTGCCTAGCGGATTAATATCAAGCAGATCGCGAATTTGGATCGGCTTGGCGGTGTTCACCACATCAGCGTATTTTTTATAAAGCTCATAGTCCTCGCGCGTGGTGGCTTCTTGGAGCATGTGGATCATCTCTGCTTTATAGGCATGACGCTCGCCGCTGGCACGCACGCGGTAAAGCCCGCCCACAGGAAGGCTGACGACATTGCTGCCATAAGCTTCGTCATGCGCCTCAAGCAATTTACTCTCAAGTCCAGCCAGCCCAATGCCGGAAATGCGAGAGGTCATGCCGGGGAAATACTCGCCGACCAGCGCGCGCGAGAGTCCAAGTGCTTCGAAATTATTGCCGCCGCGATAGGAGGAAATAACCGATATTCCCATTTTAGAAATAATCTTAAGAAGTCCGCCTTCAATGGCCTTTTTATAATTGCCGACAACCGCATCCGGGGCGGCGTCAATCAGCCCTCGCGCTGCACGGTCAATGAGCACATCTTGCGCCATATAGGCATTTACGGCCGTTGCGCCTGCGCCAATCAGTACGGCAAAATAATGTGTGTCGACGCATTCCGCAGAGCGCACAAGAATGGAGCAAGAGGAGCGCAGGCCTTTTTGCACAAGACGGGTCTGAGCGGCGCCCACCGCGAGAATCATCGGCACGGCGGCGCGTCCCTCAGAGGTATTTTCATCCGAGAGCACGATGTTTTCTATACCGTCTTTGACATGAGTTTCGGCCTCTAGGCGAATGCGCTGCAAGGCCTTATCGAGCGCTTGTCCGGGGACCGCGCCGATGTCAGGAATATCAAATGTGCAGTCAATCACGGCCGCTTTTGTGCCGACAAATTTCATGAACCGTTGGAACATACCATTTGTCAGAACGGGGCTGTCGAGCACAAGCATTTCGCGTGTTTGGGCTTCGCTTTCAGCAAGGATATTCCGCAGATTTCTAAACCGTGTTTTAAGGCCCATCACTCGCGTTTCGCGCAGCGGATCAATCGGCGGATTTGTGACTTGACTAAAGTTCTGGCGAAAGTGATGGGAGAGCGGGCGGTATATCTCTGATAAAACGGCCAAAGGGGTATCGTCCCCCATCGAACCGATGGATTCTTTGCCGTTTTCACCCATGGGCGCGATAATCAGCTCATTATCCTCTAGTGTTTGTCCGCAGGAGCGTTGGCGGCGCAAGAGGGCTTCGCCCGAGAGCATTGGTTCAGGCTCGGGACCGGCGAGTTTCTCATCCAGATTAAGTACTTTTTCGAGGAATTTGGCATAGGGTCGACCCGTCGCCATTTTATCCAAAATCTCGGAACTGTGGTAGAATTGCCCCTCATCCAGATCAACCGCGATCAACCGCCCGGGTTTAAGCGCGCCTTTTTTGATGATGGTCTCTTCCTCCATGGGGCACATGCCGGTTTCGGAGCCTACGGCCAAAATGCCGTCATCGGAAATGGCGTATCGCATAGGCCGCAGCCCGTTACGGTCCAGACCGGCCATGCACCAGCGTCCGTCATAGGCGGCCAGCGCGGCAGGGCCGTCCCATGGCTCCATCACGGCATTGCAATATTCATACATAGAGCGCCAGCTATCGGGCATAAGGTCGCCGCGTTTGGAATAAGCTTCGGGGACAAGCAGGGTCTTTGCCTGCGGCGCGGTGCGGCCTGCGCGTACTAAAAGCTCAAAGACAGCGTCAAGGGCAGCACTATCCGAGCTTCCCTTTTGAATGATTGGTTTTACGTCGCCCGCGCGCTTACCAAAAACAGTACTGGCCATTTTGATCTCATGACTTTTCATGAAATTGGTATTGGCTTTCACGGTATTAATCTCGCCGTTATGTGCGAGCATACGAAAAGGCTGTGCGAGCCACCATTGCGGGAAAGTATTAGTGGAATAACGCTGGTGATAAATCGCGGCGCGGGAAATAAAGCGCTCGTCCTTAAGGTCGGGGAAGAAATTATCAATATCTTCGGCAAGGAACATGCCTTTGTAAATGAGGGTCTGGATAGAGAGTGAGCACACATAAAAGCTGGGTATTGCGGCCTCGATCACGCGCTTTTCAATACGGCGGCGCACAATATAAAGCTCGCGCTCTAGCTTATCGCCCTTGCGCCCTTTGGGGTCGCGGAACATGACTTGTTCAATGGAAGGGCGGGTGGCTCTGGCTTTCTCGCCGATTATATCGACATTGATGGGCACTTGCCGCCAGCCAAAGATGTAAAACCCCTCGCGAAGCAGTTCGGATTCCACGATTGTCCGCGCGGCCTCTTGAGCCCCAAAATCTGTGCGCGGCAAAAAGATCATGCCGACCGCTATTTTCGTATTGCGCGGCTTATGGCCGGTGCGCTCGACTTGGGCTTTGAAAAACTCCTGCGGTATATCAAGGCGGATGCCGGCCCCGTCGCCAGTTTTTCCGTCCGCGTCTACCGCGCCTCTATGCCACACATTCTTTAGAGCCTGAATAGACTTTTCGACAACGTCGCGGCGAGGGGTGCCGTCAATAGAGGCCACCAGCCCGACCCCGCAAGAGCTATGCTCATCCATTGGATTATAGGCGTGGGCGGCTTTGAGGGCATCGCGCTTTTTTTCATAATCTGCCGCCCAATTGGCGCCGAGCTGTTCTTGCATATCTGTTTTATCGGTCATGTCAGTCGCCTGTTATGCGGTGTGTATTTTGTAGTGCTTATTCGGCAGCGAGGGATGCGCCCTCGGCCATTTTGGCTTTGAGATATTTATGGATATGGGCGGCGGCGTCTCGGCCTTCGCGGATCGCCCAGACCACAAGGCTGGCGCCCCGCACAATATCTCCTGCGGCAAACACGCCGTCCAGATTGGTCTCAAAGGTGAGCGGATTAGCTTTGACCGTGCCCCAGCGCGATACGGAGAGTTCTGGCGAGAGGACATTCATATCCTCGGGCGAGAAGCCCAGCGCCTTGATCACAAGATCGGCTTTAACTTCGAAATCCGCGCCTTCAATCGCTTCGGGGGATTGGCGGCCAGAGGCATCTTTGCTGCCTAGGCGCATACGGTCCGCGCGCAGGCTGGCAACCTTTCCATTTTCATCCGAGATGGCTTTGGGCGCGGCGAGCCATTCAAAGTTCACGCCTTCTTCGCGGGCATTAGCGGTCTCGCGGGCAGAACCCGGCATATTGGCGTGATCGCGGCGGTAAAGACAGGTCACAGACTTTGCGCCTTGGCGAATGGCGGTGCGCACACAGTCCATGGCCGTATCGCCTCCGCCGACGACAACCACATTCTGGCCTTCTGCGGTCTTGGAGTTGACCTTGTCGCCAAGATTGCGGCGATTACTATCAATCAAGAAGGGCAGGGCAGGGGTGACGCCCTGCGCGCCGCCGCCCGGCACATTCAAGTCGCGCGCCTTGTAAACACCTGTCGCAATCATGACGGCATCATGTTTTTCGCGCAGCTTTTCAAAACTGATGTCTGTGCCAATATCCGTATTGAGATGAAAGACAATACCGCCGTCCTCAAGCCGTTTTGTGCGGCGCTCGACGATCGATTTATCCAGCTTGAAATTGGGAATGCCGTAGATCAACAGCCCCCCTGCGCGGTCATGGCGGTCATAGACGCTGACTTGCCAGCCTTGCAAGCGTAGCTGCTCGGCGGCGGCGAGGCCTGCGGGCCCGGCCCCGATGATCCCAATAGAGAGCGGCAGTTCGCGCCGCGGGGCAATCGGCTCAACCCAGCCTTCTTTCCATGCCGTGTCGGTGAGATAGCGTTCAATAGAGCCAATGGTCACGGTTCCATGGCCAGACTGCTCAATCACACAAGAGCCTTCGCAGAGGCGGTCCTGCGGGCAGATGCGTCCGCATATTTCGGGCATGTTATTGGTCGCGGCAGAGAGGCGGTAAGCATCCTCCGTGCGGCCTTCGGCTGTCAATTTCAGCCAGTCCGGTATATTATTATCCAGCGGGCAATGATTTTGGCAAAACGGCACGCCGCATTGGCTACAGCGCGCGGATTGCTCTTCGGCCCGTTCGTCAATGTAATCCCCGTAGATTTCGAGAAAGTCGCCCGTACGGGTGTTCGAATCCCGTTTTTTTGGCATATCGCGCTTGGTATCCACAAATTGCAGCATTTTGGGTGCCATGACATCCTCATCCATTCAAAATTCAAGACTGTGGCCTTCGAAAGGAAACCCTATCAGCCGCCTAGCTGATACCTCCTAAGACAAACGCCCGTAAGACGCCGCAATTGCAGCGATAGCGGCTTCTATACAGCTATATTTTATAAATGCAAGATGCGACAATTTGTCAATTGAAGTTACAAAGACAAATTTTGGACCTCTTAAAATATTGAAATATATGGATAAATTATAGTTAATCAGGCGTTAACCATAATTACAAATTTTTGTGGGGAACAAGTTGCCCCGATGTTGCCCCCATCAGGGTGACGTCAAGGCGGCTGTGGCCTTGGGAGTCTTCAAAACCGCGAATATTTGGCAATGAAAGGTAGGCTTAGGAGAGAAAGAGACGCAAATATGAGCTTTCTGCACAGTGCTAAGGCTTTGCTAACCCTAAAGCTCTAGGCGTGGCCCATGGATATTCTTCATCTCATTCTTCTGGCGCTCATTCAGGGCCTGACCGAGTTTCTGCCGGTGAGCAGCTCTGCCCATCTTATTTTACCCGCCCAATTGCTTGGCTGGCAAGATCAAGGTCCTTTGATTGACGTGATGGCGCATTTTGGCTCCCTTTTTGCGGTTTTGATCTATTTCCGCCGCGAGGTCGGGGAGGTGCTCATCGGGCTGACTGATCTTGTGCGCGCGCGGCTCAACAAAGGCTCTGTGCTTGCGCTCAATCTCATTTTGGCGACACCGCCGGCGCTGATAATCGGGGCGGGTCTGCACTTTTCAGGAGTTGACGAGCTGATCCGCAGCCCGCTCTTGATTGCCTGCACATTTATATTTTTCGGGATCGTGCTGTGGCTGGCGGACCTCAAGGGTGCGCGGACGCGGGACATGAGCACGCTCAGCTGGAGAGATGCGATTGGCCTTGGCCTTGCGCAGACATTGGCGCTGATTCCTGGCACATCGCGCAGCGGAATTACGATGACGGCAGCGCTGGCGATGGGGTTAACGCGCGCGGAGGCGGCGCGCTTTTCCATGCTCATGAGTATTCCCATTATCGGTGCGGGCGGTAGCTTTGCTCTCATAAAGCTCGCCAGTAGCGGCGTCGACGGCCCCGCAAGGCTGAGCGATGGCCTGATCGTCGCTGGCCTCTCCTTTGTTTCGGCCTATGCCGCCATTGCCTTGTTTATGAAATGGGTTCCGCATATCGGAATGTTCCCGTTTATGGTGTATCGTGTTGTCGCGGGGCTAGGACTCCTGCTATGGGTGTTGCTGTAAATTGGGCGTAGATGATGAGTAAACAAAAGGACTTTTGACGCCTGCTATGCCAATCCGTTTTCCGAAAACTTTCCCTAAGGCGGGCTTAAAAACACGCATAGCGCCGGGCTTGGCGGTATTGGCTGCGGGGCTTTGTTTACCCTTTCCGGTCAGCGTCGGGGCCTCCGCTACACCCGCTGAAACTCCGCCTGCCGCTGCCGCCGGCATGAGCGCCGAGGCGGCGCCAATATCCCTCAATTCCGCGATCGATGACGCGGCGCAGCCCGCGATACATGCGCCGGTTGATAAAGCTGAGGTTGATGCCCGCATAGGCGCGCTTATGCGCCGCCCCGAAATGGTTGGATTGTCTGTGGCCATTATCGAAAATGGGCAGATTACTTTCTCAAAAGGCTATGGCCAAACTGAGCGCGGCGGCCCAAGTGTCACCAAAGACACAGTTTTTCGCTGGGCCTCAGTGTCCAAAGGCGTCGGCGCGGCCACGGCGCTCATTCTCGCGGAGGAAGGGCATTTTGGCCTGATGTCTCCCGTCGAGGCTTTTGTTCCCTCGCTTGAACTTTCGCCGAACCTAAAGGCGATGACATTAGAAGACGTGCTCTCACAGCGCAGCGGCATGGTCCCCAATGCCTATGATCGCCGTATCGAAGACGGACAGCCTGCCAAAAAAATTCGCGCCAATCTCAAAACCGTGCGCTCGGTCTGTGAACCGGGACAATGCTATAGCTATCAAAATGTCCTTTTCGATTCTGTTGCTGAAATGACGGAAACCGTAACTGGCCTTCCGTATAAGGCCGTCGTGGCAGAGCGTATATTTGGCCCGTTAGGTATGAATACAGCAAGCCTGACCCTTGAAGGGCTTGCGCGCTCGCGTAGCTGGGCCAAGCCGCATAATCGCCGTGGCGCGCCCTACCGGCGGGTTAAGCCAACCTATTACCGCGTGCCTGCGGCGGCTGGGGTCAATAGTTCTATTGTTGATCTGGCGCGCTGGACACAGGCACAGATGATTGAAAATTCGCATGTGTTGTCATCAGGGCTGCAAGCTGAGCTACAACTGGGCCGCATCAATACCCCGCGCGAGAACCGCAATATGCGCCGTCATTTCCATGCCCTCAAAGATAGCCAATATGCACTTGGCTGGCGTACCTATGATTATGAGGGACGGCGCGTTGTCGGACACCGCGGCGCGGTTGAAGGTTACCGGGCCGCTGTCCTTTTTGATCCAGAGATTAATTCAGGTGTGGCTATGCTTTGGAATAGCGCAACCGGACGGCCCAATGGACTACAGCTAGAAATTTTTGATCAGATTTATGGTAATCCCAAACGCGATTGGATGCGCCTTAGCCAAAAATGGTAAAGGCGGGCGGGCCGTAACTCCGCTGCTTAGGGGCTGTTGGCCGCGATGGATACGCGGCGCCGAGCCCTAATCTATGCTTGTGTTATCAGCCAAATACAGCACAATAACCCTATGAAGACGCCTATCATATTGGCCTATCGGCTCTATGGCGACGGCACAGCGAGCGCTTTGTCGGGGGAAGCCATAAGCGAAGGTCTAAAAGATGATCAACTGGCCTGGGTGCATATGGACGCGGGCCATGAGGACACGGCGCCTTGGCTTAGCGCGGAGCTTGACTATCTTGATCCCTTTGTGATCTCCGCCCTGACGGCTGATGAAACGCGTCCGCGCATGACCCAAGTCGGGGAAGGGGCGATTGTTATCTTGCGGGGCGTGAATTTAAATGCGGGGGCAAGCCAAGAGGATATGGTTTCCATCCGGCTTTTCATTGACTCACACCGTATCATCAGCCTGCAAATGCGTGACGTAAAAGCCGTCGGCTTTGTTGAAAACAATATCAGAGCCGGCAGAGCGCCCAATACAGCGGGCGATTTCCTGTGCCAGCTTATTTCGCATTTAACTGGGCGCTTCGAGAGCGTGCTCTCCGCGCTTGATGACCTGACAGATGATGCCGAGGAAACGCTTTTGACGCGGGCGGATACAGGCTTGCGGCAAGACATTATCAACATCCGAAAACAAGCGATTGTACTGCGCCGTCATATGTCACCGCAAAGAGAGGCGATTTCGCAATTACGCATGGCAGAACTGGACTGGCTATCGGAGGTACAAAAGCGCAGCCTACAGGAGAGCTATAATCATGTGCTGCGCTATGTCGAAGAGCTCGATGCCATCCGAGAGCGCGCACAAATAGTCAAAGATGAACTTGCGAATATGATCGCAGATCGGCTGAATAAAAATACCTATATCCTCTCAGTAATTGCCGCGATTTTCCTCCCTCTTGGGTTTTTAACGGGTCTATTGGGGGTTAATATAGGCGGCATACCGGGCGTAAATAGCCCAATTGCTTTTGCTGTTTTTTGCCTTTTGCTTACCATTCTCGTCGCTGTGCAAGTGATAATCTTCCGCAAGCTGAAATGGTTTTAAAGGCGGGAGATTAAGCGGCGACTATATCCGGTCTTTGCGGCGCCAAAGCGGCGCGCGCGGCACGGCGGGTTTTCATGTTATGCGGAGCGGCACGGCCTTCGCGGTCAACACGGACAAAGACAATTTTGTCAATCGTGATGATCTCCCGTTTGCTAACTTTATCGCGCACGACGGCCGTCAATGTCAGGGAACTCGTGCCGACTTCCGTGGCGGCCACGCCGATCTCTATGACGTCGCCTTTATAGGCAGGGGCCTGAAAATTCATCTCGCTGATATATTTTGTAACAATCGAATCCGAACCCATTTGGCAGGCCGAATAAATCGCGCATTCTTCGTCAATCCATGCCAGCAGCCGTCCGCCAAAGAGCGTATCACGGCCATTTAAATCCTCAGGTTTAACCATTTTTCGCGACCGAAAGACGATATTTTGAGGTGAAGCGCTATCGTTAAGCTTAGCAGAGGACATAAGAGACTCCCATAAATTGACTTGCAGGGATGTTAGCCGATTTACGGCCGCTGGAAATATGACGGCCCCGCGCCCGCATATGAGATATTCTGCGGGGCGCGATATTCACCGCGCTTTTCTCGCCTTTGCTGATTTTTTAAGCACGCTCGCGCAGTTTAGGCCGATATGAAAAACCCGCCGGCAAGACCGGCGGGCTGTTTTTTACGCGTGGAATGAAAGCGTTTTATAGCTTTACAAATTTTAGGGTCATCCGATTGCTTTCCCCAATCGCTTTCATTTTTTCTGCCATTTCGGGATTGTCTTTGGACCCGCTTAACGAAGGTGGCAGGCGCCAAACGCCCTCGGTCTCTGACGGGACATCTGCCGGATTTGCGTTTATATCACTATCACCAACAAGCTCGAAACCTGCGGCCGTGAAGGCCGCGATCACGGCTGACTTTTTGAGGTAGCCATTGCTGCCTGTCGCCCATTCATCGGAATTGCTTTCGGGGCCTGCGTGCTGCACGACGCCGACAATGCCGCCGGACTTAAGCAAAGCATGAGTGTCTGCAATCGCTTGGGTCATATAACCGCCATTGGCTTCAAAGCGCGAAAGATTATGCATGGCGCGAATGAAAAGCACAGCATCATAGCTGCCGTCCTGCGTAGTGTCGCGCGCGCCAAAGGTGAAGGCGCCGATCTCGGCCTCTGAGCCGCCGCGCCAGTCTTGCGCGCCCGCCGTCCAATCCGCTGGCCATGTTTTCTTGGCTTCAATGCGCTCTGGCGTCATGAAACTAAATTCGGACCACATGTCCATTGCATAATCAATGCCCGTGAGCGCGCCTTCATCCCCGAGATAAGGGATCAGGATTTTGGAATACCAGCCCCCGCCCGGAAGGGCTTCTGCGACTTTCATGCCCGGAGCAATACCGAGAAAGTCCAGCGTTTTCGCGGGACGGCGATATTGATAGCGTGCCTTGGCTTTGTTATCTTGCGCGGCGAGAACGGCGGCTAGCTTTGCTTTATTGGCTGCCATTGCGGCTTCGTCTTTGGCGGCCATGGCCGCGTTCTTAGCGGCATCTGTCACGGCGGCGCCGGTTTCACTGGCCGCGTCCTTGACTTTATTGGCCGCATTTTCGGCGCTCCCGCAGGCGGCGAGCATAACCGCAAGAGCGGTGCTTAGGCATAAATTGCGTGTCGATTTTGAAATCATGATATGAGTCTCCCTGTAAGCGCGCACATTATCAGCCCTTGGCCCTCCCGCCAATGATCTTTTACTGCTGGTCTCATTTCGGCCAATAAACATAAAACCCCACGCAACATAGCAATTCAGCGTGGGTTCAGGGTCTAGCCTTCAGGGAAAAGGCAGCAAAATTAGCTATAATTTTGCCTTACCTAACCCCTGAGGAAAACTGAATATGGATATTATGAATCTTGCTAAAGGACTGCTGGCTCAAAAATTGGGCGGAAATAGCGGCGCGATTGACGACGTTTTAGGCAATCTTTTGGGCGCCGGCGCCGAGGGCGGGCTAGACCTTGGCAATCTTGTCAGCGGGCTAAAAGAAAAGGGCTTGGGTGATGTCGCCGATAGCTGGCTTGGGGATGGCGATAATGCCGAAATCTCTACGGAACAGCTCAAAGAGGTCATCGGCGGGGAGAAAATTTCCGAAGCTGCGGCCAAGCTGGGTACAGACGAAGGTTCGCTGCTAGACGGTCTCAAAGACGCGCTTCCGCAGATAGTTGACAAGTCGAGCAGCGGCGGTTCACTGCTGGATTCGCTTGGCGGCATTGGTGCCTTGGGCGGGATCGCGAAAAAACTGTTTTAGCCATCATCAAGCGAGACACTCGGCAGCGCACGCTCTTTTGGGCGTGCGTTTTGACTTGGGGGACTTAAGCGCGGCTCTCGTAGAACTGGCCATATTTGCGAAAGCGCTCCATATAGCTGGGCACAATCGCTTCGATGGTTTCGGTTTCTATACCCAGCGCCTCAAACCCTTTCGCGGTCTCCGAAACGACATTATCAGATTTCAGGCTCACGACTTGATCGCGCGTGATAAAAGGGGAGATGAAGGGCAGTTTCCCGCTCAGTTCTCCGGCAAACCCCATAACACTTGCGGCCATCCAGGGAAGCGGCAATAAAAACCGCTTTTTGCCGGTGGTCTCCAGCATAAATGTCATGAGTTCCTTGAAACTATAGACGCGCGGCCCGCCAAGCTCATAGGTCTCTCCCCGCGTGCCGCTGCTGAGGGTTTTGATGATAGCCTCTGCCACATCCCCGACATAGACGGGCTGGAATTTCGTATCGCCGCCCCCGATCAATGGCAGGGCCGGCATCATCTGCGCCATTGCGGCAAAGCGGTTGAAGAAGCTGTCTTCTGCGCCAAAAATAATCGACGGCCGCATAATATCGGCGCTCGGCAAGGCGGCTCTCACGGCCAACTCGCCTTGGCCCTTGGTGCGGGCATAATCGCTTTCCCCGTCCGGGTCTGCGCCAATAGCAGAAATTTGCACAAAATTTGAAATGCCCGCGCTTGCGGCGGCCTGCGCAACGCCCGCGCTGCCTTGCACGTGCAAGGCTTCGAAACTTTGTTGCCCTTCCTCATAAAGGACCGCAACAAGGTTAACGGCGGCGTTAGCCCCGTCCAATGCGCGCGCAACGGATTCGGGGAAGCGGATATTGGCCTGCACAAGCTGCACTTGACCAACGCTGCCCATAACCTTGAGGTCTTGGGCGGTATGGGGACGGCGCAGGGCGACCCGCACCCGCCAACCCTCACGGCAAAGCGCGCGCACAACATAACGCCCGACAAAGCCGGAGCCGCCAAATACCGTAACCAGACCTTTTGACATATGCTTGCTTTCTCTTGCGCGCCGCGCGGCGATAAATGGAAACGATTTTTATTTGGCACCTGAAATAACGGCTAATGGCGGCTTTGTCTATAAAAAGCCCGCTGCTTATGCTGAAAGCCGCGCCTGCTTACCCTCAGGCCTGAGTAGCATTCGCGCGTCTCCAAAAATATATGGCGCCGTGTTCTTTCAAAATGCCCCTCTCATTCACATCTAAGTAAGTTTTGACGCGGAGCGCCCATTTAGGCGCGCTAAGCGTGATGGGGATAAGCGCTTTCATTTAGGAGGCTCGTTTAAGCCCTTGTTAAATAGTGGCCAAAACGTCTTTCAATGCCTCGCTCTGCTTAAGGCTTTGATAACCATAAACGCTTATGCAAGGGTATGAGCCTAGCAATCGAAATGGCGATAGAGCCGGGGGCGGAAGCCTTGATCAAAAAAATGGGTAAGCGCCTTGGCACAAAGGCGCGCTCTAAGGTGATCGACAAAACCATTGCCCTCATTCGGCAGGACTTCCATGTCTCCGAGGTTGCGGCTTGGTTCTCCGAAGCTCGATTCGCCGCGAGCCGGCGAACCACTGTGCGCATCAGCGCGGAGAATGCAGATTACCTCGCGGCGCTTTCAGGACTAACGGGGCGGGGGCGGCCGGGCGTGCTGCTTGAGCTTGTCTATTTTGCTGCGGCCAAGCTCTCAAACGAGGATTTGGAGAGCCTTGCGGCATGATAGTGCTGCTCTCAAGCGCTACATTTTTTATAGTTGGGGTGTTTTTATTTTTGATCGGGATCGTGATGATGTCTGATCCCCGGCAAATGCTCACGATATTACGGCGCATGGGGAGCACGCCGCAAATTCATTTTACGGAATTGGGTCTGAGATTTTTAGCGGGCGCTGCGTTTTTCATCTTTGCAGAGCAAACGCCCTATGCGCGCGGTTTTCAAATCGCAGGCGTCTTTCTGATGGCGACATCTGTGCTGATTATGTGCGTGCCGCATAGGTTTCATAATGCTTATGCGCTCTGGTGGGCAGACAGACTCCCGCCGACATTCGTGCGTTTTTTGGGGCTGCTGCCAATCGTGATTGGCGCTTGGCTAATACTCTTGAATGAGTAATTAGCTCTCAAGGCTGGCTTTAAGCGCCTCTTCTTGGGGCATACCGATAGCGTGGAACCCGCCGTCAACATGATGCGTCTCGCCCGTGCAAGACAGTCCCAGATCCGAGAGCAGGTAAAGCGCCGCGCCCGCAACGCCTTTGGCATCTGTATTGTCTTGCATCGCGCTGGCGGCTTTATTGAAACGGAACATGTGACGCCCTGAGCCAATGCCAGCGGCGGCGAGCGTTTTTATCGGGCCAGCGGAAATGGCGTTCACCCGAATGCCGCGAGGACCCAGATCAGCCGCCATATAGCGCGTGCTGGCTTCGAGTGCGGCTTTTGCCACGCCCATAACGTTGTAATTTGGGATAACCCGTTCTGAGCCAAGATAGGTGAGTGTGACCATGGCCCCGCCCTCCGTCATGATTTCGCTGGCGCGCCGGCCCGCATCGACAAAGCTATAGGCGGAAATGTCGAGCGCAGATTTAAAGCCCTCGCGCGTTGTATTTTCGATAAAGCTGCCGGCAAGCTGGTCTTTACCGGCAAAGGCAATGGCGTGGACGAGGAAGTCAATTTTGCCCCATTTGGCTTTCAGCGCGGCGAAGGCCGCGTCCATCTGCGCGTCATTGGTGACATCGCAATCCAGAAGCGTATCTGAACCAACGCTCTGCGCGAGCGGCTCGACGCGGCGCAGCAGTTTTTCGCCCTGATGGGTAAACGCCAGTTCGGCCCCCTGAGCCGCGAGCTGCTGGGCGATAGCCCAAGCGATGGAGTTTTTATTGGCGACGCCCATAATAAGCCCGCGTTTGCCGGCCATGAGGGTGCCTGTTGGGAATGCGCTATTTGACATTTTTCACCTATCACTTAGAAAACATGACTTTAACTAGGGGAGTTTCGCCCCAAGGGCTAGGCTGAATATTCACCGGGCGGCCGAGAGGACCTGCCGGCGACCTAGGATCGCAGCAAAGTGGCCGCGCGTGATTAGACTTTACTAAAGATTACGCTGCCGTTTGTGCCGCCAAAGCCAAAGCTATTTGACATAATCGCCTGAAGCTTAGCCTCGCGCGTTTCCTGCACGATATTGAGTTTTGGCAATTCAGGGTCAAGATCAAAAACATTGATTGAGGGCGCGACAAAGCCATGTTTCATCATCAAGAGACTATAGATGGACTCTTGCACGCCCGCTGCGCCGAGCGAATGTCCGGTCATGGATTTTGTAGCTGAAATCATCGGGCCGCCGTCGCCAAAAACCTTGGCAATTGCGCCGGTTTCCGCCACGTCCCCAACGGGTGTGGAGGTGGCATGTGGATTAATATAATCAATTTGGCTTACGCCTGATTTTGCCGCATCCGCTAGCGCGCCGCGCATAGCTTTTTCTGCGCCAATACCATTAGGCGCGACCATATCATAACCATCGGACGTTGCCTGATAGCCTGTGATTTCAGCATAAATATCCGCCCCGCGGGCTTTGGCATTTTCATAATCCTCAAGGACGAGCATACCGGCGCCGCCTGCAATCACAAAGCCGTCCCGGTTCACGTCAAAAGCCCGGCTCGCAGTCTCTGGCGCGTCATTATATTTGCTACTCATCGCGCCCATGGCGTCAAATAAGGCCGTCATTGCCCATTCGAGTTCTTCGCCGCCCCCGGCAAACATAATATCTTGTTTGCCCCATTGAATTTGCTCTGCGGCCGCCCCGATACAGTGAAGGGAGGTGGTGCAGGCCGAGGTAATGGAATAGTTTACGCCTTGAATTTTAAAATGAGTCGCCAGCGTGGCCGAGATTGTCGATGACATCGCCTTGGGCACGGCAAAGGGGCCAATACGTTTGGGGCTATTATTCTTGCGCGTAATATCTGCTGCGCGTACGATTTCAATCGCAGACGGTCCGCCGGAGCCGGCAATTATGCCGGTGCGCTCATGAGAGACTTGGTCCTCTGTCAGCCCCGCATCTTCAATCGCCTGCTGCATGGCAACAGCCGTCCAGCCCGCACCTTCGCCCATAAAGCGAAAGCTGCGTTTGGCGACATGCTCTTTGGGGCTCAGCATTGGCCGGCCCGAAACACAAGAGCGAAAGCCAAGTTCTGTTTGCTTATCATCGCGCGTGATTCCCGAACGTCCCGCTTTCAGGCTCGCAGTTACGTCTTTTGCATCATTTCCGATGCAAGAAACAATCCCTAGTCCTGTCACAACAACACGCCGCATCAGCCTGCTCCCTCTTTGCTATTGTCTTGGGGCGGGATGAATAACCCGACCCGTAAGTCCTTGGCCTTATAGATGACTTCGCCGTCCGCTTCCATCGTGCCGTCCGCAATCCCGAGTACGAGTTTTCGGCGAATGACACGTTTCAGGTTAATATTGTAACGAACTTTTTTTATGTCCGGCGTGACTTGCCCTGTAAATTTAACCTCGCCCACACCCAGCGCGCGTCCGCGGCCCGGTGAGCCGCTCCATCCTAGCCAAAAGCCGACAAGCTGCCACATAGCGTCAAGCCCAAGGCAGCCGGGCATGACGGGATCGCCGCGAAAATGACATTCGAAAAACCATAGGTCTTTGTTGATGTCTAGTTCCGCAATGACTTGGCCTTTTCCGTTCTCGCCTCCGTCTTCATCAATGGTTGTGATGCGGTCAAGCATGAGCATGGGAGGGAGGGGAAGTTTTGCATTACCCTTGCCAAACAGGCTCTTTTCGCCGCTAATGATCAAATCGTCATAGTCATAGGCGTTTTTGATAATTTTCATGAAACGGGCCTTGTTCTCACATCTTTAAAGGGCGCACCCTAGTTTTCGGGCTTACCCTAGCGTCTCGGTCTTTAAACTCAAGCCAAGATTAGTACCTTTACCCTCTTGCTCCCGCTTGGCCTTCGCCGTGTGGGGCATCTTTGGCCGCGCGAGTCGTAATATCTGTAGTCGACAAGACAGGATTTCTGTTTTAGAATGTCTCTAAATTGGGAAAATTGTATGACAAGCAAGACCTCACATATCAACGTGCACGATAACTTTGTGCCGCATAAAGAGCGCCTGCTGGCCGCGGGTCTTCGCCCTACGCGTCAACGGCTCGCGATCTGCGAGTGGATGTTTGACGGGCGCGATAAGCATTTTACCGCCGAGGAGCTTTATCGCGAGCTTAGCGCCGCACCGCATCCTGCGGGGCAGCCTATGTCTTTGGCGACGGTTTATAACACGCTCAAAGGCTTTACCGAAGCCGGGCTGCTAAGCACTCTGAATGTGGATTCTGGCAAAATGTATTATGATACCAACACCTCCCATCACTACCATCTTTATGACGCGCAAGGGCGCCATCTCTCTGACATAGAGACGTCTGCCATGTCGATCATGGGTCTGCCGGATATTGGAGATGATCTTGAAATTGATAGAGTTGATGTGATTATCAGAACCCGTCCTAAAGCGGGCCAGTTCCCCTAAATCTTCTCAAATTGGGGCTTATTCAAATAAGGCGCCTGCGCCCCAAATATCATATTGGCTGACCCAGCCCCGATAGCCGCCGCTCGCAACAACGCGGCACCAAAGGTCCTCGCATTTCTCAAGCCGCATGAGCGTGCCTTTCTCTGCGATTGCTAGGGCCGGCCCGTGGCTACCGGGCTTTTTATATATTGCGGTTTCGCGCAGGCCTAGAACATGGCGTTCCCCTGATAGGCCCGCGCGGTAGACCCAGCTTTCATCCCCATTTATATCTTTCACCTTGCGCCAGTTTTCAGTCTCGGCAACGACAATGACAGGCAGACCCCTACGCTGATATTGCCAAACAATGGGGTGGTTTTGACTCGGGCCGGAGCGCCCATTTATCTTTCCAAATTTCAGCGAAACATAGCGCGGCACGACAAAGCCTGAAGGTGTTTTTGCGGCGGCGACATGGTGAAGATGATTAAGCCGGGGCGGCGTATCAGAAATGGCTTCAATAATGGTTTTGCGGGCAGGGGCATTCTTTCGAGTCTTGTCACTTGCCTCATGGCTTTCCTGCGCGGCGGCTTTGGGCGCATAAATAACCAAAAGCCCCGACGCGGCACAAATGGACCCGCTCATGGCTATCGCTGCGAAGCCTGCCGCGATCTTTCGTGCGCTGATTGTCACCCAATGACTCATAGATCGTATATTAAGCGAAAGCCTAAACACGGGGTAAATATCCCGCGCTGCGCTTGCTTATTTTGCTCGCTTTACTGCGTCTTGCGCCTGTGCGCCGATTAAAAGCTTGAATTTTTCCGAGTTTCAGCCTCATTATATCCCATGAGCCAAGACCAGACATCACCCATCCCCTCGACCCCAAAGGTCATGGTAACGCGGCGCTTGCCGGCTGAAATCCAATCCCGCTTTTCAGATCTCTTCCGCGCGACCCTCAATGAGTCCGATTGGCCGCTCAGCAAAGGACAGCTGATAGATTCTGTCGGGGAATGTGATGTGCTGGTGCCCACGGTGACAGACCGCATTGATAGCGAAATCATAGAAGCCGCTGGCCCGCAGCTTAAAATGATTGCCAATTTTGGCGCGGGCACAGAACATATCGACGTTGCCGCTGCTTATCGCAAAGGCATAACTGTCACAAATACGCCGGGCGTTTTAACGGAAGATACGGCTGACCTGACAATGGCGCTGATCCTTGCTGTGCCGCGCCGTCTTGTAGAGGGAGACCGCCTCGCGCGGGCAGGAAAATTTGACGGCTGGGCGCCAACGGCCCTTTTGGGTCATCGCGTAAGAGGCAAAAAACTTGGGATTATTGGCATGGGCCGTATTGGCCAAGCCGTCGCCCGCCGCGCAGAGGCGTTCGGCTTGTCTGTGCACTACCATAACCGCTCTGCGCTTCCAGTGCCAATCGAAACGGCGCTCTCTGCGCGCTATTGGGAGGATTTGGACGCCATGCTCGCGGCGGTCGATATTGTCTCGGTCAATTGCCCAAGCACGCCCGCTACCCGCCATATGATCAATGCCGATCGCCTCGCCTTGATGGGGGAGGGCAGCTATATTGTTAATACGGCGCGCGGCGATGTGATTGATGAAGCTGCCTTGGCGCAGGCGCTCTCGGACGGGGTGATTTCCGGCGCGGGGCTTGATGTCTATGAACAGGAGCCAAAAATACATCCTGCGCTTTTGCGTCAACAAAATGTGATTTTGGCGCCGCACATAGGCTCTGCTACGTATGAGAGCCGGCGCGAAATGGGAGAGAAAGTGCTTATCAATATTCGGGCCATGATTGATGGGCACATCTGCCCTGACCGTGTTCTGCCGCCCGGCACACGTTATTCAAAAGCCAGTTAAAATCATCAGATAGAATATCAGTTAAAATATCAGTTAGGACCATCATGAATTCAATTTTACATACCGCCGCCATCGCCTCCGCTGTCCTGCTAATGGGCTGCTCTGGAGAGGCCAACTCAGCCCTCGATAAAGCTCAGGACGCCGCCCAGAATGCGGCTGAAACTGCCGGTGAGGGCGCCCAAAATGCAGCGCAGGCTGCGGCAAAGATGGCGGAAAAGGCGAGCGCCAAAATGATCAAGGCCGTCGAGCGTGAATTGCCGGCTCCCGCAGGCGGGCTGAAAACGCAGTCAATCGGGAATAATCTATATGTGATTTTTGGCCCCGGCGGCAATATCGGAGTTAGCGTGGGCGATGATGGTGTGTTTATCATTGATGATAAATTCAAGAAAAACGCCGACGATATTTTGGCGCAAATTAGCGGATTAACCGATCAGCCTTTGCGCTATGTTGTAAACACGCATTATCACGGTGATCATACGGGCTCGAATGCCGAAATGGCGGCCGCAGGCGCTGTGCTGATGGCGCATGAAAATGTGCGAAAGCGTATGGGCATGACCTTTGAAAACAAGACCTGGGGCCGCACAACAAAGGCCGTCGATGAGGCGCTTTGGCCGACAGAGGTCTATAGCGAAGGCAAGACAATGGTGTTTAATGATCACACAACCCATATGATTTACGCGCCCGGCCATACAGATGGCGATAGTCTTGTGCATTTTGAGCAGGCCAACACCCTCCATATGGGCGATAATTATTTCAATGGCCTTTTCCCCTATATTGATGTGGATGGGGGCGGATCGGTCAAGGGTATGATTGCCGCCCATGACAAAGCCCTCGCGCTTTCTGATGAAAACACGAAAATAATTCCCGGACACGGACCCATGGCGTCCAAGGCGGATCTGCAAGCCGCGCGTGACATGCTCGCGGATATTCATGGCCGCGTGAAGACCCGCGTAGACGCAGGGGAAAGCCTAGAATCAATCTTAAAGGCCAAAATTTTGGAAGATTATTCCAAATATTCCAGTTTCATCAATGAAGAGAATATGGTAAGAATAGTCCACAGATCGTATACTGGTGGTTAGCGTTTATCGCGATGTAATTCCAAGGGGCGCGTGCTCTGGTTTTTAGATTCCTCCCCCAATTGGGACCTTGGACCAAAGCACTCGGCGAGCTCCTCCCTCTTTAACCCGGGGAGGGGCTCGTTTCATTTGGGGAGAGTGAAATGTCTTTTGGGTCTCATGCTTATGTGCCGGACGCACGAAACGATTCCGTATTTTTTAATATAAATGGAGAGCTGAAACCCCGCAGTCAGGCGGTGGTCAATGTCTTTGATAGCGGCTTTATGCTCGGTGATGGCGTCTGGGAAGGCCTGCGCGTTCACAATGGCAAAGTAGCCTTTCTACGCGAGCATTTAAAACGTTTATGGGAGGGGGCCAAGGCCCTTGATATCGACATTGGCCTCACGAAGGCTGAGCTAAGCGCGCGTATCTATGAAACGCTAGCGGCAAATGACATGAAAGAGCATGTGCATATTCGCCTCATGCTCACGCGCGGGCTGCGGAGCACGCCTTATCAGGACCCGCGCGTCGTCGTGAGCGCGCCGACGATCGTGATAGCGCCCGAATTTAAACAGCCCGACCCGAATACTGCGGTGCGCGGGCAGCGGCTTTATACGGTATCTGTGCGCCGCGGCCGCGCGGATGTGCAAGACCCCGGTCTCAATAGCCACTCCAAAATCAATTGCGTCACGGCCTGTATTCAGGCGATCAAAGCCGGGGCGGATGAGGGCTTAATGCTGGACCCGCAAGGCTTTGTTGCGACGTGTAACTCTACACATTTCTTCATCGTCCGAGAGGGGGAGGTCTGGACCAGCACGGGGGATTACTGCCTTGGCGGGATTACGCGCGGGAAAATCGTTCAGCTTTGCCGCGACAATGGGATTCCTGTTTTCGAGAAAAACTTCCGGCTGATGCACTGCTACGGCGCAGACGAAGCTTTTACCACAGGCACGTTTGCAGGTCTTGCGCCCGTCGGGGAGATTGATGGTCGCAAAATTGGCACAGGTGAGCGCGGGGAGATGGTAGAGCGTCTGCAAGGGCTTTATCTTGAGCTTATCGGGGCTGACACGGCCGCATGATTGCGGGCGGCGATATGACCTCATCCGTTAATCAAAACGTCCATCAGAGTATTCCGATTTGCATGTGGTCGGGGCCGCGAAATCTCTCAACCGCCATGATGCGCAGTTTTGGCTCCCGCGCCGATTGCGCCGTTTGGGACGAGCCTTTCTTTGCGCCCTATCTTCACTTTACAGGCAAGCCCCATCCGGGGCGCGAGGAGACGCTCGCCGCCCATGAAACCGATCCTTTGCGCGTGGCGGCAGCCTGCGCTGCGCCCGCCGGCCAGCTCTATTTTTTTCAAAAACACATGCCCCATCACATGCTGGCTGGATTTCCCATGGAGTGGGCGGCGCGCGGGCGGCATTTTTTCCTCATCCGCCACCCCGCGCGGGTCATTGCCTCCTATGCAAAAGGCCGCGCAGAATTTGATCTGGAAGATTTGGGATATACGGCGCAAAGCCGGCTGTATGAGCAGCTTTCAAAGCTGCAGGGCCTGCCGCCGCCCATCGTTGACTGTGATGATATTTTGCGCGCGCCAGAGCCGCTCTTGCGGGCGCTGTGCGGCGCGCTGGAGATGCCCTTTGACCCAGCCATGCTTGGCTGGGCGGCAGGCCCGCGCGAGACGGATGGGGCTTGGGCGCCGCATTGGTATGCCTCGGTTGAAGCTTCCACTGGATTTAGCGGCCCGCCTAAAACCTTGCCAGAAATCTCGCCGCGCCGCCGCGCGCTCTATGAGGCGTGCTGGCCCGCCTATGAGGCGCTGTATAAAAGGCGGCTAGTCGCGAGCCCCTAACGCTTTTACCCTGATTACTCACCCTGATTACTCACCCTAATACTGGGGCTTCTCCGGGGTGATGAATTCGCCCGTCAGGGGCAAAGCCTTGCTTGGCACAAAAGCTGCATTAACCTTTCCTTAACTATGAATTTAAGGTGTTAGGGTAAGGCTATGACAAAATCAGCACGAGTGGGCGTAGCAGTCATCTTTGCGGCCATGACGTTCGGAGCCGCACCTGCGTTGGCAAATTGTCATTGTCATGCGGCCGCCAGCGCCGGCTCATCCGTCCATACGCAAACAGCCTTTCGGGGGGGCGGCTATGACGCCGCCTCAGATCGCGGCGTGCAAATCCTTCGCGGTAAAGTCCCGTCTAATTTAAATGCGAAAGCGGCGCGTCTGCAAAGCCAGGCCATAGCCGCAGACCGTGCCGCCTTTACGCGGGCGAGCCGTCTGCGTGCCGCCCAGCAGCGCGCTGCAAGTGTGCGCCGGTCTGCGCAGGGGGCTGCATATGACGCAGCGGCGCCAAGGCGCGGCTATCGTCCAGCCTATTCTTCAATAGGACGCGTGTTCGTCAGAGGGCCTCGGGTGGGCGCGCGGCGCGGCGTGAGAGGAAATGGCGTCAGGGTTAATCGCGGGCGTTCAGGCGGTTTTAGGGCCGGCGGCATTCGCAAAGGAGGCGGCAACCGTTCTGTATCTTTTGCGCGCCGCATCCGCAGCTAGTTCGCCGCCCCTAGGGCAGCGCCGCAGGCCGGGCAGTTTTCATCGCGGGGCAAGCTGACCGTGCGGGAGGTTGCGCGAAGCCCGTCATAAATCCAGACCCGCCCGATCAATGGCTCACCCGCGCCCGTCAAAAGCTTGATCGCCTCCAGCGCCATAAATGAGCCAATAATTCCGGCAAGCGCGCCGACAATACCGGCCTGCGCGCAGCTCTCGGCCTGCGGCGGAGCCTCGGGCACAAAGCAGCGGTAACAGGGTCCCGTGCCCTTGCCGCCAAAGGTGCTGACCTGCCCGTCAAACCGCCCGAGCGCGCCAGAAACATGCGGCAGTGCGAGGGCAAGACAGGCATCATTAATGGCAAAGCGCGATTCAAAATTATCCACTCCGCTGAGCACAAGATCATGCCCCGATAGCAGGGGTTGGGCATTGCCCCCCGTTAGGCGCGCCTGCACGGCCTTTGTTTTGACATCGGGATTAAGGCGCGGCAAATGCGCGGCCATAATGCCGGCTTTGCTCTTGCCAATATCAGCACTTGTAAACTGCACTTGGCGCTGAAGATTTGACGCTTCAACAACGTCATCATCAATGAACGTCATTTGCCCAATGCCGGCCGCGGCTAGATAAAGCCCCGCCGGCCCGCCGAGGCCGCCCGCGCCGACTATGGCCACCCGCGCAGCCAGTAAGGCCTGCTGTCCCGGTCCGCCAATTTCCTTGAGGACCAAATGACGGGCATAGCGTTCAACCGCTTCGGGTCTCACTAGGGCTGCTGAGGGCTGGGCGCATCAAGCGGCGCGGTGAGGTCAAATTCAAGGCGAAAGAAACGCCCCGGCTCTCCGGCGGCGATTTGCGCCTGCGTTGCGGGGCGGGAGAGCTCATAGGCAAAGCGCTCACCGGGCACGATATCCATGGCCCATGTGTTGGTCACGGAAGCGGGCAGCCCTTCCTTCTTAAAGAGCGCGATTGAAAACTCATCAACGGGAAATTCCTGCCGCAGGGCGCTGTTGCCCTTCGCGTCTTTGCCCTGTGATGTGCCGCCATACCAGCTCACGGCATCGGGCGTGCCGTCCTTATGGCGGTGATCATGCTTAAGCGTTAGCCGGCCGCGCTCGGGGATCAGCACCCATGTGCGCGAGCGGTTCTCCCTCACCGCCAAAGGCATTTTAATCCCGCCCGGCTCACAGATGACTGGCCCCGCAATCAAAGCCGCCTCGCGCCAGTCTTTATCCACCGCGTCTGTGCTTACGACTTTCCCGCCGTAGCTTTGCCCGCACATGGGCATAAGGTTTTGAATAAAGCCCTCCTGCATAGGCGAGCCCATGCAGGCAGAGAAAAATAGGGCGAGAAAGGGCAGGGCGCGTAAATGTTTCATAGCGCCAGCTTAGCCGATGGCGCGCCCCAGCGCGAGGCTGTATTTTATGGGGAAGGCTATGAAGCGGGCTTCCAATTCTTCGTCAACCTCGCGCTTGACGCGAGGGTCCATCGTTTTGAGAAGGCTAAACGCCCGATAGAGCCTCGGATCAAGTCCGAGGGTGACGATTTTTGTTTGGGATGTTGTTTATTGATACTGCTTTGCGGCAAGGCGTGCGTCAGGGCTTTTGGGCGTGAGTCCCTCTCTGGGCGGTAAATTCTCGGGGAGTTTAATATTTTTGGCTAGACCTAAAATCGCTAGTAGCTGGATGAAATTATAACCAAGATCAATTTGACCCTTATAAAGCCCATGCCTTGCCGAGGCTGGAAAGGCGTGATGGTTGCTATGCCAACTTTCGCCAACGGTCGGAATAGCTAGCCATGCTACATTATAGCCTTGAATGGCTGCATCATCGACGAACCAATCCTGATGACCGTCCGTATGGGCAATGTGGGCAATGTACCAATGCATCGTAAAGCAGCAGGCGACACGTACAAATATGCCCCATACTACCCATGACCAACCACCAAACAGATAAAGCACAATCGCGATTGGAATTTGATGCAACATCCATGTACGCTGTAAAAATAGATAAAACGGATCATCATTTATTCCCGGGCCAGGATCAAAATTAGGCGGGTGTTTCAAATTCAATTTGAAATTCAGATAATAAAATCCGTCTTTTAATAGTGAATTACCGTGTCGTAAAAACCAGTGGCAGTCCGGCTGACGCTGCGCCCAATCGCGTAGATCATGAAGGCCGATCGTCCAGATAGGGCCGCCCATACCCACAGTTACTCCGACCCAAATCATAAACCGCTCTAGCCATTTTGGGCAGTCAAAGCTTTGATGAATAAGACGGCGATGAAACCCGACCGAGTGGCCGATGCAGAGCGTTATGCCCGAAAGAAAAATAAAAACGGCAAAAGCGCTCCATGTAAATGTGAACGGAGCAAATATGAGAGCGATAAGGAGAAATCCGCTGTTCCAGAGCGACCGCGCAGGGTCCCATTGCAACTCACCCTCCACGGCATTGGCCTTTGTAAGCCCGCTAAGGGAATTGACTTTATATGCGCCTGACGCTGCCCCGTCCGCAATATTCATAGGCCTGACTCACTTCAGAAAATTATCTACCCATAGTTTATATTCGCATAAGTAAAGGCTTTGCGTTAGTTTAATTTTTAAGACATAAAGTCCCAGTGGTAGCCTTACTGACGCCCCTCTAGCTATCCACATCTGCGTCGAGTGCGTTGTTGACGATAAATTCGCGGCGGGGTTCGACGACGTCGCCCATGAGCTTGGTGAAAAGCTCGTCCGAGGCGTCTTCGGCTTCGACTTTGACCTGCAAGAGCGTGCGCGCATTGGAATCCAGCGTCGTCTCCCAGAGCTGGTCGGGGTTCATCTCACCAAGGCCCTTATAGCGCTGAATTTTAAAGCCCTTGCGCCCGCCCTCAAAAATGATCTCAAGGAGCTGGGCGGGGCCGTAAATTTCAACCGTGTCATTATCTCCGCGCCGGAAACTGGCCACGCCGTTATAGGTCTCAGATAAGCTGTCCGTGAGTTTATGCAGGCGGCGCGCATCGGCGGACTCGCGAAAGGCGGGGCGCAGCGCATGGCGTTCTGTGACGCCGCGAACATCGCGCTCAAATACAAAAGCGCCGTCATCATCAATATGGCCGCTCCAGCCGTCCTCGCCTTCATCAGCGATTAAATCAAGCCGCGCGCAGCCCGCATCAATTTCCGCTTGGTTGGCCTCCACCCCGAGCGCACCTGCAATGGCAAGCTGGGCAATGATGCTGTCGCCCGCGGTGGATTTCATACGGCGCATAATGCTCTGGGCTTGCAGCGCCTCTTTGGCGATCCGTTTTAAGTCCTCGCCGATCACAGCTGCCCCGCCCGCCAGCGTCAGCGAGCTTTCATGGCTACCCGCCTCAATGAGGTAATCATCCAGCTCTTCTTGGTCTTTGATATAGCGCGTGCTCTTACCGCGCTCGACCTTATAGAGGGGCGGCTGGGCGATATAGAGATAGCCGCGCTCAATCAAGCTGGGCATTTGGCGATAGAAAAACGTCAGCAGAAGCGTGCGAATATGCGCGCCGTCAACATCGGCATCGGTCATGATGACGACTTTATGGTAGCGCAGTTTTTCAATATTGAAATCCTCGCGGCCAATGCCTGTGCCAAGGGCAGTGATCATGGTCCCGATTTCCTGTGAGGAAAGCATACGGTCAAAGCGCGCGCGCTCCACGTTCAGGATTTTCCCCTTAAGCGGTAAGATCGCTTGATTTTGCCGATCGCGGGCCTGCTTGGCAGAACCGCCCGCACTATCTCCCTCAACAATGAAAATTTCAGAGAGCGCTGGATCGCGCTCTTGGCAATCGGCGAGCTTTCCGGGCAGGGAGGCAATATCAAGAGCGGATTTGCGCCGCGTCAGATCGCGGGCCTTACGCGCGGCTTCGCGCGCAGCGGCGGCCTCGATGATTTTTTGCACGATCACTTTGGCATCTGCCGGATTTTCTTCAAACCACTCTCCCAGTGCTTCATTGAGCGCGCTCTCGACCACAGGCCGTACTTCGGAGGAGACAAGCTTGTCTTTGGTCTGGGAAGAGAATTTCGGATCAGGGACTTTGACGGAGAGCACGCAGGTCAAACCTTCGCGCGCGTCATCACCTGAAATATTGACTTTTTCCTTTTTGGCCGCACCGGAACTGGCTGCATATTTGTTGATAGTGCGGGTGAGCGCCCCGCGAAATCCGGCGAGATGGGTGCCGCCGTCGCGCTGCGGGATATTATTGGTAAAGCAGCGCACATTCTCATGATAGCTATCATTCCACCACATGGCGCAATCCACAGTGATGCCGTCAAGCTCGCGAGAGACAGAAATCGGCGTCTCAATAAGGGCCGTTTTATTGGAATCAAGATGTTTCACAAAGGCCTTTATGCCGCCCTCATAAAATAGCTCTGTGACGATCGGGTCTTCGGGGCGCTCATCGGTCAGGATAATCCGAACGCCGGAATTTAAGAACGCAAGCTCGCGCAGACGGCGCTCAAGTGTATCACGGTCAAATTCGACCATGGTGAAGGTTTCTTCGGATGGCAAGAACCGCACCTGCGTGCCGTTCATGGGAATGGTTTTCCCGCCGCGCTCCTGCATGGGCGCATCTCCCACAATTTTGAGCGGCTCGACCGTTTCCCCGTGCGAGAACTTTACAAAATGTTCTTTGCCATTGCGCCAGACCGTCAGATCCAAAGAGACCGAGAGCGCATTCACAACCGAGACGCCCACCCCGTGCAGCCCGCCGGAAACCTTATAGCTATTTTGGTCAAACTTTCCGCCAGCATGAAGCTGCGTCATGATCACTTCAGCGGCGGATATGCCTTCTTCCTCGTGGATGGCGACCGGAATGCCGCGTCCGTTATCAGAGACAGAGCAAGCCCCGTCAGGATGCAGCGTCACGCGGACATGATCGGCATGACCCGCCAGCGCTTCGTCAATGGAATTGTCCACCACCTCATAGACCATATGGTGCAAGCCTGAGCCATCATCCGTGTCGCCAATATACATACCCGGACGTTTGCGCACCGCATCCAGACCTTTGAGGACTTTAATGCTATCGGCGCCATATTCCGGAGACTGAGGAGCGGGATCGGCCATATATTTCTTTCAGTTTTCGAATCGCGGAAATTAACCCTCTAAAACTAAGGCAGTTCTCGCCTAATTGCACGTAAAAACCCCCAAGGTGTTCCCTGAGACGTTTACGGCGGGCGAGGATTGAACCCTGAGCTAGGGCGCATCCATATGCCAGCCCGGGATAGACCGTTCAATGGGCATGAAGATCACAGCATCTGGCCGATGGACTGCAATTGCGCTTGGCAACATCCGGCCCTCGCGGTGATGCAGGCGCACGACGCGCTGAAAGCTATGGGTGAAGAAAGGGGCGGCAATATCGGCAAAGCTGTCCCCGATAATCACTAGCGTTTGCAGGGCGGGGGCAGGCTCGCCGTTGTTCTCCTCGCTGGTCCCTCTGGTCAGAAAAATCGTTTGGTGAATATCGGTTTCGTCGGCCTTCGTGCGCGTTTGTTTTGAAAAGACGGCCGGCGGATCGGGCAGAGGCATTTGCACATCAACATAGCTTTCCAAAGGAAAGGCGGGGTCGCCTAAAATTTGGCGAAGATCGGTGTCCTTGTTCTTTATCTCTATCGGGGTGAGCTGCCCAGCCCTTAGCACGGGCCAAGGCGCGCGGCCTCTCTCCTTGGCCTGCGCATTGAGCGCGCCCATGAGGTCTGTATAGGCGGAAAATGCTCCGCGCGCGGTCCAGTGCGTATCCGTGCGGGCATAGACAAGCCCGATTGGTTTTTGCGCCAAAAGCCCGGCCTCTATGTCGATGATTTGGGACGGCCCTAATCCGCTGGTCTGGGGCGTCAGCAGAAAGCTGCGCAGCCGCCGCGCACTGGGGGCGCCGTATTGGCGGGGTGCATACTCGGGATAAATCCGCAGCTTATCGGGCACGATGGTCACGACAAAGGGCGCATTGACAGCGCTTGCTTGCCCCGCAAGGCTTTGCGTCATGGCGCGCCAGCCGCTCAGGATTTGCGGCGTGATCAGCCCGCTCCCCATAAAGGACTGCCGCATGTGCGGCTCGTTTAAAAACAGCCAACCGTCTTGGCCATAGGCAGCGGAATAGGCGCCCTCTCCTAGGCTTCGTTTCAGAGCCGTATTTATTTTCAGCCCTAATCCCCGAAGGCCAAAATTATCATTTAAATAGCTGTCCATGCCGCGCGTATATTGCGTGAAAGACCCCTCCCAGCGCGGGGCGAGCGCCAACGCGCGGTTCTCGGATGTGCTAATTGCAGCCCGCGTGAAAAGCGCAGCCTCAAGGAGATGTTTAACCGCGGGCACGCAGGCCAAGGACATAAGGCCGATCGCAGTTAGGGTTCTGATGAGATTAGCGCGCATCTTAAAACTTGAAATATAAAAAGGCTTGATGGGTTTGCGCGGAAAGCACCGCAAAACATAAGCCGGTTAAAAGACAAAGCGCCGCACCGTGCAGCAGGGCCGCTGTTGCCGGGTCTTCATGCCCCGCGCGAGCGGCGAGCTTTGATTTCACGGCTGGCCAAAGCCGGCGCTCCCAACCCTCCCATATGAACAAAATTCCAGCGATGAGCGCGATAGCTGCGCTCGGAGATATGGCGGCCTTATAGGCAATGACGTTCTCGGTCTCCTTTAGCCCGAAAAGCGCGCCGTAATAGGACAGGGCATCGGGCAGGCTATCGGCTCTAAACAGGACCCATCCCAGCGAAACAAACAGCCAGACATAGATCATGCCCAATAGAGGCGGGATGCTAAGCCCTTTAAAATGCGGGGCGAGCCAGCGCTCAGCCGTAAGAAAGGCCCCGTGCCAAAGCCCCCAGAATAAAAATGTCCACGCGGCCCCATGCCACAGCCCGCAAAGTACAAAGACGATAAAGAGATTGCGATAGGTTGCACGCGCCCCGCCCCGAGAGCCGCCGAGCGGAATATAAAGATAATCGCGAAACCAGCGCGAGAGGGTCATATGCCAGCGCCTCCAAAATTCGCGAAAGCTTTTGGCGCTATAGGGGTAATTAAAATTTTGCGGAAATCTAAATCCGAAAACCTTACCCAGCCCAATCGCCATATTGGAGTATCCGGCAAAGTCGTAAAAAATCTGGAGCGAGAAACAGAGCAGCCCGAGCCACGCTGCGCCCATTGAAAGCCCCCCCGATGGGCTGTGGTTAGGGTTGGTGCCGCTGCCGCTGCCTTGCCCTTGCGGGGCCGCGCTAAAGGCCGCTTCAACCGTGGGGGCGAGGGTATCGGCAATGAGCAGTTTTTGCGCAAGTCCGAGAATAAAAAGAAAGAGACCCGCACGAAACAGGCTCCAGCTTTCCTGACGCCCGTCAATTTGCAGCTGAATTTCGTTAAAGCGGACAATTGGGCCTGCTATTAATTGCGGAAACATTGAGATATATAGTCCGGTTTTCAAAATGCTTTTAGGCGGGTCTGCGCCGCGGCTCACATCCACTAAAAGGCTCATGGCTTGGAAAGTGAAAAAGGAAATGCCAAGCGGGAGATGTAGAGCAAATTCCGGCACGCCCAACCCTGTTAGTGAAGCCGTCAAAAGCCCCAAATACTTAAAGGCAACCAAGAAGCCAAGATTTACACCGAGGCCAAAAAACAGCCACAGCCGCGCCTTTGGGACGCCGCCTCGCTCGCGGGTCTCGGCCGTATCACTTTGGCTGATAAACTGCGCAAGGCCGCGATTAACAATGATGGAGCCCAGCAATAGCCCAAGATAAATACCCTCGCCCCACGCATAAAAAATAAGGCTGCTGATCAGGAGCAAGAAATTGCGGCCCGCCCGATCACGCAGGGCATAGTAGAGCGCGCAGATAAGGGGCAAGGCATAGAATAGAAATGTAACGTTCGTAAAATTCATTAGAGAATGATTTTCCTAGGCCCTCTTGTTTAAGGCGCGCTGCTTTTTCCGAAGGACCGCTACACGCCTGCCTTGCTTAGCGAAAAATACCTGCAGGATATAGAATTAATACAGGATGTAGAAAAAAGCCCCGCAATGGCGGGGCTTTTGTCGTCATGCATATGAGCGCGCGGCTAGTCTTGCGTGCTGGGTTTGAATAGGCTCTCGAGCGTGTGTTCCGCTTTAGGCGTCTCCTCGGCGGCGGGGGCCGGAGCGGCGGACTCGACGGGCTCAAGCGGCGTGCCTTCTTCTTTGGCCTTTTTCGCATCAATTTTGGCCTGTTTCTCTGCTGCGATTTTGACCGCCTCATCCAGATCAATTTGGCTACACAGCCCAAGCGAGACAGGATCAGTGGGCGTGATCGTGCTGATTTTCCAGTGGGTGCGATCGCGAATGGCTTTGATCGTCGGTTTTGTTGTTCCGATAAGTTTGGAAATTTGGGCGTCTGTCACCTCGGGATGGTTACGTACAAGCCAGGCAATGGCGTCAGGCCGGTCCTGACGGCGTGAAAGCGGCGTATACCGTGGCCCGCGCCGCTTGCCTTTGGTGGATTTAATGGGCGCGCTGTCAAAGACGCTGGCCTTCAGGGCGTAATTAGGGTCTTTTTCGCCTTTCTCAATTTCCTCGCGAGCCAGCTGCCCATTGGCAATGGGATCGGCTCCGCGAATACCGCTGGCGACATCTCCATCGGCAATGCCTTCGACTTCGAGGATATGCAGCTTACAAAATTCGGAAATCTGCAAGAAGGTCAGCCCTGTATTATCAATCAGCCAAACGGCTGTCGCTTTAGGCATAAGAATCTGTGTCATATGGGCCTCCATAGGGCTTAGAGGACTGCTGTGCGCCGCCCAAAAATTAGACATTAAAAAAACCCGGCTCGGCCGGGTTAGATTTGTCTTTTTTCTCCCTTGAGAAGAAAGACAAAGTGTCACTAGGCCTCTTTGGCAGTATTTGCAAGAAAATTCCCTTCAATTCTCGCGGCGTCCCCCCTAGGAAGATGAGCAGAGAATGATAAATCAAACGGAAAGGGGCGAGGCGATGACCCAAAGCAAGACAGTGTTTCAAATTGGTGAAGACCTCTACGGTGTCTCCATTCAGGAATTGGAGGCGCGCATCGCAATTTGTGAGGCCGAAGCCGAACGCATCAGGCAGGAATTGGCGAAAAAGCAGGCTGAACTTTCCGCTGCAGACACATTTTTCGGACAAAAGCCTTGATTTGCGCAAAAATTAAGGGTTTGGCCCGCGCATTGCAGGACAAGCCTCGCAACAGACCTAAACCGCGCGGCGCCGTGGTTAGCGATGAATAATCCGGTACTCGCTACCGACAACCCGGTGGAGACTACCGTGCAAAGACAAAATGAGATTATGACACAGCCCCCACAAGATACGCTAACCCCGCAATCCGAGGAACGCCTCAAGGAATTTACCCGTTCAGAGCTTTTCGCCAAAACCTTTCGCGAAGGTATGGATATGGTAGAGGAAACTGCCGCCTATCTTGATGGTCCGGGCCGGCAAGATAGTAAAAAACTCGCGCGCAAAGACGCCATTGTCTATGCCTCCCAAAGTATGCGCCTCACAACGCGCCTTATGCAGGTTGCAAGCTGGCTTTTGGTTCAGCGCGCCGTCAAAGAGGGAGAAATGTCTCTGACGGATGCTCGCGATCCAAAATATCGGCTTGTAATGGAAAAAGCGGCAAAAGACGGTGAGCTTTCATTTGCCGAACTGGCGAAAAATGCCAGCCATCTTCCAGCGATCTTACTTGATCTTCTGGCCCGCTCCGAAAGTCTGTATGAACGCATTGCGCGTCTTGACCGCTCCCTCTACGGCGTGATTTCTGCCCAGCAAGGCAATACTGTTGCCGACCAAATCAACCGATTGAATGCGGCCTTTAATACATCGGGCTAGCATGGGCGCTGGCTGGCGTGGTCTCCATGAGGTGAGTCATTTTGGGTAAATAAGGGCGTGCTTTGCCAAGAGGCAATGCCTGCGGCTGGACATTGTTAGGGCGGCTCCTTATCTGCTATCAAAGAAAAAAGGACCGCTTATGACCCAATCTTCCAACACGCCCCAAGCCCAGATGCATCGCTATGCAAAGCCCCGAGGGAAAATTTACGATTCTATCCTCGAGACCGTTGGCGGCACGCCCTTAGTGCGCTTGCCGCGCCTGACGCAGGGACTTCGCGCTGACCTTGTTTACAAGCTTGAATTTTTCAATCCCATCGCCTCAGTTAAGGACCGCATTGGTGCGGCCATGATTATGCAATTGGAAGCGGACGGCATATTGAAACCGGGCGGGACGATTGTGGAGCCAACGTCGGGCAATACAGGCATTGGCGTGGCCTTTGCAGCGGCAGCCAAGGGCTACCGCGCCATATTGGTCATGCCCGAGCAAATGAGTATCGAGCGGCGCAAAATGATGAAACTCCTCGGCGCAGAGCTTGTCCTTACCGAAGCTGCCGGCGGCATTCCAGCGGCGATGAAAAAAGCTGATGAAATTTGCGCGGAGACACCGGGCGCGGTGCAAGCGGGACAATTTGTGAACCCTGCTAACCCCGCTATGCATTACGCGACAACGGGTCCCGAAATCTGGGAGGATTGCGGCGGGGAGGTAGATGTCCTTATTTCCGGGGTTGGCACAGGCGGGACGCTGTCGGGCGCGGGCAAATATCTCAAGGAGAAAAACCCCGACATTCAGATTATCGCCGTTGAGCCAGAGGGCTCCCCGATGATTTCCAAAGGCGAAAAAGGCCCGCATAAAATTCAAGGCATAGGCGCGGGCTTTTTGCCCGATACCCTTGATGCTGGCCTGATTGATGACGTTGTGACGATTTCTAATGACGCCGCCTTTGGCACGGCCAAACACGTCGCCGCCGAAGACGGTGTACCTGTAGGAATTTCCTCGGGAGCGGCCATTGCCGCCAGCCTCATTGTAGGCGCACGTCCGCAGATGTCAGGCAAGCGTATTGTCACGATCATCCCGAGCTTTGCCGAGCGTTATCTCTCCACGCCTTTGTTTGACTAGGGCAGATGTGCTACCCTGTCTGCGCAAATAGCGGGATAAGCGCTTGGCAAATATGACGGGGCTGATATGAGGCGCCATGGCCCCGCCTCTCTTAACGCTTAAAGATATGCAGCTGACATTTGGTACAACCCCGCTTTTGACGGGGGCTGACCTTACTGTCATGCCGCGCGACAGAATTTGCCTCGTCGGGCGCAATGGGTCGGGAAAATCAACCTTGCTAAAGATGGCGGCGGAAATCGTCGAAGCCGATGAGGGAGAACGTTTTGTGAAGCCCGGCACGACATGGCGTTATTTGCCCCAAGAGCCGGATTTATCTGCCTATGAGAGTATTTCTGACTATGTACAGGCCGGCCTTGAGGGTGCAGATCAAGCCTACCGAATACCCTATCTCCTCGAGAGCCTAGGGCTGAGCGGGCAGGAGGCCCCAAAGACCCTTTCGGGCGGAGAGGCGCGCCGCGCCGCCTTGGTGCGCACGCTCGCCCCGGAGCCTGATATTCTCATGCTCGATGAGCCAACCAATCATCTGGACCTGCCCGCGATCGAATGGCTGGAAGAGGAGCTGGCGGCCATGGGCAGCGCGCTTGTACTGATCTCTCATGACCGGCGTTTTCTTGAAAGCCTCTCGCGCCGCACGGTTTGGATGGACCGGGGGCGCACGCGTGAACTGGACGCGGGGTTTGCCAAATTTGAAGATTGGCGCGATAATTTGATTGAGCAAGAGGAGCTGGAGCAGCATAAGCTAGGCCGCCAGATCGCGCGCGAGCAACACTGGATTGTCCACGGCGTTTCGGGCCGGCGTAAGCGTAATGTGCGCCGCGTCAAAGAATTGGCAGCGCTCCGCAAAACGCATAAGGAACATCGCAGCGTGCAGGGCGGTATGAGTGCGAGTGTGGTGGACGCCGCCAAATCAGGAAAATCTGTTGTCCGCATGGAGGGCGTATCAAAAGCATTTGATGGCCGCACCATTGTCGACAATCTCTCGCTAAAGATAAACCGCGGCGAGCGTATCGGCGTTATCGGTCCGAATGGATCGGGTAAGACCACTTTGCTAAAACTGATCATGGGGGCACTTCCCGCTGATAGCGGGCGGATTGACCTAGGGACCAATCTTGAGCCGCTGATTATTGATCAGAAACGCGAGAGCCTTGATCCCGAGTGGACGCTAAAAGAAGCGCTGACGGATTGCGGCAGTGATACGGTCATTGTCGGCGGCGAGTCCGTTCATGTTATTCGTTATATGAAAGACTTCCTCTTTGCACCGGAACAGGCGCGCACGCCGCTTCATGTATTATCAGGCGGTGAACGTGGACGCTTGCAGCTTGCCCGCGGGCTGCGCCATCCTTCAAATCTCTTGGTGCTTGATGAACCGACGAATGATTTGGATTTGGAAACGTTGGATTTACTCCAAGAACTCGTGGCGGATTATAAAGGCACGGTTTTGGTCGTTAGCCATGACCGGGATTTTCTTGATCGTACGGTCACGCGGTCAATCGGCTATGAGGGAGATGGACACTGGCAGGTTTATGCGGGGGGCTATTCGGATATGGTCGCGCAGCGCGGGGAGGGGGTAACCGCCCGCCGCAAACTTGACAAAAGTAGCGGCAAGGCTTCGCCGAAGGAAGCGGTTTCCGGCGGCAATATGGCCGCTTCTGCCGCCCCCAAAGCTAAACTCTCTTATAAACATAAGTTCCGGCTTGAGCAGCTACCCAAGGAAATTGCGGCGACGGAGGCAAGTATAAAATCCATGAGCGCACTCATGAGTGATCCAGATTATTTTACCCGCGATCCTGACGGTTTTATGGAAACCTCCGAAGCGCTCGCAGAGCAGCAAGACCGGCTAGACACGCTTGAGATGGAGTGGCTAGAATTAGAAGAGATGCAAAACGGAGCGGCAAGATGACAGTTGGAAAAGGAAAAAGCAGCCCCGGAAAACCGGAGCTAAGCAAACCGGAACTCCGCGCGGAAAATTTCAAAGTCTTGCGCGGCCCGGATTTTCGCCTCAAAGATCATCCCGCTCGACTTGAAATGGGGCTGGATAAAGCGGCTCTCAAAGCCCAGATGAAAGCCGATGCCAAGGTCATTCGAGATTTATCTCACCGGCTTTACGGTGAGGCCGAGCGCTCTCTTCTGATTGTTCTGCAAGGAATGGATACGAGCGGGAAAGACAGCACGACCTCGGCTATTTTTGCCTATACCCCGCCGCTAAATGTGAATGTCGCGGCCTTCAAAGCGCCGAGCAAAACAGAGCTGGCGCGCGATTATCTTTGGCGTATTCACAAGGTCTGCCCTGCAAAGGGCCAGATCACTGTGTTTAACCGCAGTCATTATGAGGATGTTTTAGTCGTCAAAGTCCGCGGCTTTGCCAGTGCCGACGCCGTAGAGCAGCGCTATCAGCAAATCAATGACTTTGAGCGCCATTTGTCGGAAAACGGGACAAGAGTTCTGAAATTCATGCTTAATATGTCAAGGCAGGTACAAGGGGAGCGCTTGCGCGAACGTCTTGAGGTGCCCGGAAAGCGCTGGAAGTTTAATCCCGGTGATCTTGAAGACCGAAAGCTCTGGCCGCAATTTATGCAGGCCTATGAGGCCATGGTGCAGCGCACATCTACCGCTCATGCGCCTTGGCACGTTATCCCGTCAGATAATCGCAGCGCGCGAAAGGCGATTATAACCGCCATTGTCCGCGAAACCCTAGAGGGAATGAACCCTGCCTATCCCGACCCCGGCTATCGGCCTGAGGATTTTCAAATTTCCTAGAGCCGCCTGCGGACGTCCGCCGCGTGCGTAAGTTTTCCGAAAACCGCGTTATTACCCAGCGAAGCGCGGGTCAAACGCTCGTCAATCCTATCGCTATTAACCTTTAATTAACCCTAATTCCGCACATCTAGCGGTGAGATTAATAGGCTGGAATTGGGAATTTTTAGCCGGAACTGGGAGATTGGATATGGGCTTATTTAAGCTGGGAGATTCGTTTTTAGCAGGCAAAAAGGGACAAGCGGCTTCAGCTAGTGATGCCTTGGATATTAAAAATGCCCGCGAATACGTCAGTTCTATGTCGGATGTCATCCAAAGCGGCGCCGAGCAGCATAAAAAGGCGCAGCAACGCGTAAATAGCCTGTCGAAATCTATCTCAAAAATGGAAAGTAAGCTTCGTCAACTTGGCCGGGTTGAGGAAGAAAACAAAGCTCTTCAGAGCCGCGCCACCGCCGCCGAAAAATCGCTCGCCCTCAAAAAGGCGCAGGCTGCTGAGCTTGAAAATGAACTTGCAAGTCTGCGGATACAGCTCAAGACGGCGCAAGAGGAGCTTTTGGCGCTTCGCACAGAGAATACGGTGCGAAAAGACCGCGACAATCAAAATGATAGCCAGATCACGCGTCAGAAAAATGAAATCACGGCGATGGCAACGGCGATCACATCCCTTGAGGACCGCCAGCATGAGCTGAGTTGCCTGAACAGTACGTTGCAAAAAGACCTCTCCGAAGCCCTAAATGACCTTTCGGCGCGTGGGCGCTCAATCCATGAACTTCAGAAAAATCTCGACGACGCGCGCGCTAAAATGGACGTTTTTCGTAAATCGGCTGATGGCGGCGAGATCGAAATTGGCCGCCTTCAGGCCAGCTTTGAAGAAATGAAGACAAAATTTATTGAAGCCAATGCCGGGCGCGAAACTGCGGAATATGAAGCCACTGTGGCGAAGGCTGAATTTGAAGGCCGGCTTAAGCGCCGCGATGAGGAGCTTTTGACCCATAAAAACCGGATCAGCCAGTTTGAGGCCGAGGTCAGAATCAAAGAAGGTGCCCGCGCGCAAGCCGAGCGCGATATTGCCGATCTACAGCACCGTTTTAGTTCTGCGATTGCGCGCGCCGACAAGGCTGATGCCCGTGCGCGCGAGAAAGTGCTCGAAGCGGATGTAAACGCAGAAAATGCCCTTAAGGCAAAGGCTGAATTTGACACGCTCAATGAAAAATATATGGCGGCGCTTGACGATATTGAGATGCTGAAAAAGATTAATCTCGCGCAGAAAGATAAACTAATGCGCTATGCCGCTGTCGAAGCAGATCCAGATCAAGCCCCCGCTCCCGCCTCAGGCGCGGAAGCTTTGGGTTTTGAAGTCCTCGACGTTGAACCGCCGGCCACGAAAAACGTGACGATATTCCAGTCTCTGAAATCGGTGTCTTAACGCCTGAGGCAACCACGTATAGATTTTAAGTTAAAAAAAACCGCCCAAGCTCGCTCGGGCGGTTTTGTTTTAGCTATATAGCGAGCTTTTAGAGCACTTTATCAAGCTCGGCCTCAAACTCGGGAAGGGCCTTGAAAAGGTCCGCGACAAGGCCGTAATCGGCGACTTGGAAGATCGGTGCATCCTCATCCTTATTTATTGCGGCAATGACTTTACTGTCTTTCATACCGGCCAAATGCTGGATCGCGCCGGAAATGCCAACCGCAATATAAAGCGCCGGCGCGACGGCTTTGCCAGTTTGACCAACCTGCCAATCATTCGGCACGAAACCCGCATCGACGGCGGCCCGCGACGCGCCCATAGCCGCGCCGAGCTTGTCGGCTATGCCTTCAAGCAATTTGAAGTTCTCGCCGCTGCCCATGCCGCGCCCGCCGGACACGACAACTTTGGCGGCCGTTAGTTCTGGACGGTCGGATTTGGACAGTTCTTCTCCGATATATTCAGATTTGAACGGGCCAGCAGGGTCGCCAAGCATTTTATCAGACGCTGATCCGCTCTCTCCGGCGGCGGCAAAAGCTGTGGTGCGCACGGTCACGACCTTTTTGGAATCGGTTGACTGCACAGTCGCCATAGCATTGCCGGCATAGATGGGGCGCACAAATGTATCCGCGCTCTCAACCGCTGTCACAGAGCTGATCTGCTGCACATCAAGCTTGGCGGCGACGCGCGGCATATAATTCTTATGGGTTGTCGTATCAGGCGCGAGCACGGCGTCATAATCCCCCATCAGCGGAACAACAACAGCTTCCATAGCTTCGGCAAGTTGGCGGGTGAGGGAGACGTGGTCTACGCCAAGCACGGCGCGAACGCCGTCAATTTTCGCGGCCTGAGACATCACGTCTTTGACGCCTTTGCCCGCGACAAGCACGTCGACCTCGCCGCCCATGGCTTTGGCGGCGGTGACGGTTTTATGAGTTGCGTCTTTGAGGTCTTTATTGTCGTGTTCTGCAATAACGAGGATAGCCATTAAATTACTCCCGCTTCATTTTTAAGTTTATCAACAAGCTGCGCAGCGTCTTCGACTTTTATACCGGCCTTACGTGCGGCAGGTTCGCTGACCTTTAGGGTCTTTAGGCGCGGCGCCGTGTCTACGCCGTAATCTGCCGGCGTTTTGGCCTCAATGGGCTTCTTTTTGGCTTTCATGATGTTGGGCAGGCTCGCGTAGCGCGGTTCATTAAGGCGTAAATCGGTGGTGACAATGGCGGGGGCCTGTAATTTGACGGTCTGCAAGCCGCCATCGACTTCTTTCACCACAGTCATAGAACCGCCGCTTATCTCCAATGTATTCGCGGCCGAGCCAATCGGCCAATCCATCAGGGCCGCGAGCATACCGCCCGTTGCGCCGTAATCATTATCAATCGCTTGTTTGCCGAGAATGACAAGTTCCGGGCTTTCGGCCTCGCAGACCGCTTTGAGAATTTTTGCGACCGCCAGCGGTTCAAGATCCTCATCGGTCTGAATGTGAATGCCGCGGTCCATCCCCATGGCAAGACCTGTTCGAATGGTTTCCTGCGCTTTGGCGGGCCCGATAGAGACGACCACAGTCTCGCTGGCCGTGCCGGCTTCTTGCAGGCGGACGGCCTGCTCGACTGAAATTTCGTCAAACGGGTTCATGGACATCTTCACATTCGCAAGGTCAACGCCGCTTTGGTCAGATTTGACCTTGGCTTTGACATTGTAGTCAAGCACGCGCTTGACGGGGACGAGGACTTTCATAGGGTTCTCCGGTTAGGCTGGCCTTGCCGGCAGTATAACGCCAGCACTTGATTGAGATATGGGCTATAAGGGCGCAGCTTTCAAGACATTAGCATGATTTTGTTATGCACATAATTGCATATAGTTTAGAGCACGCGGCGGCAGGACGCGGCGGCCTTTGTTTATCTCTGGGCGTTAGCGATAGCTATAATATAGCTATAATAGCGAGTCCGCCGCGCCAATTTTATCTTGGGTCCGCGTGTCAAAATCAGAAGCGTCATGACGCTCTCTAAGCTGGCTTGCGGGTTCTCCCCATGCGCGGTTGACCATGCGTCCGCGCTGCGCGGCTGGGCGGGCGTTGATCTGGTCCTGCCAGCGGCTTACATGTTTATACTCATGGACGGAGAGAAACTCTGCCGCCTCGTAAAGCTTTCCAGCGACCAGCGTACCGTACCATGGCCAAATGGCCATATCGGCAATCGTGTAGCTATCGCCCGCGATATAGCGGCGCTTTGCAAGGTTTTGATCAAGCACATCAAGCTGGCGTTTTACTTCCATGGCGAAGCGAATGATGGGGTATTCAAATTTCTCTGGCGCATAGGCATAAAAATGTCCAAAGCCGCCGCCCAAATAAGGCGCGCTTCCCATTTGCCAAAACAGCCAGTTTATACATTCCGCCCGCGCCGCAGCGTCCTTTGGGATGAAGGCGTCAAATTTGTCGGCCAAATAAAGCAAGATAGAGCCGCTCTCAAAGAGGCGTATGGGCGGGTTTTGGCTGCGATCAAGCAGAGCTGGAATTTTGGAATTTGGATTGATTTTCACAAAGTCACTGCCAAATTGCGCGCCTTCGCCGATATTGATGATATGGGCGTCATATTCGGCCTCCGCGTGACCTGCGGCTAAAAGCTCCTCTAACATGAGCGTGACTTTCACGCCGTTGGGCGTTGCAAGGGAGTATAGCTGAAAGGGGTGCTTGCCAACGGGCAAAGTTTTTTCTTCACGCGCGCCAGCTGTTGGGCGGTTGATACTGGCAAATTTCCCGCCGTTTTCTTTATTCCACGTCCAAACTTTAGGGGGGGTGTAAGTCTCGCTCATAATTGTGGCTTTCTGTGTCGTGACGCGTCCGTTTACATGCCGGACGTTAGGTCTTGGCGCAGCTTATAGCAGACCTCACCGCCGCCGCGGAATGATAAATTCGTGAACGTGTCCTAGCGGTTTGCGCCCGGCACCCATTTGACATCGGACGCGCCTTGGTCATTGCACCACCGCCCTGCCACAAAAAGAAAGTCAGACAGCCGGTTTAAATAGGTCAGGGCGGCGGGGTTTATGGGGCTTTGCGCGGCAAGGGCAACAGCGGCGCGTTCGGCGCGGCGGCATACGGTGCGCGCAAGATGCATATAGGCCGCGGGCGCGCTGCCGCCTGGCAGAACAAAACTATCCAGCGGCGACAGGTCTGCATTGAGCCGGTCAAGCTCGGTCTCAAGGCGGGTGCTTTGTCCGCTACTCATACGAAGGGCGTATTCACTATCTGCGTCCCCCTCGGCGGGCAGAGGGGTGGCAAGGTCTGCGCCAAGATCAAAAAGGTCGTTTTGAATTCTCGAAAGCATGGCGTCAAGCTGCAGGTTTTCAAGATGGAGTCTCACCAGGCCGATGACGCTATTGGTTTCGTCAACATCGCCATAAGCGCGCACGCGCAGATCATCTTTGGAAATGCGGGACCCGTCGACAAGACCTGTCGAACCGTCATCGCCTGTGCGCGTGTAAATTTTATTGAGTTTAACCACCGTTTTTTTTAACCAATAAAATCAGGCATAGAAGCCCAATGGCGACAAGCTGGCCTTTGACACGCCGCGTCATCCAGAGATTGGAGGCGGCGGCACTCTCTGAGGTGTCCTCCCGTTTTTTCGCGCCCATAGAGCGCGCGCCCATGATAAGGGTGAAGACGACATAGCCGACGGCGACAAATGTCAGAACATATAAAATATTTATAAGCATAGCTGTCCTTTTGCGCACCGTTACATTGTTTGGAAATATGCGTGCGCTCTACATGGGAGCTAAAGTGCCAAATTTTGTGTATCATAGCGAGCTTTTTCGGCGCTGAGTTTGGAGACATCTCGCCGCGCCCTTTAAGTATCGGTCCCGTTGGGCCTTTCCCCTGTGAATTAAAAAATAGTCAGATTCTGCCGCATGCTCTTGCAGCCAAGCGCCGCAGGGCTACATGATAGGGCAGCCGCGGCGCGTAATATGCGCTTTGAATGTTTAAAGCTGCGGCGCAACCGATAGCAAAATCAAACGTTAAGCAGAGAGATAAAATGGTGAAACGTAAAATGAAAAAATATCTCGCAGGCTCAGCAGCCTTTCTCGCCTTGAGCGCTGCCGCCCTCTCGGTGTCCGCCCCGGCCAGTTCCCAAGCTTCATTTAGCCCCCTGCGCGGGGCGGAGAGCCAAGCAATGACCGTAGACCGGCGCGGGGTTCTGACCATGGCACCGCTCTTGGAGCGCGTGACGCCTGCCGTGGTCAGCATTGAGACCTCGGGTAGAAAACGCGCCGCGTCTCGCCTTGAAGGGGGCGGCACAGGAGAAGTATCACCCGAAGAATTACTAGAGCGCTTTTTTGGCAATCGCGGCGGTCAGAGCCCGCGCGGCAGCAATCGTTCGCGGGCCTCGATTGGTTCGGGCGTTATTGTGAACGCGCGCGCTGGCTATATCATCACCAACCACCATGTTGTTGATGATGCCGGCGAGATTTACGTTAAACTTGAAGACCGCAGAGAGCTTGAGGCCGAACTTGTTGGCTCTGATCCAAAAACCGATATTGCTGTCCTTAAGGTAAAAGCCTCTGGCCTGACGGATGTTGATTTTGCCAATAGCCGCGATGTCAAAGTTGGTGATTATACGATCGCGATCGGCAATCCCTTTGGTCTTGGTCATACTGTGACCCAAGGAATTGTTTCGGCCAAAGGGCGGGAGTTTCGCGGCGGGTCGAATTATGAAGACTTCATTCAGACCGACGCCTCTATTAATCCGGGCAATTCCGGCGGCGCGCTGGTCAATTCCAAAGGTGAACTTATCGGCATTAACTCCGCGATCATGAGCCGCAGCGGCGGAAATAACGGCATTGGGTTTGCTGTGCCGGCGCGCATGGCCCGCGCGGTCATGGAGCAAATTATTGAGAACGGAGAAGTCAGCCGAGGCCGCATTGGCGTGAGCATCCAGGATATTACGCCTGATCTGCGTGATGCGATGAAGCTCTCGACGTCTTCAGGTGCGCTCGTCAGCTCCGTTTCCAAGGGCAGCCCAGCTGAGAAGGCCGGACTTGAGGAAGGCGATATAATTGTCGGTTTTAACGGCGATGATATTATGGATGCTTCGGATATTCGTAATGCTGTGGGCTATGTGCGCCCGGGGCAAAGTGCCGATATTACCTATCTGCGTGACGGTCGTCGCCGGACATCGAAAATCAACGTCGAAGCTTTTAAGGAAACGCGCGAGGTTCTTACTGCGGACGCGGCCGATGACATCCCTGCCATGGAGAGTTTTTCGGGTGCTTCGTTAACGGAAATTCCTGCGGATGTGAAACCGCGCGGCGGCACTGACGGAATCTATGTCGCGGAGGTCGAGCGCGGGTCCAAAGCCTACCGCGCAGGCTTGCGCAAGGGCGATATCATCCGCGAGGTTGATCGCACGAAAATCACCTCTATCCCCGACTTTGAAGAGGCGATTGATGATAAGGATGGACCAATGGCGCTCACGGTAGAGAAGAACGGCAATACGCAATTCCTCGCTGTACGCTAAGGCGCGCTTGTAATTGCCTCGAAGGCCGCTCTTTGGGCGGTCTTTTTATTTGGGCAGTTCATTGATCTGAACGGGTCTATTTTCGGGCGGAGTTTTCTGTGTAGCTTTGCACGGCCACGTGATAAAAGTGCCTATGCTAACGCGTTTTGCACCTTCGCCTACGGGCTATCTTCATATGGGCCATGCACTGGCGGCCAAGCGCGCCTTTGAGTTTGCCAAAGCGCGCGGAGGCACATGTCTTTTGCGCATTGAAGACATTGATACCGCGCGTTGCAAGCCAGCTTTTACGGAAGCAATCTATGAAGATTTGCACTGGCTGGGGTTTGATTGGCCTGAACCTACGCGCGTTCAAAGCGAGCATATGGAAAGCTACAACGCGGTTTTGGAAATTTTGCGAGAACGCGGCTTGATCTACCGGTGCTTCAAGAGCCGCAAAGAGCTGCCGCGCGGGATTTACACCGGCCCCGAAACCCCGCTGAGCGGCGATGAAGTCGCGAACCGGCTTGCGGCAGGGGAGCGGGCCGCATGGCGTTTATCCATAGGCCGTGCGCGCGATCATTTGGGCGCCGCTTTTGACAAGCTAAGCTTTTTGGAGCGCGGCGCGCGCCGCCGCGCCGATTTATCGGCTTTCGGTGATGAAGTTCTGGCGCGTAAGGATATTGGCGTGTCCTACCATCTCGCCTGTGTGCATGATGACGCACTTCAAGGCGTAACTCATATTGTGCGCGGGGTAGATATCGCCCCGCTCACCCCTTTTCATGTGCTCTTGCAAGCGCTTATGGGCTGGCCCACGCCGCAATATCATCATCATGAGCTTTTGCGGCGCGGGGACGGCAAAAAGCTCTCCAAGCGGGCCGGAGATGCAACTATCCGCAGCGCGCGCGCGCGCGGGATGAGTGCGGCGGCGCTGCTGGCCCAATTTGATGAGCCCGCGCTATAGACATCAGCGCTAAATGAAGTGTTAGATTTCGCCGCCAAAGCACGCTAGAAGCCCCCATGGATTTTGTGCAAGACATTTGGTATTTCGCGGGGATTAGCGCAGATATTAAAACCGGCGCGCTTGTTCGCCGCGTAATTGCCGGAGAGCCGATTACCTTGGGCCGCAAGCGCGACGGGAGCGTCTTTGCCCTTCGCGATATTTGCCCGCACCGCGCCGCGCCGCTCTCAAAGGGGCGCATGGTCGGCGATAGCGTGGAATGCCCTTATCATGGCTGGCGCTTTGGCGTCTCAGATGGGGCTTGTCAGGAAATTCCAGCACTCACCAAGGCGCAGGCAATGGAGACGGAAAAAATCCGTGTTCGCCATTTCCCCGCCCGCGAGATAGGCGCGTTGATCTGGGTGTATATCTCAAGTGATAAAAAATTTGGCGGCGAGCCAGATATCCCCCCGCCCGATTTTAGATTTGCGCAGGGCCGCCCTGTCATGGACGATTCGCTCACGCTGAATTGCCATGTCGATCACGCTGTGATTGGACTGATGGACCCCGCCCATGGTCCCTATGTGCACCGGCAATGGTGGTGGCGCAGCGCGGCCAGCATGCACGAAAAATCTAAAGCCTTTGAGCCGCGCGAGCATGGCTTTGCTATGGTCGCTCATAGCCCAAGCTCAAATAGCTTTGCCTATAAATTACTTGGCGGCCGGCCCGTGACGGAAATTTGCTTTCGCCTGCCGGGCGTGCGCACTGAAGAGATTAAGGTAGGGAAGAAAACGCTTTTGTCTTTTACCGCTGTCACCCCAATTGATGAAAATCGCACGCAAATCCGGCAGTTGTTTTTTACCGATATTTCAACGGTCAAGCTGCTCTCTCCTGTGCTCAGGATTGCGGCGCGCAAGTTCCTGCGCCAAGACGGACATATGGTCGACCTTCAGCAAATGGGCTTGAAATATGATCCCTCGCTTATGCTCATTGAGGACGCGGATACGCAGGCCAAATGGTATTATGCGCTTAAACGCGAGTGGAAAAAAAGCCGCGCCGAGGGGCGCAGCTTTGTTAATCCGGTGCGCGCCAAGACTCTGCGTTGGCGGAGCTAGCGGGACTTCGTTGTCCTTATCGCTTGTCCGTCCTGTGAGATATCTTTGGATCGTTCGCTGCTTGAGGATGCGGCGGGCTTTGCCCCAGCCAAGCTTTTCTTCATAGGCCGTCATGGCCGCGTTCTCGGTTAGACCCTCTGAGAGCACATCAAAGCCTTTGACATAGGCGGGCATGATCTGATGTCCAAACCATTGATGACCGATCTCGTGCATCGTCACATAGGTGGCAAGATCAACGCTATCGGGATCTACGGGATCACCTGGGTTTCGCACAAATCCGAGATTTTCCGAAAACGGAATTGTTCCCGCAAACGCCTGCGCAAAGCCGCCGTAAGGAAACTCCATAATGCGAACTTGCTCATAGAGGTAAATAGGCTATCGCCCCGTTTCAAATCCCATGAGATTTACCAGATGCACAAGGATCATGAATCCCGTTGAGAGGCAGGCCAGCGCAATCAACATCCATGGGACCATGCGCGGCTTGAGCTTGTCATGCCTTGCAAAGTGCCGCTGAAAGCTGAGCGTACCAATGACCGCGCAAATTAGGAGGGCCAGCAGAGAGACTTTTAGATCCGTCGAATACATGGCCCGCATGTAAGCCGAGCGCGGCGATTATCAAGGGCTATTTGGCTTTTGAGCACAGCAAATAATCGAAACTCAGCCGCTGGGGAGCGCAGGCGAAGATGAAATCCCGTTTTGTTTTTCTGCCTTTGGATGCGGCGTCATATTCGAAAGGCCATGTTCTGTTTTTGACCAATAATACGGACGTGTGGACAATTCAGAGACGGCCCGCCATGCGGGTACAAAAAGCAGGAGCCAATAGACTGGCATGAGGCAGACAGAGAGAAGGAGTTGGGGTTTTTTTGTCCGGAGCGCGCCTGCAATCCCCAAGCATATGCCTGAGCCATAGCCAAGTCCCATCGAGATATAAACAATATCGGGCAAGCCAAAGTGGCCCTCTGCGAGAAAATGATACCCCGCCCACACCACCAGCCCCGCGCAAATGGGTGTATGTAAAAGCCCCGCCAGCAAGACCGTGCCTAACGTGAGCTGCAATGTAAGCTGTCGTTTCAGTCCTCGCATGCCCCCGGGCGCGAGCGGCTGGTCCATATGCACAAGCCAGCTTTGTAAAAAGCCCTTCATCCAGCGGGTGCGCTGCGCGATCCAAGGCTTTAGCTTGGCGACCGCTTCCTCGGTTGTGGGGGGCGTAATGTAGCCAATGTCGTAGCGATTGGCGGCGAGGCGAAAACTAAGGTCGGCATCCTCTGTCACGTTATGGCTATCCCAACCGCCGATAGCCTCGAGGGGGCCGCGCAAAATATGATTACTTGTCCCGCCCAGCGGAAAAGGCAGGCCAAGGCGCGCCATAAGCGGTATCCATATGTGAAATTGCGCCGCATATTCCAATGCAAATTGCGATGTTAGCCATGTTTCGCCGGCATTATAATAATCCAGCGGGGCTTGCAGGGCGGCCCAATGCGGGTGGGCGCGAAAGGCTCTAACAGCCGCCTTAAGCTGGGCTGGGTCGGGGGCGTCTTCTGCATCGAATATTGTGATGATTTCGCCGCGGGCCCGCCGCATAGCAATATTAAGCGCATTGGGCTTTGTCCGCGGCCCGCCGGCGGCAGGAGGCGGGTCCTCTGATAGCCCCCGCGGTACAATCACGGATTCAAATGGCGGGGCTAGGTGCGAGGCGGCGGCGCGGCAGGTCGCCGGGTCATCTTCTTCGGTGATAAGTAGAATTTGCAGCCGGCTGTTCGGATAATCAAGCCCTGAGAGATTGCGCACGATCTGCGGGAGCATATGTGCCTCATTTTTGAGCGGCACAAGGACGGTGTAAACGGGCCAAGTCTCGTCTTTTTGCTCAAGTTCAGCAAGCTGCGCGGAAGGTCTTCTATTTAAGGTGGAATGACGAAAAGTGAGAGGCCGGTCGTGTTTGGTATATTGCTGCATGTATTTTGGGCAGACGAGGCTGTGCAGAATAGCGAGGCCGCGCAAAATAGCTTGGACCGTAATTAAAACCGTAAAAAAACTGCTGATGATCATGATGGCCGCTCTGGGGCCTTGGGCGACCGCTATCACAAAGAGCAGATAAGCAATGAGCCATAAAACATTGTTCACTTTGTTCAAGATTTTCCGGGCTTTTATGTCACTTGCGCGGGGTATGTTTTCACGTCCCGCCGCTGCTTTGCCGTGAGCCTCGCGGTCCAACTTTAAGTGAAGCCTCGGTATTTGACGTGGGACCGGGTCATGATTTTTGGCAGAGCTGACCGCCCGGGACAGCTGGCCCCGTGTGATAGTTTTGCGTGTCCCCGATTGCGTCCTCTTGCCCACAACTTAGAATGGGCTGCACGCGAATTGGCTGCAACTAACCATAAATTGTATAATGAGCAGAGCCTTCGGCCAAAGACACGACATGTGCTGCGCGCCCCTCAGAAACCGCAGATAATCACGTCAAGAGTAGTTTTTGCCTATTTGTGACCAAAAAGACACGGTAGACACATTTCAATAGCCGATCACGCTTCGTGCTTGCAAAATGACATTTTCGTCATTAAGGCGTGTTAATAAATCACTAAAATGGCGTCTGAGTCTCATATCTAGTCTGAGGGATACAATGAAAAATATTGAATTAAAGAAGTTTTTGCTTGGCACAAGCTTGATTGTTGGGGTTGCTGCCGCGCAGCCAGCCTTTGCGCAGGATGTGCCATCGGATGATGAATTTGCAACACAAACCGTCCCGGCTCCTGTCGCCGAAGAGGACGACAATGATGAAGTCGTTGTTACCGGTTCGCGGATCAAGCAAGACACGTTTAGCTCTATTGCCCCGCTTCAGGTGATCAATTTCGACGAACAGCGCGATCTTGGTCTTGTTGACGCGGTCGAAATTCTACAGACCTCAGAGGCGGCTGCCGGGGTGCAGATTGACTCAGCCTTTAGTGGTTTCGTTCTTGATAACGGTCCGGGTTCAGAGACAATCGACCTTCGCGGTTTGGGTGCCTCGCGGACACTCGTGCTTATCAATGGCCGCCGCATGGCGCCCGCCGGTGTTGAAGGCGCGCCAAGCCAGCCATCAATCAACCTCTTGCCGTCTTCTTTGATTGAAGACGTTGACCAGCTTCTGGACGGCGCGTCGTCAATTTACGGCTCAGATGCTGTCGCCGGCGTTATCAACGTCGTTTTAAGACGGGATTTTGAAGGTCTGGAAGTGAATGGTGCCTATGATCTTTCCGAGCAGCCCAATGGTAACGATTACAATATCAACGCATCCTATGGTAAAAACTTTGACCGCGGATTTATCGGCTTTGGCGGTGAATTTGATCACCGTGATGCGCTAAAGCTACGTGATCGTGATTTCTTGCAAGACTGCGAAACCAATCAAGAAATCGATGAAAATGGCCGCGTGCGGTCTATCGATATTGATGATCAGACGACGTTTGACAGTATTTACGGCGACATAACCGCGGCTGATGCCAATAACCCGTGTGTGTTCACAGGCTTTTCTAGCCGTATCTTCGTTACAGGCGGCGGCAACGGCCCCGGGTCAATCTACTTTGTTGAGGGACAGTCAAACACAGGTATTCCAAACTTTGTCGACCAGACTCTCTTGGGCGTTCCGCTTGATGTCGACGGTGACGGCGTTCAGGATTTCGGTTTCCAGCAATTTAATACAAATGGCGGTGAAGATTTTAACAATACCGACCTTGTCGCTGAGCAGGACCGCGTGAGCCTGATGGCCTTTGGTGAATATACATTAGAAGGCGATGCGAATATTACGCCGTTCTTTGAAGCGCTATACACCAAAGTTGATACGAATGCCGAATCTGGCGCCCCGCAGCTTTTCCCAACAGTCAGCGCCGTTAACCCCTTCAACCCTTGCGGCACAAACGGCGTCGATTGCCGCGGCGCGCAGGCAGCAATCTTGGGCGATCCTGATCTTAACCGCCGGTTTGCGCAGAACTTTGGTGGTCTATGTGCGCAATTCGGGTTTAGTTTTGAGCAGTGTACACCAGAACTCTTTGGCGTCGGCTTTAACTTTGGCCCGCGCGATGTCGTTCCAATTTTCTCCATTGATGGTGACCGGGACAATTTTGATGTCTCTATCGAGCAAACACGTCTTGTCGGTGGTTTCAAAGGTGATCTCCCCTTTATGAACTTTGGCGAGTTTTCCGATTGGACATTTGAGGCGTCTTTGGCTCACTCTTTTTCGAGCGGTGTTTCAGAGCGTACAGGCGTACGTGATGATCGTTTGAATTTTGCGCTCGGTAACGACCTTGAAAGCGGCGTACCAAATGGGGCCGCCCCGTGTGTGGCGCTGCCCGGCCAAGCTGTGAGTCCAGACGTGTCCCAAGGCTGCGTACCTGTGAACGCATTTGCCCCGTCTGTTCTGGGTACTGTTGTCGGTAACTTTGCAACACAGGCAGAGCGAGACTATCTCTTTGATAGCCGTGATTTTGACACGCGCATCAAGCAAACAGTCTGGAGTGCTTTTGCCACCGGTAAGGTCGCGGAAGTGCCCGCAGGTAACATCAACCTTGTGCTGGGTCTCGAATATCGCACAGATGAAATCGAATCTATCGCGAATGCTGTAGCTAGCGAAGGCTTGCTGTTTGGTTTCTTCACGGACGGCGGCACGAATGGTAAGCGCTTCACGCGCGAAGCATATGCAGAGGTCTCCCTTCCGCTCGTTGCAGATAAACCTTTCTTCCGCCAATTGGACGTAAACCTGTCTGGCCGTGTCCTAGAAGATGAGTTCTACGGCGGTGCGGCGGTTTATTCCGCCAAAGCGGGCTGGCGCCCCTTCGATAGTCTTCTGCTCCGGGCTGGCTACGGTACATCCTATCGCTCGCCTAACCTGCGTGAGAATTTCTTGGGGCCGCAGTCGGGTTTTGTTAACGTCTTTGACCCTTGCGTGGTTCCAGCCGAAGCCTTTGTCACCAACCCTGCCACGGGCGAAGGTATTTATCTTGCCAATGAAGACGCACGTGACCCTAACATTCTTGAGCGTTGCCGCGCGGAGGGTCTTGACCCAACCACATTAGGCGGCGGCGTAAATGCTATTCGTAATATTGAACAATTCCGTGTTGGGTCCTTGGATCTTGACGCCGAAGAATCAACGTCTCTTACTCTGGGCGCCTCTTTTGAGCAGCCATTTACAGAGGCTTTCGATCTGAGCCTTGGCGTTGGATATTATAATATCTCTGTTGATGATGAAGTTGTCGAGGCGACCGGTCAGTTTAGTATTAATGACTGTTTCGTATTTGAAAATGACACGCGCAGCCGTTTCTGTGACACAATCACGCGTGATGAAGATGGCTTGATCGACTCGATTGATGCAACCTTCCTAAACCGTGATAATCGTAAGGTTCGTGGCCTGGACTTCAACGCGCGTTATAGCCAAGATATCACAGCTTTTGATCGCCCGTTTGAATTGGATATTGCGGCCCGCGCCAACCACATCATTGAGGTGTCTGACCGGTTCGTGAATGATAATGGCACAGTCGCTGAGGATAATGACGAAGGCGAATTTGGTTTCTCAGATTGGACAGCCAGCGGCAGCGCGCGCGTCACCTATAAGGACTTCGGTGTTAGCTGGGGCTTCCGTTATGTCAGTTCCGCTGAACAAGATGAAGACTTCATTGATGACTTCGGTAATGTCCTGCAAGACGCACCAGGCGGCGCTTTCTCTAGCACCTGCGGCGGCCCATCAATTGGTGATCTAAATTGCCGCGACGTTGGTTTTGCAGATGATTATATGCTGCACAATGCGGGTATCTCTTATAACAATGAAGACGAGGGCTGGACGGCCGGTATTGCAGTTCGCAATGTCTTTGACAAAGAGCCGCCAAGAGTTGACGGTTCTGAAGTTACCTCTGTGTCAAACGCGCCGATTGGGGCAGGTTATGATTTCTATGGCCGTAGCTTCGTGTTCCGCCTCGGCAAAGAGTTCTAAATCATACACAAAACGTGTCTGCAATATATCGGTCCCGCGGCATTGCCACGGGACCTTTTTTTTGGTTAACTTTCAAGAATAACAATTAGCGGAGAGTTCCATGAAAAAATTTTTAATCCCAGGAGCCGCGCTTGCGATGGCTTTAGGTACAATCCCAGCCCAGCACGCGGTTGCGCAGGCGACCCCATTCCCCATCGAATATTGGGCCGCGCCGTCAATCATGAGTAACGTATCCGTTTCTCCAAACGGTAAATATGTTGCCTTCATGAAATCTCTTAGCCAAAAAGGTGAACCCATTATTGAGGTTTATGAAGCGGCTAACCTATCGGCGAAGCCGTACCGTGTCGGTGCCAAATCCATGGAGATCAACGGGTTTGACTGGATTTCCGATGAGGAAATGGTGGTCAGTTTCCAAAAGCAGGTCCGCAAAAAAATTCGGGGCTTTAATCAGGGCACCTTCAAAGGCAAGCTAGCGCTCTTTTCTATGGACAATAAAAAATTCAAAGAACTGAGCGGCGATAATTTTGGCTATGATCTTGTTAATATCCTGCCGGAAGAACCTAATCATGTTCTCGCGCGCTATACCGAGTTTAAAAAAGGAACCTCTTTTCAGTCTCCGTCCTACTATAAAGTGGATGTTAAGACCGGACAGAAAGAACTCGTCTTGAAAGGTACGGACGATCGCTATGGCTATCGTTTTGACCATTTGGGCAACCCAAGATTTTCAGCTATCTTTGATCAGGGCACGCAAGAGCAGGTTTTTCAATATCGTAAGCCCGGCGAATCCGGCTGGACGGAATATTTCCGGCTATCAGAAGATAGTCCCGAAACATTTGGCTATCAGGGCCTAGTCGACGGTAATGATGACCAAATTTACGTCACGGCCAATAACGGCCATGATAAAGTTGGGCTTTGGAAATATAATCTGTCCTCCAAATCCTTCGGGGAGCTTGTTTACCGCCGTAATGATGTGGATATTCGCGGTACGCTTCGCCATTCAAATGGCTGGGCGAACCCCGGTAAGGTGACAGGCATTAGCCATTATAAAGATAAGTTTCACCGCCGTTTCTTTGATCCGTCAGAAGAGGCGATGTATAAACAATTTGAAAGATCCGTGCCTAATGCCGGCCTAATTTCGATAACTTCCCGCTCGCGCGATGGTAATGTTATGGTTGTTCGCAATATAGGTCCAAAAGACCCGGGAACATTTTACCTTTTTGACAACGGCAAATTTTCACGTCTGGGGTCGACGAATGGCCTCTTGAAAGCAGACGGGCTGTCTGATGTGGAATATATCACCTATACATCGCGCGATGGGAAATCTATCCCGGCCTTTGTGACTGTTCCCAAAGGCCCCGGTCCGCATCCGCTGGTCGTGATGCCGCATGGTGGTCCCTTTGTCAGTGAAGTTGTTCTGTTTGACGAATGGGCGCAGCTCCTTGCTAATAATGGCTATATGGTTATGCAGCCCCAATATCGCGGCTCCCTAAATTACGGCCAAGAATTTTACCAAGCCGGATTTATCAAAGGCGGTGAAGGCGGTAAAAAAATGCAAGACGATAAAGATGACGGCGTCAAGCATCTCATATCTTCGGGCCGTGTTGATAAGGACCGCGTCGCTATGTTTGGCTGGTCTTATGGCGGATATGCGGCGCTGATCGCGGCCGCGCGTACGCCTAATCTTTATCAATGCGTGATTGCCGGCGCAGCCGTGGCTGATAATTTGCAGCAAGTAAATTACTACCGCAATCGCATTGATGGCTGGCAAAAAGTTGAACAGCTAAAGTTTTGGGATGGATCAATAAATCCGATTGATGAAGTTGATAAAGTCAATGTCCCCATGTTCATGGTGCACGGTTCGGCCGATCAACGCGTGCCGCTCAAGCACGCAAAAAAATATGTATCTGCTATGAAAAAAGCGGGTAAAGATTTCAAATATATGGAGCTTGAGGACGCGGATCACTTCTCCAATACGCTTTATTATAAACATAAGATGGATTTCTATCCGGCGATGATCGATTACCTTAAAAAGGATTGCGGTCCCGGCGGGCTTTAGGCCTCACATTCATCAAAATTTTAAGCGCCCCGATATCGGGGCGTTTTTTTGAGGGCGTGGGTGCGCCGTGCCTAATCCGCGGCTGGCACGAAACCATCCATAGACTGCGCGTCTAATTTTGCGCGAACGTCCAGCGCGGCCTTAGGGCTATAGGGCTTTAGCGGCTGTTTGCCCCATATCGGGCCGGGCCAAGCGGGGTCGACTTTGTAGCGCACAATATGATGTATATGCAGCTGCGGCGTCATATTCCCAAGCGCGGCCACATTTAGTTTCTCTCCCGAAAAGGCCTGCATAATCGCCGCGGAGAACAAGCGCGACTCTGCCCACAGCTGGGCGTAATCCTTGGGCGTCAGGTCAATCGTATCGGAAATATTTGCCCGCTTTGGCACAAGTACAAACCACGGGTAATGGGAATCGTTGATGAGTAAAACTTGGCACAGGGGAAAGTCCCCCATATGAATTCCGTCGCGCGTTAGGTCGGGGTGTAATTCAAAGCTCATAATATCTCCATCTGTTAGAAGGGCCGTAGACGCGCCGGCCCTTGGGACGTCGCCAGCTGCTTTAGCGCCCATTGCGCCGCATCTCTTACCACAGCATTTTCGCTGCTGATATGGGCGCGCGCAGAGGGGGCGAGCTCCGCCATGCCGCTATTGCCAATCGCATAGAGCACATTACGGATAAATTGGTCTCGGCCAATACGTTTGATCGGCGAGCCAGAAAAGCGGGCGCGGAACGCCGCTTCGCTTAGCTCGGAGAGGACAGCGAGGCTGGGCCGAACCAAATCTTCCCGCGCTGCCAGTTTCATTTCGCGGCCGGATTGCGCAAATTTATTCCATGGACAGACGGCAAGGCAGTCATCACACCCATAAATACGGTTGCCCATTTTTGCGCGAAGGCTCGGCTCAACTGCGCCTTTATGCTCGATTGTGAGATAGGAAATACATTTACGCGCATCAATTTCGTAAGGCGCCGGAAAGGCCTGCGTTGGGCAAATATCCATGCAGGCACGGCAACTGCCGCAATGATCAATCTCGGGCTCGCTTGCCTGCCATTCTGCTGCGGATAGGATCACCCCCAAAAACAGCCAAGAGCCATATTCTCGGCTGACGAGATTTGTATGTTTGCCTTGCCATCCCAGCCCCGCCAATGCTGCCAGCGGTTTTTCCATAAGCGGGGCGGTATCGACAAAGACTTTGACGTCTTCCCCGCTATCACGCGCGATCAAGCCGGCGATTTCTTTCAGGCGGCCTTTGATAAGGTCATGATAATCGCGCCCGCGCGCATAGACTGAAATCATGCCCGCCTCAGCGTGCAAGAGACCGGGTAGCGGGTCTTCTTCGGGGCCGTAATTCATACCCATGACAATGGCGGATTTGGCGGCGGGCCAAAGGGCTTTCGGGTGGGCGCGCCGCGCCTGCGTCTCTTCAAGCCAATCCATCGTTCCGTGGCGGCCCTGAGTAATAAAACTCGCGAGGTGACGCGCCCATTCATCAGTAATGGTCGAAAGATCCACGAGGCGGGGCGGCGTAAAGCCAAGGCTCTGCGCGCGTGTCATAATGGTTTTGGAAAGTGTCTGGGTCACGCGTGGAGGCTCAGGCTCGGCGTTTCATTGCGCGGCTGGCCAGAGGCGGTTTAGACGCTCAAGCCGCCGGCGGGTATCCCCCGCCGCTGGATTACGGCTTAGCGCCGCTTCATAGGCAGCGCGGGCCTTTGAGAAATCAAACTCATGTTCATGTGCAATCCCGATCAAATTATAAGCTCGGTCAGACCGCTCTAAACCGCGCCGCAGCGCGGCTTTCGCATGGGTAATGGCCATATCATAGTCATCTTGGTTATGGCTCTGGCGCGCGAGTTCATAATGCGGTTCTGCCATATTGGGGTAGCGCTGGATCAGCTGTCGCAAAAGGGCTTTGGACTCAAGGTTACGGCTTAAATTACTCAAGATCAAAGCCTGATTAAAAAGGCTGGCTTTACGGTTTTGTACGGACAGGCTGGGATCTGATAGCGCCAATTGACAGGCCGTCACCCCTTCGGCTTTGGCGGGAAGATCACGGGCGAAATTCTCGCAGCGCTTGGCATTATGAGAGCGCGCAGTGTTGATGTTCAGGCTAAAGGACATCTCTTGGGCGATGATGAATTCTGTTTCCTTCCCCAGCTTATTGGCAGCAACGCCGGTAATAACATTGTCCTGGGTTAGAAGCTTTGCCTTTTTGGCTTTATAGTCTGAAAGAGATTGCCCCGAACTTGCACAGCTGGCTGCCAAGACTGCCGCCGTAAGGGAGAGCGCTAGACACTTCGTTCGGTTCATCATAACCCCGCATAACATAAACCACCCTTGTTGGAAACGCGGGAGCGAGTTGGGTCATCGCAATATTCAAGTCAGTGAAGACTTTGCTAAGCCTCCCGCGAATAAAAATTGGTCTTGTCCAAAAATTTGGGCTATTTAGACGTCAAAGCCGCTATATGGGTATGGCCGCGCCTTACACTGCGAAGACATCTTATGACATCACCGCTTTCTATTTTAAACGCGAGCAAGTCCTTTGCCGGAAAGCCCGCCGTAAAGGATGTGTCTTTTACCGTGAACCCCGGCGAGATAATTGGGTTCTTGGGGCCAAATGGCGCGGGTAAGACCACGACATTACGCATGGCCCTTGGCCTGATCAAGCCCGATAGCGGCTCTGTATCTTTGTTTGGTCACCCGCCCGGCGCGCAAGCTTTTGGCCGAATTGGTTTTCTTCCCGAAGAACGCGGACTTTACAAAAAACAAACAGCGCGTGAGGCAATTGCGCATTTGGCGCGGCTGAACGGAATGAAGGGCAAGGCGGCTTTTCGGCGCGCGGATGAGATGCTTGACCGCTACGGTCTGTCGGATGCCAAGCGTAAGAAAAATAAAGACATGTCCAAGGGCATGGCCCAAAAAGTACAGCTTCTGGCCGCTATTGCGCATGATCCCGAGTTTTACATTCTCGATGAGCCTTTTTCAGGGCTGGACCCTGTTAATCAGCAAGTGCTCGAATCGATTGTGCGCGAAATCGCCAGCGGCGGGCGAACGATTATATTTTCAACACATGTGATGGAACATGCCGAGCGTTTATGCGACCGGATTATTTTGATGTCCGGTGGGCAGAAGGTCTTTGACGGCTCCACGGGGGACGCACTGAGCAAAGCCCCGCGCCGCCTTGTGATCGCGTCAGATAACGCGGCCCTCGGTGAGCGGCTTTCCCCTTTTGCTGCGGATATGAGACGGGATGAGAGCGGCGCTTACCATATGGTCCTAGAGCCAAACGCAGAGACCCATAATCTGCTTGAGGCGTGTGTGGCGGGCGGCATAAAGCTCACACGATTTGAACCGAAACCGCAAAGCCTGCATGAGGCCTTTGTGGCTATGGTCGGCGAGGACGTCACAAATGAAATGCAGCTTGGCGAGGATTCGCTTGGCGTGGGAGGCCGAGTATGAGCGAGCGTTTAAACATACGGCGAGCGCTTCTGATCGCGCGGCGGGATTATCTGGGATATATCAAAACTTGGGGATTTTGGATTAGCTTTTTTCTCCCCTTTATATTTGGCATTTTGGCGGTGGTTGGCAGCCAGCTTGACCTTGATTTTGAACCGCCCCGTTATGAAGCGGTTTTTGATGAAACGGGGGTTCACAGCCGCGCCCTGATCGCGCGATATGAAACTCGTTTCAACGAGCGAGAGGAACGCGCCGTCCTGGAAATTGGCAAGGTCGCCCTCTCTGAGGGTGACGCCGCTGCGCTTGAGGACATTATCAAAACTGGCGGCGCGAAGGCGGGCAAGAGTTTTTTAAACGGCAAGGTACCGGGCCTTGGTGATCAGGTTAAACTACCAGAGCGAAACCTCATTTTTGTTGATCCGCCTGCTGCCGATATCGACGCGCTTAAAACTTTTCTCGCCCATGAAAAGACCGTCAAATATAAAGGCGAGGATGTTGTTTTAAACGGCGTGCTGCATATCAAAGCCGCGGCAAAAAATGACTCTAAAAATCAGGACCCCGCTGAACAGATAGCTGCGGTAGAGGTGGATTATTGGTCCGCACAAATCAACGCATTTGAACTGCCCAATCTGGCAAAGTCATATTTTCGGGATTTGGCCGAGACCCGCTATTTACAGTCAGGTCAGCTAAGCCGAGATGGGCTGAAGGAGAGCCGGGATAAAGCGCTTGTTTTCGGCGCTTTCAACCCTGCGAAGATCAGCACGGGTGAGGGGGGGCAGAAAGTCACCCAGCTTGATAGAATGCCATATTTTGTAGCAGGGATTATGGCGATGATGCTGTGGCTCGCGGTTTTCTCAGGTGCCTATATGCTTCTGACCTCTATGCTGGAGGAAAAGCTTAATAAGCTTCTTGAGATGATGCTCGCGAGCACGCATTTCAGCGAGATCATCGTAGGTAAGTTGATTGGCGTTGCGGCGCTGACGATGACGGCGATGCTTCCCTATCTGGTGATCGGTATTGGCGGAGTAATCGCGATTATTCTTTTTGGGGATGCGGAGACAGGGTCGGCGATCAAGCAGGCCTTTACGTGGAAAATGGCCGTTTTCTTTCCGCTCTTTCTGGTTCTTGGCTATTTGTTTTACGGCGCGCTCTTTATTGCTATGGGCGCCTTGGCCGAAAGTATGCAGGACGCCCAGACGATCACAACGCCGATTGTCATTGTTCTGACTCTCTGTGTTTTGGTTGTGCCCATGGGCATCAAAAATCCCGATAGCGCCATTTTGATCTTCGCAAGCTGGTTCCCGCTGAGCGCGCCTTTTGCGGCGATTGCGCGGCTGCCGTCCGATCCGCCATTTTGGGAGCTGGCTTTGTCGGCTGGCTTTCTCGCGCTTTTGTCTGTTGGCGTGATTATGCTGGCGGGGCGTGTGTTCCGCTACGGCGTTTTGTCGGGTGCGGGCGTTAAAGGCGCGATGGCATGGATCAAACGGGTGATTTTTCGCCGTAAATCTGCCTAACGGCCTAGAATGTCTTGACACCGGGCCTGTTGATTAGTCGCAGGTGACGAGAACGCCATCGCACGCTATAATGCAGGGATGAGCGATCCTTCCTATAATGCCCGCCGCGCCCTTTTAGAGTGTGCGCTAAAGCGTGCCCCCTTTGAGGGGTTCACGCGGCTTTCCCTTTTAAAAGCGGCCAAGGACGCGGGCCTGCCAGAGGGATCAGATGCGCTTTATTTTCCAGATGGCCCGCTGGAGCTGCTGTCCTTTTGGGCAGAGGAGCTTGACCGCGCGGCGGAGGCCCACCTAAAAACCCTTGATCTGGACGCGATGAAAATCAGAGATAAAGTGAGCGCGGGCGTGACAGCGCGGTTAAGTGCACTCACGGGTTATGAGGCCGCGGCCAAGCGCGCCGCAGCCCGCCTCAGCCTGCCAGATGGGGCAGGTCGGGGCGCTGCGCAAATTTGGGCCGCCGCAGATGTGATTTGGCGCGCGATCGGCGATACCAGTACGGACAGCAATTATTACTCTAAACGCGCCATCCTCTCGGCCGTGCTCAGCAGCAGCCTGATGGCGTGGTTATCGGATAACAGTGCGGATAAACGAGAGGGCCGCGCCTTTGTGGATGCGCGAATTGCTGATGTCATGCGCTTCGAAAAAGCCAAATGGGAGTTTAAAGAAAAAACGAAACACTGGCCAAATCCCGCAGACGTATTAGGTAAGCTGCGTTACGGTGAAAAGCGCCTGCGCCGCCGACGGAGATACGGCCGCTGGAGTTAGGGTCAGTCCTGCGCCGGCAAGTTGCGCGTAAGCATGCTCTTGCGTGCATTTGTATCTGAAACCGGCGCGCTTCGCCTTAGCGTTATATTGAGGCATTTTACACCCGCGATTATTCGTCTATTTCAGGCAAAATAGGCCTCATTCTTTTTTACATGCCGATGATCATGGCGTATAATAAATAGAATATATGCGGGCGCAGATTATGAATTCTCAGATTGAAATTGCAATCGTTGACGATCACATCCTGTTTCTTGATGCAATTACCTTACTGATCGAGGGGCTTGATCCGAATTATAAAGTGTCCCGATTTGCCTCTCCGATCGGCCTCTTAACACAAGTCGAGCAAGGACGAGTCTTCGATCTTGTTTTATGCGACTTGATCATGAACACGATGAATGGTTTGGCGTTTCTAGGCGCTTTGAGGGCTCAGTCAAAATCAATTCCTCTCATTATTTTATCCGGCATAAACACGCCGCCGCCTGCGGCAGATATCAGGCGCATAGGCGGAAATGGTTTTGTTCCAAAATCGGCCAAAAACGAGGTTTTAATTATGGCGATCAAAACCGTTCTTGCTGGCGGGTCATTCTTTAGGGATGCTTCAGGTCGTTATATCCCGGATCAAGGCGCGGGGGAAAGCCAGCGAGATGATGTCATCGGCGGCGGCTGTGATAAATTGCCAAAGTTAGGCGTCCGGCAAATCGAGGTCCTAGGGTTAATCGCAAATGGGTGCGCGAATAAGGATATTGCCCGCAATCTTTCAATAAGCGAGAATACGGTTAAGACCCATTTGAAACAAATTTTTCGAGAGTTGGGGGTCAACAAACGTACCGCTTGCGTTAGGAAAGCGCAGGTTCTGGGTCTGATCTAGGTCGGCAAACTTTTCCAAATCAAGCGCTTGAGATCCGGCGGCATCACAGGTTTTAGTAAAATTTGAATATTATCTTCTTCGGATATGTCGTGAAAGCCCGCCACATCCCCTGTCATCAAAATAGCTGCCGTTTCCTGGGAGAGTGCGTTTCGTAATGCGGATATTGTCTCTATGCCATCTTCGTTATGTTCCAATCTTTTATCTACAATCAGTAGTGCGGGCGCCTCACCCATTTTGCTCAAGGATTGGATCGCCTCCAGACCATTTTGGGCCGCAATCACTTTCAATCCCCACCGCGTTAATGCAGCGAGCATGCTGTCACGAATGTCATCATTGTCGTCCACTAAAACGACAAAGGGGTTGTTATGGAACGTCAGCTCCTCCGTCTTTGAAAGATCTGGAGCCGGTACCTTATCTGAAGAAATGGGTAGCTTTAAACTAAAGCATGTGCCGCTGCCTTTTTCTGACTTAAGGCTGAACTCTATTCCCAAAAGATCACACAAGCGTTTCACAATAGCTAAACCTAAACCACTTCCAGAGGCAAGCCGGTTGCCGGGGGATTGGTAATAGGCTTGAAAGACACGTTCTTGGTCTTCAAGCGATAGGCCTTCGCCCGTATCTGTTATGGATAAATGAACATATTTGTCTTGGGCCTCTGACGATATTTTTACGGTGCCGTTTTTATCTGTAAACTTGATCGCATTATGCAGGATATTTCGAATTATCCTCGCCAATAAGGCCGGATCACTAAAGACAATTTCATTATCTAATTGCGATTCAATATTGAGGTCTTTGGCCACCGCATCAGGCATCAATTCAGATATAATCTGTTCTACAACGGGGGTAATTTCAAACGGAGAAACTTTGGTAACGATCGCGCCGCTATCTAATCTTGTGACCTCCGCCAAGCCCTCTAAAAGATCTTTTTGTGCTGTCCAAGCCCCGCGGATCTTATCCAGTATTTGTTTTTGTTCGGCTGTTTTTAACTGCTTGGCGAGAGCCTCGATATAGTAGGCCTGGGCGTGAAGGGGCTGCGAAAAATCATGGGTGGTCGAAGCAAGGAATTGTGATTTTTCCGCATTTGCCCGTTCAACTTCCAAGCTTTTTTCATAAAGTTTTTTGGAAAAGACTTTTGCGCGGCGGGCCATAATGCCGTCTCGCGTATTGAGTTCGGCCTGCGCACTCGCGAGCATCCCCATACCAAAAAATAGAATGATGCCTAGACCAAATATCCGGCTGGTGCCGGTTAAGGTTAAGGTCAAATAAAACCCCAATGGTAGGAGGGCGAAAATAGCCAGGGCGATATAGCCGGGACGGTAAACGGAGCTTGGCAACATGCCGCCGACCGTTAATATCGAAGGCAGGGTTACAGCCACGAGAAAGGCAAACGGACGATTGAGATCAAAAATATAAATCGCAAATCCGCCCCAAACCATTCCGGTCAGGGCACAGATAAATATATGTCCGAGAAGATAGGCTTTGTAATTATCTTTGGTAATGCCATTTGCGGCTTGAAATTTCGCATAAATCAGGGTCACAAACACCATAAAATTAGCCGCAAAAAACCAAACAATGCCTGTCATGATGGACACGGATGCCGCAATTAAAATTGCGTAGGTTATGACCGAAATCTCGACGATAAACGCGGACCTTTTGGCATTCGCCTTGATAGCGCGTGCTTGTTCTATCCTGATAGGTTGCAGGTCCGTTTCGATATCAAATCCACTATCAGCCATCTAGTCAAATAGGCTCTCGGTTTTGGGTAAATTCCATACGATAACCAGCGCGAAAATCCGTAACAAGATCGGTAACCCCGCATAAAAGAAGATAAGTGTGGCCACCGCATCGGCCGAATTTGTCTCGCCGGACACAAATCCAGCGCGCTCCAACATCGGAAAGGCAAGTCCCATTGGGGCGATGAATGTGAGTTTGGACAGTGAATTTTTCATAGCAAGGTAAAGGGCTGCGGGCCGCCCGTTTCCACTGGTTTCATCTTTATAGATAATATCTGCAAGCATGGATGTGGGCATGATAGCATCGCATCCGAAAGTGGCCCCGATAAAGGCGCTAAATAAAAGCGCGGCTATGACGTCGCCCACGCTCAAAAAGGGGGCCGTCGTCAGTATGCATATAGCCATAATAATCGAACTGGCCCAAGCGGCTTTTTTTGACCATGTTTTAGATACCCATATCCAGACAGGTAAAAAGAGAGCTGAGGATACAAACAAGACGCCCAGAAAAAGCCCTGTCAGATTGGGCATTTCAAGAATGGTCGTCACAAATAGAACTGTCAGCCCCGCGAGCAGGGCATTACTGCATTGAATAATGAAAAATGCAAAGATCATGCGGCTGTAAATGGGATTGCCCCATATCAATTTGATGGATTTAATAAATGCGGGCCGTGCCATGACGGCGCTACTCTCTCTCTGCGGAACATATTTCAGAAATAAAATAAGGAAAAGAACGCAAAGGCCGCATAATATCTGCGTCATAATTTGCAAAGATGGCTCGGTTTTTAGCGCAAGTATAAAGGGCAAAATGGCGGCAAAAATAGCGCCCATAACTTGGAAGATAGCTTTCGTACTGGCGAGTATGGAACGCTCATGAATATAAGGGGAGATTTCCAAACCTATCGCCGAATATGGTACGTCCAGCGCCGTATAAAATAAAAAATAGGCCCCGCTTGCAACAATAAGATAAAAAAGATTGGGAGTATTTACCGGGATAAATAACGCCCAAGCCGCAAAACAAAAAAGCGGTATGCCAATGATCATCCACGGCCGCCGCGGTCCAAGTGCAGACTGCGTTCTATCGCTTAGATAGCCGATAATCGGGTCTGTGATAACGTCCAAAACCCGGCCACACACAAAGACAGCCCCCACGACACCTAGCCCTAACCCCATATCTACGGCGTAGAATGTTGGAATATAGGTCACAAGTGCAAACCCGGCCATCGCAATCGGAAGGGATAAGGCCCCGTAGCAAAAGAGCTGCCAAAAAGATAACCGTGTTATGTCTTGCGAGAGATGAATGGGTCTGCTTTCTTTGTTGAATAATAAGCGTGATAGAATTTCATGCCAAAAACAATCACCCATTTGGGTGATAAACATTATGAAAGCCTTGGGTTGCAATAGGGCATTGCCCGCGCCTTGGCTTAAAAAATTGTGTAAATTAGGCCTTAAAAGCGCCTTAATCACCCTTTTGGGTGATTTATTCGCCCCGCCATTCTTGTTACCGACTCCCCGCTGAGACCTACAATTCCGTAGGCAGACTTACTTCTGGGGGCCACCATTCAAAATTTTCCGTTTATGCTTGTCAAAAAAGCAACGCCCAAAAAATTTCTTACAATACTTATGATGACATCTTCAATGGCCGCAATTGGAGTCTTTGCGATCATGGTAATGCCGTCTACCGCTTATGCAGATGTAGGTATTCCCGGCCCTGCAGGCCCAGAAGGTCCCCCCGGTCCCCCCGGTCCTGTAGGTCCGGCCGGCGAAACGGGTGCCACAGGTCCGGCAGGCGCGACAGGTCCGGTTGGCCCGGCCGGCGAGGACGGAAGAACTGGCGCGACAGGCGCAGTCGGTCCTCAGGGTCCTCAAGGTGAGACGGGCGCGACCGGCGCAGTTGGTCCTCAGGGTCCTCAAGGTGAAACGGGCGCGACCGGCGCAGTTGGTCCTCAGGGTCCTCAAGGTGAAACGGGTGCGACAGGCGCAGTCGGTCCTCAAGGTCCTCAAGGTGAAACGGGCGCGACAGGCGCAGTTGGTCCTCAAGGTGATCGTGGAGTTGCCGGTTCTATCGGTCCAAGAGGGGCGCGAGGTGAAACGGGCGCGACCGGCGCAACCGGTCCTGTAGGCCCAGCAGGCGAAGCGGGTGCCACAGGTCCGGCAGGCGCGACAGGTCCGGTTGGCCCAGCCGGCGAGGACGGAAGAACTGGCGCGACAGGCGCAGTCGGTCCTCAAGGTGATCGTGGAGTTGCCGGTGCTATCGGTCCAAGAGGGGCGCGAGGTGAAACGGGCGCGACCGGCGCAACCGGTGCTCAAGGTCCAGCAGGCGAAACGGGTGCCACAGGTCCGGCAGGCGCGACAGGTGCAGTTGGTCCTCAGGGCCCAGCGGGTGAAACTGGGGCCACAGGTGCAGTTGGCCCTCAGGGTCCTGCAGGTGCAGATGGTGCGCAAGGTCCTATTGGGGCTACGGGCGCGACAGGCGCAACCGGTCCTCAGGGCCCAGCGGGCGCCGACGGTGCAATCGGGCCGCAAGGCCCTGCGGGTCAGGACGGAGAGCAAGGACCAGCAGGTCAGGATGGGGAGCAGGGCGAACCAGGCGAGCAAGGTCCTGCCGGCGAGGACGGCGCGCAAGGCCCTGCGGGTCCAGCGGGCCCAGCCGGTAAAGACGGTCAGGATGGTCAGGACGGTGAACAAGGTCCACAAGGTCCCGCGGGTCCTCCGGGCGCTGATGGGGTGTCACGCACAGAGATTTCCGCGACCGTTCAGCAGATCATTTCCGAGCAAGTGGGTGATGTAGGCGCAATCACTGTCTTAAACGGCAGTTTCGGGAGTGATATCAGCAAGGTCTCAGAGGCTATCCGGAACGTCAGAGTGTCTAATTCCACTGGATCACAAACGATTGTTGATGGAATTAATGCGAATACTCGTCTCATCCTGAACAATAGCGATTTGATTTCGCAGAACTCAGCGGATATTTTGAACAATACCGTTCGGGTGCAATCCTTGGAGGAGCAGGTCAATGACTTTAGTTCGGCCTTGGCTTCGCAATTTGAAATTATTCAAAACCAAATTGCAGGGACAGCGGCGGTTGTGGCCTTGCCAGACCTTTACCTTAATAGTGATGAAGCGGCGGCGCTTAGCGGCGGTATTGGCATTTATGGCGGCGAAGTCGGTTTTGGTAGTACCTTTGCCATTCGCGGTGATAACCATTGGAACTTTGGGGCCAGTGTAGGCTTTAGCGGCGATCAATATACAGGCAAGCTGCAAGCGCGTTACGCTTTCAAAAAGAAACAGTAGTCCGTAAACGGCCATATGTCCTACGGCCAGAGGGCCTTGGGGCATATGTGCAAAGGCCAATGGGCGTTCCTGATTTACAAGCGATTAAACCCGCTGCACGTCTTCAATATCTTAGGAAAACAGATAATCTGCGCACGGGGTTCGAAGGCTGTCGGTATTGGAGAGCGACTCTGGATTTTGCCATTATCGCTTGCGGGGATTTACCTGATTAATGTGGCCCATCTTACGGCCATCTCGCGCGTCCGATTTGCCATAGAGATGCAGATGCGCTCCGGCTAGGGCGGAGAGCGCGGGGACTTTGTCCATATCATCGCCAATCAAATTCGTCATAACCACCGGATGGAGCGGCTCTGTACTCCCAAGCGGCCAGCCCGCCACAGCGCGGATATGCAGCTCAAATTGATCAACGCAGCCCGCATTTTGTGTCCAGTGCCCGGAATTATGCACCCGCGGCGCAATTTCATTGACGATCAGGCTACCGTCTTCCAGCTCGAAAAACTCTGTTGCCATCACCCCGACATAATCCAGCGCATCCATAATTTTATAGGCAAGCTCGGCGGCGCGTGGGCCTACAGTCTTGCTATTCTTCGCGGGAGCAGTGCTACTGTGAAGGATATGATTTTTATGCACGTTTTCAATGAGCGGATAACTCGTCCGCTCTCCGTTTGTGCCGCGCGCTGCTACAATAGAGACTTCGCGTTTGAAGGGAACAAAGGCTTCGACAATGCAGGGCGCGTCTTTGGGCAGCGCGGCAAAGGCGGCCTCAAGGTCGCTGTCCTCGCGGATGACGGCTTGGCCCTTACCATCATAGCCAAAGCGGCGGGTTTTCACCACAGCCGGAAGACCCAGCGCGCGGCTCGCGCGGCGGGCGTCGTGGATATGATTGGCGGGCATGAATGGCGCTACCTCCACACCAGCAGTCTCACGAATAAAGGTTTTCTCCGTTAGACGGTCTTGAGCTACATCAAGCGCTTTGGCATTAGGGCGAAGGCGAGAGGCATTAGCCGCCGTTCGCGCAGACATGGCAGGGACATTCTCAAATTCATAGGTCACCACGTCACATGATTTGGCAAAGCGGTGCAGCGCGTCAAGGTCGTCATAGGCACCATTGGTCTCAAAACTTGCGACTTCTGCGGCTGGACCGCCGGCCTCTGGGCAGTAAATATGGGTTTTGAGCCCAAGACGCGCCGCCGCCAGCGCGAGCATTCGCCCAAGCTGCCCTCCGCCTAAAATCCCTATGACCGCGCCCGGCGCGAGGCTGTCTGTTTGGTTCATCGCCGTTAGCCTGCCGTTGGGTCAAGCGCGACAGAGGCAGTTTGCGCGGCGCGCCACGTCGCCAAAGCCTTCGAAACCCTTGCGTCCGAGAGTGCCAATATAGACGCGGCCAAAAGCCCTGCATTCTTTGCCCCGGATTTACCAATTGCCAAAGTCCCAACGGGGATACCGCCCGGCATTTGCGCAATCGAAAGCAGGCTATCCATACCGGATAGCGCTTTGCTCTCTACAGGTACGCCGAGCACGGGCAGGGCGGTGAGCGCAGCCACCATGCCGGGTAAATGCGCCGCGCCGCCTGCGCCTGCGATAATGACCTGCGTGCCATTACCTGCCGCTGATTTAGCAAATTCATAAAGACGGTCGGGCGTTCTATGGGCAGACACAACTTTGGTTTCATAAGGAATGCCCAGTGCGTCTAATATCTCCGCACCGTGCTGCATAGTTGGCCAATCAGAGGTGCTACCCATGATAATTGCGATTGCAGGAGATTTTGCCATAAGGTTTCGCTTTCATCTGGTTTTGGAAATTCACCAGTAAGAAGCTATTCACTCTAGTTGATTGTAGGCGTGAGGCAAAGCCGTTTTTTTGGCAATCCTGAAGCGTTTGTTTCAGAATGAAACCGTTTTCAGCGGGCAAAGAATATCTATCGCAGCGCCAATTGTGTTTTTCATAGAATATTAACGATAGATTTATTTTTCCCTGCGTTCGGGCTCGGGTTTTCAGCTTTATTAAGGAGGTCGCGCTATAGCTCTCAGGCGGTCAGGGGGACCGCACTAGTGAGCTGGATTGACGATGCAAGCAAGAGTAACAGATTTTCTCAACCCGAAAACAGGCTTTCTGCCCGAGGATGGGCGGACAGAATCTGAGTTGCAAACAGAAAATGAACGCTTAAATTTACAGCTCAATCAGATGCGCCTTCGCGTGCTTGAGCTTGAGCGCGCGGCCGACACGGATCCGCTTGTGCCGGTTTACAACCGCCGAGCCTTTATTCGCGAGGTCGAAAAAGCCAGGACGGTAATGGCGCGTTACGATATCGAATCCTCCGTGATATTCTTTGATCTGAATAACTTCAAATCAATCAATGATCGATTCGGGCACGGCATAGGCGATGAGTTTTTGCGTAAAACCGGTATGGCCTTACTTGAAAATGTACGTTCGTGTGACCTTGTCGCGCGTCTGGGCGGTGATGAATTTGGCGTTTTATTGTTCAAGTCAAACATGGTGGAGACAAAAGCCAAAGCGGCGTCGCTTGCGTGCTATATCGCGCAGCAACACATCATTATGCCGACAGGAAATATTCATATAAGCACGGCTTGGGGCGCAGCACCTTGTGCCTGTGATGATACAGCCGAGCAAATTCTTGCCCGCGCAGACCGCGCTATGTTCAAGGCAAAGCGCGAGACGACTTAAAGCCCGAGACGACTAAATGCTGCCAGCAGCTTTGTGATCCTCGCCCTAATTCCCTAGGCGATAATATCGGGCGTGAGCAAATTCTCAATATAAGCGATTTTATCCTTTATCGCGAGTTTGGCCTTTTTCATGCGCCGAAGCTTTAGCATATCTAAAACCCCATTTTCATGCAGGGCATCGACCTGTTGATTAATCCGTGCATGTTCGCGTCTGAATGAGGCGAGCAGGGCGATAAGTTCTTCCTTTGTTAAGGCCTCTGCCTTGGGCGGCAGGGCCTCTGGGGGCGGGTCGTGTGGAGTATCGCTCATGACGGCCGTTTACGCCAGAGAGCGGCCTCTGACAAGCAAGCCTTAACCTTTCGCGACGGAAATATGACATCTTTCCCATTTTGTGCTATAGTCGATTCCTACATAGATGAAGGAGAAGTCGTATGGGGTCAACCGCACACGTTAAAGAGCTCATTGTTAAACATTCTAAACTGGAAGAAAAAATTCAGTCAGAACTCCGCCGTCCCGCTGCCGATACACTTCATATTGCGACCCTCAAAAAACGAAAACTCCATCTTAAAGAAAAAATTGCCAAATATGAGAACTAGCGCGCCGGCGAAATAGCGCCGTCCAACGTTCAAAATTTTCTTGACCTTTTCCGGCCCGCGCGAGACGTTGCGCGCGAGTGAAAGAGGGACTTATGTCAAATAAAGTTGTCTTGGTAACGGGCGGAGCAAATGGGATCGGCTTTGCCTGTGCGCGCCGTTTTTTCGACGATGGCTACCGCGTTGTCATGGCCGACATTGACGAGGCGGCGGGCGCGAGGGCGTTAGCGGACCTTGGAATTGACAGCGGGGCGGCCGCCCCCGGCGCCATTTTTGTCCCCTGTGATATTTCCGATAAGCTGGCTGTGCACAATCTTGTGGCAGAGGCCCTCACAGCGTACGGGCGTATTGACGTGCTTATTAACAATGCCGGTATAGCCTTGCCAGGCGGTATTTTGGATCTAAGCGAAACGGATTTTGACCGCGTCTTATCGGTGAATTTGCGCGGCGCTTTTTTGGTGGCCAAGGCCGTGGTGCGCCAAATGGTCGATGAAATTGATGGGCGGGATGACCGCTCGGGCCTTACCGAGCGCCCCTATAGCATCATCAATATGTCCTCAATCAACGAAGCCGTCGCAATACCGGATTATTTGGCCTATTCTATCTCTAAAGGGGGGTTAAAGCAGATGACGCGTGCCATGGCGCTGGAGTTGGCGCCGCGCGGCATTCGCGTGAACGCGATTGGTCCGGGCTCCATTCGCACGAATATGCTGGCGGGTGTTGCGGGGGATAAGCAAGCCACGCAAAAAATCCTGCAGCGCACGCCGCTTGGACGCATTGGTCAGCCAGATGAGGTGGCCGGTGTGGCCGCTTTCCTTGCCTCTGAAGATGCCAGCTATATCACCGGCCAAACGATTTATCCCGATGGGGGGCGATTGGCGCTGAATTATACCATGGACAGGGGCGGCCCTGAAGGCTAGCGGCTAAGCCCATGTCTACGCCTATGATCTTGCCCGATTAAAAGAATGTATTTTTCAGGCCATCAAGAATGAACTGCGCCGCCAGCGTTGCCAGAAGCACGCCTAGAACGCGGGTAAGCACATTGGTAAAGGTCTTGCCCATCAGCTTCATTATAAAGCCCGAAACCAAAAAAGCGATCAGTGTGATAAGTAGCACAAGCCCTAGCGCTGCCATCACCGCGAGTTGCTGCGGCAGGCCCTGACCCGCGTCGCTCGACAGGATCAGTAAGGAGGCCATGGTTCCTGGTCCCGCAATCATGGGGATGCCCATGGGAAAGACAGAAATATCTTCGGGATCAGAGACTTCCTCAAGCACATCCTCGGCCCGGCCTTCACGTTTTTCTGTGCGCTTCTCAAACACCATATTGAGCCCAATAATAAAGAGCATAATGCCGCCGGCTATGCGCAGCGCGTCGAGGCTTATGCCCAATTTGGAGAATACAAAATCACCGAAATAGGCAAAGAGCACCAGAATGACTGCCGCAATCGCAACAGACTTAACCGCCATGGTATTTTGATGTTTGCGAGATGTGCCCTGCGTTAATGTCGCAAAAATTGGCGCGCAGCCCGGCGGGTCTATAATGACGAACAAAACCGCAAAGGCGGACCAAAATAGCGTGACATCAAACATAAGGCCTCATAACGCGGCGTAAGGCGGCATAGCAAGCCTTGGCGAAGCGGCGCGGAGGTATATTTTGTCTCATTTTTCAAAGCGCGCCATTTTGCGCCGCGAATTTCCTATTTTCCCTTCAAGCGTCGGCTGACCCGTCTTAGGCTTCGTTTGATGAGGTGGTAGGGACTGCTTGCAACGCGCAAAAGGCGGCGGCTACGCCGCCAGCGCCGGCGTGCATTGGGCTCATATTCTGGAGTCAGGTAATGAAAGAAGACGTCAGATACCGCCTCCCAGCTATAATTTTTGGCATGTCTGGCGGCGGCGGCCCGCTCGCAATCAAGCGCGCCGAGGCAGGCGGCTTTTAAATCTTCATCCAATACACCTGCGCCGCTGTCTGGAACAATATCAATCGGGCCCGTGACAGGATAAGCCGCAACGGGCGTACCGCAGGCCATGGCCTCGATAATCACGAGGCCAAAAGTGTCGGTTTTAGACGGAAAAACAAAAACATCAGCATCGGCAAAATGGCGCGCCAAATCCTGCCCATGTTTGGCCCCCGTGAAGACAACATCAGGGTAATTTTTTTGAAGCTGCGCGCGCTGAGGGCCGTCGCCAACGATGACTTTGGTTCCCGGAAGTTCAAGCTGTAAAAAGGCTTCGATATTTTTTTCAACCGCAATGCGTCCGATATTTACGAAAATGGGCCGCTTTAGCCCCTCGTAGACGTCATCGGGGGCCCCTCGTTGGTCAGGATTGAACAAATCTAGATCAACACCCCGTGCCCATGGCGCAAGGTTTTTAAATCCCTTCGCCTCCAAAAATTCTACCATGCTCGGGGTTGTGACCATGACCCGCCCGCCGCTATTGTGAAACTCGCGAACGAAATCATAGGCCCAAGACAGCGGAATAAAGGGAAAGCGCGCCTTAATATACTCGGGAAATTTCGTGTGATAGCTTGTGGTGAACGGCATTTTCCATTTCAGGCACAGCGCACGCGCCGCCATTCCAAGCGGACCTTCGGTGGCGATGTGTACGGCTTCGGGCCCAAATTCCGCTATACGGCGTTTGATGTCCCGTTTGGCAAAGGGCGCAAGGCGTATGTCCGGATAGGTGGGAAGCGGCAGGGTAAAATAGCCATCTGACGGGGCGATGACCTCAATGACATGGCCGCGCGCGCGCAAGGCATCGACGGTCTCGCTCAGCGTGCGAACAACGCCGTTCATTTGCGGCGCCCAAGCATCTGTCACCAATAAAATTTTCAACCTATCTCTCTTCGTGCCCGCAGGCGTGTATTGGACGCCTTTATAGGCGCTGTGCGTTCACGGCGCTAGGCGCCTATAGCACTGACGGGCAAAGGGTTAAAGCAAAACGCTATAAGGCAGGCAGGTCTGGAATTTGCCAAAGGAATCACCTCATGCTTGCCCTCAAATAGTCCGAATCTATGCGGGATTGCGGGGCCTGAAAAAAAATTCATAACAAAACTAAGCACTTAAGTTATTGTTAACCAAAAATTTCCTTTTTTGCGACACAAGGTGTTGACGTTAGGGAGCAAATCAACACTATATATAGTGCAGAAGCCAAAGACGACGCTCTTTGGATCTTTCTAACATCAAACCAGTCTTGCAGTGCGGCTTCCGTGCTGACGGTAGGTTTTTGTGAAAATAAGCGGAGCCGAGGCTCCAAGAGGGATTGAAAGAGGGGGTTTACGTGTCAGAAACAGCGGCAAGCGAGAATTTTGCATTAAAAGAGGACGCAATCGGGGGTGATATGCAAAGTCCGGCGCTTGAGCGTGTCTTGGCGCCTAAACCTGCCAAACAGCGGGTAGACGCGCCGCAAATCGCCGAAGTTCCAAAAATCAAGGTTCGTCAAGATCGGTCCCGCGATGCGCTTTTGACGGATTTTGGTAAGCGCACACTTGTTGACCGTTACCTTTTGCCCGATGAAGTCTATCAAGACATGTTCGCGCGCGTCTCCGAAGCTTATGCCGATGATCAAGCCCATGCGCAGCGCCTTTATGATTATATGTCAAAGCTTTGGTTTATGCCGGCGACGCCCGTGCTATCCAATGGCGGCGCAAAACGCGGTTTGCCAATTTCCTGCTTTTTGAACGCTGTTGACGATTCCCTCGATTCTATCGTTGATGTGTGGAATGAAAATGTCTGGCTTGCCTCTAATGGCGGCGGGATCGGGACCTATTGGGGCAATGTACGCTCTATCGGGGAGAAGATTGGACGCGCGGGCAAGACCTCGGGCATTATTCCTTTCATCCGCGTTATGGATAGCCTGACCCTCGCGATTTCCCAAGGGTCTCTGCGCCGCGGTTCTGCGGCGGTCTATCTGGATATTCATCATCCGGAAATCGAAGAGTTTCTTGAAATTCGCAAGCCCTCTGGTGATTTCAATCGCAAATCGCTGAACCTGCATCATGGCCTTAATATTACCGATGAATTTATGATGGCGGTGCGAGACGGCAAAGATTTCGGTCTGCGCAGTCCCAAGACCAATGAAGTCATTAAGCGCGTTGACGCACGCAAGATCTGGCAGAAAATTCTGGAGATGCGTCTGCAAACTGGTGAGCCCTATATGGTGTTCTCTGATACGGTCAATGAAGCGCTCGCTAAGCACCAAAAGGCGCAAGGTCTGCGCGTGCAACAATCCAATCTCTGCGCGGAAATCATGCTGGCGACTGGGAAAGATAAATATGGCAAGCAGCGCACGGCTGTTTGCTGCTTGTCCTCCGTTAATGCCGAGAAATATGATGAGTGGAAAAATGAGGACGGCTTCATTGAAGACATCATGCGTTTCCTTGACAATGTCCTTGAAGATTTCATTCAGCGCGCGCCCGATAAAATGGCAGAGGCGAAATACTCCGCTATGCGCGAGCGCTCTGTAGGGCTGGGTCTAATGGGCTTTCATTCATTGCTCCAAGCCAAAGGTATCCCCTTTGAGAGCGCCATGGCGAAATCCTTTAATAACCGGCTGTTTCGCCATATCCGCCGCGGCGCGGATGCGGCTTCTGTGAAACTCGCAAATGAGCGGGGCGCGTGTCCTGACGCTGCAGAGGAAGGCGTAAACGCGCGTTTTTCTCATAAAATGGCGGTTGCGCCGACGGCGTCAATCTCAATTATTTGCGGCGGCACCTCGGCGGGTATTGAGCCCATTCCGGCGAATATCTACACCCACAAGACGCTGTCAGGCTCCTTTACGGTGCGCAATAAACATCTTGAAGAATTGCTTGAGAGCAAGGGTTTGAACACCAAAGCGACGTGGAACAAAATTTTGGAAAATGAAGGCTCTGTGCAATGGATGGACGCGCTTGATGAGCACGAGAAAGATACCTTCAAAACCGCGTTTGAAATCGACCAGCGCTGGGTGATTGAACATGCAGCCGACCGCGCGCCAATGATCTGCCAAGCGCAATCTCTCAATATTTTTATCCCGGGTGACGTGAATAAATGGGATTTGCATATGCTTCATTGGACAGCTTGGGAAAAAGGCGTGAAGTCGCTTTATTACTGCCGGTCCAAATCTGTGCAGCGCGCAGGTTTTGCAGGCAAAGAAGAGACAGAAAACCTTAGCGATATGGAAAAGTCCATGAAGGCCGCCGCCCCGACAGATTATGACGAGTGCCTCGCCTGTCAATAAGACTGCCCCAAAGCTTTAAACATTAACCCGCATTTCCACTGGAAATGCGGGTTTTATATTTCAAAACATCTTTGCGCGTGAGGCGGCGCAAGCGGCGCAAAGATGAACGCCAGATGAACAAAAACTTAACAGAAATCATAAACACAGAATCAAGGACAAAGCCGCCTTTTAAACCGCGTCATCAAAAGGGAGAACGGTTAGATAAAACCAAGGAGAGACACATGGCAAAAGCCGAAGATTATATTGATGACGTCAAACGTTATGACAGCGGCGCGGAACTCGACCGCGTGAAGAAAATTGTCAACTATTGCGGTATCGCGCTTAGAAATCGGGATTCTTCACTTGTGTCTTGTTCGGATGAGACAGAAAAAAACCGAGTAAGAGATGGGTTTTGTTTCAAAAAACTGGGTATGGACAAGGATGCCGCCAGCGCCGCAATTGAAGCGGTCTGCACAACCATGAAACCTGATCGCAATAAGCAGCGCGTTACTTTTTACTATCTGCTAGCAAAGAATGCCGGAAAGCTTGCGGCGCTTTAAACCTGCTCTCCGCTTTGCGGGGGCCAGAGCGGCTCTGGGGCGATCTTAAGTTTCAGGGACGCTAATGGTGCAATTGGGGGGTAATGCGGGCTTTACGGCCCTGATCAGACTGACTTTCTGCATTTTAACCCGCAAAGTCGGTGTGATTGCTTTATTTCTACCCCAAAAAAGACTATAGTAGGGTGTGCGGGATTAACGGCGCGCCGCGCCATATCCCACTTCGAGAGAGCAAATGATTCATTTGGGACGACAGAATTACAGGCATGAGGTCACCACTGCCGCCCCAATTATCGCCGCCCGCGGATGCTGCGGCGCGCGCGGGATGTTGGTAAATGCTATGGCCGCCGTGGGTGTTGTCTCGATTTTGGCCTTGGCTCCAGCGGCTTATGCAGACGATAAAGGCGCGGCCGCGAAACCCACGCCCAAGCTTACGGCGCCGTCCAAGACCGTCAATCCAGCGGTGGGCGGTGCCTCACTCGCGGGGCCCTTGGGAAGCGGTGTGGCAAGCCCTGATTTTAAACTCAAAATGCCGCGCCAAAGCGCCGTTCGCCTTCTTGATCTTAATCTCGATCTTGATTCCTTTAGCTGCCTTGCGGATGAAGCGAACTGCCTCGTCGATGCGCCGCCGGTCGATATGGAATTTTCGGCCAGCATCTCCTCCAAAGGAAAAAAAGGGTTAGATGTTGAGCTTGTCCCCAGCGCCTCCATGCGTTTTGATGAAGATGGCCGCAGTGCCTCCCTCGGTGCAGTCGTACGGATCGGCGAGGATTTACGGGCAGGGGAAGTCAATTCCAACACATGGTATGTATTCGCCGGAGCGGATGCAGAGGCGCTTTCTTATAGCTCCGATAATACGGCACGTTTTAATAACGGCCAGCTAGGCCTAAATGAGCGCATGATCATTGGTGATGCGCAGGCAGGTATTGGGTACCGCATTGGGGCGGCCGATGTCTCGCTTGGATATATCCGCCGCGAGATTAGCACGCTAACTGACCAGAGCTTTGGCACGCAGGGTTTTAATAAAACCGAAGATGCCGCGGCGCTGTCTTTTACCTGGAAGCGTTAGCCTGTTAGCCGCATTGGCGCTTTAGCTCTTTTGAATCTTTCGCCGCGTCGATATGAGCGCGAAAACTATCTCCGAAATCAAGCCTATCAGCCCGCCAAGATAGCTGAAATTATGCATATTCCCGGCTCTCGAAAACCAAGGGTGACTGCAATGACGATTAGTCCTGTCTGAATATAGCTTTGCCTAAACCCCGCCGCCCCGCTGCGTAGGCGGCAAATTATATGCGTTGAACTGCGCTGCGAGACCGGCCTCCGCTGATGATTTTTATCCTAGCTGCGCGGTTTTTACTCACATGGTTTGCGAAAAAGCGATCACTTTCTGGGGCTTCGCTATTGCTTTAAGGGGCTGCTGATCATAACACTATATGTAGTGATTTGCTTCGCTAGTTCTTCTACATCTGGGAATTTATAGGGAAAGCACGGCGCAGGGCGCGGATTTAAGGCGCCAAAATAGCTAAAGGGACAAACATGGGAAAAGTAGACTTTATCGAGACAAAATCTGGCCTCTTGATGCCAAGCCATAGCTATAAGCCCTTTCGCTACCCTTGGGCCTATGACTATTGGCAAAAGCAGCAGCAAGTCCACTGGATGCCCGAAGAGGTGCCGCTAGGTGAGGATTGCAAAGATTGGGCGACTAATCTGACTGAGCCCGAGAAGAATTTGCTGACACAAATTTTCCGCTTCTTTACTCAATCTGATGTTGAGGTTGGCGGTAATTACATGGAAAATTACATGCCTTTGTTTAAGCCCGTCGAAGTACGGATGATGCTCGCGGCGTTTTCCAATATGGAAACCATTCACATCGCGGCCTATGCGCTATTGCTGGAAACGATTGGTATGCCTGATTCCGAATTCTCTGCCTTTATGGATTACGAGGAAATGGCGGCCAAGCATGATTACCTTGGCCAGTTCGGCGTAGAGACCGAGCGCGATATTCTAACCTCTATGGCGGTCTTTGGTGGTTTTACCGAAGGGCTGCAATTATTCGCCTCCTTCGCCATGTTGATGAATTTCCCGCGCCTGAATAAGATGAAAGGCATGGGCCAGATTGTGACATGGTCTATTCGCGATGAGAGCCTGCACTGCGAGGGCATGATCAAGCTCTTTCATACATTTGCCCGCGAAACCGGCGCGCTCACGGCAGGCGTCAAAGATGACATTATCGATTGCTGCAAAACAGTCGTGAAGCTGGAAGATAAATTTATCGACCTTGCTTTTGATATGGGGCCCGTTGAAGGCATGACGTCCGAGGACATTAAGAGCTATATCCGCTATATTGCAGATTGGCGCCTGACGCAGCTTGGCTTGCCAAAAATCTACGGCATTGAAGACCATCCGCTGCCTTGGTTGACCGAGATCACAAATGGCGTCGAGCATGCTAACTTCTTTGAGGCTCGCGCCACTGAATATGCCAAGGGCGCAACCCAAGGCGATTGGCACGGCGCAGAGGGGGTTTGGTCCCGCTTTGAAAATATGCCAAGCCGCAAAGCTGCGCTGCAAGATTAGCGCAGCGGGCTGGCGATCGGGGCCAAGACTGACCAAATAAAATAATCAGGCGTCCCTCGCGGCGCCTTTATGTGGGTGGTCAATTATAGCCCTAGCGATTGGCATAGGATATAAAGCGGCGAGAGCCTTGGATAATTTATGAGCCGTCTTTACACATTTGATAATATTCTAAATTTTCGCGATTTTGGCGATTATCCTGCGGCTGGCGGAGCGCGGGTGAAATCCAGCAAGCTCTTTCGCTCCGCCCATTTCAATCAAGCCAGCCAGGCGGATATTACGCGGCTCTCAGCTCTTGACATAAGCTTGCAGGTTGATTTGCGTTATAACCCCGAGCGCAAACGCCAGCCCAATCTCTGGCCGTCAGATACGGGGGCAATAAGCGCCAAATCTACGCGTGTTTTGGAATATCCCGATCATGACGAAGCTGAGGGCGAACTGGCCCCGCATGAAGCCTTTGTGAAAGAAATCTTGACGACGCCTGATGAGGCCCGCGGATATATGCAAAGCTCTTATCTCGCGCGGCCCGATGATCCGGGGTTTCGGCAGATATTTTCTGCAACCTTGAAACATATGGCCGCCAGCGGGGAGCCGATCCTCATCCACTGCGCTGCAGGCAAAGACCGAACAGGAACGCTGGCAGCGATTATTCTCTCGGCGTTGGGCGTTTCCTCTGAAACGATTATGGAAGATTACATGCTGACCATGCGCGCTGTGGATATTGACGCCTATCTGGAACCTGCCTCGAAAATGATGGCAAAGCGTTATGGCCGCCCCATTAGCGCCGAGGCGATCCGGCCATTATTTTCGGTAGAGCCAAGCTATCTTGAGCAATCAATGAAAACTATGAAGGACCCTGAAAAATATATCAGTGATGTCTTGGGAGTCACGCAAACGGAGCGACAAGCGCTCCGAGATCATTATCTGAATTATCTGAATTAGCTGATCGCTTAGCCGCAACTGACCTTTTGCGAGCTAGCAGAGGCTGAGCATGTATATGTTTTGGGCGTGCCATCAGTGGAGAATGGCAGTGTTGCCGAAACCCGAGGCTTTAGCACAAATGCCTCTTTCATATTTGTGACCGGTTCCACAAATTTATAGGTCACCGACTCATATTGATATTCAAGCTGCGCTACGAGTGCGCCAGACCCCGCCGTTAGAAGGCGCGGTCCAATATCGGCTGGATTATAGACATCCGAGACGCCGCCGCCCAATGTGGCTTTTCCAATTTCAGCAATATTTCCAGAGCCGTCAATTTCGTAACTCAGAAGCGTACCCTTTAACAGTGTGATTTTTTCCGGCTTAAGCGCCAATGTAGCGATAGCGGCAGAAAAAACATCTTCAACGTCGGCGGCGTCAATAACAGAGAGCTGCGTTGCTAGATCTCCTGCAATATTCGTCGCATGGGACACCCCCTTATCGGCATGAATAAACAGAGAAATTTCCACCAAACCGAAATAAAGCGCAATCATCATTGGAGCGAGAATTGCAAATTCAACGGCGGCGATACCCTCTTCATCACGGCGAAACCTGCCTAGGGAGTGTTTGGCCTTGGTTGATGTTTGGGCGAGGGCGCTGAGGGCCGAGCTATTTTTCAAAGCTTTTAACATAGTGTCTCGTTTTCTGTTTGATTCCAACAGGATTAACCGGGGAAGGGCTCATTGCGAAATGCGGTGACCGACTCAATTATGCGGGTATTGCCCGAAGCATTTGAGAGCTTGGTATAGGCCCCGGGGAAGGCAAGATTATGGAAATATTGCGCGCGAACAACGACAACAGCGCGGGGCGGAGTTTGTACATAAGTGCTCGGAGGTTGAGGCGGATCATCAGGGCTGGCAATGTCGCCGCCTTGTGTCGGCGGTAGGATATTGGGATCAAAGCGGTCATTATCGCTTGTGACCACATCGATGCGCAAATTGCTACAATCTCCAAGGCCAGCCATTCTTTCGCAGACAAGGCTTTCAAAAGCTGCGGCGGTGGCACCCGTGGACTGGAAATTACCCGTACGCACCTCACGTGCGGCCTGATTCATGGCATGGGCAACAGTGGTTTGGATAAAGAATACAATACCCAGCTCGATGATGGCAAACATCATGGCGCTAAAGGGGACAAAGAGTATGGCGAATTCAACAGCCGTCGCCCCCTCGCGGTCCTTGCGAAAATTTTTGGCTTTAAACCGAAGCTTTTTTAGTAATTGACCCATGACAACTATCCCAGCGCCCTGTTTAATTCAGAGGTCAAGATAGTCCAAAACCCTTAATGCGACGCAAAGAAATAGTCTTAACAAACCCTTAAAATAGAGGCGGGATTTGCGTCACTTATGACGGAGGAACGCCGAAGTCTGATCCTGAAGAGGTGGTAGTCGGCTCGCCGCCTGAAAAAGCCTGCGCTGCAGAGGCAAAGAAATTGCTCAGCGGATCGCTTTCACCGGTATTGCCTTCCACAAAAGATTGAGAGTCACCGAGTGTCGGCGAAGGGTTACAATGGGGCCCACAATTATATGTCTGCCGCCCACGACCAGAATTGAAAATCCTAACTTGGTTTTGAGATTGCGGCGTGATGACTTGGATGTCAGATGACATCATTGTGTTGCCATTTTTATCAAGAATAATCAGGTTCGTCTCGCCGTAACCTTTGCCGACAACAAAAATCGTATTGGCGGCATGAATAGAAACATCTGCAATGTCTGGATTGCCAACAATCACAGTCCCTGCATCCGCGGGTAGGCGCAGTATTTCTGTTTTATTGAGCTGGACGCTATATAGGCCGTCTCCAGCACTTGCGGCGGGCGCGATCAGCGCCAAAGCCAGGGTTGATCCAAAAACAAGGGCCGATTGGCGTGTCATTTTGGCGATAAAATCAAATTTTGGCATAATAATCCCCTAAGGTTTGTTTGAACCTAAGACAATGTGGTGAACGAAGTCTTTACAAAATGAGGCTTCTGCGCGTTTCATTTAGGCCGGCGGGGGGGAATTATCGTCGGGATCGAAATATAGAGAAAAGGCACCCAAAAAGCCCTATATATAATGACAGGGAAAAATCTGGCCGTTTTTAGCGTCGTTGTGTGGCCATAGACTAAAAAACACACAAATCTCAGAAAAGTGGGATTTTACAAAATTTTTACCACGTTACTTAAACTGGAAGTAACTCCCGATCCCTATAAGCAATATCAACAGGAATAACCCTGTTGGGGAATTATCCTCACTAACATAAGCAAACGTGGGAGTATGCTATGACTAACTTGATGAAAAACTACATCGCTGACGAATCTGGTGCAACTGCAATTGAGTACGGCCTTATCGCCGCTCTTATCGGTGTCGCTCTTATCGGTGGCGCACGTACACTTGGTCAGAACATCAATACGAAGTTCGACGAAGTCGCAACTGAAATGGACAACGCTTCTTAATTTGAAGCCATCCAATGGAAAGCCGCTCTTCGGAGCGGCTTTTTTTATGCGCGAAATCGTTTTCTGCCCTCATAAGGTAAAAGCCTTGGCGCGCCGCAAGACTTCTCGCCCCGATCCGCCCAAAAGCCTCGTAACGCTAGCGGGCGGCCATAATATGCAAATCCCAGTAAACGTCTTTTCAAAGGCGGTATTTACAGCCACGTGAAACACCCTGTTAACGCTCTTGCTTTACATCTTGGTAAAAGACGCAACGCGGAGGCAGTTCAGTGATCCTATCATTTTTCATTTTTGCTATTTTTACTCTGACAATGCTTACAGCAGCGTTGAAAGACGCGTCGACCATGACGATTCCCAATTGGGTCAGTCTCGCGCTTTTAGGCGGTTTTGTTTTGGTTATGCCCTTTGTCTGGCAGGGTCTCCCTAATTTCGGGGAGCATTTGGGCGCGGGCGTGGCCATGTTTGCGCTGGGCTTTGCCATGTTTGCCTTTGGATGGCTGGGCGGCGGAGATGCCAAGCTCATGGCCGCAACCTCCTTCTGGTGGACGTGGTCTGACCTATTTATGTATTTTATGTATACGACGCTCGCCGGCGGTGTTTTGGCGATTTTCATTCTGATTGGGCGTAAATATATGCCTGTCAGTGTTATGACCTCGCCGTGGATGCACCGCATGTTCCGAGACGAGAAAAAGATGCCTTATGGCCTGGCGCTTGCCTTTGGCGCGCTGGTCACACTCCCGCAAAGCGATATTTTTAACTACGCGGCCACTTTGTAATGCGAATGGAAGTAAATCGAAAATATTCACTTTTGTTAACTAATTATTTCCCAAGAACTTTTACTTATTAACCATGCTTTATCGATTCCAAAGCAAGGTAAGCAAAAATCGTATGTGTGAGGTCTCATGGACAAGAAACGTTTAATATTGATGGGGGCCCTCGCTGTCGTTGGGGTTGTCGTGTTTACCCAAGCCCAAAAACTCGGACAAAACACCTCCGAGCCTATCGCTGCGCCTATCGTTGAAGTCGAACAAGTCGAGTATCAGGATATATTGGCCGCCTCTGCGGACATACGCTTTGGCGGACGGCTTTCGTCAGCAAATATCAAGTGGAAACAATGGCCTAAGGAGGCTATGTCCCCAGAATATATTACCCGTGAAGCCCGTCCCGAGGCACTAGAAGAATTCTCGAGCGGCGTTGCGCGCTCCCCTATTTATGTCGGCGAGCCGATTTCCGAGCGCCGAGTTGTGATCGCTGGCGATAGAGGCCTTATGTCGGCCCTTCTCACGCCCGGAATGCGCGCTGTTACAACTGAAATCTCAACAGAATCAGCTTCCGGCGGTTTTATCCAGCCGGGCGATAACGTCGACATTATATTAACAAAAGAAGTCGAAGAAGACCCGCTTCCCGGCCAAACTATCGGTAAAGAGGTAATTGTCTCCGAAACAATTTTTGAAAATGTCCGCGTTTTGGCGATTGACCAAGAATACGACATTGATGAGGAAGGCGGCGCGTCGATTACAGGTAATACGGCGACCCTTGAACTTAATCCATCGGATGCAGAGCTTTTACAGGTCGCGATTGCGTCAGGTGAACTCGCGATGATTTTGCGTCCTTTAGGATCAGCAAGCGGAACGGGCGCGGCGACAAGCCGGGCGAAGTTCTCACAGGGTAGCACCAAGCGGGATCGTTTGGTCGTCTATCGCGCTGGCGAGCAGTCAGCCGTCGCGATAGTGGATAGATAGATGGGACGGAATATGACAAAGTCGCCAATGCTGCGCGGAATCTTGGCCCTTGGGACCGCACTCGCATGTAGTTTTGCTGCCGATGCTGGTACGCGGTCCTACAGCCACATTTCCGCAGATGCGCAATCGCAAATTTCTATTCGTACGCCCGGTCAGAGTGCCGTGTCGCGCTCGATTGTGCTTCCATTCTCCAAATCAACTGTCGTTGAGCTTCCTGTCGGTATGAAAGATGTGATCATCTCTAACCCTGATGTTGTCGAAGCCATGGTCCACACGGATAAGCGCGCCGTTTTGATCGGAAAACGTCCGGGACAAACAAACGCCTATTTTTACGCCCATGATGGTCAGGAAATACTGAACCTGGAAATCCGCGTTGAGCGTGATATTGGCGGATTGCGGGATCTAATCTCCCAGCACGCGCCAGAAGCCTCTGTGGAAGTACAGGCCGTGAATGACAATTTGCTTTTGACCGGATCGGTCCCCAATGCCGCGGCGGCGAGCCGCGTTGAAGCACTGGCTACTATGTGGCTCGATGAAGATACGGGCGGTGAGGCCGAAACCGAAGTTATTAATCTTGTCTCCATCCGCGGTAAAGATCAGGTGCTTTTGAAAGTTCGAATCGTTGAAATGCAGCGGTCGATAACCAAACAAATCGGCATAAATTTGAATGCCATCGGACAGCTTGGCGAGAGCACAGTTTCGCTTCTGTCCAATGCCTCTTTGAACACCTCATCGGGTCTAGCGGCCTCTGGCGTCTTTAACAATGCTTCGGGCGGCGCGCTTCAGTCGCTAAGTGCGGACTTACAGGCGCTAGAGCGGGTCGGACTTGTGCGCACATTGGCAGAACCAACCTTAACGGCGATCTCCGGCGAGACGGCAAATTTCCTCTCTGGCGGTGAATTTCCGTTTTTGACCGATGTATTTACAGATCTCAACGGCCGTTTGACCCGAGAATTTGAGTTCAAGCCATACGGCGTCTCGCTTGGCTTCACGCCTGTCGTGCTGAGCGAAGGCCGTATTTCGCTAAATATCTCTACCGAGGTGTCCGAGCCAACAACTGAGGGCGCTTTTGAAACGGGCGGCCTCGCCTCTGATATTTTGGGCCTAAGAGTTCGCCGCGCCAATACTGTGGTCGAGCTTCCTGCGGGGGGCAGTCTTGTGATTGCGGGATTGATCCGCGAAGAGGCGCGCCAGTCTATTGATGGTACGCCGGGCCTTAAGGATGTTCCGGGAATTGGCGCTGCATTTCGTAACCGCGATGATTTGACCAGCCAGCAGGAGCTCGTGATTATTGTTACGCCTTATCTCGTAGACCCAACTCATCCCGACAAATTACAGACGCCGCTGGATGGATATATTGCCGCTGATGATACGGATGCGCTCCTGCTGGGCCGTATCAATAAAGTCTACGGCGACGGAAGTACCAAAAAATTCAACTCAAACACCTTACCTGGCACTTTTGGCCATGTGGTTGATTAGGAGCTGGCATGACACAGATTGTTAGAACACGTTTTTCGCAGATCGCTGTCTCGGCTTTGGTGAGCTTGGGCGCAGGGCTTACGCTCTCGGCCTGTTCTCCACAGGGTTATCACGGCGGATCCTCGGTCAATGCCAACCCAATCTCGATTTCCGAGTCTATTGAACGCCTAGAACTATACTCGCGCCCAAACGGCATGTCCTTGGCGTCCCGTGATCAAGCCGCAGTCGCAGAATTTCTTAACGCTTACGCCCTCCATGGCGACGGCCCACTCTATATGAACGTGCCCGCCGCGCAGTCCGGAATGATCGGTACGCGGCAATCGGCCAACCTAATACGTCAGACCATGTCACAGCTGGGCATGGGGGTTGGGGCCTTACAAACGGGTCAATATCAGACAAACCCGGCCGCGCCTGCGCCGGTTGTTGTCTCTTATCGCCGGCTTAAAATTATACCTAAGGATTGCCGCAGCGGCGCGGATTTGATGTCAACTCACTCAAATCGTCCCGGACCGTCATTTGGATGTTCATTCAACGCTAATCTTGGCGCGATGATCCAAGACCCAAGACAGCTATTAGAGCCTTATTCAATGGGGCCGCCCGACGCTCAGAGGCGCCAAGCGGTTTATGACAAATTTATTCTTGGTGAAAATCCGGCTTCTGAGCAACCGGACCGGCAAGAGAACCGAACTGAAGATAATTAGAGCTAAGAGTGCTTGAATACTCAAGCAAGATGAAGCGCAACGGATTTTAAAGCGGATGACAATAATGACGAATCAAAATCAGCAAACAAGACCCATGGCAATGCCTAGTCCTGTCCCACAGCCCGCGCCGCAAGCTATCCCACATCCGCAGGGCGTGCCGCAACCGCAAGCTGCGCCGCAGGCCATGCCGCACCCTCAAGCCATGCCGCACCCACAAGCCATGCCGCGGCCACAAGCTATGCCGCACCCACAAGCTATGCCTCAGGCGATGCCGCATCCGCAAGCCATGCCGCATCCACAAGCCATGCCTCAGGCGATGCCGCATCCACAGGCCATGCCGCACCCACAAATGGGGCATCCGCAAGCCGCCTATCAAATGCCCGCCGGGGTTGCGCCCGCACCCGTTGCTGCGCCTCCCGTGCTAACAGCGCAAGAGGAAGCTCCGCGCGAAGGCGGGGAGAAGGCTTTGCCTGCTGTAACCATTCATGCCTTTTGTGACCGACCTGAAACGGCAGGCGCTGTCGATGCGACGCAGCGCGATTGGCGAATGAAGCGTGCCAATCTTTCTGTCTATATGGGCGGTTTATCGGCTGCGATTGAATATTATCACAAAGAAAGTACGCCAAACCTCATATTGATCGAAAGTGGTATGCGCGGACCAGAGCTATTCTCACAGCTTGAGGAATTGGCTGCCGTTTGCGACGAAGGTACAAAAGTCGTCGTTATTGGCGCTGCCAATGATATCCGCCTTTATCGCCAATTGATCGATCAAGGCGTCAGCGATTACCTCGTACCCCCGCTGAGCCCGCTTTCAATTATCCATTCACTGTCTGATCTCTTTAGCGACCCGGATAAGCCTTTTGCAGGACGCGTCACGGCCTTTTTTGGCTCTAAGGGAGGTGTGGGAAGCTCAACATTGGCGCATAATGTGGCATGGTGCCTGTCAGAGCAAATCGGACAGCAAACTGCTCTTGTCGATCTTGACGAAAGCTGGGGAACGACCGGTCTGGATTTTGCCTATGACAGCTCGCAAGGTTTGGAAGAAGCGCTTGCGGAACCTGAGCGCTTGGACGAGACGCTGCTGGATAGGATTATGATCCGCCATACGCCGAATTTATCCCTTCTGCCAGCGGCAGGATCTTTAGGGACATCTCCAATTATGGACCCTGAGGCATATGAGGCCGTTGTTAATGTTGTGCGCGGCGTAAGCCCCATGACGATTTTGGATTTGCCGCACTATTGGACCAAGTGGACCTCGCGTGTTCTGACGTCCAGTGATGACATTGTGATCACGGCGACGCCTGATTTAGCAAGTCTGCGGAATACAAAAAATCTGGTAGATTTTCTGCGTGATAAGCGCCCCAATGACCCCGACCCGATCCTTATTTTAAACCGCGTTGGTGCGGCGAAGGTCAATGAGATTCCCGTTAAAGACTTTGGATCTATGGTGGGTTTAGAACCTGCGATTGCGCTGGCCTTTGACCCCGAGGTCTATATTCAGGCAACAGCAGAAGGCAAAATGCTCACAGATATTAAATCCGCCTCAGGACATGTGACGGGATTTAATATGCTTGCCGCACGCCTTAAGACCGGACGCTTTCCAGATATGAACGCAAAAATTGGGCGCAAAAAAGGTAAAGGGGATAGCAAGTCCCTGTTCTCTAAGCTGAAGGGTAAATAGCGTTATGTTTGGTAAACGCGCTGCGGGCTCCGCCGCACTCAAAGCTCCGCCAACAGAAACCGCATCCGCTCCGAAAACCGAGCGGACTCAGGCGGCTGACCCAACGCCTATGCCAACTGCAAGCGCGAATGTGCAGCGCGGGGGCCGGGCCGAGCCAACAGAGGAATATTACGAAACCAAAGCGACAATTTTTAATGCATTGTTTGAGACAATTGACGTCTCGGCCTTGGCGGGGATGCAGCCTGAAAAGGCGCGCGCGGAAATCCGCACAATTGTTGACGAAATTATCGCCATTCGGAATGTCCGCCTTTCCGTTGCAGAACAAAGTCAGCTAATTGGCGAAATTTGTGATGATATTTTGGGCTATGGGCCGCTTGAGCCGCTTCTGGCTCGTGACGACATTGCCGACATCATGGTCAATGGTGCCAAACATGTTTTCATCGAAACCAATGGTAAGATGGAAAAAACAAATATCCGCTTCCGTGACAATCAACAATTGATGAATATTTGTCAGCGCATTGTGTCCCAAGTCGGCCGCCGCGTTGATGAAGCCAGCCCGATTTGTGATGCGCGTTTGCTTGATGGTTCTCGTGTTAACGTGATCGCGCCGCCGCTTTCAATTGATGGTCCTGCGCTCACAATTCGTAAGTTTAAGAAAGACAAGCTACAGCTCTCCGATTTGGTAAACTTTAAATCCATTTCACCGGCGGGTGCGCGCGTTCTTGAGATTATCGGTGCTTGTCAATGTAATATCGTCATTTCCGGCGGTACGGGTTCAGGCAAAACGACGCTATTAAATTGTTTGACCGGGTTTATTCATCCAGATGAGCGTATCATTACCTGCGAAGATGCGGCGGAATTGCAGCTGCAGCAGCCTCATGTTGTGCGTCTTGAGACCCGTCCGCCTAACCTAGAAGGCAAGGGTAAGATTACCATGTCGGACCTTGTGAAAAACTGCCTTCGGATGCGCCCAGAGCGGATTATCGTGGGTGAGGTGCGTGGACCCGAAGCCTTTGACTTGTTGCAGGCCATGAACACGGGCCACGATGGCTCCATGGGAACGCTTCACGCCAACTCACCCCGCGAAGCCCTCTCGCGTCTTGAGTCCATGATTACCATGGGCGGTTTCTCACTCCCTGCGAAAACGATCCGCGAAATGATTACGGGGTCAGTCGATATTATTGTTCAGGCCACGCGTCTTCGTGATGGGTCTCGCCGCATCACCCACATTACCGAAGTGCTTGGCATGGAAGGTGATGTGATCGTCACCCAAGATTTGATTGTCTATGAAATGGACGGCGAGGATGCTGACGGTAAGATTATCGGCGAACACAAATCGACCGGCATTGCCCGCCCTGTATTCTGGGACCGCGCTCGTTACTTCAACCTAGAGCGTCAGCTCGCCGAAGCGCTTGATGAGGCCGGACGTTAGTCATGGATCAGTCACTGATACTTCCCGCCGCTCTGGCTATCGGTGTCGTCTTGATCGGCCTGATGTTCATTGGCGAAGAGGATAAAGGTCTTAAGCGGGCGTCTGAGATTTCGTCTTCCGGAACTTCATCGGGTAATGGCGGAATTATGCGTTTTCTACGCTCCGATGATAGCAGCAATCGGCGTAAACAGATTGAAGAGTCGCTTGGCAAACTTGAAGAAGAACAAAAGAACAAGGCCAAGAAGAAAAAATCTCTCGGATCGAAAATTCTCCAGGCCAATTGGACAATTAAACCGCAAACCTTTTTGATGATCTGCGCAGGTCTTGCGTTGGTTGCAGGCGGTGTTCCCTTTGTTCTAGGGCAAAGCTGGAAGCTATGTCTGGGTATGGCCATTGGGTTCGGGTTTGGTATTCCAAATTTTTGGCTAAGCTCGACGATTAAGCGCCGCCAGAAGAAATTCACGGCGCATTTTGCTGATGCCATGGAAATTATCGTTCGCGGTGTGCGTACGGGTCTGCCGCTTGGGGATTGCCTAAAAATCATCGCGCATGAGAGCCCTGAACCGGTCCGCACAGAGTTTCAGCTTGTGGTCGAAGGGGAGTCCGTAGGCGTGCCGATTGAGGTTTGCCTTGAGCGTATGGCCGAGCGCATGCCGTTGTCCGAAGTCAATTTTTTCGCAACTGTGCTCAACATTCAGCGTTCAACAGGGGGCAACTTGGGCGAAAGTCTTTCCAATCTGGCCAAAGTTTTGCGCGGCCGTAAAGTGCTTCGCCAAAAAATTAAGGCGCTCTCCGCTGAAGCGAAAATGTCTGCAGGTATTATCGCCGCCTTGCCGCCGATTATTATGGTTCTGATTACGATGCTCTCGCCTGATTATATGACCGAGCTATATACGACAGCGAAGGGGCAAAAAATGCTGATGATCGGCGCGTCAATGATGGTCATGGGCACATTGGTCATGCGCAAAATGATTAACTTTAAGGTATAGGCGAGACGATGGACGCTGAATTAGCTCAATCCTTAAGAACTGCATTGAACGCCATTGTTGCAATTTCTGTTGTGGCGACCGTTTATACTTTGGTCTCGCCAATGCTTGAGGGTGACAAACTTAAGAAACGTATGGCCTCGGTTGCAGATACGCGCGAGACCATGCGCCTAGCGCGCCTTGATGATTTGAACAAAGACAAAGGCCTACGCCAAGGCAATAAGGGGTTTGTCAAAAACCTTGTGGACGGCCTTAGCCTTGAGAAGCTTTTAGAGGCAACGGACTTGCGTGATAAGCTGGCACAGGCCGGCCTTCGCGGACAGCGCCCCATGTACACCTTTTACTTTGCGCGGTTAATCCTGCCGATTGTGGGCTTTATTCTGGGCCTTATATTTCTTATAGGCCTGAATGTTGGCGGTCATGATATGGTGCAGCGCGTCGGGATGACGCTTGGCGCGACATTGTTTGGATATTACGCGCCGGGCATTTATCTTAAAAACAGAGCCTCAAAACGGCTTAAATCAATCATGCCCGTCTTCCCGGACTCCCTTGATTTGCTTCTTATTTGTGTGGAAGCCGGCATGTCTGCTGAAATGGCTTTTGGCCGCGTCGCCACCGAAATGGCTGATAGCTCGGTTGAACTTGCCGAAGAATTTTCCCTCACAACCGCGGAACTGTCATATCTGCCGAGCCGCCGCCAAGCCTTCGAAAATTTTGCGCGCCGCAATAATCATGTCGGTATTAAATCCGTCTCGACTGCCCTCGTCCAAGCGGAGCGTTATGGTACCCCTTTGGGAGATACGCTCAGAACGCTTGCGAATGAGAACCGCGAAATGCGTGTTTTGGAAGCTGAGAAAAAGGCGGCCGCTCTACCAGCCAAATTGACCGTTCCGATGATTTTATTCTTCCTGCCTGTGATCTTTATCGTGATCCTGACGCCGGCTGCCATGCGGATCAGCGGCTCTTTCTAAGGTCCCTAACTCTCGCCCGCGCCGCGCAATGGCGGGGCAGCCCAACGGATTTACATTTCATTTAAAATAATGGGCAGGCTTACGGCCCTTGTGCAAGCCGATTATTTCTGCGGCCATGAGCCTATAATTTTGAGCTGAGGAGCGGCGCTTATCTACGCCGCGCCGCGCCGCGCGGGCGAGGTTGCCGCGGATATTGCGGCTGATAATATGGAGGCTGATGCTGGGCCTGCGCTGGGTTATATTGAGGCTGGGCTGCTCCGCCCTGATACGGCACGCCGCCTTGCACTGGCTGTCCCTGAATGTGTTCACCTTGTATGTGTTGACCCTGAGGCCCTTGCCCTTGAGGGCCTTGACCCTGAGGCGCGGCGCGAAAGAACTGCCCGGGAATAGGCTCGCCAACGGGAACTCTGACCTTTCGCGAATTTGACTGTCGCGCGGCCATTCGGGCCGCTTCGGAGGCTGATTTGGGCTCGCCGATACCAAAACTAAAATTGCGCCCATTGCCCATTTGGCCCTGATAACTCTGACCCTGATAACCCTGTCCCTGAATATTAGGCGCGGACCCGCCGGGTTGCGGATAGCCTTGGGCGGCGGCGCGTCCGGCTTGGTGATAGCTATGCGCCGGAGAGGCGGCTGAGGATCTTGCGCGCGGCGCGGGCGGCGCGCCGGCCCCCTCAACGCGGACTCTATTGGGGCGCGGGGCTAGGTTTTGCTGGCTTGCGGGTGACTGTGTTTCCGCTAAGCGGCCCTCGGGCGCTTTTCCTTGTAGCTGCAAAACAAGCGCAAGGTTTTGAGAAACGCCCTCAGACGCGCCCGGCTGGGCGGCGGCGCGGCGGAGCCAGTGCTCGGCAACAGCGGCTTGACCTTCTAGGGCAAAGCTAAGCCCCATATTCGCAAGAACATTCGGATCATTTGGCGTGATTTTGAGCGCGCGCTCATAATGCCTACGGGCTTGCGGATAATTTTCCTGCTGATCAAGGGCTGCGCCCATAAGTGACCAGAGGCGCGCATAGGCTGGCGTTGTCCGAAGACCTTGCTGCAAGGGCTTAATGGCTTCGGTCCCGCGTTCATCTGCAATCAAAGAAGCAGCATATTCTGCCAGAAGATATGGATTGCTTGGGTGCATGGCGCGGGCGGTTTGGGATATATCGACGGCTCTGGCCGCATTTCCCAGTTTTCGTACAGCGGCCGTGAGTTTGATGGCCGTTTCGAGATCGGCCGGATTTAACTGGGCTTCGCGCGACCAAAAGGCCGCCTGCGCGAGAAGATCTTGGGTCTCAATGGAGTCTCGGTCCTGCCGGCTTGCTGGCTGATAAAGACCGGGCTGAAGGCTGTCGACGATGGATTGTTCCTGCTCTGTATAACCTGATGCTACGGCGCAGGCTGACAAGATTGCGGCAGATGCGCCCAGGCAAAGCGAGCGGATATATGAGGACCGGATAAAAGGCATGAAACTCTCCAAATTATAGGCTTTTTGTCGGCTGTGTTGTCATAAGAAATCGTTAACAAAGGTAAAGATTTGCGGTTAATTTTTCGTAACCAGCCCTTTTTTGAGCCGCACAAGCCCCGGGCCTTGCGATCGTCTGCACCGCAGCGCGCTGAACCCGTTTAGGAGATTGATTAAGGCTTGCACACAGCGGCAAGGGGCGTATCCTAGAGGGGAATTGAGGTCTAATTATGCGCAGTTGTTTCACGGATATAAGTTCGGTCCAAAATAGCATAGCTATTCATGTGTGCCGCCCTGAGGGCTGGCCTGAAATAGAGCAGGGGCTGACCGCCGCGCAAATACGTTATGCCAAAGAGCGCCATTTTGAAGCCCGTAAAGGGCAAAGGCTCAGCCTCCCTGATGCGCAAGGACAGATTGCCTGTGTACTTTATGGGGCGGGCGCCATCGCCGGCGATATGCTGGGCGGAATTCGTCTAGGGGGATTATCCGCCGCCCTTAAAGGCGGACCTTATCACCTAAAAAGCTCCCCGCCTGATTGGTCCGCGCGCCACGCGGCAGTAGGATGGGGTTTAGGCGCCTATAAATTTGACCGCTATCTCTCCGAGCCTCACGAGCCGCCCGTGCTCGCGCTTTCCGAGGAGCACCGCCCCGATGAAGCGCAGGCACTCGTTAAATCCATTTGGCTGGGCCGTGATCTCATCAATACGCCGGCTGCGGACATGGGTCCAGAGGCTCTGCACAAGGCTGCAAGTGATCTTGCCGCCGAACATGGGGCGAGCGTGCGCGCGATTGTCGGCGAGGATTTACTGCGCGAGAACTATCCTATGATCCACGCTGTCGGACGGGCCGCCCATCAAGCCCCCCGTCTTGTAGAATTTGAGTGGGGTGACCCATCCCATCCGCGCCTTGCGCTAATTGGCAAGGGCATCACTTTTGACACGGGCGGGGTGAATATCAAAAGCGCAGCCGGTGCGCGCATTATGAAAAAAGATATGGGAGGCGCGGCTCATGCGCTGGCGCTCTCTTCGATGATCATGGCCTCTAGCCTGCCGGTACGTTTGCATTGCCTGATTGCCGTGGCGGAAAACGCGATTTCTGCCAATGCCTATCGGCCTGGCGACATTCTGAGCACGCGCGCAGGCCATTCGGTGGAGATTGATAATACCGATGCTGAAGGCCGTCTTGTGCTGGGCGATGCGCTGACTCGCGCGGCTGAGGAGGAGCCGGCTTTGATGATTGATTTTGCGACGCTGACGGGGGCCGCGCGCGTGGCTTTGGGGCCCGCGCTTCCGCCTTTTTTCTCCAATCGCGAAGCGCCGGTGGAAACCTTGCTGGCGAAAACGGCCGCCGAGCATGATCCCGTCTGGCGCATGCCGCTCTGGCAGCCTTATAATGCCATGCTGGCCTCGCCTATCGCCGATATGAAAAATGCGGGCGGCAGTTTTGCGGGTGCCGTGACCGCGGCGCTTTTCCTTGAGCGTTTTGTTAAAGGAAGGCCATGGATGCATCTTGATGTCTATGGCTGGAATCCAAGCTCGTCTCCAGCTCACCCTGCCGGGGGAGAAATGTTTGCACTACGCGGAATTTATCAATGGCTAAGAGCTGGCGGCCTGAACGGAGATTTCTCGGCATAGGCGCTTGAAAGCGGCGCTTTTCGCTCTATTCATGTGCCGGCCCGCTCTCGGTGCCGCTGGCTCCCCCGCATTTTCCTAAAACGCTGATTAAAATTTATAACGAAAAGAATCAGTTAGTCAGCCATGTGAGGAATAAAGAGCAAGGCCCCTTGACCCGCGAATCTTTGTCATGCGATTCTCCGTTTGCGCACTGATTTGGGGTGCGCTTTTCTGAAGGCTTCTCTATGGCGGTTGGGCAAAATCCGTTAAATATGAAGGCGGCCTCCGCAGGCGGCGCAATAGACATCATGGGTAAACCTAGGACCCACGCTGGCCCTGCGACCAGCTCCGCGGCGCCGGCGCGCATGAATAATAAAGACGCCCTCTCGCTTTGGCACCGCATCACGCTTGAGTCGGTTCTGGGGGAGGATCCCGATCTTACCAGCCGTCAATTTGCTTTGCTCACGACCGTTTATCTTGAGGCGGGACCGCACACCGTGCGCTCGCTTGCTCTTCGCCTAAATGTCACCAAGGCCGTGATTGTACGCGCCATTGATACGCTCGCTGGCCACCAATTTGTTGCTCGCCGTCCTGATCCGCGCGATAAACGCTCTGTTGTGATTGTACGCACGGCCCGGGGGTCGGGTTATCTCACCCGCTTTGCTGAGAATATCCGCGCCGAAATAAAACTCGGCCGCCTGCGTGTCGTTGCTTAGCGGTGGACGGCCTGCACCCGAAAAAGCCCCAATCTTCGCGCCAAGACCCATCAGCGCCTCAAGACCCATCAGCGCCTCAAGACCCATCAGCGCCTCAAGACCCGCCGTATAAAGACACGCTATATATTTGCACCCAGCCAAGGCGCTGGATTTTTCGCCGCCCGTCAACCAGTGCCCCTGCGGAGACAGAGTGTCTGTTTGGGCAGAGCTTTCGCGTGACCAAATCCGAAGCGGGATGGGCCTTTGGGCAAGCGACCTCTCCGCTTGATGTGGCCTGCCCGGGTTATGAGGGCTGGATGCGCCTTGATGGTTTAACCAAGGCCGGCGCGCCCGCAACCCATTACATTCACAGCCTTAAAGCCCCCGTCTTTGCTGCGCGCGATATAAAAAGCCCGGTCTTGCGTCTTTTGCCGCTTAACTCTCTGCTGCGGGCAGGGGCAAAATCGGATGCGTTTTTGCCCCTAGAAGATGGGGGCTATGTCCATGTCAATCATGCTGCCCCAATGGGCGAGTATAAACATACGGATTTTGTCGAAGTAGCGCAGGTACATATTGGCCTTCCCTATATTTGGGCGGGGATCAGCGCCGACGGCCTTGATTGCTCTGGGCTTATTCAGTCAAGTCTTCGGGCCTGCGGGCGGGATTGTCTGCGTGATTCCGGACAGCAGGAAACGAGCTTGGGCGAGCCGCTTAGCTTGCAAGCCAAGTTAAGGCGCGGTGATTTGATTTTTTGGGCAGGACATGTCGGGGTTATGAAAAACCCCGCGATATTGCTTCACGCCAATGCTTATCATATGGAAGTTGCCGCCGAACCGCTTGAAGCGGCGATTGAACGCATCGGCCGGCCGCGCAGTATCAGGCGGCTAACGGCTAAAGCGTAGTTAAAGAGAGGAGGGCGTGCGGCCTATTCTTTTTCAGTCATGGCCTCTTTGGCTTTATCCATGATCTCCCCGGCTTTTTGTTCAGCCGGCGCGTCCATTGTCTCTTTCATTTCGGCCTGATTTTTAATTGCCATTTCAGGCGCTGCCTCAGACGGCGTTTCGCCCTCATTCATGGTGTCGACACTTGCCTCCATGGCCGCAGGCACAGCCGCCGCTTCGGGCCTTGGGAGCGGCGCAGCAGCCCCAACGCGCAAATATTCAATAACAGCCGCGCGGTCAGCAGGCTTTTTAAGGCCCACAAAGTTCATGGCCGTCCCGGAGATATATTTCGTTGGCCGCGCCAGATAGCCATCAAGGTCTTCGTAAGTCCAGCTTAGGTCTGAGCTGTTAAATGCAGAAGAATATTTAAAGCCATCTTTGGCCGCGATTTTCGCCCCAACTACCCCATAAAGGTTCGGACCTGTTCCGTGCGCGCCGCCGGCTTCATTATTGTGGCAAGAGGTGCATTTTTTGAAGACTTTTGCGCCGCGTTCCGCATCCATGGCTGCAATCCAGTCCGCCTGCGGGAAGGGGAGGGGGGCTTCCTTTTCAGCCTTGCCGCCAACGTCTGGCAATTCCAATGCATAGGCCGGTACTTTCGGTGCGTCGACATGGATCACGGCGTGGGACACTTCTTTAAGACCCATATAGCCAAGGGCTGTTACAAGGACTGCAGCAAGAATTTTATTTAGTTCTAAATCACCGGACATGACGCTATCCTTTGGCCGTTCGCAATATTGAGGCCTCTTTTATAAATATAGGCCAAAAATGCAAACCTAAAAGCAACCGAATTCAGTGAAACCGCGCCAATCAGACGCAAAAGACTTGCGGTCTATGGTCGCAAAGGGCAAATCGAAGGACTTATGAGTGCCTTGATCATCATTCCGGCCCGAATGGGCTCGACTCGCCTGCCGGGCAAGCCGCTGGCTGATATTGCTGGAACGCCTATGATTGTCCATGTGATGGGCGCGGCCATGGCGGCAAATGCTGGCCCCGTTTGGGTAGCCTGCGCTGAACCCGAGATTAAATTAGCGGTTGAGGCCGCTGGCGGGCGTGCAGTTTTGACTGACCCTGATCTGCCCTCGGGCTCTGACCGCGTCCGCCAAGCCGCCGAGCGTATCGATCCTGAGCGAGCTTATGACATTATCGTCAATGTCCAAGGCGATATGCCAACCATCGACCCGGGCTTGATCAAGCTGGTTGTGCAGCCGATTTTGGCGAATGCTGACATTGACATTGCCACGGCGGCGGTCCGCACACTGAGCGAGGCAGAAATTAATGATCCAAATGTGGTCAAGGCCGTGATCGCCGGCTCTGGCCGCGCGCTTTATTTCACGCGCGCCCCGGCCCCCAGCGGCGAAGGGGGCGTCGATCATCACATCGGCCTTTATGCCTATCGCCGCGCCGCCCTAGAGGCTTTTTGTAACCTGCCACCTTCCCCGCTGGAGCAACGCGAGCGCCTTGAGCAATTGCGCGCCCTTGAGGCAGGCATGTATATCCATGTAGAGACGGTGACAGCCTCACCACACGGGGTGGATACGCCCGAGGATTTAAAGCGTGCGCGGGATAATTTCGCTAGTACGAAGCCAAGTAAGCATAAGGTAAATTCATGAGCGGTATAATTGTATATCAGGGTGATCCCGGAGCCTATTCCCATCTGGCGTGCCAAACCTATTTTCCAGACATGCAGGCGCGGCCTTGCATGAGCTTTGCGCAGGCTTTTGCCCGTGTGCGCGCCGGAGAGGCGCAACTTGCGATGATTCCCGTTGAAAATTCGCTCGCGGGCCGCGTGTCGGATATTTACCATCTTCTGCCCGAGGGCGGGCTTTATATAACGGGCGAGCTATTTTTGCCGATCCATCATCAATTGCTCGGCTTGCCCGGTGCCAAATTGAGCGATATTAAAACGGCGCGTTCGCACCCTATGGCGCTGGGCCAAGTGCGCCGCCGTTTGGGCGCGCTTAAAATCACACCGCAGGTTGATGTTGATACGGCAGGGGCGGCGCGCAAAGTCGCCAGTGAGGGTGATAAAACCGTCGCCGCCGTCGCCAGCGTGCTAGCGGGTGAGACATATGGCCTAAAGGTGCTCGCCAAAGATATTGAAGACGCGGCTCATAACACCACGCGTTTTCTTGTGCTCGCCAACACCCCGCTGCATATTGCGCGCGGTAGCCAGCCGATTGTCACAAGTTTTGTATTTAAGGTCCGCAATTTGCCTTCCGCGCTATATAAGGCGCTTGGCGGGTTTGCGACCAATGGACTGAATATGACCAAGCTCGAGAGTTATATGGTCGGAGGGTCTTTCTCTGCCACGCAGTTCTATGCTGATGTTGAAGGGCACCCCGAAGATGCAGCCATGAAAAACGCGATGGACGAGCTCTATTTTTACTCGGAAACCGTAGCGATGCTCGGAAGCTATCCCGCGCATGAAATCCGGCTAAAAAAGGAAAACTCATAATGGTCAATTCACATATTATGCCTTTTGCGGGCAGCGAGATTGATGACTGCGAACATAGGCGTAGCCAAGCCGAACTTGAAGCGTTTTTAAACTCGCCTCATTCACGGGCGATATTGTTTGATCAAGGCCGACCGGCGATCAAGCCAAATGGTGGGCTAAAGCTTGTATTGCCCAAAGACCTTGTCGGGCAGAATATTGCAGACCCGGGCCCGCTTTTTATGGGAACGTGGGACAACACGCCCCTTTTTGCATTTCATATCCAGCGCGAGAACGACATCACCGAAGCTGAGAGTTTTCAGGACATGCGCGTCATCGCCGCCCAGCTCTCGGCCAATGAGCTGGCGATTGCAGGGCGCGCAAAATCTTTGCTGGAATGGCACGCCAGCCATACATTTTGCGCCAAATGCGGGCAACAAAGCACCTCGCAGCGCGGCGGAACAAGCCGTAAATGTATGAGCTGCGGGACGGATCATTTTCCGCGGGTTAATCCCGTCACCATTATGTTGGTGGTCAAAGGCGATCAATGTCTCTTGGGCCGCGGGCATGGCTGGCCGGACGGCGCCTTTTCTGCGCTTGCCGGCTTTGTGTCCCCGGGCGAGACGATTGAGGAAGGCTGCGCGCGAGAGGTGTTTGAGGAAGTTGGCCTTCGCGTTGAAAAACAGCGCTATATTTTCTCCCAGCCTTGGCCCTTCCCAAGTCAGCTCATGATCGGCCTGATCTGCGAGACCCAAGAAACTGAGCTGACGATTGATAAAAACGAAATTGAGGACGCACGCTGGTTTTCAAAAGAAGAGGTTGAGGCAGTCTTTGCTAAACGCAGTGATGTTTTTAAACGCCCGCCGCGCTTTACGATTGCCCATCAGCTTTTGCGGCATTGGCTATCAGAATAAGGCCGCTCACTTATGCACGAGTCCTGCCATGCCCTATTCACGCAATGTCTTAGTCCCGCAGAATATCTGGCCAGCGGGCATTGGCCTTCCCGACAAAATTTTCCTGATCGGCGAGCCATTGTTTCTGAATACGGCCATTAAAATTCAAATAAAGCCGCCCATCTTCGACAAGCCAATGTTTGGGTGAACCTTTGGCGAGTTTTCCGTGCGCTATCGCCCAAGCGCAATAACCGCCATATTGCGGAATAAAGACTTCGGGATTGGTTTGGAATAAATCAAGGTTGGCTTGCGTCGAGAACCGCCATTCTGCTCCTTTATATTCTGCCGTAAAGCGTTTGTGTCCTTTCATGGGCTTGCCGGAAAAATAGCTCACCGTGTCATAGCCCTTGAGCGCCACATCATGGCGCAGCGGGGTGTAAATTGGTGGGCTATCGGCAAAGGCTGCGGGGGGCTGCGCGGCAGGTGCGAGTAAGGCAATTAGGAGGAATAAGGCGCGTAATATTCTCATGCGCTCTATATAGGCAGGGAAGGGCCGCGATGCAATTCACGGACTCAGAGCAAACACTAGACCCGTGGTAAGTATCGGTGTGGGCAAATATTTTCTGGGCAAGCAGTTTATGAGAAAGTGGAAGGCTGAACCCTGACCCGAAAAAGACTCGTTGTGGCTGCTGCGTTCCCGCCCTGACCAAGTTGGCGAGAGTTCCGTCCAAAGCCAACCTTCCGAGGGCTATATGACCCTTGATGTGCGCTTTTGCAAGAGGCGAGTTAAGAGAGGGCCTGTGAAGGAACTTCCCCACATGCATTTCTAAACGCCCCTTTCACATGCGAGGCCGCGCGCCTATAGTCGGGCCATGAGCAAGGGTCCACACGAGTCGTATCAGGTTCTGGCGCGCAAATACCGCCCGCAGACCTTTGAGGATATGATCGGGCAGGATGCGCTGGTTACCACGCTGACTAATGCCTTTAAAGTTGGCCGCGTCGCCCACGCCTTTATGCTAACGGGCGTGCGCGGGATTGGCAAAACGACAACGGCGCGTCTGCTGGCGCGGGCCCTAAATTACGAAACGCAAGAGATCACTGCGCCCTCGGTCAATCTCGCCGAGCCCGGGCAGCACTGCGCTTCAATCATGGCCTCAACCCATATGGACGTGCTCGAAATGGACGCAGCTTCACGTACGGGTGTTGAGAATATGCGTGAACTTTTGGACGGCGTGCGATATGCGCCTGTCTCTGCCCGCTATAAGGTCTATATAATTGACGAGGTGCATATGCTCTCGACGGGGGCCTTTAACGCGCTGCTTAAAACTCTCGAAGAGCCGCCCGATCATGCAAAATTTATTTTTGCGACCACGGAAATTCGCAAAGTTCCGATCACTGTGCTCTCGCGCTGCCAACGTTTTGACTTGCGCCGCGTGGAGGCGGATATTCTCGCCGCCCATCTTCGCGGGATTGCCGATAAAGAAAATGCGAAGATAACGGATGAAGGCCTATCGCTGATCGCGCGGGCCGCCGAAGGATCCGTCCGCGATAGCTTGTCTTTGCTCGATCAGGCTATTGTCCAGCAGGCGGAGATTGACGGCGATGTGTCAGGTGAAGACGTGCGCACTATGCTTGGGCTTGCGGACCGCGTGCGCGTCTTTGATCTTTTCTCCCATGCAGTTAAAGGCGACGGGAAATCTGCGCTGTTGGAAATGCGCGCGCAATATGCGGATGGCGCGGACCCCGCTATTGTGATGCGCGATCTCTTGGATATATGCCATGAGGTGACGCGGGCCAAAACCCTTGGGGATACGGCTGACTTTGACGCCGCCCCCGATCAGATAGCGCGGATGAAAAGCTTGGCAGAGACGCTCACGACTGGGCAGCTTACGCGGTTCTGGCAGCTCTTAATGAAAGCGCATGGCGATGTCCGCCTTGCCCCTGTCCCGCTCGCGGCGGCGGAGATGGCGCTGCTCGGGCTTTCTGTGGCGGGTCAATTGCCCCCGCCAGAACTTGCCGCGCAGCTCATTGAAAAACTTCGTGAAAGCGGCAATATCGAAGCTGGAAGTTCAGGTTCCGATTATCCAGCGGCTTCGGGCGGCCCGGCCGCCTCCCATGTGCCGAGCGCTTCACCGATACCCGCGCCGCAAAATTCAACCGGCGCGGCCCCTACCGGTTCGGCGGCGCAAATGCGCGTGCAGGGCTCGTCTCCGCATGTTATGAGCGGTCAGACCGTGAGCGAGAGCGTTTATGAGCGTGCCCCGGAGGCCGCAACCCTGCCTGCCCCTATTGCTGAGGTCACGCTCAAAAGCCTTGAGGATCTCGCCGAGGCTTTAACGCCAAAGGATATTGCGCTGGCGATGGATATCAAGCGCTATGCTAAACCGATCAGCTTTCGGCAAGGGAATATAAAATTTCAGCCCACGGAGGATGCGCCGGTCTCGCTCACGGGTAAAATTGTGGCGGCTCTGCAATTGCTCACCGGGTCAATGTGGATTGTCTCACCAGAAAAAAGCGGGGGCGGCGAGACGATCAAAGCGCGTGAGCGCCGCGAAAGGCAAGAGCGCGACGCCAAGGACCGCGCCCATCCTGCATTTTCCCATCCTTTGCTGGCGGGCGCCAAACTCATTGAAATTCGGGATGTGGCCCCCACATCTAAAGTAGGCGCGAAGCTTGGGGCTAATGTAATCGCTGCAGATTTCAGGCCTGCTGAAACCGGCGAAGATGACGAGGATTAAATCATGAAAGATCTCATGGGCTTGATGAAACAGGCCAAAGAAATGCAAGCAAAAATGGAAGCCGCCCAAGCGGAAGTCGCCGATCTGTCTGTGACTGGCCGTTCCGGCGGGGGTATGGTGGAGATCACCCTTGCGGGTGGAGGAAATATGTCCGGACTGAAAATAGATCCGCAGCTACAAACCGAAGACATAGAAATTATGGAAGATTTGATCGTCGCGGCGTATCAGGACGCCAAGGTCAAACTCGATCAAGCCCAGGCCGAGACGATGAAATCGGCTATGGGAGATATTCCGATGCCGCCCGGAATGAAAATGCCGTTTTAGGATGATCGGCATGTTGGATGAATAGACGCGATGTGATTGCGGGCGGTTTAACGGCGGCGGGCCTTACAGCTTGTGCCGTGCCCGGCCGCGCTCTCTCGCCGCAAGCCGTGCAGGCCGCGCTCTCTGGCTTTGCAGTAAATATCGAAAGTTGGTGGCGCGACCAGCCTTTCGAAAAACGCTTTGACACGGCGCGCCGCGCCGGCTTTTCCCACGCCGAGTTTTGGTTTATCGATAGCTGGGAGCGCTCTGCCGCCCAGTTAAAAAGCCATATTCCAGAGGGCCTGAAAATCGCGCAAATTGTTGGGGATAGCCCGGCCCTTGCGCGCAGCGGCGTGCGCGGTGAGTTTTTGGAAAACTGCAAGCGCGCAATTGAAAACGCGCATGTCCTAGGGGCAAAGGTCGTGACGCTCACAGGGCACCAAAATGTTGAAGGCATCTCAAAAACGCAGGCCTTGAAGTCTTATCTAGATCATATGGCCGCTGCGGCATCTTTGTTTGAAGATGCCAAATTATACGCAGCCATAGAACCGTTTAATCCCTATAATCATCCCGGTCATTTCATCTATGGCCATGCGGAGGCGCTCGCGATCTGCGAAGCGATTAATTCGCCTTTCCTCAAGCTAAATTGGGACTTGTTTCATATGCAGCGTCATGAAGGAAATCTCATTGCAAATTTCCAAAAAGGCAAAGATCAGATTTGCTATGTGCAAATCGCAGATAGCCCAGACCGCCATCAACCCGGCACAGGCGAAATAGATCATCACACCCTCCTTCGCGCGGTACGGGCGCATTATAGCGGCCCTATCGGGCTTGAATTTTTTGCTAAAAATGACAATTACGCGGCGGCGCTTGAGGCCGTCATAGGGCTTGGGATAGATTTAACATGAGGTATTTAAAGCGAAAGGTAATCGGAGCGGTGCGCGCGGGGCTGGCGGCGGCGCTTCTCCCGTCCGCCTTGTGTCTTGCGGCGCCGGCGCTTGCGAAGGACAAAACGGCGGCGGGCGCCAATGCGCTAATCAGTTTTGATGCGCGATTTCATCCGGTAATCGCGCCAAACGGTATGGTCAGTACGCAAGACAGCCTCGCTTCGGCCGTTGGGAGAGATATTTTGGCGCGCGGCGGTAATGCCGTGGATGCGGCGGTGGCGACCGGATTTGCCTTGGCCGTTACGCATCCGCAGGCGGGCAATATTGGCGGCGGCGGATTTATGGTCGTGCATTTGGCCAAAGACAATAAAACTCTGACAATAGATTTTCGCGAAATGGCGCCGGCGGCGGCCTCCCGCGATATGTATGTGAACGCACAGGGAGAGGTGGACAACCGCCTCGCACGTTACTCTCATTTATCAGCGGGCGTGCCCGGAACTGTCATGGGGATGCTCGACGCTCTTGAAACATATGGCACGATGAACCGGCGGCAAGTTATGGGCCCCGCAATTCGCCTGGCCTCGCGCGGCTTTCCGGCCTCATATGCCTTTGCCGAGAGCCTGAGCGAGTACCGTGAGCAGCTTTCGATAGATCCTTCCTCGGTAGAATATTTTTTCAAGGGCGGCGCGGGGTATAGGCCCGGCGAAACGGTTGTGCAAAGTGATCTCGCTCAAACGCTGCGCCGGATATTAAAAGACGGCCGCGCGGGGTTTTATGCGGGCAAAACTGCCGATCTGATCGCGGCGGAAATGGAAGCGGGCGGCGGCCTTATCACACGCGAAGATTTAGCTGGTTACGAGACCGTAACGCGCCAAGCTGTTACGGGTAGCTACAATGGATACACGATTGCGTCTATGCCGCCGCCAAGTTCTGGCGGCGTACATATTATCCAAATGCTCAATATGCTGTCGGCTTATGATCTTCAGGCTGATGGCCATAACAGCGCCGATTATTTGCATAAGTTAATCGAGGTCATGCGCCGAGCCTTTGCCGATCGTTCGAAATATCTGGGCGATCCTGATTTTGTCTATGTCCCGACCGAAAGCCTGATTGATCCCGCCTATAATGCGGCGCAGGCGCGCTCCATTGATCTTAAGGTCGCCAGCCAGAGCGGTGATATTCGCCCCGCCGCCAAAATGCCCTATGAGTCCCCCCAGACCACACATTATTCCGTGATTGATAAAGACGGGAATGCGGTGGCGGTCACATATACGCTCAATTTTTCCTACGGCAGCGGCTATTCGGTGGATGGCGCCGGATTTCTGCTCAATAATGAAATGGATGATTTTTCCGCCAAGCCGGGGTCGCCAAATGGCTATGGCCTGATCGGAGGGGAAGCCAATAAGATCGCGCCGCGCAAACGCCCGCTCTCTTCTATGTCTCCGACCATTGTGTTAAAGGACGGCAAAGCCGTACTGGTCACCGGGAGTCCGGGCGGCAGCACAATTATTACATCCGTTTTGCAGATGATATTAAATGTGACCGAATGGGATATGAATCTTGCTCAGGCCACGAATATGCCGCGCCTTCATCACCAATGGCTACCCGATACGATCTCTGCGGAACCCGGCATTTCTAAAGACACGCTGGCGGAGCTTGAGCGCCGGGGCTTTAACCTTCCTAAGGACAGCACGGGGAGATACATTCGCACCGTTCTGGGGCGGGTGAACTCTGCTGGGCAGTCGGGGCCTCTTAAGCTTGGCGCTGCCGATCCGCGCGGACCGGATTCTGCGGCTTTAGGCCATTAGGACGGCGCAAGATCGCATATGGCCCGAAGCTTGATTGCAGCCGCGCGTCTGAGCGTTTAGATTTAGGCGAATCAAATTTTAGGAGCCCCATGTCAGCCAAAGGAAATGCCGGCCCCGAAATCGAAAACCTGATCAAGCTTCTTTCAAGGCTTCCGGGGTTCGGTCCGCGTTCGGCGCGGCGCGCGGCGCTAGAGCTTATCAAAAAGCGAGAGCAACTCATGCGTCCGCTTTCCGAGGCGCTGTCGCAGGCAGCGGACCGGATAAAACAATGCGGCATTTGCGGCAATCTTGATGCGGGATCGCCCTGCGGGATTTGCGCCGCTGCCGGGCGGGATCGATCGATCATTTGCGTCGTGCAGGATGTGGGCGATCTTTGGGCGATGGAGCGCGCGGCGGCCTTTCGCGGGCGTTATCATATACTCGGCGGTACGTTGTCGGCGATTGAGGGCGTGCGGCCAGAGGATTTGAATATTGATGGTCTTGTGCGGCGCGCCCATGAACAGGACGTCAAAGAAGTGATTTTGGCGATGAATGCTACGGTCGATGGCCAAACCACGGCGCATTATATTACGGATCAACTTCAGGGCTGCGGGGTGAGTGTTTCGCGCCTTGCCCATGGCGTGCCGATCGGCGGGGAACTGGATTATCTTGATGACGGCACGATTACAGCGGCGATGAAAAGCCGGCGTCCGTTTTAACGCCGCAAAGGCTGGGTCCTAATATGGTAAACCTCCCGCAGCGGTATAGTTTTTCTCTTCTGGCCTTGGTCGCCGCGAACCTTGTGCCATTAATCGGCGTTTTCCTATTTGGCTGGAGCGCTTATGCCTTGCTAATCTTATATTGGCTTGAGTCCGTTGTAATCGGGATTTTAAACGTCCCCAAAATTCTTGCTTGCCGAAACCCGAATGTGTCTGGCGTGATTGGAATATTGGGCGCGGTTTATACTGCGGTTTTCTTCTGCGTGCATTTTGGTGCTTTTTCCTATGCGCATGGGCTGATCGTTTTCAATCTCTTTGGCGGTCTGGAAGCCTTGCAAAATCTGCAATCGGCAGACCCCGCACAACAGCTTTCGCAGATCGATATAGACGCGGTGGGCCGTAGAAAGTTCGGCGTAGAAGCCTTCATGCAAGCGGGCCTTTTATGGGCCGCAGCGTCATTTGCCGCCAGCCATATATTTTCCATGTTTTATAATTTTTTTGGCAAGAAAGAATATCTAGCGCGCACGCCCCAGCAACAAATGTCGGTCCCTTATAAGCGGGTATTGGTGATGCATTTTGTAATTCTCATCGCGGGAGGGCTCATGGCCCGGTTTCAAACGCCCATGCTTGCGCTTGTTTTGCTGGTGACGCTTAAAACCCTGATTGACTTGGGCGCTCACCTGAAAGAACATAGGCGTCAGGGTTCGGGGGCGAGCGACTAAAATAGGCCGGTATAGGGCTGAGAGCAAAGAGATAGACTATGTCCCAAACTATTCGCGTAAATATTTTATCCATTTTACTGGCGCTGGGGTTTATCTTCTTTGGCGTGCAAAAATTCGGCGCGGAGAATATTGTTTTTGAAAGGCTTGCTGCGCGCTCCGGCATTGATTTGTTTGAGCCCTTTGTCCGCATGATGACTGGCGGGCTCGAAATTATCGCAGCGATTATGCTTTTGATTCCAAAACTGCGGGTTCGGTTTTTAGGCGCGTTTTTGGGATTGGGGATTATCGGCGGCGCGATTATCTTTCATCTCTCGCCTTGGCTGGGTATTAATGTGCCCGGCATTGGGCATTTTCTCTTTGTTGCCGCGCTCATAATGTTTGTTTTGCTATTGCTCTTGCTGGCCCAGATAACGCGTAAAAGCGGCGACCCTCATACCTAGAGCTCTTCGAGGATAGAGCGTCCTTCGCCGCTTTCCCCCGATGTCCAGCGCCATTTTTCGTGCAGGCGTATTTTGCCGTCATCCAGAAATTCCGGAATAGACAGGCACACGCCGGTTTTTAAATCCCCGTCCGTCGTTAGGTGGTGATAGCGCATATCAATGCGCCCCGCGATGTCGACAAGCCCAATAAGCTGGCCAAAGCTAATACCTCCGCCTGAATATGTCCCTATCAAAAGATTTCGTTTTTGCTCATATTTGAATACGGTCTCTTCGCTTGTGTCGGAGGCACCTTCGCTGGAGATGCTGCGAAACAACCGCCCGCCGTAATAAACCGCGCTGCGCGCACTCATGAGGCTTTGCCCTTAATCGCAGCGGGTTTGGCTGCGCTGAAATCCGCTACATTGGAGCTGGCTTCATCGGTGACCTGCATATCAAGACTTTCGATTTTATCCGCGCGTTTGGTAATCTTTTCCGTTGAGATACGAATTTTGCGAATGTCCTCCCCGCTTTGGACAAAATGGGTTTGAAGCTTGGCGACGCGTTCATCCAGCAAGGATACATCTTTGGCTATCAGGCCCACCTCGCGCTGAATAATATGGGCCTGCTCGCGCATAGCGGCGTCTTTCATGACCGCGCGCATAGTATGCAGCGTTGCCATGAAAGTTGTCGGAGAGACAATCATAACTTTCTGCGTGAAGCCTTTTTCAATCACATCCGCAAAATTGGCGTGAAGCTCGGCATAAACGGCTTCTGAAGGTAGAAATAAAAGCGCAATGTCGTGCGTCTCCCCGAAAATCAGATATTTTTCAGAAACGGCCTTAATGTGAAGAAGCATATCGCGGCGAAAATCGCGCGAGGCTTGGCCCTCTTGGGGCGTATTATCTGCGGCCGTCAGGCGCCGCCATGCCTCCATGGGAAACTTGCTGTCAATGGCCACATCGCCTTGCCCTTTGGGGAGGTGGATGAGGGCGTCCACGCGCTTTCCATTCGAGAGCGTGGCTTGAAAGCTATAGCCATTGGGGGGGAGATAATTGCTAATGAGGTCCTGCATCTGTTTTTCGCCAAACGCGCCGCGTGACTGTTTGTTGGAAAGAATATTTTGCAGGCCCGATACTTCGCCTGATAGGGTCTCGATATTCTTTTGCGCGCGATCAATCAGGGCAAGGCGTTCATGAAGTTGTTTGAGGTTTTCCGAGTTTCTCTCTTGCGTTTTCACAATCGACTCTCCGACTTTCTCGGAGACTTGAGAAAGGCGGTTATCGAGGCTTTCGCGAAAGAGCGCGTCTCTCTGCGCGCTGTCATCTGCAAATTGAGACAGCCGGCCTTGCAGGGCCGATTGTTTTTCCGCCATATCGGAAATTTGGCTTTTCACCGCATCCGCGAGCCCCATTTGGCGGGCAAGCTCATTGCGGTGCCCGGCACGCGCCGCCAGTAAAGTTAATAATATCGCAAGTAAGCATAGCGCCAGCCAGAGGCAAAGCTCTATGAGGGTGAGGGATATGCCTTGATATGAAAAAACAGGATCCATAGCTGACTGTTTCATAATTTCTGGTCCGCGACAAGAAAGCAGGAGAATAAAAGAACAAAGATAGCACAAAAATGTGAAAATGTGCAGTATATGAGGAAGAATTAATGCAATCACCGCCCGCAGGCCTCTATTGTTTTGTCATTTGTTAACCCTAATTTTGCACAGTCGGGCGGGAATCATGAGGCTGCGATTTTGCGGCCTGCGGCTGGGGAGCAGAGGAAGACGACCATGGATAAACGAAGCGAGTCACAGATGTTTAACCGCCGCGCGGCGATGCTGGGTTTAGGGGCAAGCGCGCTGACGCTTCCGGCCTGCGCGACAACAGAGAATAACCCAACCAAACGGGCAGATCAAAACGTTAACCGCGCCCCCCAGCTTGAGACCTATAGCGAGAATGAACTAATCGCCGGTATCTCGACTCATCTGGGCGTCACATCAGAATCCGCGGCGACAACTATTGAGCGCCTTTTTAAGAAATCAGGTCGGCCCACCGCTTATATCACTGGCGAGGAGGGCGGCGGGGCCATCATTGGTGGCGTGCGTTACGGCAAGGGGACGCTCTGGATGAAAAACGGCGGCTCTCAGAAAATTTATTGGCAAGGGCCGACCATAGGCTTTGATTGGGGGGCAGAGGCCTCCAAAGTTTTCACCCTTGTTTATGGGCTTGATGATCCACAATATATTTATCAGCGTTTTCCCGGCGTTGACGGCAGTGCCTTTCTTGTGGCGGGGATGGCGGTTAATTACCAGCGCGCGAACGGCGTTACCCTTGCGCCGGTGCGGACAGGCGTTGGCGCGCGCCTAGGGGCCAATGTCGGCTATACGAGTTATACGCGCAAGCGAAGCATTCTGCCGTTTTAGCGGCGCGCCCGTGAGGGGCTATGAATGAATAAGGCGGCTTGTAAAGACTAAATTTTACCGTGGCATTGTTTGACCTTTTTACCTGATCCGCAGGGGCAGGGGGCGTTGCGGCTTATGCCGATAAGGTCATTGGGTCCGATCTCAGAACCGCCGCTTTGCGCCGCCGCCGCGCCGCTGTTTATAGCAGCTGTCCCCGCGCCCGTCATCATATCCATCGGCCCTCTTGCGGGGACGTTTTGGCCGGGAGCCGGTGCGGCTTGTTGAGATTGCATGTGTTGCATTTGGCGCTGCTCGGCAACGCGCATGAGCAGGTTGGTCACAGCCTTGGTCACGCCTTCGCGCAGATCGGTGAGAAGATTATCAAAGAGCTGGAAGGCTTCTGACTTATATTCATTGAGGGGATCACGCTGCCCATAGGCGCGCATGCCAATCACCGATTTGAGGTTATCGAGCTGCTGCAAATGCTCACGCCAAGACAGGTCAATGACTTGCAAGAGAATATCTTTTTCGGCTTGCTGCATGTCTTCGGGCGCGAGACCGGCGGTTAGCTCTTTATACATAAGGTCCGTGCTGTTTTTCAGGCGCTCAAGCATTTCCTCATCGGCAATGCCTTCTTCTTTGGCCCATTCATCAAAGGGCACAGAGATGCGCATCATCTGCTTGGTTTTATTGTCTAGCCCCTCAATGTCCCATTGTTCAGCATAGGCTTTTTTCGGAACGTGAACCTCAATTAGATCTTCACAGACTTGATGGCGGAAATCCTCGATTACATCTGAGACGTCATCATCGCGTAAAAACTCCATACGCTGTTCAAAAATGGTTTTGCGCTGGTCATTCATGACATCATCATATTTTAGCAGGTTCTTGCGAATATCAAAGTTGCGGGTCTCAACGCGGACTTGGGCGCGTTCCACAGCTTTGGTCATGAAGCGGTTGGTCAGGTTCTCGCCTTCTTCCCAGCCAAGCTTGCCCATCATATTTTTGAGGCGGTCACCGCCAAAAATACGCATAAGATCATCTTCGGTCGAAAGATAAAATTTAGAGCGGCCCGGATCGCCTTGGCGTCCCGTCCGTCCGCGTAGCTGGTTATCAATGCGGCGGCTCTCATGGCGCTCCGTTCCGAGAACATAAAGCCCGCCGGCCTTAAGCGCTTCTTCACGGTAAACCTCGATCTCGGCCTTGATTTTCTCCTCGATCGACGCCCGCTGCGCATCAGTTGCACCTTCGGGGACTTCCTGCTCAAGACGCATTTCCAAATTCCCACCAAGCTGGATATCGGTGCCGCGTCCCGCCATATTGGTGGCGATTGTCACCGCGCCCGGCATACCCGCAAGAGCAACGATCGCAGCCTCTTCTTCGTGGAAGCGGGCATTTAGAACTTTGTGGGGGATGCCGCGCCCTTCAAGGACTTGGGCCAAGGCTTCTGATTTTTCAATCGAAACTGTACCGACCAAAACAGGTTGGCCGCGTTTCTGGCAATCGATAATTTCATCTACGATGATGTTAAATTTCTCCCGCTCTGTGCGGTAAATTTCGTCCTGATCATCAATACGCTGAATCGGGCGATTGGTGGGGATCACAAGGACATCAAGTTTGTAAATATCAAAAAATTCTGACGCTTCGGTTTCTGCCGTACCGGTCATCCCCGAAAGCTTGTCATACATACGAAAGTAGTTTTGCAAGGTAACTGAGGCTAGGGTCACATTTTCGGGCTTAATCTCGACCTGTTCGCGCGCTTCAATGGCTTGGTGGAGACCTTCGGAGAGGCGGCGCCCGTCCATCATGCGCCCGGTGAACTCGTCAATTAGGACGACCTCACCGCCCTTTACGATATAGTCTTTATCTTTGACATAAAGCTTGTGAGCTTTTAGGGCTTGGTTGATGTGGTGAACAACAGTAACATTTTCTACGTCATACAGGCTCTCGCCCTCCAGCATGCCAAGCTCTCTCAAAATGCCTTCGATTTGCTCATTGCCGGCCTCGTTAAAAGTGGCCGTGCGGGCTTTCTCGTCAACCTCATATCCGTGTTCATTGATCTGGGGGATGATTGTATCAATGCGCTGATAAAAATCGGATTTGTCATCCGTTGGCCCCGATATGATTAAGGGCGTTCTGGCCTCGTCAATCAAAATCGAATCGATTTCATCAATGATGGCATAAGCATGGGGTCGCTGCGCCATCTCCTCGAGGGAATATTTCATATTATCGCGCAGATAATCAAAGCCAAATTCATTGTTTGTGCCGTAGGTAATATCGGCAGCATAGGCTGCCTTTCGCGCATTGCCATAAGCTTCGTAATTATTGATACATTCAGTTGTCAGCCCCAAAAAGCTATAGACGCGGCCCATCCATTCAGCGTCCCGCTTGGCGAGGTAATCATTCACGGTTACGATATGCACGCCTTCGCCCTTAAGCGCGTTCAGATAGGCGGCCAGTGTCGAAACGAGTGTTTTACCTTCGCCCGTACGCATTTCCGCAATTTCGCCCCGGTGGAGCGTAATCCCGCCGATAAGCTGTACATCATAATGGCGCTGCCCCAGAGTGCGCTTGGCCGCTTCGCGTACCGTCGCAAAAGCTTCGGGCAAAAGATCATCCAGTGTCTCGCCTTTTTCAAGCCGTGTGCGAAATTCATCTGTTTTTGCGCGAAGTTGATCATCGCTCAGCGACATAAACTCCGGCTCCAAACCATTAATCTTCGCGACCAGCGGACGTAGCTTTTTCAGCTTCCGGTCATTCTCCGTACCGAAAACCTTTTTGAAGATGCCTAACATCGGGAACTCCTCTTGCATGCAGGCTGTCGTCCGGCGGCGCGCCGCCAAACACAGTTACACGAATGCTTTTTGTCGACTTAAGGACGCCAATGGCTTAAGTCAATGAAGGCGCCGCTTTCAAACCAAAGTTTTGGCGGGTTTTGCAACATAGGACCGGCAAATGCGACCTATATCAATCACAGCTCAGCTCGGCGGCTCTTTTAGGGGTATTTTGCCGCTTTTGCTCCTATTTTCCTTAGGCGCTGGCGTGAGCGGCTGTATAGCGGAGCCCGGTGAAGGCAAGGCGGGATCTCAGGCAGGGGCTTTTGATGCGCTCGGCGCGCTTTCCGGGGAGCCGCCTGCGGCTATCGTGAACGGTTCAAAGCTATATGCGGTTGATGTAGAGCACGCTGCCAAAGCACAGCAGCGGCTGGACCCCGGCGCTAGCTTGAGCCCGCAGGACCCGCTTTTTGCCGAAATTTTGGAAGAATTGATCGATCAGCGCCTGCTTGCCCTTGCCGCCCAAAAAAGGGGGTTGGAAGATGAAGAAATGCTTCGCCGCCGCCTGGCTATCTCGCGCGAACGCATTGTCTCCTCGCGCCTTGTCGAACTTCACCTCGCCGAGACAGTTAATGAGACAAGCCTGAGACAAATGTATGAGGCCCAAGCCGGACTTCGCGGCGGGCTTGATGAAGTCCGTGCCCGGCATATTTTGGTAAAAACCGAGGCAGAAATCAAAGCCGTGTCAGCCAAACTAGAGGCAGGCGAAGCGTTTGCAAAATTGGCCAAGGATATTTCATTGGATAAAGCCACGGCAGAACTGGGAGGGGACTTGAGTTATTTTACCCGAGACAGCTTCGCGCCGGAATTTGCTAAAGTGGCATTTTCCACGGAAACTGGTACGCGTTCGGCTCCGTTTCAAACCACCTTTGGCTGGCATATATTGGAGGTGCTGGACCGGCGAAAAGCGGAGGCGATTAGTTTTGAGGAGGCGCGTGGGCAATTACTAAATTATATGACGTATAGCGAAATCGAAAATTTGATGCGCTCCTTGCGTGAACAGGCGAACATAGAGCGTCTCCTGCCCCAACAGGCGCAGGAAAATGATGGCTTACACCATGCGAGCCCGCAAGTAGAAAGGACGGGCGCGCAGACGGACAACGGGCCCGATTCCGGGCAGGCCCCTCAAGAGGACATCACCGATGAGTAAGTATAAATTATCCCCCCTTGCACCTAAGGCATTTCCCGATATGCCGGCAATTTCTGGCTTTGACATGGCCACGGCCGAAGCCGGTATCCGCTATAAAGGGCGCACGGATCTTTGGGTGCTGCGCGGGCAAAAAGGCACGACCATTGCCGGGGTTTACACAAAAAATATGATGCCTGGCGCGCCGATTAGCTGGTCGCGCAAAGCTCTTGTTTCAGCGGTTAAGGACAAAGACGATGTGCAGCTTGTTGTTGTTAACTCGGGTACAGCAAATGTGTTTACGGGCGCGGCAGGCGCGCAGGCTGTGCTTGAAACGGCCCAAGGCGCGGCCAAGCAATTTGGCGGGAGTGCCAACCGCGTCCAGATCGCCTCGACAGGCGTAATCGGCGAACCACTAGAGGCGGCAAAAGTTACCGCGCAGTTCACAAATATGCAAAGCCGCATGCATGCGGGCGGCTGGGCGGAGGCAGCAAAGGCGATTATGACCACAGACACATATCCCAAAGGCGCCTGTGCGACTTCGGAGATCGGGGGCGTAACTGTGCAGATTAACGGCATTGCCAAAGGGTCTGGGATGATTGCGCCGGATATGGCGACTATGCTGGCCTATGTGGCAACGGACGCAAGTTTGCCGGCAGATGTTTTGCAAGATATTTTGGATGAGCACGTCAAAACAACCTTCAACGCGATCACGGTGGATAGCGATATGTCGACCTCTGACACGCTGCTTCTGCTCGCGAGCGGGGCGGGTGATACACCAGAGATTACCTCTGCCAAAGATCCAAGGCTGAAAGACTTTAAGGCGAAGCTTCACGAGGTGCTGCTTGATCTTGCCCTTCAGATTGTGCGCGATGGGGAAGGCGCGAGCAAATTTATCGAAATCCATGTCACCGGGGCTCAGTCCGATGAGAGCGCGCATAAAATCGGCCTCTCGCTCGCAAATTCTCCGCTCGTGAAAACCGCGATTGCGGGGGAGGATGCCAATTGGGGGCGCATTGTCATGGCGGTCGGTAAATGCGGAGAGCCCGCCAGCCGCGATAGCCTCTCTATCCGTTTTGGCGATCACCTTGTCGCCGAAAACGGATTTGTCTCCAAAAGTTACAATGAAGATGACGGAGCAAGCTATATGAAGCGCGCTGAGCTGGTCCTTGGGGTTGATATCGGCATAGGAAGCGGTCAGGCGCGTGTTTATACCTGCGATTTAACCCACACATATATAGATATAAATGCGGATTACCGCAGCTAATTAACTATAAAAGTTCAACCAAATTAAACGATTAACGGATAGGTTCTCTTATGGTGCTACTTGTTGCAGCCTGCGCATTAATTGATGCTGATGGCAGAATTTTGATGAGTCAGCGCCCCGAGGGTAAGCCATTTTCTGGACTATGGGAATTTCCGGGAGGCAAACTTGAGGCAGGTGAAAGGCCTGAAGACGCGATCGTTAGGGAATTGCGAGAGGAATTGGGAATTGAGCCGTGTGAGCGCTGCTTACAAGCTTTCTCTTTTGTTTCGCATGATTATGGCGACTTTCATCTTCTGATGCCTTTGTATCTGTGCAGACAGTGGGATGGCTTTGTCAAACCGCTGGAGAAGCAGCGCATACGGTGGGTTTTTCCGGATGAATTGCTAAAATTAAATCTCGTACCCGCGGATTTTCCGCTGGCGCAAGAAATCAGAGACCGGCTGCCGCGAGGACGCAGGTTTGAACATAAGGCTCGAGGCTCGAATGAAACACTTTAAGATGTTAGTACAGAACTACGCTGGCGATGAATCGGGCGCAACTGCAATTGAATACGGGCTTATTGCAGCCTTGATTGGTATGGGCCTGATTGGCGGGGCAAGCGCTTTGTCCGGCAGTACTGATTCTGCCTGGAATAATATGACAGACAAAGTACAGGCCGAATTTTAGTCCGGCTTCACCTCTTGCGCCCCCAGCTTTATCTCGCGCGTACCAAGCGCGTCTGCCAGGGACATTTTCGCGCTTCCCGGTTTTAAGGGCTTTTGTTGGCGCTCATGCGGGGACCAGCCCGTCATCCACAAAATTTCAAAACTCATCTGAAAGCGGGTCTTGCTGGCTGCGTAGGCGTGCTTTAAGTGGCTGTCTAGCGCGTGATAAATGCTCTGCAAAAGTGCAGTTTTATTGCGGCTTACGAGTATATTGCTCTCCCCTTGGTCACGTAAGTCCGACAAAAGCTTGCCAAGCGCCCCATAACTCAGTGTCATGCGGTCACTATCGACAACTGGCAAGGCAAATCCGGCGCGCTGTAACAAGCACGCGGCCTGCTGAAAATCTATCATGGGCGCAATATGCGGGCTGATCCCGCCATTATGGGCGGCCTCAACCTCATAAAGCCCGCGCCGCAGCTGCGCCAATGTCTCCCCGCCAAAAAGAGCGGCGAGCATCAGGCCATCGCTGCGCAGGATATGGCTGATATTCATTAAGGCCCCTGGGAGATCGTTCACGCTATGCAGGCTCAAGATCGAGATCACCAGATCAAAGCTATCGGCGTCGAAAGGCAAAGCATCATCAGCCGCCTGCAGAGCGCCGCCGCTGATTTGGGCATCGCCGTGATCTTGCGGACCATCATAACAAAAGTTCACCGACAAGGGGATTTTATCCTTTGGGAGGCGGCGAACCACCTCTGGCCAAAACCCAGCGGGTGCAATGATCAGTGCCTTTTCAAAACAGCGTGAAATATCACGCAGCCGCTCCGCAGTGTCCTCGGCGCACCTTTGGGTAAAAAATGCTGGACCTGTTCTTTGCGTGCGCCGGCGCGCGCGGGCGCGGGCGCGGCGGCGCGCGGCGTTGTCAAATATGTGTGGAGCTGTGGTCACGGCTGGGATATGGCGTAGATATGAGAAAAATAAAAGGCTCATTTCAAATGCGCAGGCTCACGGCCTTGTCGAGAGGGGCGATTGATGTGATATTGCCGCGCCAGCCGCTCTTTCGGCCCGGCCGGTATGATGCAGGCCTTGTCCCAGACAGGGGGGAAGATGCAAGCGGGGCAAGCTGGGCGGATGTTTCATTTCTTGATGAGCCTTGTTGCTATCGATGCGGATTTCCTTTTGCCTTTGATGAGGGGCCAAAGACGCTTTGCGGGCGTTGCACGGCGCGGCCATTGACTTTGCACCAAATTCGCGCCGCATTTGCCTATGACGCCGCGAGCCGCGGGCTGGTTCTACGCTTTAAGCACGGCGGGGAAACCGAAGGTCTTTCCATGTTTGCAGGGCAGATGCAGCGGGCGGGGCGAAACCTACTGAGCGCGGCCGACTTGCTTGTGCCCGTGCCGCTGCACGCCTCTCGGCTCATTAAGCGGCGCTACAACCAATCTGCCTTGCTTGCGGCGGCCCTCTCCGCGCGCTGCGGTGTTCCGCTTGAGACAAACGGGTTGTTGCGGCGGCGTAAAACGGAGTCGCAAGGCGGAAAAACCAGTGCGGGCCGGCGGCGAAATGTGCAGGGGGCCTTTGATGTTTCCCAAAAAGTTGATTTTGGCGCGCGGCATATAATTCTTATAGACGACGTGATGACAACGGGCGCTACGCTTGAAGCCTGTGCGCGCTGCCTCAAGCGAGCGGGCGCGAGAAAAGTTGACGGCTTAGTGCTCGCGCGGGTTGTTAAACCGGCGGTTATCCCCAAATAAGGGGCAGTGAGTAAGGGCAGAGAGGAGGCTGTGATGGCCAAAGTTGAAATATATACCAAACCCATGTGCCCTTATTGTATTCGGGCGAAAGCGCTTCTGAACAAGAAGTCAGCGGCTTTTGAGGAAACGAATGCCTTTATCAACGCAGAGAAGCGGCGCGAGATGAATAAGCGTTCGGGCCGTAACACATTTCCGCAAATCTTTATCGATGGCCGGCATATTGGAGGCTGTGACGATCTCATGGCCCTGGAGGCGCGCGGGGAACTCGACCGGCTTTTAGCAGCTTAATGAAAATCGCGGCCGTCCAGCTTTGCTCCGGCATTGATGTTTCCGAAAATCTTCGCGAGAGCGAGGCCCTTATCCGGCGCGCAGCGAGCGCGGGTGCAAGCCTGATTGCCACGCCCGAAATGACACATTTATTGCAGCGCGATTCTGCGGCGCTTTTCGCGGCTATTGCCTCCCAAGACGCCGATAAAGGCGTACAGTTTTACGCCCGCCTTGCCGCCGAGCTTAAGGTGCATCTCTTGATTGGGTCGCTGGCAATTTTATCTGCGCCCCAGCGCGCCGTGAACCGGAGCTTTCTTTTCGGACCAACAGGGGAAATTCTCGCGGTGTATGACAAGATACACTTGTTTGACGCGCAGGTTTCGGACACTGAAAGCTGGACCGAGAGCCGCGTGTATGACCGCGGTAGCAAAGCCGTCACGGCGCAAGCGGGCGAAGCCGTGCTGGGGCTGTCCATCTGTTATGATCTACGCTTTGCCGGGTTGTACCGCCGCTATGCCCAAGCCGGCGCGCATATTATGACCGTGCCCGCTGCTTTCACCCGCCCCACAGGGCAGGCGCATTGGGAGACGCTCTTGCGCGCGCGCGCGATAGAGACTGGCAGTTTTGTCCTCGCCCCTGCGCAGGGCGGAGAGCATGCGGACGGCCGTAAAACATATGGCCATAGTTTGATTATTGGACCGTGGGGTGAGGTGCTGGCCGCATCTGAAACAGACTCGCCGGCTATCATCATCGCAGAAATTGATCTCTCCAGCGCCGACAAGGCCCGCGCCCGAATTCGCGCGTGGCAGCATGAACCCGACTATGGGGCGCCCTAGCCGCTCTCGGGCCTAATTTGACGCTAGGCGGCTATCGTTTCTGCGAGCTGAGCCTTATGACCCTGAAGGCATGGCATTTCGCGCGCGATGGCTGCTGAATTTGCAAAAATATAAGGCACGGTCATCAGACTGGCGGGTAGGCGTCCCTCAAAGGCGAGCCTGCGCAGCGCGATTAGCCGCTTATGGCCATCCATCACAATCAGCTTTCGTTTAGGCCTCAGGCTGCCCGCTTGGGCCGCAGGCGTACGGCTGACAATCAAAGGCGTGATTAAGCCTTGGCGGCAAAGTGAGGTTTGCATGTCTTTGACGGCGCGCTGATAGTCTCCCTTTAGAATTTTGGGAAGGGGCGCGCGAAACCTATGAAGCTCTGCGCGGGCATGCGCTGCGCTGCGCGGGGTTTGACCTTTGGCCTGGCCAAGGCGGTGCGGTGCATTTAAATCAAAATTGATCATATGGGCGTTTTCAAAATTCACAGTCGTCTCCAATCACGCTTTGCATTATGGTTAAACGTTCCTTTCCAGAAAATGTTCCCGGCCTTAAAAAATGGCCATTATGGTTAATACAAATTAACCTTTCTCTTTGTTTTTAAACAAAAAAATTGGGGGTAAGGGCAGATTTTCGTGAAATTTCTCTGCTAAATCCCTAAATCTATGGTAGGATGGAGAACAGCCAAGAAAGTGAGTTTATATGCAAATCCAAATCGTCTCTAAAAATATCGATGTTTCACCCGCGCTACATGCCAGAATAAATGAACGTTTCGACGAGATGATTGACAAATATATACACAGAGAGGGGGAGGCCCATGTCTCTGTCTCGCGGGAGGGCTCTGGATTTAGGACAGTTTGCTCTGTACATCTGCCCAGCGGCGCAACCATGGAAGCTACAGGAAATGCGGCCGAAGCCTACGGGGCGACCGATGAAGCGCTGGAGCATATGGAAAAACGCCTGCGGCGCTATAAGCGCCGACTGAAAGATCACCACCCAGATGTCAAAACAGCTGCCAAGGCGGAAGCCTTTAATATGTTCATTATGAAAAATCCTGTTGATGATAGTGATCTTGATGACGATGAGAACGCAGGCTCCGCCCCGCCGCAAGAGCCAATGATTATCTCCGAGGCGAGCCAGCCTTTGCGGACGATGACGCCGGGTATGGCAGCCTTGGAATTAGGATTGGCCGATAATGGCGTGGTAGTTTTTAATAATGTAAAACACGGGCGAATTAATATCGTTTTTAAGCGGCCAGATGGCAATATTGGGTGGATTGACCCCAAGGCCTAATCCGTTTAAGAGGCGCTGGAATTTGGGATGAGCAACCTTCGCTGCTATTTTGCAGCAGGGCTACCCCACAGTAAAAGACTAGTCTGCATGACACGTGATATTCATTTTAACGTCGACGGCGTAATGCCGAATGCGCACGCAAGTAGTAAGAAGCAATTACTTCAGCTCATGGCTGAAAAGCTGGAAAATTTGCCCGTCTTCAAAGATAGCGGCGTCAGCGCCCGTGATATTGTTCAGGCTTCACTTGAGCGCGAGCGTCTCGGCTCGACGGGCGTCGGACAGGGTGTGGCATTGCCGCATGCGCGGATCGACGGGCTTGATCGTGTCTATGCCGTCTTCGCGCGCCTTGACGAGGCAATAGATTATGAGGCTGTGGATGATGTCCCGGTTGATCTGGCGGTTTTGTTAGTGGCGCCGTCAGATGCAGGCGGGGCGCATTTGCGGGCCTTGGCGCAATTCTCCCGCCGCCTTCGCCGTGAGGAAACGCGGGAGCGCCTGCGTACAGCCCCAGACGCGCAAAGTCTTTATATACTGATCACGCAATCTGCGGCGGCGGCTGCGGCCTAGCCTGCCCTTTGGGCCCTGCGGCCGCGGCCAGATGACACAATGTGCTTTGCAAATAAGAGGGCATGCCGTGCTTGGTGTCCACATTCGTATCGGCGTGATATAGACATCTTGAGTACGTAAATCAGACGATAAACGCAGAAACACTTAGGATAACGCAGGCGATATTATGAAAGAGACCTCCTCGCGCCGCTATTTTAACCGCGAGCTTTCGTGGCTGTTTTTCAATTCGCGCGTGCTCGAGGAGGCGCAAAACCCTGATCTGGCGCTGATGGAACGTTTGCGTTTTTTATCGATTTCCGCCCGCAATCTTGACGAGTTTTACATGGTGCGGGTTGCGGGCCTTCGCACGCAGGTCTTAGCGGGACTCAGCACTGAAAGCCTTGATGGGTTCTCTTCGCTAAAGCAGCTTTCAAAAATTGATAAACGTGCGCGCAAAATTTTTGCAAAGCAAAGTGCTTGCTGGGCCGACATAAGAACTCAGCTCGAGACCTCGGGCCTGACGGTCAAAGCGGTGGCGGACCTTAGCCCTGAAGAAGCCCGCGCCCTCGAAGGTATTTACAAGGCGAGTATCTTGCCGCTCCTCTCACCGCTGGCGGTTGATCCGGCCCATCCCTTTCCGTTTATCCCGAACCTTGGATTTGGCATGGCGCTATGCCTGCGCCGAAGGGGCGGCGCAAAGCGAATGAACGCTCTTATTCCTGTGCCGGCGCATGTACCGAGATTCATAACGCTTTCCAAGCGCAAGAAACGCAAAGTCGTTGTGATGATCGAAGACGTGCTGACCCACTATGCGGCCTCGCTATTTCCCGATGCCGTGATCGATAATTGCGGGGAATTTCGAGTGACACGCGATAGCGATATCGCGGTGGATGAAGAGGCCGAAGACCTTGTTTCCCATTTTGAATTCCTGATGAAAAAACGCCGGCGTGGGAGAGCCATTCGTCTTGAAGTGCATGCCGATATGCCGGCTGAACTCAAGGACTTTCTGATTGATAGCTTTGAGTGTTGGGACGAGGCCGTTATCGAAACAGGTTCCGTTGTGGGCATGGCAGACCTTGAAGAACTCATTGATGGCCGCGACCCATCGCTTTTATTTCCGCCCTTTCAGCCGCGCTTTCCTGAACGCATTCGCGAGTTTGATGGAGATTGCTTCGCCGCTATCGCTGCCAAGGATATTTTGGTGCATCACCCCTATGAAGAATTTGACGTGGTAGTACAGTTTCTAAAACAAGCTGCTACCGACCCTAATGTGGCTGTGATCAAGCAAACCCTTTACCGCACCTCCGACAATAGCCCGATTGTCAAAGCCTTGATTGAGGCAGCCGAGCGGGGGAAAACCGTCACGGCTCTCGTAGAATTAAAGGCCCGTTTCGACGAAGAAAGCAATATGCGCTGGGCACGCGATTTGGAGCGGGCCGGCGTGCATGTGGTTTACGGGTTTATGGATTTTAAAACCCACGCCAAAGTCTCACTGGTTATCCGTAAAGAGGGCAAACGCTTTCGAAGTTACACGCATTTGGGCACCGGCAATTACCATCAGATAAATGCCAAAATTTACACAGATTTGGCTTTGTTTACAGCCGACCCTGTTATGGGGGCAGATGTCGGCAAGCTTTTTAATTATGTAACCTCCTATTCAAAGCCATCAGGGCTCAAGAAACTCTCTATTGCGCCGATTAATCTGCGCGAGACTCTGTATGCGTTAATCGATCATGAAATAAAAACGGCCATGTCCGGCGGGCAGGGAGCCATTTGGGCCAAGATGAATGCGCTGGTGGATACGGATATGATCGAAAAGCTTTATAGCGCCTCGGCGGCTGGGGTTCAGATTGATCTAATTATACGCGGCATTTGCTGCTTGCGGCCAGGGGTGCCGGGATTGTCCGATAATATCAGGGTAAAGTCGATTGTTGGAAGGTTTTTGGAACACTCGCGAATTATGTGCTTTGGGAATGGCCGCGCGCTGCCGAATGCCCGCGCCAAAATATACTTTAGTTCCGCCGATTGGATGCCGCGTAATCTGAACCGGCGCGTGGAGACGCTTGTCGCCGTGGAGGCACCGACGGTGCGCGATCAGGTGATGAACCAGATTATGATCGCAAACCTCAATGACGAACTCAATAGTTGGGATTTGCGCCCCACTGGCAAATATATTCGCCGGACTCCGCAGGGCAAAACGCCATTTTCGGCGCATCAATATTTCATGGAAAATCCGTCCTTATCAGGCCGGGGGAAGAGCTTGAAATATTCCGCCCCGCAAAGACTCAATATACCGAACGCCAAGGGCAAAAATACGCTGCCTAAAACCCCGCGGCAGGACTTGCCAAAAATGCCTCCCGCGGCAGCGGCTAATGAATGACCCCTGCCGGCGCGACATATGAGGCCCCGCCAAAGCGCCGTTACGGCGTATTGGATATTGGCTCTAATTCCGTACGCCTCGTCATCTATGATGTTTATGGACGGGCTTTTTCTGCCATTTATTCTGAAAAAATTCATGCGGGTCTTGGCCGCGATCTTGCGCGCACGCAAAAACTATCGCCTGATGGCTGCACGCAGACGCTAGAGGCGCTTCGCCGATTTTCACTTATTTGCCGCGCGCAAGGCACGGAAGATGTCCTGATTGCGGCAACGGCGGCCATGCGCGACGCAAAGGATGCTCCCGAATTTGCCGCGCGCGTAAAAGCCGAGACTGGCTTTGATATTTCCCCCATCAGCGGCGCAGAAGAAGCCCGCCTGTCCGCGCTAGGCTTGATCGCCTCTATGCCGCGCGCAAGCGGCTTGGCGGCGGATTTGGGCGGGGCCAGCCTCGAGCTGATCTCTATTGATAAAGGGCAGCCAAAGGCTGGGTCGACATTCCCGCTGGGGCCGTTTTCTATGGACGGGGCCTTGCTTTCAAGCGGGCGCTATGCACCAGAAAGACTGCGCGAGAGGATTAGCTCGGCCTTGCGCGCGGGCGCCGCGCCGAGGGCCATCGGGACGCCGCTCTATTTGATTGGGGGCGCTTGGCGTAACCTCGCCCGCATCAGCCAGCAAAAGACCGCCTATCCTTTACCCATTGTGCAGAGCTATGAAATGCCGCCCGGGGCCGCGTTGGATTTTGCCAACTGGGCCGCAGGTGAGGGGCGCGAGACTGTGGTTGGCTGGCCTGATATTTCGCTGCGCCGTGCAGAGACTTTGCCTTATGGCGCGCTGCTGTTATCAGAACTTATTAGCTGGCTTTCCCCAAGCCGCATTATTGTCTCGCGCACAGGGCTGCGCGAGGGGATGATTTATAATGCGTTGCCAGCCCTGCAAAGACAGCGTGATGCGCTACTTGATGGATGCCGTGATTTGGCGGCAGGTAATCTTCATGGCGGGGCTGGGTTTGCGGGGCCATTATATGATTTCTTAGCGCCGGCCAGTGAACGTTTCCCATCCGCCTTCCCAGCGGCAGCCGAAGGCCGCCTGCGCCGCGCGGCTTGCGCGCTGGCGGGGATAGGGCGGGGCCTGCATCCTGATCACCGCGCGGATATGATCTTTGAAACTGTGCTGCATGCGCCGCTGGGCGGGTTGGACCATGCGGAGCGGGTCTATCTCGCGCTCATATTATTCCGTTCCTTTACGGGCAAGAGACCTGTGCCAAATGCCGACGCGGCGGCGCTTTTACTTACGCCCACCCAGCGCCGTGCAGCCCTGATTTACGGCCTTGCCATACGTTTGGCTATTGTTGCCTCAGGGAGGTCCGAAAAATTACTGGGGCAGCTCTCGCTTTCCCTGCAAGGTTCACAAGCGGTGCTGACCGCCGCCAGCCCCGCCGCCGCCCTAGAAGGGCCGCGTATAAAGCTTCGGCTCAAACGCCTATCGGACGCTCTTGAGGCCAGTCAAACCTCCGGCTAATTATTTATTGAAAAACGATAAGGCCTGTGCTATGGACACGCCTAACGCACGTTGAACGAAAAGGTTTTAAAATGACCACCGGATTAAAAACACTGGGTTTTTGTGTAGCCGCCTTTACGTGTTTGGCTGCCGCGCCCGCAAGCGCGCAAGGTACGCCTGTAAAAATCGCGCAGCTCGGCCAGATTAACGCCGTTGGCACCGCCGGACTTGAGGGCTCGGCACGGCCAATTGCGGCCTTTGCCCCGCAGCCCCAAAGTCTGCGTACGCGACTTGACTATAGCATTTATAATGATGCGCTGAATTATTCGGTTTTGCCCCTTGGGCAGTCTACGCGGCGTTACATGGGTAAACCTGACTTAACCGTGGGTTCGCGCTTTCGCACCGGCCATACGAGCCCATATCGGCTGGAGGGGAGCCGCATAAGTTTCTCGCTTCTCAATGACGAGTATAAGGGCGCAATTCATGAATATCGCCTTGATTTGGAACGTATAGGCAATGAGATTGATATCGTTAGACTGTCCCGCAATGAGCAATTGGCATTTTGGTTCAATTTACATAATATCGTGATGATCGATCAGATCACGCAAAACTACCCCGTCAAGCGCCCAAGCCGTATGAAGGTGGGCGGCGTCCCTGTCGATGATGCCAAGCTTATCACGCTAAAAGGCACGCCTTTATCGCTGCGCGATATCCGGGAGCGGATTGTCTATCCTAATTGGCCAAATCCAAATGTGATATATGGTTTCTTTCGCGGAGATATAGGGTCCCCAGCGCTGCGTGATTATGCCTTTACAGCAGATAATTTAGGCAGAGCACTCGCAGAAACCGGCGCAGAGTTTGTCAATGCCCTTCGCGGCTTTAATGAAGGCTCAAAGACGCGTAATGTCTCGCGTGTCTATGACGAGGCCAAAGCCTTTTATTTCCCCAATTTCGAAGCCGATCTGGAGGCGCACTTGCTCCGCCATGCGCGCGAAGAGGTACAGGCCGAAATCCGTAGCGGAAAGCCCATGAAAATAGACAGCTATGATGAGGTTGTGGCTGATCTTGTCGGCGGGGAACGGGAACGCATTGCCACGGCGCGCGTTCAAAGCGCAACTGGGGATCAGAGGATTTCGCGTGAGCTTTTCAATACGCTGCGAGAGCTTAATCAAAAACGCAAAACGCTGCGCACACGCGATTTGCTGATTTCCGATTCTGTGATTATCGAAGACATTGAAACCCCGAGCCGGGAATACGATCCGAATGTGGATCCGGCAAGTTCGGAATATGTTCCGCCGCCCTCGGGAAATTAGTCAAAAATTAGCGGCGCTAGTTTCCGCTTGCGGCGTGATTTTTCTTCAAAAGACGCGCAATTGACTCTTTGCGCTGGCGCTCCCGCGCCTCGCGCGCCTCAGCTTTGGCCTCAAGCTTTTCTGCTTCGGCCCGCTTTTTTTCCTCCGCTTTACTTTGTTCTTTTTCTTCATGTCTCTTTTTCAATAGCGAGCCGGCGCTAAGTGTGCTGGCCGTCTCAAGATGGCTGGCTTCAAGAAGAGAGCTACCGGCCATGGCCGGCGTATCATTGGGCGCGCGCGACGGCTTTTGTTTTACCGGCGCGGGGATGGGCGGCAGGAGAGGCTTTTTTGCCCGAGGCACTGGGCGATTATCTGCGCTCAGGCGATAAAGGCTGCCGCCCAGACGGTCGGCAATGAAAAGCCCGCGCGGCTCCATTAAGATAGCCGAGGGGGCTGCCCATGCGCTTTGCCCGCTTTTACCTGTAAATCCTCCCACAAGCTGAAGGAGTTCGGGACCCGGCGCGCCAAAAAGAGTCGGCAAGCTGACGACATTATTGCCGCCGCTGGACGCCGCACTCGGCCGGCCGGCCGGACCCTGCACCGCGATGATGTGCTCACGCAGGGCGGCGGGCCAATCTGGCGGATAGGCTATCTCCTTGGAGGGGAGCAAAACGGCCAATGCCGGCGCGCCGGTTTCAAGCGGGTAACGCGTTTGAAACCCCTTCGCATTTTGCACCCCAAGCGGCCAAAGATTTTCCCCAGCAGCGGCCCATATTTGCCCCCCGCCAATAGAGAGCGCCCGTAGCGGCGCGCCCGGTATTTCAGTCAGCAGATTGGCGCGCCGAGTTCCCATATCAATTGAAAGAACTTTCGATTTTCCGGCAGCTCCCGCGATCTCTTGGTCGCTCAGGCCCAAAACCAGCTTGTTTTGATAATAGATAAGCGGGCGCTGCGGGCCTGCCTTTATATTGGTAAGGGGAACGAACACTTTCCGCGCTCCGCTGGCTATATCGATCTGCCAGATAGCGCTCTGGTCTGCGACATAAAGAAAGCCGCCCGCAAACGCGAGGCCGCTTGGCGCGTCAAGCCCAGCGGTTAATACGCGCTGCGTATCCATACGCCCGTCCATCGCGCGGTCATAAAGAACAAAAATTGATCCGGCCTTATTCAGGGCAAAGAGTTGCCCCTCATTATCAGAGGTCAGAGCCGTTATCTCGCCCAGCCCTGAGGCTGCGCGTTTCAAATAAAGCCCGTCTGGCACAGCGGCGCGGTCGCGGCTGCCCTTTGTGCGCCGGCGCAGGCTTGAGGTAAGATTTTCGGCCTTGCCAGATGCGGCGACAGATTGCGGCGCGGCCCCAAGCTTGGCGCGAGGGAATTTGGGAACGCCCGACAAATTTGCGGCAGGCGAGGCTTTTGGGGTCTGCTGCCTTGGCGTGATAACGGAGGTTTGGGCCAAGGCTGCACTCTCAAGGAGGAGTGTTGCTGCCGTGCAGACCACCGCAGCCTCCAAGATAGACCGGAGGGATCGCCCGTAATTGGGGCATTTAATGTCTATGGGCCGTGCGAATCGCATATCCTATCATGACCTGCCCGCTCGAATCTGGCGAGGGCTAATCTCAGTTTTGCGTGCGCCGATGCGCCCCGCGCAGCTTTGCGCTGAAATTCCTGCCTTGTCATAGAGGCGCTGTTCTGGTTAGCTAAGGCGAAATCAAGAACTAAGAGGCTACGTTTTCAGTCAAACTATATCCGAAAATAGAATTGTGCCGGCCCGAACCGGATTGAAACTTTACGTGGGGGGCGCGCCATGGGCGTGATCGCGTCTACGTCCGAAATGGGGCAGGCGGCCTTGCCTCGCGATTTGCAGCCTGTAACGCAAGGGAATTACCCCTGTCTTGTTTTAAATGCGGATTACCAGCCCTTATCATATTTCCCGCTCTCGCTGTGGTCTTGGCAGGATGCAGTGAAAGCGGTTTTCCTAGAGCGGGTGAATGTCGTGGACGGTTATCAGCAATCCGTCCGCTCGGCGTCTTTTGAAATGAAGCTCCCAAGCGTTGTCGCGCTCAAAGATTACGTGCCGCAAAACCGCGCGCCGGCCTTCACGCGGTTTAATTTGTTTCTACGCGACGGATTTGAATGTGTTTACTGCGGCAGCGGGGAAGATTTGACCTTTGACCACCTTGTGCCGCGCCGCCTTGGCGGGGTTACGAGCTGGACAAATATTGTCGCCGCCTGTTCGCGCTGTAATTTAAAAAAGGGCGGGCGTCTCGCGCGAGAGGCAGGTATGATACCTCGCACGGCGCCGCGTCAGCCCACAACCCATCAACTACAGCATCAAGGCCGCCGCTTTCCGCCCAATTATTTACATCAAAGCTGGCTTGACTATCTTTACTGGGACGTTGAACTTAAACCCTGATGTATCTTTAGTTTATCATCAGGCTAAAGGCGTCCTTTTGATAAACCGTTCGCTAAACACCGAGGTCGATTATGCGTATCCATCCCTATGCCCTTCTTATCGGCGCTGTCATTGGCGTTATGATTTTGCTGGCCCTGCGGCATCCCCCTTTTGCGATTTTGATGACATTGATCTCTATTGTGGGGCTGGACTATTTTTTTAAAAACCGCAAGCCGCCGAATAAAAACACTGATAAAGACGGCTCCTCATGATCCGTCTTAAGGGGCGGCGCCCCGCGCGGATTATCCTTGCAGGTATTGCCGCAGCGGGCCTAATGGCGTGCCAAAGCGCAGAGGCACCCGCTGGGAAGGAAACCTCGCCGGAGAGTATATCTTCGTTTGCTGCGACCTATTATCTTGTACGTCATGCGGAAAAAGAGCTGACGGGGCCAGACCCCGCCCTTACTCCCCAAGGTTATGCCCGCGCGGCGGCACTTGCCGAACGGTTAAAGGCGGTCCCGCTTGCCGCGGTCTATAGTACCGATACGCGCCGCACACGCGAGACAGCGGCTGATGTTTTGTCGCAAAAAAACATCCCTCTTGTTATCTATGACGGCCGCGATCTGGGCGCTCTCGCGCGTGATCTTTTGAGCAAAGACGGTGAGTTTTTAGTGGTTGGCCATTCAAATACAACGGGCGAGCTTGCTAGCGCGCTGGGCGGGGACGGCGGCAGCCCTATTGTCGAAGCGAGCGAATATGATCGTCTTTATGTCGTAGCGCGCCGCCGCGGCGCAGATAATGGGGCCGTTATAACTACGGATTTACAGCGCTACCCCCACTAGCCCTCCCGATATACCTCTTAACCTTTCCTAACAAACCGCAAACGCGCGTTTAATCAAATATTATGCAAGCCTTTGTAACAGAGCAGGGCAGCGCGAGCCGGACCCAAAGTCTAGCGGCCTGCATTGGGCATTCGGGTTTCCCGTTTGACGATTTTACGTAGTAGCGCTATGGTTGGGCATGTCACAAGACCCTCTCCCTAATGCTGCACCGGGCAAGACGCTAACGCCGGCTGCGAAGCGGGCACTGGCAGAAGCGCTCGCGCGTAGAGAGGCAGCAAAGGCAAAGCTGGCTGATCGTCCAAATGAAATCCTCGGTCCAAAGGGAGAAGAGCCCACGCGCTACGGCGATTGGGAACGCGGCGGTATTGCTTACGACTTTTAGTCAGGCGATTTCCTCCTACTTTTCTCCGAACAGGATTATCAGGCGCGCCGGGAGGCGGCCACAACGTGGGAGAACGCGGATATGCGTCACATGAAAACTATTGCGCTAAAGACAACACTTTTGGCTGTCTCAAGTCTTGGACTCATAACAGCGGCAACGCCGGCCATGGCGGGCAGCTGTGGATATGGCGCTGCCAGCCCAAATTGCCAGCTTGGGACCACTGTCAATCCGGGGTCTGCTGCCACTTTTGACCCGCTAAGCGTCAATATTAATCAGCCTATGGGCTTTCTGCGCAGTGTGAATTATCACCGCGCGCCAAATGTGTCTATTACCCGCCTGCACGGGATGATGCCCAGCGCCGATGTCACAGATTTTCCGTCGTCCTTCACATCAGGGTGCCACCCGACCTCAACCGCATATTGCCGGACAGATATTGGTACGCCCGTCGATGTTACCTTTAACACGCCGCAGCCTGCGCCAATTTTCAATGCGCCAACGTTCAGCGCTCCAACTTTTAGCGCCCCAAGGTTTAGCGCCCAGTCCTTCAGTGCCCCAGTCCCATCCGCGCCGCGCATAGTCGCAATTGGCGGCGGATATGACCCGTCCAAATTCATCCCGAGAGTTTACGGCGACAATACGCTTACCCCCGGTATTGCGCATGTCCCGACGTCTTTTGTGGATCGCAGTCCGATCAATGCGGCTAATGCGCTTGCTGGCGCAAGTTATTCGTCAAACAGATTCGGCAGCATGAACCTGTCGTCAATGCCCAGCACAAGTTACTCTACGGCCAGTTCCCTTGTGAGTAGCCCGGTCGTCAGCAGCCCTTCTATCACAAGCTCGACGTCCAATCCGACGACGCCTGTTGATTCGACTGGCGGCTATTGGGAGCAAGTCTCTGGCCTGACGATGTTTGGCGATACTGTGGCCACATCAGTTGTTTGCCGCCGCCAAGCACCTGCCCCGCAGCCGCAAGTGCGCGTTGTGCGCCCGGTTGTGGGCGTCCCGCAAGCCGTCCCAACGCCTGTTCCTTACTTCGTTGATGTCCCTGTTAAAGTTCGCGGCGGACAAATACCTGCCGGATGCCGTCCTGTTGGTGCGCCCTTTGCGGGCGGCCCTGCCTTTCGTCCGCAGCTAGGGAACCAGTTTGGCGGTGGTTTTGGACATGCTGCGCCGCGGCCAATGTTACCGCATGGCCCTTCCGCAGGCTGGACTTTCTAGGCGCGTAGCCCCGGCTAAAAAAACAACAGAGCGGGCTGCGGCCCGTTCTTTTTTGCCCTCGTGAAAAGTGTTAACAAAAGGTTAACAGAAAAGGGGAATGTTCCGGGCCTATTCCCTCTGAAGTTGAATCTCTTTGATTTGGCCCCTGAATTGCAGTCTCGTCCCTAAATGTAACACATGTGGGTGCGACGCCGACATATATCAAAAAGGTGGGTAGATATGTTTTCCCTAACACTCAAAACAGTAACAACCGTGGGAGCCGCGGCATTACTTTCAAGCACAGCTTATGCAAATTGCGGCACGGCTTGCTCGAGCCATCACGGCGCAACGTCCCATTCGGGGTCAACTTTGCATCACGGCGGAAGCCACATGAGCTCTCACTTGGCTGGTGGAACAAGCTATAGCGGTGGGTCCGTTATGTCTTCGAGTTCGATGAATTCTGCCCTGAACTCTTCAATGAGGCATTCTTCCATGGCGCCCGCAAATTGCCCCTCCGGGACAACCGCCCAGTCAGACGGCACATGCCTTGATACATCGGGCTCATTTTCGAGCTCATTTTCTCCGGCCACGTCAAGCTACAGCGGCTCAACAACTTATAGCTCAGCGCCAAGCATTACGACTTATAGCTCTGCTCCCACGACAAGCTACAGCGCAGCGCCTGCGGCAACTTACAGCTCTGCGCCGTCCTACAGCGCGCCCAGCTATTCTGCGCCGAGTTACGCAGCGCCGAGCTACGCCGCGCCGTCATATAGCGCTCCAACTTATTCCGCCCCTAGCTATGCGGCTCCTACCTACAGCGCGCCAAGCTACGGTGCGCCAAGCTATTCCAACCCAACAACCGTTATAAGCGGATCAGGCAATGGCACATCGTCCATGGGCGCATCTTCGCCAAGTTATTCCAGCTCCGTTGGCGGCATGTCTTCGGGCGGTAGCTATTCCAGCTCTGTTGGTTCCGCGCCCAGCACGACAGTGACAAGCAATGGATCTGGGAGCTACACGATCTCCACGGGCGGGAGCTCTAATTATGCCGCATCAAATGGCGGCAGCGTCAGCTATGAAGGCGGAAATGGATATGTCATGAGCTCCGATGGGACGGTTCCCTCACTTAGCTCGCGTTTTTCTGGCGGTTCTGCGGGTAACGGCGGCTATGCAGGCGGTTCTGGTGACCTTAGCGTGAGCAATTCAGGCTCAGGGTCTGTATCCGCGACCTATACGGATAATAGCTCAAACAGCTATAGCAGCACGAACATCACCGTTGTGCCATTCTCAACGGGCGATAGCGCGCCGCTTTCACCGAATTACACACTTCCAAGCCTCAGCCCGTCGGAAAGCCTAACACCGACAAGCTGCCCAATGAGCGTTGACAGCACCAGCGGTGCCAAGGTTCTGGGATGCTATACTGTTGCGCGCCCTGCGCCGGCCCCGCAAGTAAACTACACACGCGTAGTGCGCCCTGTTGTTTACGTGCGCTATCCTGTTCCAACGCCCGTGCCTTATACGGTCAACGTGCCGTATCCTGTGCGCGTTAATGGGTTCCACGGCGCTGCGCATCACGGCGGCTTCCACCACGGCGGCTTCAATACCGGCGGCTTTGTAGGCGGTCCTGTTGGATTTGGCGGCGCGGGCTTTGGTCAAGGCGGTTTTGGTCACGCTGGATTTGGTCACGCCGGATTTGGCGGCGGCTGCGGCGGCGCTGGTAAGTCCCGCTATGGTTCAGGCCTGCCGCGCGGCTGTTAATATTGCCAAAATCACTAAAATCTTCAGCCCTCTCGCTCTGCGGGAGGGTTTTTCTTTTCGGGGTCACAAATCAAAAATTTCGATTTACGATAAGAGGAAAATTGCTAATAGGAAATCACTGCCCCGAGATATTAGCCAGAACGGCCTGCGCGGCTGCGCGGGGATCCTTTGCAGCGGTGATCGGGCGGCCAACCACAAGATGGCTAGCTCCGTTTCTAAGTGCGTCATGGGGCGTTGCAATCCTTTTTTGATCTCCCGCATCTCCGCCTGGAAGGCGCACGCCGGGCGTGACGATCAAAAAGCCCTTGGGCACCTGCGCGGCGATGGCTTTGGCCTCTAGCGGACTGCTGACAACGCCGTCCATTCCTGCGCTGACAGCTTGGCGGACGCGGTGCATCACAAGTTCTTCAGGGCCGTGGTGATATCCAATGTCAAATAGCGCGGCCTCGTCTAATGATGTCAGCACCGTCACCCCAATTACTTTGAGGCCCGAAGTCCCGCGTCCTTTAACGGCGGCTTTCATCACGTCGGGGCGAGCATGGACGGTCAGTATATCTGCGCCCAGACCCGCAACAGAACGGGCCGCTTTTTCGACGGTTGCGTCAATGTCGTGGAATTTAAAATCATAGAAAACATTTTTACCCTGCGCTTTAAGTTCTGCGCCAAGGTCTGTCCCGCCCAGCGGCAGAAGCTGTAATCCGATTTTATAACTTACCACGCTATCGCCGAGCGTCTTGACGATATCGCGCGCCTGAGCGGTGCTCGGGACATCAAGGGCGACATAGAGGCGCGGATCGGCAGGCTGGTTCATGATTTTGTCCCTTTGCGGATTTTATTTGAATTTTTCGCCATAAGGTTTTGCGCAATCGCGTTTGGTAATATCTTATTCAGCGCAGCAATCCCCTTATTTGCGCGTCCCGGGATGAATACGGCCCGCCCGCGCTCGCAGGCTTCAACTCCTTGTTCTGCACATTCTGCTGCCTCCATCCACATCCATTTGGGGAGTTGGGAGACGCCTTTACGCGTGCCGTTAACATCATGAAATTCGGAATAGGTAAAACCCGGACACAGGGCAGAGACTTTTACGCCGCTCCCCTCAAGCTCCATTGATAGGCTCTCCGAAAATTTTATCAAATAGCTTTTAACGGCGGCGTATAGCGTATGTCCATTTGAACCGGGCAGATGACCTGCAAGGCTAGCGACATTGATAATGCGGCCAAATTCACGTGCTTTCATGTGCGGGAGTAATGCGCGGGTGAGCTCACAGGGCGCGGTTAGCATTAGCTGTATGAATTTTGCATGATCTTCCCACGGGCTATCTAGATATGCTCCGGGGTGGCCGTAGCCAGCATTATTCACGAGACCGTCGATTTGCACATCCTTTTTGTGAAGCCGCGCAATCAGGTCTTTTGTCGCGCCTGGGTCAAACAAGTCCGCAGCAAAAATATGGCTTGTTGTTCCATATTTGGATTTAAGCTCCCCTGCGAGGGTGATCATGGGAGATTCTCGCCGCGCGACCAGCGCAAGATTCCAGCCGCGCTCGGCATATTCCCGCGCAATGGCGGCGCCTATCCCGGCAGAGGCGCCTGTAATCAGGCACGTGGGCGTAACCGTTTCATAATCTAGGTCGCTCTTTTTTGCGCCGGTTCCGGATTTGGGGGATGTCGTCATTTCGGGGCTCTCTTTAAATCATAGGCTTTAGGGATAGATAAGCGCGCGGGATTTTGCAAATAGCTTTGGCGCGCCTAGGCGCTTTCTTTTTAGCTTGAAAAGGCCGCAAATTTTTTTGCATAAGGGCGTATGAAACATCGTTCCCTTGTTCTGGCCGTATTGTGCGCCGCGGCCCTCGGGCTAAGCGCTTGCCTGACGCTTGACGATGAGCGGTTTGCTGACGTGCCCTGCCAAGATTTAAAAAAGCTTATCGCACAAGATAACCTGCGCGCACTCGCCAGTGCACCGGATTTTAAATTTAGAAATCTGCGAGACGTTGACCGCAAGGATAAGCAAATTTTTGCAAACCTTAGCGAAGAAGAGCAGCACAGCGCAGAATTGCGCGCCGCTTATAAAAACATGTGCCGATAGCCCTCTGGCGCTATTTGTTCAGGGTGACTGTGCGCTGCGGGTAGGGTACTTTGATGCCGTTATCTTTCAGCGTGCGCCAGATAATAAAGCCAGCATCTGAGGTGAATTTATTTGGCCCGTCATCTACGCCAAGGCACCAGAATTCAACGCACATGTGAATGGCGCTGGCGTCAAATTTTCTGAACTCGACACTTGGCAGGTCGGGTTCACCGAGCATGTCAGGATGTTCCAATATGGCATCGCGAATAAGAGGAACAAGCGCATCGAGATCTGTGTCATAACCTACGTAGAAATCGACTTCATAACGCTGTAGCGGGCTATCATGTGTCCAATTCTCATATGCGCCTTCAGTGAAGCTCGTATTGGGCACAATAATATCCTTACCATCTGCTGTTGCGACCGTGGTCGATCGCATATTGATCGCTTTGACCCGGCCAAAGTTGTCACCTTCCATCATAACAAAATCCCCAACCTTTACCGAACGGTCAAAGAGGATAATCAGGCCGGAGACAAAATTGGCTGCAATGGGCTGAAGTCCAAGTCCAATTCCAAGTGATAGTGCAGAGAAGATAACCACAAGTCCGGAGAGAGAAATTCCCGCCGCAGTAAAGGCCATGATGGTCGCTGCGCCAAAGAGTAGAATTTGGAAAATTTTGGCGACAACTTCGCGGGTCGTGACATCAAGCGATTCTTGGGATCGAATGGCGTCTTGTCCTTTAGCATTGGAATATGTCGCGATTTTGAAAAATATTGCGCCAAAGATAATCAGCAAAACAACCGTCATCGCCGAGATCGCATTCTCGCCTTGCCCAATTTTAAACTCCGACAGCCATGTCGTCAGGTCATCAAAGAGACCAAAGACCATCAGCAGCGCCAGCGGAATTAAAATTCCGGTCGCAAGTTTCTGTATCAAATCATTTGTGACGAACGTTTTGATAACGCTGTAAAGCAGGAAGACAACGGCGAGCCCTTGGGCGATTTTCACAAGCCAGTCTTGTCCTAGGGCAGGCACGGCCTTGAGGATAACGGCAAAGAGCGCGAGCAAGGTGACCTGCCAAACCGCGCGAAGGAATTCTCTTGATCTATAAATGTAATCTCTGGCGACCCGCATTTTTGCCGTCTCAGAGGGCGGATCGCGGAATAGGAATAGGCGCTTGCGGGTGACTCTGGTCAAGATCGGGGCGAGGAACCACACCAGAGCAATTGCGCCGATCTGCGCGAGGAAAGACGGGCTGGTGAGCCAGCTGATAATCTTGTCCAGCACTTTTTTACCCAGCGCTTTGGCGTCCTGCGTATTTGTCGGGATCAGGCTCGGCTTTTTCGGGGCCGCAGGGGATTGCTGGGCTGTTTCTGCCTGCGCGGCCGCCTCCGAGCGCGCGTTCAGAACAGCGTCAACAAGCGCCTGATCAGCCAGTTCTTTGGCCTTTATCGCCTCCTGAATTGCGGGATCGTTTAAATCAAAACTTGACGGTTCGGGTGATTGTGCAGCTTTGCTGGAGGGCAGGGAGTTTGGGGTCGCCGACGCATTTGCCGCGCCGACTTGTGTTTCTTCAAGTTTTTCGTCAAGCTTTTTTGGCGCGACTTGCGTAGCTGTCTCTGCCTCTTTTTGGGCATCGGTCTGCGCACACGCGTCTGTTCCAAGCCCTGCCCCCAAAAGCAGTAAAAAACTGAAAATTAGGCCTAAAATGAATTTACCAGCCGCCATAACGTCCCCCAGAACATCCTGCGATATGATTCCCTCGCAGAATTTGCTGTGTATTAGAACAACCGTCTAGCTTTTGTAAACGCTTTTGGTTTAAGACCTCGCCTGAAAGTTGAGGGAAACCCTATGAATACACCAAAAAAAGTCGTTCTTGCCTATTCAGGCGGGTTGGATACGTCGATTATCCTCAAATGGCTCCAGGAAGAAAAGGGCTGCGAAGTCGTGACCTTTACGGCGGATCTGGGTCAAGGCGAGGAATTGGAACCTGCGCGCCGAAAAGCCGAAGCGCAGGGTGTAAAGGAAATATTTATTGATGATTTGCGCGAAGAATTCGTTCGTGACTTCGTCTTTCCCATGTTCCGCGCCAATGCACTTTACGAAGGTCTTTATTTACTGGGTACGTCAATTGCGCGTCCGCTGATTTCTAAACGCCAGATCGAAATCGCCCATGAGGTTGGTGCGGACGCTGTGTGCCACGGCGCGACCGGCAAAGGCAATGATCAAGTCCGCTTTGAGCTTGGCTACTATGCGCTTGATCCGGAAATCAAAGTCATCGCGCCTTGGCGGGAATGGGATTTGAACTCGCGTACCAAATTGATTGAGTATGCGGAAAAGCACGGCATTGAGATTGCCAAAGACAAGCGCGGCGAGGCACCGTTCTCTGTTGATGCCAATCTTCTACATACAAGCTCGGAAGGCAAAGCGCTTGAGGACCCCAATCAAGAAGCCCCTGAATTTGTTTATCAGCGCACGGTCTCGCCTGAAGAGGCGCCCGATAAAGCAACCTATATCGAAGTTGGCTTTGAGCGCGGCGATGCGGTTTCAATCAATGGCGTAGCCATGAGCCCCGCGACATTGCTCACCCGCCTTAATGAGCTTGGCGGAGCCAATGGCATTGGCCGGCTTGACCTATTGGAAAACCGTTTTGTGGGTATGAAATCACGCGGCATATATGAGACGCCTGGCGGCACGATTTTGCTCATGGCGCACCGCGGCATTGAACAGATTACAATGGATAAAGGCGCGGCCCATTTAAAAGACGAGCTCATGCCCCGCTATGCTGAGTTAATTTATAACGGCTATTGGTTTGCCCCCGAGCGCGACATGCTGCAAGCCGCGATTGATAAATCCCAAGAAATGGTAACAGGCACTGTGCGGCTCAAGCTCTATAAGGGCAGCGCGACAATCGTCGGACGTAGCTCCCCTTATTCGCTTTACTCTCAGGAACATGTCACCTTTGAAGAAGACGATGTCTATGACCAAGCGGATGCAGGCGGCTTCATCAAGATCAACGCCCTGAGGCTTCGCTTGCTCAAGGCGCGCGACCGCAAAGCCGGAAAAAATAGCTAATTTGGCGGGGCGCAAATGTCCCTTGGCACATGGCTAGCGCTCGTCGCGCTTTTCGGGGCAGGGGGGCTGACCCCCGGACCTGCTGTGATGCTGGTACTGGCTTCGGCCTTTCGTTATGGCTTTAAGCCCTCATTATTGCCCGCGCTTGGTATCGCCAGTGCCAATGTCTTATGGCTTATATTGGGGGTGTCGGGCGCGGCTGTTCTTGCGGAAACATATCCGGCGGGATTTTTAGCGCTCAAGCTTATCGGGCTTTTAGTGATCAGCTATCTAGGGCTTCGTACGATCTTGGGGCCGCTTCCCTCATTTGATGTAAATGAAACGCGCGCTCCAAAGCGCGGCTTGCTTTATGCCAAAGGGTTTGCGCTGCAAATCTCAAGCCCTATGCCGCTGGTTTATTTCGGTGCTATGTTGCCGGCCTTTGTGAACGCGCAGGCGCCGCTGGCGCCGCAATTTCTTATCATGCTGGTGACGGTTACGATCACCGAGCTTGTGGGACTTGCCGTATATGCCTATGGCGCGCAATCCATTCGCGGCTGGCTTAAGAGCGCGCGGGCGGCGCGCGGCTTTAATATCGTGATCGGGGCGGTGATGATACTTTCGGGCGTATGGGCTGTGCTCTCCACCACGGCGTTCTGATTTATCCCGCGTTTGGCCCAAAAAAGCCGCCCCTAAGATTAGAGGCGGCTTAGAATTTAATTCTGGTTCGCGCGCTTAGTGACCTGACTCATAAGCGTGATGTGAACCCCAAGACCCGCCATTCGCCGTGCCATGAGATCCGCTGTGAGAGTAATATCCGCCGCCAGAAGCGCCGCCGCTATGTGCTGCGCCGCCGCCGTGAATAGGCGAGCTTTGGATAATGTCTGTACAGTCCTGTCCACTAATGCAGACCGCGCGGCCGCCATTTGCCAGAACTTCGCCGACAGTCGGCGCGACGCCATAAGCGGACGACTGAACCGGCGCTGCCATTGGCTGCTGATAGCTCATAGGTGCAGAGGTGATCTTCGACGGGGTGACCATTGTCGGTGTATTTGCCATGGGGCGATATGACGGAAGCGTACCTGTTTTACAGGCCACTTGACGCCACTCATAACGCTCGGCGGAGACAAGCTGTTTTTTCTCAACCTTGCCGTATTTAGGCGGCACAGTGACTTGGCGTTCGCCGCCAGGCTGTACGATTTCTTCAACAGTAACCGTCCGGTGCTGCGCGGGAACGGGGATCTCGCGCACGCCGCCCGGATCGGAAACAACTTGTTTCATAATCGTCTGATAGCGGGCCGGAACTGTTTGACGCTGAACGCGGGCAGGATTTGAAACGACTTTACGCTGAAAGCTTACGCTCTCACCGGGTTCTTCGACAAGACACCAAATTTCGCAGGTCGCGCCGCATTGCGCCGAGCCGCCGGATTGGCCGTATTGTGTTGTCGAGCTATAGCCTTGACCGTATTGGCCGGCATCCGCCGTTGAATGAATTTTGTATCCCTGGCGCACAAGGTTGGCAGGGTTACCCTTTTTCCAAACGAGGCGAGGGGCCGAAGACGCCATATTTTCCGTCACAGTCGAGAAACTTGGCGGCGTAACCGTCAGCTTATCATAGGCTGGGCGCGTCATGATTTTCTCGGAGACAGAGCGAAATGATGGCTGGCGTACCTCGTAGCGAACGCTAGCTTCTTTGACGAGAACCTGTTGCTGGCGGGTTGCGAGCTTTGGCTGTGTCACTTCAACAGTTGTGTAACCTTCTTCAACAAGAACATCTTCTGTTGTTGTTGTGTACTGGGCTGGAATCTCAACGCGTGCATAACACATGCCCGGCGCAGGATTGGACGGCAGAAGGTCCGGTGAATAAGCCGGCGCGCCGTAGCCGCCCGCCGCAGCGATGGGAGCAAACCCAGCGCCAATTAAAAGGCCAGCGGCCAATTTAAGTGTTTTCGATGACGTCAGCATGTTATACCTCTTTCTGTCACAGTTAATAATTACCGCTCGCGAGATCAGAATTGACCCTGCGGCGGAGCGCACTGCCTAGGCAATGCAAAGATGATGCCGAAGCCGGCCAAGAGGGTAAAAGGTTCTGCGAGGCGCCGCTCCCCCCACAAAGAACGGCGCCGCTTGCCCGCAGAATAAGCAGGCTGCCTTTGCTCGCAATTTCATCCAGCGGGCCGAAAAGGCATCCGCCGTTCAAAGCTGCTGAGCTAAAGACAACTATGGTTAATAAAAGGTCAACAAATGTGGCAGCTTTAAGGCAAGCACTGCGGCGCGCCCAACTTTATGCAGTCGGCGGCGGCAAAATTGTCAATTGATAGACCAAATTAGTTATGGCACGGGTAAAGCCTAAAATTTGCTCACGCCCACGGAGAATTATGATGGATGTTCTCAATCCCAAAGATGTCGCCAACACGCTGGAAGGCTGGACGGGCGGAGATGATTTTATCACCAAAGTCTTCAAATTTGAGGATTTCGCCGCCGCATTTGGCTTTATGACGCGCATTGCGATCATTGCCGATAAAATGGACCATCATCCCGAATGGTTCAATGTCTATAACCGCGTGGATGTCACGCTCACCACACATGATGCGGGGGGCGTGACCCAAAAAGACGTTATTTTGGCAGAAGCCATGGAAAAAGCGGCTCCATAAAACCTATCTGTCCCATTTTGAGACAGGCTAAGGTTAATCAATTATGCCTTAATGCGCGTCGTTCCAATTTTGCGCGGCTTTCGCCTCGACGACGAGCGGCACGCTGATGTGTACGGCGGGGCTGGCGGCGCGCTCCATGGTTTTTGTCACAATCTTTATGAGCGCATCTGTCTTGTCATCAGGGACCTCAAAGACCAGTTCATCATGCACTTGCAAGAGCATACGCGCGCCCTCGATCTTCTCAATGGCGGGCGGCATTTTAATCATGGCGCGGCGCATAATGTCAGCCGCGGCGCCCTGAATGGGCGCGTTAATCGCTTGGCGCTCGGCAAAGCCGCGCATCGCTTGGTTGCGGTCATTAATGCCTTTGATATGGCATTTTCGTCCAAAGAGGGTGGTGACAAAGCCCTGCTCGCGGGCTTCGGCTTTGGCGGCGTCCATATAGGCCTTAATGCCCGGAAATTTCTCAAAATAACTTTTGATATACTCCGAGGCCTCGCTGCGCGAAATGCCAAGATTATTGGCAAGCCCAAAGGCTGAAATGCCGTAGATAATCCCAAAGTTGATCGCTTTGGCGCGGCGGCGCGTGGCGTTATCCATGTCATCGATGGGGACACCGAACATCTCGCTGGCTGTTAGGGCGTGAATATCGACCCCATCAGAAAAGGCCTGCTTCATCGTGGTGAGATCCGCGACATGGGCAAGCAGACGTAGCTCAATTTGTGAATAATCAGCGGCGACGAGGCTATGGCCCGCCTCGGCGATAAATGCGTCGCGAATTTTGCGTCCGTCCTCGGTACGAATAGGAATATTTTGAAGGTTTGGATCAGAGGATGAAAGCCGTCCTGTGGTCGTTGCCGCTAGTGAAAAGCTGGTGTGTACGCGCTGCGTGTCTGGGTTGATCTGAGAGACCAGCGCATCGGAATAGGTGGATTTCAGCTTGGCATAATGCCGCCAGTCCAAAATCGTTTGCGGGAGTTTCTCGCCTTTGGCGGCAAGGTCCTCAAGCACGCCGGCGCCCGTTTGCCATGCGCCGGTTTTGGTTTTTTTTCCGCCGCTCAGCCCCATTTTATCAAACAGGATTTCGCCAAGCTGCTTGGGAGAGCCGAGATTAAATTCTTGCCCCGCGAGTTTCTTGGCTTCGGCCTCAAGCCCTGCCATCTTCTGCGCGAAATCACCCGAAAGGCGCGCAAGCACTGCGCGGTCGACTTTAATACCATTGTTTTCCATCTTGGCCGCGATAGCGGGGAGAGGGCGGTCTGCCGTCTCATATATAACAGAGACCTGATTTTGGCCTAGCTTGGGTTTAAAAAACTTCCACAGGCGCAAGGTGACATCGGCGTCTTCGGCCGCATAGGGTGTGGCTTCCTCGATCGCGATTTGATCAAAGGTCTTTTGCGATTTTCCGCTGCCCGCAATCTCTTTAAAGCTTATCGGCGTGTGGCCAAAATAGGTTTCTGCCAGAAAATCCATGCCGTGGCTATGACGCCCGCAATTTAAGGCATAGCTCATGAGCATCGTATCATCATAGGGCGCGGGAAAAATTCCGTGGCGCGAGAGCACGCCAAGGTCATATTTGAAATTCTGCCCGACTTTCAGGATTTTTGGGTCATGCAATAAAGGGGTAAGCGTCTTAAGGGCGTCATCCATAGGGATTTGTTTAGGCGCGCCTTCGCCGAACATATCATCCCCGCCGACATGGGCGAGCGGAATATAACAGGCTTCATTATCGGCCACCGCAAGGCATATGCCGACAAGCTTGGCAGCGCGGCTATCAAGGCCGTCTGTCTCCAAATCAACCGCCACAACGCCCGCCGCTTCGGCCCGCCCAATCCAGCTTCGAAGCTGCGTGATGTCATCAACCGACTCATATTTTGATTTATCAAAGACGGTGTTGGCTGGCACGCCCGCGCGCGCGGGCAATATGTCCTCGTCTTTAAGAGCAGGGGCCGCGCTATCTGCCCCGCGCAGTCCATCGTCATCGCCCGCGCCAATGGCGGCGCGCACGCGGGCCGTGAGCGTGCGAAAGGTCATCTCTTCCAAAAAGCCAAAGAGCGCTGCGGGGTCAGGATCGCGAACCGCCATTTCCGCAAGATCAACCTCCGGCTCTATATCGGTTTTCAGCGTGACGAGCTCGCGGGAGAGGCGGGCGTTATCGGCAAATTCCAGCAATTTTTCGCGCCGACCTTTTTGGGGAATTTCGCCGGCCCGCTCCAGCAGCGTATCAAGATCACCATATTGATTAATCAAAAGCGCCGCCGTTTTCACGCCAATACCCGGCACGCCCGGCACATTATCAACGCTATCTCCGGCAAGGCTTTGGATGTCGATGACTTTTTCGGGCGGAACGCCGAATTTATCGATCACTTCGGGAATACCAATGGTACGGTTTTTCATGGTATCAACCATGGTCACTTTATCTGAGACGAGCTGCATCAAGTCCTTATCAGAGCTAATGATCGTGACCCGCGCGCCGAGGGCTTCTGCTTGCTTTGCATAGGTTGCAATCAGGTCATCGGCCTCAAAGCCCTGCATCTCTATGGACTGCGCGCCAAATGCCCGCGTGGCGTCACGGGTAAGCGGAAATTGCGGCAGGAGGTCTTCGGGTGTCTCCGAGCGATTGGCCTTATATTGATCATATATGTCGTTGCGGAAGGTCTGTCCGCTAGCATCAAAGATAACGGCAAAATGCGTGGGCCGCGCCGCGTCGGTCTGATCGCGCAGTAATTTGAACAGCATATTGGAAAAGCCGTGCACCGCGCCAATCGGCAGCCCGTCTGTTTTTCGCGTGAGCGGAGGCAGGGCGTGATAGGCGCGGAAAATATAGCCCGAGCCATCAACGAGCACGACATGGGAGTTTTTTGTCACGGATTTTGGTGAGCTACCGGGCCCGGCGCTTACCGTCTTTGCGATGGTCGTAGAAGTCATGTGAAGTCCCATAGGCCGATGAAGCGGATTTGCCCTACTTTGGGCGGGGCTATCCCCACATTCAAGGCCTCGCGCGAAGCCAGTTGTGAGTTGGCCCTAATTTCGCCTTAAATTCAGTCTGTTTTAATCATAAATGTCGTTATACATAGGGAAAAGGCTGGAAGACGACGATGTACCAAACTGTTGATGATCAAGATGTGCCTGAAACAGCCCCCGCGCAGGGGGGCAAACGCCTGCTTAGCAGCGTGTTTAATTTTTGGGGTCTGGCGGCCGTGATTTTATTCTTGGCGGCCATGCTGATGATCTTTGCTGCGCGGGACCCTTCGCCTAATTTGGATAGTGCGGTTAAGGCCGAGCGCGCAAGTTACCGCGCAGCGATATCCGAACGTAAGATAAGCCTGCGCCGTGCGCGGCTACGGGATTTTGAAACCACTTATTCGCAAAGTGAGTTTCTGCCGGCGGTGCGCGCCCAGCGCTTTGTTCTGGACTCTTATGAGAGCCGTGCTTGGGCGGCGCTTAGTGACGTGATTGAGTATAACACTAATGCGAGCCGCGCGGATAAGCTCGCGGCGATCTTGCAGTATGAAAAAGTGTGGGGCTCGGATTATCTGGGCGGGCGCGGCAGCGCGCTTTCGCAAATGAAAAGCGGGCTTGAAGCCGCCCCGGAACCTTTGCCAAACCGCGAACTGGCGCCAGGTAAAAGCGCGATCCCCGATAATGTACCGGACCGCGTTATGGCCGGCGGGCCGCGGCGAGTCATTACGGCTCCGCCGCCGCCGCCACCTTCACGCCCGGTGGTCCGGCCGTCTGCGCCGCGCGTAACAAATGTTGAGCCTGTACGCATTCGCAAAAATGTCCGCCCGCGCTACCCGCGCAAAGCGCGCCGGCGCGGCATTGGCGCACGGGTAGAGCTCTCTTTATCCGTCGATGATAAGGGCGAGGTCCGTATGGCCGAACTAGTGAGCGTAGAGGCTGAGCGTTATGCGAAGGATTTTGTCAAAGCCGCAGAGCGCGCGGCTATGCGCACGCGCTATTTTCCGCAAATCTCAAATGGCCGTCCCGTGCCGGTCTCAGGCGTGCGAAAACGCTACGTCTTTCGCGTGGAAAATTAGACCTGCCTTCAGGTTTTAGTGCCCGCTTCCGGCCGCAGTAGAGGCCGGATCAAGGACAAAAACCTTGTCGCAATATTTGCACTGTACTTGTGTGTCTTGGCCCATATCCAGCCATGTTTTGGGATGTCCCAATGCCCCGCCCCCGCCGTCACAGGCAATGCGCGTGCTGGCCGTTAGGACGGCGGCCGTATCTGAGGGGCTTTGTTGGCTCGGCATATGTGAAACTCATTTTGTTGCAGTAGGCGGGTTGTTGCAGTAGGCGGGCGGCAATTGAACGCGCGGGCATATTAAGCGTTTACTCACCTGCACGTTCGCCCTAACTAAGCCAGACAGACCCGCAGGTCAACGCAAGAGGTTACGATGTCAGCTTCAGATATGTCCGCCACGTCACCCGCGCCGGCTATTGAAATACAGGGGCTTAAAAAGACCTATAAGAAAACCCGCAAAGCCCCCGCCAAAGAAGCGTTAAAGGGAGTGGATCTTGTCATTGAGCGCGGATCGATCTTTGGACTTTTGGGACCCAATGGCGCCGGAAAATCCACTCTGATCAATATACTTGCAGGGCTTGTAAATAAGAGCGCGGGGAGCGCGAAAATTTGCGGCTTTGATATAGAGCAGCAAATGCGCCAAGCCCGCGCCTCTATTGGCGTGGTGCCCCAAGAAATTGCCATGGACGTTTATTTCACACCCCATCAGGCACTTGAGCTGCAAGCGGGATATTACGGCGTGCCAAAAGCCGAGCGCCAAACCGATGAAATCCTTGAGGCGCTTGGTCTTTCTGATAAGCGCGACGCCTATGTCCGCCAACTCTCGGGCGGAATGAAGCGGCGGCTTTTGATTGGCAAGGCACTCGTGCATAGCCCGCCTGTTCTGATTTTGGATGAACCCACCGCCGGCGTGGACATAGAGCTTCGCCGCCAGCTTTGGCGCTACGTCAGGGAGCTGCACGGGCGCGGCACAACAATTATTCTGACGACCCATTACCTTGAGGAGGCTCAGGAGCTTTGTGATCGCATCGCGATTATTCACCAAGGGGAAATCGCCGCCAATGAAAACAAGGCCGATATGCTTGCGCGGTTGGATAAACGCACATTGGTTATTACCCCCAAAGTGCCGCTTGACGCGGTGCCAAAATCGCTGGCGCAAATGGACGCCTTGGTGGATGTCAGCGGGCGGTTGTCGATTAGCTACCGCTCAAAATCTGATTCTATTTCCGATTTACTGGAGCGGGTGAAGGCCTCTGGGGTCGCAATTGCGGATTTACGCACAGAAGAGCCTGATTTGGAGGACGTCTTTATGGCGCTGACCTATGATAGCTAGGTTCCTGCAAACGGATCTCGAATTTACAAAGGGGGCATTCTCAAAGAGCCTTTACGCGGGTGCTTTCGAAATTATCGTGATGATCTATCTCTTGCGCCCGCGCGGCATTGCCTTATCATTTTATTATGACAACTGACTATGACATTTTGATAATTGGCGGCGGCATTAACGGAACCGCTATCGCTAGGGATGCCGCGGGGCGGGGGTTATCTGTGCTATTATGTGAGCGCGATGATCTTGCCAATCATACCTCCAGCAGCTCGACGAAGCTTATCCACGGCGGGCTGCGCTATTTGGAGCATTTTGAGTTTAAGCTTGTGCGCGAAGCCCTGATAGAGCGCGAGGTCTTGCTGCGCGCCGCGCCGCATATCATCTGGCCGATGCGATTTGTATTGCCTTATGACAAGGGGCTGCGTCCGGCATGGATGCTGCGCATGGGCTTGTTTCTTTATGACAGTCTGGGGGGACGAGAACTTTTGCCCGGAACGCGCACTATTAGCCTGAAAACAGCCCCGCACAAAGGCGTCTTGGAGCCGCGCTTGACCAAGGGGTTTGAGTATTCCGATTGCTGGGTGGAGGATGCGCGTCTTGTTGTGCTAAATGCTGTGGACGCCGCGGCGCGCGGAGCGGTGATTTCCACGCGCACCGAAGTCCTTGATCTTGAAACCACCAAGACAGGTTACAGCGCCGTCATTCGGCAGAACGGAAACACCAAAACAGTCACAGCCAAAGCCATTGTCAATTCGGCAGGGCCTTGGGTGGATGACATTCTTGGCCGGCTGAAAAAGGGCCGAAATGATGCGGGGCTGCGCCTCGTTAAAGGTAGCCATATTGTGACAAAAAAACTATTTAAGGGTGATCATAGTTATATTTTCCAAAATGCTGATAACCGGATCATTTTCGCAATTCCATATGAGGGCGATTATACCTTGATTGGGACCACCGATGTGCCTTTTGATCACGCACCCGGGCCGGTTAAGATTTCGCCCGAAGAAATAGATTATCTTTGCAATGCGGCGAATGAATATTTTCTAAGCGATATTTCGCCAGCTGATGTGCAGTGGAGTTATTCGGGCGTTCGCCCGCTATATGATGATAAAAGCGAGGATGCCTCCGCCGTAACTCGCGATTACGTGCTTGATATTGAAGAGTTCACGCAGGGCGCACCCTTTTTGTCGATTTACGGCGGCAAAATTACGACCTCGCGCAAGCTAGCAGAGCATGCGCTGCAAAAGCTCGCGCCTTTCTTCATGACATCGCGCGCGTCCCCCCTTGGCGGGGATTGGACGGCCACGGCGGGTTTCCCCGGCGGAGATATTCCCAAGGCAGATTTTAAGCGCTTTTTTGCCCAATGCCAAAGCCGATATCCTGATGTCCCCCGCCGCGTTCTTTGGCGTCTTTCGCGGGGCTATGGCACGCGAATTTCGCTTGTCCTGGGGTCCAGCGGCGAGCTTGGACAGCATTTCGGCGCGGGCCTGTATGAGAGCGAAGCACGCTATCTGGCGGGCCATGAATGGGCCAAACATGCAGACGACATTATGTGGCGGCGGAGTAAGCTTGGCTTGCATATGAACGAAGCCGAGCGCGAAGCCTTTACGCAATGGTTTAATTCGGCATTGGCGGCGTGATGCGCGCTGCTGCGCTGCCTCGCTATCATCCGCTTGATATATTTGAGTTTGCCTGCTCGCGCCAAGCCCGCGGAGAAGAGGTCGTTCTGATCGTTATTGAGGCCGTTAAAGGCGCGTCCTTAAGGCCCATTGGCACGCCTATGGTCGTTTGCGCGGGCGGGGACTATGCGGGCTATGTGAGTAATGGCTGCGTTGACGCCGATATTGCCGCCCAAGCACTAAGCGCGCTTAAGGATGGCCAGATGCGCCGCGTGACCTACGGCCCCGATAGTCCCTATATGGATATTCGCTTGCCCTGCGGCGGGCAGGTGAGCCTTGTGATTTATCCTCGCCCTGAAGCCGGCCTCATCCATCATCTTTACACGGCGCTATCCGCGCGCAGAGAAGTCGGCTTGACATTGGGCAAGGTGTTGGCGCTTGGACGCGCTGTAATCTACCGCCCGCCCCTTGTTCTACAGGCCGCCGGGCGAGGTGAGAATTTGATAATGCTGGCGCGGGCGGCGCGCGGGCTTGGCATTGCTTGCACGGCCCATTCGCCCGAAGCCGAAGAGGTCGCGGCGCTTGGGGCGGAGGGTCTGCCGGCGCGCCTGCTCGAATTTGGGCAAGCGCCAGATTGGCAGATGGATGATCAAACGGCGGTCGTGACGCTCTTTCATGACCATACTTATGAGCCTACTATTCTAGAGGCTGCGCTTTCGTCTCCTGCCTTTTATGTTGGCGCAATGGGAAGCCGCGCCGCCCATGCCGCGCGCATAGAGGCGCTGCGCGGGCGCGTAGCTAAAGAGGCTCTCTCGCGGCTGCGCGGGCCAATTGGCCTTGTACCTTCCCAGCGCGAAGCGGGCCGGCTGGCAATTTCAATTCTGGCGGAGATTATCCAAACCGAAACGCAACGGGCCAAGACTGGGGGCGAGGCGGCGCGGCGCGGCTAGCTTTGTTCGTTTTTAAACGCCAGCAGCCCCTCATAATCAAGAATTTCAATGACGTTATAGCGTTTCTCTATGAGCCCCAAGCTCGTTAGCTCACCCAGCGCTTTATTGGTTGCTTGGCGCGAAACTCCCGCCATGAGCCCTATATCGGTCTGGGAGATCGTTAGGCTGCGCGTGCCATATTCATGGGTGAGAAATAATAGCCGCGAAGCTACGCGGGCGCTAAGACTGCCGAGGAAAGTGACTTCCATCATTGTTACGAGTGTGCGCGATATACGGGCAAAATGTTGCAAAAGAACGCGGTCAATATCGGCATGGCTCCTGCGAAGCTCTCTAAAAGATTTCAGCGGGATGAAATCAATGCTGCAAGGGCACATAGCCTCCGTGAAAACAGGATAAGGCAAGCCATCAAAACAGGCGAGGTCGCCGACTATCCCTCCGGGCGAGGCAATTTTGAGCAAATGGTGATTTCCGGAGCTGGATTGAAAGGTAATACGCACCTGCCCCGCGCGAATAATATACAGCCCTGTTGGTTCGGTTTTGTGCTCATAAAGACGTTTGCCTGTATTGATTTCAAGGCGGCTTGCGGCGGCGGTGAGGGCGGCCTGCGTCTCGGGGGATAGCCAGCCAAACCAGCTTCGGGTCTCGGGCGATAGGCTGGCTTTTAAATTGGGGGTCATAACGATACTTGTGTTGCCAAAATGCCAAACTGACGCAAAAAATATTTTTTTCAAGACAAATGTCGTCTTGATGACAATTAAAGGTGGCGGCATCTGATTAAACTCGCCTTATAATCATGCACGCCTGACGACACAGAGCGGCACTTTTTAAAGGGAAAAAAATGTCACCTACAAAGTTTACTTCGCGGTCCGTAAAAGCCGCTCTTCTTCTCACCGCCACATCCTTTAGTGCGGTTGCCATTCCCGGCGTATCCGCTCAGGCGCAGTCATTTGATGATGAGATCATCGTGACGGCGACGCGGCGGGCCGAAAGTATTCAGGATATTCCGATTGCGGTGACCGCGATCTTGCCGGAGGATCTTGAAAAGCAAGGTGTGGTTAACATCCAAAACCTCACTAGCGTTGCGCCAAGCTTTTCGACCTCGCAAGCGCAAACGGCATCGGGAACAGTGGTTCTTCGGATTCGCGGTGTAGGGACGACTTCAAATAACATCGGCTTTGAATCGGCTGTGGGCGTGTTTATTGACGGCGCCTATCAATCTCGTCCGGGTGTGGCCCTTGGTGAATTTGTCGACGTTGAGCGCGTTGAAGTGCTTCGCGGTCCTCAGGGCACGCTCTTTGGCCGGAATACATCGGCTGGCGCACTTAACGTGATCAATGTGCGCCCCGATCTGGATGAGGCGGGGGGCTTTTTAAACCTGACCTATGGTAACTTTAACCACAAAAGCATCCAAGGCGCGGTCAATATTCCGCTCGCTGAGGGAAAAGTTGCCGCCCGTATCACAGGCGCGCTGCGTGACCGCGACGGCATCATTGATCTTGTTGACGGCGCGGGTAACGATATTGGCGATTCCAATGACATCAACCAATTCATGCTACGCGGCCAAATCGGCTTTGAAACCGATAGCGGCATCACCGGGCGGGTCATTGTTGACCATTCAGAAAGTGACGCGGTTTGCTGCGCAGCCGTTGAAGTTCTGCGCTCCCCGCTCGAAACTCTTGGGTTGTTTAACGCGGTTGGACTTGGCGCGAGGGGCGGCATGGCCGCGCCGGTTGTCGCAGTTGACGGCCTTGATAATGCAACGGCCGAGCAGGCTGTTGAAAACCGGATTGCGACGGCCAGCTTCCGGCCTAATCCGTCAAGTGAGCAAACCGGTATAACGGCCGAGATCGAGTTTCCTTTAACCGATAACGCTGACCTTATCTATATCGGCTCTTACCGTGATTATGATGCGGACGAAGCCTATGATTCGGACTTCTCCGGTCTTGATATTTTCAACGTATTGGAGGGGAGCAACACCCAGATTTCAACCTTGACGCAGGAGCTTCGCCTTCAAGGAAATGCGATGGACAATAGGCTGTCATGGCTTGTTGGCGGATATTATTCCGACGAGGACATTACGCAAAACATCAATTTTGGCTTGGGTGAGGATTACGGCGAGCTTGTCGGAGCCCTCTTCTTTGGACCAACCCGCGGGGCGTTTGGCGCCAACCCGCTGACGATATTATCGGGCGGCGTTGACCCAGGGGTCGTCAGAACGCGCAATGATTACACGCAAAATAGCGAAAGCTGGTCAATCTTTACCCATAATACATTTGACGTGACGGACGCGCTCAGCCTTACAGTGGGTCTTCGTTACTCAGACGAGAGCAAAGATGGTAGCTTTAGCCAGTCGGATGTGACGAATCCGCTGTGTCCTGCCATTCTTGGCTCGATCGGTGCGGGGGCTGTTCCCGGCCCGCTGATCACGAATGTCTTTGGCCTAGGCTGTCTGGCCTTTGTCGCGCCAGCTGATCTGCCGCAAGCCATTGGCGCGCCGGGTAATTCCCCGCTTCGTCTGCCCTTGCCGCTCTCCTTTAATGACACGTTTGAGGATGATGAGCTGATTTATACAGGTAAAATTGGCTATGACGTAACGCCGGACATTTCGGCCTATGCCAGCTTCACGCATGGATATAAGTCAGGCGGCTTTAACCTTGACTCGACGGCAGCTTCCGGCGGCGCGGACCCGCGCTTTTTGTCCGAAGAAGTGGATGCGTATGAGCTTGGCGTAAAATCCAAACTCTTTGATGGGCTGATGACGCTTAATGTTGCGGCCTTCTTTGAGGACTTCACCAATTTCCAAGTGCTTGAATTTACAGGCGCGCAGTTCCAGACCTTCAATGTACCGAGCGCGGAGTCCCGAGGGGTGGAGATTGAAACCGTGGTTCAGCCAACGGATAATCTCACGCTAAACGGCGGCCTTACTTTACTGGAGGCGTCTTATCCTGATGATTGTGCCTCTGCGGCAGATGCTGTTCGGGTACAAAATCTATGTGGATTTGATCTGACAAATGCCCCCAGAACGGTCGGCCTATTGGGCGGGACATATAATGGGAATTTCTCGGCGAATTTGAACTTCTTCTTAAATGGCCAGGTCCGCTATGAAGGTGATCGCCGCACGTCAACTCAAGGGCAGCTCGTGCCGGCCACGGCCGCCGCGATTGGCACAACGGGCCTTAACCCGCTCGACGTTCAGGAAAGCACGCTGAAGGTCAACCTTCGCGCTGGTATCGGTAGCGAAGAACATGGCTGGGGCCTTGAAGCCTGGGCGACCAATCTGACTAATGAGGTAACCCGCGGGGTGACCTTTAACACCGTATTGCGTTCTGGGTCTCGCTCAGCCTTTGTGCAAGAGCCAAGAATGTACGGCGTGACAGCTCGCAAAAACTTCTAGCGTTGAAAAATTGAAAAAAGGAAAGGCGCGGATTTCCATTCGCGCCTTTTACATATGATGACGTCAATATGTCTGGGCGCGTTCTGCGCAAAAGGCGTAAATCTGGGGAATGGATATGAAAACTTTTTTGAGCCTAAGCGCTGCGGCGATAATTCTAGCGGGCTGTACGCAAAGCGCGCCAAGCCCTGATGAGGTTATGGACGCCGGCAAGGAGGCCGTGTCAAAGATGGCGGCCAAAACCGGCGCGCGAACCGCCGGATATTCGGCCGAGCGCAATGCCTATTTTGGTGACTTGCATATCCATACAAAAAATAGCTTTGATGCCTATATTTTCAATGTCCGGACGACGCCGGATGATGTCTACCGCTTTGCTAAGGGCGAATCGGTCAAGCATCCGTCAGGCTATGATATTAAAATTTGGGGTCAGCCACTGGATTTCGTCGCTGCGACAGATCACGGGGCATATATGGGCGTTTTGCCCGCCATGAATACCGAAGGTACAAAGCTATCGGAACTGTCGATCGCCAAGGAAATGTTTTCTACCGACCCCGATAAAATCGTTCAGGCCTTTGGGCTTATCGGCGGCTCTGTGCGTAGCGGCGTGCCGATTGAAGGTGCATTTGACGAAGATCTTATCAGCCGGACGTGGCAAGGTGCGATTGATGCAGCGAACCGCCACTATAAGCCGGGCGAGCTGACGACCTTTGCAGCCTATGAATATACCTCGGTGACAACGCGCGCTTCCGATCCTGATAATTTCACCGGCGGTAATCTTCACAGAAATGTTGTCTTCCGCGACAGCGCGCCAAAGCAGCTTTTCTCGACTTTGCATTCCACCAATCCCGAAGACCTTTGGGACTGGATGGATGGGCAGCGCGCAAGCGGTCATGAAGTTATGGCCATTCCGCACAATTCCAATGTCTCTGATGGGCGTATGTTTGATAGCGTGACCTATGACGGCAGCGCCCTTACCAAAGCCCATAGTCAGCAGCGCCTGAAGAACGAGCCCATTGTGGAAATGACCCAAGTGAAGGGCACGTCGGAAACCCATCCGGCGCTCTCGCCGAATGATGAATTCGCCGATTTTGAAATATACGACAAATTGCTTAGCTCATTTGTCGTTTCCAAAACGGAAGGCAGCTACGTGCGCGAAGCGCTCGCAAATGGGTTAGGTATTGAGAAAAAAACGGGTGCCAATCCTTACAAATTTGGCATGATTGGGGCCTCCGATAGCCATGTTGTTGGTGGAGCCTTTGATGAAAAAGATTACTGGTCCAAAATTGGACTCGTTGACGGCACAGCCGAAGCGCGCGGCTCGGTTCCGCCGGGCGGTAGCAAAAGCTGGGAAGGGGTTTCTCGCACGCCTAACGCCGAAAGCTGGTTCTCGCGCTGGGGGGCTTCGGGTCTTGCGGGGGTTTGGGCTGAAGAAAATACGCGCGAGTCAATTTATGACGCTATGGCGCGTAAGGAGACCTTCGCCACCTCTGGCCCGCGTATGAAACTGCGTTTCTTTGCCGGTTATGATTATACGCCCGATATGTTGCAGGCCGCCGATTTAACGGCCCGCGCCTATGACTCGGGCGTGCCGATGGGCGGTGAGCTAAATGCCCAAGAGAGCTCGCCATTATTTGTGGCATGGGCGATGCGCGATCCTTTATCGGCTCCGCTTGATCGTATTCAGATCATCAAGGTTTGGCATGACGGCAGTGCCAAAGAACGCATTTATGATGTGGCGTGCTCGGACGGGGCGAGACCTGATCCGGCGACCCGCCGCTGCCCTGATAATGGGGCCTCCGTGAATTTGGAAAATTGTGAAGCCTCTAGCGGGCAGGGGGATCCGGAACTGCGCGCGGCGTGGAAAGACCCTGATTATAAGTCCGACATGGCGGCGAGCTATTATGTCCGTGTGCTTGAAAACCCGACTTGCCGCTGGAGCACGTGGGATGCGCTTAAGGCGGGCGTTGAGCGCCACCCCGACTTGCCGCCCACAATTAAAGAGCGTGCTTATAGCTCTCCGATCTGGATTAACGCCAATTAGGCGCTAGTCTGGGGCTGTAAATACAGCTTTTGAGTCGCAATTTATGCCAAAAATTCTCCGTGATCCTTTTTTCCACTTTTTGGTCTTAGGCGTCCTTTTGTTCGCGGGCCATAGCCTTTGGGCTGCAAAAATCTCAAAGGCCGAGCGGACAATTTATGTCTCGGAAAACGAGATGCAGCGTCAAGCCCTCATCTTTGCGGGTGAAAACCGCCGCACCGCCAATGAAGATGATCTCAAGGCTTTGCTTTATGCCCATGTCGAAGAAGAAGCGCTTGTGCGCGAAGCCGAGGCGCGAGGATTAGGAGAGCGCGATACGATTATTCGTCGCCGCCTCGCACAGAAAATGCGTTTTCTCATTGAGGATGTGTCCCCGCCTAAACTCCCGGATGAAGCAGAACTAAGGGCATGGTTTGATGCGCGGGCGGTTGACTTTGCCGCTCCGCCGCGCTTGAGTTTTACGCATATATATTTCAGCCCCGACAAGGGCGATCCCGCAGCTCGGGCGGCGCAAGCCGCGGCGGGTCTGTCGCCAAATGATGACGGCGCCGCCCTCGGGGACCCCTTTATTATGCGCCGTGACTATCAGGATGTTACCCCCATTGATATTGCCCGCCTCTTTGGGGCGGATTTTGCGCGCCAGCTTAAAGAAAAGCCGATAGGAGAATGGGGCGAGGCGATTGAATCTGCTTTTGGCGTGCATCTGGTCAAGCTTTCGAAAAACGCACCGGCGGTGCCCGCAGACTATGAAAATGTGCGTGAGCAGGTTCAGACCGCGTGGATAGACTCCCGCCAGCGCGAAGCTAATGCGCAGCGCCTTCAAGACATTGTCAGCAAATATACGGTCAAGGTTGCCGGCGAATGATCCGCTGGGCCTGCGTCTTACTTATATATATTATTGGCTTTGCCGGCGCGGCGCAGGCCCATGAAGTGCGCCCGTCCTATCTACATTTAAATGAGGTCTCGCCCGCGCAATTCGAAGTGGTCTGGAAGCAGCCCGTTTTGGAAGGAAAACGCCTACGTATTAAACCTGTTTTTGAGGCAGATTGCGAGGAGGTGGGGCCGCGCGATATTCGCGCCAATGGCCGCACGGCAACCGAGAGCTTTACTCTGCGCTGTCCATTACTGTCTGGCGAGATACGGCTAGAGGGGCTTGAGCGCACGCTTACCGATGCCTTTGTCCGTATCGATTATCTTGACGGATCGGAGAAATCAGGGGTGATCAAGGCAGATAATCCGGCTTTTAATCTATCTGAGGCAAGCGCTGCGCGCGCCAGTGCCTATATAAAAATCGGGCTAGATCATATCATATTTGGCTGGGATCATCTGCTCTTTGTTATCGGTCTTGTTATGCTCGTGACCCGCCGGCAGATTATCGGTGTAGCGACGGCGTTTACTGTCGCGCATAGCCTGACATTGGCACTGGCGGCCTTTGGCCTATTGACCTTGCCTACGCGCCCTGTGGAAATTCTAATCGCCATGAGCATTGTACTTTTGGCGTTGGAGATCGTGCGTAAAAATAGGGGGCAAAGCTCTCTTGCTATTCGAAAGCCCTATTTGATCTCCTTTGTTATTGGTCTTATCCATGGCTGCGGCTTTGCCAGCGCGCTGTCGGAAATTGGTCTGCCCAAGGGAACGGAACTCCTCGCTCTTTTGTTTTTTAACATTGGCGTAGAGATTGGACAGATTGGCGTAATCCTTGGGTTGCTCGTGGCTATATGGGCATTGCTGAAATCCAAATGGATAGGCCAAGGTCAAATCGAATATGCCGCCGCTTACGGTATTGGCATTACGGGCATGTTTTGGGCAGTCCAAAGGCTTGCGGAATACGCGGCCTAGCCTTTTCCATGTGCACGCTGCGGCATGTTTCTTTCCTTAATGCATTGTAAACCATAGCTGCTAATAGAAAATCAACTAACACATCTTATAGTTGTATATAATAAGAAATACAATCAAATATGTGAGAGGTGATTATGTCAAAAATAATAAAGCAATTATCGCGCGCTTACGGGGCGGCCACCGGTAAACTCCTTAAGTTAAGCCCCGTAATATTTTTAAGTGCCTGTACGAGTTGGTCCTCCCCGCCAAAGCATCTTATGGTGGATAAAAATGTGGTGGTAAGTTTTCAAAGCTCGCAGGACGCGCGCGAAAGCTGCTCGGATTTGCACGAAGAAGTTCGCGGAAAAAAGAATACCAATATCCGCGCCTGCGCGTTTCAAAAATCAACGGAGGCTGAGCCGATCGTGATCATTCCAAATCCATGTGAATTTGAAGATGTCTACGCCAGCCTGCTTTGTCATGAGCTTGCCCATGTGAATCAAATGGCGCAAAATCTCGACGTTGACCACAAAGGCTGGGGCGCGCCTGTGCAGCTTATCAAGAGGGGCGAAACCTTAGCTGAGTTCGAGAAAAGCGCCTCTAAAAAAGGTGATAAATTGGTGCAAGTCCGATACGAAGATATCGCAAAACCCTCCGCAGCCTCCTCGCTTAAGGCATTGCCGACACAGGCTTTTGGAATTCAAGCCCAAGAGCCGGATTACCTCTCGGCGGAACTCTGGCTCACGGACTTTCGCGCCGTAGAATTTCGGGGCGCACAAAACCTATTAAAGGATGTCAAAAAGATCAAACTTCGCGGGCTCTCCGCGCTGGACGCGGCCCCTTAAGAATTTTGTGCAGGCCTCATGAGCACGCGGGCAACCGCGTTATGCCATCCACCCAAAACTGTCTTGCGGGCATCCTCGTCCATGCCGGGGGTAAAGCTGGCTTCGGCTTTCCAATTGGCGGCAACCTCTTCGAGCGAGCTATAAAGCCCCGCTTGCAGCGCCGCCAGATAGGCCGCCCCGAGTGCCGTGGTTTCCATTACGCGCGGGCGGTCTATGGGGAGGCCAAGTACGCCGGAGAGATATTCCACCATCCAGTCATTATGCACCATGCCCCCGTCTACGCGCAGGCGGGCGGGGGTCACGCCATCATCTTTCATCGCGGTGAAAAGATCATAAGTCTGGTAGCAAACTGACTCCAGGGCCGCGCGTACCAAGGCATTGCGGCCCGTGTCGCGGGTTAGACCAAAAATCGCGCCGCGCGCATCGGGATCCCAATGCGGTGCCCCCAGCCCCGTGAAGGCCGGCACAAGATAAACCCCTTGATTGTTATCTGTTTTGCGAACCATTGCTTCGGTTTCTTTGGCATCTTTGATTACCTCGATTCCGTCGCGCAGCCATTGCACCGCCGCGCCGGCGACAAATATAGACCCCTCAAGGGCGTAGCTTGTCTTTCCATTTATGCGATAGCCAATTGTCGAGAGAAGCCGATTTTTTGAAGTTAGGCAATTGCTGCCTGTGTTTAAAATCACAAAACATCCCGTGCCATATGTGGATTTCAGGCTGCCAACCTCAAAGCAGGCTTGGCCAATTGCGGCCGCCTGTTGATCACCCGCAACCCCGAGAATGGGCAGGCTCTCTCCAAGCAAATTGGTTTCGGTGTGGCCGTAATCGGCGGCGCAGTCCTTGACCTGCGGCAGGACATTGCGCGGCACCTGAAACAAATCCAGCAGCTTTGCGTCCCATTCATGGGTGTGAATGTTGAACAAATTTGTACGGCTTGCATTTGTCGCGTCCGTGGCATGTATGGCTCCGCCGGTTAGCCGCCATATCAGAAAGCTGTCAATCGTGCCAAAGGCGAGTTCGCCAGCGGCCGCGCGGGCTCGCGCGCCAGGGACGTGATCTAAAATCCATGCAGCTTTGGTGGCGCTAAAATAGGGATCAAGCAATAAACCTGTTTTGGCGGAGAGCTTTTCCTCGGCATATGTTTTTTTGAGCTTGCGGCAAATATCTGCTGTGCGCCGATCTTGCCAGACAATGGCATTGTAAAGCGGCTTAGATGTAATTCGGTCCCAGACAAGGGTGGTTTCACGCTGATTGGTAATGCCGATGCCGACAATGTCATAGCCGCCGCTATGGGCGAAATTATAGGCCTTTTTCAGCGTTGCTAAGGTCGTCTCCCAGATCGCTTCTGGATCATGTTCTACCCAGCCGTCCTGAGGGTAAATTTGCCCAAATTCTTCTTGGGCCGTGAATAGAACGTTGCCTTCGGGCGTGAACACAAGCGTACGCGAACTTGTGGTGCCTTGATCGATGGAGAGGATAGCTTTGCGTGTCATAGGCCTAAGCTATCAGCGCATAGGCGTTAGTCAATAAGCCCGAATTTATAAATTATGCTGTGATCATAAGGTGTATTTGCTTGTCTTATGATGGAAGGAAATTGCGGTAAATTCACGGCATTGGGCCGCTGCTGCGGCTCCAAGGCAAAGCCGCTAAAGGGGCCATATCTTCGGCCGCCAAGACCTGTGGTCTTTGGCAGAAACCGGCCGTTGTAAAATTGTAGGCCGTCAGCATTTGAAAACACATCAAGGCGGCGGCCGGAGCTTTGCGCCTGTGCGCGGGCCATGTGCCGAAGGCCGGAACCGGCCACGATAAAATGTTGATCATAGGCCTGCCGACACAGCGAAACGGGCTTACGTAAATCATAGGGACTGCCGCAAACATCCGCGAGCGCCCCTATAGGAAGATTGTCAGGGTCAAGGGCGGCGTATTTATCTGACATGATTTGAATGGTGTGGTCATCGGCACGCCTTGCGCCGCCGCTGCTGAGGTTAAAATAATCATGATGGGTCAGCGAGAGCGGCGTGGGCGAATCGCTGATCGCACGGTATCGATAGGTCAGCGCATTTTCATCACTTAAGCTTATATCAACTGCGCAGGTGACGCGGCCCGGAAATCCTGCGCGGCCTGCGGGTGTCTCGAGCCAAAGCCGCAATCCGCTGCCTGTTATTTGGGGCGTCCACAGCGCGCAATGATAGCCCTGACGGCCGCTGTGAAGACAGTTGTCGCCTTCATTTTTATCCAGTTCATAAGTCTGCCCGCCTGCGCAGAACTGCGCGCCGCTGATCCGGCCTGCGACCGGCCCGATCGCCGCGCCAATATAGGCTGAATTTTCCAGATAGGGAGAAATCGTCTCAAACCCCAGCGCGACATCGCCGAACGTGCCGGTTTTATCCGGCATTCTGATCGCCGTAGTAATCGCGCCATACGTAATCACGCACGCCTGCGCGCCGGAGCGATTGGTCAAGGTGAAGCGCGTGATTTTTTCGCCGCCGGGATGTCGGCCGAAATCATCCTGATCAATCTTTTTATAACCCAGATTGCCAGTCATACGTTAGGCGGCTATTTCGTGAACTGCGTGACGATATTTTCAAGAAACTCTTGGCGGCCGGAAGCAGGGGCAGGGGAGGTGTTTTGCTCAAAGCAATAGGTCGACATGTCCTCAAGGCTGGCGCTGCCGCCAAGCATCTTTTTGCCAATGCCGCGATCCCATGCAGCATAGCGGTCTTTGACAAAACCCGAAATCTGTCCGCTCTCTATCAAACGGGCTGCATTCTCAAGCCCGCGCGCTAGCAGGTCCATGCCGCCAATATGGCCATAAAACAGGTCCTCTGCGTCTATGGATTGCCTGCGGACTTTGGCGTCAAAATTCGAACCGCCTTTTTTGAACCCGCCCCCCTTTAGGATGTAGTAAAGCGCCAGACTTATTTCGCGCAGGTCATTGGGAAATTGATCTGTGTCCCAGCCATTTTGCGGATCACCCCGATTAAAATCAATTGAACCGAAAATACCTAGGGCGTTAGCCATTTCCACTTCATGTTCAAAACTGTGGCCCGCAAGCGTGGCGTGATTAGGTTCAATATTAACGCCGACCTCAGTCTCAAGACCGTAGGTTTTCAAAAGGCCATAAACCGTCGCCACATCGCGGTCATACTGATGCTTTGCGGGTTCATGAGGTTTAGGCTCGATCCAAATATCGCCCTTAAATCCGATTTTGTGCTTATGCTCGACCACGAGGGTCAAGAAGCGTCCAAGCTGCTCCATCTCGCGGCCAACGCTTGTATTCAAAATGGTATCATACCCTTCGCGCCCGCCCCACATCACATAGCCTGCCCCGCCGAGCCGGTGCGTGGCCTCAAGGCAATGTTTAACTTGCAGCGCGGCAAACGCTGCGACGTCTGGGTCAGGATTGGTCGACGCTCCCGCCATATAGCGCGGATGAGAAAACATATTGGCGGTGCCCCAGAGAAGTTTTGTGGAAGAGGTTTCCATTTTAGCTTCGATCTTATCGACAATTGCGGCAAAGTTTTTGACATGTTCTTGCGGTGTTTCTGCTGCGGCCATCACGTCGGTATCATGAAAACAAAAGAAGGGGTTGCCGAGCCGATCAAAAAAGGAAAATGCCGCGTCGAGCTTGGCCTCTGCCGCGGCTTGAGTATTGGCCCCGCCGTGCCAGGGGCGATTAAAGCCTCCCGCCCCAAAAATATCCGCCCCGTCCCAACAAAAATTATGCCAATAGCATACAGCGACCCGTAGATGCTCCTCCATCGTTTTTCCAAGTAGGACCTTTTTGGGGTCGTAATATTTAAAGGCCAATGGATTTTGGCTGTCCTTGCCCTCAAACTTAATGGGGTCAATGTGATCAAAATATCCGCTCATCTGCCTAACTCCTTGGTTTTCGTATAAAGTGATTGAAAAAGGACTCGCCGCTCTGCGTAATGTGCATGTAACGCGCGGTCGGGTAGGATTGTGTCCTCTATGTCTGGCGGCGTGCAGACATCTTCGGGCCGTTCGCCGTTTATGCATAGCCGGGCAAGCCTTGCGGCGCCGAAGGCCGGGCCGACGGCGGCCCCGCCGCGGTAATGTAGCGGTAAATCAAAGCAGCTCGCCAAAATTTTCCCCCAATAGAGGCTGCGCGCTCCGCCGCCAATTACAGAAAGCGCCTCGGGCGCCGCGCCTGCCTCCCTTAAGGCATCAAGTCCGTCGGCAAGCCCGAATGCGACCCCCTCTAGCGCGGCCTGCGCCAGAGTCTCGGGGCTGTCTTTGTGCGTAAGGCCAAAAAAAGCGCCGCTGGCGTTCGGGTTGTTATGCGGCGTGCGCTCCCCCGAAAGATAGGGCAGAAATATCGCGCCTTGGCTAGGTGTATTGCGCGCGGCAGCGGCTTCATAGAGTTTGGCTGGATTTTTAAACCCCGTCACCCGCGCGGCGAAATCAACGGCGCTCGCCGCCGAGAGCATGACGCTCATCTGATGCCACATGGCCGGAAGCGCGTGACAAAAGGTGTGAACGGCCGAGGCTGGATTTGGGCGGTAGGCCTGATCGGCGGTAAAAATAACGCCGGAAGTTCCCAGAGAGACAAAGCCTGCCCCGCTGTGAATCGTGCCCGATCCCACGGCGCCCGCCGCATTATCTCCGCCGCCCCCGCAGAGCGGTAGGCCGGGCGGCAGGCCCCAATCCGCGGCGACTTCTGCGCGCAGCGTGCCTGTCACCTCGGAGCCCTCATACAGGGCGGGCATATGAGCGCGGCTGAGCCCTGTTAAGGCGAGACATGCATCTGACCAATCCCGCGCCGCAACATCCATCCAGAGCGTGCCGGCACTGTCACTCATATCAGAGGCGTAATCTCCGCTCATCAAAAGACGCAAATAGTCTTTCGGCAAAAGCACTTTCCGAATTTTCGCAAAAATTTCCGGCTCATGCGCGCGCATCCATTGCAGCTTGGGCGCGGTGAAACCGGGCATTGCCAGATTGCCGGCAATCTGGGTAAGGGCCGGCATCTCTGTCATCATTTGCGCGCATTGCTCTGCACTGCGTCCATCATTCCACAAAATAGCGGGGCGCAGAACTTCATCGTTTTCGCCAAGGCAGACTGCGCCGTGCATTTGCCCCGATAGCCCGATGGCTTTCACACCGGTGCGCAGCTTAACATCAAGCGCTTTGACAGCCTCTCGCGCGGCTTCCCACCAATTCGCCGGATTTTGCTCGGACCAGAGAGGCTGCGGGCGGGACACATCCAGCGCAGAACTTGCTTCTGCGCAGATATTTTGCCGTTCATCAACTAAGATAGCTTTGACGGCAGAGGTTCCAATATCCAGTCCAAGATACATGATTAATATCCAAAAGCCCGCGTGCGGACGTCGGCTATAAGGTAACCGCCGCAGGCGAAGCTAAGGCTAACCAGCGCGAAAATGGCTGCGAGGAGAGCGCTCTGTCTTGTCATCATATCTTTGTCCCCTTTGATCGCCTCGGGCGAGCGCACGGTTTTATTTCCCGTTTTATTTTTATTGCCGGAGCTATTTGCCTTATCATCAAAAGCTGATCTTATGCTCGACAACGTTGTCAATTTGTGCAAACTAGTCTACCTTTTCTCAAATGTGAAGATAAAAAGGGAATAGACTGTTTGATTTATGGAAATTGATCCAAAGAAACCAAAGACCATTAAAGATGTTGCCGCTCAGGCGGGTGTCTCCTTTAAAACCGTGTCCCGCGTGCTAAACGGGGAACCCTATGTCCGCGAGTCAACGCGCCAAAAAGTGCTTAATGCTGTGGCAGGTTTAGACTTTAAGGTCAACGGTGCGGCGCGCTCACTTCGCTCAAAAACCGCGCGGCGCTTGGTGCTTGGCCTCAATAACCGCTCTCAGACCTATACGCAGGCCGCCCAAATCAATGCGGTACTCGCCTGTCAGGCCTATGGCTTTGAGTTAGCATTGCAGTCCGATTTAGACTTAAAGGGTCTTGAGATGGCGAAAAAATCAGGAGATCTCGTGGGTGTTTTGCTCCTGCCGCCATTTTGTGATGACCATGCGCTGATCTCTGAGCTTCAATCCGCTCATATTCCTTTTGTGCGCATTGGCGCGGATCAGGGCGATACTCACGGAGACAAGATAGGTATTGACGACCGCGAAGCTGCAGCAGATATGACCCGTTACCTCTTGTCCTGTGGGCATAGCCGGATAGCATTCGTCACAGGTGATCGGCGCTATAGCGCTACGCAAAACCGGATTGCAGGATATCTCAAAGCGCTCGCCGAGAGCGATATAGCGCCAGATTCGGCCCTTATGGTTGAAGGGGATTTTTCTTATGCATCGGGGCTAAAGAGTATTGAGACGCTCCTTTCCCTAGAGCGACCGCCAACAGCGGTTTTCGCCAGTAATGATGAAATGGCAGCGGCTTGTCTTGCGGGGGCCTATCGGCGCGGCCTGCGTGTGCCAGAGCACCTCAGCGTTGTTGGGTTTGACAATGCGCCCTTCTCGCGGATTATTTCACCTGCCCTTACAACGCTAGATCAGTCAATTGAAGACATGATGCGGCGCGCGGTCAGCGCATTGGCTGAGCGCCGTTCAGCGCCAGAGTCGCCATTGCGTAATGAGATCATCGGTCATAAGCTTGTTATCCGCGAGTCTAGCGCTGCCCCGCCGCGCCAGATGAAATCCTTATTTCCCATAGATTAAGTGGCTTATGACATTTTCTTCCAACCTTAAACGTTTTCGTTTGATGCCCTGCCTAGCGGGATTATTCGTCGGGCTTTGCGCGCTCTTTCTGAGCGCTTGCAGTTCTCAACATGATGAAACCGTGTTTAAAAACGTGCAGAAAATTGGCCGCTACGCCCAAGCCGAAGCCGGCGGGCTTGAGATGGGCTGGCCCGGCAGCGGCATTGCACTTCGCCTGCGCGGCACAAAATTGGTGGTTAGCCTCGAAGATGAGGGAAACGGGGTTATGGACGTTTTGATTAACGGCCGCGAAAGCGCGCTACCGCTCAACCCCGGCGTAAATGATTACGCGATTGTAGATGTGGATGAGGCCGCCCTTTTTGACGTGCGGTTAACACGCCGCACAGAACCGTCAAATTCAGGACGCTTTAGGATTGCGCAAATAGAGGCGGCGGGCGAAATTCTGCCGCGTCCTGAGCAAAAGCGCAAAATTCTATTTATCGGGGATAGTATCACAGCAGGCTATGGGTTACGCGGCCATACAAAAGACTGTATTTATACAGCCTCCTCAAATGCACCGCAGAAAGCTTATGCTATGCTGACGGCTCAGGCCCTTAGCGCGCAGGCGCACCTTATAGCTATTTCAGGCCGGGGCGTGATTCGAAATTATGATAACGCCCCGCAGCCGCTCATGCCCGCACAGATCGATTGGGCTTTGCCGGATAGGCCCGGCACATGGAACCACGCACAATTTGTCCCGCAGGCCGTGGTGATTGCCCTTGGGACAAATGATTTTTCGCAAGAGCTACAGGAGGGCGGCTTTACGGCGGCCTATAAAACATTGCTAGGGGATGCAGCCTCTCGCTTTCCAAATGCCAAAATAATTGCCTTAACGGGTCCCATGTTAAGCGGGGAGGGGGCGCAAATTGTGCGCCGCGCGGTGCGTGACGCCGCCGCCCAATTAAACAATCCCGCAATTTCTCTGCTGGATGTGACCTGGTCGGAATCTTTGCTGAAATGGAGCTGCGATTATCACCCCGGACAAGATACAGCGCGGCTAATGGCGCAAAATCTGTCCAGCCATATTGCAGATTTAATGGGGTGGAAGGCTGATCCGATTACGCTTCGCGCTGGACTTTCGATAAATCCCCCAAAAGATATGCTGGATGGCGGAAAAGAGCACTACCGAAAGCGGGTTAAGGCTCTCTATAACGACTTGCCGCTGGACGGCGGTGTCTTATTCATCGGTGATAGTATCACAGAGGCTGCGGATTGGCGGGCTTTGTTTCCCGATGTCGTCAGCGTAAATCACGGGATCGCATGGGATATTGTCAGCGGAGTCGGCCACCGCCTTCCGCAAATTTTAGTGCATAATCCTGAAAAAATTTTCATCAAGATCGGCACAAATGACATTGGTTATGACCATGACCCCAAAGTGATGGCGGCTGAGATGGCTGATATAATGCGTTTTATGAAATTCAAACGTCCGAAGATAAGGCTCTATTTGCAAAGTGTTCTGCCGCGAGAACCGGAATTTGCGGGCCGTGTCTCTGCCATCAATACAGAGTTTAAAGCTATCGCCGAGCAAGTAGGCGCTGAATATATTGACCTGCATCCCGTATTCGCGGGACGAGATGGCGGTATCTTACCACAGCTCTCTTATGACAATTTGCATCTAAACCGCGAAGGGTATGACGTCTGGGCGGCGGCTTTACGCCCCTATATTTCGCCGTAACCAGCTTTTTTTACAATCCAGACGCTTACATTGCAAAAAGGGTCATTTAGGTATTGACAGCGTTGTCATAATTGTTTTTGTAGTGTCTCTAGAGCCGCAGGTCTCCCCAGCTGTAAGTCAAAAATTCATGACAGGTAGTTCAGAATGACAAAGAATATGACCCAATTTTCCCATGTAAAAAAAGTCAAAGGTGACTCCATTCTAAAAGAAATTCAATTCATCGAAGCGCTCTATCATAAACTTGATGATTGCGGCACCAGCAAGGAGTCCTGCGATAGCTCGTTTAGCCAGACGCGGTCCTTAACGCGAGAGGACGTGACATTGATGTCAGATGTGGAGTCGCTTCTCGTCAGTAAATTTTCCTATGACCTTGCAAAACCAGTCCTAGAAGAAATGGTCGCATTTGTGAGCCGCTGCACCCTTATAAAAGATGGGCGAACGCCCAAGTAAAAGATGGGCGAACGCCTAGCGTATCCCGTGCCTATGGATCATAATATGTGGCGCAATGGCATTTTAACGCGGCGCAAAACAATAACTGCTGATATAGCTGGAGACATAAATATGACAAACGTAAAACAATCGGGGGAAAATTTGTCATGATGCACTCTTTTTTAAAGCCCGCGACAGCGGTTTTGGCGGCCTTGGCTCTTTCGGCGTGCTCAGCTGAATCCGTTGCCCCCTCAGCGCCGGCGGCCCCCGGAACTGTAAATCCAGAAAATTGGCCTAAAGCCCAATCGCCTGTCGGTCTTGATGCGGCGATGGAGGCGCGGATCACCGAACTTATATCCCAAATGACGCTTCGCCAGAAAATTGGCCAGATTGTTCAGGCGGATATCGGATCGATTACGCCTGAGGACCTAAAAACTTACCCCTTGGGCTCGCTCCTGAACGGCGGTAATTCCGCCCCTAATGGGGATAACCGGTCTCCGGCCTCCGCGTGGGTGGAGCTGGCGGATAAATTCTGGGAGGCCAGCAAGGCGGCGGATTTAGAGGGCGGCCCCTTCATTCCGTTGCTTTGGGGAACAGATGCCGTGCATGGACATAACAATGTGCCCGGCGCGACCGTTTTTCCGCATAATATTGGTCTTGGCGCGACGCGAAATCCGTCGCTTCTGGGTCGGATAGGGGCCGTGACGGCGCAGGAAATTCGCGTTGGCGGACAAGAATGGACCTTTGCGCCGACCATTGCCGTTGTTCGGGATGATCGCTGGGGCCGCACATATGAGGGCTATGCAGAAAGCCCCGAGGTGACAGCGAGCTATGCTGGTGAACTCATCAAAGGTATTCAAGGCATTGCGGGCACGGAAGGCTGGCTTAAGGGCGAAAAAGTTATCGCGACTGCCAAGCATTTTTTGGGCGATGGCGGTACAGATGGCGGGCGTGACCAAGGCGATAATCTTGATAGCGAAGCAGAGCTGCGCGATATTCATGGCGCGGGCTATCCCGTCGCGATTGAAGCAGGCGCGCAGTCAGTTATGATCTCATTTTCGAGTTGGCACGGCAAAAAGCTGCATGGTCATAAAGGTTTGATTACAGACGTTCTGAAAGAGCGAATGGGGTTTGATGGTTTCGTCGTTGGCGACTGGAATGCCCACGGCCAGATCGAGGGCTGTACGAATACGGATTGCGTCAAAGCTCTGCATGCGGGCCTGGATATGTATATGGCGCCTGATAGCTGGCGCGGTCTTTTTGATAGCCTGCTTACCCGCGCGCAAGCCGGTGAGGTCGATATGGACCGCCTTGAGGATGCCGTGCGCCGGATATTGCGCGTAAAACTGCGCAGCGGCCTGTTTGAGGCTGGCAAGCCCAGCCTGCGCGCTCTTGCTGGTGAATATCAAATCTTGGCCTCCGAGGCCTCAAAAAAAGTCGCTCGCCAAGCCGTGCGAGAATCGCTTGTCTTGATCAAAAATAATGGTGTGCTTCCGCTCTCTCCCAAAGCCAATGTGCTGATGGCGGGAGACGGCGCGCATAATATCGGAAAGCAATCCGGCGGCTGGACGCTATCTTGGCAAGGAACGGGAAACTCCAATACTGATTTTCCGGGCGGCTCGTCATTTTATGACGGCGTTAAGCGGCATGTAAACGCCGCTGGCGGCTCAGTTGAATTGTCGGAAGATGGAAGCTACGCAGATAGGCCCGATGTGGCCGTGGTGGTTTTTGGCGAAGAGCCTTATGCTGAGTTTAAAGGGGATATCGATAATCTCTCCTATAAGCCGGGCGATGATAGCGATCTGTTGCTTTTGAAAAAACTCAAGGCCGATGGTATTCCCGTTGTTGCTATTTTTCTCTCCGGTCGTCCGCTGTGGATGAACCGCGAGATCAATAGCTCTGATGCATTTGTCGCGGCTTGGCTTCCTGGCTCCGAGGGCGGCTATGCGGCGGATGTTCTGTTTACCGATGCGAGCGGGAGCACGGCCTATGACTTTAAAGGCGTGCTGCCGTATTCTTGGCCGCGCACTGCCGTTCAAACACCGCTTAATGTTGGGGACGCGGATTATGATCCTCTGTTTGCCTATGGCTACGGTCTGTCATATGCGCAGCCCGGCACGGTCGAGACCCTACCGGAGGAAGCCGGAATCGCGCTTTCCGTGAAGAATGACAGCGAGTTTTTCACCGTTGGAAAAGCTGTCTTCCCGTGGGCGCTTTACGCGTCTGATGCTGCGGGCCGAACGACCATTGCAACCACTCGCGGACGTTCGCCCATGGGCGCTGTTCAGGTCAATTCTGCCGATGACGGGGCGCAGGAGAATATACGCTCTATTGAATGGGGCGGCAGTCATGCCGCTCAGTTTGAGATTGGCGGCAATGCTGTTGATTTGTCCCGCCAGACAACGGGGGATATGGCGGTCTATTTCCGTATTCGCCGCGATAGCGAGATGGATGGCAAAGCGCTCACGCTTTCGGTTAGCTGCGGGCAAAGCTGCGCGCCAAATGCGCAGCCATTGGGTCAATCCCTCGCGGGTGCGTCCTTGGGTGAGTGGCAAGAATATCAAGTCAAACTTTCCTGCTTTGGGGAAGGGGATGTAATGGACCAAATTACCTCGCCTTTTGTTTTGGCGTCGGAAGATAAGCTGGCCATTTCGTTGTCCGATGTACGGCTGATGGCAAATGAAGGGGCGGCGGGCTGCCTGAAATAATTGGGCCCCGGATATGATGTAAAATAAATAGAGGCCTTGCCAGATTGCGGTGAGGCGTTAGTCTTAAGACTGAGAATATCATGAGCGTGAAAAGCGCCGGGTAAAATAAGGGTGGATGAAAGATTGCAGAACAAATCCGTCATTAAATACGGTATGGTTGGCGGCGGACAAGGCGCCTTTATCGGGGATGTTCACCGGCTTGCCGCGCGGCTGGACGGGGAAATAGAGCTGGTATGCGGCGCGTTTTCGCGCGATCCGGAAAATTGTAAGGTTACGGGCGCGGCGCTCGGGCTCTCGCCGTCTCGCTGTTATGCAGATTTCGAGACGATGATTCAGGCTGAAGCGGCCCTGCCGGCGAATGAGCGAATGGATTTCGTCTCAATTGTGACGCCAAACCATATGCATTTCCCAGTGGCTAAACTTGCCTTGGAAGCAGGATTTCATGTTCTCTCGGACAAGCCTGCGACCCTTAACCTTGACCAGGCACGGGATCTTAGAGAAATCGTGAACAGTAGCGGAAAATCTTATGGCCTGACCCATACCTATCTGGGCTATCCGCTCGTCGGGGAAGCGCGCGGCATTATTGAATCCGGCGGAATTGGCAAGGTTAGGAAAGTCTTCGTTGAATATATCCAAGGCTGGCTGGCAGGTGAAGTTGAGAACAAGCAAGCCGATTGGCGCACGGACCCTGCGCGCTCTGGCGGGTCGGGATGTATGGGCGATATTGGCACTCACGCGCATAATCTTGCGGAATTTATGACGGGCAAGCGCATGACCCATGTGGCCGCAGATTTATCAATTTTTGTAGACGGGCGGCGGCTGGATGACGATGGCTCGGCCCTGTTTCGCATGGAAGGCGGCGTGAAGGGTACGCTTAGCGCCAGTCAGGTGTGCGTTGGCCGCGAGAACAGTCTTTCAATCCGGATCTACGGCGAGACCGGGGGGCTTGAGTGGCATCAAGAAGAGCCCAACAGCCTTATTCGCACCTATGCGGACCGGCCTATGGAAACGATACGCGCAGCGCAAGGCTATCTCTCGGCGGGCGCTCAGGGGTGGTTTCGCACGCCCGCTGGACATCCTGAGGGCTATATTGAAGCATTTGCCAATTGCTACCTTGATTTTGCCCGCGCCCTCAAAACAAACAGCGGCAGTTCCGCAGGCATAGAGGCCGGCGTACGCGGCATGGCCTTTGTGCAGGCTTTGCTTGAAAGTAGCGATAATAATTCAGAATGGACGGAGATCAGCACGTGAAGACTCTTAAAGGCCCCGCAATATTTCTCGCGCAATTTATGGGTGATGCGCCGTTTGATACAATGGAAAATGCCTGCCGCTGGATGGCGGGTGTCGGGTATAAAGGCGTACAAATCCCTTCGGATAACCCCGTTTGTATTGACTTGAAACTCGCGGCCGAAAGTCAGGATTATTGCGATGAGTATAAGGGCAAGTGCAAGGAATGGGGCGTTGAGATCACAGAGCTTTCTACCCATATTCAAGGGCAGCTTGTGGCGGTTCATCCGGCCTATGACACCGCGTTTGACGCCTTTGCGCCCGCGCATTTACATGGCAAGCCCAAAGCCCGCCAAGAATGGGCCGTGGAGCAAGTCATGTTCGCGGCCAAGGCTTCGCAGCGCCTTGGGCTGACGCAATCCGTGTCCTTTCCAGGCGCGCTGGTCTGGCCTTTTATGTATCCATGGCCGCAGCGTCCGGCGGGCCTTGTCGAAGAAGGCTTTAAAGAACTGGCGCGGCGCTGGCGGCCTATTTTGGATTACTATGATGAATGCGGCGTGGATGTGTGTTATGAAATTCATCCGGGTGAGGACTTACATGACGGCGTGACCTTTGAGCGTTTCCTCAAGGAAGTTGACGATCATCCGCGCTGTAATATTCTTTATGACCCCAGCCATTTTATCTTGCAGCAGCTCGATTATCTCTCATTTGTTGACCACTATCATGAGCGCATAAAAATGTTCCACGTTAAAGACGCAGAGTTTCGCCCAAATGGGAAATCGGGCGTTTACGGCGGATATCAGGGCTGGACGGAACGTCCGGGCCGGTTCCGTTCGCTTGGCGATGGACAGATTGACTTCAAGGCGATTTTCTCAAAGCTCTCTGCCTATGACTTTGACGGCTGGGCGGTGGTTGAATGGGAATGCGCGCTCAAGCATAATCAGGACGGCGCGCGCGAAGGCGCGAAATTTGTCGCCGACCATATCATCAGGGTCACAGATAAAGCCTTTGACGATTTCGCCGGCGGGGCTGCTGATCAGGCCAGCAACCGCAAAATGTTGGGGCTGAGTTGAGCCAGGCTGCCAATTAATAATATAAGTAAATTAGGGGACTTAAAATGGTAGATACAACACACGCGATGAACGAGGGCATAAAGCCCAATCGCTTATTTTTGCTTAGCTGTATAGCGCTCTGCGTGACTGCAATGACCTTTGCTATTCGCGCAGGGATGCTTAATGATTTGGGCGCAGAATTTAATCTTACGAAAGCGCAGCTCGGCTGGACGGCTTCAATGGCCTTTTTCGGATTTCCAGCGGCGACCGTGCTTGGGGGGTTATTGTATAATTCCATAGGTCCGCGCTTGATTATGATTATTGCCTTTCTCGGGCATTTACTGGGATTGGGGCTTACGATTTTTGCCGGCGGGTTTATGGGACTGGTGATCTCGACCTTTTTTGTTGGTTTTGCCAATGGCGCGGTTGAGGCGGCGTGTAACCCCATGATTGCCAATATGCACCGCGATAATAAGACGACCATGCTCAACAAATTTCATGTCTGGTTTCCGGGCGGTATCGTCGTTGGCTCCCTTGCGGCGCTTTTGGTGAAGAAATTATTTGGCGGATCGGGTAACCCAACATGGCAGCTTGAAATTGCTGTCATGCTTATACCGACCCTTATTTACGGCTATATGATTTTTACTACCAAGTTTCCTGACGTTCGCCGCGATAAAACAGATTTGACCGATACGGGCAAGAATTTGAAGTCTTTGCTCTCTCCGCTCTTTATCTTCATGTGTGTTCTGATGACGATTACGGCAACAACCGAACTTGGTACCCAGCAATGGGTTGGCTCTTTGCTGGAAAGCTCGGGCGCAAATCCGCTGGTTATTTTGGCAATTGTGACGGGCCTTATGGCGATCGGGCGGTATTTCGCAGGTCCCTTGGTTCATGCCCTAAACCCGATTGGAGTTCTATTATTCTCAGCAATTGTCACGACTTTGGGCGTTTTTCTTCTGAGTATCGCAACGGGGCCCATGACCTATTTAGCCGCGATCGTCTTTGCGATTGGTGTTTGCTATTTCTGGCCCACCATGGTTGGTTTCGTCGGCGAATACATGCCGCAAACAGGCGCGCTAGGTATGTCGATAGTCGGCGGCGCGGGCATGATGGGACTTGCTATGTGGCAGCCCGTTATCGGCGGCTGGCTTGATAGTGAAACCGCTAAAGCCGAAGCGTCTGGCCTTGCCGGAGAAGCGGTGCAGCTTGCGGCGGGGCAAGCAACCCTAAGCAAAATTTTGTTGTTCCCTGTGGTCTTGATACTTGCCTACGGCCTTTTATTCGCGCTGCGCAAATCCTTCACCTCCAATGGAGAGCATTCATGAACAATTTCAGCTTAGATCGCCGCGATGCCATCAAGGGCCTGCTTGCGATTTCCGCCAGCGGCGCCCTTGCGGCCTGCGTGGATAATGGCAGCGAGGGCAAATCGCCGACGGCTGGCTCGGGCGCGAGGGAGCTTTCCGCCGCCCATATGGTGCTTTTAACGGCGCTGGTGGATACAATCATTCCGGCAACGGATACGGGCGGGGCGGTGGCCGCTGGCGTGCCGGCCACTTTGCAATCGCTCGTGAAAGACTGGGGCGATACCAAATTCCAAAACTACTGGACAAACGGCATGGACGCGCTTGGTAAAACTCTGACCGCAAAAGCTGGGCAGGATTTTTCTAAAATGTCCCCCAAACAAAGAGAATCGCTTTTGGGAAAATATGACAGCGACGTCTTTAATGGAACCATCCCTGATAACTTTTACAAAGATATGAAACGCACGGCCGCGACCGCTTATTACATGAGCGAGATTGGAGCCTCCGAAGAACTGGCTTATGAAGCCGTACCCGGAGAGTGGAAGGGCTGCGTGCCTCTGGCTGATTATCCGAAAACATGGGCAACATAATGACCGATAATAAGAGTTATGATTTTGATGTAATCGTTGTTGGCTCCGGTATGTCCGGCGGCTGGGTGGCCAAAGAGATGTGCGAGCGGGGCCTTAAGGTTTGCGTGATTGAACGCGGGCGCGATATTGACCCCGTCGAAGACTATACAGATATGGAAGATCCATGGGAGCATGAACAGCTTAATTGGAAGTCTCCTCAAGACCTGAAAGACTATCCTATCCAATCGGAGGTCTATGCCTTCCACAGCTATACAAAACAGTTCTGGGTCAAAGATGCAGAGCATCCCTATATCGTCCCCGAGGGCCAAAGCTATCGCTGGCGGCGCGGCTATCATACGGGCGGTCGCTCGATTATGTGGGGACGGCAAAGCTACCGCTTTTCTAATATTGATTTTGAGGCCAATAAAAAAGACGGCCACGGCATCGATTGGCCTGTGCGCTATGACGATATTGCGCCGTGGTATGATTATGTCGAAAAATTTGCAGGAATTTCCGGCTCAAAGGAAGGCCTAGAAATTTTGCCAGATAGCGTGTTCCAACCGCCGCATGATCTGACCTGCGCAGAAGAAGACTTCAAAAATCATGTCGAGGCAAAATTCCCCGGCCGCAAGGTCATTCCCGGGCGAGTTGCCAATCTTACCGCGCCAACACAAGAGCAGTTAGAGCTTGGCCGAGGGCGCTGTCTGGCACGTGATCATTGCTTCCGTGGCTGTTCTTTTGGCGCGTATTTCAGTTCCAATTCAGCAACGCTCCCGGCCGCGCGGCGGACCGGTAATCTTACCCTTATAAATGATACTGCTGTGCATGGGCTTGACTATGACCCTGAGACAAACCGCGTAAGCGGCGTGCGTACGGTCAATACCCAGACCAAAACCGCCAAGACAATGACGGCGCGCCTCGTCTTTCTCAATGCAGGCGCGATCCCGAGTTCTATGATTTTGCTCAATTCGAAATCAGAGAGTTTCAAGACGGGCCTTGCTAATAGCTCGGGCCAACTTGGACATAATTTGATGGACCATATTATTGGCGGCTCGTCTTACGGCACTTTACCGGGGAATGAAGATAAGCATCACTTTGGCCGCCGGCCCAACGGAATTTATATTCCGCGTTTCCGAAATCATACAGAAGATGGCGACGGATTTATTCGCGGATTTGGGTATCAGGGGCGGGCTTACCGGGGGCAGTGGAAAGGATCGTCAAATGCGGCTGGCGTTGGCGCCGATTACAAAGCGGCGAACCGCAAGCCGGGCCCATGGGTGATTTCAATCACGGGCTTTGGCGAAATTTTGCCCAATTATGATAATCATGTTCGTCTGCATCCAACCAAGACCGATGCGTGGGGTTTCCCCGTGCCGATCCTTGATGCCAAGCACGGCGATAATGAGAAAAAACTTATGCGCCAAGCGGCCCTTGATGGCCGGGCTATGCTCGCGGCGGCGGGATGCACAAATATCGGCGGTGATGATCCTGAAAATATGACGCTAACCCCGCCCGGTAACGGGATTCACGAAATGGGCACGGCCCGCATGGGGCATGACCCGAAAACGTCTGTGCTCAATAAATGGAACCAGAGTCATGATGTCCCTAATCTGTTTATCACGGATGCGTCCTTCATGACCTCTGCGGGCTGCCAAAATCCGTCGCTTGGATATATGGCCTTCTCCGCCCGGGCGGCTGATCATGCGGCGAAGCTGTTGAAAGCTGGCACGCTATAGGTGATCGCTTTCAAAGCATTTTGTTCAAGGCGGCCGCGATATAATGGCTGACTTTGATGTCATTGTTGTCGGCTCGGGTATGTCGGGCGGATGGGCGGCAAAGGAACTGTGTGAGCGAGGACTAAAAACTCTCGTGCTAGAGCGCGGACGCGATATCGATCCCAATATTGATTATACCGATCATCTTGATCCTTGGGATAAAAAATTCTTGGACCGTGTGCGTCCCGATGAAGCCGCGCGAGATTATAAAATTCAGAAAGACCTATATGTCTTTTTTGAAAGCACCAAACATCTCTGGGTGAAAGATAGCGAGTACCCGTATGAGACAGCCAACCCCGATGATGTTTTGAATACCGATTATGAGTGGTTTCGAGGCTATCATGTCGGGGGACGAAGCTTGATGTGGGCGCGGATGAGTTACCGTCTCTCCGATCATGATTTTAATGCGAATAAAGCAGACGGCGTGGGCGTGGATTGGCCCATACGTTACCGTGATCTGGAGCCTTGGTATGATCATGTTGAAAAATTTGCAGGTATTGCGGGAAACCGAGACGGGTTCGCCCAATTGCCAGACGGCCCGCATTATCTCCCTGCCTTTGAGCTAGATTGCGCGGGGCAGGTATTGAAGGAAAAACTTGAAGAGAATTATGAGAATATCAGGCTGATTTCGGGCCGCGTCGCAAACCTTAGCCATGCGACGCCAGAACAAATGGCGCTCGGGCGCGGGCCATGCCAAGCGCGCAATCGCTGCTTTCGCGGCTGTTCTTACGGAGCGTATTTCAGCTCAAATTCGGCAACCCTTCCCGCAGCCGAGCGAACGGGAAATTTGACCTTAACGCCAGATTCCATTGTCGCGTCCGTCACCTATGACCCCAAGACACAACGGGCAACAGGGGTAAAGGTGATTGACCGCGTTACGAAAGCGGCAAAAACCTATACCGCGAAAGTGATTTTTTTAAACGCCTCGGCCCTAAATTCGGCGGCCATTTTGCTACAATCAAAATCAGAGGTTATGCCAAATGGCCTCGCAAACCGCTCGGATCAGGTTGGGCGCAATCTTATGGATCATGTAGCAGGCGCGCGGGCCCAGGCCGTAATTGAAGGCATGGAAGACAAACATTATTTTGGACGTTTCCCAGGGCAGGGATATATTCCCCGCTACCGCAATTATCCTGACTATACCGAAGATTATAAACGCGGCTTTGCCTTTCAGGTCTATACGGGGCGCGGGTCATGGCAAGCTTCGCGCTCCGGGATTGGCCAAGAGTTCAAAAACGCCAACCGAACGCCCGGCCCTTGGACGGTTTTCCTTGATGCTTACGGAGAGGTTCTACCTGACCCGAATAACCGCATCACCTTACATAAAAACAAAGTAGATGAATGGGGAATCCCCATTCCCGTGATTGATGCGCGTATGGGGCCAAATGAAATGGCCTTGATGGAGGCGGCCTCAAAGGATGCGGAGGACATTCTGCGCAGGGCCAAATTTAAAGATATCCAAGTTCATGAGGTCAGCCTGACAAAGCCGGGCAACCGTATCCATGAAATGGGAACGGCGCGTATGGGACGTGATCCAAACTCCTCTGTGCTCAATAAATGGAACCAATGCCACGACGTGAAAAATTTGTTCATTACAGACGGCGCCGCCATGACGTCTTCAGCTATTCAAAACCCATCCATAACCTATATGGCGCTCTCGGCCCGTGCGGCCAATTACGCCGCAGACCTTATTCAATCAGGAGATCTCTAATGTTATCACGCCGAACGGTACTTACAGGCGCAGGCAGCGCACTCACCCTAGCGGCTTGCCGGAAGGCTGACGGCCCAGCGGCAGTCCAGCAAGGAAAAGAGCTCGCAGGGAAAGCTATGAGCGCAGCGAACAAAATCGATAAAGTCGGCATTCAAAGCTACACTCTTCGGGCAATGATGGAAGAGGATTTTCGCGGCACCTTCCAAATGATCAAAGATGTCGGCTATGACTATGTGGAGCTAAATGGCCGTAATTGGGCGCAGGTCAGCCCGGCTGACCTCAAAGAAATGCTGGATGAAATTGGCCTGCCATCGCCTGCTGCCCATATCAGCTATGATGATACCGTTCCGGCGGACCTCTCGCCTCTGATTGGGACGGCGAAAACCTTGGGCCTTAAATATGCGGTTGTCCCTTATATGGCTGACGATCAACGCAGCCTCGACGATTGGAAGCGCCACGCCAAAGTCATGAACCTTGCGGGGCAGAAACTCGCGGATGCAGGCCTACGTCTTGCGTATCATAATCATCAATTTGAATTTGAGGATCTGGGCGGAGGCACGACGGCAATGGATATTTTGATGAATGAAACCGCGCCGGAAAACCTTGATTTTGAACTTGATATTTTCTGGACCAATCTGGCTAGCGTAAATATTGAGACCCTCTTCAAGCGCTATCCCGGCCGTTTCAAGCTCTGCCATGTGAAAGATATGAAAGGCGACCCCAATGTCTTTTTGAAAACCAATCCCAGCTATGAAGAGATTGGGCAGAATTACATGGTCAATGTCGGGGAAGGCGATACAGACTTCGCCGCGATATTTGCCATGAATGAGCTCTCCGGACTCGAGTATTTTATTACCGAGCATGATCAACCCAAACGCCCTTATGAGGCCTCTATTGCAAAGAGCCTGAATACGGTTCGCGGCCTCTCTTTCTAGGCGGGCTTGTGCGGTGACTGCGACATCAAAAGCCTAGCCAAAATAGCCAGCGGCGCTATAGCTATGGCGTGATTGCAGAGATTGGACATATCGCGCTCATATTGGCGTTCCTGACGGCCCTCTTGCAATCCATTTTGCCGATGCTCGGAGCGAAAAGGGGCGACCTTCGTCTCATGGCCTTTGGTGACCGCGCGGCTTACGGTCAATTCATACTGATTGCGATGTCTTACGCCGCGCTTAGTTTCGTATTTCTGACGTCCGATTTTAGCGTCAAACTCGCGGCCAGCCACTCTCATAGTGCCAAGCCTTTGCTTTATAAAATTAGCGGAGTCTGGGCCAACCACGAGGGCTCCATGCTGCTTTGGGTGCTAATATTGGCGCTATACGGCGCGCTGGTTCCAGCCTTTGGGAAACGTTTGCCACGCTCCCTTCGTGCCCGCGCCCTATCTGTGCAGGCCATGCTTGGGGTTGGGTTTATCGGATTTTTGCTCCTCACCTCTAATCCCTTTGAGCGGCTCCCGATATTGCCCGCCGAAGGAAATGGTCTCAATCCGCTTTTGCAGGACCCGGGTCTCGCCTTTCATCCGCCTTTTCTATATCTCGGATATGTTGGATTTTCGATCAGCTTTGCTTTCGCGGTCGCCGCCCTAATTGAAGGACGAATTGACGCCGTATGGGCGCGCTGGCTACGGCCTTGGGTCCTAACGGCATGGAGTTTTCTGACGATCGGTATCGCTCTGGGAAGCTATTGGGCCTATTATGAGCTTGGCTGGGGCGGCTGGTGGATGTGGGACCCTGTCGAGAATGTGTCATTCATGCCGTGGCTGGCGGGGACCGCTTTGCTGCATTCTCTTTTGGTGCTCGGAACGCGCCATAATTTCCCAAGCTGGACAGTCTTGCTTGCGATCTCGGCTTTCTCACTTAGCCTGATTGGCACATTCGTGGTCCGCTCGGGAGTGTTGGTGAGTGTGCATGCCTTTGCGACAGATCCAGAGCGCGGCGTTTATATTCTGGCGCTTTTGGCGGTGACAACGGGCGGGGCGCTCGGGCTCTATGCGCTGCGCGCCAAGACCCTGCGCGGCTCGGGGGGCTTTGAACCCGTCTCGCGCAGTGGGGCTTTGGCGCTCAATAATATGCTTTTGGTCTGCTCGGCGCTCACCGTATTCCTCGGCACATTTTATCCTTTGTTTATTGATGCCTTTTTTGGCGATAAAATCTCTGTCGGCGCGCCTTATTTCAACCTCACCTTCGCGCCGATCATGTGCCTGTTGATCCTATTTATGGGGACGGGGCCTTTGCTAAAATGGCGCGAGGACAGCCTTGCGCGGCTGCGGCCCTTTTTCCTCAAATCTGCCGGGCTTGCGGGGGGTGTCACTTTGCTGACCCTTTGGATTGGCAAGTCAATCATTGGGGGGATAGTCTTGGCCCTTTGTGCCTATCTGGCCTTTGGGACGCTGACCGTCATGGGGCGAAGGGTAAAATGGGGGAAGGTCAGCCTCGCCGAAAGCACGAAGCTTTTGCGCGCGCAGCCCGCCGCAAGCTGGGCTTTTGTCTGTGCTCATCTTGGATTTGCGATCTGCGCGGCGGGTATCACCGCTATGTCTGTTTGGTCACAAGATAGCTCAAAGGCGTTACTGCCGGGAGAGAGCCTAACGCTTGCAGGATACAGCTTTACTATGGGGCCTTTGCAAAATGATAGGAGAGGGAATTACGAATTCCTCGCGGCAGATGTGGCCTTGAGTAAAAACGGCAAGCCTGTGGGCACAGTGCGCACAGAACGCCGCTATTATCCCGTTCGCCATATGCTTACCACAGAGGCCGGCCTTCATCTACGCTTACGTCACAGCTTGCTTGCGTCAATTTCGGAAAATCCAGCCGATAAAGAACGCTGGATTATTCGCGCTTATTACCATCCCTATGTCGTGTGGATTTGGCTCGGCGCGATTATCATGGCATTCGCAGGGTTTATTGGCCTATTTGACCGGCGGCTGAGGGGGCAGCCATAATGCGCGCATTTATTCCTATTATTGCTTTTGGGTTTCTTATCATCGCCTTTGCATTGGGCCTATCGCGTGACCCCGCCGCCCTGCCAAGTGAGATGATAGACCGGCCGGTGCCTGAATTCAGCCTTCCGAGCCTTTATGAAGACCAGCCTGAAATTACGCAGCATGTCTTCAAAGACAAGATAAGCCTGCTGAATATTTTTGGATCTTGGTGCACGGCCTGCATCGCCGAGCATCCGCAGCTTATGGCGCTGTCCCCGCGAACAGATATTCAAATCGTCGGCGTGGATTGGCGCGATAGCCGGCGGGCGGGACAAGGTTGGCTTTCCGAGCATGGTAATCCCTATGACGCCGTTATTTTTGACGCGGCGAGTCTGCTTGCGATTGATCTTGGGATCACGGGCGCGCCTGAAACATTTCTCATTGGCCCGCGCGGGCGCATAAGGTTCAAACATACGGGGATTATCACGCCCGAGGTTTGGCAAGATGAATTTGAACCGCGCATTCGCCTTCTAAAGGCGAAACTGCCATGAAGCGTATTATTCTTATAATTGCAGCTTTTTTAATCTACCCGCCTCTCGCTTTTGGCCAAATCAGCGAGGCGGAGGTAGAAGCGCGGGCAAAAAATATCGGCCAAAGCCTGCGCTGCGTGGTTTGCCAAAACCAATCTATCGAGGACTCCGATGTCAGTCTCGCTGAAGATATGCGCCGCCTCGTAAGGTCGCGCGTGCGGGCGGGTGAGAGTGATCAGCAGGTTTTGGATTTTATGCAGCAGCGCTATGGCGATTTTGTACTGCTGAAGCCGCCTGTGCAGAAAAATACCTATGTGTTGTGGGCGGCGCCTTTCTTTGCAGTTTTGATAGGGGCGCTATGGTTTTTGCGTGTCCCGCGCGGGCGGGCTCAGATGCGAACACCAGAGGCGCTGAGCGCGCAAGAGCGTGAAAAATTGGATAAGATTTTGGGCGGAATGGACCCATGATCTGGATCGTGCTTTTAATTTTTTGTTTTGGCGCGCTTTTGTTTATCTGCGCCCCCCTTTACGGCGCCCCGCCCCGCCAGCAAGCCGACGACCTGTCTGATTACCGAGCTGCGCTTGATGAGATCGAAGACGAAGCCGAGCGCCGGCGATTCGAGCGCCGCATTCTTCAAGCCGCGCCCGCCGCCTTTACCCAAGCTCGGCCCGCCCGCCCGCAGCGTGGGCTTACACTTGGTATCTTTACTTTTATCTTGCTGCTCACGCCGGTGATCTATCTCAAGCTCGGCGCGCCCGAACTCACAGGCCGGCTCGCGGACGCGCCGCCGCCGCTTTCGCCCGCTGTTGCCGCCGCCGCCTCCGAATTTGAGAAAATGACGCCCAAGGAGCGTTCGGAGCGAATTACGGCCATGGTCGACGGGCTTTCCTCGCGGCTCATTGATACGCCGCAGGACGCTCAGGGCTGGCTAAGGCTACTTCGCGCGCGCAAAGTGTTGGGACAAGAAACAGAGGCGCGCGCTGAAATAGCGCGCATGAGAGAGGCTCTTGCCGGGCAGGAGCCCTTAATTGCAGAGATAATTTCCCAAAGCGGCTGGAACATGGAATAAGGGCCGAAAGACATTCTTAACGACCTCACTTAGCCGAGATTTTCATGACCCTCTTTTCTTCCTTTTCTTGCCGCGGATTAACATTGCCCAACCGCATTTGCATGGCACCTATGACGCGTAGTTTTTCGCCGGGCGGTATTCCAGGCGAGGATGTTGCGGCCTATTACAAACGCCGCGCCGCCAATCATGTGGGGTTGATTATTACCGAAGGCACTGTGACGGACCGCCCCGGCTCTGCCAATGATCCAAACTATCCAAAATTTTACGGAGAGGCGCCGCTGAGAGGCTGGGAGGCTGTTGCAAAGGCCGTGCATGCGGAAGGCGGTAAGATCGCCCCGCAGCTCTGGCATGTGGGAATGGTCCGCAAACCCGGCACTGGACATAACCCCGAAGCAGATAGTGATAGCCCCTCTGGCACTACACATACCGGCAAAGCCGTTTTGCCTGCGCCCAGCGAAGCCGAGGTAGAGGATATGATCAGCAGCTATGCGCGCTCTGCCGCTCATGCCAAGGCTTTGGGGTTTGATGCGATTGAAATCCACGGCGCGCATGGGTACTTGATCGACCAATTTTTCTGGGACGTTATGAATAAGCGCGAAGATATTTACGGCGGCGGGCTAATTGAACGCGCCCGTTTTGCCGGAGAGATCATTCGAGAGTGCCGCAAAGCCGTCGGCGCAGATATGCCTATTATCTTGCGTATTTCTCAGTGGAAACAGCAAGATTATACGGCGCGCCTTGCCGATACGCCGGAAAAACTAGCGGCCTTTTTAAATGTCTTTGCAGAGGCCGGCGTTGACATTCTGCATTGCTCTCAGCGCCGTTATTGGGAAGCTGAGTTTGAGGGCTCTGACCTAAATTTTGCAGGATGGGCCAAAAAGCTTACGGGCCTGCCGACGATCACTGTTGGGTCTGTTGGGCTAAATGGTGACTTCTTTGGAGCCTTTGCCGGGCAAGGTTCGCCCGCTGCTTCGCTTGATGAATTAATCCGTCGTCTTGATCGAGGGGATTTTGATCTTGTGGCCGTGGGCCGTGCCCTCTTGCAAGACCCTGAATGGGTCAAAAAAGTCAAAGAGGGCCGCGTAGATGAGCTTCGCGATTACGACGGTAAGGCGCTGCAAACACTTTACTAGTCTCCTGCATTTACCGGGGTGCCTTAGGCATTTGGCTTGCAGACGGTGACCCCGACAACGGGCGTGACCCGCGTCCACTCTCGGTCTTGAGTTTCGGTCAGGGTACCGCCCTGATAGCGGGTCCCGTTCTCGATCGGCTGCGGCTCACGCAGATCAAGCCTCACACCTTCGTAAGATTGTTGCGGATATTGGTTCTGGGTTCTTGCGCCCGCGCTGGAGAGATGCGTCAGCCGAGTTTTCCCGCCGGGCCCATCCCACAGAGCGTAATTTTTATCCGTTTGTGAAAATAGGATAAAACGCCTTTGCGCATCTGCGGTCCAGACAAATGTCCCGCAGTCCCCCGCGCCGAGAGTTTGAGCAGAAAGCCCGGCGCGCTCACCCTTGGGCGCGTCCTTGGCCTCCGTGACTTTATTAAAGCTTGCACAGCCAGACAAAATTGCCGCCGCCGCACCCAGCAAAAGGCCTGTTTTCAGCGCTGAAGTTATCGCCATGACCCGGCCTCCGTCAGTGTGTAGCGCTCGCCCCGCGTTTCAAACCCGTAAAGTGGCAGGACAAGCCCTGCGCGCGGGTCAGATGAATTTACCACAAACCTAAGCTGAAAGCTGCCGTCCATGAGCACTTTTATTTTGGCTTCTATGGTTTGGCCGGGAGATTCGCCAGACATAATAGCCGAAAGATCTCCGCCCTCACAGGTGATTGGACCAGATAAGTCAGGGCCTGTCCATCCCAGCGCACCGCCATTTTGCGAGAGTATATTTGTGCGGAGCTGACCGCGGGTGGCCTCGCTGCATGTGCCGTCTGTTTTCAGCCCTACGACATTCACTGAAAATCGCCCCGACAGTCCCGAAAGGCGCGAGTCAATCTGGCTAAGGAAGGCGGCATCTCCGGCAATTGAGAGATCGCTGACGCTCGCAGGTGATCCCGCGCCCCTAATCGTTACGCCTCCGCCAGAGCCATCAAATGTAATCCCGCCCTTGCGAGTGATCAAGGCTGCGGGGGAGAGGGAAAAACGGATGGGCGGCAAGGCGCCTAGGCCGCGAACATGACCGTTCCAGAGGCTCCCTCCAAATTGGGCAGGCGTATCAACATAGGTAGCTTTTGCCGCCCAGCTTGCCGGAAAATGCGCGGCGACGGCTGCCGCGCCGCCAATGAGTGCGGCTGTGATATAAAGTTTTGCGCCCATATCACAGCGGGGCGAGAGTGAACTGAGCCGCGATAAGACCATCGCTACGGCGCGTGAGTTTCGCGCGCTGCGTTTTCACCTCATAAAGTCTGTCGATCTCTGCGATAAATCCATAGACATTTTGTGCCGGGCTGTCCTCCAGCCAGATTTGCAGCGCGCTGCCCGCTGCGGGCTGAATGCGGGAGATGGTAACGCTGCTATTGCGCGCGGCAGAGACCACACCGTTTTGACTAAGCACGGCTTTGGGCGCGCGCTGGGTTTGCGTGATTGCCGAGAGGCCTTGGCTGACAATGGCATAATCGCGTTCGGCGGCAGCAAGTTTCGTACTCGCCTCCTTTGAGGCCTTGGCGGCCGGAGAGATCACAAATTGCCAAAGACCCAAAAGAATTATCAGCGCGCCGGCAATCTTGATGAGGTTCCTTTCGCGCGGAGCAAACTGGCTAAAGGCGTTCATGACCTGCTCCCAAGGGTGAATACACCGTCCCCAATCAGTCGGCCATTTTGCTCTCTCACGCCGCCCGCGCTAAATGTCCCGCCGGTGCTCTGGGCGGCGCGTTGCATCTGCGCGGCGCTCCCAAATTCAGGATAGATTAGCCGCAGCTCGAGTTCCGCGCTTTTTTCGTCAAAATCAATAGATTCAACCATCACGCCCTGCGTCTGCGCGATAGCCTGATTAAGGTGGGCCATGAGCGGCAGGAAATCTGCACCCAAGCTGGGCTTGGATTTCACCGCGCGGGTCACGGCCAACGCGGGGTTAGCGGGGGCTGGCTTGCCGGCCGCTTTTGCATAGAGTGCTGCGGTTTCAGCGTTAAGCGCGCTTGCCTGGTCGGCGGCGGCGCGAATTTCGGCCATTTGCAGCGCGAGCCACGCTGTGCCCGCCAATAGAAACATCGCTGCGATGCGGCCAAGGCCCTGAATAGGCACGCCGCTTGCGCGCCTGCGGCGAGAAAACTCCCCCTGCGCAAGATTAAGCGCGCTGTCGGCGTTAACCTCTAGCTGTGTCCAATCGCTCAGCGGGAGGTCTGCTTGGCTTTCATCAGCCCATTCAGGATCAACCGTATAAGACGCTGGCATGATAATCCGGTCACTAAAACGCAATGGCCCCTTTGAAGAAAGCCAGTCAAAATCTGCGTATATGTGCTCCGCTGAGATATTTTGCGCCTCAAGCGGCGCCAATAGGCCGCTGAGCAGTTTTGCATTAATGACCGCTAGCCGCTGATTTTTTTCGCCGGCTTTGGACGCGCCAAGCACGATATGCTGATTATCTATCGGGGCGGCGATTTTATCCTCTATAGCAAAGCGCGCTGCTTTCAGCCGTTCGCGTTCTTTCATAGGCGGAAGTTCATAGCTGAGTATAGCCACGCATTGACCGGGCAGAACCAGATCAAATATGCCGCTGTCATCCGCGGTGAGCGCGCGGGCAGCGCCGCCGCCATCTAAAACGAGCGGGTCCCCGGAAGGCTTTGCGGGCAAAATTATAACGGGACGGTTTTTCATGATCTGTCCTTAGCTGCCGGGCGCGGGCGGTTTTCTTCTTGGCCTAATCGCCGAAATACAGGCGTGAGCCCTGCGTCCTTAATTTCGAATTCCACAATGGCATGGCGCGAAATATTTTGTAAGTCTACACGGATTTGAGACCATATATGCTGCGGGGCAAATACAATATGGCTAAGATCGGCATTATCGCTATTCCCGCGCGTGAGGGAGGGCGCTGCGCGCAGAGCCGAAAGATCCTCATAGCCGCCGGCCGGACGCTGCTCAATAAGGTTTCTCGCCGTTTCCAAAAAGGGCGCGCCGCCCATAAAGGCCGCCAGAAGCGGGGCGTGGCGGCGGTCAAGTGTATTGATATTCAGCTTGGAGTCGGCGTCTTCTCTCGCGCAGACAAAAGGGCGTAGGGTTTGGAATTTTTCCTCCGTCATGCCCTGCAAGGCTCGCAGTTCACTGACGCTAGCCATGGCGCTATTGGCCGTGCGGTAGGCGGGCGATTTCCCAATATAGCTTCCGTCTTCCGCGCCGCCGGGTAAGGGCTGGCTGTCGGCGTCTACCCAATCGGCGGCGGTGGATGTGAAATTGGCGGCGCTCAGACTAGGCCAGCCGTTTACCTCCAGAAGCTGGCGAAATAACTTGCGGCCCTCGTTTTCTGATAGGGCGCCAAGCGAGAGGCACTGGCTTCCCCCGCTTATCTCAACGGTGATGCTACCTGTTTCTAGCGGCAGTATTATGGGCTCAGGGCGCCGCAAGGCCGTATTGATTGTTGGGCTTTCTGTTTGGGCCAAAAGTGCCGTAAGGTAGCTTTGGGCGTAATCCTCTGCGCCGGACAAATACCAATCTGCTTGGGCATAAAGCTGAACATTAGCCGTGCGCCGCAGGGCATATCGCACATCATCCATGAGCGAGACGGCGAGCACGGCCATCAGGCTCATGACCAATAGCGTCATTAACAAAACGGCGCCAAGCTCTTTGCCTGCGCGCGGGAGGGCGCGGCATTTCATCTGTTTTTCACCCCTCATGAGGGCAGCTCAAATAGCTGGGTGAGGCTATCCCCATTTTCAAAAATAAGGGTGAGCTTGATTGCGCCGATCTCGAGCGTGCCTTGGGCGCTTGCGATTTGCATGGGCCCGCCCGGCGGGACGGCGAAACGCGTAAGTTCAATCTCTGCGGCCTGCGCGCCGCTGGCAGAAAAGTACCCCAAAGCGCTGAGAGAGGCGGTCTTCAGTCCGTCCATTAAAACCCGGTCCGTAAAGGGTGTTTGCGGGGCGGGATTGACGCGGGCATAGCTGCGGCGAATAAGCTGTTTGCCTTGGAATAAATACTCCACGCGCTGCAAATCACCGCGCGGGTCATTTCCGCCCGGATTACTGCGCCCGCTGCGGGTAAAACTTAAAAGCGCCTCGCCGCCCGCCTTAAGCGCCTCGGGTTCTTCGCCCCCGTAAATACCGCGACGTTTGCGCAGCACAAGGCTCGCCATATCGGCACGCACAAGGGCGCGCAGCGAGTCTATCTTTGCTATTTCCGTGAGCTTTGTGTCCATCTGGGCCTTGCTGCGCAAGGAACTCGTGAGCGCACTGGTGGCACCAACGCTGATAAGGGAAAAAATAAATAAAGCTATCAGAACCTCAACAAGGGTGAAGCCGGCATTTTTATGCGTTGTCTTCTTTCGGTCTCTCACGAAGGCCCCCGAAAGGCATCACGCGAGAGTATAAGCTGCTCTTCCTCGCCGCGGCGTATTTCAACCCGAAGACGATAAAATTCGGCCGCTTCGGTTTCACTTGTCGTGAGTGTATATGAAAAGACGCGGCCCAATTGCGCGGCTTCGCCTTGTTGCGTGCCAGGGCGAAGGGGCTGAATCCTCGCGCGGATTAGAATATTGTCTGCTGCAATCCCTGCCAAGGTTTTCTCGTTGATGACGCTTACCGCTTGAGCGCTTTGCGTGCCGGCGTGGGTCAAGCCGACGATCGAAAGGCTGAATATCAAAAGCGCGGCCAAAACCTCAACAAGGGTAAAGCCGCCTTGATGTTTCTGGCGGGCCAAAGCGTTTTGACAGCGCGGCAGCTTCATGAGCCCGGCCTCATCTCCACCCGCCCGCTGCCTTGGCTGGAGAGGATGTAGATACCATCCTCGCCGCGCAGGGTAAGCTCAAATATTTGGGAGATCCCTGTGGGCTCGAACATAACATGGGGCAGGAGTTTATCTGTGAGAGACTTTGGCTCGCCCCCCGTGCTGAGGGCGGGGTCAATATTCTCTCCCCAAGGCCGAGAGAGGTCCGCGCGCCAGCCTGCTTCCTCATACCGCATAATGGCATAATTCTCGCGCGATAGTCCAAGGGCAAAAGGCTCACCGGAGAGCAGGCTTTGCTGCGCGGCTTGATTTAGATCTTGATTCATTTGCGCGGCAAAACTGCGGGCTTTGGGCGGGTCGCCAGCCATTGTCATAACCACAGCGCTGCTCATCAGGCCGATGATCACAATCACAGTCAGCAGTTCCACGAGGGTAAAGCCGGCCTCAGCCCGGGAAATGCGCTCGCGCGCGGGAAGCTGCGGGTCTCGGGCCGGGCGAGCAGGCTGGATTTTCAGGGCGGGCGGCAGAGCCTAGCGCTCCCAGCTCACAATGTCTGCGGCTAAATCTTCGCCGCCCTCAGCTCCGTCTTGCCCATAGGAGAAAATATCAATCACGCCATGATCGCCGGGGTAGCGGTAAAGATAGTCACGTCCCCAAGGGTCTTGCGGCAGAAACTTTATATAACCGCCCTTTCGGTAGCGTTCTTCATTGGGGGTGCCCGCGGGCAGGGACTGCAACGCCGCGAGGCCGGCCTCTTCTTCGGGATAGTCCAGCATATCAAGGCGGTATAACTCGGCCGCTTGCTCAAGCAATCTTATGTCGGCCTTTGCCTTTTGCACCATGGCTTTGTTTTGGCTGGGCAGGACATTGATCACAACAAAGGTTGTAAGAAGGCCAATGATGACGATCACGACCATCACCTCAACGAGGGTAAAGCCAGCGTCTTTTGATCGGGCCGTTTGCGTTCGGGTTGTTTCTAAATTGACTTTGGACATCGAGGCCTCCGTTTGAGCGCCGTTAAAAGGCAAGTGTGTTAAGCTGTAGGATCGGCAGGAATATGGCGCCGATAATAAGCAATATAATTAGGCTTAGAAAAATGATAATCATGGGTTCAAGCAAACTCAAAAACACCGAGGTTGCCGCTTCAAATTCCCCTTCTAGATAGTCTGCTGATTTGGAGAACATGGCCCCGACATTTCCGCTGGCTTCCCCGCCCGCAACCATTTGCGTGACCAGCGGCGGAAACATATTCGTATTTTTGAGCGCCCCGCTAATCGCGGCCCCGCCGCGCACCTTTACGGCCGCGTCGTCAACGGCGCCGCGCATCACAGTATTTTTGAGCGTATGGCGAGAGGTCTCCATCGCGGTAAGCGAGGGCGTTCCTGCATCTATTAGCCCTGCCATAGTGCGGGCAAAACGTGCGGCGTTCAGGTCTCGCGTCAGCCTCCCAATAAACGGGACCTTTAAGACTGCGCCGTGCCAGCGTTTTTTCCACGCAGGCAATTTGAGCGCGCGCGCCGCGATAAAAATACAGACTAACATGATTGCGCCTGCCGCCAGTCCATATGCCTGAAGCCATTCCGAAACCGCCATAACGCCGCGGGTGAGCGCTGGTAGCTCCTCCCCATAGCTATCAAATTGCTGGACAAGGCGGGGGACAATCACGACCATAAGTAATATGACGACGATAAACGCAACGCAGCTAAGCACCATAGGATAGACCGTTGCCGCCAAAATATTGCGCCGGACTTTTTGCGCGGCTTCTAAATCACTGGCGAGGCGTTTAAGCACTGAAGCAAGCTTTCCTGATGTCTCGCCTGCCGCTGCCATGGCGCAATATAATTGATCAAAGGTTTTGGGATGATGTCTCAGGCTATCGGATAGGCGCGCACCTTCTAAAACGCGGGCGCGAACATCCAAAATCACTTGGCGCATGGGGGATTTTTCAAATTGCAAAGCTGCAATTTTCAGAGCTTCTTCAATGGGCGTGGCGGCATCGATCAAAATTGCGAGCTGTCTCGTAGCCAGCGTTAGGTCTTTATGGGAAATTTTACGCTCATATTGCAGGCGGCTTGGCGCTTTTTGTTTCGCTGCATTTAAATCGGTAAGGGTTAAGGCACGCCCTTTGAGCACATCGCGGGCCTCCCGAGCGCTCGAGGCGGAGATGGACCCCGTCAGGCGCTTACCGAGCCGGTCAACTGCAATATAGTCGAAGGTCTCCATCAGCTGCGCTCGCTCTCACTTTCGGCATGGCAGACGCGCAGCACATCTTCGGCGCTGGTCAGCCCGTTGATCACATGATTGGCCCCACTTTGCAGCAAGGTCTGGCGTGCGCGGAAGACATAGGCGCTCATCTGCGCTTCGGAGGCATTGTCATGAATCATGGCGCGCAAGTGGTCGTCGATTTCCGCAATTTCGTAAAGCCCTAGCCGCCCAAGATATCCGATAGAGCGGCAGGTTTCGCAGCCTGCCGGCTTGTAAAAAGGCGCGCTGGGCTTTTTTGTGATGCCAAGCTCGCGCAGCTCTCGCGGGCTAGGCGTATAGGGGATTTTGCAATCAGGGCAGAGGCGACGCACAAGGCGCTGAGCGGCGATGGCGGTTACAGTCGAGGCAAGGAGAAACGGCTCCACGCCCATATCGCGCAACCGCGTAATCGCGCCAACGGCAGAATTCGTGTGTACGGTAGAGAGCACAAGATGGCCTGTGAGTGCCGCCTGAACGGCGATTTGCGCGGTCTCTGAATCGCGAATTTCTCCGACCATTACGACATCTGGGTCTTGGCGCAAGATCGCGCGCAGCCCTGCGGCAAAGCTCATGCCGACTTGTGTATTCACTTGGGTTTGACCAATCCCGTCCAGCGCATATTCCACAGGGTCTTCAACGGAGAGAATATTGCGCGAGCCGTCGTTAAGACCGCTGAGCGCGCCGTAGAGCGTGGTCGTTTTGCCAGAACCTGTTGGTCCGGTCACAAGTAAAATGCCATTGGGGCGGGAGAGAGCATTCTTAAATGATTTCAACTCGGCTTCTGCCATGCCAAGATCGGCAAGGTCGAGTAAATTACTGGTTTTCTCCAATATCCGCATGACGACGCGCTCGCCATATTGGGACGGCAAAGTTGAGACGCGAACATCAACCGCCCGCTCTCCGAGATTAAGGGAAAAGCGCCCATCTTGGGGAATTCGCTTTTTGGCAATATCAAGCTGCGCCATGACTTTTACGCGGCTGACAAGGGTTGAAGACAAGCGCGGGGAAAGCGAGAGCATATCGCGCAAGGCCCCGTCAATGCGAAAGCGCACAGCGAGGCGCGCCTCATAGGGCTCGATATGAATATCTGACGCACGTGTCTTAATTGCTTCTTGTAAAATACCGTTGATGAGTTTGATCACCGGCGCGTCATCATCACTATCAAGTAAATCCGAGGTGCGCGGAAGATTGCCCGCCAATGCTGTCAGGTCTTCGGGCGCGTCCATTGCGCTCTCGGCGGTTTCCGATAGATCTCCGCTTGCGTAAGCTTGCCCCATCAGGGTTTCAAATTCCGCGCCGCTAACCTCATTTATCTCTAAAGGGCAATTGGCAATACGGCGTGCCTCAAGACAGGCCGCCTGATCTGTATCGGAACGGGTAATGAGCGTGGGGACGCCGCTTACGCGGGTAACGATCACGCCGGCCTTCCGGGCAAACGCATAGCTTAGCCGGGGAAGGGCAGATGTGCCGGCCGTTGCCGCCACGCCTATCGGCCTCTATCGGGGTTAAGGCGGCCTTGCGTTCCCGCGCTCAGCGCGTCGCCAAAATTTTGGCCGCTGATGGCCTGATCTATTTTTGTAACGGTGCGGCCCGACTGTATACGGTCGGCGCTGCGGATTTGATTTAGCCGTTTTTGCGTGGCCTCGCGCGCATCTTGCCCGTTGCGAATAATCGTGGGGCGCAAGAACACCATGAGATTTGTCCGAACGCCGGATTTGCCCTTGGAACGAAACAACGGCCCGATCAGGGGTGCATCGCCCAGCAAGGGGACTTTGGTGATGTTGACTTCTTCATCATCCTGAATCAGGCCGCCCAGTACAATGACCTCACCGTCATTGGCCAATACGGTTGTCGAAATCTCGCGCGTATTGGTCACAAAATCAGAGGTCAAATTACTCAGCGCCCCCGCAATGGAAGACACTTCCTGTTTAATCTCAAGGCGGATCACATCGCCTTCGCTGATTTGCGGTAAGACATCTAGCTGGATGCCAACGGGTATCCGCTCAAAGGTTGTAAAAGGATTAGCGGCCGTGCCGGTTACGCTAGAGCTGGTGGCGACGGGAATTTCCTGACCGACAAGAAAGGTTGCCGGCACATTATCCAGCGTGGTCACAAACGGCGTCGAGAGCACGTTACTATTTATATCGGTTTCAACTGCTGTTAAAATGGCGCTAAAGAGCGTATCACCCGAACGTCCCGACCCGCCGATAATGCCGCCGTCTAGTCCGATCAGGGAATTAATGGCAGCCGTCTCCAGCGCGCCATTGTTATTGAGTCCGAGATCATCTCCAGCCAAGGCTCCGGTGAGGGTCAATATATCCGGGGCGCTACGCGAAAAATTCGTCCCGATAAAAGGCACGGCGCTGCCGTTTACGCCCGCCAGTGCAAATTGCACGCCCAGTTCCTTGGAGGCATCATCTGAAATTTCTACGATCATTGCCTCTACAAGCACTTGCGGACGGCGTACATCGATCTGGCGAATGATAGCTTCCAGCTCGCGCTGGGTTTCACCGGCGGCGCTGATGATGATAGCATTGCTACCCGGTTCATAGGCAACGGTTGGATCGGGCAAGCCTTCCTGCGAATAGGCGGGAAGCAGCGTATTGAGCATCTCAATGATCTCGCCGCCATTTGCATAACGTAATGGCAGGACGCTCACGGCGCCGCGCGGCGCGGCCCCGCCCGCGTCCATTTGTGCGAGCACGCCCTTTAGCTGCGCAAGTTTTTCCGGCGCCCCTTCAAGTAGGAGGCTATTGCTTCCGGGCATGGCAACGGCTTTGAAATCCGCCCGCGGGCCGCCAAGAGACTTAAGCGCATCTTCAGCGTCTAACGCCGTGAGATTACTTAGCTGCACGGTTTCCATGACCGCGCCATTTGTGTCAGAGGCCGCGATAATCTGGCGGGCCTTGCGAAGGTTTTCAGGAAAATCTGTGACCACTAAAACTTTGCCGCCTGCATTTGCCGTGACAATGCCTTGGCTGTGTAGGACAGGTTTGATCAGCTTGGCCATGGCCGCCGCGTCGCCCGAAGCGAGACGAAGGACGGTTGTCGCCATTCGCCCATTAATGCCGTCGCCCTGTGTGAAGGGGGCATCTTGCGCAGCGCCCTGCAAAAGGGTCACGCGGTACTCGCCTGTCGCCGTGCGGATTGTGGTGTAACCATGCACGCGCATCACATCCTTAAAGACCTCGAAAACCTCACCTGCGCTCAACTCCTCTTCGGACGAAACGGTGACTTTGCCCTGTACACGCGGGTCGATAATAAAGGTTTTCCGCGTGACCATAGAAACATCATCAATAAAGGCACGAATGTCCGCTTGCTGCATCGAGATTTGATGGCGGGAGGACGACGGGCTTTGCGCCGCCGCGAGCGCGGGGACCAGCGAGGCCGAGAAGGCCGCGCCCAGAAGACAGGATTTAAGGAACGTTTTCATAAGGTCTTACTTCCCGAGTGACACATTCATGGCGGTCTGGCCGCGAATAAGATTTACATTTACTGTTTTACGCCCCGAAAGCATGGGCGCAAGCTGTGAAGGATTAAAGCTTGGAGAGGTCAGATCAATCGGTCCGATTTGCGTAATGATATCGCCGGGGGCGAGGCCGTATTGCGTCAGGACTTCGCTGCCATTTTTAGGACGAATCCGGTAGCCGCGAACTGCGCCCGCTCGCCCAAGGCGCACGAAGGACATTTCATTCAGCAGTGTGCTGAGTGTGGGCTGCTGACCTGCGCGGCCCTCGGCGGGGGAATGGGTTCCAATCGTGCTGGGCGCCGAACTACGGACCGCCGCCCCGCCGCCCTGTGACCCATCCCGGATTAGGAAAGCTTCGCCGCTGCGCGTCATGGACAGGCGCTCAACACGTCCGCTTTGGGACAGGACAACATAATCGGGCTTGACGGCCTTCAGGGTCACGCCGTCGATAATTGTCTCGCCGATGTTATAGCTTTTCTGGGCACCGTCAGCGGTTTGTAAAATTGCGCTACCGTTCTCGCCTGCTCGCCGGCCAACAAGTTTCAAGTTGAGCGTGGTTTCCGGTGCGCCGGTGCCGATCTCTATGATCTCCTCGCCGGCGGCCTCGCGGTAAAAAGGATCAAAATCTGTGTTTAGCTGGGCTGCATTCACCCGCGGCTGAACAGGGTTTGAGATTGGGGAGGTTTTGGGCGGTTGCCAAAGACTTTCCGGCGCGAGGAAGGCAATAAATGCGCGAACCAGATAATAGGCTGCCAGACCTAGCCCGATAAATTGCAAGGCCACAACTGCACGTCCCTGCCATACCGGTTGGTCGTTAGATAATACCTTTTGCGTCTTCAACGTACACCACTCAATTCAATAGTTTTCCGGTCAGGACCTGCCAATGGCGCTTACCGCCCGGACAAATTCTCCGAATTCGCTCAATTTTACAGCAAATTTCCCCTATTTGACAGCCATTATCTGCGTTTATTCCGTGAAAACACAATGCCTTTACCTTGAACGAAAATGACCACCAGCCGCTAGCCGCTGAGCGCATGGCGGGAATTGACCTAAGGGCGTCCGACCTTTATTCACGCCCTATGAAATTCCTGAAAGTGACATTCCCAAATAGCTATAAAGACCGGATTATCGCCCGCGTGGAGCAGTCCAAAGCTGTCGATTGGTCTCTTGATACGGGTTATGGGCGATATGAGAACGCGATGGACATCGTGATTGCGGGTAAACATGGGCAATCATTGGTGGATGATTTGCAGGCTGAGTTTTCCGGCTGCCTTGATTGGCGGATCAATGTCATGACGCTTGAAGCCTCGCTCCCTGTTATCGAAGCGCCAGAACCCGAAAAGGAGGCGGGCGAAGGGAAGGGCGAGGACGAGAATAAAGAAAAATCCAAAAACGGAGCCCTTCGCGAAGAACTTGTTCAAAAGGTCACGCAGGACACAGAATTTGATGTCAATTTTATTGTCTTGACCATACTCTCCGCCATTGTCGCGACTATTGGCCTGAATAGCGATAGCGTTACAATTGTCATTGCGGCCATGGTAATCGCGCCGCTGCTGGGCCCGATTCTGGCTTTCGCTCTGGGAACAGCCTTGGGCGATACTAAATTGATGATGCGGGCCGCGAAAACGGGTCTTTTGGGATTTGCCATCGGCTTTCTCACGGCTTTGCTGATGACCATTGTTGTTGACGTTAATCTGACAAGCCAAGAACTTATGGATAGAACGACGATTGGTCCGGCGATCGTCGTGCTGGCGTTAGCTTCGGGCGCGGCGGCGGCTTTGTCTTTGACAACAGGATTGTCGTCCGCGCTGGTAGGGGTGATGGTGGCGGTGGCGCTTTTGCCGCCATCTGCCGCATCGGCGCTATATTTCGGGGCAGGGGATTATGGGGCCGCGCAAAAGGCCGCGATTTTGTTAGGGCTTAATGTTGTCTCGGTGCTTTTAGCCGCGCAGCTTGTCTTTGCGTGGAAAGGGGTGCGGCCTCGGATTTGGTATGACCAAGGGCGGGCCCTGAAAGCCATGCGTATCAATATCGTGCTTTGGACCCTCACATTGGCCGGACTTTTATTTTTGGGCTCCCGGCTGGTTTAAGAGCACCCGCCTGGCAGCGAAACAACCAATAGGATTTTATAAATTTTCCGGGACGAATGCTTAATGACGATTAAGCGCTCGTTTACGATTTACTAAACAGATTCTGACATGCTCCCTTGATTGGGATATGAACATGAATAGATTTTTTGAATGGCGCTTTTCGGATGTAGGGCGCTCATGATACGGCTACTGATTTTTGTGTCTGTGTTATTTGGCATGGTATCTTCTGCTTTTGCCCAAACCAGCTTCACGCGCTCTAATACCAGCGGAACTTCGAATATTGTTGACGATGGGTGTTTTGCGTCCTTTGCGACCAAAAATATTGTCGTGAGTGATGCGGGTAATATCGGCAATCTGGATGTCGGGATTGTTGCGGATCATGATTACCGCGGGGCATTGCAAGTGCAGCTCATTTCCCCGTCTGGCACAAACCGGACGATAATCAACGGCGTCGGGGGACCTGCTCAGGACTTGAACGTTAGGCTGCGTGACGGCGAAACAGCAATTGCGGGCACGACCCACCCGCCTTTGACAAGCTATGCTGATGTTGCCAATTTGCGCGGCCCCTCTAACCCGCTTTCTGCCTATAATGGGGAGATCATCGCAGGCACGTGGCAGCTTCGGATTTGCGATAGCGATGGATTTGGCGATGTCGGATCCTTGCGTGAATTTTATTTGCACTTTACCACCGCCGGCCCGCAAGCGGATCTGTCCCTTGCCATGACGCCGAGCACGGCCATTCGTTCCCCCGGTCAGCAAACTGAATTTAATATCATCCTGAGTAATGACGGACCCGAAGATGTCTCGGGAGTCACCGTCGATGCCAGCCTGCCAACAGGGCTTTCCTATGTGTCTGATAATGGTGGTGGAACGTATGACTCGGCCAGTGGACTTTGGACGATACCGGGCACAATCGCGGCAGGAACGTTGCGTACGCTTCGGGTCGTCACATCGGCGCAGGCCTCGGGGAGCGGCGATTATACGGTAGAAATTGCCTCCGCTTCGCTCGGCGATCCCGACTCGACGCCCAATAACGGGGCGGCAGGCGAAGATGATATCGTCACAGCAAATATTAGCCTTGTCGCGCCGCCGGCCGCGCCGCCGTCTCCGCTTAGCTGTAATGCGCCGACCCAAGTGAATTGGACGCAGCAAAGCTGGCCGGCAGGCTCTTTATCTGAAGACTTTATCGTCAATGGTCTGGATGTGGGGATTGATTTTGCGGGCGATACAGGATTTTTGGTAAACAACCCGGCTTTTGGCGGACAAACGCCGCTTTTATCAGGACTTTTGACGGGCGGGCAGGCCGCGGCAACCTCCTTACTTTATGTCGTGAACTTTGATAATAGCTCGCGCCAGCTAGATTTTGAAATGACCTTCGGCGTTCCGGGCGAGGGCGTTGGGGCTGTGCAATTTGGCATGTTCGACGTTGATGAGAACCCGGATCTTAGCGCGAATGCCAACTTTATCGACCGTGTAGAGATCAAAGCCTTTTTGGGCGCTACGCCCGTGCCAATAGTTATTACGACAAGCGCGGCCAATACGCTTGATAATCCGGAGCGCGTTATCGGTATTGCAGAATCGGATTCTCCGACCAGTGACGGTAATATATGGGTGACCATCGATCAGCCGATCGACCGGCTCACCATGATCTATGACAATGATCCTGCGGTGAATGCTGACCCCGGCCAGCAGGGGGTTTCCCTCTACACGCTCGATATTTGCGAACTCATGCCTGATCTTGAGCTGTCTAAAACCGTCGACAATGACGCGCCGGCATCGGGGTCCAATATTGTTTACACGCTTTCGCTGACAAATGATGGTAGCCTAGAGGCTACCAACGTGCAGGTCACGGACCTCTTGCCAGCGGGACTTAGTTTTGTTTCCGCGGCCCCTAGCCAAGGCAGCTATGACGAGGTGACGGGGCTTTGGGATGTCGGAACGGTCTCCACCACTTCGCCGCCGTCCCTTGCGATCACCGCACAAGTCACGGCCGCTAGCGGCACAATCACCAATTTTGCTGAAGTAACCAGCGCCGACGGCGAGGATATGGACTCAACGCCCAATGACGGCGCGGGGGACGACGCAGCTTCCCAAGATATTAATGTTGCGCCTGCCGCTCCGGAACTATTGTCCGTGAAATCTGTAGAGGTTTATGACCCCAATAATGAAGGACTTTACGCCGTGCCTGGCAATGATGTGATCTATTCTATTTCCGTCACAAATTCAGGCAATATCGCGATTGACGCTGGCTCTATTTTCCTGGTCGATAATTTTCCGGCCGATATCGTGTTTTATAACGGCGACATTGATGACGCAGGCCCTGAAAGTGATGCTGTCATCATGGAAACAGTTGGCACGCCCGGCTTAACCCTTAATTTTGCTGCGGATGTCGGATTTTCCGATGGCGCGACCGCGCCGACGAGTCTGGCGGGATGTTCGTACAATCCCGCAGTCAATAGCTATGATCCCGCCGTGCGCTATATTTGTTTCGCCCCGCAAGGCGCCTTCCAAGCGACGGATCCGGACTCGACGGTCATTTTCAAATTCCGTGCCCGCATTCCGTCTAATTAGGCCCATCCCATATCCTGATCAAACATCTGATCGAGCCGGGAGATTTTAATCAAGGCCATGCAAAAACGAGCCTTGCCTTGATAGATGCCTGCGCTAATTTGCGGCCATGACACATATTGTACTGACAATGCGCGAGCTTCCGCTCCCGCCATTCCAAGCCGGCGGAGAGGATATTGAATTTCGGCTTTTTAAGCTTGATGAGGGTATGTCAGATGCGGCTTATGCCAAGGCTTACGGCGGGGCAGCGGCCCTGCTCTCGACCTCACTGGAGCCCGTGACTGCCGCGCATATTGCGCGGCTCCCCAAAAGTGTTGGCCTCATAGCAAACCTTGGCGTGGGCTTTGATACAATTGACCGGGAGGCCGCTAAAGCCCGCGGCCTTGTGGTGACCAATACGCCCGTTGTCGCCGAGGATACTGCCGACCTGACCTTTGGCCTTATCCTCTCACTCATGCGCCGTATCAACAGTAATGACGCCTTCCTTCGCGCGGATAAATGGCCCGCAAACGATCCGATTATTGGCTCTCGCGTTCACGGAAAACGCCTGGGACTTATCGGCTTTGGTGATATAGGGCAGGGCGTTGCGCGGCGAGCCAAAGGGTTTAATATGAAGGTGAGCTATTGGAACCGTTCCCCGCGCCGTAAGGCGGCCAAGGCACTGGGCGCGAGCCGCGTTGAAGATTTAGCGCAGCTCCTATCCCAATCAGATATTATTTCGCTGCACACAGCCCATACACCGCAGACCCATCATATCCTCAACGCGCAGACGCTGCAGGCCTGCAAGAAAGGCAGCGTGATTATCAATACGGGACGCGGGGGATTGATTGATGAAACGGCGCTGATCGCTGCGCTTAAGTCTGGCCATATCAGCGGCGCCGCGCTTGATGTATTTGAAAACGAGCCCCATGTCCGGCCCGCGTTCAAGGCCCTAGAAAATGTCGTATTAACCCCGCATATAGGGGCAGTTTCAGAAGAATGCCGCATGGAAATCGTGCTGCGCGGAATGATGAACGTCATCCGGTTTTTAGAAGGAGGCGAGGGGATTGACGTCGTGCCGCCGCCTTAAAGTGTCATTTGTACGACATTTTAAGGCGGCCTTGCGTGATAGTCTTGGCCAAGAGGACGAAACATCTCGTCACATCAAAAAGAATAGAAATATGAGGGAGACCCGAATGGTCAGAATTAATCAAAAATCCAAAAAGAGTGCAAATTGGGGCTTTGATCTTGACGCGATATTTGCTTCGCAGAAGACCGCTTTTAATAAAGAGCCCAACAGCCCGTGGGAGACGCGCAGAGCCAAGCTCAAGGCGCTAGGGGAGTTGATCGAAACTCATGCGGAAGATTTTCGAAAAGTGATCTCAGAGGATTTTGGTAACCGCGCATATGAAGAAACTACCATGGCGGAAATTCTAGTCATCAAGGGCGGAATTTCCCATGCGATTAAACATACGCCCGGGTGGATGCGTCCGCGTAAGGCGCCGACGGCTCTACAGTTTTTACCCGCAAAAAACCGTATACACCCACAGCCCCTTGGCGTGATCGGAATCATCAGCCCGTGGAATTATCCATTGCAGCTCGCGATTATGCCGCTGATTGGCGCGCTTGGGGCGGGTAATCGCGCCATGATAAAACCATCGGAATATACACCCGGATTATCAGCCTTGCTGAAATCTGTTCTCGCCAAAGCGTTCTCCGAGGATGAGGTGTTTGTCGCTACTGGCGGGGCAGATGTGGCGCAGGCCTTCACCCGCTTACCATTTGACCATCTGCTCTTTACGGGGTCGACGTCTGTTGGGAAATTAGTGGCGCAAGCTGCGGCCAAGAACCTGACGCCATGCACATTGGAGCTGGGCGGGAAATCACCCACCATTATTGACGAGAGTGCGGATATGAAGCTCACCATTCCGCGCATCGTCAATGGCAAAACCCTCAATGCAGGTCAAACCTGTGTGGCGCCTGATTATGTCCTCATGCCGGGGGCAAAGATAGATAGTTTTTCCGAAGCTTTGATCAAAAAGGCAGAAGAGTTCTACCCGACATTTGCAGGGAATAAGGACTATACGTCTATCATCGCTGATGGGCATTACGCGCGGCTGCAATCCTTGCTTGAAGATGCCGAGAACAAAGGCGCGCGCTTACGCACAGCCGGCAATGACGACAAGCAGCAGCTCGCAAAGGAACGGCGCGTGCCGCTTACCGTGGTGACCAACACCACCCCGGATATGAAGATTATGCAGGAAGAAATTTTTGGCCCGCTATTGCCGGTGGTCGCCTCCGAAACCCTCGAAGAAAGCCTTCAATATGTGCAAAGCCATGATCGCCCGCTGGCGCTTTACTGGTTTGGCGAGGATAGAAAAAAACGTGACCATGTGTTGCGTCAATCTATCTCTGGCGGTGTGTCCATTAATGACACCGCCTGGCATGTTATCCAAGAGGACATCCCCTTTGGCGGCGTCGGGCCGTCCGGTATGGGTGCCTATCACGGCGAGGACGGTTTTCGGACCTTCTCCCATATGAAAGGCGTATATTACCAAAGTAAATTTAGCCAAGGCAAAGCGCTCTTCCCGCCCTATACGGTTAAAACGCATAAGATGCTCGGCTTGATGAAGAAAATTATGTAGTGCGTTTTTGACACGCCTTTTTAGATGAAGTCATGCCAAGTAATTCGATCCCTGATACGGATCGGCGCGCTGCTCAACGCATTACCCTGCGCGTGGAAACCTCTGCGAATGCCGAAGCCAGGGGTGTCCAAGAAGATCCCTTTTGGTGAATTTGAGCAAGAGGATGTCGGGCCTGAAATATATCCAAATTTTTCAGTTTCGGTCTTGCCACATACTGATTTGGGCGCTAAACCGCCCAAATTCGGAGCGATGCTCCAAAAACACCAGTGCCCCTATAGCTCAGCTGGTAGAGCACCTGATTTGTAATCAGGGGGTCC
>CAYPFR010000005.1:0-220381 GCA_964410285.1 uncultured Caulobacterales bacterium | reverse complement strand
GGCGGGATGAAAGCGATAAGACGCCTCGACCAATACTTACGTTTGCGCGGAGATATATGGCATTATGTACGGCGCGTGCCCAAGTCCGTCAGCCATATTGACGACCGCACATTGATATACCGTTCCCTCGATACCGATAGCCGCAAAGTCGCGCGGCAGCGGCGAGACATTTGCGCGGATGCAGACGAACAACGCTGGAGCGAGGTCGCGCCGAGCCGTTTCTGTGACGGCGCTCTAAATTATCTGTGATGTCTTTTATAACATGGTCACAGGCTTGCAGCTCTTCTTCGTCAATATAGGTGTCATAGATGCCTAAACCAAACTTAGACCAAGTCTCGCGAAAATCTTATTTCCATTGGCAGTTCACTTTATTCTCTGTTGATTTTATCAAGTTTTGCTGCTTTTTGGTGAGAGTAGAATCTAAAGCAGAGCATAATGAAGTGATGTTTGTTCTATTCGTGAACGAGGTCTAATGAAATGACAGCCGACCCTAGCTTTGTTTCGATTATTCCAATCATCATAACGCTCATATTATCGTTATTCACACGCAATGTGGTTATTGGGCTGTTCTTCGGAATACTATCTGGTGTCTTGTTGCTTTATGGCCTCAACCCGTTTGTCGCGATGGATAAGCTCATAGGTCATTATCTCGTAGGACAGGTGTCAGATAGCTATAACGCTTCCGTTATTACGCTTTTGGTGTTTATTGGCGGGTTTATTCACCTGATAGAAAAATCTGGCGGCGGTCCCGCCTTTGCTAACTCCGTCACGCGATACATTAATTCCAAGCGCAAAGGCCAAATGTTTGCATGGATGGGTGGCATTTTGCTGTTTTTTTCTGATATTGGAACGCCGCTAATTGTCGGGCCCATTTTTCAACCCCTCTTTGATAAGATGAAATTATCCCGAGAAAAGCTAGCGATGATTGCGGACTCAACCGCTTCACCCGTAGCGATCCTTGTGCCGTTTATTGGCTGGGGCGTGTATATCATGAGCCTGATCGATAACGAAATCGGAACCCTTTACCCAGACCTAACCTCTCTTGAAATTTTCGTAGAAGCTGTGCCGTTTCAATTTTATGCCATTTTAGCGGTGCTCCTCATTCCGTGGTTGACTTTAAGCCTAACCGATATTGGCCCTATGGCGGTGGCTGAACGGACGGCCGCAAAGGGTTTGGCAAGTCGCGGTATGTTGCGAGGCGAAGGCGGAAAAGCGCCTGAAATCTTCACCCATGAAAAGGCAAGTGCTAGCTTTGTTTTTATTCCGCTTATCCTTTTGGCTGCAACATTGCTCATTGTCATTATTCCACTAGGATTTCCGAGCAAACCCGTACCCGGCGCAGTTTTTAGAACAGCGCTGGCGACGGGATACTTCTTCGCGGCTGTCGCTATCATTTTATTAATGGCGAAGACAGGCGTTAGGCCTTTAATGGAAAGCACAGGTCTTTATCTCAAAGGCATGAATGGCATGATGCAAATCGCCATTATTTTGGTGCTCGCTTGGAGCTTAAGTGTCATCGGGAAAGACCTCGGCGCGCCCGCCTATATTGCTGGCGTTGTTGAAAATGGATTTCCGCCTTGGTTGCTCCCGGCTATTGTCTTCCTGCTTGGAGGGATAATTTCATTCGCGACTGGGTCATCATGGGGAACATTTGCTTTGATGTTCCCCTTGGTTATCCCTGCAGCAGCGGCGCTAGATGCCCCCTTGACGGTAGTCGTTGCTTCAGTGCTCTCAGGCGGCTTATTTGGAGACCACTGCTCACCCATTTCAGACTCAACTATTCTGTCCTCAACAGGCGCTGGATGTGATCAATTTGAGCATTTTAGAACGCAACTCCCTTACGCCATGTTAAATGGCTGCGTGGCTTTTTGTGGGTTTATGTTGGCGGGTATTTATCCAAATTCACTTCTGGTGCTTGCGGTTATTGCTATTCAAATTGCAGTGTTGTTTTTGGTCACGAAATTCACGGCCCGTGAGTAACATGTGTCAATGACGTCTCGTATTTTAGCAATTTCACTGGGCGGAACAATTGCGCTCTCTGTCAAAGACGGGAGGGCTGTTGCGACAGATGGCGCTGATCAGCTGGTCAGTACAGTTGCTTTACAAAAAACTGAAGTCAAATGGTCAACCCGTCAGTTTCTCAAGAAAGACAGCATCGATATCACTCTGGGTGATCTTGCCCGTTTATGCTTTTTTATCAATTCTAAAAGCGCAGAATTTAGCGGCTTTATTGTTACGACAGGCACGGATACACTAGAAGAGGTTTCTTATTTCCTTCACGAGGCTTTCGGTGACAAGTTAAACATAATTGTTACCGGTGCTATGCGCCCGCCTTATTCGAAAAACTTCGATGGAGCCCTAAATTTCAATTTTGCGACGACGACAAGTCTGTCTCATATAAGCCAAAATCACGGTGTTTTCGTTGCCATTTCCGGACATGTCATACCCGCTATGCATGTCGCCAAAAAAAGTTCTGTTCGATTAGACTCATTCGAGCCGGTCTATAGTGATAACTTTAATGCACATCCTCAAAGTCGTCAAAATGAGAAGTATTTTGAAAATATACTGCCTGATGTTTCTGCTTTTAGTGACATAAATATACCTATTTTGGCTGTTTCAATAGGCACTAAATTTAGCTCCATTTTTTTTGAAGCAGCTGATGGATGCGTTATCTCTTGTCCAGGGGCGTTCTCACTTCCTGAAACTATAATCCCTAAACTCCAAGAGTTAGCAGTAAATATCCCCATTGTGCTGGCGAGCCGGTGCATTCACAATGAACCAGTACCAGATGGTATATATCCCGGGTATCAGGAAAGGCAGGAAGCCCTTGGCTTTTTAATCAGAGAATATGCAGGATTATCCCCGCAACAATCCAGATTGAAATTGGTTTTTGATATTCTAAGAAAACGCCAAGTAAACGCCTGCAAATAGGCTGTTTTCGGTGCATTAAACCCATTTGGTCAGCCTTTCCCCAAGCGCGATACAGGTTACTCAGGGCGGGAAATACCCGTTTTGCTGACCTCTTGACCTGATTTGGCGTGTCTGTAACTTATTGAAAAAGATTTGTGGGGAGGTTTGGCAATGCGACGTTTTTTTAAAATAGCCGCGCTCTTGTTTTTCATCCTGATCATCACCGGAATTTTTCGCGCCGCCAATGTCGGCCCGCCGACGCCCCGTCCTGATCTTGATTTGCCGCTGGCCCCGCACATGGCTGATCCTGCATCTGCCCCTATGAACATGAATTTTCCCGCGCCTAATCCCATGGCCGCAAAGGGGGTGAACCCAATTCCGCATGGTGATCCCGCCCAGCAGGACTCGACCCCCCTTCCCGGTCCCATGGATCGTACGCGCCGACTTGAAGCTCACGAAATTGCCTATCAATATCTGGGACCTGGGCATTTCGGCGCATTTACATCGGGGATCTATCCAGATGGTCGCCGCCTGCTTTGGAGTAATGGGGTGAACGGCGTTTTCAAGCTTGATTATGAGAGTTATGAATTGCTTGATCATTTGCCTTCGGATATTGCGCATAAATATAATGAAGCGTGGGGGAATAAAATTCTCGCAAAGCTTGATAAAAATAACGGACCAAGCGCGATGATTACCGCCGTGAGATCCATGTTGCCCCTCAAGGATCTTTCGGGCGTATATACAGTCGTCGGCGCGAATGATTGGTTTTATATTGCTAAAAAGGACGGCTCTGTTGTGGCCTATGGCGACGAAGTCAAAGGTGATGCGGGTTCAAAAATTGTCGAGAAAGCCCGCTTTCAACTCCCCCCCGACCTCGCAGGGGCAAGCGTCGGCATGAATATGACCTATGACGGATGGATTGTGTTTCCGCTGGAGCGAGGTGTGATTATTGCCGTCTCGCCTGACTTATCTGAATATCGGTCAGTCAAACTGAAACATGCTGATACTGAAGACATAGAGACCCGCGGCACGGGGTATGGCTGGGTGCGCAACTCAATCGCCATTGATGAAAACGGAGGGATATACGTTGCCTCTCGCAATCATATGCACAAGGTCGTATGGACGGGTGATAAACTCTCGGTCAATCCCGCAGACGGTGCGTGGACCGCAAAGTACCGAAATGGCACAGGCGAAGGTACCGGAGCTACGCCGAGTCTTATGGGATTTGGTGAGGAAGACAAATTTGTTGTTCTCACCGACGGCGATATCCGCATGAATGTTGTCTTGATGTGGCGTGATGAAATCCCCGAGAACTGGGAGACAGTTGCGGGCGCGCCTTCGCGGCGAATTGCGGGTCAGGCGCCCGCCGATATGGGCGCGTTAAACGTGACGAAAATACAAACAGAACAAACGGTCATCGTCGCGGGTTACGGCGCGCTCGTTGTTAATAATACACCTCGTAATACGCCTTTTTTTATGCCTAAAGAAGGTGTTGGACGCGGGGCGACCATTGGACCCCTTGGCAATAATCCCGACTTTCAACCTTACGGCATTCAAAAATTTGAGTGGAACCCCAATTTGCGGCGCCTTGAAAAAGCTTGGGTGAATGAAACCATAAGCTCGCCAAATGGCGTGCCGTGGGTTTCAACGGGTTCCGGCCAGCTGTATTTTATGGGTGCGCGTAATCACGAATGGACATTGGAAGCGGTTGATTGGCTAACGGGGGAGCCGACCTTTCATTATATTTTGGGCGGGCAAAAATATAATAATATGTTCTCGGGTCCGACAATTGACGAAAAGGGTCGAGTGTTTGTCGGTGCGTTTTATGGGCGTATGCGTATTCAGCCTGATCCGCGATGATCGCGGCACAGGCCCTAAAGGTCAATCTCGATAGCGCCGTCCTTAAGGGCTGCTCTGGATTGGCATAAAATCATAGTGTTTTTCCGCTGTGCCTGAGAGAGTACAAAGTCCCGGTGCTCTACCTCTCCGCTGATGACCTTGCACTTACAAACGCCGCATATGCCGTCACTGCACTTAATATCAACGCGAACACCTGCCTCAATCAGCGCGTCTGAAGCTGATTGATCCGCCTCAACTTTGATTTCCTGTCCAGATTTCGCCAACCTTATCGTAAAGTCATGGTTCTGACGTTCTGGCGTTTCGGGGGCAACGAAGTACTCTTTATGCATGGCCGCATCGGGCCAGCCGCAGCGTAGCCCCGACATTAGCGCAGCGGCCATGTAGCGGCCCGGCCCGCAGGTATACAGATGCCAGCCATCCTGATAGCCCTTTAATATTTTATCAAAGTCTGCGCGGTGGCCGCCCGAAGAAAAATGCATTTGCACGTTTTTTGCCCATGGCGCCGTCATTATGTCTTGATAAAACGCCGCATTTTCAGGGCTTTTCGCCGAATAGTGAAACGCAAAATCCTTACCTTCCCGGTGCAAGCTATGGGCCATGGCAATCATGGGGGTGATGCCGATTCCTCCGCCGAGCAAAAAAGCCTTTGTCAAAGTCTTATCAAGCGGAAAATGGTTGATAGGACGTGAGACGAAAACCTTGCGCCCTTCTGTGAAAATCCGGTGCAGGAGAGCCGAGCCGCCTCGTCCCTCCTCCTCCTTAAGGACTGCGATCTGATATTTTGAACGGTCATGCGGATCATTTGAAAGGCTATATTGCCGGAAAAATTCTGGCGCGATTACAATATCCAGATGCGCGCCAGCCTCAAATGCCGGAAGCGGCGCGCCGTCCAAAGCGCAGAGTTCATATTTTGTGATTTTGTCCGTTTGCTTTTCGGCTTTTGTTATATTGAGGCGAACGACGGGCGGGTCTTCGGCGCTATAGTCAGGATATTCATGCGCAAGACCTTCTGTGTCGCCGGCTGCGAGCCTGCGCTTATACTCATCGGGGCTAATCATATCCTGATAGGCTTTAATCCCCGCTTCACGGTCCATCGGGTAGGGATAAGGATAGGGCGGCGGGGCAAGATTAGCCGGATAAACGGCCAGAGTTTGATCTTCGAATTTCAGATCGAGATCAGGCTGCAGGTCGCGGTTATGCGTGCCGTGAACCGGCAAAGTATACGGGCCGTCATCAACCATTTCCAAATCCCACCACCATTTTTTTACGGGATTAATGCGGCCATTGCCCAGTTTGTCATCAAGCCTTGCAAGTGATTTAGCCAGCGAAGGTATATGACTCGCCGCCCAGCGAAAGGGAGCCTCTGCAAAAAGACCTTCGAGGTTCCAAGGGCAGGTTTTCATGCAGCGACCGCACATCGCGCCTTCTTTTTGGGTAATGCGGTAGCTCGTGCATTTCTGACTATCTGATTTCCAGATTTCATAACCATTAAACATGGTTTTCGGGCCTGCCGTAATCGCGCCAGATGGACATTCACGCGCACATTTATTGCAATTATTACAAAAATTCTGGAGGCCAAAATCGATAGGTTTGCTATGTGCAAGAGGCATATTAGTGGTGATAACGCCGGATTTTAGGCGCGGGCCTAAAAAGGGGTTAAGGATCACCTCGCCAATTCGGCTGACCTCTCCAATCCCGGAAAGCAAAAGCAGCGGCGGCTGCAATACCTCCCCGTCCATCACCGTATGCGTGCGGGCGCTATAGCCCATTTTGCGAATTTGTTCCGCGATAATCCCGCCCAGCAAGGAAAAGCGCAAATATGCCCTCATGGATTGGGAGCAGGCAATCCAGTCATCGCCCGATGCCCCCTCCATCGTCTCATGCCCCTGATCTATTACCACCGAGATCGCATTTTTATGATAGGGCGGCAGAGGCTCACCTAGCGCGTCATGTGAATAATAAACCCAATCTGGACACGCGGAGATACCAACCGCATCCGCGCCAAGGAAATATAGCGCGCCATGGATATTTTCAGCGTTTTTTTTGGCGTTTTTGCTTGAGGGTGAAGGCTGCTCGGCCACTTCACCGTCCTGCATCACAACAAAGGCTGCAAGCGGGCGGCGCGGCCCGAAACTCGCGGCGCTCTTGCGCACATAATTTCCGTTTTTGGCTCCCTGCTGCACTGCCGCGCCCATATCTCCGAAAATGGCACGGGCAAACATGTTCGTGCGTTTTGGGACACGCGGAACGCGGGCCTCGTCAATAAATGTGGTTGGTTTGTCTACGCGTCTGGTCTTTTCAAAGGGATAGGCACCGTCTTTAAACTTTCGTGATTTATACGGCACGGCGTTGAAAATGTTCTTTTCAAAACCCATACCCGCCCACCAAGCTGGTCCGTGGCTTTTCAACTTATCCAATAAGGAGAGGTTGCCGCGCGGGGTGAGCGGTAAATCAGGCGCAAGTTCAAGGTTCGTCGTAACCGCCACAACCCCAAAACGCGTGCCCAAAAAAGGATTGCTGACCATGGGACCATTGGGCGAATCTATCACCTCCCCTAGGCCAGACGCCACAACAAGCCTGTTAAGCTCCACCTCGCAGCAGCTCGCGGTGTGGCTGCGCGCTTCATAACCCAATAGGCGTATGTAGTTGGCCAAGACAACGCTGGTCTCCGCGCCCCTGACATTAGCCCGCTGAGCTTGCGCGCCTTGTATCCAATCTGCGCCCGCTTCGCCTTGCTCGGGGTCGCGGGGATATTCATAAAGGAAAACCAGCGCGTGGCTGTGATGACCTACCCCGCTTGGGGGTGCCTCCATAGCGTCTTTTAGGTCCGCCATAACGACATCAATACCCGCTGCAAATGTCTTGGCCTGACGGGAGGATAGATCACTTGCAAGGGATTTCACATCAGGGTTTTTAATCGGCTCGGCGAGAAAAACTTCTTTTTCTAGTCGGCAAATACCAACTTGAGAAGCGTCATGATAATAGGCAAAGGCCTTTAAGTGGTTACTGCGTTCTTGCGGGTCCTCTGGAATGACGCCGCGCTCTTTTTTGACCATGCCGCCGCGAATAGCGTCGAGCATGGCGGCATAAGGCCCCATAGCATTTATGATATCATCGCGGTTTTTAGGGTTGTGGTAACGCACCGGCTCGCGCGGCGGGATTGCGCCGTAGTTAATTGGTCCCTGACGGCGAGATAATAGCTCTAACGGGAAAGGTCCGAGATGAACGGGCCGGTTCTTATAGGAAAAAAGCCGCATAATCAGCTAATTATGCGTGAATTTTCTTACAAAAGACATCTATATTTGCGCCCGAGGTTACTTTATTTTGCCTAATTTTCCTTGGCGATATAAACGGTTTTGATATTGCAAAAAGCCCGGATGCCTTCTGAGGCAAGCTCCCGTCCATAGCCCGAACGTTTGATGCCGCCAAATGGCAGGCGGGGGTCAGAGCTTGTCATCGCATTGACGAATGTCGCCCCGGCCTCGATGCGCTTGATTGCTTGATCTTGTTCATTGCGCTCATGTGTCCAAATAGAGGATCCCAGACCATAAGGACTATCATTGGCTAAGGCTATGGCGGCATCCAAATCTTTGACCTTATACAGTGCCGCTACAGGGCCAAATATTTCTTCGTAGAAAGCGCCGGAGCTCGCGGAAATATTCTCCAAAATAGCAGGCGTCAGATAGAATCCCGCGCCATCAACAGGGGTTCCCCCAATCACCAAATTGGCCCCGTCATCTACGGCTTGTTTGATCTGGCGCAGAATTTCATCACGGCCGTCTTTATTGACGATCGGGCCGATATCAGTCTGCGCGTCCATAGGGTCGCCAACCTTTAGGCCCTTAAACGCGGCGACAAATTTGGCCTTTACCTGATCATATATGTCTTCGTGAATAATAAAGCGCTTGGCGGCAATGCAGCTCTGGCCATTATTTTGCGTCCGCGCAGTCGTTCCTACCGAAACCGCTTTTTCAATATCAGCAGAAGGCATGATAATGAAGGCGTCCGAGCCGCCAAGTTCAAGAACAGTAGGCTTAATCTCCTGACCGCATATCGCGGCCACAGACGCGCCGGCAGGTTCCGAGCCAGTTAAAGTTGCCGCACGAACGCGTTCATCACGCAAAACGCGCTCAACCTTGTCTCCCCCAATCAAAAGCGTTTGAAAAGCCCCTTTCGGAAAACCTGCCCGTAAAAATATATCTTCAATATAAAGCGCGCATTGCGGCACATTTGAGGCATGTTTTAAAAGGCCCGTATTTCCCGCCATCAGCGCCGGCGCGGCAAAACGCAGAACCTGCCAAATCGGGTAATTCCACGGCATAATCGCCATGACCGGCCCGAGAGGTTGATAACTACGATAGGATTTTTTGGCTGATGTTTCGACGATCTCATCGGCTAAATGCGTTTCTGCCATTCGCGCATAATAGTTAGCGCCCGCCGCGCTTTTCTTGACCTCAGCGATAGCAGAGGCCAGCGTTTTTCCCATTTCTTGAGTGACGATGTGACCCAAATCATTGGCTTCTTGCTCCAAAATCTTTGCCGCCTTCTTCATGTGCTGGGCGCGTTTTTCAATTGACCATAGCTTTAGCTCTTGGTGGGCGGATACGCTTTTAGCGATCATCGCATCAACCGCCGCATCTGAGTGCGGCTTAAATGATTGCAAAATTTTACCGGTGGCTGGGTTTCTCGATTGAATGGCCATATCGTATCCTAAGTTTCTATTCTGAGTATAGATGAGCCGTCATTTTCTGGAAGTACAAAGCACTTACCGAGCTGCGGCAATGCGCGCCAATGCCATCTGATCAGCGATCATATTAGTCGGCGCACTATTTTTACGGCTTTGAGTAATGATCTCGGATAATGTGCTCACAAGTCCGCTCAGCTTGCCGTCAACCCATTTTGGGTCGTAATGCCCCGAGAGTTCGGAGGCGACATTTATAATCCCGCCTCCATTCACCACATAGTCAGGGCAATATAAAATTCCGCGCTTTAAAAGGGCAGCGCCCATATCCTCATCGGCGAGTTGATTATTGGCGGCTCCGCAAATTATCTTGGCATTGACGCTTGAAATTGTTTGCGCATTGACTGCACCGCCCAAGGCACAAGGGGCAAACACATCTGCCCGCACGGCATGAATTTCATCGGGGCTAACAATCGTTGCTCCAAAATCATGGGCGGCGCGTTTTAGGATTTTGGGATCTATATCGGCGACGATCAGTTTGGCTCCAGCCGCGTGTAAATGCTCCGCTAGGCTGTAGCCAACACTTCCAAGACCCTGAATAGAAACAGTTAAATTGTCCAGTCTGGCTTCTTTGAGATGACAAAAAACGGCGTGCTTTAGGCACCGAAACACGCCGTCCGCCGTGATTGGAGAGGGATCGCCCGAGGCGGCTTCCCCCTCCTCCAGTCCCGCAACAAAGGCCGTTTGCGTGCGAACGGCTTTCATATCGGCGGGCGATACTCCAACGTCTTCTGCTGTATAATAACTTCCGCCTGTACGGTTCAGGCCCCGTCCATAGGCTGTGAATAATTCAGCGCGGTTAAATTCGCCCTCTGGTTTGAGGATGACGGCTTTGCCGCCTCCATGCGGTATTCCGGCCATAGCATTTTTGAGGCTCATCGCTCTGGATAGCCGAAGTGCATCTGTTATACCCTCGCTGGCACTCGCATATTGCCAGAAACGCGTGCCGCCCGCCGCAGGGCCAAGCGCCGTTGAATGGACGGCGATTATCGCGCTCAGCCCTGTCATTCTATCACGTAGAAAAGTGATGTTTTCGTGATTATCGAAATCGGGATGATCAAAAATTGACATGGTGCCTCTGATTTATAGCTTGAGCGAAACTATGGTCTATTTAGCGCGCAAAATCGTAACTTATTTTCTGCCGGGCCTGAAAAAATATGCCTATTGGGCGGCTTGTAATCCTTTCGCTGCGGCCATCAAAGCGCCGAGGGCAAGAACGGACCCTGTTCCATCTCCCACGCCAATCCCCAAATCTAGCATAGGTTTCAGATTAAGGCGGTCTAGCAATGCGCCGTGGGCGGGTTCGGAGGATAAATGCCCTGCATAACAATGAGCAATGGAATCCGGAGATATTTTATGCAGCACGGCCGCTGCGGCGCAGACCACATAGCCGTCCAGAATAATCGGAATAGATTGGTGCCGCGCGGCCAAGATAGCTCCGATCATGCCCGCAATATCTCGTCCGCCGAAACAACGAAGGACTTGCAGCGGGTCGGATAAGTGAGTCCTGTGCAAAGTCGTCGCAGCTATGATGGCTTCCATCCGGTCTTTGGCGCGCTTGTCATTACTGCTAGCCCAATAGGCGGGCGTGCCGCCAAACAGGCCATAAGCGATGGCTGCAGCGGCCATAGCGGAGCCATAGCCAGCATTGCCAAGGACAATAACATCAGCCCCTTCCGCCACGATTTCCATGCCAAAGGCCATAGCGGCCGCGCACTCACGCTCGGAAAGCGAGGCTTCTTGGGTCATATCCGCGCTGGGGTATTCGATGCCCATCTCATAGACTTTAAAGGCTGCGCCAAAACTACTCGCCATACCGCGCACAGCGGCGCGGCCGCTGGTCAGTCCCGCAACGCGGGCCTTTGCGCCTTTGGCGGGGTCCTCCCCCATAACAGCATCGGCCGCACCGTGGGAGCCCGCAAATACGGCAACGAGCGGGCGGGCAATAGAGATATCTCCGCGGCCTTGCCAACCCGCTAGCCATTGCATCACGGGCGCGAGATGGCCAAAAGGACTTAGGGCGGGAATATAGCTGTTAATTTTTGCGCGAACCGCTTCTCTTGCTTTTTCGTCCGCTAGAGGCACGGTTTTTATGAGATCACGAAAATCATCAAAAGGATTGGTATTTGTGGTCATAAACAAGTCTCGTTTGGGCGGCGCGCCTAATGGGGAGTCCTAGTTAGCAGATGTGTAGCAAATGCCAATATTAATGCTTCTTTAACTGTGCCCCAAAGATTTCGCAGATCTTTATTTTGAGGAAACTTTCCTGTGCTAGTTAAACTGAATGTTTGATTCTATTTTCAAATCTGCCATCAGCATCATTATCTGCGGGCTTTTAATGTTTTTTGCGGTTTCTAATCGGCACACGATTTATGAGGCGGCAGGACTTGTCCCTAAACAGGCCGAAACAATCGTGCCTGTTCAGGCGGTCGCTTCGCCCAGCAGCCGATCGACTGGCGGCGCAGTGAGGATCAAGAAAAACCCTCGCGACGGGCAGTTCTGGACAGATGCACGCGTAAACAACCGCTCTATTAATTTTCTCGTTGATACGGGCGCGAGCACAGTTGCCTTAACGGCTAGCGACGCCAAAAAAGCGGGCATCAATCTACGTTCCCTTGAGTATAATGTCCCCGTAAGTACAGCGGGCGGCCAGGTTTACGCGGCCAGCACCACGCTGAAATCCGTTAAAGTGGGATCTATTCGTGTGAAAAATGTCCGTGCTGTTGTGATCCCTGAGGGGCTTCATGTCTCCCTTTTGGGTATGACATATTTGGGGCAAATCAAAAAAATAGAAGTTACGCCGGACGCGCTTAAACTGAAAAATTAAGCCCGCTCAACGCGGCTAAACAAGACCAGATGAGGGCTAGCCGGCCGCAGCTTTTCTGATCATATTGAGCGCGACAAAAAGCAAACATATTCCAAAAACAAACTTAAGGCGCTTCTGGCTGAGCCTATGGGCGAGCTTTGCCCCCGCTGGGATTGTCACAAAGGCGACGAGGCTGATGACGAGAAATCCAAGGATATTAATGTAACCTATTGAAAACGGCAGTAATTCAGGATTCCCCCACCCTGATATAATAAATCCGATGGTTGCGGGTGCTGCGATTGCAAAACCAAAACCTGAAGCCGTTGCAATAGCGCGCTGTATAGGCATGCCGCAAAGGGTCATGAGCGGCACAGTGATAGACCCCCCGCCAATGCCCATCAGGGCGGACAAGGCGCCGATACTGCTACCGACTATAGGCCTGGCCGCCCCGCCCGGAACACTCGCGCGCAAAGTCCAATTGGGCCGACCGAAAATGAATTGAACAGAAATCACGCTGGCAATAGCAGCAAAAAGAATCGTTAAGACCTGCCCTGAAAGCCGCGGCGCGATATATACCGCCGCCAAAAAAGACCCAAGCCCAATCCAGAGGGCGTAGCTGCGCAGCAGATTTTTAGGCCATAGCAGATCCCACTCCACGGCCCCGTGGCTATGATGGCTTGCTGTTGAGCGCGCAGCATTTACAACAATCACCGCCGCAGAGGTCGCCACCGCCGTATGCATTGTGACTTCGGGGGACAACCCAAGTGCAGAGAAAGCAAAAAAAAGTGCGGGCACAATAACGGCTCCGCCCCCGATTCCGAATAATCCGGCTGAAAAGCCCGCCGCTGCGCCAACCAGCCCCAGAACACCTGCCAGATATAAAATCTCTGGCGTGAACTCCATCAGATCAATCCGGCAAGTGGGCTAGAGGGGTCTGCGTACATTTTGCGCGGCATACGGCCCGCTAGATAGGCTTGACGGCCAGAAATGACGGCATGTTTCATCGCTGAGGCCATCAGGATAGGGTCCTTCGCCCCTGCGATCGCCGTATTCATCAGCACCCCGTCGCACCCCAGTTCCATCGCTATGGCCGCGTCGCTCGCCGTTCCAACGCCGGCGTCGACAATCACGGGGACTGTTGATTGCTCCACGATCAGGCGGATGTTCACTGGATTTTGAATGCCAAGTCCTGAACCTATAGGCGCGCCCAGGGGCATGACCGCGCAGCAACCAAGGTCCTCTAGCTTACGCGCGAAAACGGGGTCGTCCGAGCAATAAACCATGACCTCAAACCCCTCCGCTATGAGCATTTTCGCCGCGCGGAGTGTCTCTTCCATATCCGGATATAAATGTTTGGGGTCGGAGAGAACTTCGAGCTTAACAAGGTCCCAGCCGCCTGCTTCCCGCGCGAGCCGCAAGGTTCGCACCGCGTCCTCACCGGTAAAACAGCCTGCTGTATTGGGCAAATAGGTATATTTCGCCGGATCAATAAAGTCGACAAGCATGGGTTGTTTGGGATCGCTGATATTGACGCGCCGCACGGCAACTGTGACCATATCTGCGCCCGAGGCTTCAAGCGCCGCCGCATTTTGCGCATAGTCCTGATATTTGCCTGTACCGATAATCAGCCTCGACGCAAATTCACGTCCGGCAACGATGAGTTTATCCGATGACATTAGCCACCCCCTATAAAATGAATGATTTCAAGACGGTCGCCCTCTGTCAAAATCGTTTGCGCGAATGCTGACTTGGAAACAATTTCGCGGTTGCGTTCAACCGCTATTTTTTTCTCTGGTAGTGAGAGATGCGAAAGCAAGGCCGCGACGCTCATACCCTCCTCAAGGTCATAGTAGGCCTCACCATTTATTGTGATCGTCACATCTATACCTTCTTTGTAAATACACTGTTGTCGGCTCAGCCGCAGAACGCTAACATATTAGCACTTAACGGATTCTGCTATGCCCAAGCCTATCTATATTCTGAACGGTCCAAATCTCAACCTTTTAGGTCAGAGAGAGCCAGAAATTTACGGCTCACAGACATTAGCCGATATTGAGGCCGCCTGTCAGAAACTCGCGAAGGCAGGTGGATATGAGGTTGTTTTTTGTCAATCCAATATTGAAGGCGAGATTGTCGATCAAATTCAAGACGCCGGAAAAAAAGGGGCAGCCCTTCTTATAAATCCCGCAGCCTATACCCACACATCCGTTGCAATACATGACGCGATCAAAGCGATATCTATACCCTCTGCGGAAGTGCACCTTTCGCAGCCAGCAAAGCGCGAGAGTTTTCGACGCCGTTCCTATGTTTCCGAAGCTGTGAGCGGCACAATTAGCGGATTTGGGGCAAAATCTTATGAATTAGGGCTACAAGCCGTTTTGAATCTGCTAGACGCTTAACCCAAAGCCCCCTTATCTATGACAAAAGAGAGACTTATGGCCAAAAAGCCCGCCCCTTCGAAATCATCAAAACCCAGTTCAGAGACACATCTTATCAGGGAACTGGCCAATATATTGAACGAAACCGAACTGTCTGAAATTGAAATGAAGAAGGGCGACTTGAAAATACGGGTCGCGAAACATAGCGCCATGAGCGTGCATGCCTCCGCCCCGGCTCCCGCGCCCCTGAGCGCTGCGGCTGCGGCGCCAGCGGCAGCCGCCGCTCCGGTGAGTGCAGCGGCCAAAGCTGACGTCTCTGCCCACCCAGGCGCTGTTAAATCACCAATGGTTGGCACCGCCTATGTTCGCCCTAGCCCGGATGCCGATCCATTTGTCAAGGTTGGCGACAAAGTCAAAGAAGGTGATACTGTCCTATTGGTGGAAGCCATGAAAACATTTAACCCCATTACTGCGCCCAAATCAGGCAAGATTGAGGAACTGCTCGTTTCAGATGCTCAGCCTGTCGAATTTGGCGAAACTCTGTTTATCATCGTCTAATGTTTAAAAAAGTTCTCATTGCCAACCGCGGGGAAATCGCGCTGCGGGTTCACCGTGCCTGTAAAGAAATGGGCATCAGCACGGTTGCGGTTCACTCCATTGCCGACAAAGACGCAATGCATGTTCGTCTCGCAGATGAGTCGGTGTGTATTGGCCCCGCGAGTGCAGCTGAAAGCTATCTGAATATTCCGGCAATTATCTCGGCCTGCGAAATTGCAGACGTCGATGCCGTCCATCCCGGATATGGATTTTTGTCAGAAAACGCGCGCTTTGCTGAAATTGTTGAGGCGCATGGTATGGCGTTTATCGGGCCCACGGCAGAGCATATTCGGATAATGGGTGATAAAATTACGGCCAAACAGACGGTCGCAAATGCAGGTATTCCTGTTGTGCCTGGCTCTGATGGAGGGGTTGAGTCGTTGGAGGAGGCACGCGTCGTTGCGAAAAAAGTTGGATTTCCGCTTCTCGTAAAAGCTGCCGCTGGTGGGGGCGGACGCGGTATGCGCCTAGCCGAAACGCCGGAGAAACTTGATGAAGCCTTAATGGGCGCGCAGCAGGAAGCACTTGCCGCCTTTGGGGACGGGGCAGTTTATCTAGAACGCTATCTCACGGGTCCGCGGCATATTGAAATACAGGTGATTGCCGACACCCACGGGAATGTTGTGCATCTGGGAGAACGCGACTGCTCCTTGCAGCGCCGCAATCAAAAAATTCTCGAAGAAGCCCCTTCTCCAACCTTGACGGCAAAGCAGCGCAGTAAAATCGGCATGATTGTCGCCAAAGCGATCAAAAAAATTGGTTACAGAGGTGCGGGGACAATCGAATTTCTTTTTGAAAATGGCGAGTTCTTCTTCATTGAAATGAACACACGTCTACAGGTCGAACATCCCGTGACCGAGGAAATAACGGGCATTGATCTTGTGCGTGAGCAGATACGCATCGCAAATGGCGAAAAACTCTCTTTTACCCAAAAAGACGTTAAGTTTAATGGGCACGCGATTGAATGCCGGATCAATGCAGAGAACGCGAAAACCTTTGCTCCCTCACCTGGCCGTGTTGTGGATTACCATCCACCCGGCGGAATGAAAGTGCGCATGGATAGCGCCTTATATGCGGGTTATTCAATCCCCCCACATTACGACAGTTTGATTGGTAAGCTTATTGTTCACGGTAAGACCCGTGAGGGCGCGATCTTGCGCTTGCGCCGCGCCTTGGGCGAGACAGTGATTACCGGCGTTGATACCACCCTGCCCTTATTTGCGGAACTTATCGAAGATCCTGAATTCCTCAGCGGTGATTATGACATTCACTGGCTAGAGAATTGGCTTGCGAAAGCCGCAAAATAGCGCGGGCACGCTCACTCTAAGACTTTGCTCATGGCAAAACGCTTGAGAGATTGACCGTGCGCTTTTACGGACTCTGGCACTGGATTCATAAACCCAACGCGAGCAAATGCGGGCATAGCCATAAGGCTGGCGTGGGTGGAAAGATTTTTTATGCCCTGTTTTTGCGCGCGGGCCTCAAGGCTAAGGTAAAGCCTGCGAAAAAGACCCAGACCGCGCGCATTGTGCAATATATAGGCAAAATCAACATAACCATCTGGGCGTAAGCTCATGAAACCTTGTGTATTTTTGTCTCCATCTTTTCCGATTAGCACGTACTGCGCGCCAAGCCGGATCTCCCATTCTACCCCGGATCGCGGGGCGGAAATCCACGCTCTTCGCTGCGCCTGTGTATAAGGGCTGTCGCCGTCGTGGACAGCTAGATACATGAGCTCACCAAGCGCAGCAAAATCAGATCTAAACCCTTGGCTGACTTCCCATTCAGCCGGCATTTAGCGTCCGTTTCAAAATCGCATCGAGCTTAGCCATCATCTTTGGGTCGCGCGCCTCGGGCGCGGTGATGAGCGCCACGTCCAAATTCGTTTCTATCCCCTGCGCTGTGGGCGTGCGGGGAATGCCGTTCAAGAGCTTGATGATCTCGCGGACTGTGCCTTTGGCTGTATCCGCATTTTTCATCAAAGTTGCAATGACAGCGGCCACGTCCACATTTCCATGCCCCTCATGCCAGCAGTCGTAATCAGTCACCATGGCCACCGTAGCATAAGGCAGCTCGGCTTCGCGGGCGAGCTTGGCCTCGGGCATATTTGTCATGCCGATAACATCACAGCCCCAAGCGCGGTACATCTGGCTTTCTGCGCGGGTTGAGAACTGAGGCCCTTCCATAGCCAGATAAGTCCCGCCCGTGTGAACCTTCGCGCCTGCCTTTGCAGCGGCTTTACCCGCGAGGGCTGAAAGCCGCGCACATATCGGATCTGCGACTGAAACATGCGCGACCATGCCCGGACCAAAAAAGGACTTCTCCCGCGCGAATGTGCGATCAATGAACTGATCGACCATAACAAAATCTCCAGGCGCATATTGCTCCTGCAAAGAGCCAACGGCGGACAAAGAGAGCAAATCCGTACAACCTGCCCGCTTTAAAGCATCAATATTGGCGCGGTAATTGACGGAAGTGGGCGTGTGTTTATGCCCGCGCGCATGACGCGGCAGGAACCGCAATTTTATACCTTCATATTCCGCGAATAAAATTGCATCGGACGGCGCGCCCCATGGCGTTTCAATCTCTAACCACTCCATATTTTCAAGGCCTTCGATATCATAAAGTCCCGATCCGCCAAGGATACCCAGTACCCATTCATCTTGTTTCATTATGCGTCCTTATGCTGTTAATCCCCATACAGGGTCTTGTTTAGGGCAATAAAAAACCCCCGTCTATGACGAGGGTTCTTCAAATTGTTGAGAGCCATTAGTGCGATACGTTGCGCCAGACACGCTTGTAAGAGAACCACATAAGAACCGACAAGATCAGCAAATACAGCATAGTCGCAAACCCGATAGATTTGCGTTGTTCCATTTTTGGATCGGCAGACCAGGCGAGAAACTCTGTGACGTCCGCAGCCATTTGCTCGACAGTGGCCTCGGGGGCCGGAATGACTTTGGTTTCGCCGTTCTCTGTCACAGTGATTGGCGCATAATCGACTTGCCCATCCGACAAAGGCGGGGCCATTGCGATTTTGCCGCCGTCCATGACAGGGTTGTAATACAGACCCGGCGTAATTTCCACATCATCAGGTTTCTTCGCGTCATATGCGATAAGCAGGTTGTAAAGGTAATCTGCCCCGCCTGTGCGCGCAGAAACCATCACTGACAGGTCCGGCGGCAAAGAACCGCCATTAGACGCACGAGCAGCGGCTGGATTGTCATAAATCATTGGGAATTTATCCGCTGGAATACCGGGACGTTCGATGACGTCGCCTGTTTCCTCGTCAATGTCTTTGATTGTCCAATCGGCCGCAAAAGTTTTGACATAGGGATTGTCATTGGGATTTGGATAAGCCTTGTCAAAATATGGCGCGCCCTTATCCCCTAAGTGACGAAAGGAAAGCTGCTCTAGTGCGTGGCAAGACGAGCAGACCTCGCGGTAGACCTGATAGCCGCGCTGAGCCGCCGCGCGGTCATAGCTGCCGCGCATACCTTTGAAGTGCCAATGTTTGTGCACCATCTCGTAATCACTATTGCCGCCGCCTGCCGCGAAAGCGATTGTCGTGCCCCCAATCGCCATGCCCGCGATAGCCGTTGCGGCTACCAGAATAGTCTTAAGTGTCTTAGAGCGCATGAAATAGCTCCTATTCTGCGGGGGCTGCGGCTTGGTCGTGGCCAAGAACAGATTTTGTAATGGAATCCGGACGCTCTTTCGGGCGCTCGACAAGGCCAAGCACGGGCAAAATAATCAGGAAGAAGGCAAAGTAATAGAAGGTCGCAATACGCGATAGCCACGTGAAGTTCATACCCATGGGCTCTCCCGCAGCATTCGTTCCAAAGGTCATAAATGGTACCATATCATCTGGAGTCTCCGCGCCGCACCATCCAAGGATGAAGCAGAAAAACAAGAAAACAAGGAAGAACATACGAGCCACCGGACGGAACCGCATGGAGCGGACTTTGGACGTATCAAGCCATGGCAGCACGAAGAGCACAGCAATCGCACCGAGCATCAGCAAGATGCCCATCAGCTTATCCGGCACCGCCCGCAAGATTGCATAGAACGGTAGGAAGTACCATTCAGGTACGATATGAGCCGGCGTTTTGAGTGCGTCAGCCCGCACATAGTTGTCCGCATGACCCAACGCATCGGGCTGGTAGAAGATAAAGAATGCAAAAATCAGCAGGAACATACAGACCGCAAAGCCGTCTTTAACCGTGTAAAACGGATGGAAAGCCAGAGTATCCTGCTTGGTTTTAGGCGTTATACCGACGGGATTATTTTGCCCCGCATGATGCAGCGCCCAAACGTGCAAACCGACAAGGGCCGCAATAACAAAGGGCAGAAGGAAATGCAGCGCGAAGAAACGGTTTAGCGTGGCATTGTCGACTGAATAGCCGCCCAGCAGCCATTCCTGTAGACTTTCCCCGACAACGGGCACCGCGCCGAAGAAACCTGTAATAACAGTTGCGCCCCAGAAGGACATTTGACCCCATGGCAATGTATAGCCAAGGAACCCTGTCGCCATCATCACAAGATAGATAAGGCAACCAATAATCCATAAAAGCTCACGTGGGGCCTTGTACGACCCGTAATATAGACCTCTAAACATGTGCACATAAACGGCAAAAAAGAACATAGACGCCCCGACAGCATGCATAGGCTGCAAAAGCCATCCAAAAGGCACGTCGCGTTTGATACGCTGTACGGAGTCAAAGGCATGATCAATGTGCGGTACGTAATGCATAGCAAGGATGATGCCCGTGATGATCTGACTCACGAGGCAAAGCGCCAAAATTCCGCCAAAAGTCCACCAGTAATTCAAATTACGGGGACTGGGAAAGCTCATAAAGTCCGCGCCCATGCGGATAATCGGCAGGCGCTGATCCATCCACTTCGTCGCAGCGTATTTCGGCTCATATGTTGAAGGATGTCCACTCATGTCTAACCTACCTTAATCACTGAAGCTGAAAGATATTCATATGGGGGGATTTCCATATTCTTGGGCGCAGGGCCTTTGCGAATACGGCCGGATGTATCATAATGCGAGCCGTGGCAGGGACAGTACCAACCGTCAAAGTCGCCGGCCTCCCCAACGGGGACGCAACCAAAGTGCGTACAAACGCCAACCATAACAAGGAACTTGGGATTAACTTTTCCATCGGGGCCTGCCACCAAACGTTCGCTATCAAGCTGAGGGTCAGGACAATCCGAAATATCTGTATTCACGGCCTCCGAAATTTCTGCGGCTGTGCGGTGACGTACGAAAACGGGCTTTCCGCGCCAGAGGGTCTTCAGCTGCTGACCCTCCTCAAGACTATCGAGGTTGATTTCAATTGAGCCTGCGGCAAGTGTATCGGCCGCCTTATCCATCTGCATAACAAATGGCCACGCTAGAGAGACTGCGCCCAAACCTGCGACCGCACCTGTCGCGAGATAAATGAAATCACGCTTGCCTTCATCTTCCAAATGGGAAATTGAGTTTTCCGAGCTGTCGGACATGACTGCCCCTTCCAAATATAAGTTGGTCTTTTCGAGGCGGTGTTTAACCCAATTTGCTAACAGAATGCCAGTACAAAGTCGCGGCACAACGCCGCAATATTGCCCTACGGCCTTGTTATTGACAGGGGCAAGTCGACGCAGCAAAAGCGCGGACTATGGACGTTATCCTTTTTCAGCCAGATATAGCGGGTAATTTGGGCGCTATCATGCGCTCTTGTGCATGTTTTGGCGTAGATTTATCCGTGATCGAACCCTGTGGATTTCCCCTTACAACAAAAGCTCTCCGGCGCACAGCAATGGATTACGGCGCGCCGCAGACCCTGAAACGACATAAAAGCTGGGATGATTTTAACGCTCAGCCCGAATCAGGACGCCTCGTTTTATTCACAACCAAAGCTGCCTGTCCTCTCACTGACTTTAAATTTCGGCCAAGTGACCGCCTGATATTTGGCCGCGAAAGCGCCGGCGTGCCTGATGAGGTCCATTCGAAGGCCGATGCCCACGTCCTCATCCCTATTAAGCCTGACGCGCGGTCTTTCAATCTGTCAGTGAGCGTCGGGATTGCGCTTTTCGAGGCGCTGCGGCAAACAGATAACCTGCCCTAATAAGTTATCAAAAAAGGGATAAGGAAACTCAGAAAGAACGTCGCGATGCGTGATATATATTTCGAGAAAAAGCAAAAAGCAGCCGCTTGGTTCAAAACACTGCGGGATGAAATCTGCGCGGAGTTTGAGTCCATCGAGCGGGAGGCTCCGGACGGGCTTTACCTAGGTGAGCCGGGGCGCTTTGTATTTGAGGATTGGCGTAGACAGGCCGAAAATGGCGGCGGCGGTACAGGCGGTATGCTGCGGGGGCGCGTTTTTGAAAAATGCGGTGTGCATATTTCGGTGGTACAAGGTGAATTTACGAAAGAGATGCAAGCGCGCCAACCCGGCGCAGATAAAGATCCGCGATTCTGGGCGGCAGGCATAAGCTTGATTGCGCATATGCGTAATCCCCATATCCCCTGCGTGCACATGAATACACGGTATATCGTGACCACGCAGGACTGGTTTGGCGGCGGCGCGGATTTGACCCCCACGCAGGCCGAGGATCGCCGCGTCGAGTCCACGGACTCTCAAGCCTTCCATAGCGCGATGAAAGCCGCCTGCAACCGTCATCCCGTTGCCGATTACCCGCGTTATAAGGCATGGTGTGATGAGTATTTCCATCTTCAGCACCGCGACGAGCCGCGCGGTACTGGCGGTATTTTCTATGACCGACATAACAGCGGCAATTGGGAGGCCGATTTTTCATTTACCCAAGATGTTGGGCGTAGCTTTAAAGATGCCTATTCAAAAATCGCAAGAGAGCGTATGCTTGAGCCTTGGACCCCGGAGGACCGCGAAGCCCAGCTCATTCAGCGCGGGCGATATGTCGAATTTAACTTGCTCTATGACCGCGGCACCACATTTGGCCTCAAGACGGGCGGGAATGTCAAAACTATCCTCTCCAGTATGCCGCCCGTTGTAAAATGGCCCTAGGCCTTAGGCAGCCACTCTGATTAATTGTTCTCGCTAATGGCTCTCGGCGATTGTTTTTAGGCGGGTCAGAGCAAGCTCGAAATCTGTACCCATAGCTTTGGCGGCCCCGCCCTTTCGCAGTCGTTGAAGGTAGGGAAAACCGCCCAAATCGCGCTCAAATTGGATGTAAACCAGCGATCCTGTTTCTGTCGGCGTTACAGCATATGTTGCCGACGCACGTTCGCCGTTCAGCAGCAATACCGTTTGCACAAATTCGGGCGGCTGGGCCGCAATAATCTCCTGACTATTGATCACAGCGGCATCATTAGCCGTGACGCCTGGGGTTCGCCAGACAACATTCGCGCCCACACCGTAATCCGCACCGCCAAAAATAAAATCAGCATCCGGCGCCTCGGCTGCCCAAGGTGACCACTGCTGCGCCGCCTCTAAATCTTCAAGATATTCGTAGATTTCATCGCCGAAGGCCTGAATTTCCAAGCTGCGCTCGACGCTCAAGGTTTTTGAACTCAAAAAGCCAGCGGTCATCATCCCGACAAAAAGCAGGAAAACAATTCCGATAACTCGAAAAAACCATTTCATTCTATTTCCTCATTGCCGCATAGCGCTGCGAGCCCATATAGCTTAGCGGTACTTGGCTGATTCTGGCAAGGCGCTGTGATGTAACTTGCTAGGGGCATTGGGTAAGTCCATAGTAAGGCCATAAATATCGGAGGTTTTATGCTGCAGCTATTAGCGCAAGAGAGTTCACTCAATGACACAATGGAAATGGTCGCGGGCGGCGCGATGAGTGGTCTTTCGCTTTTGGGGTCACTGTTCCTTTTTGTAGTTGGGCTCATCGTGGCGGCCATGATCATTTTGTTTTTCATTGATATCAATCAGACCAAAGATGCTGTGCGCCGCAATTATCCGGTCATAGGGCGTTTTCGGGGTTTATTTTCCAAACTCGGCGAATTTTTTCGCCAGTATTTTTTCGCTATGGACCGGGAAGAAATGCCCTTCAATCGGGCCGAGCGCGAATATATCAATGATATTGCGGAGGATGGTCATGAAACGGTGCCTTTTGGTTCAACCAAAGTGCTGATTGCGGGTACTTCAATTTTTGCAAATGGAATGTTCCCTAAACTTGAGGGGGAGCACACACCAGTGCCGGCCCATGTAATTGGCGCTGCGGCCCGGCGGCCCTATGAGCCCAACAGTTTTTTCAATATTTCCGCCATGAGTTACGGCTCGCTTTCCAAACCTGCCGTTCAGGCACTTTCTCACGGGGCGCAAATGGGCGGCTGCTGGCTCAATACCGGCGAGGGCGGTGTCTCCCCCTATCATCTGGAAGGAGAATGCGATCTTATTTACCAACTGGGAACAGCCAAATTTGGGGCGCGAAATGATGACGCCACGCTCAATGAAGACAAGCTACGCAAGCTTTGTCACGACAACCCGCAAATCCGAATGATTGAGCTAAAACTTAGTCAAGGCGCAAAGCCAGGAAAGGGGGGCATACTTCCCGGCGCGAAAGTCACAGACGAGATCGCAGAAATTCGCGGAATTAAAAAGGGTCAAGATGCCATTTCGCCAAACCGTCATGTGGATGCGGGTGATGTGGAGGCCCTGCTTGATCTCATTCACAATACCCGCGAAGCTTCGGGATTACCAACTGGCATTAAATTTGTCGTTGGGACATTGCAGCCTGTGCATGATCTGTTGGGAGCGATTCAGAGGAGAGGCCCCGAAAGCGCGCCGGATTTTATCGCGCTTGACGGCGGGGACGGCGGCACGGGCGCGGCCCCCCTGCCCTTAATGGACAATATGGGGCTGACGATACGCGAAAGCCTTCCGCTAATACATGACATGCTTCTATCCTATGGCCTGCGGGAGCGAATAACCATTATCGCTGCGGGCAAGCTTGTTACGCCCGCTGAGGTGGCTTGGGCCTTTTGCGCGGGCGCAGATTTCGTAAATTCCGCCCGTGGTTTCATGTTTGCATTGGGATGCATTCAAGCGTTGAAATGCGATAAAAATACCTGCCCAACTGGTATAACAACCCATAATCAGCGTCTGCAGCGGGGGCTTGATCCCACGAATAAGGCTGTCCGAGTTATGCAATATGTCAAAACGATCCGTAAAGAGGTTGAAATGATCGCCCATAGCTGCGGTGTTGACCATCCCCGACATATGACCCGTGATCATGTCTTAATCGTGCAGCCAAATGGCCGGGCGCGGCCCTTGTCCGAAGTCTGGGAAAACAAGGCCGTTTGATGGTGTTTTATCCCCAAGAGCGCCTTGCGATATTCATTGACGGGGCTAACCTTTATTCCACAATCAAAACACTTGATTTTGAGGTGGACTATAAGAAGCTGCTAGAGCTTTTTGGCGGCAAGGGGCGCTTGCAGCGCGCCTATTATTACACGGCTATCATGGATGATGACGAGTTCTCGCCAATCAAAACACTTGTCGATTGGCTAGATTACAACGGTTATCACGTAATCTCAAAGCCTGCCAAGCGGTATAAGGACCGTGATGGGCGACTGAAAACCAAAGGTAATATGGACATAGAAATGGCGGTAGATATGCTAGAACTCGCCTCGCATATCGACCACTATTTGCTATTTTCTGGTGACGGTGACTTTAAATATGTCGTCGAGGCTTTGCAAAAAAAGGGGTGCCGCGTCACTGTCATATCCTCAATGGCCGTGCGTCCGGCCATGCTCGCCGATGAACTACGCCGTCAGGCCGATAGCTTCATTGAGCTACAAGATCTTGACAAGCTTATTGGGCGTCCTGCGGGCGGCGGCGATTGGGCCGAGGATTAATGCCATTCACCGAGCCTCCGCGCGATTGTGATCGCTGCCCGCGTCTTCGCGCATTCTTGCTTGAGCTAAGAGAGCGATACCCGGATTATCATAATGCTCCTGTCCCCAGTTTCGGCGATCCTAGGCCCGAGCTTTTGATTGTCGGGCTTGCGCCGGGTATGCACGGGGCGAACCAGACGGGCCGGCCCTTCACTGGGGATTGGGCGGGGGATTTACTGTATAGCGCTATTGAGCGTTACGGATTCTCCAAGGGGCAATATGGCGCGCGTGCTGATGACGGACTTCTGCTTGAGGGGGCGATGATTACAAATGCGGTGCGCTGCCTACCGCCGCAAAACAAGCCAGTTGGGGCAGAATGTACAAATTGCCGCCCGTTTCTTGCCGATCAGATCGCCTCCCTGCCCAGCCTTCGTGCCCTACTTTGTCTTGGGAAAGTTTCACATGATAATACGGTTCGAGCATTGGGCCGCCGGCTTAAGGACTTTCCATTTGGGCACGGCACGCGCTATAAACTTAGCGATAGGTTGACGCTATTTTCTAGCTATCATTGCTCTCGTTACAATACAAATACCAAGCGGTTGACAGAGCCGATGTTCATGGATGTATTCGCAGATATTCGCGTGTTCTTGGACAATCAAAAATAAGTCTAGCCCTTTTCACGCATGAGGCGGGCTTTTTGTTTCTGCCAGTCGCGTTTTTTTTGCGTCTCGCGCTTGTCGACATTACGTTTTCCGACGCCAACCCCGAGCAAAAGTTTCACGAGGCCTTTGTCATTAAAATACAGCTTTAATGGCACAAGAGTCCTGCCTTTTCGCTGAATTTCTCCTATCAAGCGATTGATTTCGCGGCGTTTTAACAAAAGTTTTCTTGGCCGCGTGGGCAGATGATTGAATTGGCTAGCGGGGGCATAGATGGGGAAGTTCGCATTGATCAACATCGCTTCCTGACCTTCGATCGCCGCGTAGCTTTCTGCGATATTAGCCCTTCCCTCTCGTAAGGCTTTGACCTCTGTGCCAACTAGCATAATCCCGGCCTCAAAAGTGTCTTCAATTTCAAAGTCAAATCGTCCGCGCTTGTTCTCCGCGATTAGCTTGCCTCGAAGTTCGGCTTTCTTTTTGGCCATGACTTAAAAAACAACGCCTGCGCGTCTCATCGCCGCTTTCACGGCAGCTTGGGTCGCTTCTGCACAGGGCGTGATCGGCAAACGTACATCCGCCGCCATGCGCTTCATCAGGCTGAGTGCATATTTGGTCGGCGCCGGAGATGGGTCCATGAAGAGGTCTTTGTGCAACCGGTCAAGCTCGTGATGTAGGGCACGGGCGGTTCTTAGATCATCCTTGTCGCAGGCATTATGCATGGCGGCATACTTCTTTGGAGCGATATTTGATCCCACAGAAATCGCGCCATGTCCCCCATGGGCCCTGTAGCCCAAAGTGCTTGCGTCGTCGCCAGAGAGTTGGATAAAGTCCTCGCCGCAGCGGTCAATCAATGCGCTCACACGGGTTATATCTCCTGTCGCATCCTTACAGCCTATGACCGTCTCCAGCGAGGCCAAAAGTTCCATGGTATCATTGTTTATGTCGATAACGCTGCGTCCGGGAATGTTATAGATAATGATTGGTATATCAACGCTTTCCGCGATTGTTTTATAATGTTGATACAAGCCCGTCTGGTTAGGTTTATTGTAATAAGGCGTGACGACAAGTGCCGCATCTGCCCCGAGAGCCTTGGCGTGCTGGGCAAGCTCTACCGAGACACGTGTATCATTTGACCCTGCCCCCGCGATCACAGGCACGCGCCCATCTGCCGCCTCCACGCAGAGGGTTATAACGCGTTTATGCTCTTCTTCGGAAAGCGTAGCTGACTCCCCCGTGGTGCCTACAGGCACAAGCCCGTGGGTCCCGCTGGCGATTTGCCACTCGATGAAATCCTGATAGGCCCGCGCATCGATTCTGCCGTCTTTAAATGGCGTCACCAGCGCTGTAATGGAACCGCGAATTTTCATATTAATCTCTCATTACCTTAGCCCGTCTTTAGCGCTGATTTCGTTACGGGTACAACTGCAAAAAGTTCAAATAATTGACTTTTACGGACGTTATCTTGTTGCCCCCTATAAGTAGAGCCTTACAATAAGAGGATGCAAACACCGCGTAATAGCACTATCACCTGTATATCATTCTTGAAAACCTATCCGTCAATTGTGGTCACATGCGCCCGCATTCGGGTCATTTTTGCGGCGATTTGTCTAGCGGTACTCATGTTGCCACAGGCCGCGCTGGCGCAAGTCCCAACGCCGCGCTTAAAACCTGCCGCGCCCAATAGCTCACAAATTCTTTCCAACAAAGAGGCCGATCAGTTTGAAAAGGCCGTCAAAGCCGCACGGCGAGGTGATTGGCAAAAGGTCAAATCAATACGGGCGAAAATTTCTCACCCAACGGCCCGCGATGCGCTTCTATGGCTCCATGCCTCGCGTGATAGAAACGCGCCGCTATCAGAGCTAACCTATGTTATTCACAATCTCGGTGACTGGCCCCGCATGACGACCATTCGCGCGCGCGCAGAAGGCAAACTTTTCGATAACCCTGCGGGAATATCGGAGGTCGTTGATTGGTTCAAAGGACAGGACCCCGTCTCGGGTGAAGGCCGCCTAGCGCTCGCGCAGGGGTTTTATGACCGCGGAGATTTCACGGAGGGCGACAAATGGCTGCGTTTTGGTTGGCACGAATCCAGCCTAACCCGCGACCGCCAAAAGGAAGGCTTTAAACGCTATAAAAAGCGCTTGACCCCGATTGATCATGCGCTGCGCGGTGATTATCTCATCTGGCTGGGGCATCGGCACTTTAGCAAAGTCAATGGTTTGTTGTCTCTTATGCCGCCCACCGACAGCAAGCTGCAAACCGCGCGCATGCGCGTAAATAGAAATGCAAGCGGCATGGATTCAGCCATTCGCGCCATCCCTGTGTCTGCGCGCAAGGATGCGGGCTTATCGTATGAGCGCGGCCGTTGGCGCCGCCGCAAAGCGTCAAAAGAAAAGGCGCTTCCAATGTTTACCCAGATCACCCGCCCGCCCCAATCTCAAAAGGGAAAAGAGGTTATATGGCGTGAGCGCAAGATCATGACCTATTGGGCGATTGAAGAAAAACGGTTTCAGGATGCTTATGACCTCACGCTTAATCACGGGCTAACGAAAGGTCAGTCATTTGCCGAGGCGGAATTTCTTTCTGGCTGGCTGGCACTTACAAAGCTTGGCCAACCGTCTCGAGCTCTCGAGCATTTTACGCGCCTTCAATCCGGGGTGGGCCTACCCGTCTCTCTTAGCCGCGCCGCCTATTGGCAAGGCCGCGCTGCCGAACGTGCACAGCCCGGCACTGAGCGCGGCTATTACGCAGACGCGGCGCAATATGTGAATACTTTTTATGGGCAACTTGCCAGCAAAAAATTGAGCGGGCGGCTGGCCTCATTGCAGCTTCCCCCGGAACCTGACCGGACATTCGCTCTTACCGCCTTCAATAGTGATCCGCGTGTCAGTGCCATGAAACTATTTGGCGAGATTGATGATGAGCGGTTTTATACGCAGTTCTCTTTCCATCTTGATGACGAGTTCACAGATCCAGCGCAGCTCTCTCTCCTCGCGGAAACAGGCGCTGATTTTGGCTATATGCGGCCCTCTATTCGTGCGGCAAAACAAGCCGGAAGGCTGAAGACGATGCTGACAGAGGTTGGGTATCCGCTTATACCCTCAATTTCGGGGCTCGGGAGTCAATTTGATATTCCCTTTGTTTATGCCATCGCGCGCCAAGAAAGCGAGTTCAACTACAGCGCTGTCAGCCACGCAAATGCCTATGGTATGATGCAAATGATCAACGCTACGGCGAAGGCAACGGCGCGAAAGCACCGCATTCCATATAACCGCGCACGTATGACGACAGATATAGATTACTCCGCTAGGCTAGGCGCGCATCACCTCAATGACCTTCTAGCGCGCTATGATGGCAGCTATATTATGTCAGCGGCGGCCTATAATGCAGGCCCCCACCGCGTTGATAGATGGGTTAAAACCTATGGTGATCCGCGCACAGGAGAGATTGATCCTATTGATTGGCTGGAAAGTTTGCCTTTTTCGGAGACCCGAAATTATATCCAGCGGGTCATGGAAAATATGCAGGTCTACCGCGCGAGGCTTAACGGCGGCTCTTCCGAAAACCGGGCCGCAAGTGATTTAAATGCGGGCGCGGGGTAGCCCATAGTACCTATACAAGTCGGCTTTGTTTAACGGCGGCTCTAATGAAACCCGCAAAAAGCGGATGCGGCTCAAAAGGACGGGATTTCAGTTCCGGGTGATATTGCACACCTATAAACCAAGGGTGGGACGGAATTTCCACAATTTCGGGAAGGATACCGTCAGGGGATAATCCTGAGAATACGAGCCCTGTTTCCTCTAGTCTGTCTTTGTAATCAATATTGACTTCATATCGGTGACGGTGACGCTCCTCGATTTTTGTGCCGCCATATTCATGTGCGACAAGCGAACCTTTCGCCAGCATAGCAGAGTAAGCCCCGAGACGCATGGTGCCGCCAAGATCGGTGTCTTTCGTGCGCTCTATCCGTTCGTTGCCTTTTTTCCATTCCGTCATAAGCCCGACAATGTTCTCGCCGTCATCGCCAAATTCAGAGCTGCTCGCAAGGCGAATTCCGGCCATATTTCGCGCAGCCTCAACGACGGCCATTTGCATTCCAAGGCAAATTCCAAAGAATGGAATGTCAGAAGTTCTGGCAAATTTGACGGCCTCAATTTTTCCTTCTGTACCGCGCTCGCCGAACCCGCCCGGCACTAAAATTCCGTGCGCCCCGCGTAAAAGTGCGGCCTTATCTCCAGCCTCAAAAGCTTCCGCTTCCAGCCAGCGTATTTTGACCTTAACACGATTTGCGATCCCGCCGTGAACCAAAGCTTCGGTGAGAGATTTGTAAGCATCAGGCAATACAGTATATTTTCCAATCACCGCAATCGTGACTTCCCCGTCAGGGTTGCTTAGACTCTCCGAGATCGCTTCCCAGCGCGAGAGGTCAGCCTTAGGCGGCTCCTCTATACCGAAATGGCTAAGCACTTCGCGGTCCAACCCTTCGTCGTGATAAGCCAGCGGCACATCATAAATTGAGCGCGCATCAAGCCCCTGAATAACAGAGCTTTCCCGCACATTACAAAAACGCGCAATTTTACTGCGGTCATCAATGGCAATCTCGCGGTCTGCGCGGCACAAAAGTATATCTGGCTGGATACCAATTGAACGAAGCTCCTTCACGCTGTGCTGAGTGGGCTTTGTCTTCATCTCGCCTGCTGCCTTGATATACGGCATGAGAGTGACGTGAATATGCACGCTTTCTTGTAAGGGTAAGTCCTGCCGAAGCTGGCGGAGGGCCTCAAAGAAAGGCAAACCCTCTATGTCCCCAACCGTTCCTCCCACCTCGCACAGAACAAAATCTACGCCCTCGCCCGCGTCAGAGAGGACAAAATCTTTAATCTCATTTGTTACGTGGGGAATAACCTGAACTGTAGCGCCGAGATAATCTCCGCGGCGTTCTTTCTCAATGATGTTGGAATATATCCGGCCCGTGGTGATGTTATCTGATTGTGCCGCTGATACGCCCGTAAAGCGCTCATAATGCCCCAAATCCAGATCAGTCTCCGCCCCGTCATCCGTGACATAGACCTCGCCGTGCTGGAAGGGAGACATCGTACCCGGGTCGACGTTAAGATAAGGATCGAGTTTACGTAACCGGACGTGGTATCCGCGTGCCTGTAAAAGTGCGCCAAGGGCAGCGGAGGCTAAGCCTTTGCCGAGAGAGGATACAACGCCTCCGGTAATAAAGATGTAACGCGGCATAGCCCGATCCGTTTTCTAGAGCCGCCGTTACCTCAAACGCTTATTCGTTTTCGGGCGTCTTCGGCTCTTCTAACGGTGATGTATCTGCCGGAGCTTCAGTACTTTCGGACGTCATTGTGTCCTCTTTTACCGCTTCGGGTGCTTCAACAGAAACCTCACCTAACGGGTTTGTGTTGTCGGGTGTTTCGGTGGTGATCGTCAAGGGGGCTTCTGCCGCTTCGACGTCAATAAGTGATCGAGATTGGTTTTCTTTGTTGAAAACTATAGAGAGGATCAAACAATTTACAATAAATGCCGCGCCGAGGATTGCTGTTAGCTTGGTAATTGAATTGGTCGCCGAGCGGCCAGACATCAGCCCGCCGCCTCCGCCGCCGCCTATTCCTAGCGCGCCGCCTTCGGAGCGCTGAATAAGAATAAGAAAAGTCAGTACAATGCTGATCAGCAGTTGAATAACGAGCAATACATTGGCCATGGGACTCTCTTATGATGGAAGGCGTGTAAATTAGAGAGCGCAATAGCCTAACTTGAGCCATAGCGCTAGTCGGTAGATGGCAATATTTTCTAGGAGATCAAGAGGGATCCCTGTTTTGTTAGCTTTGCCGGGAAATATCCTTGCCTGTGGCAAAGACGTGGGCCTAGAGTTGGGATTGTTTCATGCCAACATAGGGAAATCATATGAGCGCACAGAAATGCTGCCTTATTTGTTGGCGCAGGAGATGATACCGGGTCCGCAATTGGTAGGGCTTTTGCTAGAGACGGGTTTACGGTCTGCCTTATGCGCCGTCCTCGTCACGCTGATAAATTACAAGCGCTCGCCCAATCAATCCGTGATGACGGATATAAAGCCGTCGCTTTAGCTGGCGATGCGCGTGATGAAGACACCATGGTAACAATCATGAATAAAATCGAAGCCGATATTGGTCCCTTGGAGGTCGCAATTTTCAATATAGGGGCGAATGTTCGCTTCTCGATTACGGAGACTAGCGCCCGGGTTTACCGAAAAGTATGGGAAATGGCGTGTTTTGCTGGTTTTTTGATGGGCAGAGAAGCGGCCATACGCATGTTAAAGCACGGAAAAGGCACAATTATATTCACTGGCGCTACGGCGAGCTTGCGCGGAGGTCCCAAGTATAGCGCTTTTTCAGGTGCCAAACATGCGCTGCGGGCTCTCGCGCAATCAATGGCCCGCGAGCTCGGCCCCAAGAATATTCATGTAGCTCATGTTGTTATTGATGGTGCGATTGACTCTAATTTCATCAGAGATAATGTTCCCAGAGTCGATGAGCTAAGAGAGAAGGATTTGATATTAAATCCTTCGCACATCGCAGAACAATATGTGCTCTTACATCATCAAAAGCGAACCGCGTGGACGCATGAACTTGATTTGCGCCCTTACGGCGAAAAATGGTAGAAAAATATGCCTCAAGCAATTGAATTTATTATAGACTTTGGAAGCCCCAATGCCTATCTCGCCTACAAGACCTTACCAAAAATGATCGGCGATCGGGATATAAACTTGGTGTTTAAGCCCGCGCTGCTTGGCGGGATTTTCAAGCTAACCAATAATCAGCCGCCAATGATTGCCTTTGGCGGCGTCAAAGGGAAATTGGCTTATGATATGCTCGAAATGCAGCGCTTTATTCGAAAACATGCGCTGACAGACTTTAAGATGAATCCGCATTTCCCCGTCAATACGCTCATGCTTATGCGCGGGGCTTTTACGCCGCAGGCTCAAGAGCGGTTGGGGGCCTATATTGCTGCGGGAATGAAGGCGATGTGGGAGGACGGGCTTAAAATGGATGATCCCGAAATCTTTGCATCCGTGATGACGGAAAACGGGTTTCACGCAGAAGAAATGCTGCAAAGCGTGCAAGATCCCGCCATCAAATCAGCCTTGATGGATGCCACGTCCCACGCTGTGGAGCGCGGGGTCTTTGGTATCCCTGCCTTTTTCATTGGCGGCGAAATGTTTTTTGGCAAAGACCGCCTTGAGCAATTGATGGAAGACGCAGATAGGCAGCGCGCCACGCTCTAGATCAAAGCGCGGCCTTTGCTATCTGCGAGAGGCTGTCCATTTCAAGGCTTGCGCCCCCAATTAGGGCTCCGTTCACGTTCTTAATAGCAAGTATATCTGCCGCATTTGCAGGCTTCACCGAGCCGCCGTATAGTAGGCGTATCCCCTCACCGGCCACCGCGCGAATGTGATCATGCATAGCGGCTATGTCGCTCATGGTCGGCGTCTTTCCCGTGCCTATCGCCCAGATTGGTTCATAGGCAATGACAGCCTCTCCATCGTTGCTTGGCATGCTATGGGCAAGCTGCCCGCTGACAATCTTCATCGCCTCCCCAGCCTCGCGCTGCGCCAGTGATTCGCCCACGCATATAATCGGTATCAAACCGCTGCGAAGCGCCGCAGAGGCTTTATCTCGTACATCCTTATCGCTCTCCCCAGCGGCGCGGCGTTCGGAATGCCCCGTAATAACATAGCTCAGTCCAGCTTCCGCGAGCATCTGAGCACTGATTTCACCCGTATGAGCGCCGCTATCAGCAGCGTGGCAGTTTTGGGCGCCAATATAAATGCCAAGGTCTTTGGCCGCGCGCAGTAATGCAACGCTGTAAAGCGTGGGCGCACAGATCAGAATGTCGAGCGCACCGCGATGCGACGCAGGCAAAAATTCATCAAATTGCGCGAGTTTTTGATCCCAATTCAAAGATCCGTGCATTTTCCAATTGGCGGCAATAAGTGGGCGCATCAAATTCTCCATTAATTCCCCATGTGATAGGTTGATTTCCTGCCGATAATCAAGCTCGAAGCGGGCTATGTGCTTGCGAAGCCGCGCGGCGCTGTCTATGTAAGTTCAAAGAATAGGACGGTCTTATGTCGCAAAAAATTAGTGCCCAATCCATCGGAAGCCGAATCCAGAAACTCTTCGTTGGTATTTTGATTGGGTTCCTTGTTATTGGGTTTGCAATCTGGGGCATCAATGATGTTTTCAGCCCAAGTTCAAACAATGCCGTGGCCACGATTGGCGATTCTGAAATTGACGGTATGGAATTTGAGCGCGCTTTTAAACGAGAGCTAGAAGCCATGGCGCTGGAGTCAGGCTCGCAGCTTTCTCACAGCGAAGCTTATCGGCAGGGTGTTCACGCGCGGGTACTTGGCGGCCTCATTCAGCAATCTGTCATTAGCGTGGATGCAGATGATCTGGGCATCGGAGTAAACCGATTTGTCGCCCGTGAAGAGGTGTCAAACATCGATGTATTTAAGGACGAGCTTACGGGCGAGTTCAGCGAAAAGAAATATGAGTCTATTTTGGCGCAGAACCGAATAACGCGGGCGGAGTTTGAAAGCGACGTCGAGCGCGACCTGCGCCGTGCCCAAACCGTCCCCGCGATCATTGACGGGGTGGAAGCGCCTGCTGAATTTGCCGAGCAGCGCTATAAATTTCTAACAGAGCAACGTAAAGCCCGAGTTCTTACCATAAACCGCGACGCGGTCGCAGACCCTGAAACGCCGGATGATGAAACCCTCAAGGCCTTTATTGCGGAGCGCGAAGCGGCGTTTACTGCACCGGAATATCGCCAGTTTATGATGCTGCGGATCGAAGATTTTGATTTAACGCCCAATATAGAAATCAAAAAGGATGAACTCAAAGCCGCCTTTGAATACCGCGTGGAACTTGGTGAACTTGGTTCTGCCGAAACTCGGTCCGTCGTTCAGATTATTTCTCCTGATCAGGCGGGCGCTCAAAAAGCAGCTGACCTTCTGCAAACCGATCAAGAGCCGTCTGTGATTGCCTCAGGTTTGGGTCATGAAATCTTGTCCTATAGTGACGCGTCGCCCGATGATATTACTGACCCTGAGACATCCAAAGCCGCCTTCGCTATGAATGACGGAGACATAAAAGTCCTGCTCGGGAGCTTGGGGCAATGGTACGCTGTCAAAGTCACAGCTATTACCCCCGCTGTCGTTCCCGATTTTGACACCATGAAAGAAGAGCTGACGGAAAGTCTTCGCGGAGAATTTGCGCAAGAAAAACTTTATGATCTCACGAGCCAGATAGAAGGACTTATGGATGAAAGCGTTAGCTTTGAAGATATCGCCAAAGAAACGGGCGTAACGCTGCAAAGCTTTGATTACATTGACCGACTGGGGCAGACACGGGACGGCGTTAAAATGTCAGGCATTGCGCATCTTTTGGGCGTTGCGGAGGACGATATCATCTTACAGGAAATTTTCACAAATGACCTTGGATATGAAACGGACTTGTTTGAGACGAGCAATGGCGGCTGGGCGGCCGTGAAGGTTACTAGCGTCGTCGATAGCGTCCTTCGCCCCTTTGATGAGGTTAAAGATCAAGCCATCGCCATGTGGAAAACACTTCAGGTGGACGAGGCCATTAATGAGCTTATGCTGGAGACAGCTAGCAAAGCCCAAACAGGTACGCCGCTTGATGATCTGGCCAAAGAGATCGGAAGCGGTGCCTCGATTGAGGAGACTATACTCGTGCGCTCCGCGCAATCGGATGTTGTCGGTCCAACAGTTGCGGTCGGACTGCTGGAAGGTAAAGTTGGCGATATTAAACGCGGACAAGGGCTTAAGCCGCTGACCCGCCAAATCGCGGAGCTAACAGCGATTGTCGCCAATACAGATGGTCTGGCAGGCCAGTTTTCTGATGTGCTTCAAGAACAGGCAAGCGTCGCTATTCGCGCCGATTTGCAGCGCGCCTATCAAAATGCGGTGATTGCCGAAAATCCGCTCGTTGAAAAACCCGAGAAAATCAAATCTCTCCTTGGTATCGATAGCGATAGCTAATGGGCGGCGGCCTCAATATTGATCTGGAATCCTTTGCGCGTGCCTATGATAAAGGAGAAGCGCAGCTTGTCCTAAAGCGTGTGGTCAATGATATCGACACGCCAGTATCCGCCTATATAAAAATCGCGCTGGGAAAACCTTATGCTTTTCTGTTTGAGTCCGTACAGGGCGGAGAGCAGCGCGGGCGCTATAGCTTTCTCGGCTTCTCACCCGATATTGTCTGGCGCTGTGCAGGCGAGCAAAGCGAATGCGCGCGCGGGACTGACATTGCTACGGAAAACTTCCAGCCGTTAGAAGGCAAACCTCTTGATAGCCTTCGCGCCCTACAGGCTGAGTCGGCCTTCTCCCTGCCCGAGGATATTCCGCCCATGGCGGCGGGGCTCTTTGGGTATCTTGGCTATGATATGATCCGTCAGGTTGAGAAACTCCCTGCGATCAATGCGGACCCGATTGGAACTCCTGATGCGATCATGGTGCGGCCCACCCTTATTGCGATTTTTGACCTAATCGCACAGGAAGTGATCATTGCGACGCCAGTTTATCCAAGTAAAACCAGTGCAGCCGCTGCCTATCAGGCCGCCGGGGAGCGCATTTCCACCGTTGAGGCGGAAATGAAAAAGCCCACCCCCTCCCGAGCCGTTAGCCGACAAGCGACGCCATCGCTAACACCAGTTCTTGGAACGAGCGAGGCCGAATTTAGCGCGCGCGTGCAAAAGGCAAAAGATTATATTCTAAGCGGGGATATCTTTCAGGTCGTCATCGGGCAGCGCCTTTCCAGCCCCATGCCTGCTTCGCCCTTCGCCTTCTACCGAGCTCTGCGGCGTATGAACCCCTCTCCCTTTTTGTATTTTCTGAATTTTGGCGATCACAGTATTGTTGGCTCGAGTCCTGAAATTTTGGTTCGCTCTCGCGGCGGGGTAGTTACTATTCGCCCCATAGCTGGCACACGTCCCCGCGGTAAAACAAAGGCCGAGGATATGGCACATGAGCACGATCTGCTTGCGGATCCAAAGGAATGCGCTGAGCATTTAATGCTTTTGGATCTGGGGCGCAATGACGTGGGCCGAGTCGCAAAACCTGGTACAGTCAATGTCACAGAACGTTTTACCATCGAACGTTATAGCCATGTCATGCACATTGTTTCCAATGTCGAAGGCGAGCTTCAAAGCGGTCACGACGCGCTCTCTGCCCTTTTTGCAGGCTTTCCGGCAGGTACGGTCTCAGGCGCTCCGAAAGTCCGCGCTATGGAAATTATTGATGAGCTTGAAACCGAAAAACGCGGGATTTATGCGGGCGCCGTTGGTTATATCTCCTGCGAAGGCGAGATGGACACCGCCATCGCCCTTCGGACAGCGATCATTAAAAATGGAACGCTGCACGTGCGCGCGGGCGCAGGGATTGTCATGGATTCTGTTCCGAAATCTGAATTTGAAGAGACCTTGCATAAATCTGCCGCCCTCTTTCGCGCCGCCGAACAGAGCGTGCGTTTTGAAACCGTTGTTAAACCGAATAGAGATATCTAGTGCTTCTTGTTATCGATAATTACGACAGCTTTACTTACAATCTCGTGCATTATGCGCAAGAATTGGGCGCTGATACGCGCGTCGTGCGTAATGATGATTTAAATGCCCAGCAAGCACTCGATATGGGCGCGCAGGCTATCCTCCTGTCGCCTGGACCCTGCACGCCCAATGAAGCGGGTATTTGCCTTGAATTGCTGAAGGCCGCGCCTGATACGCTGCCAATTCTCGGGATATGCTTAGGTATGCAATCCATTGGTCAAGCTTATGGCGGTAAAGTCATCCGAGCCAAATCTATTATGCATGGTAAAGTCTCTCCGATTGAGCATGACGGCACCGGCGTGTTTGAGGGCCTCGCGTCGCCCTTTAACGCCACGCGCTATCACAGCTTATCCGTTGAGCGCGAAACCTTGCCTGATGAATTAATTGCAAATGCTTGGACAGCCGACGGCGAGATCATGGGGCTGCGCCACAGGTCAAAACCTGTTCATGGCCTACAATTTCATCCCGAGAGTATCGCGTCAGAGAATGGTCATGCTTTGATCGGGGCCTTTTTAGAAATGGCAGGTCTTAAGACATGAGCCTGGCGCCTAGCTTGTTTAAATCCCTCGCAGCTGCAGAGCGTCTGAGTCCCGAGGTGCTTGAAGCGGCGCTTACCTCCATATTGGCGGGCGAAGTTTCGGATACGCAGATTGCTGCTTTTCTTTTGGGACTTGAAGCTGCGGGCATAACGGCGGACGAAATCCGTATCGGCACATCTGTTATGCGCCGCCATATGACACCGGTGGATATTAACGCATCTATTATTGATATTGTCGGGACCGGCGGTACAGGGCTGAATACCTTGTCGATCTCTACGGCTTGCGCGCTCGTTTGTGCGGGTGCGGGCGCAAAGGTCGCCAAGCATGGCAATCGCGCGGCCAGTAGCCTGACCGGTACAGCGGATACGCTGTCTACTCTGGGCGTTAATCTCGCGATAGATCCAAAGACAGCCGCCCTATGCGTAAAGACCGCAGGCATAGGGTTTTTATTTGCGCCTAATCATCATCCTGCTATGCGCCACGTCGGGCCAGCGCGAAAGGCGCTGGGGGTACGCACGCTATTTAATTTGCTCGGGCCTTTATGCAATCCGGCTCATGCAAAGCGAATGCTGCTTGGGGTATCGGAAGACCGTTTCCGCCGACCTATGGCCGAGGCGCTTTGCGCGCTTGGCGCGGCGCATGTCTGGGTTGTTCATGGTCTGGATGGCCTTGATGAAATTTCAACTACGGGCCCGACCCATGTATCAGAAGTTAAAAACGGCACGGTGAGCGAATTTACTGTCTCGCCGCAAAGCTACGGCATCGAGCTTACAAGCCTTGATAGCCTGCGCGGAGGCGAGCCATCGCACAATGCCCTCGCCCTATCGCAGTTACTTGCCGGCGAGCATTCTGCCTATCGGGATATAGTCCTTCTAAATAGCGGGGCGGCCCTTATGATTGCAGGGCTCGCGGAGGATATTCCTACTGGTATTGATTTGGCGATCACTTCGATTGATCAAGGCAAAGCGCAGGCCGCGCTCTCGGTGCTCATAAAGGTGTCCAATGGCTAGTTTAATGAAGGCGCCGAACGTGCTGAAGAAAATTGCGGCCTATAAGGCCCGCGAAGTCGAGGTGTTAAAATCGCAGACGAGCATAGAGGCCCTGCGGAAGATTGCGGCCAACGGCCCTGCCCCGCGCGGATTTATGGCGGCGCTTAAATCATCATCCGAGCCCGCGCTGATAACCGAGGTAAAAAAGGCCAGCCCGTCCAAGGGCACCATCCGGGAGGACTTTGATCCTGCTGCTATTGCCAAAGCCTATGAGGCCGGAGGTGCCTCTTGTCTATCCGTGCTCACAGACGGCCCCGGTTTTCAAGGCAGTCCGGAGATATTCCAGCAGGTTCGCCGTGCGTGTTCGCTGCCGCTACTGCGAAAAGATTTTTTGCTAGAACCTATTCAGATCGCTGAGTCCGCTGCTATGGGCGCTGACTGTGTTCTCGTGATTATGGCCATGATTGACGACGCAGCTGCCGCTGCATTGATGGAAGAGGCCCGCGTCCTGCATCTTGATGTATTGGTGGAAACCCATGACGCCGCCGAGATGGCGCGTGCGGCGGCCCTTGGCGCCGAAATGATCGGCATCAACAATCGCGATTTACGCACTTTTGAGACCTCCCTTCAAACCTTTCAAACCCTTGCGCCGATTGCCCCGAAAAACGCATTTCTAGTGGCGGAAAGCGGTATATTTACGCGGGCCGACATTAAAACGCTTGCGGCTGCTGGCGCCCAGAGCTTCCTTATTGGCGAGAGCCTGATGCGGGCAAAGGATATAGAGGCCGCCACCCAGGATTTACGTGGGACTTGACATGCGTGCAGAACATTGCCAGAACGAAATCGCATGTTGCTGTTTTGTTCAATTTAATTCTCATTGATTTCAGGGCAGCGCCTAAATGGAGCTAAGCTATGTTGACGCAAAAACAAAAAGATTTACTTCTACTGATTGATAAGAAAATCAAGAAACATGGCGTGCCGCCCTCTTATGACGAAATGAAAGATGCGCTGGGGCTGGCCTCTAAATCCGGGATTCATCGCCTGATTACCGCCCTTGAAGAACGCGGATTTATCCGCCGCCTGCCCAATAAAGCCCGTGCCCTTGAAGTTCTAAAGCTGCCGCAAGATAGCTTGTCGAGACCTATCGCCCCGCCAGTTGCCGCAAATGACGACTACGAAATACCCTTTGTTGGCAAGATTGCAGCGGGTAACCCCATCGCAGCGCTAGAAGACAGCTATAACATGATGTCAGTGCCGCCGAGCATGATGGGCAAAGGCGATCATTTCGCGCTAGAGATCGAGGGCGACTCTATGACGGGCGCAGGAATTTTGGATGGCGACATTGTTGTGGTTCGCCGTGCCAATACCGCCCGCAATGGGCAAATTATTGTCGCCCTCGTGGATCAGGAAGAGGCTACTCTCAAGACTTTAAGAAAATCAGGCCAAAACGTTGAATTAATTGCAGAAAATCCTGACTATCCGACACGGAGTTTTGGCCCGGATCGAGTCGAAGTGCAAGGCGTACTCGTGGGGCTTGTTCGGCAATATCACTAGCTTTTCCGATAAGTGGATATGCCCCAAGGTCGCGCCCGACGCGCTTTCGGATTAGCAGGTTTTAGCCACAGCTCTTTGCTGCTTAAAAAGACATCATAGGCGCCGTTTGCCTTGAAATCGCGTTCGTCAATGAGGGCTGCGGCGCAATTTCGTCGCGCAACCGGGCCCGAGCGGCGATTTACAATAATGACAAGATCGGATGCCTCGCATTCCTCTATTACCTCTGACGGGTGATTAATGATTGAAACCGTGCGCCCGGCAAAAGTCAGGCGGCAGGCCAAAGCATCGCAAAGTGCCAGCGTATCTTTATAGCTTTGGGTGCTGGCTTTTGCGATCCCTGCCCTCTGAGTGAATTGCTCGCGTCCATATTTGTCGGCCCGCTTTGAACTCACATAAAGGCTGCTTATTTGGCCGCGCCCCTTTTGCAAGAGTGCAATGCGGCCATCATCAGAAACACGTAAATCGGGCGTCGGCGAAAAGGCCCAAAGCCCCGCACAAATGGCAAATATTGCAAGGCTTATAAGGCGTAACCTTTTTCCCCCAAGGCAAAGCCAGAGAAAGCCGAGACTATAGAGCGCCAAGACGGCTTCGTGGGGCGACTTGATATAGGTGAGCGCGCCGGGCCAGCCAGCAACGTTATCAGAGACTCTCAGTAACGCCATCAGTGAATATCCCATAAACCTGAGTGGCGCGGCTTCAAGTCCAAGGGGCATAGCGATCAAGGATAAAAGCGCGGCCGGCATAACCAAGAACGTAAAAATTGGCATCGCGAGCAGATTACCCGCAAAACCCCATTTCGCCATGCGGTTAAAATGCATGAGCGCGTAAACGGAGGTCGCGCTACCCGCGACAAAGCTGGTGATCGAGAGCGTTGAGAGTCCCGATATAAATCTCGCGCCCCAAGTCTGTCGAAGCGGGCCATAAGTCCCGACCGGTCCTTGCCAATGGCGATAAACGACAACAAGCGCGGTGACGGCCGCAAATGACATTTGGAAACCTGCCGACATTAAGGCTTCGGGGTGCAGGGCGAGCGTAAGTAACGCGGCTATGGATACAGAGCGGATGGAAAAGGCTCGTCTGTCTAAAATTACAGCTAAAAACACGATTAATGACATCACATAGGCACGCTGCGTCGCAACCGAAGCTCCCGATAAAAGCAAATAGGCTGTGGCTGCCAACGCGCCAATAATGGCTGCGATTTTGCGCATATCATATCTGCGTGAAAGCGGGGTTATGCAAGCAAGGCCTAGCGATGCGAGCCAGTAAGCCCCTCCGGCCAGTAGCCCCATATGTAGTCCCGAAATTGCCAGAACATGGGCAAGTCCTGCTGCCCGAAGGCTGTCGACCTGGCTATCCGGGATATAGCTTCGAATGCCTGTTAGCAGGGCAACTTGCAATCCGGCGGTTTCTAGCGGGGCTTGCGCGCGTACCCGCTGCGCGAGGCTATATCTATAGCGTGTTAATCGGCGAGAGAATGTCTCGCTAATATTTCGGCTGGTCAAGGAAACCGGCGCGGGGATAGAGGTGGAAAAACCATAAGCACTCAAGCCCTGAAAATATGCCCTCCGCGCAGGATCATAGCCATTTGGAACAACAGGCGGCGGCGGTGCGCTCAAAATAGCGCTCAGTGTTACTCCGTCTCCGCCTTTGAAATTGGGTCCTATCTGATCCTTGCCCGCATTAATTTTGACCCGTATTTTCCGAATATTGCCCTCTGGAAGGTTGCGTCCCTCAATATTATGAACGCGAAGACGCCAGCGCACTCCACTTCCCGATTTTTCAATGGCTTCGATCCATCCCGTCACGCTGTAAAAACCTTCATCTAAGAAGGGAGTCTGCGCTTCATGGCTATGCCAAACCGCTCGCCCGAATCCGAGGACCATGAATACGAGGATCGGGATGGCCCGCCACTTCACCTCATGTTTTTCAGCCAAAATCCACAAAAATATGGCGGCTGCGACCATACCAATGGCCACCCCCAAATCAGGTTCGAAGGAAAGGCCAAAATAAAGGCCAATGCCAGCCGCAAATCCTGCAACAGACCAGTCAACTGTTTTGGGGATATCACGGGTATGCGCGGGCTCAGAGTGCCACCAGCGGCGAGCGCGCTCCGCCGACTCAGCTGCGCTATGGTAGCTGGCTGCTGCCTCTTCCCACGGCGTTTCTTCCGCGGGTTTAATATCAAAATTTGTCTTGTTTATTGTGCACCCTTTATGAGATAGAAGCGCTGAGCCTTCCAAGCCCTACGATAAGAGCCTCGTTAGATGAGTCCAGAAAAAATTGTCACGCGTTTTGCGCCCTCCCCGACGGGGTTTTTGCATATTGGCGGTGCGCGCACGGCCCTGTTTAATTGGTATTTTTCAAAACATATGGCCCGCCAGGGGCATGAAAGCCAATTCTTGCTGAGAATTGAAGATACCGATAAAGCCCGCTCAACAGCCGAAGCTACGCAGGCAATACTCGAAGGTCTTGACTGGCTTGGCCTAAGTTATGACGGTGAGATTGTTTATCAGAGCCAGAACGCAGACCATCATATAAGGGCTGCAAAGGAACTTTTGGCGGCGGGAAAGGCCTATCGCTGCTATTGCACACCAGAAGAATTAGAGCAGCTACGACATCAGCAAGAGACCGCCTTTCGCTCGCCGTGGCGGGACAAAAAAGACATTCCCGCTGATAACGCCAAGGGTTACACTATTCGCTTTCGCGTTTCCGAAGGTCAAACCCGCATCCACGATCATGTGCAGGGCGAAATCACATGGCAAAATGAGAATTTTGATGATCTCGTCCTCCTTCGGGCGGACGGCACGCCCACATATATGCTGGCGGTTGTCGTTGACGATCATAACATGGGGGTGACCCATGTCGTGCGCGGGGACGACCATCTAATTAATGCAGGCCGCCAAACTCAGATTTATCAGGCACTTGGCTGGGAGGTACCACAATGGGCACATGTGCCGCTCATACATGGTCCAGACGGCAAGAAATTGTCAAAACGACATGGCTCGCTCGGAGTCGACGCCTATCGCGATCTGGGTTATATACCGAGCGGGCTTCGCAATTATCTTTTAAAACTGGGTTGGTCCTATCAGGACGTGGAAATTTTCACTGATGAGAGCGCGGCCGAGCACTTTACACTGGGGGGGATCAACAGCTCCCCTGCCCGTCTTGATTTTGATAAAATGGATTTTATCAATGGTCAGCATATGCAGACGTGCAGTCACGCAGAGCTTCTCTCTTGGGGTCAGCCCTTTCTGGAGACCCAAAATGACGGCCCCTTAAGCGAGGAGAAAATACAGCGGGTGACAGCGGCTATGGAAAGTCTAAAGCCCCGCTCAAAGACCCTAGCCGAACTCGCGAAGCAAGCTAGCTATTTATTGGCAGACAGGCCGATAATGATCACGGGCAAGAGAGCCAAGCCGTTCAAAAATGCAGACACGATTGACAAATTGCGCTCTTTAACTTTGCGCCTAAAAGCCTTAGAAGACACTCAATGGACCGAAGATGCGGTTCAGGATATTCTAGATGCCTTTGTCAAAGAACATGAGATAGGTTTTGGGAAGATCGGGCAGCCCGTACGCATGGCAACAACTGGCGGCGCTCCCTCTCCTGATTTAGCGATTGTTCTAAGTTTGCTCGGAAAGACTGAGACCTTAGCACGAATTGACGATGTCCTGAGCGGTGCTTCATTTGCGCCAACAGATGAATAGGAAGCGATAATGAAAAATCTAATTAAACAAACCGGAACCGCGAAGCTCTCATTAGACGGTACGGCGCATGATCTACCGATTTATTCCGGTACAATGGGCGCGCCGGGGATTGACGTTCGCGCGCTTTATAAGGCCACAGGGCATTTTACATTCGATCCCGGATATACCTCTACTTGTTCAACCGAGAGCCAAATTACATTCATCAATGGCCAAGAAGGCCGTTTGCTCTATCGCGGCTACCCGATCGAGCAGCTTGCAGAAAAATCAGATTTCCTTGAGGTTGCCTATCTTTTGATTAATGGCGAGTTGCCAACCAAGCCGCAGGACAAAGCCTTTAAACAGACGATCACGAACCACACCATGCTTCATGATCAAATCGAAAGTTTCTTTCACGGTTTCCGCCGTGATGCCCACCCGATGGCCATGATGTGCGGTACGGTTGGCGCGCTGTCTGGATTTTATCATGACGACGCTCACACGACCGAGGACGAAGCCCGCAATCAAGCCATTCATCGATTAATCGCCAAAATTCCGACGATTGCGGCCCGTGCCTATAAATATTCCATTGGTCAGCCCCATGTTTATCCAAATAATGAGATGTCATATGCAGAGAATTTCTTGCACATGTGCTTCTCTGTGCCGGCTGAAAAATACAAAGTCAGCAAAACCATTGTCGATGCTATGGACAAGATCTTTATCCTGCACGCAGATCACGAACAAAATGCGTCAACGTCGACTGTGCGTTTGGCAGGCTCATCTGGCGCCAACCCCTATGCGTGTATTGCAGCGGGAATTGCTTGCCTCTGGGGTCCCAGCCACGGCGGGGCGAATGAAGCATGCCTAAATATGCTTCGCGAAATTGGTACGGTGGACCGCATTCCTGAATTTATAGCGCGCGCAAAAGACAAGTCAGATCCCTTCCGATTAATGGGTTTTGGTCACCGTGTTTATAAAAATTTCGATCCGCGCTCCCGCGTTATGCAAAAGGTCGCCCATCAGGTTTTAGATGAGCTTGATTTGAAAAACCCGGTTTTAGATGTTGCCAAAGAGCTTGAGCGCATTGCACTTGAAGATGAATATTTCATCGCGAAAAAGCTTTATCCAAATGTGGATTTCTACTCCGGAATTGTTTTGTCTGCGCTTGGTTTCCCGACATCGATGTTTACAGTCTTATTTGCACTTGCGCGCACAGTCGGCTGGATTTCGCAATGGAACGAGATGCTGGAAGACCCAAGTCAGCGCATTGGACGGCCCCGTCAGCTTTATACGGGCGCCGCAGAGCGCGACTATATTCCGATGAGCAAGCGCTAGGCAATTAATGCCAGTATTTTGGCGGCGGCGTTTCTAGACGCGCTGCCGCCGCTTCCGCGCATGATATTTGCTTGCGCCCGTAGTCTCTTTGCGCTTTCAGCTCTCAAATTTTCGTTGTCGAGATAATGGGCGATGTCTTTAGCAAGATTTTCTCCTGTGGCCTGCGTTTGCAGGCGTTCAGGCATAAGTGCGGCTCCCGCTGATATATTAACCAACGACACATACTCCTGCTTGTATAGCCGCGAGGCGATTGCCCACGTGAGGGCCTTAAGGCGGTAAACCACCACGGCCGGTATCCCCACACTTGCAAGCTGGGTAGTGATCGTCCCTGAGCACGCAAGGGCAAGGTCTGCGGCGGCGAAAATATTGAACTTTTGAGCCTCTTTCAGGCAGATTATTGGCGCAAGGGCAGCCCTTCGGGTCTCCTCGCCTGCAATATCCCAAAGGCTGTCTGATATGGGGCTAACGAAGAGCAAGTCGGGGTAATCACGACTAAGAATATCGACAGCTTTCGTGATTGGTTCCTTGAGTTGGTGAAACTCCGAGGGGCGGCTGCCGAAGAATATTGCGCAGATCAATTGATCTTTTCTCGCGCCAATTTCCTCCCGCAGCGCATCCGCATCGCCAGCCGAGTAATCCGTATCAAACATCGGATTGCCAATATGAGTAACGTCCAGCCCGTGTCGTGTAAAATAAGGCGCATCAAAATTATGAATGCTCAGTAAGTGATCGACAGATCGGGCCAATATACGCGCGCGGCCTTCGCGCATAGCGAAAACTTGCGGCGCGACATATTTTATAATCTTGCCTTTATACCCCAACTTTTTGAGCCTTTGCGCCACGCGGATCATAAAGCCCCAGCTATCTATCAGGACGGCGCAATCTGGATTTACGCGCCGGATAATTTCCACGGTTTCTTTGACTCGCTGCCGCACGAGTGGATAAGCCCGCAGCGCTTCGCTAAAGCCAAGAATAGAAAGCCCTTCAATCGAAAGTTCACTCGGGACGTTCTGTGCACGCATGGCGGGCCCGCCTATACCCTTAATGCTCACAGAGCTGTCTGCCTCCCTGAGCTTGGCAATTAGGCTAGCGCCAAGGTGATCGCCAGAATTTTCAATGGCGACAATGAAAACATTTGGGCCCGAGCCGCTCATGCGCCGCGCGGGGCGGCGGAAGGAAGTCCGGCAATAAACAGGCCATATTTATCTGCGGCGGCGATCACGTTGTCTCGCTCCAGCACAAAACATTCCTTGCCTTCAACAACAATTCCCGCCAGTCCTGCCTTGGCCGCAAGTTCTACGGTCCTCAGCCCAATCGTGGGCAGATCAACGCGGCGTTCCTGCCCTGGCTTGACCATCTTCGCCAATACCCCCGCACGGGCATTTTGCGAACCTATCAGCGCTGGCGGCAAGAGGGCCGCTCGCTGTAACATGGCATCCGTACCCTCCTGCGCCTCAACGGCGAGAACAAGGCCTCTGCACACAATCGCGCCTTGCCCAATATCCAGAGAGCCGATTTCGCGTGCAATGCGGCAGGCTTTTTCGCTATCGGATCTGTGTTCTTTGGACATTTCTACCGCGCCCAGAAACCCTTCAGGCATGAGAATATTCGCGCACAGCTTTTGCGGGGCAATAATCTCAAATCCTTGAGATTCAAACGCCGCAAGCAGATGTGATAGCAAAGCATCATCACCATGACGCGCTGCCGCTATCACGCGGGGCAGCGCTTTAAATCCTGCCCAGTCAGGTTTAAGCTGCGAGAAGTCCGGACGTTTTACCACCCCCGCAAAACAGATATGACTACATTTGTTTTTCTTGAAATATTTTGAGATCGCGCCAAACTTCCCAATATGTTCTGATTTGGTGTCTACGCCGCTTATGCGTGCCTCCGTGCCTTCAAGGGTGACAACACACACCTCATGCCCAGCGGTCTGGCATCCTGCGATCACGGCTTGGGGAAGATCCCCTCCGCCAGCTATCAGCCCGACTTTCATGATTAGGAAAGGCCTGAATTGGGCATACAAATTGGTCGTTTATCTTGCAGCCGGATAAAGCTAACGATCTCTTGTACAAGGTCATGGTCCCCGTAAAGTTTGGCCGTATCCTCAAGCCGTTCGGCAAAAGTTCCCTCCGGCGCAAAGAGTAGGCGGTAAGCCGATCTCAGATCGCGAATAACCGTGCGTTCAAACCCGCGTCGTTTTAGGCCAATGATATTTAGCCCTGCCAAATGAGCTGTATTTCCTACCACAGAGCCGTAAGGGATAACATCAGTGGTTACGGTTGCCATTCCGCCCACAAATGCGTGAGCGCCGATACGCGTGTACTGATGTACCGCGCAAAGCCCGCCTAATATGGCATGATCACCAATGGTCACGGCACCCCCAATTTGCGCCCCGTTAGAAATCACAACTTTATTTCCCACAATGCCTTCATGCGCGAGGTGTGTATTGACCATGAAATAACAATCATCCCCAATACGGGTTTGGGGACGCCCTGAATCTGTGCCTGGATGAATATTGACATTTTCACGGAAAATATTGCGGTCCCCAATCAAAATCGAAACAGGGCCCCCTTTATGTTTTAAGTCCTGTGGGGGATGCCCCATGGAAACAAAGGGATAAAGTTTACACGCCTGTCCAATGGTCGTGTCACCGGATAAGTTTACTTGTCCTATGAGTTCGGTGTCTTTGCCAATCTTTACATCTGGCCCAATAACGCAAAGCGGACCAATTTTTACGCCGGGCGCAAGCTGCGCATTTGGATCAACGTGAGCGGAGGGGTGGATCATAACAGTCATAGCTATTTAAAATTCCATTTCAGCAGCTGAAAATGCCACGGTTGACGCGACCTTTTCGCCGCTCATAACCTTCCCTGCAAATTTGTAGAACGGCCCCCGCCGTTTCTCAAGCGTTACCACTACACGAATTGTATCATTTGGATAAACTGGACTCTTGAATTTTGCACTTTCTACGGATGAAAAGGCCAAAAATTTCCCATCGCTCAGCCCCTGTGTAAGCGCAATTAGCAACGCCCCTGTTTGGGCAACTGTCTCCACAAGCAATACGCCCGGCATTATTGGCCGATTTGGGAAATGGCCTGCAAAGAATGGCGCGTCGGGGTTAATATCGCTCTCGACCTCAATCCGTCCGTCCTCGCATGCGATCACTCTGTCGATGAAAAGCATAGGATCGCGATGCGGTAGGTAGCGCTTGATATCCTTGCGGTGGATCGGAAATTTTGGGGTCACGACGCGCCGGATTTCGAGCGCCTTCTAGGCTTTTTTCCGAGCTTTCGCGTCGCCGCAACAACGCGCATGAACTCCTTTATGGGCTGGGCGGGCATACCTCCCCATATTTCGCCGCTGGGGATGTTGTGCATAACGCCCGAGCGCGCCGCGATCTGAACGTTATCTCCGATCACAAGATGGTCGGCGAGACCAACACCGCCGCCCATCACGACATTATTGCCAATCCTACAGCTACCCGAAATGCCTGTATGGCCAGCAAGCATACAGCCCTCACCTAGGATTACATTATGCGCTATCTGCACAAGGTTATCAATTTTAACTTCATCCCTCAGAACAGTGTCTCCAATTTGCCCGCGATCAATACAGCTATTGGCGCCAATACTCACGTGGTTGCCGATGAGGACGCGGCCAAAATGAGGAATGTCTATGAGGCCAGAGTCATCTCGGTCAACGCCAAAGCCGCGCCCTCCGATGACGGCCCCTGCCTTGATCACGCAGTGCGTGCCAATTTGGGCGCATTCAAGGCTCACATTTGGGCCAATCTGACTGCCAGCTCCGATGGTTACGTAGGGACCAATCACCACATTAGGGGCGATTTGAACCTGCTCACCGATAACAGCCCCGGCGCCGATGACGGCGCTTGCGTGCACTGATGCGGTTTTTGCAATCCTTGCTGCGCCCGTCTCCTGCGCGAGGCTTTTCTTGGATGCTAATTTTAAGGCCGCGCGAGCAAAATGAGCCCGGGGCGTCCGCGATATTATCGGAATAATGTGCCTTGCGCCCACATCGCCGGCCAATTTTTCAGTGGTGAAACAAGCCGTCGCTTTAGAACTTTTTAGAGCAGGAAGGGCTTTTCGGGAGCTTAAAAATGTAACCGCGCCGGGTTTGGCATGTGAGAGCTCTGAGATGCACTCAATCATTTCATCCAAAAATTTTGGGTCCGGAAGCGTCGCTTCCAAACCCATAATTAAATCTGCAATTGAAATAGGACCAAGCTTTGTGAAAAACCGCTCATCAAGCACAGCCCGTCCCCTTTATCGCTAGCTACTTACGCGGCAAGCGTTCGCGGACAACCGGCACTGTGCGAAGTTGGGAATTTAAGCGCGAGATCACCGTATCCGTAATATCGGTAGATTTCCCGCCATAAATCACAAGCGAACGGTCAAGAATAACATCTGCATTTCGCTCTGCCACGACGGCTTCAAGAATTTTTGCAAGCTTTTCATTTACCTGTTTCATGGCCTTGGCTTCCGTGACCTGAAGCTCGCGTTGTTTGTAAGCCGCTTCGACCTGCGTTTTTTGTCCTTTTTGCACAAGGTCTTGCGCGCGTTTCTGAAGGTCGGGACGTGACTTTAGGGCCGCAGCATCCATATTTTTGAGCTCTGACATGAGGCGATCGCGTTCCGATTGAATGGGCGAGGCTGAGGCCTTTAACTCAGACTCCATGGACTTCCCAATAGACTCAATCTGTTTGGCAACATGTTTACCCACGGAAGACTCGCGAATGACGCGGCCTTGGTCAACGACCAAAATGGTGGATTGGGCAAATGCAGCACTTGAAAGCGCGAGGGTGGCTGCGATACCAAAAGCAGCGCGGCGAAGAGTAGAAAAACTAAACATATTTAGAACCTTGTACGTGTCGTAAATTGAAATGACTTGCGCTCATCATAGGGAACTTTTTTGAGCGGCTTCGTGAAGTCAAACCGTATGGGGCCAAATGGGCTTTCCCAGAATACACTGGCGCCCACCACGGCCCGGAGAGATAAGTCGTCAATGACTTCCGTGCGGAAATCGCCGTCAACATTTTCAAATAGAAATTCATCATCAAGTAGTCCGACTGTTCCTGCTTCGGCGAACACACTACCCAGAAGTGCCGGTATACCAAGCGGAAAACTCACCTCAGTTGCAGCCAGCGCGTAAGCATTACCGCCCAACGCAAGGCCGCGGCGGGTTTCCCCGGTAAGTGTATTGGTTTGCAGGACTCGCGCCCCAATACCCGCATTTTCATAGCCGCGGAAGTCAAAAGACCCTTTGTAAAAGCGATCGTTCGCAAGCACGCTATCACCGCCCCACCCCTTAATAAAGCCGCCGAAAAGCTTGCCCGAAGCAACGACATTGGGGAATAGGCCACGATAGAAATTGGACTGAACCTCGGTTCGGATATATCTGATGTCCCCACCAATACCCGCAAAATCTTGGTTCAGGCGGACATCAAATCCGCGCGTCGGCGTAATTGGGTCGTTCTTGCGGTCCCACGCAAAAGTATATCCGCCGATAGAGGCCAGCCGCCTACCCTCCTGGCGGCAGAGATTATTTTGCTGCGTTTGAAGGGGATTGGCCAGAATAGCCGCGCAATTCAGGCTCGGGACTTCGATCTCTTCACTGCGCAGAGAGTACCGCGCAAGGAGTGACGTGTTTTGGGTTACAGGGAAACCAAAACTAATCTGGCCACCTGTTCGGGATTGGCGGAAACCCGTTTCATTGAGGAAATCAATTGTTACGTCAAAAAGCTCAATACCCGCAGAGAGATTACGCCCCATAAATCTGGGTTCGGTAAATCTGAGGTCGATTTCGCGGCGATTTGAACTTGCGCGGATAAGAAAACGCATGGTTTGACCTCGGCCCCGCAGATTTCTTTGCAGAATGGTCAGATCGACAAGGAAGGCATCGGCCGAGGAGAAACCAGCCGAGAAAGAAAGCTCGCCGGTTGGCTGCTCTGTGACCTTGACTTCGACAATGGCGCGGTCGGGTGTGTCGCCTTGGACTTCTGTGATTTCCACCTCTTCAAAGAAACGTAGCGCCCTCACCCGGTTTCGTGACCGATCCAAAAGAATTCGGTTAAATGCATCACCTTCGACAAGTTCCATCTCTCGGCGAATAACGTAATCAAGCGTAGTTGTGTTGCCGACGATGTCGATCCGGTCGATATAGACGCGTGGTCCTTCTACAAGATTAAAAACAAGATCGACGGTCTTTTCATCGCGATTACGTTTGATGTTGGGCTGAATATCAACAAAAGCAAATCCAGATGTACCCGCCGCGAAGGTCAGCGAGTCAATCGCTTCCTCGACTTCGCTGGCTTTGTATATGTCGCCTTCTTTGATGGAAATGAGGCGACGTAGAAACTCTTCATTTAGGGATTCAAGTTCTGTTTCGACCTCAATGTTACCCCAACGATATTCCTCGCCTTCATCCAATGTGAAGGTAATGTAAAAATCTTCTTGGTCAGGGGTAAGCTCGGCGACAGCAGACACCACGCGGAAATCCGCAAACCCGCGGTCGGTGTAATATTTCCGTAATTGCTCGCGGTCAAACTCAAGCCGCCCAGGGTCGTAATTGTCATTTGATGAGAAGAATTTATACCAGCTTGATTGCTCGGTGACGATTTCCTTGCGAAGGCGGCTATCGGAATATTCATTATTCCCAATGAAGTTGATGCGCTGGACCCCTGTCACCGGACCTTCCGTTATTTCAAAAATCAGGTCGATACGATTTTGCGGCTGCTGCACCACTTTGGGCACGACCTGGGCGGCAAAGCGTCCAGATTGACGGTAAAGTTCTATAATGCGCTGAACGTCCTCTTGGACTTTGGAGCGCGTAAATATCGCGCGGGGCTCTGCTTCAATCTCGTCTGTGATCTTGTCTTGTTTAAGCGCCTTATTCCCTTCGAGGATCACGCGGTTGATGATCGGGTTCTCAACAACCCGAATCAACACATTGCCGTCGCGCGGATCAATCTCGACATCGGCAAAAAGACCGGTCGCATAGAGCGTCTTTATCGACAAATCGATGCGCTCGGCGCTGTAGGGATCACCCCGTGCAAACAACAGATAAGACGCCACAGTGTTCGCTTCAACGCGTTGATTGCCTTGGACTTGAACGGTACGAATAATCGTTGGCGCTTGCGGCGCGGCGGTTTGCTCAGCGTCTTGCGCATGCGCAGGCCCTGCGGCCCCGACTAGGGCAAAACTACAGACCAAGACGAGGCATATCTGCAATAACCCACATTGGATGAATTTGTTAAAACGGTGTCCCACTGGCCTCATAACCTATGCCTAGGAGAATAAGCTTCGAATGTAATTGATGTCATTAAATGTCAGGACTACAAATAATCCTAATAAGACAGCAAACCCAATTCTAAACCCAAACTCCTGTTTTTGTTCACTTAACGGGCGACCCGCTAACGCTTCATAGCCGTAGTAGAGCAAATGTCCACCATCGAGTGCTGGAATAGGCATTAAATTTGCGACACCTAATCCTATAGAAAGCGCCGCCCCAAGGGATAATAGCGAGTAGATCATGTTTTTAAAGCGTGTCTTTGCACTCGCCTCTTGCTTCGCGATGTCGACGGCAGTTTTACCTGTCATCGTGGCGATTCGCGCGACGCCGCCAAGGGCTTTCCCGTCTTCTTTCCCCGCAAATATCCGCCCGATGTAAGTCCCCGTGGTTTTGATGGTATTCACAAGGTCCTTGCCGCCATACGCCACCGCTGAAGTCAGGCTATGATCGACTCGGCTTGCGGAGGCAGAGGAGAGCCCAATCCCGATTGTCCCGACATCGTTTTTGCCGCCAATAAAATCCCTGCGTTCCTGACGGCGCGGGGTCACAGTAGTGGTGATGATTTCCCCGTTTCTATCGATTGTCGTATCGAGGCTTACCCCGCTGCGGACCGCGACAAAACCTGCAAGCTGCTGAAAATCTGATACATCTGCGCCGTTCATCGTCAAAATGTGATCCCCGGGTTGAATCCCGGCTTCCGCAGCTGCGCTACCGGCATCCACCGTTGTTACAACGGATTTGTAAGCAATTGTACCAAAGGACAGCGCCAAAGAAGCGGTGATAATTACAGCCAGGAGAAAATTCGCCAGCGGCCCAGCAAGGACAATTAGAACGCGCTGATAGAGCGGTTTAAAATGAAAACAATTTGACGCGTCTTTTCCGCCCGCCTCTAAGCTTTTTTTGATTTCGTCAAGCTGGGCGTGATCAGGGTTACTGGCACCCCCAGCATCGCCCCTGAACTTGACATATCCGCCCAGCGGGATGCGCCCGACGCTCCAAATTTCGCCCGACTTACGGGTAAACTCGGCGATAGGCTTGCCAAAACCAACGGAAAACCGTTCTATATCGGTCTTGAAAAGTTTCGCCATGCCGTAATGGCCAAGCTCATGAAAAAACACCAGCGCGCCCAGCACAATCAAGAAGCTGACCATAAATAGAGGCGTATTGAGCAAGGCTGAAATCATAGGTCTTTGTGCGAAAAAAACGCCGTTATGACAAGGCTTTCAGTGTAAGATTTGCACTCTGGCGGGCGAGTTTATCAATTCGCAATACATCGGCAATATCAGCAGGCGCATTTAGGAACTCAGTCTCCCCCGCATGCGTATCAAGCACCCGTTTTACAGTCTCGGCGATATCCATAAATCCTATGCTGCCGTCCAAAAAAGCGGCCACAGCGATCTCATTGGCAGCATTTAAAACGCAGGGCCCCTGCCCGCCTGCTTCAAGCGCGCTACGCGCCAGCTTTAGCGCGGGAAACCTCTGCGTATCAGGGGCAAAAAAGGTGAGCTGGCTAATTTGTGTGAAATCAAGCCGCTCAACGGGCGCTTCCATACGCGCGGGCCAGCCCAAGGCATAGGCAATCGGCGTGCGCATGTCCGGTGAGCCCATCTGCGCAAGAACCGAGCCGTCTATATATTCGACCATTGAATGGATGATGGACTGTGGATGCACCACAACATCAATTTCCGAGGACGGACGGGCAAATAAATAAGCGGCCTCAATCAATTCTAGCCCCTTGTTCATAAGGGTCGCGGAATCAATCGATATTTTTGCGCCCATATCCCAAACAGGATGATTAAGCGCGTCTTCGGGAGACTTATGATAGAGATCGCCGGCGCTGCATTCACGAAATGGGCCGCCGCTTGCCGTTAGGATGAGGCGGCGGACTCCCTTTGGCGCGCTGGGCTCTAGGACTTGGAAGATCGCATTATGTTCTGAATCAACGGGCAATAGGGTCGCGCCGCGGTCCTTCACCCGCGCCATAAATAGATCACCCGCGCAAACCAGGCATTCTTTATTGGCAAGCCCGATATGTATACCTTGATCAACCGCCGCTAATGTAGGCTCAAGGCCTGCGGCGCCGATAATTGCCGCCATTGTAAAATCGCAAGGTCGCTGCGCGGCCTCTATCAGCGCCTCAGGGCCAATGCCGATTTCAACACCTGACCCAGCGAGGCGCGCGCGAAGGTCATCAGCGTTTTTATGATCGGCAAGTGCAACAAATTCTGCTTCAAACTTAAGAGCTTGGGCGGCTAATTTCTCGCTATTTGTATGAGCCGTCAAAGCAACGACTTTAAATGCCCCGGCCTCTGCACGGCCGATAATATCCAGCGTGCTGTCCCCAATTGATCCTGTTGCGCCTAAGACGCTTATCCTGCGGCTCATAGCGCGCCTGGCCAAACAGAAGGAAAAAGTAAAAGCACCAAAGCGCTGAAAGTAATGGCCATCATGAGGCTATCGACGCGGTCTAGGAGCCCCCCATGACCGGGCATAAGGTTACCAGCGTCTTTGACTTTAAATTTGCGTTTCAATCCGCTTTCAAGGAAATCACCAAATACAGAACTTATGACTATCAATAGCGCGAGGAAAAATGCCGTAGCGACTCCGAGGCCAATGACTTGGCCGATAATCGTGCCAAAGAATGTCCCAAATATAAGTCCGGAAACAAACCCTGACCATGTTTTATTCGGACTAAGCTTTGGTGCCATTTTCGGACCTTTAAACATAGAGCCGCCAAAGTAAGCCCCCGTGTCCGCACCAATAACGATTAAGATTATGAACAAAAGACTGCCCAGCCCAATTGAAAACCCGAACTCATGTCCACGAAATCCGGCTAGTAGCGCTGTCGGAATAAAGATATAAAATGTGCCCAAAAATGCCCAGTGGGCCCCGCCCCTGCGCCAACGTTCTGCGCCCGCCGCAACAGCAGCGGCGGCAGCGGCAAGCACGGCATTTAGGAACATGCCCTCGGCCACATAACCGATCGTTATGATCATTCCGAGCATAGGAATAATCAAGGCAAGGCGGCTACGCCCCATATCTGACATATTCACCCATTCCCACACGAGGCGAAGTCCGAGTAACAAGACGAATAACGCCCATACATAGCCGCCAATATATAGCGGCACGAGGCAGATCAGGGCAAAGATAACCGCAGAGAGTGCTCTGGGGCCAAGGTTTTTCCAGATGACTTTTTTCTCGCCCCCTGCGCTAAGGGGCGGCTTTGAAGATGGTGCTGGCTTTTTTGTCGGCGCGGATTTGGTCAAGTGCTCATGCCACTTCTGCGGGCGGCGCTAGGTTCCCATAACGCCGATCTCTAAGTTGATAGGCTTTTATCGCCTCGACTAGATCCGCGCGCACAAAGTCAGGCCATAAGACGTCGGTAAAAACAAATTCTGCATAGGCGGCCTGCCAAAGAAGAAAATTACTGATCCTTTGCTCACCGCTTGTGCGGATAACCAAATCAGGATCAGGAATATCGCGCGTATCCAAATGGGCTGAAATTTGGGCCTCTGTGATGGTTTCTGGCGCCGTGTCGCTCGCAGCTAGGCAGCGAACAGCCCTCAGAATTTCGTCTCGGCCGCCATAATTAAAGGCAATGTTGAGATTGAACTCTGTATTGTTCTTGGTCCGCGTCTCGACCTTTTGGATGGTTTCAATAAGGGAATCGTCTAACCCTTCCCTTGAACCGATTATCCGCACCCGCACATTGTTCTGGTCAAGAGTTTCCAAGTCATCATTGACGTATTTTTTTAGTAATTCGAAAAGTGCTGAGATCTCAGTTTTAGGGCGAGACCAATTCTCGGTAGAGAAACTGTAGAGCGTAAGATGTTTTATGCCAATATCTGCGGCATCCTCAACAATGCGCCTTACGGTTTTAACGCCTGCCTGATGCCCGAAGACACGCGGCCGTTGGCGAGCCTGTGCCCAGCGGCCATTACCATCCATGATAATCGCGATGTGCAAAGGTAGTTTTGCAGAATATGCAGGGGAAGCGTTCAAAACCTAGACCTGCATGATCTCTTCTGATTTTGATTTGAAGGTATCGTCGATTGTCTTAATCACCTCGTCGGTCGCCTTTTGAACATCCATCTCATGGGCTTTTTGTTCATCCTCGGACATGTCCCCGTCTTTCTCGAGTTTCTTAAGTTTATCCATGGCGTCGCGGCGAACATTTCGAACGGCAATTTTGGCGTTTTCTGCATAGCCGCTCGCAACTTTTGCCAGGTCGCGGCGGCGTTCCTCTGTGAGCGGCGGCATAGGAATACGTATGGACTGACCGTCGACGATTGGGTTAATGCCAAGATTGGATTGGCGCAGCGCACGTTCAATGCCGGCCACCATTGTTTTATCCCAAACATTGACCATCAACATGCGGGATTCTGGGACCGTTACTGACCCGACTTGATTGAGCGGCGTCTGTGTCCCATATGCCTCCACGGTAATCCCGTCGAGCAAGGCGGCATTGGCCCGTCCGGTCCTAAGACCACTAAATTCATTGCGCAGCGCGCTGACGGCCCCGTCCATTCGTTGGCGGTAGTCTTTTAAGTTAAAAGTCATTTCGGTCTTCCTCCAAAAGATATCTACCAGACTCGCGGCGTAATTAAGCCGTGATTATGGTGGATGTGCCTTTTCCTTGCATCACAGCGTCAAAACCGCCTTTTGCGTGCAGGGAAAATACAATTATGGGGATATTATTCTCTCGCATCAAGGAAACGGCTGAGGAATCCATCACTTTTAGATCTTCCGCAAGGACAGTTTGGTAACTTAGCGTTTCGTAGCGGGTTGCACTTGGGTCTTTTTTCGGGTCGTCTGAATAGACGCCGTCGACTTGGGTGCCTTTCAAAAGCACCTCGCAGTTCATCTCCGCTGCCCGCAGAGCCGCCGCCGTATCAGTCGTAAAATAAGGATTACCCGTCCCGGCGGCGAAAATAACGACCCGCCCTTTTTCCATATGGCGGACCGCGCGGCGGCGGATATAACTCTCGCAGACTGTCGGCATAGGAATAGCTGACATCACGCGCGTATCGACGCCTTGCTTTTCAATGGCGCTTTGCATGGCTAGAGCGTTCATGACCGTGGCAAGCATACCCATATAATCCGCCGAGGAACGTTCAATCCCGCCGGCTTGCGCCGATAATCCGCGAAAAATATTGCCGGCGCCGATAACGAGCGCGATTTGAAGACCTTTGGCGTGCGCCTCAGCAATCTCCGTCGCAATGCGCGTCGTCATATCGGTATCAATACCGTAGTCTTGACTGCCCATGAGTGCTTCGCCGGAGAGTTTCAGCAACACACGTTTGAATTTATATTGTCCCATTCAAACCATCCTCCCTAACGCATAGTTATCGCCTATCGCGAATCGGACCGAGCGCTTCGTATTTATAACGAATAAAGCCCCGGACGCCAGAGATACTGACGATCGGAGCTTTAGAATGTAGGTACCATTTGAGGGTTTTAAGTTATGATCCCGCCACGGCCGCGGCCACTTCGGCGGCAAAGTCTTCTTCTTTTTTCTCAATGCCTTCGCCGAGCGCCATACGCACATAGCCGGTCATTTTCACGTCCGTCCCGAGAGCCTTGGCTTCGTCCGCAATAACAGTTTCGATTGAACGCTCGCCGTCCATCACAAATATCTGCGTCATCAGGACGGATTCCTTGAAGAATTTTGTCATGCGGCCCTCGACCATTTTATCAACAATCGCTTCTGGCTTTCCAGACTCTAGCGCCTCAGCCTTGAGCATATCGCGTTCTTTTTGGACGACGGCTGGATCAAGATCATCAACACCAAGCGCAAGCGGGCTTGTTGCCGCAATATGCATGGCGATCTTTTTGCCGAGCTCATTGAGCTTGCCGGTGTCACCGCTCGATTCGAGCGCAACCAAAACCCCGATCTTGCCCATACCCGGCACAACAGTGTTGTGGATATAGCCCGCGACAACGCCTTCGCTAACAGACAGCTTTGCCATGCGGCGAAAATTCATGTTCTCGCCGATTTTGCCAACAAGCTTTTTAAGGAACTCTGTCACATCATCTCCAGAAGATGTTTTTGCAGCCGCAAGCTCTTCATTGTTGTTCGCGGCCAAGGCCAGAGTCGCAATCTCGGCGACGGCGGCTTGGAAGCCCTCGTTACGGGCGACAAAGTCTGTTTCGGAATTTACCTCGATCAACGCCGCAGTTTTATCGCCATTCGCAACAGCGACAAGTCCTTCGGCTGCAACGCGTCCCGCCTTTTTATCAGCTTTGGCAATGCCTTTGGTGCGCAGCCAATCAATGGCAGCTTCAAGGTCACCATTGGTTTCGTTGAGAGCTTTCTTGCAATCCATCATGCCTGCTGACGTTTTGTCGCGCAGGTCTTTTACAAGTGCAGCGGTTATTTGGGCCATATTGGTCTCCCTAATCTATAGGTATTATTCGATGAAAGGTAACCCCCGGTGTAGGGGTCACAATATTTAAGGGTCAGCGGACTTTAAAATTCGCCGAGTTTGCCTTCATTTTTGGCAAGCAGGTAATAAAACGTCACGCGGTTTTTCATGCGGGTTGGTTTCATTGTCACGCAAACGGCTTTGACTTTTTCCATCGCCGCGTCTTTGTCATCAATGCCCATTTTTTTCTTCATGAAACCTTTGACGATTGTTTCAAGCTCAGTCTCATCGGAGCAAGCGACATATTTGCTATCTCTATTGCTCAGAGAGGGGCCAAGATGCTTTTCGATTTTGGTCACAACCGCTGGATCAACGTCGACGTCATATTCACGCGTGACGCGCAGATATTCGGATTCCTCTGCGTCCGCCGCCGCCTCGGCCGTAGGCTTAGCCTCCGCAGCTTCAGCTTTAGCCTCGGATTCAGCCTTTGCTGGCGCAGGCTTGACCGGAACTTTCTTGGCGGGTTTTGATTCCACAATCGGTGCCACTTTGGCAGGCGCGGCCTCGGCCTCGGCGGGTGCCGCTTCGGGTGCGTCCATGGCCATCTCAACGGGATTTTCGGCTGCGCCGAGATCCACGCCCATGTTGGCTTGGGATTCCGTCATACCGTCAAGAATTGCATCAGCAATCAAATCGCAATAAAGCGAGATCGCGCGCGCCGCATCATCATTACCGGGGATCGGATAGTCTGCCGCTGCGGGGTCGCAATTTGTATCCAAAATCGCGATGACTGGGATTTTGAGCCGGCGAGCCTCTTTGACCGCGATCGACTCTTTGTTCGTATCAATAACAAACATGAGATCAGGTTTGCCGCCCATGTCTTTGATTCCGCCGAGCGCTTTATCGAGCTTTTGCTGCTCGCGCGTTAGATTCAGAATTTCTTTCTTCGTTAGGCCGGATTGGGCCGTGTTCTCCATAATGCCTTCAAGTTCACGAAGTCGCTTGATGGACCCTGAAACTGTTTGCCAATTCGTCAGCATGCCGCCAAGCCAGCGGTGGTTGACGTAGTATTGCGCGCAGCGCTTTGCGGCTGTCGAAACCGGCTCAGAGGCCGCACGTTTTGTTCCCACGAAAAGAACGCGACCCCCTTTTGCGGCAACTTCGCGCGCCTGCACGAGTGCCTGGTGCAATAGAGGCACGGTCTGTGATAGATCCATAATATGAATATTTGAGCGGGCTCCAAAGATATAGGGAGCCATCTTTGGGTTCCAGCGGTGTGTTTGGTGACCGAAATGCACGCCTGCTTCGAGCAGTTGACGCATAGAAAATTCAGGAAGAGCCATTGGAATATCTCCTTTGTCCGGTTGGCCTGACAGAAACGTGGAAGCAAGATAGACCTGACTTCACCGGAAAAGATCAAAAGCTATATGCCAAAGACCGCCGCTTCTGTGCGAATTAAGCGGCGCTTTTAGCAGGGATTCTGCCTTTTGCAAGTAGTTTTTAGGGCTCATTTACCCTCTTAGGCTCAGCCCCTAAATCGCATCATGTTTAGGCCGCAATATCTTCAATCGTCTCCACGGCTTTTGAAGCTTTTAGGGCCGCTTTGATTTTGTCACTTGTCCCGATATTAAGAGGCAAACGCCACTCACTTTCCCGCCCAGCCTCTAGCGGTAAAATGAGCTCGACATAGCCCATGGTTTTGCTTGGGGCTTCGGAGAGTGCCTTTAAAATTTCCTGCACAGAATCTAGGGTTTCGGCCGTAGAAGATCGCAGGCGGATACGAAAGCCCGCGAGCCGAGGCGGCTGCGCCGTCGTATCAAGGGAGGTTATATGATCTGCAAAGACGCGAATTTCTCCGTCGCGGCTCTCTAGCTTGGCCGTAACAACTACAACGGAGCCCGGTGTTAAAATTTCGCGCGTTACTGCGAGCAAGCTTTCTCCGACAAAGGCCTCGAAATCACCGCTAGGATCGGAAATGTCAATATAGGCAAAACGTTTGCCGCGTTTTGACATGCGCTCCTGTTTTTTACGCACAACACCAGAGAGCTTTACCGATTGCCCGGGGCGCGTGAACCTGCCTTCAATATCAATGGCTAAGGTGGAGTTTTTCACATCGGGTAGGTTAGCATACGCCTCTAGCGGATGCCCGCTCAGGTAAAAACCGACCGCGCCAAGTTCATGGTCAAGTTGCTCTACCGCGCCCCAAGGCGCTGCCTGTTCAAGATCAGGTTCCGCCATAATAATATCGCCACTGCCAAATAGCCCGCCCTGATTAGAATTGCGTTCCTCTGAGGCACGTGAACCAATGGATTGGAGAATACTCGCAGACGCCAAAATTTTGGCTCGGTTGGGCTCAAGCGAGTCAAACGCTCCGCCGCGCGCTAAATTTTCAATGGCGCGTTTATTAATGACGCGCGCATCAATGCGGCGAGCAAAGTCAAACATATCCTTGAACGGCCCGCCCGCCTCACGCACGCTGACGAGATGGCGCATGGCTTCTACGCCGACATTTTTAAGGGCACCGAGGGCATAGCGAACCTGTCCGTCTTCAACCTCAAAGTCTGCACCTGAGTGATTGACACATGGCGGCAAAATACCAATCTCCATGCGTTTGGCCTCTTGGTAAAACTGTGCGAGTTTCTCAACATTGGCAATATCAAGGCTCATCGTTGCAGCGATAAATTCAGTGGGATAGACGGCCTTTAGATATGCCGTGCGAAAAGAAATCATCGCATAGGCCGCCGCATGGGATTTGTTAAATCCATAGCCAGCAAATTCATTGACCAAATCAAAAATATCGCTGGCAAGATTCGCGTCAACCTTGTTTTCTGCCGCCCCGTCAATGAAGCGTGAGCGCTGCCGGTCCATTTCCGCTTGGTCTTTTTTGCCCATCGCGCGGCGCAGCATGTCCGCTTCGCCGAGAGAATAGCCGGACAGGACCTGCGCGATTTGCATGACCTGTTCTTGGTAGATGATAATGCCGTAGGTTTCTTTGAGAATATCTTCAAGGCTAGGGTGCGGGTACGCAATTTGAATTCGCCCGTATTTACGGTCGATATAAGTATCAATATTCTTCATCGGGCCAGGGCGGTAAAGCGAGATTAGGGCTGTGAGTTCCTCAATTGAGTCAGGCGCCATTTTGCGAAGCACGTCGCGCATACCCGAACTCTCAAGCTGGAAAACGCCAGCGGATAGGCCCTGCGCTAGGGGCAGGTAGGCCTCGGGCGAGGTTGTCGGAATAGAATCAAGATCAATCTCCCTACCTTGCTGCGCGAGATACTTTAGCGCGCGGTCAATAACCGTGAGCGTTTTGAGGCCTAGAAAGTCAAATTTCACGAGGCCGGCTTTTTCGGCATATTTCATCGAAAACTGGGTTGCCGGAATATCTGAACGTGGATCACGATAAAGCGGCACTAACTTCGTTAGCGGGCGATCCCCTATAACAACGCCCGCCGCATGCGTGCCCGCGTTTCGGTAAAATCCCTCAAGTTCAAGCGCGATTGACAGGAGCTCGCGAACGGCCGGGTCCGTATCCCTTGCCTCGCGCAGGCCTTTTTCCATATTGATTGCGTCCCCAAGGGTAACGGGGTTGGCAGGATTCGATGGCACAAGTTTGGCGAGGCGGTCAACCTGCCCCAATGGCATTTGCAAGACCCGCCCGACATCGCGCACAACCGCGCGCGCCTGTAGCGTTCCAAAAGTGATGATATGCGCCACCTGCGCCTCGCCGTATTTATCCTGCACATAGCGGATAACTTCGCCGCGGCGTTCTTGGCAAAAATCAATATCGAAATCGGGCATGGACACGCGCTCTGGATTAAGAAAACGCTCAAAGAGCAGACCATACCGAAGTGGATCAAGATCTGTGATCAAAAGCGCCCACGCCACCACTGATCCCGCGCCGGACCCCCGCCCGGGCCCTACGGGGATGCCATTGTCTTTGGCCCATTTGATAAAATCTGAAACGATCAGGAAATAGCCCGGAAACCCCATGTTGCGAATGACGCCCAGTTCAAAATTCAGCCGTTTGAAATAGGCGTCTTGGGTGTCGGCGGGCTGAGTGGAGGCGAGGCGTTGCTTGAGGCCCTCCCTTGCCTCTTTTGCAAGAATATCGCCCTCGCTTTGACTGCCGTCGCCAAAATTTGGTAAAATGGGTTTTCTCGGCAAGGATTGAAAGGCGCAGCGCCGGGCAATATCAATTGTATTTTCAATGGCTTCTGGAATATCCTTAAATAAATCCACCATTTGGTTGGGCGTTTTGAAGTAGTTTTCTTTGCTAACCTTGCGTCTATCCTTCTCAAGGATATAACTGCCCTCCGATATCGCTAGCAGGGCATCATGTGCTTTGTGCATGTTGGGATCGAGAAAAAACGGTTCATTTGTGGCCACAATGGGCAGGTCTTTTGCATAGGCCCAGTCTATGAGTGTTTTCTCCGCTTCAATTTCATCTACGGTGCCGTGGCGCTGTAATTCGACATAGAGCTTTGACGGGAACATTTTTGCCAGCTCATCCAGCCACTTTTCAGCTTCCGTGAGCCGTCCGCTGCATATTAGGCGGTTAAGCGCGCCGTTTGGCCCCCCGGTCAGAGCAATAACATCTTCTGTATGGTGTCCAAGTTTGGCGGCTTTGATGTGAGGTAAATCCGTGGCTTCGACCTCAAGGTAGGCCGCGGAAGATAATGCCATCAGATTTTCATAGCCAAGCTCGGACTGGGCTAGCAAGGCAATCTGGCCCTCTGGTTCTCGGCGAAGCCGACCCGCCTGCCCCTCAAGGCCAATATCTACGCTTAGGGTGACGCCAATGATAGGCTGCAAACCCGCTTTCGCAACGGTGCCAGAAAACTCCAGCGCCCCGCACATATTTGTTGTATCTGTCAGCGCGAGCGCCGGAATACGGTACTCCTTGGCTCGTTTAGCTAATGCCTCTATGCGAAGAGCGCCCTCTAGAATAGAATAGGGTGAGCGGCATCTCAGGGCGACATATTCAGCGGTTTTGCCAGCCATTTGCCTTCCCTTACCCTTTCCTTGATCACTTGGATATCAGGCCGCGATAACCATCATCCATATCGACATCATTGTCACGAATCCTGCCATGACCATAGCGGCGCTCAGTTCTGCTGCAACTTGCTTCATATCCTTATCCCCATAAATCTATATGTTCACTTTATGTTCTCTTCTATATTTGCAGCCTGCTGTCAAGAAAAGAGTTGAAAAGGCTAGACATAAACCGAGGTGTATAGCCAAATAGCTGCATGAAACGCGCCACGACAGATCCCTATAGCCCGCGGGCAGCAGCCTCCGTAATTATCGCAAATATGGTGGGCACGGGAGTGTTCACAAGCCTTGGGTTTCAGCTTCTTGATATCAAAAGCGGATTTGCACTTTTGTTACTTTGGGTGCTTGGCGGCATTGCCGCGCTATGCGGCGCGGCGAGCTATGCAGAGCTAGGCGCGGCCCTGCCCCGTTCGGGCGGCGAATATAACTTCCTTGGACGTATCTATCATCCAGCGGCGGGATTTATATCGGGTTGGGTCTCTGCCTTGATTGGTTTTGCCGCGCCTATCGCGGCTGTGGCCATCGTATTTTCCAAATATTCCACGGCCGCCCTCCCTGAAAGCTGGGGAGTTACGGAGGCTTTCCAAAAAGCGGTTGCGGTTGCGGTGGTGCTCATCGCGACATTCATTCACGCAAGGAACCGAAAAGACAGCGCAAGGTTCCAAACTCTTTTCACGGCACTCAAGGTTATTTTGATTGTAGGGTTTTGTATTGCCGGGATTTTATTTGTCCCAAATCCGACGCCTATGGTGTTCACGCCGCAATCCGGTGATTTTGACGTGATCACCAGCGGAGCATTTGCTGTTTCGCTAATATATGTTTCCTATGCCTACACCGGATGGAACGCCGCTACCTATATTAGCGGCGAGATGGCACATCCGCAGCGCGACTTGCCTCGCGTCCTCGTCTTTGGAACGGGACTTGTGATGGTACTTTACTTGCTGCTGAATTTTGTCTTTTTGCGAGTTGCCCCGATTGAGGCAATGGCTGGAAAAGAAGAAGTTGGCTATGTTGCGGCAGCGTTTATTTTCGGAGAAACAGGCGCGCGTATCGTGGCAACAATGTTATCCCTTCTCCTAATTTCTACCGTTAGCGCCATGGTCCTAGCCGGGCCGCGTGCGCTGCAATCGGTCGGAGAGGATTTCAGGGCTTTCAGATTTCTCGGCAAAACCAACGCCGCCGGCGTGCCGCGCAACGCAATATACTTTCAGTCTTTCGTGGCGCTTGTATTCATCATCACATCGAGTTTTAAGTTCATCGTGATATTTGCAGGCGCAATGCTCGCGCTCAACAGCCTTTTGGCGGTGATCGGGGTTTTTGTCCTGCGTTGGCGAGAGCCAGACCTCCCCCGTCCCTATAAAACTTGGGGTTATCCGCTGGTGCCGCTGATATATATCGCGCTGACGGTTTTTACGCTGATATTTGTTGTCAAAACCAATCCAAATAAGGCCTGGTTTGCCGCAGCAATTATTTCACTCGGCGCTATATTCTACTGGGTCAGCGAGCGGGCTAATGATCGCGGGTAAGTTGAGGGATCACCGGAGACTTAACCGGAACAATCAAACCGTCATGCACTGTCAGGACGCGGTCCATATATTGCGTAAGCTCCATATTATGTGTGGCGACAAGCGCAGAAAACCCTTCTTGCCGTGTTAAGCGCAGGAGGCTTTGGAACACGAGATTGGACGTTGCGGGATCAAGGTTACCTGTTGGTTCATCCCCAAGCAGAACTTGCGGACGATTGGCGATTGCGCGAGAAATCGCCACGCGCTGCTGCTCGCCGCCCGACATTTGTCCGGGCATATGGTCAAGGCGGTGCTCAAGGCCCACAATCGTAAGAAGTCGGCGCGCCTCCGCGCGGGCGGCCGCTTGGCTTTTACCCGCAATCATCTGCGGCAAGGCCACATTATCAAGGGCCGTAAACTCTTTCAGCAAATGATGAAACTGATAGACCATCCCAATCGAACTACGCCGAATAGCCGTGCGCATATTATCCGCGAGTTTGAGACACTCGCGCCCATTAATATAGACCTGTCCGGCATTAGGCTTTTCCAAAAGCCCTGCCGCATGCAATAAAGTCGACTTACCCGAGCCAGAAGGCCCAACAAGCCCCACCATTTCGCCGGGGTAAATGTCAATATCTGCTCCCGCCAAAACAGTAAGTGTCCCCTCACCGCTTTGGTAGCTTCTGTGAAGGTTGCGGACTGATAAAATCGGGCGGCGGGCCGCTGCCATATTTTGCCCGCTGAGCGGGTCAGGGTGATCTGGTGTGTTACGCGTCATTATTCATACCTCAGCGCATCTACCGGGTCGATTTTAGAGGCAGACCATGCGGGAAAAAATGTGGCGAGCGTTGTAATCAAAAATCCCCAAAACGCGACGCCGAATACCTCTGACCAAACTATCTTCACCGGAATGCCACCCGAGAGACCGTAAACTTCTGGCGGGAAAAGCTCTACACCTGTGACGGTTTCAATGATCGCCTGAATGGCATCAATGTTCAGGCAAAATAAGATCCCGAGAATAAGACCCACGACCGTACCTAAAACACCGATCATCGCGCCGGACATAAAGAATATACGCAAGACACCCGAACGCGGCGTGCCGATAGTTCGCAGCACGGCAATATCGCGTGATTTGTTTTTAACCAGCATAATCATAGCCGATAGGATCGGAAAGGTAGAGATCAAAACAACGATCATAAAGATTAACCGCATCGCAATTTGTTCCGTCCGCAGTGCAGTTGCCGTCGTCTGGTTTCTGTCTTTCCAGGTTTCAATGAAAACGGGTTCGTCCGCTGCGTTGGCAACGGGCTGTATCATATTATCAATGTCATCTGGATCATCGAGGCGAAGCTGTATTGCTCCGTCGGTTTTGCCGTCATTAAACATTAGGGCAGCCTGATTTAGGTCCATGAACATATACCCCGCGTCCGCCTCCACGAGACCTGTTTGGAAGATTGCCCCCACCAAATAAGTTTTGCGGATTGGCGTGGATCCCATAGGCCCAGAGCGCACTTTTGGGCTATATACGACCAATGGCTCGCCGACCGTCACGCCGAGGGTTTGCGCAACGCCAATTCCTAGGGCGACTTGGTTGTTACTGCCTCTTCCTTCTCCAAATTCATCCAAGGACCCAAGCACGAGGTTTTGCGCAATCAGGTCAAAATCGCGTAGGTTTTCAGCGGAGATACCGTTTACAATCGTCCCGGAAATACGCCCGTCACGCTGCAACATTGTTTGATTTTGGCTCATCTCAAATGCTTTGTCCACGCCTGGGACGGCTGTCAGGCGCTGCTCTAAAATCCGAACGGATTCGGGCGTGACTTGCGGCGCGGCTGAGGCCACATACATATGCCCTTGGGAGCCAATAGTAAGCTCAATCAAGCGCCCCCGAAAACCGTTCATAATGCTCATGATGATAATCATGGAAGCCACGGCCAACATGATACAGACAAAGGACAGCCCTGCGATAAGCCCGACGCCTCCGTCCTTTTTCTTCGCCCCCAGATAGCGGCGTGAAATTATACGCTCGACGCGGCCAAACGGGCGGTTTTGCGGTCCAAGCATTTTTGCAGGCATATCGGAAGCTTGGTTCATCAGATATCCTTAAAGGCGTCAGTCATCATGGTGACCGCGGCCTCTGGTGTCATTTCTTGTTTTTCTCTGCTGGCACGGTCTTTGACCTCGACGACGCCGTTTTTTAGGCCTCTTGGCCCCACGGTAATCTGATATGGCAGTCCGATTAAATCCATGCGCCCAAATTTAACCCCGCCGCGATCATTTTTGTCATCATAAAGCGGATCAACATTAGCGGCCGAGAGCTGTGAATATAGCGCTTCGCAGGCTGCATCCGCCTGACTGTCCCCAGATTTAAGGTTGATTATCCCGACCCCGAACGGAGCAACAGATTTCGGCCAGATAATGCCGTCATTATCGTGGCTAGCTTCGATAATTGCCCCCACGAGGCGAGACACGCCAATGCCGTAACTACCGCCATGAATTATATGTTCCTTATTGTCATCACCCATGACTTTGGCATTCATAGGCTTTGAATATTTTTGTCCAAAATAGAAAATATGACCGACTTCTATTCCCCGGGCCGACATTTGTTTATCCTTTTCAATCGCATCAAAGGCGGCCGCATCATGTGTTTCGTCGGTCGCGGCATAAAGCGCGACGCGTTTCTCGACATGCTCAGAGAGGTCCGCATCGAAATCCACAGGTCCAGGAGCCGACATTTCCAGCAGGTCTTTGTGACAAAATACGCCGCTCTCCCCCGTCTCCGCGAGTATCACAAATTCATGGGTCAGATCACCGCCAATCGGGCCAGGATCCGCTTTGACAGGAATAGCCTGAATACCTAGCCTTGCAAAAGTGTTCAAATAGGCCACGAACATTTTATAATAAGATATTCGCGCTGCCTCTTCGGATAGATCAAAGCTGTAGCTGTCCTTCATAAGAAATTCACGTCCTCGCATAACGCCAAAACGTGGACGGCGCTCATCTCTAAATTTCCACTGAATATGATAAAGAAGCTGCGGTAAGTCTTTGTAAGATTTGATGTAACTGCGAAATATATCCGTAATCATATCCTCATTTGTAGGACCGTAGAGCATCTCGCGGTCATGACGGTCCTTTATCCGCAGCATCTCTGGTCCATAGGCATCATAGCGCCCCGTCTCTTTCCAAAGATCAGCCGACTGTATCGTCGGCATAAGCATTTCAACAGCCCCGGCTTTGTTTTGTTCCTCGCGCACGATAGCTTCGATTTTACGCATGACTTTAAGGCCAAGGGGGAGCCAGCTATAAATGCCGGCGGCATTTTGCTTTATCATCCCCGCCCGAAGCATATATTGATGCGAGGCGATTGTCGCCTCCGATGGAGTTTCTTTGAGAACCGGTAAAAAGTAGCGCGAGAGACGCATGAGAGAATCCTAGGTAAGTTGTCCTATAGGCTTAGCGCCTTGTAGGCGCACTGCCAAGCATGCCTATAAATGATTTCATGAAAGGATTATCACAGCGCAGATACAAGGGCTGTTTAGCTCTCAGCCCCCCCAGATCCGGGTAAATGCAGTCCCAATTGATCCCATGTCACGAGTTTAAAGATGATGATAATACAGATAACGACCCAAATGAGCGTGGCGATTAGCGTTGTCAGGATGATTTTGCGTTTCATGCCGCTTTCAACTGGCGCGCCAGGTTCAGAGCCTTTGATGACTTCGCCCTCCTCGGCTTGCCCCCGAATGCCAAAGGGTAAAACCCCGAACAGGGTAATCCACCAAATTAAAAGATAAACAACAAAGGCAGAGAATAGTGACATCGGGCTAATGGTCCCCTTTTGGAGATTGCATTAATTCAATCAAAACGCCGCCCGCGTCACCGGGGTGGAGAAAAACAACCGGCGTGCCATGCGCGCCGATCCGCGGCGCGCTGAGGACCCGCATGCCTCGGCTGGCCATTTCCGCGCAGGCTTTATGAATGTCCGCGACTTCAAAGCATATGTGATGTTGCCCGCCCTTTGGGTTTCGCGTGAGAAATTTTTGAATAGGTGAATTCTCCCCATAGGGCTGTATAAGCTCTACTTGACCGCTTGGCAGGTTCACAAAAGCATAGGTAACGCCCTGAGGCGGCAGGTCCTTGGGCTCTGTAATATTGCTCACGCCAAATACATCTCGGTACATAGCAATCGCCGCCTCAATATCAGGAACAGCGATTCCAATGTGATTAAGCGGACCAATGGAAAAATCGGATGACGACATTATTTAACCTTATGAGCTGTCACAGTGACGACAGGGCGTTTGCCCGTTTGTTGTTTTATCAATTTTTTTACGCGGGAGCGAATGCGATCTTCAATAACATCTTCGTCAAGCTTACCATTGCGGCTTAGCCCTTCAAACGCGGCCTCGGCGCAGTCTGCAATATCATCAAACATAGCGTCAATATAAACGTCATTTGGTCCGTGCGGAAATCCGCTAATCTGCGGATCCGGTCCGGCCAGTAATTGGCCTTTACTATTGACCACAAGACTAATGCTGACATGTCCCGCGTAAGCCATTTTCTTACGCAGACGCAGACCCTCATCTGTGCTCTCGACAATAACATTTCCGTCCTGATGCAGCCGTCCGCTGGGGACTATGTCAATCACCTCCGGACCGGTATTGGACAGCAATATCATTTCACCGTTATGGGGCGCGAGGGCCTTTTTCACCCCTAACTCTCGCGCGAGCTTCGCATGTTCAATCAGGTGACGGCGTTCGCCATGAACCGGAATAGCAATCCTTGGCTTGGCCCATTCATACATCTGTGCGAGTTCCCCCCGGCATGGGTGGCCTGATACGTGAATATCGCGGTCTTTCTCCGTAACAATATCAATGCCCTCATCCGCCAAAGCGTTTTGCAGCGCAAAAATACCAATCTCATTGCCCGGGATGATTTTTGAGCTAAAAATCACGACATCCCCTTTACGAAATTTGATATTACGGTGATCGTGATTGGCAATTCGCGAAAGCGCGGCCCGGGGTTCACCTTGGCTGCCGGTACACAAATAAAGGACATTGCCTTGGGGCATGGCCATGGCGTCTTCTTCGGACAAAAGCGCGCCAACATCCCCCAAAAGATCGATTGCCTTTGCCGCTCCCACCATGCGGTGCATGGAGCGCCCAACAAGGCATACAGAGCGGGCGTTCTCTCGTGCGGCCACCATAACCGACTCCAGCCGCGCCACATTTGAAGCAAACGAAGCGACCGCGACGCCGCGCCCCTCATACTCGGAGATCAGTTTTATCAATTCACGGCGCACGCCCGCCTCTGATCCTGCGTAGCCGGGGGTGAATACATTGGTGCTATCGCATATCATGGCAAGAATTCCCTCATCTCCAAATGCCTTTAGCGCAGCCGCATCAACAGGCTCTCCGATTTGGGGGTCGGCATCAATCTTCCAATCGCCCGTGTGAAGGACAAGCCCCGCAGGCGTGCGTATCGCAACGGCGTTGGGTTCGGGAATGGAATGTGTCAGCGTAATCATTTCTAGATCAAAAGGCCCGATCTCAAAACGGCTTTTCAACTCTATCTCAATGAGTTCCACTTCGCTCAGCAAACCAAATTCAGAGAGGCGATCCCGTACAAGATACATCGTAAAGGGCGTGGCATAAACCGGGCATCGAAGCTTGGGCCATAGCCGGGCTAGCGCGCCCATATGATCTTCATGAGCATGGGTGAGGACAATTCCCAAAAGCTCGCCATTGCCCTCTTCAAGAAAGGCAATATCGGGCATGATGATTTCGATGCCCGGAGTTTGCGCATTGCCAAAGGTCACGCCAATATCAATAATTATCCATTTGCGAGCATGAGCTGGGCCAAAACCGAATAGGTTTAAATTCATCCCTATTTCGCCGCTGCCGCCTAGCGGCAAAAAGACGAATTCATTCTTACTATTTTTTTTGGCCATTTTGGGCTTTCGGTAAAGGGATTAAGCGTTCAGCTTTGAAATTTCGAGTAGCCCGTTAATCGTCAGAGCTCCGTCATATATATCTATCGTCTCGGAGGCGCCTTCAAACAGAGACGCCACTCCGCCTGTGCCAATCACGGAAAAATCGCGGCCATCTTCTTCTTTGATTTTGTTCACGAGCCCATCAATAAGGCCAATATAGCCCCAGAAAATGCCTGATTGCATCGCGCTGACCGTTGAATTTCCGATTACTTTTTCTGGCTTTTGAATCGCAATTCGCGGTAGCTGCGCTGCGGCCTCATGCAAGGCACGGACCGATAAGTTGATACCCGGCGAAATGATGCCGCCTTCAAATACTCCGCCGGCCGAGATGACGTCAAATGTTGTTGCCGTGCCGCTGTCGATTATAATCAAATTCCCCTCATAGGACAGGCGTGCACCCAGGGCCGTGACGAGACGGTCAGCGCCGACTTCATCCGGATTAGGCAAGGCATTGCCTATGCCGATTTTGACGCCAGTATCGCCGACGACTAAGGGTTCCACCTTTAAATGTCGGCGCGCGAGGTTGCGCATATTAAATAGGGACTGAGGTACGACGGTAGAAATCACGCAGCGCTTGATCGACTCGAAAGTCAGGCCTTGCATTTTCAGGAGTTGATAAAACCACACTGCATATTCATCAGCGGTACGCGCCGCATTGGTCGCAATACGCCACTCCACCACCCATTCCCTGCCATTATGAATGGCGAAAAGCGTGTTTGTATTTCCTGTATCAATCGCAAGCAGCATTAAGCACCTAGAGAGTTTTGAAAGTGCGGATACACATCACCCGCATATATGGACTCTAACGTGCCATCATCATGCTTAATCTGCAACTCGCCATTTTCGCCCAGCCCCAAAATACGAGCCTTCAACCGCCTATCGCCAAGCACGATTTGGGCGGTCTCCCCTAATCCGTGTGCCTGCTTTCGCCATGCCTTTCGTAGCGGCGCAAACCCTTCGGCGACAAGGCGTAGCCGCCAATGCTCAAAATGAGACGCAAGTAGCGCCAGCACGGCTTCAGGGCCAGTATAGAGTGGTTCTGGCCCCGAGAGATTTTTTTTCTTTATGTGGGCGACAAGATGGGTTGCGGGATAAGTCGTATCCTCCGGATGGGACGTCAGATTAAGACCAATGCCAACAACCACCCAATTACGCCCCTTAAAACTGCCCGTCTCGAGCAAAATACCTGAAACCTTGGCGCCGCCAATCAATACGTCATTAGGCCATTTAAGGCGAATGTCAGCGTCTGGAATATAGGTCCGCAATGTCTCCGAGATCGAAAGTGCCGCTGCAAACCCAAGCTGCGCGCCGGCAAGCGGGTTTTTTGGCAAGGGGAAAAGCCCGCTGGCATATAGATTACCGGTTTCTGAAGTCCATTGACGGCCATGCCGTCCCCGGCCTCGGCTTTGGCGCTCTGCACACACCCAAAGAGGCCCGCCCTCGCCGCTTTCCGCAAGTTCGCGCGCAGCATCATTCGTCGAGGGCGTCTCCTCCAGATATATGAACCGCAAGGCTTAGAACAAGCTCGCCGCAGCCTGGGCAATAAACCCTTGCGACGGGATAGCAGTGAAGGGAAGGAGCAAAAGCGGCAAGATAAATAAGCCGCAAACAATTGTGGTCCAGCGCAGGCTTTGTGGGGCTTCAACAAATTCATGGGCAACATCATCAAACCACATGCTCTTGATGATACGTAGATAGTAAAACGCGCCGATGACGCTGGCGATCAGGCCGAGCACGACAAGCCAGACAAGCCCGGCCTCTACTGCGGGCCAGAACGCATAAACTTTACCAAAGAAGCCAAGCAGAGGCGGAATACCCATAATGGAGAACATGAATAGGCTCATCAAAATCGCAAGGCCTTTGTTTGACTTGGATAGCCCTGCGAGGTCTTTGATCTCTTCCACCATGCCATTGCGGATACGCATTTGCAGGATACAGGCAAAAACGCCGACGACTGTAATTACGTAGATCGACATAAAAATGAGCATGCCATTTACGCCCGCTTGCCCGCCGGCCGCCAATGCAACGAGCGCATAGCCCATATTGGCAATAGAGGAATAAGCCATAAGGCGCTTGATGTTCGTTTGGGCCAAAGCCCCGATAGCGCCGACAAACATTGAGAGCACGGCAAACACAATAATCACTTGCTGCCATTGATCCTCAATGCCGCCAAAAGGGCCGACCACAACACGCGCGATAAGGCACATAGCGGCAAATTTAGGCGCCCCCGCAAAGAACCCCGTTACAGGAGTGGGAGCGCCTTCATATACGTCGGGAGTCCACATATGGAAAGGCGCTGCCGAGATTTTGAAACCCAGACCGCAAAGAAGGAATACCATGCCGACGATCATCCCGGGCGAAGCGCCGTCCTCGACCACGTCCGCGATACGGTTAAAATCGAGCGAGCCGGAAAACCCGTAAATCATAGAAAGACCATAAAGCAAGAGGCCGGAGGATAACGCCCCCAGAACAAAATATTTTAGGCCGGCTTCAGAGGCTCGTAGGCTATCGCGGTTAAAGGCCGCCATGACATAAAGCGCGAGCGCTTGCATCTCCACGCCGATATAGACTGAAAGTAAATTATTAGCAGATGCCATGATGCTCATACCCAAGACCGCGTAGAGTAGCAGGACGGTAAATTCATGCTTATTGAGGTTTTCGGCTTCCATATAAGGCCGCGAGAAAATCAGGGAGGCGGCAGCCGCAAGACCAATCACAAGCTTTACAAAGTGGCTGTAGCTGTCCACGACCAAAGCGCCAGAGAATGCAGTCCCCGAAGGCATACCCAAAAGGAAACCGGAGAAGGCAAAGATCAGGAGGACTGCAATACCTATATACCGCACGACTGTGGCCCGCCCCGCTTTTGGCGAGACACCGAAAAGCAAAAGCTGAGACGCCGTGACGGCTAGGAGCAACTCAGGGAAGAAGAGTATAATTTTTTCCCACATGATTATTGTCCTCCAAGGGCGGCAGGGCCAGCCGCGGCCTGAATGTCCGCAATAAGCGCCTCTACAGAGACAGCCGTAATATCCGTCACCAGAGAAGGATAAACCCCGAGCACAAGGGTGAAGATGACAAGCGGGGTAAGTATCAATATCTCTGTGCGCGTCATATCTTGGATGTCATTTAATTTTTCATTGGTAACCTCTCCAAAGACGACCTCGCGGTACAGATGCAGAGCGTACATCGCTGACAAAATCATGCCCAGCGCTGCGCCTGCGGCAACCCAAGGATTGACCTGATAAGCACCGATCATGGTCAAGATTTCGCCCACAAAGCCCGACGTCCCCGGAAGCCCAACATTGGCCATCGTAAAGAATAGAAGAAATACGGCGTATATTGGCATCTGTTTTACCAGCCCACCGTAAAAGGCAATTTCGCGTGTATGCATACGGTCATAGATAACGCCAACACAAAAGAAGAGTGCCCCCGAAATCAAACCATGGCTAAGCATCTGAAAAATTCCGCCCTGTATTCCCTGCACGTTGAGCGCAAAAATCCCCATGGTCACAAATCCCATATGAGCAACCGAGGAATAGGCTATGAGCTTTTTCATGTCATTTTGGCGATAGGCCACAAGCGACGTGTATATGATCGCGATCACGGAGAGCGTAAACACGAGGGGCGCAAAGGCCATGGTGGCATTGGGAAAAAGCGGTAGAGAAAAACGCAGTAGCCCATAGCCACCAAGCTTGAGCAGGATACCCGCAAGGATAACAGAGCCCGCCGTCGGGGCCTCAACATGGGCATCGGGCAGCCAAGTGTGCACAGGCCACATCGGCATTTTGACTGCAAAAGATGCAAAAAACGCCAGCCAGAGCCAAGTCTGCGCCCCCAGCGGTATTTCAAGCTCGCGCATCAAAACGCGCATGTCCGTTGTTGGTGCGCCGAGCTGCTGCCCGCTAAAGCTATAGAGCCAGATAATGGCCGCGAGCATCAAAACAGAGCCAAGGAGCGTATAAAGAAAGAACTTGTAACTCGCGTAAACGCGGTTCTTTCCGCCCCAAACCCCAATGATGATATACATGGGGATCAAAACCGCTTCGAAGAATAGGTAGAAGAGTATCAAATCAAGCGAGCAGAACACCCCGATCATCAGTGTTTCAAGGATCAAAAACGCGACCATATATTCCAGCATACGTTCTTTGATCGAAGTACGGCTTGCGAGGATACAAAGCGGCGTCAAAAACGTCGTCAGCAAGACGAAGAGAACGGAAATACCATCTACCCCCATTCGGTATTCAATCCCTCCGCCAAGCCACGCTCTGCTCTCTACAAATTGAAACTCTGCGGTGGTTGGATCAAAGGCAAACACGAGCATTAGCGAGAGAATGAATATCACGCTAGAAACTATCAGTGCCACATAGGGAGAGTTCGCGGCGATCTGATCCTTGGCCTCTTGTGTTTTAGACGACCATGAAATGATCATCAGCGTTAAAGCGACAATGAGCGGAAAGAAGGTAATAATGCTGAGGATTGCGACGTTTTCAAACATGTCTAACCTCCCATGCTTGCTGAAACTAAGGCGATAATCGCCGCAACACCAAGCAACATAATGAAGGCGTAATGATAAAGGTAACCGCTTTGCAGTTTGGACAGACGCTTCGCCGCGCCTGCAGCAAATGCCGCGACGCCATTAGGACCAAATCCATCAATAATCTTCTGATCCCCGATCTTCCAGAAAATATCCCCCAGCTTGCGCGCCCCGCGCACGATTGTGGCGTCATAGATTTCGTCGATATACCACTTGTTCAGTAGGAAGTTGTAAAGTGGCCCGCCGCCTGTCTCTTTGACATTATCGATGTGTTTTTGAGCGCCCTTGCCGCGCATATACATCATAAAGGCCGTGATGAAGCCGGTAATAGAGGCGATTAGCGGCACCCAAAGCACCCAACGCGGGAAGCCGTGAACTTCGTTGAACAAAAGCCCCTTCAGCCCCGTATATTTTACGCCTCCATGATAGGCATCGCTGGCGCTCGTACCTGCCGCCGCGTAAAGAGAGCTATCAGCCATCATGGCATGATGCTCACTGCCGTGAATCGGCAGCGCGCCATGCCAAAAATCCCCCGCATTTCCCATGAATTTGGAGTAAAACACAAAGCCAGCCGCAACCGCGCCGACGCTCAAAAGCCCCAGCGGCACGAGCATATTAAGCGGGCTTTCATGCGCATGATCCAGCGTGTGCTGATCACCGCGGTATTTGCCGTGGAAGGTCATAAAAATAAGTCGCCAGCTGTAAAAACTTGTCATCAGGGCCGCGACAATACCCGCGAAGAAGGCAAAGGCGGCGGCATTTGTCCCGCCTGCATAGGCCGCTTCAATGATGGCATCTTTTGAGAAAAAGCCTGCGAATCCGATTTTGGTACCGGGGATCCCAATGCCTGTAATCGCGAGTGTGCCGATAATCATGGCCGCATAGGTGAGCGGCACTTTGTGTCGAATACCGCCCATTTTGCGCATATCTTGCTCATGATGCATGGCGTGGATCACAGATCCCGCGCAAAGGAACAAGAGCGCTTTGAAAAAGGCATGGGTAAACAGATGGAACATCGCCGCGTTATAGGCCCCTACTCCGGCGGCAAAGAACATATAGCCGAGCTGGCTACAGGTGGAATAGGCGATAACGCGTTTAATATCGTTCTGCACCAGTGCCACGGTCGCGGCAAAAAAGGCGGTGAATGCGCCCATAGCTGTAATGAAACCAGAGGTAATCGGGGCTGCCTCGTATATAGGCGCTGCGCGGCACACGAGGAATACGCCTGCTGTCACCATGGTTGCAGCGTGAATAAGCGCAGAAACTGGCGTTGGCCCTTCCATGGCGTCGGGCAGCCAAACATGCAGAACAAATTGCGCTGATTTCCCCATGGCGCCGATAAATAAAAGCGCGGCGATTAGCTCGAGCGCGTTATATTCCCCGCCAAGGAACGACAGTGTTAGAGCGCCTTTTTGCGCTACGGCATCAAAGACCGTGTCAAAATTGACGGAATCGAAAACCAAAAAGATCGTCATAACGCCAAGCGCAAGTCCAACATCTCCGACACGGTTGGTCACAAAGGCTTTGATCGCCGCTGCATTAGCGGAGGGTTTTTTATAATAATATCCAATCAACAGATATGAGGCGAGGCCAACCCCTTCCCAGCCAAAGAACAATTGAATGAAATTATTGGATGTCACCAGCATGAGCATGGCGAAGGTGAAAAGCGACAGATAGGCGAAGAAACGCGGCTTATAGGGATCGTCCTTCATGTAACCCCAGCTGTAAAGGTGCACGAGCGCCGACACACTGTTGACAACCACAAGCATAACGGCGGTCAGCGTGTCGATCTTAAAGGCCCAATTGGCTTTCATATCGCCAACATCCATCCAGCGCAGGACGGTTACATCCGCTTCCTTATGCCCAATCCCCACTTGCACAAAAGCATACCAAGACAATATTGCTGATAGGAATAAGAGCCCTGTTGTGATGACCATAGACGGCACTTCGCCGAGCTTGCCGCCCATGAAACGCGTACCCGCCAAACCGGCGATGATGGCACCAAGCAGCGGCGCAAATACGATGATGTGGTAAAGCAACGTCTTAGCCCTTCATCAAATCAATATCTTCGACGGCGATATTCCCGCGGTTGCGGAAGTAAACGACGAGGATAGCAAGGCCGACGGCCGCCTCAGCAGCGGCGACGGTCAAAATAAAGAGTGCGAACACTTGGCCTGCAAGCGGCTGATTTCCCGCAACGTCGGCCATATGCGTAGAAAAGGCGACAAAATTGATATTCACAGCGAGCAGCAATAGCTCAACGCACATCAAAATAATGATGACGTTTTTTCTGTTTACGAAAATCCCGAATACGCCAATCGTAAAAAGGATCGCTGCAACGACGAGATAATGAGAAAGTCCGATGGTCATCATGTGCAGCTCCTACCCAAGGCCCTGGCCAGGTTCAATATCAACCATCTCGACGCCTTGCTCTCGCGTACGGTCCATTTGCTTGACGGCATTCTGGCGTCGTACGCCTTCACGCGCGCGTAGGGTCAGTGTCACCGCCCCGACCAAAGCCACGAGCAACACTAGCCCGGCCGCTTCGAAGAAGAAAGCGTAGTCGGTGTAGAGGACTTCACCAAATTGCTCGAGATTGGACTTCGTGCCGCTTTTTTCCGCGACGACGACGTTCTCCGTCCCCGTAAAATAGGCCGCACCAACAAAGACCATCTCTAGCAACAAGATTACAGCCACGAGGCCGCCAATCGGGAGATATTGCAAGAACCCCTGTTTCATCTCGACGAAATCAACATCCAACATCATCACGACGAAAAGGAAGAGAACGGCGACCGCGCCCACATAGACCATTACAAGCAAAAGCGCGAGAAACTCTGCACCCATCAATATAAAGAGCCCTGCGGCGCTAAAGAAAGTAAGGATCAGGAACATAACTGAGTGCACTGGATTGCGTGAGGCCACAACCAGAAATGCCGCCGCAACAGCCGTAAAAGCCAGAAGATAAAATGCAATAGTGATAAGCACGAGTCGTTAGTCCCCTCTGATTGCCGCCGCTTTAGCGGTAAGGCGCATCCATGGCTAGATTTTTTGCAATTTCCCGCTCCCATCGATCACCATTGGCGAGAAGTTTGTCTTTGTCATAATAAAGCTCTTCTCGCGTTTCCGTGGCAAACTCGAAATTGGGTCCTTCGACAATGGCGTCCACGGGGCACGCCTCTTGGCAAAATCCGCAGTAAATGCATTTGACCATGTCAATATCGTAGCGTGTTGTGCGGCGCGAGCCATCCGCCCGCGGTTCAGCTTCGATGGTAATCGCCTGCGCTGGGCAAATCGCCTCGCACAGCTTGCAGGCAATGCAGCGTTCCTCGCCGCTCGGGTAACGGCGAAGGGCGTGCTCCCCGCGAAAGCGCGGGCTAAGCGGACCCTTTTCAAACGGGTAATTAATCGTGACCTTGGGCCGAAAGAAATATTTCATAGCCAGCCAAAAAGCCGAGATGAACTCAAGCAATAGGGCGGCGCGAAGGACTTGTTTAATGCGTGTAAACATAAGGCTTCCTATCCTTGCCCAAGAAAGACAACAAAGGTCATAACGAAAACAACCGCGAATATGGACGTTGGCAAAAAGACCTTCCAGCCAAGGCGCATTAGCTGGTCATAGCGGTAACGCGGTACAATCGCCTTCACCATGGCAAACATGAAGAATCCAAATAATGTCTTTAGGGTAAACCAGAAAATTGGCGGGATGATCGGCTCTTCCCAACCCAAATCAATTGGGGCGTGCCACCCGCCAAGGAACAAGATCGTAAACATGGCGCAGAGCAAAATGATATTTAGATATTCCGCGAACATAAAGAGCAGATAGGGCGTGGATGAATATTCAACCATATAACCCGCAACCAGTTCCGACTCAGCTTCAGGAAGGTCGAATGGCGGCCGATTAGTTTCGGCAAGCGCTGAGATAAAAAACAATACGCCCATATAAAACATAACGGGAAATAAAAGCAGATTCCAAATACCAAATTCGCCAACTGGATTCAGACGGAACATATTCCAGTTCAAAATGCCGCCGTCCTGCGCTGCAACAATGGCGCTTAGGTTCATTGAACCTGACAGAAAGATCACTGTAAGAATGATAAATCCAATGGAGACTTCATAAGACACCATTTGAGCCGCTGAACGCAGCGCCCCCATAAATGGATATTTAGAATTAGAGGCCCAGCCCCCGATGATAATACCATATACCCCCAGCGAGCTTATCGCGAGGACATATAGAACGCCTACATTCACATCTGATAACACCCATCCGGGCGCGACAGGTACAACCGCCCATGCCAAAAATGCCGTAACAAGCGCGAGAATGGGCGCTAGGATAAAGAGAACTTTGTCAGAACCCGACGGGATAATGATTTCTTTGAACACAAATTTCAATAGATCAGCAAAAGATTGCAGTAAACCAAATGCCCCGACGACATTTGGTCCGCGCCGCATCTGAACAGCGGCCCAGACCTTGCGGTCCATCAAAATCAGAAATGCCAAAACAACCGAGAGAATTAAAACAAAACCAACGGCCTGCAATAACTTGAGAAAGAACCAGGCGACAGGCGAAAGCTCGCTCCAAAAGGGCGAAGACATAATAAATTCAGGTGTGATTATCTGCAACATTACTCCGCCGCCTCTTTTGGCAGTTCTGCCGCATCGGATACCGCCGCGCATTCCGCCATAACTTCGGAGGCGCGCGCGATAGGGTTGGTGAAGTAAAACTCAGACACAGCATTTTTAAACGGGGCTGACGTCATTTTTCCCGCGCTTCCAAGCGCAGATAGATCAAGCGGCAGGCCCTCAGGCGCATGATCAAGTCCGGCAAACGAAGGGTGGTCCGCAAAAAGCGTCTCTCGCAGCGCGTCAAGGCTATCATAAGGCAATATCCGGTTCAGGTGAGCGGAGAGGGCGCGGATAATTGCCCAGCCGTCTTTGGCCTCGCCTTTGGGCGGCGTGGCTGCCATGCCCATTTGTACGCGGCCCTCAGTATTTACAAAAAGGCCATCCTCTTCAGTATAGGCCGCAGCCGGCAATACGATATCGGCTACGTGCGCGCCTTTATCGCCGTGGCTACCCTGATAAATCACAAAACAGTTCTTGAGCCCGCTCGTATCAAGTTCATCTGCGCCGAGCAGGTAGAGTGTTTTAATCTCGCCCGATTTTGCACCCTCGAGAATTTCTGCCGTTCCCTTCGCCCCGTCTGCCGGCAAAAAGCCCATATCCAGACCCGCGACGCGCGCAGCCGCTGTGTGCAGCACATTAAAGCCGTTCCAGCCGTCGCGCACGATCTTGCATTTGTCCGCTAAGCTAGCCGCCGCTTTAAGAATTTGCGCGCTGTCGGTGCGGTTAAGTGCCCCCTGCCCGAGAATAATCATGGGTTTCTTGGCAGCCTTAAGCGCTTTGGCAAAACCCTTTGTGGACCCCGTAAGCTCTGTAATTGCGGCAGGTGTGTTGCCGAGGTGCTCTACGGGGTAGGTTAAATCAGAGGCTTCTCCGATTACCGCGATGCGCGTCCCACCATTTGAATAGGCCTTGCGTATGCGGGTATTAATCAGCGGAGCTTCAAGGCGGGGGTTGGAGCCAATAATCAGAATGGCGTCTGCGTCCTCAATTCCTTCGATTGTCGCGTTAAACAGATAGCTCGCGCGCTCCCCACTAAGGATAGAGCCATCTTGACGGCAATCAATATTGCGAACGCCAAGGCTGCCCATTAAATCTTTTAAGGCTTTCATAGACTCGGCATTACAGAGATCGCCCGCTATTGCTGCAACTTCATCTGCGTTGCCCGAGAGTTTTTCTGCTGCAAATTTTAGCGCTTCATCCCAGCCTACTGGCGTGAGCTTACCGCCCCGGCGAATGAAAGGGCGATCAAGACGTTGGCGCGCAAGTCCGTCCCAAACAAACCGTGTTTTGTCCGAAATCCATTCCTCATTCACAGAGTCGTTTTCAACGGGTAATATCCGAAGCACAGCCCCGCTCCGGCTATCTACGCGAATGTTTGAGCCAACCGCGTCCATGACGTCGATGGAGTTAACGTGGTCTAGTTCCCATGGACGCGCATTAAAGGCATATGGTTTAGATGTCAGCGCGCCAACAGGGCAAAGGTCGATCACATTGCCCGACAGCTCAGAGGTCAGTGATTTCTCAAGATAGGTCGTGATCTCCGCATCTTCGCCCCGCGAGGCCAATCCGATTTCCTCAACCCCTGCAACCTCGGTAATGAACCGAACGCAGCGTGTGCATTGAATGCAGCGGGTCATAACCGTATTGACCAATGGCCCCATAAATTTGTCATCAACGGCGCGTTTGTTTTCTTCGAAACGCGAGGTATCACGGCCAAAGGACATGGCTTGATCTTGTAGATCACATTCCCCGCCCTGATCGCAAATCGGGCAATCAAGCGGGTGGTTAATGAGCAAAAACTCCATCACCCCTTCGCGGGCCTTTTTGACCGTCTCGCTATTCGTGCGAATATTTGCAGGCGTGCCGTCGCGATTGGGACGGAGGTCTTTGACTTGCAGCGCGCAAGAGGCTTGCGGTTTTGGCGCGCCGACCCATTCGACAAGGCACATCCGGCAGTTGCCGGCGATGGACAGTCGCTCATGGTAGCAAAAACGCGGGATTTCCGCGCCCGCTTCCTCGCAGGCTTGCATCAGGGTTAGCTCTCCCGGAACCTCAAGCTCAACACCATCAATATTGATTTTGCGTAGGTCGGTCATAATCTACTCCGCCGCCAGAGAGGCCACATCGGGCACAAATACAGGCTTGCCCGCGCGGTAATTATCAATGCGCTCTTCAATTTCGTGGCGGTAGTGGCGAATGAGGCCCTGAATGGGCCACGCCGCGGCGTCACCTAGCGCGCAAATTGTATGGCCTTCAACCTGTTTGGTGACATCCAGCAACATATCAATCTCAGAGCTTTCAGCCTCGCCGCGCACCATGCGTTCCATCACGCGCCACATCCAGCCTGTACCTTCGCGGCAAGGCGTACATTGCCCGCAGCTCTCGTGCTTGTAAAAATAAGACAGCCGCGCAATGGCTTTGACGACATCGGTTGATTTATCCATGACAATCACCGCCGCTGTCCCGAGGCCTGACTTGTGCTCTCGCAGCGCGTCAAAATCCATTAAAACGGTATCGCATATTTCCTTGGGCAAAAGCGGAACGGAGGACCCGCCCGGAATGACGCATTTCAGATTATCCCAGCCGCCGCGTACGCCGCCCGCATAGGTCTCAATCAGCTGCTTCATCGGAATAGAGAGCGATTCTTCAATATTGCACGGCGTGTTTACATGGCCCGAAATAGAGAAAACCTTCGTGCCTTTGTTATTATCACGGCCAAATTGCGTCCACCAATCAACACCGCGCCGAAGGATGGTTGGCACAACAGCAATGGACTCCACATTATTCACCGTGGTCGGGCAACCATAAAGGCCCGCTCCAGCAGGAAATGGCGGCTTGAGGCGGGGTTGACCCTTTTTGCCCTCAAGGCTCTCGAGCAGCGCGGTTTCTTCGCCGCAGATATAGGCCCCTGCTCCGTGATGCATGTAAATATCAAAATCCCAGCCCGTCCCGCAGGCATTTTTGCCAACAAGACCCGCCGCATAGGCCTCTTTGATCGCGGCCTCAAGCCGGTTGCGCTCAAGGATGTATTCGCCGCGCACATAAATGTAACAGGCATGGGCCTGCATCGCGAAAGAGGCCACAAGGCAGCCCTCAATTAGCAGATGTGGGTCATGGCGAAGAATATCACGGTCCTTACAAGAGCCCGGCTCGGATTCATCCGCGTTGACCACAAGATAATGCGGACGGTTTCCGACCTCCTTAGGCATAAATGACCATTTAAGGCCTGTCGGGAAGCCCGCACCGCCGCGGCCGCGAAGGCCTGAGGTTTTTACTTGGTCGATCAGCCAATCTTTGCCCTGCGCCAGCATAGCCGCTGTCCCGAGCCATGCCCCGCGATCACGTGCGGCATCAAGACTCCAGTCTTTCAGGCCGTAGAGATTTTGGAAAATCCGGTCTTTATCCTCTAAAAGCTTAGCCACTATGCCTTACCTTTCTTTGCGCTTGCTTTTGCAAGTGCTTTACCTTGCTTGACCCATTCATCACGTTTAATCCGACCGGGAATGGAGTCGATAATGCCTTCGACCATTTTCACATCAGCTGCCTTCCACGCACCGATCTGGCGGAAGTAATAAATGCCTTTACCATTCAAATCCGCTTCAAATTTCGGGCCTATACCTTTGATTTTCTTGAGATCGTCTGGCGTTCCATCAGTGGGACCATCTGTATAGATCACTTTGGGCTTAGGCGCGGCTTTTTTGCTCGAACGCGGAGGCGTTGCCGCGTAATTAGGCGTCTCGACAAGACCTGCACTTATGTCCTTACCAAGATTGTCTCCGCGCTTTTTTGGATCGCGGCTGGCTTTGGATTTAGGATCAACCCACCCGCCGCGTGTTGCGCGCCGCTCTTTGGGGTCCCATTCGTAATAATTGACTTTCGCCGTCTTACCTTGATTGGGAAGCTTGGTGAGCTTTTGCGTAGACTTTGAGAGGTTCTTTGTCGTCAGCGATAACGCCCCGCCCGCAGGTTCGGAGGTATGACGGCCGGACTGTGAACCCGACTTGGGTGTTTTGCCTGCCACGAGATCATCCAGCACTGCCTCAAGGCTCTCTGCGGTGAGGTCCTCATAATAGTGATCGCCATCCGCATTAGAAATCTGCACCATAGGTGCGTTGGCGCACGACCCCAGACATTCAACCTCAAGCCACGACAGCTTTCCATCGGCGGAGATGGAGCGCTGCGGCCCAATCTTGCGCTTGAGCATGGCGATGAGATCGTCTGACCCACGCAGCCAGCATGGGGTTGTCCCGCAAAGCTGCACATAATGGGTACCCACAGGTTCAAGATTGAACATAGTGTAAAATGTTGCGACCTCATAAACGCGAATATAAGCCATATCCAGCATATCGCCGAGCGCCCGAAGCGCGGCCTCAGGCAGCCAGCCTCCCGCATCTTTTTGGGCAATCCAAAGCGCAGGAATGAGCGCCGAGCGCTGACGCTCTTTGGGATATTTCTTTACCCAGACCTTGATTTCTTTGATCGCCTTGGCCGAGAGCGCAAAGCTTTCGGGTTGGCGTATGGCAAGCCGGCGCGCACTCATGATAATCGTCCCATTAGCGGTCAATCTCCCCAAACACGATATCAAGCGAGCCTAAGATCGCGGATACATCAGCTAGCATATGGCCCTTGTTTAGGTAATCCATGGCCGCGAGATGCGGAAATCCCGGCGCGCGCACCTTACAGCGGTAGGGCTTATTACTGCCGTCCGACACGAGGTAAACGCCAAATTCACCTTTTGGCGCTTCTACGGCGGTGTAAACTTCGCCTTCGGGCACGCGAAAGCCCTCTGTATAGAGCTTAAAGTGATGAATGAGCGCTTCCATGCTTTGCTTCATCTCGCCTCTGCGGGGCGGGGTGATTTTATTATCAAGCGACATGACAGGGCCAGCAGGCATCATCTCTAAGCACTGCTTCATGATCTTCACACTCTCATACATCTCATCGACGCGGCAGAGATAACGGTCATAACAATCGCCGTTTTTACCGAGCGGAATTTGAAATTCGAGTTCGGAGTAAACTTCATAGGGCTGATTACGGCGAAGATCCCACGGAATACCCGAGCCGCGTACCATCACGCCAGAAAACCCCCAGTCATAGCAATCTTGCTTGGAGACCACGCCAATATCGACATTGCGCTGCTTGAAAATACGGTTTTCCGTCAGAAGCGTCTCAATATCTTTAAGTTTTTGCGGGAATTGATCACACCAATTCAGCAGATCATTTACCAGCGCAGGCGGCAGGTCTTGGTGTACGCCGCCTGGACGAAAATAAGCGGCATGCATACGAGAGCCGGACGCACGCTCGTAAAACACCATCAGTTTTTCGCGCTCTTCAAAGCCCCAAACAGGCGGGGTCAGCGCGCCGACATCCATCGCCTGAGTCGTGATGTTCAGCATATGGCTGAGAATACGCCCGATTTCAGAATAGATAACACGGATGAATTTCGCGCGGCGCGGCACACCAATCCCCGCGAGCTTCTCAATCGCAAGACAATAAGCATGCTCTTGGTTCATCGGCGCAACATAATCAAGACGGTCAAAATATGGGAGCGCTTGCAGATATGTTTTATGCTCAATCAGCTTTTCTGTGCCGCGATGCAATAGGCCGATATGCGGGTCAACGCGCTCAACAATCTCGCCTTCAAGCTCAAGCACAAGGCGCAAAACTCCGTGCGCCGCAGGGTGCTGCGGACCGAAATTAATGGTGAAATTACGGTCATCACCTTCGAGTATGGCTTCGTGGGTTTTCACGACCCCTCCTCCACTTTCTCATCACCCGGCAAGACGTATTTCGCGCCTTCCCATGGGCTCATGAAGTCAAAGCTGCGGTATTCTTGCGGCAGATCGACGGGCTCATAGATCACTTGTTTGCGTTCCTCATCATAGCGCACTTCAACAAAGCCCGAGAGCGGGAAATCTTTACGCAAAGGATGCCCTTCAAAGCCGTAATCTGTCAGTATGCGGCGTAGATCAGGATGGCCGTCAAAGCTGATGCCATACATATCAAAAGCTTCACGCTCATACCAATCGGCATTGGGAAACAGGCTTGTGACACTTGGCACAGGTGACTCGGCGTCCGTTGTAACTTTAATGCGAATGCGCGAGTTATGCGCCATAGACAACATATGATAGACCACGTCAAAACGGCGATCGCGCCCCGGATAGTCCGCGCCGGCGATATCGATCAAGCTCGCAAATTTGCACATAGGATCATCGCGCAAGAAGCTAATGACCTTGACGATCTCTGCGCGGCGCGCATTAACGGTAATCTCGCTGCCTTTATCACCAAAGGACATGACATCAACCGAATTCACGGCTTCGCCTAGACTTGCAGAAATATGATCTTTGAGGTCCTGCATATCAGCGCTCTATATTGCCTTCGCGGCGGATTTTCTTTTGCAGCTGCAAAATTCCATAAACAAGCGCCTCAGCGGTTGGCGGACATCCCGGAACATAGACATCCACAGGGACAATGCGGTCACAACCGCGCACAACCGCATACGAATAGTGATAATAGCCGCCGCCATTAGCGCAGCTTCCCATTGAAATGACGTAGCGCGGGTTTGGCATTTGGTCATAAACCTTGCGCAAAGCCGGGGCCATTTTATTCGTAAGCGTACCGGCGACAATCATGACATCGGACTGACGGGGGGACGCACGCGGGGCAAAGCCAAAGCGCTCTAGATCATAACGCGGCATAGAGGCCTGCATCATTTCAACCGCGCAGCACGCAAGCCCAAAAGTCATCCACATCAGTGAACCCGTGCGTGCCCAAGTGATAAGATCATCTGAGGCCGCTGTGATAAAACCTTTGTCGGCAAGCTGATCGGAAAGTCCGTCAAAATAAGGATCGTGCTTTTTAGGATCATATGCGGGCGTGCCCAAGTCTACAGCGCTTGAGCGCGCAGGAGCAGCACCTGCAGGCAAAATGATATCAGACATCTTAAGCTCCTATTCCCAATCCAGCGCGCCGACTTTCCATGCATAAGCAAGCCCCGCTATGAGTTCCGCGAGGAATATCATAATCACGAGCCATGCCTGCCAGCCCATTCCATCAAGGGACACGGCAGCAGGAAAGAGGAAAGCGACCTCTAGGTCAAAGATAATAAAAAGAATGGCAACAAGATAAAATCGCACGTCAAATTTCATGCGCGAGTCATCAAAGGCATTAAAACCACACTCATATGTGGAGAGCTTTTCGTTGTCAGGACTGGCGGGCGCAAAGAGTTTTGCCGAGATCAAAAGCGCCAGCGCCATGCCCATGGCGACTCCGAACAGGATCAGAACAGGAAGATAGCCGAGAAGAAACTCTGACATAGTAGCTCTTTGCTTTTTTTCCGCGCGAGGAAAAAGGACTCACGCAGCGGTGGCGGATACGCGCGGAAACTAGTCGGGAGGCCCCTCTATTGCAATGGCGAATTGAGGGATAAAACGAGCAAATTGCCGCAATTTCAGCTAGTTGCGAGTGATTTGCAATTGGGGCTTATTTGCACCGGTTTCGCAAGGAGGGTGCAAGCTAATTCGCCCGCAAATGCTCCACTAGGCGCGCCGTTTGCTTTGCGACGGCCTTTGCCTCTGGCTGCGGAAGATACATAAAATAGTGATTTTGCTCTGGCCAGATATGAATGTCGTGGATCGCTCCCGCCGCGCGAAGGGCATCAGCGAGGCGCAGGATATCGGGATGCAGCAAATCTCGGCTGCCCGTCACAATCGTAATTGGCGGCAGCCCGGATAAATCAGCGTAAATAGGGCTGATCCGGGGGTCGCGCGGATCTAGATCGCCGCGGTATAAATCAGATGCGGCTTGAGACCCTTTTAGCCCGATTATCACAGAGTGCTTGTCTTGCGCCTCAAGTGCGGGGTTGTCGCGGCTCACATCTGCCCATGGCGACCAAAGCAGAAGATGATCCGCAGGCGCGGCTTTCGATTGCGCTATGCGCTGACAAACTTGTAATGCTAGCCCTCCCCCCGCACTATCGCCGCCAATGATGATTTTACTGTTGGGGTATTTCGCTTTGATATGATGATAACAGGCCAAAGCCCAATCCGTGATCTCCAAGGCCGACGCTTTTGGCGTGAGCGGATAGCTGGGAAGCACAACAGCGGCGCCGGAGATATTCGCGATCCGCGCCCATGGCGGATAGTGCTCTTTCAAAATATCATAAAAATAGGCCCCGCCGTGATAAAACAAAATGACAACTTTCGGCGTAGTTTGCTTTTTCCCTTTAGGATGGAGCGTCCAGATGTTTCGCCCGTTGAAAATCTCTTTATCAACGGCATTTTGGGCCATGATCTTCGACGTCGGCACTGCTGCGCGATCATTTCCATGCCGAATATCCTTAGCCATCCCGTTTTTGAACCCAATTCGAGTGAAATACCAATTAAAGAAACGACCAGCTAAACTTACCATGAGGCTTCGTGCCTCGACGGCGCGCATGTGTCAAATAAGATTAAGGGTCACTATTCGAATTTTTGAAACCCTCTGGAATTTCAAGGCGCTTTGTTTGGCGAATTTGCGGAAATAGGAGCGCCCAGATGCCCGCTACGCCCACTGCGGCGGCTCCGCCCGCGACAACCGTAAAGACGGCCCCATAGGCCGCGGCCATAAAACCGGCGCGAAATTCACCCAGCTCATTACTCGCGCCGAGGAAAATAGAGTTCACCGCATTGACCCGCCCGCGAACATGATCAGGAGTCCATAGCTGTAAAAGAATTTCGCGAATATAAACCGAAACCATATCAAAGGCCCCGATTAGTATCAGCATAACAATAGAGAGCCAGGCTAATTTGGAGGCACCGAATACAGCGGTGCAAAGACCAAATAGCGCCACCGTGACAAATAGAATAATACCAGCATGATTTCGCACGGGAAAGGCGGTTAAGATCATAATCATAATAACCGCACCAATGCCCGGCGCTGCCCGCAAAAGTCCGAGCCCCGTTGGACCGAGAACGAGAATATCACGGGCATAAATAGGCAGGAGCGCCACAGCGCCGGCCAGCAAGACGGCAAACAAATCAAGCGATATAGCGCCGAAAATTACCTTTTCTTTCCAAATATAACTAAAACCTCCGATAAGCGTTGCCAATGATTTGGGTTCCTTAGAAATGATCTGTTTGGGTTTGGGGATAGAAAAAATCAGATAAGTGGAAACGCAATAAACCAAAGCCGCGCAGCCATAGGCAATCGGCCCAGACAAGCCATAAAGAAGCCCGCCTGCCGCGGGGCCAAACACAGCTGCAAGCTGCCATGAAGATGTCACCCAACCAACTGCATTGGCAAAATCCTCTTGCGGCACAAGGTTGACGACAAGCGACGCCGACGCCGGCGTGTAAAAAGCCCGCGCGATGCCAAATAAGGTCAAAACAGAAAGCACAAGAAAGGGCTCGAACCTGTCTGAAACGGCCACAACCAAAATGGCAAGCGCGCAAAGCAACTCAAGGAGGGTCGCGCTCCCCATCACAAGGCGCCGGCCCATTTTGTCTGCGGCCACCCCTGTTGGAATCACCAGCAAGAGCGCCGGCAGAAACTGCACCAGGCCAATCCAGCCAAGCAGGGCGGCATTTTGCGTTTGGTCATAAATCTGCCAGCCTACAGCGACGGAGACGATTTGGGTTGCAAAGGACGTTAAAAAACGGGCACAGAAATAGCGTGTAAAGGCACTATGACGAAAGGCCTTAAACGACTCGTTTTGATTTACCCCTACTGACATAAGGCGGCATAACCAATAGGGTAGGCCCTTGCAATATCAGCGTTAAAAACCTCAGCTCGCGAGGCGTGCGCCATCTTGACGGCGATAGCTGCGCAGTTCCTCTGCAATCAAAAAGGCAAGCTCTAGCGCCTGATCGGCATTTAGACGTGGATCGCAATGCGTATGATAGCGCGAGGATAAATCCTCCTCGCGGACTTCACGGGCTGAGCCGCCAATACATTCCGTCACATTCTGTCCGGTCATCTCAAAGTGAACGCCGCCCGGCCAGCATCCTTCCGAATGCAGAATTTGCATGAAGGATTTCACTTCCGAGAGGATATTGTCAACAGGGCGAGTTTTATAGCCTGTAGCTGTTTTGATCGTATTTCCATGCATAGGATCGCAGGACCAGACGACGTGACGGCCCGCGCGTTTGATCGCCCGCGCCAAAATGGGCAGTCCTTTTGCGACTTTATCGTGACCATATCGCGCGATCAGCGTAATGCGGCCAGCTTCATTTTTGGGATTAAGCTTGTCGAGCAAGGCCAGAAGTTCCTCCTGCCCCAGACCCTCGCCTACTTTCATGGCAATCGGGTTTTCAATGCCTCGCATAAATTCAACATGGGCATGATCTAGCTGGCGCGTGCGGTTCCCAATCCAGAGCATATGGGCGGAGGTGTCATACCAACGTCCTGTGGTGCTATCGATGCGGGTCATGGCTTCTTCATAACCAAGTAAAAGTCCCTCATGACTAGTATAGTACTCCGTCGCTGACATTTGCGGCGTGCTTTCAGGCGTTACGCCGCAGGCTTTCATAAAGTCCATAGCGTCAGAAATCTTTTCGCAAAGCTCGGAATATTTTTGAGAAACTTCACTATTGGCGACAAACCCAAGTGTCCATTTGTGAATATTGCGCAGGTTCGCATAACCCCCAGAAGAAAAAGCTCGCAACAGGTTCAGTGTGGACGCTGATTGACCGTAAGCCTTCAGCAGACGCTCGGGGTCCGGTGTGCGCGCCTCAGGGGTAAAGGACATGCCATTGATGTTATCGCCTCGATAACTAGGCAGGGTAATGCCGTCGCGTACTTCCACCGCAGAGCTTCGCGGCTTACCGAATTGCCCGGCAATCCGGCCGACCTTAACCACTGGCTTGCCCGCGCCGTAAGTCAGCACAACGGCCATTTGCATCATAACACGGAACATATCGCGCAAATTATCAGGATGAAATTCCTTAAAGCTCTCAGCGCAATCACCGCCCTGCATCAAAAATGCATTGCCCATAGCGACATCAGCAAGTTTGGCTTTTAGCTTCCGAGCTTCGCCCGCAAATACCAAAGGCGGATAGCCCCGCAGCGTATCCTCGACCGAAGCAAGATGCTTGGCATTCGGATAGTCATCCGGAATATGCAGAGCTGGCTTTGAGCGCCAGCTTGAAGGGGTCCATTTCGTCACGCCGTATCGTCCATTCAATGAGCAAAGATAGAATAATCTAAAAACAAAGGCATCCTTAACATAATATGCCTATGCTTGACTATAAACAGTTTCGGAAAAGTAGAATTTATTTCCAGCATATCCAATGAGCGTATTTATATTTTGCCTAAGTATCGCATTGGGGCAATATCTGCCAAAGGAAGCTTTGCAATCGCGAGGCCTATGCTCTCCCCCGTTGCAGGATGCGACCAATGCGGCGCGACTTGAGAGAGCGGCAGCAATACAAACCCCCTCTCCATTAGTCTTGGATGCGGCAGAGTGATCGTGATTGTTGCGTGCTGTTGCCCTTTAAAATCAAGCAAATCCAGATCCATCGGGCGAGGTGCATTTTTAGTGGTTCTAATTCGCCCAAATTCGGCTTCTGTCTGGTGCAATATCGCTAAAAGCGTCTCGGATGCTCCGCCAAATTCAACCCGCGCGCAGCTATTGACATAATCAGGCTGTCCGCTGCCTCTGGGCCATGCAGGGCTTTGCCATAGGCCCGACATATCCATGATTTTGACGCCGCGCGCACTGAGCCGCGCAGACGCCTTCCCAAAGGCTGCGGAGGGACGTCCCTCATTTGCGCCAAAGGCTATGTAAATAGACATGAGCTCAAGATAATCTCCCGCAAAGGCGAATGATGATATCTGATAATTCATCAGGCAAATCCTCCTGAAGGAAATGTCCACCGCCTTCTAGCGTTGTGTGCGGCTGACCCTCGCAACCCGGAATGCGTTTATGAAATGATTTGTCCAGCCCGCCCGTGACAGGGTCTTGGTCTGAGAAACATGTCAGAAAAGGTTTCTCCCACGCCTGTAGAACGTCCCATGCGGCGCGATTATCTGCGGCCCCATCCATATCGGATGACACGGGAACAAGTGAAGGAAATATGCGCGCGCCCGCTTTATAACTCTCGTCGGGATATGGCGCGTCATATGCCGATTCAACGCCATCCCCCAACTTTTTAACCGTTGCGCCTTTGATTACGCCGCCGACAGGAAATTCCGGGACCGAGATAGAAAAAGCCTTCCATGATTCGAAAGCCTCGGAGGGTTTTCCCTCCCCCGTTGGTAAAAATGTGTTGGCAGCGATTATCGCTGCGAAGGCATTTGGATATTGGGCCGCAATCCTTAGCCCAATAAGCCCGCCCCAATCCTGACAAAACAGCACGGCATCCTTTAACGCCATATTCTCAAACCACTCGGAGATCCACTTTACATGTTTCGTGTAGCTGTAATCCGATAGTTGGGAGGGCTTATCTGATCGGCCAAAACCAATCAAATCGGGCGCGAGGACGCGGTATCCAGCTGCCGCAGTTTGTTTGATCATTTTGCGGTAAAGAAAAGACCAGCTTGGTTCGCCGTGCATCATGATTACAGGGCGCCCCTCCCGGGGGCCTTCATCAACATAATGCAGGCGAAGCGCGCCTAATTCAGCATCGGTTATCTCCATATAATTTGGAGAAAAATCATAATCGGGAAGGTTTTCAAAAGCACTGTCTGGCGTACGAAGAACGGACATATAATTCCTTGGGGTCAAATTTTATTGATCAAATCTAGTGCTTTCTGGCGGCCACTTGGTGGCTTTCAATCGTTTCGCTACCAAGGAGTTTCATAGCCTCTAACCTGTGGAGCCCCTCTTGTAAGACCCAGCGTCCCTTCCCTTGCCTCACGTAAATCGGTTTTTGCAAGCCATTCTCCAAAATATCCTCGGCCAGCGGCAAAATCTTGTCCTCCTCCAATGTTTTCTTCTTGGCGGCAGGCACATAAATATCTTTTACAGGGACATCGATAACACGCATTGGAACTCCGAACAATTTTAGGCTAGGTTAGAATCAAATCAGAGGAGCGTCCACGTCAAATCATGAATTTTGCATTTCCGCCTCATGAGCCTGTAAGCCTGCCTATTTCCGGCACTGACTTACTTTTTCCCGTGCGCCGAATTTATTGTGTCGGAAAAAATTATGCGGACCATGTAAAGGAAATGGGAGGGGACGCGGCACGCAGTGAACCTGTCTTTTTTACCAAAGCCGCAGAGACACTTGTTCGAAACAACGCCGAAATTCCCTATCCGCCAAACACGGCGAATTTGCACTACGAGGTAGAGCTTGTTGTCGCGATTGGGCCAAAGCTCTCGATTTTTGGTTATGGGGTAGGCATTGACATGACACGCAGAGATTTACAATCGGCGGCTAAAACTAAGGGCGGTCCGTGGGCGCGCGCTAAGAACTTCTCTCAAAGTGCGCCCTGCTCCAATATTACGCCCGCACAAAACGTTGATTTATCCAAGGCGCATATCGTATTGCGCAAAAATGGTGATATTGTGCAATCCGCCGCGCTTGCCGATATGATCTGGCCTGTTGATGAGATTATCCAAAACCTGAGCGAAGATATGGACCTGAAAGCTGGTGATTTAATCTATACGGGTACGCCCAGCGGCGTTGGCCCCGTGATTGCGGGTGACGAACTATCAGGCGGGATTGAGGGGCTAGAGCCTATCCGCGTTCGTTTCATATGAGGCCGCCGCGCAAGGTTTAAACAGGCAAAAAAATGGCGGGCACGACGGCCCGCCAGTTATGGTGCGGCTAACCCGTTTTACGGGGCTGGCTCACTGGTATTCGTTGCAATTTTCGGCGCCTTACCCTCATTGGTGGAGGCAGCACTTTCAATTGGATTGGCAGCGGGATGATCCGCAGCCAAGCCGTCTTGTTCTTTTTTAATCTGCGGCGGCGCGCGCGGCATACTCGCCGTTTTAACGGGTGTTTTTGCGACTTGGGTGTCACTCGGCGCCGTCCGCAATACGGGGACCGCAATGCGAGCCATCAGCCTGTCATGCGCATCAAGGTCAATCGCTATAGGTTTGCCTGCCTTTAGGCCTAACTTTGGCTGGTCAAGAACAGTGATTTCATAAAGTCCGCCCACGAGGTCATCAAAGGCATATTGCCCGAAACTGGTAGATATCGCACGGGCTTCTTCATCAAGGCTATCGCCGTTCAAGCGCAAGCTCGCGCCATCGATCCGCTCTTCTCCCTTTTCATATTGACCATTTGCGTTTTCATCGATGAAAGTGAAGCCGCGAATTTGTCCGCGCTGCACGATTGGCATTGGCACGTCGGAAATACGTCCATCATGAATAGAAACGCGGGTTTGCCCCTCCATCGCCATAGAATAGCCCAGCGGCAAGCTCCGGCCATCAATTTGCACATCATACAGGCCGACCTTGATATTCTGAATTGTAAAAAACCCGCCTTTGTCGGTCCTAAGGGCCATGCGCGTCCCCTTCAGTCGGACAAGCGCATTGGGCACGGCAACTTCATTCTCTTGTTTGATACCGTCACGGTTTTCATCAATGAAGGCGCGACCTTTAAGAACACCCCTGCCGTCAAGCGTCTGTTTATACTTGCGTTTTTCGTTGAAATCAAAACGCCCATCAAGCTGCAAACCAAAGCGCTGATCGCCCTCCAGGTTATTGCGATATGATAAGCCAAGAGCCATATTTTTGCCAATGCGCATACGCCGCGCCAGCGTGATGTTAAGGAACTTATCCGTCTGGTTGCTTGGCGCGTTATTATTTCCGCCGCCGCTACCAATCGATTGTAAGACGCCCAAACTTGCCTCAAGGCGGGTCTTTTGCCCCAAAAGTTGCCCGGAATTAAAGTTGGCGATGACTCCCGCCCTCAGGCTCGTGGCTTCGGGCGTCCAAAGTGCAGTTGCCGACGGCGCAACGCTCAGGCCAGCCTCTTTGCCGAGCGGGACATTAAAGGACCGGGTTGTTGCCGTCAGCGCCGCTGACTCCCGTTTCTTTTGGTCGCCCCGAACGGAGTTTAGATATTGCGCGCGAACTGTCACTGACTCAAATTGCTTATAGGCCCGCGCGGAGAAACCTCTACCCGTTACCTTCTCGGCATCATCGGCGAAGGTTTGGGCAAAGGCGTTGATATCTGCGGAAATACTCACGCCCGTATCGGCAAGACTTGTCGCCACGCTTGCTCCGATGGAATCGATGGTGACCTGCTGTGAGGTTCCTTTAACAAAGCCCGATACGGTCTTTTGTGCCCGAATAGACGCCGCCGGATTGTTGAGCAGACCCAGTGTTTTGTTAGGGGTTAAGCGAATAGACGTGCCGATTGTAAATTGATCAATTCCAAGACGGCGCGTATCCGGCACAAGCTGGAAATCTTCTTCATCTTGCAGATCATCGGGATTAAACGTACCGCTAATTTGCTCTGCGAGGGTTTCAGCGGTCAAACGTGAACGTAGGAACTCTGCGCCCTCATACGATGCGTTAGCATCAAAGGTGAGAGACGGGGTGAGATCGTAACGCCCCGATACGCTGGCCCGTATATCCAGCGAGTTTTCACGCGCCGGACCATTGAAATAACCTAAATCACCGCGCGCATCCCATTGTATTTTCTTATCTTTTTCGCGTCCCAAATGTCCTGAAATCGCGGAAAGCACAGCCATCTGATCGCTTGAGAGACTGTCTTTTTTATAAGATAATCCGGCTTCCCAGCCTTCACGGCTTTGGAAACGCGCCCCAGCGGCAACACCGCCAAATGTCAGGCGGGATTGATCTTCGCTGATTTGGCGAGCGCCATTGGTCGGCGCGCCGGCCGCAAGGGCCCAGCGGCCCTTTTTGGTTTCTTTAACGGCGCTAACCCCCCGAATACGGCGAAGGCCGACCCCGTCCAATTCGCGGTGATCGGCAGAATAGTCTCCGATTGTACCGGTAACGCCATTCACATGCGCAAAATCCAGACTAAGCCAACTTGGTTGTAGCTCAGCCCCATTACGCGGCAGGTCCGGCGTTTCATAGCGCACGCGCCCATTTAGCTTTTTGACGCGAAAATCCGCATCAACACGGTTAATCGTATCCAGCCCTATATGAAAACTAAGCGTTTCGGGTGTAAATGGTTCTTTGGCGGCCACATCATCGACAAGCTCTCCAGGCTTAATCGCCCCGGATAAGCGCTCATCAAGATCGACAAGAATACGGCTTGTACCACCTTCAACGCGAATATTTGTTCCCGTGAGCGTTTCAATTGCATTGACAGGTAACAATAAATTCGTCGCATCGATATATGTCACGTCCTTGGTAATGCCGTAAGGTACGCCGCGCAATTTCACGAGGCCTGTTTCCAAATTTAGCTCAAACTCAGCGCTATCTTGCGCACGGCGAACGCGCACGTCTTGGCTGGCGTCAAGGACTGTCACGTCATGGCCCAATGCCTCTGCAATTGGCAGCAGCGGCAGGATAAGTACGGGACCAACGGATTTTGGCTCTGGATTTAGATTTCCTAGCGAGAGCCCATTGACAATAATATCAAATCCTGTTGCCACTTTAAGCCGCGGGTCAAGCTTGAAGTTAAATGTCTTACTGTCTTGATCGAAACGCCCATTAGCCCCTGACATCACTGCGATTGCATTCGGGGTTAGTAAATAGCGCCCGTCTTTAATCTCGCCAAAATGCCGTAATTTTCCCAGCGCCTTGCCATTCGCCTTTACAATTCCGGTTTCAGTATAAAGCTCCATTACCACATTATCTTGGCTACGGCGCACAATCAGGGCCTTGGAAACATCATCATATTCTACATCATTATTGAGCGCAGAAAAAATTGGCATGGCATTAACATAAAGTGCGCCTTTTTCTGTGCGGTGAACTTCGGTGCTTTCAAGCGTTTGCCCGTCCAGCGTGACTGTAATGGTGGTATCAATCTCAGCAATAAGTGTCGTATTGATGATTTTTGTTTCGGGCGCTGCCGCGGGTTTAGGCTCTACCTCGCGCTTCTTACCCTCCGGATAGGCAGCATCTGGCGGGGATACAGCCGCTTCTTGCGTGATTTCAGCGGTTTTTACCGCGTCCTGAGCAAAAGCCATATTTCCAGCGGGCCATATCCCAAATCCCGTCAGTATGACCGAAAACACCAAATATATTACAATAAAAACAGCCCTTAATATACTGGTTTCATTATATTTTTTGGAAAATTGTTTAGATTGAGTATAAGGCCTTAGCACTCAGGTAACTCCGCCCGGCGGCGGCAGGTCGCATCCTGCATGCACGTCTCTTTGACGCGTACAGGTACTTGCGACCATCCACCCCTGACGGAGTTGAAGACATCTACACGGACCGGGGCACTCGCCAAATCAAATCTATACTGCTGACGCAGCGTTATTTGGCGTGAACCCAATCGGACATCGTTCTTGATGACTTTGGAGGTCATTGAATTAATTGATTTTTTCTTGGAAGGTTTTGACATATCATCCATCGGCAAGGGAACTCGGCATTCGCCGACAATCCACCACGCGGAATTTTTATCTTTATCAACCAAAAATGCAGTCTCTCCGTCGACGATTTCAAGCATAACGGCCTCGGCCCCTGCAGAATATGCAGGGCCGGCAAGACTGGAAACACCAGCCCAGATCAGCATTGTTATAACCAGATGTCGATTCATCAGAGTCTCGTTTATACCATTCACACCAAATGCAGGATTTTCCTGCGTGGCGGTCTAACGCCGCCTAGGTATAACCTAACCAAACAGTGTTTAAATTCGCCTAATTAGGCAGTAAGACATTTGGCGAAAAACCCGCTGTTACAGGGGGTAAATGTTAATTTGAGAAATGAAATTTTTGGCGTATTAAAAGGTTAATTTGGCGCCAAAAAACCGTTGAGCCTACAGCTAAAGTTCACCTAGGCTCCTTCCCACAAATAGCTGAATTACTTCATTTTTTTATGAGTTACGCCTTGCCGCTTTTAGGAAAGAATAGAGTAAATTAATCCATCATAAAGCAATAACAAAAACCTTTAAGATGCTGTTTTTTATGAATTTATTTTTCAGCGGCTTGATATATCATTGACGGTATTTCTTCCCAGCAACTGGGGGTAACTATTCCCATTCAATGGTGCCGGGCGGTTTTGAGGTAATATCATAAACGACCCGGTTGACACCGCGCACTTCATTTATGATTCGCGTGGCGGTCTCCCCGAGGAAGTCATGGCTGTAAGGGTAGTAATCTGCGGTCATACCGTCAGTCGATGTCACGGCCCTTAAAGCGAGGACATTCTCATAGGTTCGGCTATCGCCCATAACGCCGACTGTCTGCACGGGCAGGATAACGGCAAAGGCCTGCCATATATCATTATAAAGGCCATGCTTACGAATTTGATCAAGATAGATCGCGTCTGCCTCACGGAGAACATCAAGCCGATCTTTGGTAATTTCGCCGGGGCAACGAATAGCAAGGCCCGGCCCTGGAAAGGGATGGCGCTCGACAAAATCTTTATGCAGGCCCAATTCGCGGCCAAGCGCCCTCACCTCATCTTTGAAAAGCTCACGCAGTGGCTCCACTAATTCCATATTCATTCGGGCGGGAAGCCCGCCAACATTATGATGACATTTAATCGTCACAGACTTAAATAATTAAAAAAATAAAAACTCTATAACGTCGGCGTAGAGCGTGCCCTGCGCGAGAAAGTTGGCGCCGCCGACACCTTTGGCTTCGCGTTCAAATATATCAATAAAGGTACCGCCAATAATTTTGCGCTTTTTTTCGGGGTCTGAAACCCCTTTCAAGAGGTCCAGGAACTCGTCTCCCGCATCCACATGGATGAGATTGATGTTATAATGCTCCCGAAACAGGGAGACGACTTGTTTGCTCTCGTCCTTGCGCATCATGCCAGTATCGACGTAAACGCAGACAAGCTGATCTCCGATTGCCTCATGCAGCAAGACCGCCACCACGGAGCTATCGACCCCGCCAGATAGCCCGCAAATGACCTTGCCCTCCCCCACTTGTCGCCGCACCGCCGCGATTGCTTCGTCCTTGAAGGCCGCCATGGACCAGTCGCCTTTGAAGCCCGCAATCTCGTGGGTGAAATTACGGAGCATCTGCGAGCCGCGCGGCGTATGGACAACTTCGGGGTGGAACTGCGTTCCGTACAAATGGCGCGAGCTATCGCCAATCACTGCGTAGGGCGCGCCGGGGCTCGTCGCGAGCACATCAAAACCGGGGGCCATTTTGGCCACATGGTCCCCATGGCTCATCCAGACCTCTTCCTCACCGTTGTGACCGGCGCTGAACATGTCTTTAAATAAGATGGTTTCCGCGATAGGCTTGATAAAAGCACGGCCAAATTCCCCGCTCTCGCCCTTTTCGACCTTACCGCCGAGTTGCTCCATCATTGTTTGCTGGCCGTAGCAAATGCCAAGGATAGGCACGCCGCTCTCAAAAACCGAAGCATCCGCACGCGGGCTTTTGGCATCCACCACACTGCTGGGTCCGCCTGAGAGAATAATCGCTTTTGGATTATAGGCTTTCAGCATGTTTTCATCGACGCGGTTATAGGGATGCACTTCGCAATAAACGCCGCTTTCGCGCACCCGGCGGGCGATCAACTGCGTAACCTGAGAACCAAAATCAACGATCAAAAGGCGTTCATGGCTATCGGCCGCGTGCAATGAGGTATCCGTCATTAATCGATCTTTCTTTCCATAACTGCGAAGTAAAACCCGTCAGTATTCGTTGAGGCAGGTGTGAGGGTGAGCGAACATCCATCTGCCGACCAAGGCTTGGGACTATTGACGCCAAATTTTTCTTCGTAAACTTCTCCCGCCGACAACAATGTAAACTCGGGATTGGCCTCCAAAAAGGGGTAGATTTGTCCCTCGTTTTCCTCGGCCAACATTGAGCAAGTTACATAAAACAGCAGACCGCCCGGACGCACAAAGGCTTTCGCCCCCGCCAGCACTGTGCGCTGCTCTTTATAGCGGGTTTCAAGGCTGGACTCGGACAGCCGCCATTTCGCATCGGGCTTGCGCCGCCACGTCCCAACGCCCGAACATGGCGCATCAATGAGCACCTTGTCCATCTTCCCGAGAAGCGGTTGTAGATTATTATTTGGCGGCTCTATGACGTTTATGATGTCCGCGCCTGCCCGCTGCGCGCGCTGATAAAGCGGCGATAGACGGCGCTTATCAATATCAAAAGCATGTACCGCGCCCGTATTTTCCATATCGGCCGCGAGAGCCAGCGATTTTCCTCCTGCCCCTGCGCAATAATCCAGCACGCTCTCGCCTGCGCCCGCATTTACAAGCAAGCTGACGATTTGGCTGCCTTCATCCTGAATTTCGACGCCGCCTGTTAGGTAGATTTTTTCAATCTGAACATTAGGCAGGCGGCCATCCCCCACGCTCGGCTGAAAGCGAATACCAATGGGCGAGGTTTGTGTAGCCGCGCAGTCAAACCCGCTTAGGGCCTTTAGCGCCTCTCCTTTGTTTGTGCGGATCGTATTAACCCGCAAATCAAGCGGCGGCCGCGTTGTCAGGGCCTGCCCTTCCGCGATTGCCTCTTCTTGAAAATTGGTTTCAAAAGCCGGCCATAGCCATTCAGGCACATCAGCCTGTACCCAGGGCGGGGCAGAGGCCAGCGGAACGCAGCCAGCCAAATGCTCAACTTCTGCCTCCGTTATCGGCGCGGGGGCATGTTTATCCCCTTCAAAACTCTGGGCGAGAGCTTTGGGATCACTGCCGCCGCCAAACACAACAGCGCCCAATATAAGGCTGCGCGGGCTATCATCGCCCATACGAAAGGCCAAGGAGCTTTGGCAGCGCAGCGCGTCATGCACATAATTACCGATCGCGGAGCGGTCTTTGGAGCCGGCAAATCTATGTGCCTTTCCCCAATCGCGCAGCGCCATCGTTATCGGCGTGCGGCGTTCCTTGATGTCAGTCAGGACTTCAATGGCGGCTTGAACGCGACCCCCGAGCCTCATAACAAGGCCATTTCTATACTGATAGAGCTTATCATAACCGCTAAACCCCGACTAGCTCGGCATAGAGTAGTTAGGCGCTTCGCGGGTCATGGCGACATCGTGGACATGGCTTTCGCGCAAGCCCGCATTCGTGATCCGGACAAATAACGCATTTTTGTGCAGTGCCTTAATCGTGGATGAACCTGTATAGCCCATAGCCGCACGAACGCCGCCGATCAGTTGATGTAATATGGGCCCTGCTGGCCCTTTATAGGCCACGCGGCCCTCAATGCCTTCGGGGACAAGTTTCATACTATCGGAGACTTCCTTTTGGAAATAACGATCCGCAGAGCCGCGGGCCATAGCCGTAACTGAGCCCATACCTCGGTAGGATTTATAAGAACGCCCTTGATAAAGGAAAACCTCGCCGGGCGTTTCTTCCGCCCCCGCAAGTAACGAGCCGACCATGGCGCATTCTGCGCCCGCCGCGAGAGCTTTGGTCATATCGCCGGAGTATTTAATACCGCCGTCAGCAATGACAGGCACGCCCGCTTTCTTGGCAGCTTTGCAAACATCCATAATCGCGGTGAGCTGCGGCACACCGACGCCTGCCACAATTCGCGTTGTGCAGATAGAGCCCGGCCCAATCCCAACCTTGAGCGCATCTGCCCCGGCTTTAATCAGGGCCTTCGCCGCCTCTTCAGTGGCGATATTGCCGGCAATGACTTGAACCTTGGGGTAGGCCTTTTTTAACCGCTTGACCTGTTCAATCACTTTGATGGAATGGCCATGGGCGGTATCAATGACAAGTGCGTCAACGCCCGCCTCGATTAAAGCCACGCAGCGCTCATAGCCAGCATCGCCGACCGTAGAGGCCGCCGCAACACGCAGGCGCCCATGAGCATCCTTACAGGCATTAGGCGAGCTTTCTGCCTTGTCCATATCTTTGACGGTAATCAAGCCCACGCAGCGAAATTTACTATCGACAACCAAAAGACGCTCTATGCGATGCTTGTGTAATAGCGCCCGCGCTTCTTGTTCGCCCGCGCCTTCTTTGACGGTAACAAGATCAGTCGTCATGAGATCACGGACAAGCTGTTTGGGGTTATCGGCAAAACGTACATCACGGTTTGTGACAATGCCCACCAGCTTGCCGCCTTTCTCTATGACCGGGATGCCAGAAATATTATGGCGCTGCCCCAACTCTCGTAATTCGGCAAGCGTGGCATCCGGCCCGATCGTTACGGGATTAACAACCATGCCCGACTCAAAACGTTTTACTTTTCGGACTTCTTCGGCCTGTTCTTCAATAGTTAGATTACGGTGAATAACGCCAATACCGCCAGTTTGCGCCATAGTGATCGCCAACGGAGCCTCGGTCACCGTATCCATCGCCGCAGAGACAAGGGGTACATTGATTTCGATATCACGCGTCAGCCGCGTTTTCAGTTCGGCATCAGCCGGAAGTATGTCGGATGCACGGGGCTGCAAAAGTACGTCATCAAAGGTGAGGCCTTCACGAATCTCCATGGGAGTCTCCTATCGCTTTTGCAAGCGGGGACTATCAGAGATGCGCGCGGCGTGCAAAGATTAATTACCAGAAAGGGGCTTCAAGGCCAAAGAAACGCTGCCATTACGAATTTCCCTTAAACCCAAGAGCGACGAGATAGATTTCAGGGCTACCTTTTCGGCTTGATTTCGGTTTTGCATGGCGCACGGTTTTGAAACTATGTTTCAGGCGGTTAAGCAGTGTTTGCTCCGCTCCGCCTTGAAAGACCTTGGTAACAAAATGTCCCCCCGGCCGGAGTGTCTCCATGGCAAAATGCGCCGCAGCATCAACGAGGGCCACAGTCTTAAGGTGGTCTGTTTGCCGGTGGCCAGTCGTATTGGCAGCAAGATCAGATAAAACAATATCAGGGGCGCGGCCCAATAAAGATTTGATGGCCTCGGGAGCCTTCTCATCCATAAAGTCCATCTCAAGCAGCTCGCTTCCCGCAATGACGTCGACGGGCAATAGATCAATGCCGACCACGCGCTCTGCCCCGCGCGCCATCGCAATCTGCACCCAGCCGCCTGGCGCACAACCAAGGTCAACCACAAGGCTATCCTTGCCGATCAGTCTGAATTTGTCATCAAGCTCTATGAGTTTAAATGCCGCGCGAGACCGATAGCCCATCAGCTGCGCCTGCTTTACATAGGGGTCATTAATTTGGCGCTCAATCCAAAGTTTTGAAGAAATTTTGCGCCCGCGCGCGGTCTTGACCTTTTTGTGCATAAGGCGAGTGGCGTTATCTTCGGTTGCGGGAGCCGTCTTTCGGCTGCGGCGCGGCGCGGCGGGTTTTCCGCCAGACATCCGCCGCGGCGGACTTGCCTTCCCCGAAGGTTTTTCCAATTGAGTCGGTTTGTCTTTACGGGGCATGAATGTCTCCCGAGGCTGCATCAGCGGAAGGAGTATCGATAGCGGCTTTATCAACGGCTAGCGGCGCTGCCGTGTTTTTGTTTCCATCAGCGCCGTTTCCTTCCCGATATGAAAGCTTTTGTGATTGCTGCATCAACCCCATCAACATGCCCTCACGTAGACCGCGATCTGCCACCCTGATACGATCCGAAGGCCAAAGCTCGCATAGCACATCCGTAATTGCGCAGCCCGCCACAAGAAGCTTGGCACGATCTTCCCCAATAGACGGCTCTTTGGCACGGTCATCAATACTGCGGGAGGCCATATCGCGGGCAATTGAAACAACCGCATCTGTCGGCATCCAAAGCCCGTCAACTTTGTCACGTTGATAGTAAGGCAGCTTCAGATGGATCCCCGCCAGCGACGTAATCGTCCCAGACGTCCCAATCAAATGCCCCTGCCCTTGCTTGAAGGCGTTAATGAATCGCGTCTCGCAGCCTGCATCGCGGAGGCACTCTCGTACGCGGTCCTTCATTTTGCGATACCAAATCGTACGATCTTCTTCTTCGGGGATTTGTTCCGATAGCGTAACCACGCCGATCGGTAGAGAGGCCCAAGCACTGATAGGCGGACGGTGCACGCGCATGGGGCCATCCGACTCGCGTAAGCGGCGAACATCTACCCAGCTCAATTCCGTTGAACCGCCCCCAATATCAACCACAAGAACCACGTCCTTGTTCATATCAATCAAGTTAAGGCAGCCCATGACAGCCAGACGAGATTCGACGCGTGGGGAGATCACCTCCAGCGTAATGCCTGTTTCTGCCTTCACCACTTTGAGGAACGCCTCGCCGTTACTGGCTTGTCTGCACGCCTGCGTTGCCACGCAGCGCCAGCGTTTAACGTTTTTGGCTTTCATTTTCCGCGCACAAACACCAATCGCGGCAACGGCAAGCTCCATACTTTCCTGAGATAGCTCTCCTGATTCCGAAAGCCCTCTCCCTAGCCTTACGACCTTGGAGTAGCTGTCAACGACCTGAAAACCAGAGCCGGAATGTTTTGCGATAAGAAGGCGGCAGTTATTTGTGCCCAAATCAAGGGCCCCGTATGTTTTTGGCTTACGTCCATTTCTGGAGCGCCGGCGGCTTCGGTTTCGGGAGACGGGCCGATCTGGCTCTCCTCCGTCCGCGGACTCAATAGGATCCGGCATTATGTTTCTCTCTTTGTGCAAGGTCGCAGAAGGAAAATGCCGCGCCGCTGTGCTATTCCCTTTTCGCTTAGCAAGGGAAATCCATTTAGGGAAGTGAATTTTATTCCCGAAACGGGCGCGGTTCCTCAGTGAATATCAATATGATCCGAATATTGCGACCAATCAGGATCAGGGCGCAAGGCCTCCATGGCTTCGTGCTGGGAGAGGAAAATTTGCCCCGAGAGCTGGTCTATGAAGCTTGAGCGATGCAACCGCTCGCGCACGTGGCTATGAAGCTCTGAGATATGAAGCCTAACATTTGCGCTCCCGAGTCTTTTATTGATCTCGTGGAGACTCGCCAGAGCGCTCGCGTCAATTTTGTTTACCGCCGGACACATAAGGATCAAATCTGTCATTTCCGGGTTCTCATTCAAGAGCCTAACAACCTTATCCTCAAGATAGCGAGCATTGGCGTAATACAGGCTTTCGTCAATCCTGAGGGTGAGCACTTCAGGATTGGTTTCGACATTAAATCTTTCAGCATCGCGGTAATGCTGCGTGCCGGGAAATCTTCCGACCTGCGCCATATGCGGCTTTAGGGTTGCTCTGATATGAAGCGCCATCGCGAGAATAACCCCGACCAACACGCCCCATTGTACGCCTAGCAGCAAGACAGAGAGAAATGTCGCAAGGGCCGTTAATCCGTCCGCACGGCTATAGACCCATGTGCGCCATAAATTTTTAAACTCCATCATAGAAAAGCAGGCCACAATGATGAGAGCGGCCAATGTCGCGAGCGGCAGGGCTGTGAGAAAAGGCGTGAGCAGAAGCGCCGTCAAAGCCATAAAAACGGCGGCCAGAACGCTGGCGATGGGTGTTTGAGCACCCGCGGAAAAATTTACCGCCGAACGCGAGAGACTACCATTTACGGGGTATCCCCCCGTCATACCCGCAAAAAAGTTGGAAATCCCAAGTCCCAGAAGCTCCTTGTCCGCGTCAATTCGGGTCCGAGATCGCGCCGCGAGGGTTTGGGCAATCGTCATGCTGTCAACATAGGCTACAATCGCAATCACAAGGGCGGGCACAATCAATGCCTGAAAAGCTGGCAACGGCATTTGCGGAACCATAAAGCTCGGAAGTCCCGCTGGAATATCGCCGACAACTCTAAGGCCATATCTCCCCGATAAATCCAGTCCAGCGCTAAGCGCTATGGAAATAATCACCACAAAAATCGGCGCGACTCGAGCCGCAATCCGCGCTGTCGCGGGCCTCATTCCAAGGCGGTAGAGCACGTAGCTGAGGTTCTTCTTAACGCCCCACAGCGCGGCGATGGAAACACCTCCGATCAAGAGAGCCACATTTTTGACATCGTACAAACCGGCCAATAAGGATCTCAGGAGCGCCAGCGCCGTTTGCCCGCCCGCTTCTACACCAAAAATATGGCGTAACTGACTGATTATAATTAATAATCCAGCGCCGGTGATATAGGCTGAAACGACGGGACGGGAGACAAAGTTCATGATGAAGCCGGACCTCAACAGCCCAAATGCCAGCATAAATCCGCCGGTCATCAACGCAAGCGCTGCAGCACTCAGAAGCCGCTGTCCCTCCGGTATCGCCGAAATTGCCGCAGCCGTCATTAGAGACACCACAGCCGTCGGTCCCACCGAGAGTTGCCGAGAGGACCCTAAAATCGCATAGACCGCGAGGGGAAAAATACTCGCGTAAATACCAGCTTGGGGCGGAAGACCCGCCAGCAAAGCATAGGCGAGAGATTGCGGCACAAGCAGGATGGTTACGATAATGGCTGCGACTAAATCATCAGTAAACACGCCGCCTGAATAGCCTGAGAGCCATCCGTACTGCCGCGATAGTCTTGAACGGGGCGAATTTGACTGCGCCTGCAATGTTGTCGGTTCCGACTCGGCCATAAATTCAAAGTGTCAGCATATGGTTATTAATTCAAGAACAGGCGACGAATTTGCGCGTCTCGCTGATTATCGCTACCATTTATCTACGCCATCACTGCCTCTAGAATGACTAATTGTCCATTGACTAAGCCTTATCTAAGCCGGAGCCAAGCTGCTCGCGGAATTCCGTAAGGGGCATGCGAAGCTGTTCGAGGTTATATCCAGCAGCGGAAACGGCCTGCATCGTCTTTTCAACACCAAGTGCCTCAACATTGGCAAAGCCCCATAAGGCGGCGGAGCGCATTCCGCTCGCGCAGAAGGCAAATATAGGACGCGGCATTTTCCCATAAGCTTCAATACTGGAGGCAATCATATGCTCGGTAATACCGCCGGCCATGGGAATATGCACATAATCTACCCCCAATTCTTTTGCCGCCGCCTCGAGACTTTGGCTGCTGGGCTGTAAATGGCCCTCATTATCAGGACGATTGTTGATGAAACTCATCACCCCTTGCTCGGCCAAGGCCGTGAGCGTCATAATATCAATTTGTCCGCCAACAAACACATCTCCCGGAAGCTCTTTCACCTACTTGCCCAGCATATTTTTTGCTTTAGAAACAATGGCTTCCGTGGTTATCCCAAAGTGCTTAAATAAGGCCGCGCCAGGTGCACTTTCTCCAAAGCCGCTCATACCAATAAATCCATCTGCGCGGTCAAGAAGCGGACTCCAGCCTTGGCGAACGCCGGCTTCTATCGCGATTTTGGGCAAATCTTTTCCGATGACCGAGCGGATGTATTTCTCGTCTTGCTCTAGGAACAGGTCAAGACAAGGCATAGAAACTACGCGGGCAGAAATACCTTGTGCCTCAAGAATTTCATGGGCTTCTACGGCGATGTGAACCTCGGAACCGCTAGCGAGAAAGACAATGTCATCCGCTCCTTTGCCTGCTCTAAGGACATACCCGCCGCGCGCGCACATGTTGCGAGAAGCGTCATCACGAACTGCCGGCAAGCCTTGGCGTGTCAATGCCAGCAGCGAGGGCCCTGTCTGCCGTTCTGCGGATAACTCCCAACACTCCGCTGTCTCTAACGTGTCTGCGGGCCGGAAAACATGTAGATTTGGAATAGCGCGCAGGCTTGCCACATGTTCCACGGGTTGATGGGTCGGCCCATCTTCGCCCACGCCTATAGAATCATGCGTCATAACGTAAATGACTTGGGTCTTCATGAGCGCAGATAGGCGAATGGCGGGCCGGCAATAATCCGCAAAGACGAGAAATGTCCCGGCATAAGGCAATATACCGCCATGCAGCGCCATACCGTTCATAGCGGCGGCCATCGCGTGTTCACGGATCCCGTAATTGACATAACGCCCGCCATAAGCGCCCGCTTGAATGTCAGGCACGGTAGAGCTTGTGCGGGTCTTGTTAGATCCTTCCAAATCAGCCGAGCCCGAGATCATATCACTGAGTGAGGCGGTAAGAACTTGCAGCGCCTTATTTGAGGAAACCCGCGTGGCCATCGACGGCTGTTCCTTGGCGACGCTGTCTTTATAGGTTTGAAAATCAGCCTTCCAACCGTCATTTAATTTTCCGGCCATCGCGCGGACAAAATCCCCTTTTTTTGGATGTACTTGTAGGCGAGCTTTCCAAGCCTTGTTCTCGCGCCGTCCTTTGCGCCCCGGACGGGCCCAAAATTTATAAACCTCTTCAGGGATTTCAAAGGGTGCATGTTTCCAGCCCAAAGCCTTACGAACGCCGTCGATTTCATCATCGCCGAGCGGCGCGCCGTGCGCCTTGGCAGTTCCCGCCTTGGTTGGGGCGCCCTTCCCGATCGTCGTTTTGCACGCGATCATAGTTGGCTTATCGGACTTTTGCGCCGCACGAAGTGCATTTGCCACCTTGCGAGGATTGTGGCCGTCAACCGCAATTGTCTTCCAGCCCGAAGCCTGAAACCGCTTATGTTGATCTGTGCTATCAGAGAGCTCAATGGAGCCATCAATCGAGATATTATTATCATCCCAAAGCACGATCAGCTTGTTGAGGTTTAGATGCCCAGCCAGCGCAATGGCTTCTTGGGAGATGCCTTCCATCAGGCATCCGTCACCCGCGATCACATAGGTATAATGATCTACAATATCGTCGCCGTAACGGGCATTCATATGCCGCTCGGCAAGTGCAAACCCTACCCCGTTTGCAAGTCCTTGTCCGAGCGGGCCTGTTGTCGTCTCCGCGCCCGGCGTATGTCCATATTCAGGATGTCCTGCCGTATTTGACCCGAGCTGGCGGAAATTTTTAAGCTGTTCAAGCGATACCGCCTTATAACCCGTCAAATGGAGCAGCGAATATAGCAGCATAGAGCCATGGCCTGCCGAGAGGATAAACCGATCTCTGTCCGCCCAATCAGGATCTCGGGGATCGAATTTTAAAAACTTTGAAAAAAGAACTGTCGCCGCATCCGCCATCCCCATAGGCATACCGGGGTGACCCGAGTTTGCCTTTTGCACAGCATCCATAGACAAGGCCGCGATTGCGCCCGACATTGCTTTATGTTCAATTTCAGATTTAGAAAGCTCAGCCATTTCAAGCCCTTTTGATTACACCATTCACCGCGCCGCATGCCGCGAGTTTTCTAACGCTTCCGGCGGCGACTCGGGGGAAGGCTACACGATAAAGCACTGAAAACTAGCCTCGATGGGCGGGTTTAATGTGGATGAAGCCAGCATTAGTGTTCCGCGACCCACGCAAACAGAATATTTACAGGCCAAATCCTTTGGCAATATGGTAGGTCAGCCCGGCAGCGAGATAAGCCAGAACCATTAAATACGCAAATGCGAAGAGAGGCCATTTCCAGCCATTGGTCTCTTTGCGCATCACCGCCAGCGTCGAGAGGCATTGCGGGGCAAAAACAAACCAGGCCAAAAAGGCAAGCGCCGTTGGAAGTGACCAACTCGCCGCGATCAGCCCGCCCAGTTTGTCCTCGGCCTGCGCGCCGTCCAGAGCATAAATCGTGGCAAGGGAGCTAACCGCAACCTCCCGCGCAGCCATCGCAGGAATAAGCGAGATAACCATCTCTAGAGTAAATCCAATCGGCGCGAAAATCGGCTCCAGCACCCGGCCCATCATACCTGCATAGGTCCCGCGAATACCTTCTTCTTGATTTGGGTAACTGGAGAGAAACCAAATGATAATAGAGGCGGGCAAGATAATACGGCCAGCGCGGTGAATAAAAATCTTGGCGCGTTCCCAAAGGCCTAAGAAATAGTCCTTTAATACGGGCATTTTATAGCTGGGAAGCTCAAGGAGCAAAGACGGTTTTGCCCCCTTCGTCAACGTCCGCTTCAGCACAAAAGCTGCAAGCAATGCGAAGACCACGCCCACGATCACGAGGCCAAAGCCGACCAGACCTTGCAGACCAAAAGGTCCAACTTTTGAATTCGGAATGAAAGCGGCAATCACCAAAAGATAAACCGGCCATCGCGCCGAACAGGTCATTAGGGGGGCTATCAGGATTGTTGTCAATCGGTCCCGCTCGCTCTCAATCGTCCGCGCCGCCATAATTCCCGGAATGGCGCAAGCAAAACTCGAAAGGAGCGGGATAAAGGCCCGTCCGTTCAAACCCACCTTGGCCATGAGCGTATCAATTAGGAACGCCGCTCGGGCCATATAGCCGGACGCCTCTAGCGCAAGAATAAACGCAAACAGGATCAATATTTGGGGCAAAAAGACAATCACCGCGCCCACGCCTTCAATTATCCCATCGGCGATCAAGCTCCTAAGCCAGCTATCCGGGAGCGCCGCCTCCACAAGGCCTTTGAGCCACTCTATCAAACCAAGAATAGCATCCATTATCGGCCCCGCCCAAGCGAAGACCGCTTGAAACATCACAAACAAAAGTGCGGCCAGAATAAATGGACCAATTATGGGATGCAGGGTGATGCGGTCGATTTTCTCGGTGGTTGTTGCAGCCGAGAAGCTGCGCGTGACGGTCTGCCGTGTGATCGCGCGTGCCTGCGCTTGCAAGTCTTTAAGAGGCAGATCGTGCGGCGCTGGCTGCACGCCCTCCCCGCGCGAAAGCGGTTTGAGCCAATGCTGTAGATAATCCATCAAAAGAGCCCGGCCCGCACTACGCACCGCTACGCAGGACACCACAGGAATGCCAAGCTGATCTTGCAACGCCGCTATATCTATCTCCAAACCGTCTCGGGCCGCCATATCCATCATGTTCAAAACCAGCACCATGGGCAGGCCGTAATTTTTGGCTTGCAGAACATTGTGCAAATGGGTGGTGATATTACTTGCGTCGAGGACAAAAATAATGCCGTCTGGCACGCGCTCTCCGTCAATTTTGCCGCGAATTGCGTCAATGGTGACCCGCTCATCCATGCTGTGTCCGCAATCCCCATACACGCCCGGCAAATCAAGGAGTTCGGCGCTTTGCCCGTCCCCAGTCTCAACCCCGCCCTTTCTATACTCAACAGTAACGCCTGGATAATTGGCCACCTTGGCCCGCCCGCCAGTGAGGGCATTAAAGAGTGAAGTTTTGCCGCAATTAGGCGCGCCCAATAATGCCAAGCGGACTGGTTGCCTGTCTCGGGCGGCGGCTACATTAAGGGTTGCCGTGCCGCTGTGGTCGCCCGCGGGCACTAGCGCTCCTCCCGCGTAATATATACGCAGCGGGCTTCGCCGCTTCGCAGCGCAATCAAAGCACCGTTTAGCCGCACCGTCATGGGATTACGCTGAAACAGTCCAAAATGAAGCGCCTGCACAGGATCACCCTCAGCAAAGCCAATCTCGCGAAGACGGGTCACAAGCATAGTTTCCGCCTCGTTGAAACCACTCACAATCGCGCGTTCATTTCTGGCAAGATTTCGTAATGTAACGGGTGAAGTGGAAGGATGGGTCATAGGCCCCCTTACTGCGAATTAATCGCAAGTGCAAATAAAACCCGCGTGGTGCGCCCCTGAAATAAGTGCCTTATTATGCCAGAAATTTATCCGATTTTTGCGTAAACTTGTCATAGACAGCAGGTTAACCCTGTCCTATAACGCGCCGCACTGAACGGTGATATTCACATAATATTTCCACCTCAGCCGCCCGAATAGCTCAGTTGGTAGAGCAACGGATTGAAAATCCGTGTGTCCCTGGTTCAAATCCAGGTTCGGGCACCATCTATATCAATTAATCTATGATTATGTTTGCTGGTGTAGAAAAGCACTCGAACGCTTGCTATTGGCCGGGATATCTTTCTCAAAATTACCGCAGCCCATTTTAGCACAAGGATAATTTATGTCAGGTCCACTTACGGGGTATAAAGTTATCGAACTGGCCGGTATCGGTCCGGGTCCATATGCGGCTCAATTGCTCAGCGATCTTGGTGCAGAGGTTATCTGTGTGGAGCGCCCTCAAACCAACACTATCGCCAGCCTATCCCCTAAGTCTATAGACAAACGCGGCAAACGCTCGGTGGTTCTTAATCTTCGTGCTGAAGGGGCTTCGGACGTCGTCCTTAAACTTGTTGAAACCGCAGATATCCTTATCGAAGGTAATCGCCCAGGCGTAACGGACCGCCTCGGCGTGGGGCCAGAAGATTGTCATAAGGTCAACCCAAAACTCATTTACGCACGCATGACAGGTTGGGGTCAGACCGGCCCGTGGGCGAAAATGGCGGGGCATGATATCAACTATATTTCTATCACAGGGGCGCTGCATGCCATGGGAAAAGACGGCGAGCCCCCTATGCCCCCATTAAACCTTGTGGGCGATTATGGGGGCGGATCTATGGTTTTAGTTATGGGAGTATTGTCCGCGCTTTTACAGGCCGAGAAGACGGGTAAAGGCGACATTGTTGACGCCGCTATCCTCGACGGAACATCCTCACTTATGGGCATGTTCTACACGCTTTCTGCCTCATCTATATGGACGACCCAAAGAGAAAGCAACTTGCTGGACGGCGGCATGCCCTATTATCGCTGTTATAGGACGGCTGATGATAAGTTTATGGCGGTTGGATGTTTAGAACCGCAATTCTTTAAACTCATGCTCGACACATTAGAAATCGATCCAGAGAGTTACGGTCATCAGCATGATCCCTCCAAACGTGCGGCTCAACATAATCTTTTGGAAATCACATTCGCCGCAAAGACGCGTGATGAATGGGCCTCAATATTCGACGGACTAGATGCCTGCGTAACGCCCGTGTTGGATTACGAGGAAGCCGCCTCGCATCCCCAGAATATCGCACGCGGCGGCCTTAAAAACCTTGGAGGCCTGACACACCCCAGAACCATCCCCATCTTTGGGTCTAGACATAAAGAACCTGATTTTAAAATCTCAGATTCAGGCGCCGATACAGAAAATATCTTGCTCGAAGCCGGGATTAGTTCGCAGGAACTTTCTCGCCTCATAAGTAGGAACGTTGTTTTTACTAAAAGCTAAATCCCCGCTTAACCTTCATAGATTGGGAAACGCGCAGTCAGCGCTTTCACGCGCTGCTTTACGCTTTCCTCAACGTCGGGATTGCCGTTAGGGTCTTCAGCGAGCGCGTCGAGCACTTCGGCCATAAGCTGCCCGATCTCTCGAAACTCTGCTACGCCAAATCCGCGAGTAGTCCCCGCGGGCGACCCCACGCGAATGCCCGAAGTCACCGTGAACTTTTCTTTATCAAACGGAATGCCATTTTTATTACAGGTAATATAGGCACGGCCCAACGCTTTCTCGGCTGCATTGCCTTTCACCCCTTTTGGAGAGAGATCGATAAGCGCAAGATGGGTATCTGTTCCGCCGGTGACGACCGCATATCCGGCCTCCACGAGGGCACTGGCCATGGCGCGGCAATTATCTATCACCGCTTGGCCATAGGCTTTGAATTCTGGCCGCAGAGCATCGCCAAAGGCAACGGCCTTGCCTGCGATCACATGCATGAGCGGACCACCTTGAAGTCCCGGGAAAATCGCAGAATTGAATTTTTTAGCAAGCTTCGCATCGTTCGTTAGGATCATGCCGCCGCGCGGGCCGCGCAGCGTTTTATGTGTTGTTGTCGTGGCGACATGGGCATGAGGAAAAGGCGATGGATGCGTTCCGCCTGCGACTAACCCCGCGAAATGCGCCATATCTACATGCAGATAGGCGCCGACCTTGTCAGCGATCTGGCGGAACCGCGCAAAATCAATTTGGCGGGAGTAAGCCGAGCCGCCGCAAATAATGAGCTTTGGCTTATGTTCTAGCGCGAGGACTTCGACCTGATCGTAATCAATCAGGTGAGTATCTTCCCGAACGCCATAAGCTACCGCGTTGAACCACTTCCCTGACATATTTGGCGGCGCGCCGTGCGTCAAATGACCGCCAGACGCCAAATCCATACCCAAAATCGTATCGCCGGGCTGCAGGAGTGCAAGAAAAACGCCTTGATTGGCTTGGCTACCCGAATTGGGCTGCACATTCGCAAAGCCGCAATCAAACAATTCGCAGGCGCGATCAATCGCAAGCTGCTCTGAAACATCAACATGTTGGCAGCCCCCGTAATAGCGTTTCCCCGGATAGCCCTCCGCATATTTATTTGTGAGCACGGAGCCCTGAGCTTCGAGGACCGCTTTTGAAACGATATTCTCCGATGCGATTAACTCAATCTCATGCTTCTGGCGATCTAATTCGTCTTGCATCGATGCGAAGAGATCTGGATCACGGTCCTTGAGGCTTTGCGTGAAATAATTGCCTAGGTGGGCGGTGGAATCATTAGCTGCGGCACTCATGGCAAACTCCTTGATAAACGGGGGGACCTCTTAACCATCAACGCAGCGACTCGCAATGTTCAATATGCGCCTAGGCCGCTTTGACGCGTTCTAGGTCAAATTCTGCCCATATGATATTCAATGCCTCCATTAGCGCCTCTATCATGGCGTCCGTGTGGAAAGGGCTAGGCGTAAAGCGCAGGCGCTCCGTACCGCGCGGCACAGTAGGAAAATTAATCGGCTGCACATAAAGGCCGAAGCGCTGAATGAGCACATCTGAGATCGCTTTACATTTCACGGGGTCGCCGATCATAAGCGGCACGATGTGCGTTGCACCGTCAATGAAGGGGAAGCCAGCCGCCCGAAAACGCGCCTTCAGCGCGTTGGCGCGCTCCTGATGCTTTTCCCGCATTTGCGGCGAAACTTTCAGGACCTTCACAGACCGCAGCGCACCAGCCGCCGTGCTGGGCGGGATGGATGTTGTAAAAATGAAGCCGGAGGCAAGCGAGCGCACAGCATCGGTAATATAGGTGTCCGCAGCGATATACCCGCCAATCATGCCGTAAGCCTTCGCGAGCGTGCCTTGTATAATGTCAACGCGGTCCATCAGGCCCCGGGCTTCGCATATGCCCCCGCCCTTTGGCCCATACATTCCTACCGCGTGTACCTCGTCAATATAGGTCAAGGCATTATACCTGTCGGCAAGATCACAAATCTCTTTGATTGGCGCAATATCGGCGTCCATTGAATACACGCTCTCAAAGGCAATGAGCTTAGGCACGCCAGCGGGCGCGGCCATAAGCTGCGCCTCAAGATCAGCCAGATCATTATGCTTGAAGATACGTTTTTCGCAGACCCCTATTTTCTGCGCACGTTGAATGCCCGAAATCATAGAGGCGTGGTTCTTTTCATCAGAAAATATAATCAAGCCGGGCAAAATCTTACTCATCACACCAAGCGTGGCCTCATTGGCAACATAGCCCGAAGTCATCACAAGTGCCGCGTCTTTTTGGTGCAGATCAGCCAGCTCTTTCTCTAGCTGCACATGGTAATGGGTTGTGCCGGAGATATTGCGCGTCCCGCCAGAGCCTGTACCTGCCTGATCCACCGCAGACTTCACGGCTTCGATCACGCATTCATTTTGTCCCATGCCGAGATAATCATTAGAGCACCAGACAACGACCTGACGTTCTGTCAGCGCATCGGGATACCAAGTTGCATTGGGAAATGCCCCGCATTTGCGGCGAATATCCTGAAACACGCGGTAGCGTCCTTCGCTGCGAACACCGTCAACGGCAGCGCGAAAATGGTCGCTGTAATTTATAGGGCTGTCCGCGCTCATAAAAACACCTCTTAAGTGCGGATCGTATACACGAAACACAGTCAAAACACCAATGCACAATCGCCGCAGCGTGCGAGAATCATATTTTATGTATAATTTCCCGCTTATGCTCTATAAGGGCACAAGGAAAATAATGAATACATATAGTTAGGGAGCACTTTGTGCCTTCATTTCCAACAAGCCGCCTGCGAAGAACCCGCCGCGCCGAATGGTCGCGCCGATTGGTGCGCGAGAATAGCCTGAGCACGGATGACCTGATTTGGACGATTATCCTCTCGGACGGCGAAAAAAACCGCACGCCCGTCCCCTCTATGCTGGGGGTAGACCGCGTCAATCTTGATGAGATCGTACGTGAAGCTAAGCGCGCGCGCGCGCTCGGAATTCCTGCCATTGCCTTATTCCCCCACATCAATCCAAAGCTCAAAGACGCGGCGGGCAGCGAAGCCTCCAATCCAGACGGCCTCGTCCCGCGGGCGGTGAAAGCGGTGAAAGCCGCTGTGCCGGAAATTGGCGTTATCGTGGACGTAGCGCTCGATCCTTATACGGATCACGGCCATGACGGATTGCTCCACGGCGGGGAAATCCTAAATGACCCGACGCTCGGCGCGCTATCCGATGTCGGCGTTATGCTGGCGGAGGCCGGCGCAGATATTGTCGCCCCCTCCGATATGATGGACGGACGTATTGGCACGGTGCGCGCCGCGCTTGATAAAGCCGGTCATAGTGATGTCATGATCATGAGCTATGCGGCCAAATATGCCTCTGCCTTTTACGGCCCCTATCGCGACGCTATAGGCTCGGCAACTGCGCTGACGGGTGATAAGCGCACATACCAAATGGACCCTGCAAATAGTGATGAAGCTCTGCGCGAAGTCGCCATGGATATTGAGGAAGGCGCGGATATGGTCATGGTCAAACCCGGCCTGCCCTATCTTGATATTTGCCGCCGCGTGAAAAACGAGTTTTCCGTGCCAACCTATGCCTATCAGGTCAGCGGCGAATATGCGATGATCATGGCCGCCGCGCAAAACGGCTGGCTGGAGGAGCAGCGCGTGATCCTCGAGAGCCTCATGGCCTTTAAACGCGCCGGCTGTGATGGGATCCTCACATATTTCGCCCCGCGAGTCGCCGAATGGCTAAACGAGTCCTAAGACGTTAAGCATATCCTCTGTTAGTTAAGTCGCTTAAGCAAGCTTGACGTATCCCAGCGGTTGCCGCCCATATCCTGCACTTCCGCGTAATATTGGTCGACCTGCTTGGTAAGGGTAAGGTCTGCGCCTATGGCCTCGCCGGCGCGGATAGCTATGCCTAGGTCTTTGCGCATCCAGTCGACCGCAAAGCCGAATTCATATTCATCTTTAGCCATGGTCTCCGCGCGGTTGAGCATTTGCCAGCTTGCCGCCGCGCCTTTGCCTATGGCGTCAACAACGTCCGCGACATCAAGACCGGCTTTCTGCGCGAAGTTGACGCCCTCCGCGAGGCCTTGAATTATGCCCGCGATGCAGATTTGATTGACCATTTTAGTAAGCTGCCCTGCTCCGCTCTTGCCGAGGCGTTTGGTGGCTTTGGCATAGGGCTGCATGAGTGGCACGGCGCGCGCATAGTCCGCCTCATCGCCGCCGCACATTATGGTGAGTTGCCCATTGATAGCGCCCGCCTCCCCGCCGGAAATCGGCGCGTCAATAAAGCCAATGCCCGCCGCCTTTGCCATGGCATAGACCTTTCGTGCACACTCCGCCGAGGCAGTGGTATGATCAATCAAAAGCGCGCCCTTGGGCATAGCGGCAATCGCGGGCGCAGCTACCTCCAGCACATCGGGATCATCCCCGACGCACATCATCACCGCCTGCGCACCGGAGACGGCGGCCTCAACGGAAGGCGCTGATTGGCCGCTTTGATTGGCGCTCGCCCATGCGCGGGCCTTGCTTCCCGTCCGGTTCCAGACTGTTACCTCATGTCCAGCACTCGCCAAATGCCCGGCCATCGGAAAGCCCATCACGCCCAACCCCAAGAATGCCAATTTCATGATTTATCCTCGTTAAAAATTTTTCTGACCCCTCCATATCGCTATTCACGGCCAGCGCAACATGTTAGGCTGGATACTCGGAGGGATCACCATAGCTAAATTTACGCATAACACCGCTCTGATTACCCCAGCTAGGCGCGTCAATGGTTGAGTTGGCTTATCAAATTACGCAAACCTCTTGGGACGTAACGTGGCAAATGTGGGCGACAATAGCGCTTGTCGCTGTCGCTGTAGGGCTATATTTTCGTGAGCGCTTTTCGATTGAAGCCATCTCTTTGGGGATAGTCACCGCACTGCTGGTGTTCTTTCATATCTTCCCCTTGCAAAATGGCGCGGAGCTAGGCACCGCCAGTCTTCTCTCCGGTTTTGCGGCCCCTGCCCTTATTACCATCATGGCCCTATTGGTGATCGGCCAAGGCATGTTTCATACGGGCGCCCTAGAGGGGCCGATTGTCCGTATTAACCACTCCCTGACAAAACGCCCCCGCCGGACGCTCGCGGTTGTCTTTGCCCTCGCCTTTGGGGTTTCAATGTTTATGAATAACACGCCAGTCGTTGTCATGTTTATTCCTGTCCTTACGGCCATGGCCGCGCGTTCACGCACCCCGGCCTCTCTTTATCTGATGCCGCTCAGCTTTATCTGTATACTCGCAGGGATGACGACGCTCATTGGATCCTCCACTAATCTTCTGGTCAATGATGTCCTGACGCGTTTCTCAGATGAAAGCTTAGGTTTTTTTGAACAAACGGGGCCCGGCCTTGTCCTTGCGGCAATTGGGGCACTCTATATTATCATATTTTCTCCTATACTGCTTCCCGCGCGTGGATCGCTCGAAGAAGAATTATCTGACTCGGGACGGCAATATATCGCTCAGATTCGGGTAACGAAAAATCACCCGCTAGCGAATGTGAAACCCGTCGCTGGCCTTTACCCCGCGCTTGCGAATGTGACCGTTCGCATGGTGCAGCGCGGGGAACAAAGTTTTCTCCCGCCGTTTGAAGAAAGCCTGCAAGTAGGTGATGTCCTCATCGTTGCGGCAACGCGTGAACGGCTCTCAAAACTACTCTCCACAAACCCGCGATATCTTGAAGGCATGCTCAATATCGCAGGATTTCATGAATCCTCGCGCGATAGCGATAGCTCCGACCCGATCGTTATTAGTGAAGCTGTCGTCGCCCCTGGCTCGCGCATGATTGGCCGAAATATCGAACAAATTGGATTTCGGCGGCAAACGGGATGTCTGGTGCTCGGAATTCAGCGGCGATCCCGAATGATCCGAAAACGTATGCTCGACATACGTCTAGAGGCAGGGGATGTCCTTTTGCTCTTTGGATACGAAGCCGATATGCGAAACCTGCGCAACAATCGGGATATTTTGCTGCTGGATTGGTCAACGGCAGAGTTGCCGGATATTCGAAAATCATTTTTTGCTCGGCTTATTTTCGCGGCCACCATTGGCCTTGCCGCAACCTCGGCACTGCCGATAGAAATCGCAGCCCTTTGTGGGGCGCTTGCGATGATTGCCTCGGGGTGTCTGAACATACGCCAAGCTGTGCGCGCGCTTGATATTCGCATATTCCTATTAATCGGGGCCGCCTTTGCGATGGGGCTTGCGCTGGAACGCTCGGGAGGCGCGGGCTTTATTGCCCAAGAAACGGTCAACATATTTGCGCCATACGGGAACCAAATCCTGCTTTCCGCTATTTTTCTCGTCATCGCCCTGATGACAAATATATTGTCCAATAGTGCAACAGCGCTCATCTTTGCGCCCATAGCTCTTTCGATTTCTGCGCAGACCGGCATTGACCCAACCGTACTCGTTTTGACCGTAATCTTTGCGGCCAATTGCTGTTTTGCAACGCCAATTGCCTATCAGACCAATTTGCTCGTGATGTCACCGGGCCGATATACATTCTTGGATTTCAGCAAATTTGGTCTGCCTCTCATGGCCTTGATATGGATCAGTTACTCACTGCTAATACCCGTGTTTTTTAATGTCTAATTGAAATTCCTTTGGTATAAAACCCTATGACTCGGCCCTTTGATCCGAATAGATTGCAGTTCTATCTGACAATTCCCTCACCGTGCCCCTATCTTGATGGGAAGATGGAGCGCAAGATATTCACTCAGCTTGACCCTTTATCCGGCTCTCACTTAAATAATTATTTGACCCACGCCGGCTTTCGCCGCTCGCAAAATGTGATTTATAGGCCCGCCTGCGAGGCCTGTCGCGAGTGTAAATCCTTGCGCATTGTCGCGCCGGATTTTGTTGCAGGTAAATCCTTCCGGCGCATTTTGGCGGCCAATAGCGATCTGACGCGTTCAAGTGAAGAGCCCTTAGCGACGACTGAACAATTTGCCCTGCTCCAGCGATATTTGAACGCACGCCATCCCGGCGGAGGCATGTCAGATATGGATTTTTACCGCTATGAAATGATGGTAGAGCAATGCGCATCAGATACGGAAATTTCCGAATATCGCGATGCGGAAGGCAGACTTGTCGCTGCGGTTTTGATAGACGTTCTGCAAGATGGGCTGTCTATGGTTTATAGTTTTTTTGATCCCGATATGCCTCGCCGAAGCCTTGGCAATTATATGATTCTTGACGCCATTGATCGTTGCCAGATGGAAAACATGCAGCATCTTTATCTTGGCTATTGGGTCGATAATAGCCCCAAGATGAATTACAAGGCGCGTTTTAAACCGGCTGAAATTTTGGGCGCAAATGGCTGGCGCTATCTCGACATCGATTAAGCCTGAGCCTACACTCCCTTAAAACCAAAGGGGATTCGCGTGGTCAAACGCAGGGATATTCTAACCGCCGCCGCCGCCGCCGCCACAGGCGGAGCTGTGGCAGGTGTTCTCGCAGGGAAAGCGGGCGGTCAAAAATCCGCAAATGCCGCGGGGAAAAGGAGCGATCTTGGTGCTCCTTCAATTTCTAAAAACCGGCGGCAATTACGCCTTGCAACGAGCTGGCCAAAAGACTTTCCGGGCCTTGGGCAAATGCCAAATTACTTCGCCAAAGCCGTCAGCGAGATGAGCGGGGGGGCGCTTGATGTCAAAGTCTATGCAGCCGGAGAGCTTGTCGGCGCGCTCGAGTGTTTTAACGCGACATCAACAGGCGCCGCAGATATGTATCACGCGGCCGAATATTACTGGCAAGGAAAATCCAAAGGCTTTTCCTTTTTCACCGCCGTGCCCATGGGCATGACTGCGGCGGAGTTAATGGGCTGGATTGATCACGGCGGGGGGCAAGCGCTCTGGGATGAGCTGTCCGCGAAATTTAACATCAAAGCCTTTCAAGCCGGTAATACTGGCCATCAAGCGGGCGGCTGGTTTAAACGCGAAATCAATAGTCTTGAAGACTTTAAGGGCTTGAAAATGCGCATACCCGGCCTAGCCGGTGAAGTCATCCGGCGACTTGGCGGGGCATCGGTCGCGATATCAGGCGGTGAAATATATCAAAGCCTGCAATCAGGCGCGATTGATGCCACGGAATGGGTAGGTCCATGGAATGATATTGCGCTGGGCTTTTACCGAGAGGCACCCTATTATTATTCTTTAGGATTTCACGAACCCGGCGCCTCGCTTGCGATTGGCATTAATCTTGACGTATGGAATGATTTCACGGCCTCTGAACAAGCGATAATAAAATATGCCTGTGCTCACGCTAATGACTGGAGCCTTGGTGAATATAGCTACCGCAACGGCCTTGCGCTTGAGACCTTAAAGCGAGATCACGGCATTATCCCGCGCCGCTTTAGCGATGAAATTATGGCGCGCATTGGGCAAATAAGCGAAGAAGTCGTGGCCGAACTCGGCACGTCTGATCCCCTCACCCAGCGGATTTATGATAGCTATCACAAGGCGAGAGCCAGCTCTCGTGGATGGACAGAAATCAGCGAAGGAGAGTTTATCTCTGCGCGCAAAATTGCGCTGGACGCGCTTAAATGATTGACACATTTGCGCTGGCCCTAAAGGGCATAGGCTGGATATTTTTGCCGGTCCTCTTATTACCGTTAGTCTATTTGTTTTGGCCAAACTCGAAGCGGCTTACTCTTATAAGCGAAGACCTCATAACGATCATTGATGGGCTATCATACAGGCTTGGCGAAATTACGAAATGGGCGATGCCATTCCTTGTAATTTCCGTGGCGTTTTCGGTTTTTGCTTTATCAATTTTTGGGTTGAGCTGGACTAAACTCTCCGAGAGCGCGGCTTACCTCCACGCCTCCACTATTATGCTTGGCGCGGCGGCTACCTTGCTGGCGGGGCAGCATGTAAGGGTTGATATTTTTCACTCTCGTATGAGTGACAAAGCTCGGGCGCGGGTCGATATAATCGGATATTATGTGTTCCTACTGCCCGTCACGCTGACCATCTTGTGGAACAGTCAGAGCTTTGTGAATTTCGGCTGGCGTATATTTGAAGGCAGCAATGAAAATGACGGTATTCGGGGGGTATTCCTGCTCAAAACACTCATACCAATATTCTGCCTGACGATGATCGCGCAAGGATTGTCGATCTCTCTGCGCGCCGCTATGTGCTTAGAAGGTAAAACTCGGCCACCACGCCCCGCCCATACCCCGCCGCTTTTTCCCGCGCGAGACACTCATAAACAGACGGCGCACGGAGGGACTGCGGCGGCGAGGAAAGAGCTCTCATGAGCACACCGGAGCTTCTCTCGCTTTTAATGTTCGGGTTTGCCTGTGCAGGGCTGATGGGGGGTTATAACGTCGCCTTCACCCTCTCGGGCGTGTCGCTTATTTTTGCCGCGATTGGCACGGCAACAGGCACATTTGACGCCGCTTTCCTCTCGGCTTTGCCGGGACGGATTTATCCGCTGATAACGCGGGAAATTCTGATTGCTGTGCCCTTATTTGTTTTCATGGGGGTGATGCTAGAAAAATCCCGAATTGCCGAAGACTTACTGGAGGCCATGGGGGATTTATTTGGATCTCTTCGAGGCGGGCTGGGTATCTCTGTGATTTTTGTCGGCGCGCTCTTGGCCGCCTCTACGGGTATTGTCGGCGCAACAGTTGTTACCATGGGACTTTTGTCGCTCCCGACAATGCTAAAGCGAAATTACGCGCCATCTCTTGCCTCCGGCGCCATTGCAGCATCAGGAACACTCGGCCAAATCATTCCGCCCTCGATTGTACTGGTGATCCTCGGAGATCAAATATCAAATGCCTATCAGGAGGCGCAACGCAGTCATGGCTTGCTCGGCAATGGTGTCATTTCCGTTGGAGATTTATTTGCCGGGGCGCTCATCCCCGGCCTCATTCTTGTGATGCTCTATGCGCTGTATATTGCGGCGGCGGCGTTTTTTAAACCCAGTCTCGCCCCCGCCCAGCCGTGGCCCAGCGGGGTTAATCCATGGGTGTTTTTGCGCCGCACGCTGCAGGCAATGCTGCCGCCGATCTTTCTGATATTTGCAGTGCTTGGCTCTATTTTGTCCGGTTATGCCACGCCCACACGCGGCGCGGCGCTTGGCGCGCTGGGTGCGATCTTGCTGGCAGCCTACCGCATTGCGCCAAATGGAGCCGCTCGGAAAGGAGCGCTTGCCGCCGCAGCGGCATTGATCGCGCTTGTGCTGATTGATCTTACGGGCATTGATATGCGCTTTCATCAAAACCAGTGGCAGATCAGTGAACGTGCCGCCGTTTGTGCGGCGCTCTTATTTGCAGGCCTTGCCCTGATCGGGACGGCGCTGGCCATGCGCCCACTCATAGGGGATAAAACCTTGGGCGATGTCTCCCGCACCACTCTACATATCAGCTCAATGGTCTTTGTTATTTTGATCGGCGCAACTGTGTTTTCTCTGGTGTTTCGCGGCTTTGGCGGAGATGAACTGGTTGGTCGTTTCCTAGAGCTTGCACCGGGCGGCAAATGGGGCGCGCTCGCGCTCGTTATGTTAGTGATGTTCGTGCTGGGATTCTTTTTGGATTTCATAGAAATCACCTTTGTGGTCGTCCCGCTTGTCGCCCCGCCTCTGCTCGCTATGGGTATGGATCCGATCTGGCTAGGCATTTTGATGGCGCTTAATCTACAAACCAGCTTCCTGACGCCGCCTTTTGGTTTTGCCTTGTTTTACCTGCGCGGGGTTGCCCCGCCCGAAGTCACAACACCCGCACTTTACAAGGGTGTGCTGCCATTTATTGCCATACAGTTTTTTGTAATCATGCTGGTCGTGCTCATGCCTGAGCTTGCGACATGGCTTCCGGCCGAGATGTTGAAATAACCCGCTAGAACGCCGACCGAAATGCGCGAATGAAGTCCTGTAGATCGCGCTCTGGAAGATGATTAATGCCTGCCGCCGCAGCGCGGCCGCCGCCAGTTTGAAATTGAAGCGCTAGGCTATCAGCTCCAGTCCGCGCACTTAGCGGCGCGCGAATGCTCACGAGGTATCCATCACCAGCTTCTGTTTCTTGACGCGTTAAAATCGCATGAGCTCGATCAGGATTTTCCTGCGCAAGCTGATTCCCATATGTTCCAGATGCCCTGCGTGAGGCCGCGCTATCAGGAAGACCAATCACCACGCCGATTTGGCTACTTTCAAGAACTTTCGCTTTTGATACGCTTGCCATATCTTGTTTAAATCCAGATTGTAGCTCTCTGAATATTCTCGATTTTTTTTCCAGAAATTCCATAGGCGTATCAAAGACGCAAAGCTCACGGTAGAGTTCTGCGGGATGGAAAATAAGATCAGCAAGTGAGCCGCCATAACCATTGTAATTTACCAACACCCCAAGCTCATCCAGTTTTGCCAGCGGAAGATTACGACCCACAGCCAAACGATGTGCCATAGCTGGAAAGTTATCGCCAAAGGCGGCCGTCACGCACCAAGCCCGAAAAGCGCCGCCAAGATGCTCATCGATAAGGACTGCCGTGCAAACCTCTGGCGCGGTGTTTATCAATGCGGTGAGGTTTTCATGTTCAGGAATGTCGCCCGCATTATGATGATCTGCGTAAAAAACATGAGCGCCGCTGGCAAGGATTTCGCGCAGCGCAGCTCCGTTAGTTTTCATGGATATATCAAGAACGGTTAACCGGTCACCAGCCTTTGCGGTTATGCGCTCAAGGAGCGCGATATCGCGCTTACGCCCTGTGACAAGTTCGGCTGCGCGCGGGTCTGCGCGGCGAAGCATAAGAAGGGAGATAATCCCGTCGGCGTCACCGTTGAAAACATCATAATCCATAGGAGCGGTTTAACGCGCCTATGATATTTGTCTAGCCATGGCTGATTTGGATTATTTGAAAACGGCGGGACGGATATTTGCAGCGACGCTTTTCGCATCATAGACATTTGGATCACGACTACCGCTATTTTGCAAAATGATTTCAATGTTCTCCGTGACTTTGCTGCCCTCAATCACGCGGGCGACATCATGAACGCCAAGCCCAAGATGCGTCCGTGAACCGCGGCCATAGCCGCCGCCAATCCCTATACCAATATTGGACGAGATTGGTGGCCTTTGGCCGTTATCAAAGGCTTGTCCGCCAATAACCTTGAAATGGCTATAGCCTTCGGCCTCAGCAATTTGGGCGGCGCGTAGCAGGGCAAAACTATGCGCTTCATCGGCAGTCCGCGCAGTATAGGAGACACGGAATCGATCGTTTTCAATCTTGGTATTACGAAAACCAAGATCACTCCCGAGCGCGGGGCCATAAGCGGATGGTCCAGTCGCGCAGGCCGTTAAGGCAAAAGCTGCAAAGAGGGTCAATAATGGCCGTTTCATAGTGATCTCCAATTCCCGACATTCAGACTATACATAAGGGCGCCCGGATGCGGGGTAAAACCTCGATCACAGTTTATTACGAAATTGGAATATGTTGTTCACCTGCGCTGCCCGCCCGCACAAAATACAGGCTGGGCCTAAGGGAATACCGCCTGCCCACTCAGGCCCAGCGTTTCCTCCCATCCCTGCACGGCATTATAGTTTTGCACGGCTTGGCCGCTGGAGCCTTTTGTGAGGTTATCAATCACGCTGATAATAATCGCGCGGCCCGCAATACGGTCAGCAAAAATACCGATTCGCGCATGATTACTCGCGCGCACATGGCGAGTTTGCGGCGCCGTTCCGAAATCTTCGACATAGACGAACGGCTCATTTTCATAACGTGTAACATACGAGGCATGAAGGTCGCGCGCACTGACGCCGCCGCTGAGTTGAACATAGCATGTTGCAATCATTCCCCGGTTCATGGGCACCAGATGCGGCGTAAAGGTAACCGCAACATCCTTACCCGTGCGGCGGCTGAGGATCTGATCAATCTCTGGGGCATGACGATGCGTTCCAACACCGTAGGCGTGGGCCCCGTCGGAAAGCTCGCTATAGGCTAGCGCTTGGCTTGCCTTACGCCCAGCCCCTGTTACGCCAGATTTGGCATCAATGATGATATTCTCCATCTCGATCAACTCTTGCTCCGCAGCCGGCAATAGCGCCAAGAGGCTACACGTGGGATAGCAGCCTGGACAAGCGACGAGCTTAGCCCCCCGCAGATCATCCCGCACATATTCCGTTAGCCCGTAAACCGCCCCTTCGAGAAGTTCCGCATGGTCATGACTACGGCCATAGGTCTGCGCGTATAGGTCAGCATCACGCAGCCGAAAATCGGCCGAAAGATCGATCACAGTTTCAACCTTATCGGCGATCCCAGCAATCGTGTCCTGACTTGCGCCGTGCGGCAGGCAAGCAAAAACAACATCGATCTCCTCCCATGTAATCTCATCGGCTTTGACGACATCCGGCAGATTCAGACTTGCCATATGAGGATAGATCGCCCCGTAAGCTTCGCCGGCGCGGCTATGCCCAGTAAGCGCTGTAAGCGTGAGACGCGGGTGCCCCAGAATAAGCCGCGCCGCTTCTGCGCCTGTGTATCCTGACGCTCCTAAAATTGCCGCGCGTTTAATGACATCTGACATATGCTCTTCCCATGAAAAAGGCGCCCCGGTTTCCCGAAGCGCCTTGATAATACACCCAAATGATGGGTAACAGCTTAACGCTTAGAGAACTGGAAGCTCTTACGGGCTTTCGCCTTACCGTATTTCTTACGTTCCACAACGCGTGAATCGCGCGTGATAAAGCCAGCAGCCTTTAGCGGTGCGCGCAAAGCGGGCTCGTAATATGTAAGGGCTTTAGTGATGCCATGACGTACGGCGCCGGCCTGACCGGATAAGCCCCCGCCCTTTACAGTGGCCACAACGTCATAGCCATCAACACGGTCAGCAACCTCAAAAGCCTGACGAATAATAAGACGCAGAACGGGGCGCGCGAAGTAAACTTCCTGATCACGGCCATTGATAGTGATCTTGCCGTTGCCGGGCTTAATCCATACGCGCGCGATTGAGTTCTTACGCTTACCTGTCGCATAGGCACGGCCAAGATCGTCAATCTTTGGCTCTGGGAGCGGCGCGGCTTCAGCGGCAGGTGCGGCGCCGCCTTCAGCGGCTGGCGTACCAGAAATGACATTTTTTAAATCAGCGAGTGTTTGTTGTTCGGCCATGGTTATCTGCCTTTCGTATTCTTGGAACTCATTGATATGAAATCAATGACCTCAGGCGATTGTGCCTCATGCGGATGTTCAGAACCGGCGTAGACGCGAAGGTTAGCGAGCTGTGCACGGGCAAGCGGGCTTTCCTTGGGAAGCATGCGCTGAACAGCCTTACGAAGGACACGCTCAGGGAAGCGGCCATCAAGGATTTTATCCGCCGTGCGTTGCTTGATACCGCCCGGATGACCTGTGTGCCAGTAATAGATTTTGTCTGTACGCTTCTTGCCCGTAAAGGCAACTTTCTCGGCATTGATAACAATGACATTGTCGCCGTGATCAATATGCGGTGTGTAAGTGGGAAGATGTTTGCCGCGAAGACGCATCGCAATGAACGTCGCCAAACGGCCGACAACTACGTCGGTGGCGTCGATTACAATCCATTTCTTCTCGACATCTGCTGTCGCGATGAATTTGGTGGTTTTCATATTAGCCTCTGATAAAGCAGCCCTCGGATTAGGGCTTGGCTTAGGATGGACGGTATCTAAGCCGCTACCCAAACCCCGTCAAGAGTATAATTTCTGCACCTTTATTAAAAATACTAATGAAAACATATATTTAAAATAGAGGTATTATTTTACCGTATAATTGCATGATTTATGTACGGACCGTTAGAATCTGTTTAGACATTGCCGCTAATCAATGCAAAACCCGAGGGCCGATTATGCGCATTTCATCTCAAAATAAAATATTTATCGCGGCCCTAGGCGGCGGCTTTCTTTTGGCGGCTTGCGGATCAGATACACCAGCGCCCCTTCCCGCCGATACATTAGGGATGCGGGCCACAGCCCAGATCGAAACAGGCGTTCGGGCCGATAAGATTACAGTCATTCCAAATACAACCGCCGGATGGACATCTCAAATTTTGCTTCTAGCAAATGGACAGGTCTCTCGCACGCGCGTGGACGGCGGGAAGGCCCAAGCCGTCAATGCCGGGGATGTAAAGGACATAATCGGCCTGAAACGCGAAAGCGCAGCGGGCGTGGTCTTAACGCTCACCCCAGATGGCACGCTACGTGCGCTCATAGAAAAAGACGATGAGGGCCGGCTGGGCCGGATGAATGTCGACACTAAAGCCACTAATTATTCTGGCTTTTGCCAATATAGCCAAGCGCCCATGGATGCGTTGATGGTCATGGCTAAAAACGATCTTGTAACCCTCGGCGTAAGTTATGAAGGCAATGATGTCATTACCCTTCGCGAAGTCACGCGAGAGACATATGCCGCCCCTATTACCGCTTGTTTCGTGAAGGACAAAGATGTTTTCACCCTCTCGCGCGGGAGCCTCGCGCTTAATGGTGCGGATATTTTATCGGCAGATGCCCATGGGAGCTTTGGCGTCATCACCGCAGGTAAAAACAATATTGTTCTGACCGTCCAAAATCAGCATTTAATTCGGACTCGCCTTGCCGCGCCCAAATTCGCCATGAAAGTCGCAATTGAGGATGGCCTGAGTATTGGCGGGACAGATCGTGTCTCCGCTGTATATACGACAACTGAAAACCTTGGGGGGACATTCAATAAGGGGATGATTGCCGTGCAGGACGGCAATTCCAACCGGCTGGTATTGATTGCTAATGATTATGCGGCCAGCACCCTCGACCAGCAAACGCCAAAGCGTTAGCTCGCACTCTTGTCAGGGGCGCGCATAAACCGCGCGCCGCCACAACCAAAGCCCAGATAGGAACAGGATCACGGCGCTAAACTGATGCAGTAAGGACAGGGTTAGCGGCGCGGCGGCCAGCAATGTCCATATTCCAAGTAAAACCTGCCAAAGTACCAATCCAAGCAAAACCCCCGAGCTGCGCGAAAGGCGCTCATGGACGCGGGTACGCCAAAAAACGAATATCGCAAAGGCCAAGATCACATAGGCCAACATGCGGTGATTAAACTGAATGGCGGCCGCGTTTTCAAAAATATTGCGCCAAAGCGGACTTTGGGCAAAATACCCGCTCGGCACAAAGTCGCCGTCCATCAAAGGCCAACTGTTATAGGTTTTTCCGCTATGAGTGCCGGCGACAAAGGCTCCCGCAACAATTTGCACATAAATCAAAACCGCGAGCGCTCCCGACCGCTTAGACATAAGCGGAGATTTTGGACTAGGTCCGTCAGTATTTTCGCGCCAAAGCCAAAATAAGAGTCCCAAAATAATGAAAGCGACGCCCAGATGCACAGCTAGCCTATATTGGCTCACGTCAACGCGGTCGTTTCCAAGTCCGCTATGCACCATCCACCAGCCAATGGCGCCCTGCACGCCGATCAGTAGCAAAATTGCCGTATAGATAGGCGTGCGGCCAGAGAGCGAGCCTTTTTTCAGAAAAAAGAAAAATGGGAAGGCATAAACGAGGCCAATAATACGGCCAAGCTGACGGTGGGACCATTCCATAAAATAGATAAACTCAAATCCCTTGAGGGTCATATCCGGATGCTCAGCCTCAAACTCAGGGATTTGCTTATATTTTTCAAATTCGGACAGCCACGCTTCGTGAGACAAGGGCGGAAGCGCACCGGTAATCGGCTTCCATTCGGTGATTGAAAGGCCGGAATTGGTGAGCCGGGTGGCTCCCCCCAACACAATCATCCCGCTTACAAGCAAGACCATAATCAATAGCCATATCGCCAGCCCGCCCGCGCGGGAGGGGTCAGCGATAGAGTTTCGAGGCAGTTGTGATGTCGCTTTGGATGTCATGAGCGCTTTATAACGGCAATCCAAAGACAAGATAAATGTGACAAAATGGAAAATCGGTGATGGTCGGAATAGCAGGATTCGAACCTGCGACCCCTAAGCCCCCAGCTTAGTGCGCTACCGGACTGCGCTATATTCCGACAATCACCGTAGGGCGCTGTATAGCGCGGTCAAAAAAAGGTGCAATAGAAAATACGGCTGAGGAGCCGCGGGGCGAAGGCCCTAGGCTTTGGCTTGAAATTCTGTCCATTTCCCGCGCAGCTGTTTTAAGCGGGAGAGCGCCTCGCGAAGCGCGTCTTGATCAAGATTTGGCCCGTGTTCGGTGCGCGCATCAACAGTCTCGCCGCTCAAATCATCAGATGCCTCAAAGTTGCTCTCATCTTCGTCTTCATCCTGAGTTTCGAGCGGCGGAACAAAGTCTCCGCCTTCAAGCTCTACGGAATGCACAACAGGGGCAAGCCGCACACTGGCAGGCATATTGGCCTTTGCAATTGGCATAGGCGGCGCTGAAATTGGCCGCAATATTTCATCATCAACGTCATCGCCACCGACATCATTATGGGCGGCGGTATCAATATCTGTGTCATTGCCGGGCCTGGCCGGCTCGTAATTGACAATACGCTCAGGGATTAATTCAACCTCTTCTACCGCTTTCGGTTTGGAGGCCCGCTCCACTGAGCGCCCCAATTCAAGTATCCTGCCCGCGCCTTTGACGCGAATAAGTTTTTGCACATCTTTAATTGGATGTTTTTCATCATGAAGCAGAATTTTGATGCCCCTTAAGAATTCAATATCTTCGGGACGATAAAAGCGGCGTCCGCCGCCGCGCTTCATGGGTTTGATTTGCGGGAACTTACTTTCCCAGAAACGAAGGACATGGGGCTGCAAACCTAGCTCGTCGCCGGCTTCACTGATCGTTCTAAATGCTCTTGTCGTCTTTAATTGCATCCTAGTTCCTGAAGTGGATTTAGTAAAAAATCCAATTGCCCTTACGAATCAGGACTCTAACCTATTTTTTTGAAAGTGCCGAATCGACTCTCTCGCGCATGACTTGTGAAGCTTTAAACACGAGCACACGACGCGGGGTGATGGGCACCGCTTCACCTGTTTTTGGATTGCGGCCCATGCGTTCTTTCTTATCGCGCAGGGAAAAAGTACCAAACCCCGCGAGTTTAACCGTTTCCCCGCGTAGTAGCGCGTCCGAGATATGGTCAATAACGGATTCGACAAGCTCGGAGCTTTCCGAACGGCAAAGACCTATTTCTCGGTAAACCGCTTCTGTGAGGTCGGCGCGCGTGACTGTACCAGCGTTCATTTTTTCCCCCGTAGCCAGAATGAGTCCGGCTGCCTCGTTATTAAAACAAATTTACCGCGCGCATGGCAAGTAAAAACCGATAAAAGGTCATAAATAACATATATATGACACTATTTGTGCTTCATAATCTCAATAATGCAGCGCCCCAAGTAAAGCCGCCGCCAAAGGCCTCTAGCATTACCAGCTCGCCTTTTTTGATCCGGCCATCCTTGATTGCCGTGTCAAGCGCAAGTGGAACCGAAGCAGCCGACGTGTTCGCATGAAGCGCCACCGTCGAAATTACCTGCTCTGATTTCAGCTTCAGGCGGCGCGCAACTCCGTCCAAAATACGTTGATTGGCTTGGTGGGGGACGAACCAGTCAATTTCCGTAATGTCTATGCCAGCCTGCGCCGCGCATTCATTCATTGCGTCCGCAATGTCTTTGACGGCATGGCGGAAGACCTGATTTCCTATCATACGCACATGACCAACTGTTCCGGTTTTTGATGGACCGCCGTCGACATAAAGCAATTCTCTGTGCTGGCCATCAGAGCGAATCAGGCTCGAGAGCAACCCCCGGTCACTGGCATTACCCTTCCCATCCTGCGCAGACAATATTACCGCCCCCGCGCCATCGCCAAAGAGGACGCAGGTCGTGCGATCTTCCCAATCCAAAAGCCGAGAGAAGGTCTCTGCCCCGATTATAAGCGCGGTTTTTGCGGCGCCTGTGCGGATCATAGAATCCACGATCTTCACCGCATAAAGAAAACCGCTGCATACCGCCTGCACATCGAATGCCGCGCCGCGGCGAATGCCTAGGCGGTCCTGAACCATGGTCGCGCAAGCTGGAAATGTGTAATCAGGCGTCGTCGTAGCCATAACAATCAGATCAATATCATCGGCGGTTATTCCCGCATCAAAAATCGCACGCCTTGCAGCTTCGGTTGCAAGATCTGACGTTGTTTCGGCATCTGCCGCGATATGTCGCTGTTTTATGCCTGTTCGCGCCTGTATCCACTCATCGGACGTATCTACACGCGCCGCCAGTTCAGTGTTGGTTACAATATTTTTTGGCAAATAGGATCCTGTGCCGGTGATAACTGAACGGATCATGTCAAAAACCCTATATTATCATCCTCGTCATGCAAAGCCGTGAGCGTTGCGTCAATCGTGCGCAGAAAATCACTCTCGGCAAGGCCGACGGCTATATTCAGTGCATTTGCAAAGCCAACTTTGTCGGTGCCGCCATGGCTTTTGATAACAATCCCGTTCAGACCCAGAAAAACGCCGCCATTAGAATTTCGCGGATCAATCCGTTTTTTAAGCTTCCGCAGCGAGAGAGCATTGAGATAGGTCGTAAATTTCGACCAGGCATTACCTTGTAGGGCTTCGTTGAAATATGTTCCAATAAGCTTAGCTGTACCCTCTGCAGTCTTAAGCGCTATATTCCCTGTAAAGCCGTCGGTTACAATGACCTCGGCGCCGCCCATTGAAATATCATTTCCCTCTACATAGCCGATATAGTTTAAGCCAAGCTGACTTTCGGAGAGTCGCTCATGCGCAGCCTTGATAACGGCATTGCCTTTTAGCTCCTCGGTCCCCACATTCAGCAGCCCCACGCGCGGACGCTCCACATGATATAGCGCCCGGTAATACGCCTCCCCCAGCACAGCAAATTCAGTTAGCTGCCCTGCATCACAATCAATATTCGCCCCTACATCCAAAACAACATTCATCCCATTGGGACTTGGCCAGCTTGCCGCGATTGCGGGGCGTTGTACGCCCTGCTTACGTTTCAAGATCATCATGGACATGGCCATCAGCGCGCCTGTATTGCCTGCCGAGACCGCAATATCGGCTTCGCTAGATTTTACCGACTGGATCGCATTCCACATAGAAGAGCCTTTGCCGCGCCTCAAGGCTTGACTAGGCTTGGCGTCCATCTCGATTTCATGCTCAGTATGACGAACTTCCACCCGCACAGCGGCTTCAGGCGCGAGCGCAAGTAAGGGGCCGAGCTGCGCTTCATTACCGTGCAGAATAAAACGGGATTTACGGCCCTTCCCGGCGCCTTTGACGAAATGATCAATGCCCTCCACAACAATAGCCGGCGCATTATCGCCGCCCATCGCGTCCACAGATATGATTAGTCCTTCAAGCATGAAGTGTCCTTAATTCTTCTTGGATATAGCTTAGCTGACGCAAAATGACTAATCCCGAATTTGGATAAATATAGGGTATTAATCGTAAGATTAGCGTTTTTTGGGCGGTTGAGGCAGGGTAAACTCTATGAGCGCGATTTCGCCTAAGGATTTCCCGTCAAGCGCTGACGCGCAGGCCATAGCATAGGACGCTAAAGGCTCAAGAAATTCGCTATCATCGCCGCCAACTTTCTGTGAGCCGCCCTGCTCCTCACTTTCACCCCCTGCAGCAAGGACACCTTCCCGAAGCGCTGTAGAAATATCACCCGCATTAATTCCGTCCGTATAGGCCTTAAGACGGGTGTAAAACAGACGAATCATTGGTTTGATTCGTTTCATCGTGCCCGTATCGGACATGCCTTCTTCTCGCAAAGCAACATCCCAATCATCGCGCATAACCTCATAAAGCGCCTGCGCGAGGCGTTTGCCCTGCTCTCCATGAGTATTTAGCGCGCGGATAATTACAGATAAGTGCAGGCTCAGCACATCGATCCGTCCATCATAATTGTCACTCACACGGCCGTGGCCGTAAAATTCGGGCTGACGGGAGCGAGTCATCATCTCGTCATAAATGCGTTCGGCATCGACTTTGGCCGCGCTTTTGCGACTAAAAATCTTTGAGAAAAATCCCATCTTTACACTCCATTAAATTACAGACATTGTCTTGCAAGCCCGACGCGCTTTAGCTAGTGAAGAAACACCTCTAACGCAAGCCAACCTTTACGGCTAAGCCTTTGAAAGTGAACCAGATGACACCCCGTGTTTTTGCCAAACTCGCGCTTATCGTTTCTGCCATTGCCGTTACGGGGTGCAATCCCATCCTCAGAACCCATGGCTATGTCCCGACAGCAGACGCAAAACCCCAAGAAGTCGAGCCCGGATCAGATACAAAATCAACTGTGCTGGCACGCCTTGGAAACCCGTCTGTCAAAGGCACGTTTGACGAGGATGTCGCCACCGATACTTGGTATTATATGAATAGCGTACGCCAGAGTTTTGCCTATTTGCGCCCACTCATTGAGGAGCGTTCCATTACGGCAATTTCCTTTAATGAGGACGGGCAAGTCGAAAAAGTGGCCGAATACGGCATTGAGGACGGGCGTTACGTGAATTTTGTTGACCGCAAAACGCCGACAAGGGGGCGCGAACTTTCTGTGTTGGAGCAAATTTTTGGTTCCGTGGGCCGCCTGCCAACCAGTGCCATTGGCGGTCAGGATTCGATCCCGGGGGGGGGAGGTGGACCTCGCGGAGGCCGCTAGGACGAGTGAGCTTTCGTACCACCTCTGAAACCCGGCCGGAGAGAAATTTCCCGCCGGGTTTTTTATGCCCACATGAAGGGGCTTTGCAGCTTGGTTTAATCTTATACCCGGCAAGCTAGCAAAATTGCATGCTCATCCACTCACAGATGAGCGCCGGCTTATCCCCGCCTTCAATCTCCACCGTGATATCATATGTGATCAAGAACTGTCCCGGACGCTTTTCAACCGCGTCTTTGAGGGTAAATCGTCCGCGCACCTTTGAGTCCACCGGCACAGGCGAGAGAAAACGGACTTTATCAAAGCCGTAATTCATTCCCATTTTAACGCCCTTAAGCGTGAGAGAGCCTTGTTCGGAAAATTTAGAGAGTAGCGATAAAGTTAAAAACCCATGGGCGATGGTCGCGCCAAAGGGTGTTGACTTGGCCTTCTCCACATCGACATGAATGAATTGATGATCTTCCGTGACGTCGGCAAAGACATTGATCCGATCTTGGTCAATCCGTATCCAATCGCTCACCCCTATCTCTTCGCCAATCAGCGAAAATAACTCATCTTTTTCTACAGTTCTCATGCCTTGCTCCCGTTTATGCTAGCTTTATTTGGCGTAATCGCCTTTCTGGATGCGCGTGAGAAACTTGGTGCCTTGCTGCCCGCCATTTGTAAATTCTTCTTGGCCAGACGTATCTCTGATTTGACCGATGAAATGCGCCACATTTTCTGCGGTTTGCTCACCCTCTGACAAATTAATGCCTTGGGTCTCAAAAACTTTAGTCTCTGAATAACCGCCTGCTCCCGCGCATAGGATCATGCGGTTCGGGGCGTCATCACAAACCAAATAAACAAGGCCTGCCGTTACCGATTCCACCGTGAGTTTTTCTAATATCTCTTCAGGCATAAGGTTTTCAGTCATACGGGAACGCGCGGTAGGCGAGAGCGTATTGACGCGAATATCATATTTCGCGCCCTCAAGGCAGAGCGTGCGCATAAAGCCCGATAAACCCGCCTTCGCCGCGCCGTAATTCGTTTGGCCAAAATTACCATACATGCCGGAACTACTCGTTGTCATAACGATACGTCCATAGCCGCGCTCTTTCATGTGGTTCCAAACCGCTTTGGTGCATGTAGCGGAGCCATGTAAGTGTACGTCCACGACTAGTTTCCAATCCGCCATGGTCATTTTGGAAAAAGATTTATCGCGCAAAATACCAGCATTATTGACCAGAATATCGACATGACCAAAGGTCTCGATGGCTTCTGCGACCATGGCCTGCACTTCATCTTCTTTGGTGACATTGGCGCCGTTCGCAATAGCCTGTCCGCCTGCGGCCTTAATTTCGGCCACGACTTGCTGCGCCATGGTCTCCGATCCACCCGTTCCGTCAACGGCCCCGCCAAGATCGTTTACCACAACTTTAACCCCGCGCGCTGCCAAAGCGATTGCATGGGACCGCCCTAGGCCGCCCCCTGCCCCTGTTACGATGGCAACGCGGTCTTTAAATTCTACTGCACTCATTTTCTATTCCTCAAGGCCGCTTAAAATTGGCGGCTAAACGATGTTGACGCGGCATCGAGTCCGCCCGCCGCGCTTAATTAGATCTATATTTACCTGGCTTTTATGCTGCCGAAGGTTAGGCAACTTCAAAGAGCCCTGCAGCCCCCATACCGCCGCCGACGCACATTGTACTCACGACATATTTGGCCTTACGGCGCTTCCCCTCGATCAAGGCGTGAGCCACCATTCGCGCGCCGGACATGCCGTAAGGATGACCGATAGAAATTGCGCCGCCGTTCACATTCATGCGTTCCATCGGAATCCCAAGCTTGTCACGGCAGTAAATCACTTGTACCGCAAAGGCCTCATTGAGCTCCCATAGGTCAATATCATCCATAGTTAGTCCATTTGCTTTGAGCAGCTTAGGAATCGCAAATACGGGGCCGATACCCATTTCATCTGGCTCAAGTCCCGCAACCGCCATGCCGCGGTAGATCCCAAGCGGATCAAGATTGCGCTTGGACGCTTCTTTAGCTTCCATCAGCACAGAGACCGAGGCCCCATCAGAGAGCTGCGAAGCATTGCCAGCGGTAATCGTAAAGCCTTCACCGCGAACGGCTTTGAGGCCTTGCAGGCCCTCCAGCGAAGTCGACGGGCGATTGCCTTCGTCTTTAGGCAAAGTCACCTCTTTTTCTGATACCTCTTTGGTTTCTTTATTCATCACCTTCATGGTTGATGACAGCGGAACGATTTCATCAGCAAATTTGCCCGCTTCCTGCGCGGCATGTGTGCGCTGCTGAGAGATAAGAGCGTATTCATCCATGGCCTCGCGCGAAACGCCGTAGCGTTTGGCGACAATTTCTGCCGTATCGATCATCTGGATATAGGCCTTGGGATGTTTGGCAACCACATTCATATCAGGCGCCACACGCATCTCAGCTGTTTGTACCATAGAAATACTTTCGACCCCGCCGCCAATGGTGATCTGTTGATTATCGACAATAATCTGCTTGGCCGCCATTCCGATGGCCATCATACCAGAGGAGCATTGGCGATCAATTGATTGCGCCGGCACCGTCACAGGAAGGTTTGACGCGAGTACCGCATTGCGGCCAATGGTAACTTGCACACCTTGCTGGAGCGCGCAGCCCATATTCACATCTTCCACCTCTGCCCCGTCAATCCCTGCCCTTTTGACCGCTTCATCTATACAGTGTCCCGCGAGGGTTGGCGAAGCCGTTGCATTGAAAGCGCCGCGATATGCGCGGCCGATTGGTGTACGGGCGGTGGATACGATAACGGCTTCACGCATGGGAGGCTCCTTGAGGTTTTGACGATATGTCTATATGCAATTTTATGCATAAATAAGGGTGTTTAAGCGATAGACGCAAGCCCTTATCGCCGGAAAGTCGCTCGAACGCAATTCGGCAGGCAAACAATCTTGCGCGTGGGCTATCGAGGTCCCTATTGCTCTTGCGTCCAATCAGCAGATTTACCACCTGATTTTTCGACGAGTTTAATCTCCCCAATGATCATGTTGCGGTCAACGGCTTTGAGCATATCATAGACCGTCAGGCAGGCAATGGAGACCGCCGTGAGCGCTTCCATCTCAACCCCTGTTTGCCCCGCAGTCTTGGTTTCCGCCCAAACGTTAAGTCCATCATCAACGGCGGTAATTTTAACGCCTACCTTAGAGAGCGGCAACGGATGGCAAAGCGGAATGAGGTTGGCTGTTTGTTTGGCGCCCATGATTCCAGCGAGTTCCGCAATAGAGATAACGTCGCCCTTCTTTGTTCCGCCGCTTGTGATCAATTTTAGGGTCTGCGCGCGCATAGAGACTTTTCCTATCGCAACTGCGCGCCGCGCCGTAACGGCTTTACCCCCGACATCGACCATGGCCGCGCGTCCTTCTTTGTCAAAATGCGTCAGATCATTCATTGATTTCTTTCGTGGCAATTAGGCGTGCGGACGATCTAGTTTTCATCCAAACGCGGCATAAGTTCAACCATATTACAGGGCCGATGGCGACTATCAAGTTGGGCGCTAATGACTTTATCCCACCCGTCCTTTACCGCGCCGTTACTCCCCGGGAGGCAGAAGATAAAGGTTTTACCCGCGAGCCCCGCGCAAGCCCGTGATTGGAGGGTTGAAAGGCCAATAGTCTCGTATGAAATCTTGTGAAAAATCACCGAAAATCCGTCTATAACCTTATCAAATAGTGGGATCACGGCCTCCACTGTCACGTCCCGCCCAGTTAACCCTGTGCCGCCTGTCGTAATGACCGCATCAATATTTGGATCTGCAATCCATAGCCGAAGCTGCCCGCGGATTTTTTCTATATCATCACGCACAAGCGCCCGCCCGACAAGCAGGTGCCCCGCATGTATGATGCGCGCCGCGAGTAAATCTCCGGAGGTATCATTACGGGCTGTACGCGTATCAGATACGGTTAGCACCGCTAGATTCACAGGCTTGAACTCACGGCTTTCATCAATTCCCATTAATTCCTCCAGCGGCCTATATCGTGTTGATCTTTGTTTTTGGGTTCGATCCACTCCGTCGTCATGGCGCGAGTTTCTTGTTTCCAAAACGGCGCTTCAGATTTAAGATAATCCATCATGAAATCCACAGCCTCAAAGGCCTCTCTGCGGTGCGAGCTTGCGGCGGCGACGAAGACAATCGGCTCGCCTGCGGACATCTCGCCAGTGCGGTGGGTGATATGTAGCCCCAAAAGCGGCCAACGCCGCATAGCGCTCTCCGCAATCTTCTGTATTTCAGACTCTGTCATAGACGGATAATGGGAGATCGTTAGCAGGCTCACTGCGCCATTTTCACTACGCACCGATCCTGTGAAGGACGCGACCGCGCCTGCGCTCTCGTTTTGGATACGAAAATCGGCCAGAAGAGCCTCAGGCTCAAAGGATGCGCCAGTGATTGAAACCGTGATCATCTTAACCTCCGCTTAGCGCCGACATAAAAGCGATTTCATCCCCGTCTTGAATAAGGGCGGCAGGGTCTGCGAAACACTGGTTAAGAGCGACGCGGTTCCCTTTTCCCGCATATAACTTGGCGAAGGCAGCATTGTCGCTGCAAATCCATGCCGCCAATGCTTTGATATCGCTAACCCCCTCTGGAAGTTCGCATTCCATCTGGGTTGCAGCGTCCGAGAACCGGCCAAAAAAAAGTATCTTTATCATCACTAACTATCACCGGCTATGCTGGCCCTTAACCTTATCATTAGGTCATCTGATTTTGTAGATATTTCTCAATCCGCGCCAAATCTTCGGGGGTGTCGACATCATCCCCATATGGCGGGGCCAGAGGGACAAGATTTTTTGTCCCGCCTCCAAGCGCTTTGACGGGCGGCTGCCGCCAAGCCTGCGCCGCGCGCCCAGCAAAAACTGCGGGAGGTTGGCTGTGGCCTTGATAAGCCGTTTTCGTAACGCCTTCTTCGGCCTGGGCAATCAGATTTTGGATATGATGTTTAGGCAGGAGCGGCATATCGCCTAATAATACCATGAAGTTAGGCAGGGTTCCTCGCTTTGCCGCCCTTGCCAAAGCCGCAAGTGCACCGCAATGAATTGAAAAGGCCTGCCCCCGATCGGGCGCTGGATTTATCACAATCTCAAACCCGCGATGCATGAATATTTGCGCGCGCAAGCCCCTATTATCTGGCAATACAGCAATCTTTCGTTGAAAACCCACAGCCTCACCTAGGGCCGCCGCGTAATCCGCCAAAGGACGCCCCGCGAGTTTGGCCGTTAACTTATCTTGCGCGCCGAAGCGCCGAGAAAATCCGCTAGCAGGGACGATCAATGTCAGCTCATGAGGATGCATATCTTTAGCCTAGCCGCTCTGCGCGGCTTTGCCTATACAGGCATTATGATTTCAGTCACTCAAGCCCTGACGCTTATTTCGGACAACCGCCCTGCTAGGCGCATAGAGACCATTCCCCTTCGCAGCGCTTTAGGACGCCGCCTCGCTGCGCCTATCACTGCCCGCCTTACCCAGCCCCCGTTTGATGCCTCCGCTATGGACGGTTACGGCGTGCGCCTAGCCGACGTTGCCACGCAAAGCGCAAAGCTCAGGGTTGTTGGCGAAGCTCCTGCGGGAATGCCCTACTCCCGGGAGATCAAGCCCGGTGAAGCCGTGCGCCTGTTTACAGGCAGCGTCATTCCAAAAGGCGCGCAGAGCGTGATTATGCAAGAAAACGTCACGAGACATGAAGGCGCTATCACGGTTAATACGCCCCAATCGGACGCGCGTCACATACGCCGAGCGGGCATTGATTTTAATCGGGGGGATACGATTTTGCCGGAAGGCCGGATAATCGGCGCGTCAGAGATCGCCGTGCTTGCAAGCTCCGGACATAAAGATATTCAGGTGACGTCAAAACTCACGGTCGCATTTCTGACGGGCGGGGACGAGCTTGTGCCGCTGGGCGCAGAGCCTCAAGCGGGTCAAATCATAAACTCTAATCCCTATGCCCTAGCCGCTCTGATCGAGGATTGGGGCCATAGAGCCCTCATCCTACCTACAGCCAAAGACACAAAAGAAAGCATTTCAGCGGCCCTCGGCGGAGCAATTGATGCTGACATCATTTCCCCTGTCGGCGGAGCATCGGTCGGAGATTACGATCATATGCGCGCGGTTTTCAGAGCAGCCGGCCTTGAAATGATATTTGAGAAAGTTGCTGTAAAGCCCGGAAAACCCACATGGTTTGGCAAGCTTGGGGCGCAATTCGTCCTTGGATTACCCGGCAATCCGGCCTCGGCGCTGGTTTGCGCACATGTATTCCTTGGGCCGCTTATCGACGTTCAGCCCGTCTACGTAAATGCAAGATTGGCAGACGGCCTACCTGCTAATGGCCCGCGAGAGAATTACCTAAGAGCGCAGATCAATCTTAATGATAGCGGGTTAGTTCAGGTATCCCCGCTACCACGCCAAGATAGTTCTCTAATGACGCCGTTTTTGCGCGCCAATGGTTTGATCCAGCGTCCAGTGGCCGCACCTGCCGCCAAAGGCGGAGATATGGTGAAAGTCCTAAAAATAGGCGCCATCGCATAGAGCTTATCGGGCGGACCTCATTGGCCGCCCGTATCCCCAAAAAAGATCAGCTTCGATTTTTCAAAAAAAAAGGCCGCCCCAATAGGGCGGCCCTCACGAGTATCTTTCAACAGCCTTAGAATGTTAAGCGCAAATTCGCGCCATATGTACGCGGCTGATTGGGGTATGTCTGAATGACACCCGCCTGCGCAACACCCGGGAAGACAGAGAGGAAGTATTGGTCGTTAAACAGGTTGCGTCCCCAAAGCTGCAATGAGACGCCATTACCGAAGTCAAGTCCAGCAGACGCGTTAAAGGTCTTCACCTCGCGCTCAATAGCCGATGTCTCGCCCGCAGAGTTTGTTGCCGTTGGAATACCGTCAACGATTTGGGTTGGGCTTTCATATTGGAAATCACCCCGCAAGAAACCGGCCATCCCATTATCTAGCTCATAGTTATATGTTGCGCCAAGGGAAAGAGAGACCTCTGAAATCCCTGCGACTGTTTCACCTGACAAATCCGTTGGGACGCCATTTACACTTGCGCCTTGCGCCGCGGTAAATTCGTCATATTTAGGATCAAGGAAAGTACCTGCAAAGGAAAGCGTCAGCGCATCAGCTAACGTATAGGACCCATCAACTTCTGCGCCAAATGTGGACTGCTGCCCAGCATTCAGAAGCGTAAAGCCGGTTCCAAGGAAGACGTTTGATTGGAAACCTTCAATGGTTTGATCAAAGACGGCAATGTTCAAATTACCATTGTCAAATTTCATCTTAGCACCAGCTTCGATAACGCGAGCTTCCTCTGGTCCCGCAAAACGCGTTCTGAAAACAGCATTTGCTGGCAAGAGGCCCGCCGAGCCAAGCGCCGCCGCATCAGATGCAAATGGACGCGAATCGCGGCCCAAATTCCAAGACGTCGCCTTAAAGCCTGTTCCGTAGCTGGCGTAGACATTGAGGCTGTCGTTTACCTCATATGCCGCCCGAGCAATATAGGTGAACTTGTCATCATTGGTTTTTCCGCTCTCAACAGAGTTAGGGAAATTAATGAATTGGGGCTGGAATTGAGTACCCTGAATACCAGCGACAAGGGCATTTACACCCGCCTGAATGGCCGCAGATGTTCCGGGAGCGAGGCTTTCGACCAAAGCGATATTGGCCGGCGTAGGCGCTAGGCCCCCAAAGGCTGCTGTATTCGCTGTAAAGAACTGACCAAAGAAAACCTGCGGAAGCGTAACGCCCAATACAGTCGGATCGTTCACAAGATCAATACTGGAGAAAACATCACCATTAACAACGTTACTGCTGACGGATTTTCTATCGTCGGTGAAGTTACCACCGACTGTAAGAGTCAAGCGCTCCGAGACGTCATAGTCAACCGTACCAAAGAGTGAATAGGCCGTATTGTCTTGCTCAAAGGCTTCACGCGTTTGCGTACCTGCACCCAGGAACGTCCCCGGCGCCGCGCCGTAAAGAGGCTCAAGCGTATTTAGCAAGCTCGGAATACCCGTGCCTTGTTGCAAAAGTACATTAATATAGTTTTGGAGATCACCGCCATATTCTAAGCCGCCCACTTGCGAAATATCTTCGCTAAAGAAATATCCGCCAATCATCCAATCAAACTGGTTATCGCCAGACGATGACAAACGCAGCTCTTGCGTAAACGTTGCGATTTCCTGATCGCTATTAACGTCACGAAGAAGCTCAAGAGAGTTGAAATCTGCGTCCTGATCAAAGATCGAATGATTTTCACGGTAAGCTGAAATTGATGTTAAATTTGCCCAGCCAAAGTCAACATCCGCATGGAATGAGACACCCATGTCATCAACCGTGTTTTGAGAGTTCTTATTGACAAAGCTCTCATATGCAAACGGGTCAAGATCATTGGCGAAGCGTCCACCCAGCGCAGCAACCGCTGCGGAGGCACCCGCGTTTTGAACATTTGTCACGGCGCAGCAATTTTCGTCAATCCGGCTCAAATCCGCGATCAGGCGAAATTCCACATTGTCTGTAGGCTGATACAGGGCTTGGCCACGAATGTTGAAGCGGTCACGATCATTAAAATCATCAACGCCATCGATTTGTGATTCCGAGTAACCATCGCGTTTTTGAATACTACCTCCAAGACTAACAGCGAGGTTTTCGCTCAGCCCGCCTGTCGCATAGCCACGAAGCAGACGCCCGTCGTAATTTGCAATGCCGACTTCCAAATAACCTTCAGTTTCAAATTGGGGCTTTGCGGTAACAACGCTGATAACACCCGCAGAGGCGTTTTTACCAAAGAGTGTTGACTGAGGCCCCTTAAGAACTTCAACCCGCTGCAATTTTGGCAGATCACCGATTTGCGCCGCAGAGCGTGAACGATAAACACCGTCAATAAAAACACCAACCGAAGGCTCGATACCTGCATTGTTTGCACCGTTACCGAACCCGCGAACGATGAAATTAGTATTTTGGGACGATTGTAACTGGGTCACGCGAAGCGAAGGAACAACTGATTGCAAATCGGCAATATCCAGGATTTGCGCTTTTTCAATGACATCCGCAGATGTAACAGAAACTGCAACAGGCGTTGCCTGTAAGGTTGTTTCGCGTTTAGTGGCTGTCACGATGATTTCGTCGTCTACTTGGGCAAATACTGGGGTGGCCATTGCCCCCGCTATTACGAGAGACGTCGAAATTAGGAAGGATTTTTTGAGCATGTTTTCCCCGGTCCTTAAGTTGGTTAAAAATTACAACGGCGTTCCAAAATCTTGTGTTTTGAATATGCACATCTATGCATAGCTACCCTTCAATTTTATGCGGCGCAAGGCACTTGTCCGCCGATTGAGGTTTTCAAGCAAATATGTGGCACTTTCGCCACAGATACACCTATCATTTGCATCATGCCATAAAACCGTAATCGCGCTGCTCTGCCCACAAACGGGGTGACATCGCCCCGATAGGCGCTTACACATCGCGCATGAGCTCTGCGCCGTCATCCCCAATGGAAAGTCCGCCGCCTGCACTGGGCGCGGGACAATGGCTGACCCGAGTCGCCAATGAGCCTGATATGGGCGAGCGGCTGGATAAATGGATCGCTGGCTGGACCGACTTATCGCGCGGACGCATCCTTTCTCTAATTGCTGCGGGTGATGTGCGGGCTGAAGGCGAAATTATCAAAAAACCCGCTGCCCGCGTGCAGCCGGGCATTGAGTATGCCGTCTTTGTTCCCCCGCCCGTAGATGATATTCCAAAGCCAGAGAACATTCCGCTTGATATACTCTATGAGGATGAGTGGTTAATCGTTGTAAATAAGCCCTCGGGCATGACCGTTCACCCTGCCCCTGGATCGCGTAGCGGGACGCTTGTGCATGCGTTACTATTCCACTGCAAAGACACATTATCGGGCATTGGCGGCGTTATGCGCCCCGGCATTGTTCACAGGATTGATAAAGACACAAGCGGGGTGATGGTCGTCGCCAAAAATGACCGCGCTCACCGCTATTTATCCAAGCAATTTGCCAAGCACACGATAGAGCGGGTTTATGTTTGCTTTGCCCGCAGCGCTCCTAAACCTCGCAGCGGCACAATTGAGAGCCGCCTTGCCCGAAGCCAGCATGACCGCAAAAAAATTGCAGTCGTGCGGGGGACTGTGGGGAATATGTATGCCTCGGAACATGGCCGCCATGCCGTTACCCATTACAAAACAATCAAAGGATATGGACAGCAACCCCATGCCGCGCTGGGGATGCCGCAGGTCAGCCGCCTTGAATGCCGGCTGGAGACAGGTCGCACCCACCAAATCCGCGTACACCTTGCCCATATCGGTTGCCCGCTTCTGGGGGATCCAGTTTACGGCAAACAGCGTGCCTTTCTGACAACAAAAAACCCGAATGAACTGGCGGTTCGCAAGGCTTTATCGGGTTTTAAACGCCAAGCCTTACATGCAGCACAGCTAGGATTTATTCACCCTTTCTCCAAAGAAAAAATGTTATTTAACAGTAACCTACCAGATGATATGCAAGCGCTTGAGTGTACATTTCTGGGGCTAGACAAAGATCTTTAAACCGGCTTATCCCACAAATGATTTCTCGACGACGAACTGCGAAGGCGAAGAATTTGACCCTTCTGTCAGGCCATAAGTTTCGACCAAGGCCTTGGTGTCATTGATCATATCAATAGAGCCGCAAATCATAACGCGGTCCTCAGTAGGATTAAAAATCGGTGTTCCCGCCGCTTCAAACAAGTCTTCGGTATCAATCAGCGTGGTAATCCGCCCCGTCAGCTTGTGATCCTCGCGGGTCAAAGTGGTGATATGCTTGAGCTTCCCCTCGACCATCTCGCCCACGAGCGGATCATTGACCAAGTCGCTAACCAGCTCTTGCCCGTAAGTCAGCTCACCTGCTTCGCGGCAGCCATGCACCAGAATAACTTCCTCATAGCGCTCATATGTTTCGGGGTCGCGGATCAGGCTGGCGAAGGGCGCAATTCCCGTCCCCGTCGAGAGCATCCAAAGGCGTTTTCCGGGGAGTAACGCATCCAATACCAGTGTCCCAACAGGCTTGCGCGAGAGCAGAATAGTATCCCCCTCTTTGATTTTTTGCAGACGTGAGGTCAGCGGGCCGTCCTCGACCTTGATAGAGTAGAACTCCAGTTTTTCATCCCAAGACGGGCTGGCGATGGAATAGGCGCGCATCAGCGGGCGTTTTTGCGCCTCTGTCTTGGGAAGGCCAATCATCACAAACTCGCCCGTGCGAAAGCGAAAGCTGGCGGGACGGGTAATTTCAAAGCGAAAAAGGCGGTCCGTATAATGTTTAACCGACAGCACAGTTTCCTCAGTCGGGGCGTTGGGATTATCAGAAGCCATGGGTCTATCCATTCAACAGGGCGTATCGCGCACGCAGCGCCTTAGTAGGTTCCGCCCCCTATATCAATATCCTTTATAAGAAACAATCGTTCTTTATACAGAACAGCGTGCAAACGTTCATAGATGCGAAATGCCGATTGACGTGAGATCTGGATGAAGATTCAAGTCATCACATACGCAATTAAACATCCATTCTCGGGATAGGCCCCTAGGTTGACGTGGGGTTAGGCGCTATAGAGAGAGATATGACTAATCGAAAATCGCTTGAACTTGATTCTCTTGAGGCCTTTTCCCCGGCGGGACGCGCCGATTGGCTATATGTGGTGGAAAAAGGGCTTGATAAAAGCGGTATTACACTGGGTAGCCTCACCGAGCACACGGAGGACGGCATTGCGCGCGGCCCGCTCTTCACGCTTGAGAGCCGGCATGCCGCCCCGGCTCCGATCATGCGCGCTGGTGAACCTTTGCTTGACGGACGGCCGTGGCACATCTGCACCCCCGTAAGCGACCCAGATTTAGCATTTGCCAATCAACAGCTTATTGAAGATCTTGAGGGCGGGGCGAGCGCAGCGCGTATAGAACTTGCCGAGGGCAAAGAAGATGGACTTCACATTTCCCGCGCGGCAGATTTCGAGCGCCTGTTTGAGCGCGTTCATACCGTTCTGATCCCGCTGCGATTTGCGGGAATTACGCCTGCGCAGGTTGAGATGCTGCTTTCACTGCCCGCGCTGAGGGCCGCGCATGTCACCCTTGGCCTCAGCCCTTTGATGAGCGCGGGTGATCTAGCGGCAGCAGTCGAAAAATACCCCCCACATTGGCGCGCGGTCGTGGTCAGCGGCGCCAAAGCGCATGAGGACGGTGCCGCCGAGGTTCAAGAGCTTGCCTTTGCCGCCGCGAGTCTGGTGCAGGCGCTCAGTTCCCTTAGCCCAACTATCGGATTGGACCGCGCGGCAAGCCAAATAAGCGCGGAAATCGCCGTTAGCTGTGACGCCCATTTAATGATTGCTAAAACGCGGGCCATACGCCGAATATTTGCCCGTATATTAGAGAATTATGGCCTAGAAAATCGTAATCTGCCGCTTTCCGCCATTAGCTCTGCCCGCATGATGCAAAGCACAGACCCGTGGACCAATATGCTGCGGATGATGAGCGCAGGATTTGGCGCGGTGATAGGCGGGGCTGATTATCTGACCTTGCGCCCCTTTACCCATCCACTCGGCGAAGCCTCTTCCTTTGGCTACCGTAACGCGCGCAATATGCAGCTTATGATGATGGAGGAAAGCCGGCTGGGCGCAGCAGCTGACCCCGCCCATGGCAGCTATACACATGAGCGCCTAACGCACGACCTCGCCGAGGCCGCATGGGTCAAATTCCAATCGATCGAGGCGGGCGGCGGCGCCGCGAACTATGTGGATTCGGGAGCCTATGCAGCAGATTGCAAGATCGCCATCAAACGCCGCAATGCGGCAGAAAGGCCCATTGTCGGCGTGACCTTGCACCGCACTGAAGCGGTGCGCGCACCAAAGCTGCGGGGGACGCGCTCATGAGCGGCGCAAGCAAAACGCCCCGTCCCGATTTTACGCAAATTGAGCTAGGCAGTCATGGCCCCATAGGCGCAGTCCCTGATCATGCGCCATGGGCTGCGCCTGAGGGCTTTGAGATCAAGCCCAAATACGGGCCAGAGGACCTTAGCGACCTGCCCTATCTTGATAGCTTTCCGGGGTTCGCGCCCTTTATTCGCGGTCCCTACCCGACCATGTACGCCCAGCGCCCTTGGACTATTCGCCAATATGCGGGATTTTCAACCGCTGAGGATTCTAATGCCTTTTACCGCCGCAATCTCGCGGCGGGGCAAAAGGGCTTATCTGTCGCTTTTGATCTGGCCACTCACCGCGGATATGACAGCGATCATCCCCGCGTTTCCGGTGACGTCGGCATGGCCGGCGTGGCAATTGATAGCCTCTACGATATGCGGGTTTTATTTGACCAAATCCCGCTCGACAAAATGTCGGTCTCCATGACAATGAACGGCGCGGTCTTGCCGATACTCGCGCTGTATGTTGCGGCGGCCGAAGAACAGGGCGTGAGCCAAAATGAACTCGCGGGTACAATCCAAAACGACATTCTCAAAGAGTTCATGGTGCGCAACACCTATATCTATCCGCCCAAGCCTAGCATGCGGATCATTTCCGACATTTTTGCGCATAGCTCGGTCCACATGCCCAAGTTTAATTCCATCTCCATTTCTGGCTATCACATGCAAGAAGCCGGCGCTTCGGCCGATATTGAATTGGGGTACACGTTAGCGGACGGGCTTGAATATGTGCGCACGGGCATGGCGGCGGGCATGGACATTGATGCTTTTGCCCCGCGCCTCTCTTTTTTCTGGGCGGTTGGGATGAACTATTTCATGGAAGTCGCCAAAATGCGTGCCGGCCGTATGATCTGGGCGAAGATGATGACAAAGCTGGGCGCGAAAAAACCGAAATCCACCATGCTACGTACACATTGCCAGACATCGGGCTGGTCGCTGACGGCCCAAGATGTGTTTAACAATGTCGGGCGCACCCACATAGAGGCCATGGCCGCCGTAGATGGTCACACCCAAAGCCTGCATACCAATTCCCTTGACGAGGCCATTGCGCTGCCAACGGATTTCTCCGCGCGGATCGCCCGAAACACCCAAGTCTTTTTGCAAACAGAAGGGGGGCACCGCGCGCAAATTGATCCATGGGGCGGAAGCTATTACGTCGAAAAACTTACCCATGATCTCGCCGCCAGAGCCATGGCTCATATCGAAGAGGTTGAAGCCCTTGGCGGTATGGCCGCCGCAATTGAAGCCGGCATCCCCAAAATGCGCATTGAGGAATCGGCGGCCCGTATTCAGGCCCGCATAGACAGCGGCGCGCAAACGGTTGTCGGTGTGAATAAATATCTCTCGCCGGAGAAAGACGATATTCCCTTGCTCAAGGTTGATAATGCCGCTGTACGTGCAGGGCAGATTGCGCGCTTGGCAAAACTCAAGGCTGAGCGCAATGATGACGCTGTCGCCATGACGCTCGATGCCCTGACGAAATGTGCGGATACAGGTGAAGGCAATCTGCTCGCCCTTGCAATTGAAGCCGCCCTCGCCCTCGCCACGGTCGGGGAAATGTCCTATGCCCTTGAAAAGGTCTGGGGACGCTATGAGGCGGTGCCAAGCGGCGTATCGGGGGTTTATGCGTCTAGTTTTGACCCCAAAAACCCAGCCTTCAAAGAAGCCAAAAAACGTATCGACGCTTTTGGGGAACTGGTTGGAAGAAAACCAAAAATCCTGATCGCGAAAATGGGGCAAGATGGACATGACCGCGGTCAAAAAGTTGTGGCCTCAGCCTTTGAGGACATAGGCTTTGAGGTCGTCATTGGACCGCTGTTTCAAACCCCAGAAGAGGCGGCCGATCTTGGGATAGGATCCGGCGTTGACATCATCGCCGCGAGCTCCCTTGCGGCGGGGCATTTATCTCTCATCCCGCAGCTAAGCCGCGCCCTAAGAGACAAAAACCGCTCGGACATTTTGATTGTTGTCGGCGGCGTTATCCCCCCAGAGGACGTTGAAACCCTCAAGGAAATGGGGGCAAAAGCCGTTTTCTCGCCCGGCACCAACATACCCGAGGCAGTATTATCTGTGCTCGATGTGGTGAATATGCGGCTCTCTCAAGGCAGCTAATTTGCCATGAGTTAAAATATAGTTTTCAGGCACTTACGATCACCTTTTCGCGCGGTGTGATACCCTCGTGCAGCCACGTCTCGGGATTGCTTGGAGGTTTTATAGCGGATAGGATTGGTGTGATTGAAATGGATGAAGTTAATTTTGTTGCGTTCACCCTCCGGCAAAGCCTCAAACCTATCCATCATATCAGCCACGCGGGGATGGGGGATAAGGCTCATATCTCGCCCCGGAAGCTCATCATCGGAGTAAAATGTAGCGTCTAAAAACGCATAATCAACAGAAGCAATCATCGCGTCTATTTCTATGTCAAATTCGCGGTGCCAGTCTTCCCAGCTATCAATATCGGGAATAAAGAGGACGCTTTTATCACCTGTTGAAATCACAAAACTCGCAGTTTCCGAATATTCATCGCGGTGCGGCACCTGATGGGGCGTGACCTCGATTAAGCTCGACACGCGCAAGGGTTTCCCATTTTCCAGTAAATTTAAGTCTATGTTATTGAGACTAACAAGCTGCGCCCATGGACCATTTGAGCGCAAAAAACTTGCCATACGCGGCATTACATATACGGGCATATTTTTGGCCCCCGCTGCCTCTCGGCCAATAAACATCAATCCCGCATAATGCCCGATATGGGCATGAGTGATGAAAATACCGGACAGTCCTAACGCTGAGCGGGATTTACCCTCCGAAAGCGGCGCAAGATCGCTCAAATGCTTCAATTGACGGGTGATATTTGGAGTGGCCTCAAAGAGGAAACGTTCCCCGCTTTTATAATCGACAACCGCAAGCGAGGTGGGAAGTAAGCGCTTGGACTCATCCTCCCAAGCTGGGTCCTGATGATTACCTATTTGCGGGGCCGCCGCGTCTTGGCCTGCGCCAAGTACAAAAAGCTCAACCGCGCAGCGCGCAGCAAGAGGCTCGCTCCCCTGCTCGGGCGCTTGATTGGCTGCGGGCTGTCCCCCGCAGGCCGCCAGCGTCATCGCTATGAGCGCCGATAATCTCAATGTTTTCACTGTCCGAAGGTTCATCTTTTGGGCGGCATTTTTTCAAAGGCCGGCAGGCTATCGTCCAAAACTGTGCAGTTCATTTTGGAATTCGTGTAAACATTTACCTGTGGCTTCACCAAGTCACGTTGGCTAAGCGTGCCAGCCTTTATGCCAACCATACCTGCTCTGGCGGTATTAACGCTAAAGAGTTGAGAGCCGCAATTGGGGCAAAACTTTTTTACCAGCGTGCTGCCGCTATCGGCTGTATGCGCATATTCTTTGGGGGCGCCCGTGACCTCAAGCGTATCTGTGGCTACAAAAACAAGCGTTGCGAAAGGCGATCCGCTGGATTGCTGGCAATCTGTACAATGGCAATTGGCCTGAAACATGATGTCGGCCGTCGCCGCATAGGTCACTGCGCCGCAAAGACATGCGCCTGATAATTTTTTCATTGATCCCTCCATTTGATAATGAGCTTACGTCAAATATGTCCCTGAAATCTATCAGAAACGCATGGATTTTATACAGAGGTTTCAATTGCCATTTTAATGCAAACAGTTCACCACATATTCATGACCGATATCAGCCCCTATATAGACCCTAAACGTATGGCTTTTGATGCCAAAATTCGTCCCTTCAAAGCCTTTCGCCACATGCGCAATTTGATCGCCGATAAAGAAGACACAACGCAAGTGTTTTACATAATCGAAGCGCTAAACGGTCGGATGCTTTTAAATGACCTTAAGACTTTTGTCGGCACGGAAAAAGGCCGCGAGATGATAGAAAAGCGAGAGGCCCTCGCGCCTATACTTGACGACCACGTGCGCTGGGAGGCCTTGCCCGAAGGTTCCGTCGGGAGAGCTTACCTGCATTTCATGCAAAGCCAGGGCCTATCGGCGCAAGGCCTAATTGATGAGTATGAGCGCTATGACAGCGATTTTTCCGGCTTTGATGATGGCATAGAATGGTATGCTAATCGCCGGCGTGACACTCATGACTTATTGCATGTGCTGACCGGTTATAGCCGTGATGCCTTTGGAGAAGCCTGCGTTCTTGCCTTCACAGACGGACAACACAAAGACCGCGGCGCGCGGTTCATCGCCTATATGGCCGCGCGGGAGGTCAAGAAACAGGCTCCGAAAGGCGCACCGGTTTTCAAAGCGATCCGCGCCGCGCAAAAACATGGACGCGCAGCGGCTCATATCATTCTCGAAGATATCCCTTCGTTGATGAGCGAAAACCTGATAGCGGCGCGAGAACGCCTCAACATCGCCCCGCCCGTCCATTATACAAAGACCCATGCAGCCATGCGGGAACATGGTATTAATCCGTTTGACGTAATCGGAAGCGGCGAAGGCGCAGATCAATTGTTGGTAGCAGCCTAGAATCCCGGCTACCCTTCTTCCAATCAGATAGGCGATGAGGATATCATGTTAAAACTTTACGATTATACGGCCGCCCCCAGCCCCCGCCGCGCTCGAATATTTCTCGCAGAGAAAGGCGTGAGGGCAGAGATCATTCAAGTTGACCTTCGCGCGGCTGAGCAGCTTGGCGAGGACTTTAGGAAAATCAACCCGCGCTGCACCGTGCCCTGCTTAGTCGACGAAGACGGTCAGGTGATTTCAGAAAATTTGGCAATTGCGGCTTACATTGAAGCGCTCCACCCCGAGCCTGCACTTATGGGGACAACGCCATTTGAGAAAGCCGTCGTGCTTGAGTGGAATTGGAGATGCGAATTCGAGGGCCTTGCGGCGATTGCCGAAGTCCTTCGCAACAGCTCCCCACAGATGAAGGGCCGCGCCATGACAGGCCCGCGCAATATCGAGCAACTAGCAGAGCTAGCGGAGCGCGGACGCATGCGACTTGGTCATTTCTTTGAGGATTTAAACACGCGCCTCACCCAGAGTGAATTCGTAGCAGGCAACGCCTATAGTCTCGCTGATATTACAGCCCTCGTCGCCGTCGACTTTTCTGCCTGGATAAAGGCCTCTCCCGACAAATCGCTTAGCGCGCTCTGGGAGTGGCATGGCAAAGCCGCCGCGCGCCCTGCCTCTTCGGCCTAGGCAGCGGGCACGACAGAAAACTCACCGTTTTCATTGGACAACATGAGCTGTGCTTTGATGATAGAAAAATAAGCACCTTGCAATGAAAGCTGCCCGCTCTCTACCGCCTCTTTAACAAAGGGTAAGGTCCTGAGGTTCGCGAGAGATTGGCGCACGGTTTCAAGCTCCATTTCGAATGCGATTTCGGCTTCGGGATAGTTTTTGGCTAATACGCGGTCCCGCACCTCGTTTATCAGCGAAACCCATTTACCAACATAACTCCCGCTATCGGGATCACCCATACCGTCGAGACAGCCTTTCACCCCGCCGCAGCTCTCATGGCCCATGACCACAATCATTTCGACTTTTAAAACCGTGACCGCATATTCAATCGCGGCTGACGTGCTGTGATTACCGCCTGATGGGTTATGCGGCGGCACGATATTGGCGACATTACGCGCAACAAACATTTCGCCGGGATATGCGTTAAAAATATCTGTAGGATCAACGCGGCTATCCGCGCAGCCAATCAGCATAACCTTTGGGAACTGGCCTTTGGTGCCCAGGGTCTCATAGAGTGTTTTTTGCGCATTGAAATCGCCTGCGCGAAAGGCCTGATAGCCAGAAATGAGTTGAGCTTTCACGCCCGAAGTCGCCGCATGTATCATGAAATTTTCTCTTAAAAGGAGGTTAGAATCATCTTCTACAGTTTACATAAATTGCCGGCAATCGTCACCCTTTCAGAACGTTACAGGCGAACAAATATTGTGGCAGTGTCAGGCGGCCCTGCCAAAGGCTGGCAATCACCTCTTATTGACTTATGGCACGCTGAAAGACATGTTGGGGTATGGCCCATTATGAATACATTGATAAAGCCGAAATCAAGACCCTCAGCCAGCGGTCAAACCTCTGGGGCACTTATTTGGTTTTCCACGTCTGGGCGGTGATCCTTGCGTCAGGCGCTATCGCAGTCATTTGGCCAAATGCCATTACTATTCCGCTCGCGTTTCTAATCATCGGCTCACGCCAGCACGGTATGTCCGTGCTGATGCATGAAGCGGCGCACGGAGTTCTGTTTCGAAATAAAGCGCTCAACGATTTCGCCGGTCAATATCTGCTTGCCATACCTTACGGCGGGGATATGAAAAGTTACCGACGTTATCACCTTCGCCACCATAAATACGCCCAGCGCGAAAACGATCCTGATATTGGGCTTTCGTCAAAATTCCCCGTATCAAAAGCCAGTCTTCGCCGGAAATTCATTCGCGATATCACGGGGCAGACCTATTTGCGGCTTCGGCTCGCGCAAATGCAGCCAGAGAAAATGGATGCAATTTCTGGTTCTGATGCCTTTCAAAAAGCCTCACCTTGGCCAAGTCTCATTGTGAATGTGCTTATGTTTGGAATACTGGCCGCCGCAGGCGTTTGGTGGGCCTATTTTGTGCTTTGGCTGCTACCGCTTGTGACGTGGTTTTATGCAGTCATCCGCCTGCGTAATATCGCTGAACATGCCATGACCACCAATGATGACAACCCCCTCACCCATGCCCGCACCACGCGCGCAAGCTGGCTGGCGCGGGTCTTCTTCGCGCCTTATTATGTCAATTATCACGTCGAGCATCATGCCTATATGTATGTGCCCTGCTTTAATTTGCCCAAATTGCATAAGCGATTGATCGCTTTAGGACACGGCGAAGAAATGGAAACAAAGTCCAATTACCGCGCCGTTCTGCGGGCCGCTTCAGTTGCTTAGGATTTGGTCTATGCCGCAAATTATTTCTCCTGCCGCTCTTATGCTCTCTGCTGGATGGCTGCTGTTCGCAGGGCCCGCAAAAGCCCATGAACTAAAGCGAAATACCGCCCTCGCCCCGCCCTCTGAGGTTCTGGATATTTATGAAATAGCGCAGGAACCCTCAGCCGCGCGGATCAAGGCCGACATACAAACCCTCGTGGACTTCGGCACGCGACACACGCTCTCGGAAACACAATCCGATACCCGCGGTATTGGCGCAGCGCGGCGCTGGATTTTCCAAGAGTTTGAAAAAATCTCCAAGGACTGCGGCGGTTGTCTTGAAGTGTTCTATGTCTCCGACACCGTTGAGGGCAAAAGACGCATCCCTGATCCCACAGAGGTCGTAAGCGTTCTGGCAATTCAGCGTGGTACGCTTGATCCAGACCGATTTGTGATGATGAGCGGTGATATTGATAGCCGCGTAACAGATCCACTTAACGGCACGTCCGACAGTCCGGGCGCAAATGACAATGCCTCGGGCATGGCAGGCGCTCTCGAGGCGGCTCGCGTACTCACCCAGCGCGAATATGCTGGCAGCATTATCTATGCCGGATTGTCTGGCGAGGAACAGGGATTATTTGGCGGGGAAATCGTTGCCGCTCATGCCCTCGAAAAGGGCTGGGAGATTAAGGGCGTTCTGAACAACGATATGATCTCCAATATTTCGGGTATTGACGGCGTTATTAATAATTCTGTCGTGCGGGTTTTCAGCGAGGGAACGCGCGCCAATGAAACCCCCGAAGAAGCCCGCACGCGGCGTTTTACAGGCGGCGAGGTCGACAGCCCATCTCGTAATCTTGCGCGCTACGTTAAATCCCAAGGCGATCAATATATGACCAATTTGGACATAAAGATGATCTACCGCCTCGACCGTTTTGGGCGCGGCGGACATCACCGACCGTTCAACAAAGTCGGCATTCCGGGCGTTCGCATAATGGAAACCCATGAGCATTATGATCGCCAACATCAGGATCTTCGCGAGGAAAACGGACGGCCCTTTGGCGACACAATGGACGGGGTTGACGCCGATTACGCAGCCAAACTCACCGCGCTAAATGCGATCACCATGGCCGGTATGGCGGGCGCGCCGCCGTTTCCGATAAATGTCGAAGCAAGCGGCGCAGTAAAAGCCTCAGCGACGCTGAAATGGGAACGCCCTAAAGGCAAAGCTGCGCGCAACCTTATGGGCTACCGCGTGCATTGGCGAGAGACAACCGCGCCGGAGTGGACGCATTCACGTTATGTGGGTAACATTACGGAATGGGAATTTACCAACCTCGTAATCGACAACTACTTTTTCGGCGTTTCTGCGGTCAGCCATGAGGGATATGAGACCCCAGTTGTCTTTCCGGGGGCGGCGGGTCGCTTCTGATCTCGGCGGATTAAAGCGGGATAACCGCTTTGGTTTTTCCCTTTATACGCGAAAAATCGTGACTCGCGCCGTGCCCCTAGGCAGTTTAAACCTAAAAGATCAGGGCACTCTAAGGCCCACTCAATAATCAGGCCAATACCTGAGGGAGACCACTATGACGCTTATGAAGACTCTATTGGGCAGCACTGCACTCATCATCGGAACAGCTCTACTCGCGACACCAGTATTTGCAGGAAATGAAGCCCCCGCAGAGAAAGAAAAAGCTGAAAAATGGGATGTGACCAATCCACCGGGCAAAAAACGCAGCGTAAAGATCAACACAACCGAAGGCACATGGATGAGCCTTGATGTCTCCCCTGATGGGAAAACGATCGCCTTTGATTTGCTGGGCGATATTTACACAATGCCCGCATCCGGCGGCACCGCCAAAGCCATTGCCAGCGGAATGGCGTGGGAAATCCAGCCCCGCTTTAGTCCTGACGGGACGCGCATCGCATTCACCTCTGATCGCGCGGGCGGTGACAATATTTGGACAATGGCGGTTGACGGCTCTGATATGCAGCAAGTCACAAAAGAGAGCTTTCGCCTTTTGAACAATCCAACATGGTCACCTGACGGAGAATTTATCGCCGCGCGTAAGCACTTCACGACGTCTCGTTCGCTGGGAACCGGCGAAATGTGGCTCTACCACACTAGCGGCGGAACCGGGGTGCAGCTTACGAAAAAGCCATCCGAAGCCCACCAGAAAGAAATTGGCGAACCTATGTTTTCGCCGGATGGGAAATATCTATACTACTCTGCCAATACGACCTCTGGCCCAATTTTCGAATATGCGCAGGATTCCAACAAGCCGCTCTTTGAGATTCAAAAATATGACATGGCAACCGGAGAGATTTCGGACGTTGCGGGCGGCGCAGGCGGAGCTGTACGCCCTACGCCCTCACCTGATGGAAAATCAATCGCCTATGTGAAACGTGTGCGAGCGAAATCCAAGCTGTTCATCAAAGATCTGGAAAGCGGAAAGGAACGCATGGTGTTTGACCACCTTGATCAAGACATGCAAGAGACATGGGCTGTTCACGGCGTTTATCCAAACATGGATTGGAGCCCGGATAGCCAGAGCTTGTACTTCTGGGCCAGCGGACAAATCCACCGCCTTGACGTTGCCGATGACAACATCGAACACATTGATTTTCGCGTTAATGACACGCGGCAAGTCATGGACGCGCCGCGGCCAACCGTGAAGGTTTCGCCAGATTATATAGAGACCAAAATGCCGCGTTTCGTGCAAGTTTCCCCCGATGGAAGGCACGTTGCCTTCGAGAGCCTCGGAAAGCTTTATCTCAAAACTGGAAATGCCAAGCCTAAACGCCTCACAGAATTGCCAGACAATATGCATGAGCTAGATCCAAGTTGGTCACGCGATAGCAAGGCAATGAGTTTCGTGACTTGGAATGACGCAGACCTAGGAGCCGTTCACCAAATTGATATTGCGAGCGGCAAGATAAGCACGATCACAACGATGCCCGGTCAATATCGCCGCCCCTCATTTTCTCCTGATGGTGAATTTGTGAGTTATGAAAAAGACAATGGCGGATATTTGACCTCAGAGCTTTATAGCGGGTCCGCGGGGATTTATGTGCAGGCGGTTGATGGCTCTGATGCAGTGCGGATCAGCAAGTCCGGCAGCCATCCGCATTTTGCCGCAGATAATTTGCGCGTATATTTCACCCTGCGTAAAGACAAGAAAAACGCACTTGTTTCGACCAATTTGTTGGGCGATCAACAGCGCACACATTCGGCCTCTACTATGGCGCAAATGTATACGGTCTCCCCCACTGGCAAACATGTCGCCTTTCGCGAGAATTATAATCTCTACCTTATGCCAATATTGGCGGGACCTCAGAATATAGACGCTGCGCGTAGTAGCAAGGCCCTGCCGATTACTAAACTCTCCAAAGGCGGAGCGACCTACCCGAGCTGGTCGGAAGATGGTGCAAAAGTGAACTGGTCGCTCGGTCCTGATCTATTCAAAACCAATGCCGCCAAAGCGGTTGCCAATGAAGACTATGAGCCGCCAAAAGCCGCTATATCCCTAAGCCAGAAAGTCAAAGCCGACAGGCCAGAAGGGCTCACGGCGCTGACCAATGCGCGCATAATTTCCATGAAAGGTAAGGACGGCGGCGTCATTGAAAATGGCACACTCCTAATTTCCGGAAACCGCATCAAGGCCGTTGGCGAGGATATTTCGGTGCCCGCCAGCGCCAAAGTCGTTGACCTTGAAGGCAAGACAATCATTCCCGGCCTGATTGATGCCCATGCCCACGGGCCGCAAGGCGTGGACGGGTTAACCCCGCAGCAAAACTGGTCGGCAATCGGGCATTTAGCGCTCGGCGTGACGACGATATTTGACCCGTCTACGCGGGCGCAAGATTTCTTCCCGGCCGCCGAAATGCAGCGCGCAGGCAAGAACCTCGCCCCACGGCTTTTCTCTACCGGAGAAATTATCTACGGCGCGAAAGCCCCCGGTTTCTTCGCGAGTATTTCAAATGAAGACGACGCCCAAGAGCATGTTTCCCGCCTGAAAAATCAAGGCGCGCACGGCGTTAAGAACTATAACCAGCCCCGCCGCGATCAACGCCAACAAGTCGTGAAGGCGGCGCGAGATAATAACATTATTACCGTCGCCGAAGGCGGCTCTCTCTTTCATATGGACCTGTCCATGGTTGCCGATGGCAACACATCTATCGAGCATAACCTGCCGCAATCCATGCTCTATGATGATGTCATTCAGTTCTACAGCCAGACTAATGTTGCCTACACGCCAACGCTTGCCGTGACTTATGGCGGCGTGCGCGGTGAGGACTATTACTATCAAGAGTCCGATGTTTGGAAACACCCGATATTGTCCAAACATGTGCCGCCAAATGTTCTGCGCGCGCGCGCCGTTCGCCGCCAGAAAGCGCCGGAATCTGATTATTCGGATGCCGTCTCTGCCGCAACCGCAAAGCAGCTCGCTGATGCCGGCGTGCTGGTCTCAATTGGCGCCCACGGACAGCGCGAAGGCCTCGCCGCCCATTGGGAAATCTGGAGTTTCTCGCGCGGCGGTATGGAGCCCCTGCAAGCCCTACAAACGGCCACAGTCAATCCGGCAAAACATCTTGGGTTTATCGACGATATTGGCACGCTGGAGGCGGGCAAGCTCGCGGACCTTGTAATCCTTTCCGATAACCCACTCGATGATATTCGCAACACCGACCAGATTGAACATGTCATGCTCGGCGGGCGGCTCTATGAGGCGAAAACCATGAATGAAGTCGTGACAGGGGAATTCAAAAAAGCGCCCTATTGGTTTGATGAATAAGGGTCGCGCTTCTCACGCTCTAAAATTCGGTTTAATTTCACACTAATTCAGCATAAGAGATGATTATGACCGATCACGGCCTCATAGTTATCGATATGCTCAATGATTTTTTGGATCAATGGCCAGTTAAAGACTGCAGCACCCTTATAAAGCATACGAATGCATTGGTGGCATGTTTTCGAAATAAAAGCTTACCTATCATTTGGGTGAGACAGGAATTTAAAGCCGACCTTTCTGATGCCTTTTTAGAAATGAGGGATAAAGATATCGCAATAACGATTGAAGGCTCGCGCGGCGCAAAGATCCACGAAGAACTTGACCGTCACTCTTCCGATTTAGTCATTACAAAAAAGCGATATAGTGCATTTTTCGGAACGAATTTAGAAGCGGTCTTAAAAGAAAAAGCTATCTCACAGATTACGCTTGCTGGCGTAAACACTCATGCCTGCATCCGAATGGCAGCTATAGACGCCTATCAAAGGGACATGCGTGTGATTATCGCTGGCGATTGTGTAGACACACGGGATGAAGAGCATGGAAGAATTTCTTTGCGTTATATGGCGAATAAAATCGCTCAAATAAAAACTAATGAACAAATATTCGCAGAAATGGAAGCTTAGAAAAACTACTCTCAACTGGGATAAACGGCCGCCGCCTACTAAACCTTCTTCACCCAACTGCCGCGTTCATCTTGTTGAAAATAGGCAAGGTTTGCGCCTGTGTCTTTGAGCCTTGCCCATCGCGCACGCTCCCGCGTGACATCTTCGGTGTTACGGCCATTAATCATGACGATAGCCCGAGTCACGCCCGTCATATCGCTGAGCTCTGCGCCGTTAATCAGGATCACGCAGTCCTTGCCGCCGGCGCTATCCGCGCTCCCCGAGAGCACTATTGGCTGCTGATCGGCCTGCGGATGATCATCCCGGCCATGGGGCAGAAAACTACTATCCTTATAGGTCCAAAGGAATTGATCAAGCTCTGCGAGGCGCTCTTCGCTAGCCCCGCCGTAATTTACCAATGCCGTCCAGCCGCGCTCGCGCACTTTCTCCAGCAGGCCCGGCAAAACATCTTCAAGGGTCGAGGCCTCAAGGTGATAAAACCAATATTCAGCCATAGAGGCCGCTATCCCTCGTAATTATTCGCCACCCAGTGATTGAGTAGGCGCACGCCAAACCCTGTCCCGAATGTTGTTTCGCGCGGGTCATGGCGCTTGTTTTTCATGGCCGTTCCTGCAACGTCCAAATGCGCCCATTTTGTTTTACCGACAAACCGTTGCAGGAACTGCGCAGCCGTAATTGATCCTGCCGCCGCGCCGCCGATATTTTTCATATCTGCATTGGGGCTATCAAGCAGGCGATCATAATCGGGCGATAGCGGCATACGCCATGTTTTCTCGGTCGAACTCTCGGACGCGCCGGTGATTTCCTCGGCGAGTGCATCGCTGTTGGTGAACATTCCAGCGTGCTCATAGCCCAATGAGGTGATAATTGCCCCCGTTAACGTCGCCAGATTTATCATCGCTTTGGGGCTGTATTTCGTCACGCAGTAATGCAGCGCATCGGCCAGAACAAGGCGGCCCTCCGCGTCGGTGTTTTGCACCTCAATTGTCTGCCCTGACATAGAAGTCACGATGTCACCCGGAAGCTGCGCTTTGCCGTCCGGCATATTTTCAACAAGGCCAACGATACCGACCACATTCGCTTTAGCTTTACGCGCGGCAAGGGCTTGCATTGCGCCGACCACCGCCGCAGAGCCGCCCATATCACCCTTCATATCCCACATACCATTCCCGCCCTTTAGCGAAATCCCGCCCGTATCAAAGGTCACGCCCTTGCCGATTAGCGCAACAGGTTTGGCGCCTTTTTTGCCGCCCTCCCAGCGCATCACGACAAGCTGGCTTTCGCGCTCGGAGCCAAGGCCTACACCCAAGAGCGCATGCATACCGAGCTTGGCCATACGTGCTTCGCCCAAGACCTCGACTTTAAGGCCAATGGTTTTCAGCTTTTTAATTCGTTCCGCATAGGCTTTTGGATAGGCAACATTTGGCGGCTCGTTCACAAGATCGCGCGCCGTTACAGTTCCGTCGCAAATCGGGCCGTGGAAATTGGCGTAAGATTTACGTGCCGCCGCCGCGCTATCGCAGGCGACTTTGATTGTCCTAACGCTGTTTTTCTTTTTGGCCGCTAATTTGGTACGGTAAACGTCAAAGCGGTAACCCGATAGCCGCGCGCCCACTGCCGCCCGCGCGCCGTCATCCCCTGACAGGCCAAGCCCGCCGAGCTGGAACGTCACTGATGTCTCGCCGGACCGCAGCAGGCTTTTGATCGATTTGGCCGCAAACATTTCCGAATCAAAGGCCTCCAATTTCCCGGCCCCAACAAACAAAACTGCGCCTTTGCTGTTTCCGTCTTGTGCGTAGAGCGTAAAACTCTGCCCCGTTTCGCCCTTGAACCCAGATGCCTTCACTGCCGCCTTATAAGATGCTGCCTGCGTGAAACCTTTGGCAGCGCCGTAAAGTTTCCCTCCCTTGAAAACAGGCACAACAGACGTGCCGGATTTGGCAAGTGTGTCGGACGTAAAACTAACGGTAAAATTATCGGGCACTGCGGTCTCCATCTTTCGAGAATAGTATTTGAGATCAGTGGTAAACCACGTCAGGATAGATTAGAAGGATAATCATCAAACGCTCTAAGATTTTATGCGATCTGGCGCCGAATTGACAAAAGAAGGACGGGCATGACCCTTTTGCAGCGCTATTTCCGCCGTCAAGCGCTCTGGCCTTTGATAATCTCACTCTCGGCGTTGGCGGCGCTTGCACTTTTAACGCAAAGCCTCTCGACCATTGATCTGATTGTGGAGAATCGGCAGTCCGCTCTGATTTTCCTTAAGGTCACAATTCTTGCGCTGCCGCAACTCGTCTCCATCATTATGCCGCTGGCTGTTTTTATGGCCATGATCTTTGCTCTTAATCGCCTAAATGTGGATAGTGAACTTACTGTCGCCAAAGCCCAAGGTATGAGCCCCGTGCAGATCGCAAGCCCTATGCTGCGTTTAGCTACTCTTGCTATGATCGCGCATCTGATTATCAACTTGTTTCTACAGCCCTTAGCCTACCGCGAAATGCGCACGACCTTGTTAGATGTAAAAACAGATATTGCCTCGCAAATGCTTCGCCCGGGCGAGTTTATCCATCCCTCCTCTGGGCTTACCCTCTATGCCCGCGAGATAAAGCCTAATGGGGATTTGGCGGATGTTCTCATTTACGATAGCCAAAGCGCAGTGCAGCCCATGACGCACTCTGCACGGTCTGGCACGATAAGCAGACGCGGGGGGCGGACACTCTTAGTGCTTAAGAACGGAAACATTCAAACCTTGTCGCCGGCGGGCGCGCTTGATCTCGTGGAATTCGAAAGCCACATTATTGACCTGTCCGAAATCATCTCTGTCGATCCGGTATTGCGACTTAAGTCGTCTGATAGATATCTACATGAGCTTTTAAGTCCGCTGGACAGAGAACGAGCGAATAAACGCGGCTATCGCAAATTATTGGCCGAGGGACATGCGCGTCTCTCTGCTGTAATTTATAATATCGCGCTCACGCTTCTTGCACTCTCTTTCCTGATAAGGGGAGAATATCAGCGCATGGGCTATGGGCGTAAAATCGCGGTTTGCGCGGTGACAGGCTTTGTCATTAGGCTGGGTGGGTTTGCGATCACCTCGGCCGCTGAAGGCAATTCAGCGCTTAACCCGTTGCAATATGCACTTCCCTTGCTCGTCTGCGTCGTTTGCGGCGTCTATTTACTCAGGCGCAAACGCATTCGCGGCTCAAGAGAAAAGGCCCGGCACGGCTTGGCCGACCAAGGACAGGCGGCGTGATGCGGATTATAACCCGATATATCGCCGCGCGCGTACTGCGCGGTATTTTGCTGGCATTTTTGATCGTGACGGCGATTATCATGCTCGTCGACTTCGTCGAAGCCACCCGAAATATGGGAGACGATGGCTCGATTTCCTTACTGAAAATTGCGGGGCTGACAATGCTTAAAGTCCCGCAGCTTATCGAGGAAACCATTCCTTTTGTTGTGCTATTTGGCGTCATGGGAACGCTTTATGGCCTAAATAAGCGCAGTGAGCTTGTGGTGCTACGTGCCTCCGGCCTCTCGGCTTGGCGATTTTTAAGGCCAGCGGTTTTTGTAACCGCATTTATCGGTTTTCTTTGGTCGGGGCTTTTTAATCCCTTGGCCGCCAAATCAATGGAAAGATATCAAGATATTCTTCTGGCCTCGGCGGCGGGGGCACAAACCGCCAAGGCTCTCACAGAAGGAACGTCGGAGGATATATGGCTCCGCGAGGGCACGGCTGATCGACAAATCGTCATTCACGGGACCCGCCCGCTGCCCAGCGGCACAGCCCTCATTGATGTTACCTTTTATTTCTACGACATTGTCCGTAGTCAGGCCCCCACAAACAGCGCAAGTTCTAAGCAGGCCAGCGAAGATGATCCAGCCGAGCTCCAAGACACCAAGCAAGGAGCGCAGAAAACACTTTTTACGCGCCGCGTTGACGCCAAGCTCGCAGTGCTCAAATCGGGATATTGGCAGCTTGAAGAGTTGACGGATAATATATCTGCCGGCGCGGTTTCCGGGCAGCCCGCCAAAACCCTTGTTGCGCAATATGCGTCAATACCAACGCAAATCACGGTTGGAGAGTTACAAAATTATAAGAGTAAGTCCTCCAAAATTTCTTTCTGGAAATTACCCTCCGAGGTCGCGCGCAATGATGCCGCGGGGTTTTCTACGGTTTCCCTGCGCCTTCAACTGCACAAGCTACTCGCCCTGCCCTTGATGCTTATGGCCATGACAATAATTGCGGCTGGCGTTTCCATGCAAAATATCAGGGCCGGTGGAGCTCTTCGCCTTATGCTTGCGGGCGGAGTTGTCGGATTCAGCGTTTATTTTGTCAACACGCTCATGAGTGCCTTTGGCGAAGCGCAGAGCCTGCCCATCCCGCTTGCCGCTTGGGCCGTGCCTTTATTTGTTCTTTTACTGGCTTTGGCCTATATGACCCGTATTGAAGACGGATAGGCTGACTGAAATTTAATATTTTTTGCAGAAGAGACAGGCTAGACTGTAGACCAGTTGTGCAATGGAAGAATTGCCTTGGACGCGAAAATGTCTATACAGGCATGAAACTATGGATTCTGTGATGATACGCAAAACACAAATTTTATCGATGAGCGCGGCACTGGCTGCAGTGCTTGCTTTTGGCTCCGCGCCAGCCGCCGCCCAAAGCTATAGCCACGGAATTGCGGCCGTCGTCAATGATGACATTGTCACCACCCATGACCTGCAGCAGCGCGTCCTCTTTATGATGGCAACCACTGGCGCGCAGCGCGACGAGCAAACGGTCGCCCGCTTGCAGCAAACCGCTTTGCGGAATTTGATTGATGAGCATATCCAGCTTCAAGAAAGCACAAAATTCGAGCAATCAATTTCGGACGCCGAAGTCAACCGTTCCGTCGCCCGTTTAATAGGACGCAATGGGCTTGATCCCAATGAAGTGGCGCAGCAGCTTGCCTCTGTTGGCGTATCCATCAACACATTGCGAGATCAAGTACGCTCTGAGATCGCGTGGCAACGTATCGTGAACGGGCTTTATGGATCGCGTATCCGCATTAGCGATGCGCAGATTGATGAAAACCTGACCCGTATTTCCAATAATGCCGAAAAGCCTAGCCTACGAGTTGCCGAAATTTATATTGAAGCCACGCCCGACATTGGCGGGATGGAAGGGGCCATTGAGGGCGGTAAAGCAATGAAGCAGCAGGCAGAACAGGGTGCCCCCTTCGCCCTGCTTGCGCAGCAGTTTTCGTCTGCGCCTTCTGCGGCCAAGGGCGGCGACGTGGGCTGGGTGCGCGAAGGTGAGCTTCGTCCAGAAGTCGATGCTGCACTTGCCGTTATGGAAAAGGGCCAGGTTTCTGATCCAATTCAAGTGCCCGGAGGCGTCTATGTGGTCGCAAAAATTGAAGAACGAATTTCAACATCAGAAACCGTTTTCAAGCTTAAGCAAGTCAATATCGTCTCGGACGATGCGGAAGACCTACCCGCCGCAATGGCGCGCTTGACGGCTCTTAAACCCTCGCTAAATGACTGTAAGACACTTAGCGAAGATATTGATAATGAAGAGGGTATTCGCTCTGCTGATATGGGCGAGGTCAAGTCTTCGGAACTGGGTGAGGAAATAGCGGCTCTTTTGGCGCAAACGACTGTTAACGAGCTATCAGATCCGATCGAAACGCCCACTGGCGCGATTGCGCTCATGGTCTGTGACCGCTCTGTTACAGGTTCAAACATCCCAACCCGTACGGAAATCGAAGAGCGCCTGATGGATCAACAGCTTGCTCAAGCGTCAAAGCGGCATTTGCGTGACCTACGCCGCCAAGCGACGATCATGGTTCGATAGGATTTGCCTCCTGCCCTTCCAGCGCGCGCCCCGCTTGTCATCAGTATGGGCGACCCGGCCGGTATTGGGCCCGAAATTACGTTAAAAGCATGGCATGCCCTCAAAGAAAGCCATGAGCTTCAATTTGCAGTCATTGGGCCGCTGAGTATTTACGAGGATGCGGCCAAATCCTTAGGCATGGGCGGACCGATCGCGATAACGGACGCTTCGCAGGCCGCCAAGGTTTTCAGCATTGCCCTGCCCGTTATTGACCAAGGCCGCACAGGTAGCGTGACGCCCGGGGCGCCCTCGACCGCGCAAGCCGAGCATATCACTCGTTCCATCGCACAAGGCACGCAAATGTGTCTTGCAGGCGAAGCGGCGGCCCTTGTCACCTGCCCCATTGCCAAGGATGTGCTTTACCGCGCTGGCTTCCCGCATCCCGGCCATACTGAATATCTAGGAGACCTGACTAAAGACATAGATATGGGAAGCACCGTAAACGGCGCAGCCAAGATACGCGGACCCGTTATGATGCTATCTGGCGGCGGCCTGCGTGTAGCGCTCGCAACTGTGCATGTTCCTTTAAAAGACGCCGCTATCCAACTCAGCGCCGATAGTATCATTCACACCGCCAAAGTGATGCATGAGGCTTTGATGATAGATTTTGGTATTGCCGCCCCGCGTATCGCGCTTGCGGGGCTTAACCCTCATGCCGGCGAAGGCGGCGCGCTTGGCCGTGAGGAAATCGAGATTATAAATCCCGCCGCTGCGTCCTTGCGCGCGATGGGTATTGACGCAAGTGACGCACAGCCCGCTGATACGCTTTTTCATGAGGAGGCCCGCCGCGGTTATGACGCCGTGCTTGCGATGTATCACGATCAGGGCCTAATACCTGTTAAAACGCTGGATTTTCACGGCGGGGTGAATATCACCCTCGGCCTGCCAATTGTGCGCAGCTCGCCTGATCACGGCACGGCCTTTTCCATTGCCGGCAAAGGGCTCGCGCGGCCCGACAGCCTGATAGCCGCGCTTAAATCCGCCCGCGAGATCGCTGATCGGCGCTATGCTAGATAAACTCCCCAGCCTCACCGAAGTGGTCCGCCTGCACGGCCTTGCGGCGAATAAAAAACTCGGTCAACACTTCCTGCTGGATATGAATATCACAGATAAAATTGCGCGGCTGACTACCCCGCTCATCGGGGTTACCGTGGCGGAAATTGGCCCGGGCCCCGGCGGACTCACGCGTTCGCTCTTTCGGGCGGGCGCGGAAAATGTGCTCGCAATTGAGATGGACGCGCGCTTCCTCCCTGCCCTTGAAGATATAGGTAATGCCGTAAGTGGGACCCTAAAGGTGATCAATGGCGACGGGCTGAAGGTCGATATCGCGCGCGAGGCACAAGCAGCCAAAGAAATCAAAATCGCGGCTAATCTGCCCTATAATGTCGGGACGAAAATGCTCACAAATTGGCTGACCGCAGAGCCGTTATTTTGGAGCCGTGCTGTTCTAATGTTTCAAAAAGAAGTCGCCGAGCGTGTCGTCGCGCAAGTCGGAGACAAAGCCTATGGACGGCTTGCGATACTCGCGCAGTCCGTTTGCGAAACGGATTACGCCTTTACAGTACCGGCGAGCGCCTTTAGTCCGCCCCCCAAAGTCGATAGCGCGGTCGTTGTCCTAAACGTATTACCGGCCGCCCTGCGCTACCCACATCTAAAACAGCTAGGCGAGGTCACCAACGCTGCCTTCGGACAGCGGCGCAAAATGCTGAGAAAATCGCTGAAAACCTTCGCGGCAAAACATGAATTAGAGGCCGCCCAGTGGTGCGAAGCCTGCGGGATTGATCCGCAAAAAAGGCCTGAGGAACTCCCCCCTAAGGCCTTTCAAACGCTCACGGAATTCGTGGTATCAACCCGCGCTTAACCGCCTTCGACAAGTGATTTGATAAACGGCCCCAGCCAGATTTGACGGCGGCGTTTTTGGCGCTCGGCCGCCACAATGGTGATTAGCTCTAAGAGCGCCGTTTCGACATTCTCATTGACGATCACATAGTCATATTCAAGCCAATGACTGATTTCCGATTCTGACTTTGCCATGCGTTTGGCAATCACCTCGTCGCTATCTTGCGCGCGCGTATGTAGTCGCTGTTCTAGAGCGCGCATGTCGGGCGGTAAGATGAAAATACGTACCAGATCATCGCCCGCCGCCTGCGCAAGCTGCTGCGCGCCCTGCCAGTCAATATCGAAAATCACATCGCGCCCGTCCATCAAAGCCTCTTCTACGGGGCCGCGCGGCGTACCGTAGAAGTTATCAAAGACTTTCGCATGTTCCAGAAATTCCTCTTCCTCAATCATCCGCGAGAATGTGTCTTTATCGACAAAATAATAGTCATCGCCCTCAACTTCGCCGGGGCGCGGTTTGCGCGTTGTGGCCGATACTGACATACGAATATCATCATGGGTTTGTAAAAGCCTGCGGGTTAACGTCGTCTTTCCCGCGCCAGACGGTGAGGAGAGAACAATCATAAGCCCGCGCCGGTTCGCCTTTAATTTATCAATTTGGCTCATGCTTTGTCCTTATCGCGGCCCTGCGAGATATAGCAGGGCCAATTTCCTAGCGGCGCCGGTTTTCTCGCTCGATTTTCCGCCATTTAGCCACATTGCGGTTATGACCCGCAAGGGTTTTGGCAAAGGCATGACCGCCCGTGCCATCCGCAACAAAGAATATCATGTCCGTTTCAGTGGGATTGAGTACCGCAGCAATGGCGTCCTTACCCGGATTACAAATCGGCGTCTTCGGCAGGCCGTCAATTTGGTAGGTATTCCAATCTGTTTTGCGGTCGATTTCCGAGCGGCGAATGCCCCGCCCCAATGGCTCGCCCTTAGACACGCCGTAGATAATCGTGGGATCAGATTGCAGGCGAATGCCGCGGCGTAGGCGGTTCGTGAAAACTCCCGCTACCATATCGCGTTCACTGCCAATGCCGGTTTCTTTCTCTACCACTGATGCCAAAATAATCGCCTCGGCTTTGGATTTAATCGGTAGATCGGCCGCGCGGCCTTCCCAAAGATTATCGAGCAATTGACTTTGTGCGAGTTGCATCTTTGCAATCAATGCGGCGCGGTCCATGCCTTTTGGATGCATATAGGTCTCAGGAAGAAGCGAGCCCTCGGCAGGCATTGGCGGCATATCTCCTGTAAGGGTCGGCGCGGCCTCAATGATACGCATCATCTGAGCGCTGGTGAGACCTTCGGGCAGAGTAATAGGATAGAGCACGGTTTTTCCAGTCTCGAACTGGTCGATAATATCGCGCATGCTTGCGCCCGCCTCCACCGCATACTCCCCGGTCTTGAGGTTGCCCCCCACCTTGGAGACCTTTGCATTGAGCTTTAGCATAAACGCGCTATCAATCAGCCCCTCGCGCTCTAGTTTACCCGCAATTGCGGAAAGTCCCGCGCCGCTTGGCACAACAAAGACCCGCGCGTCTTCCAGCGGTCCAACTTTGACATAGCGGTATTTCATGAAATTAAATCCTGCGAGCAGTACGCCGCTAAATAGCGTAATGATCCCGGCAGCCGCCATTAAGGCGAGTGTCTTGCGCGGTAAGGGGTGTTTCGCAGCCCGAGCTGCGCCGGGCGCGCTCGTTTTTGGCGTATCGCCCTCTTGGGCCCCTTTATTCGTCATCACGGTTACACATGGTCATTGGGGGCCGCTGCAAATATCACGGCTGCATTTGTACCGCCAAAGCCAAATGAGTTCGACATAGCTGCCTTGAGCGGTTTAGTGCGCGCGGTGAGCGGCACAAGGTCAATTTGTGTGTCCACATTTGGGGTTTCCAAATTCAGCGTAGGCGGCACTTTGCCATCTCGAACCGCGAGGATTGAGAACACAGCCTCAATCGCGCCTGCCGCACCGAGCAAATGCCCCGTCGCAGATTTCGTTGATGACAACAGCAAATCTTTGCAATGCGCATCAAAAAGTTTTTCGACTGCGCGAATTTCGATCTCGTCACCCATAGGCGTAGAGGTTCCATGCGCATTCACATATCCAATATCAGCAATGTCCATACCGCTATCATCCAGCGCCGCTTTCATTGCGCGGTAACCGCCGTCGCCATCCGGCGCAGGACTTGTAATATGATAAGCATCCCCAGAGAGGCCGTAACCTTTAAACTCTGCGTAAATCCTCGCGCCGCGCGCTTTGGCATGCTCATAATCCTCAAGAACGATACTGCCGGCGCCCTCGCCCATCAAAAAGCCGTCGCGCCCCGTATCATAGGGACGGCTAGCGGCTTTGGGATTATCATTATATCCCGTGGTCATCGCGCGGCAGGCCACGAAGCTAGCAATACCGAGGCGGCACACCGCCGCTTCCCCTCCGCCCGCGACCATCACATCGGCGTCCCCGCGCTGTATCATCCGGGCCGCATCTCCGATGGCGTGAGCGCCGGTCGCGCAAGCGGTCACGACGGAGTGGTTAGGCCCCTTAAGCCCATGACGAATTGAAATCTGCCCCGCCGCAAGATTAATTAGCATGCCCGGAACAACAAAGGGGCTGAGCCGGCGTGGGCCTTTTTCAGCAAGCGTCAGAGAAGCGTCATAGGTCGTCTGAAGTCCGCCAATACCAGACCCAAATAAAACGCCGGACCGCTGCTGCACGGCCTCGCTGAGGTCTGCTGGAGCCCAACCTGCATCCTTTAGCGCCTCATCGGCGCTCGCGATGGAATAGAGAATAAATTCGTCAATGCGCTTACGGTCGCGCTTTGACATCACGGCGTCTGGATCAAAAAGCCCAGAAGAAATGCCGGCCGCTGTTCCGCGTCCATCCGCACGCGGCACGAGCGCCGCAATTTGGCAGCCCAGATCACCAACCTCGAAATGGTCAATTTTTTGGGCGCCCGAGGCGCCCGAAAGGAGATTTTCCCACGCGGCTTCAACGCCGCATCCGACGGGGGTAACAAGGCCTAGACCTGTGACAACAACCCGCCGCACAGCCAAATGGCTTAAGCTGTTTTTTCAGTGATGAATTTAACAGCGTCGCCTACAGTCTGAAGATGCTCAGCCGCGTCCTCAGGGATTTCAATGTCAAAATCTTCTTCAAAGGCCATGACCAGCTCGACTGTATCGAGGCTATCAGCGCCCAAATCATCGATGAAGTGCGCTTTTTCGGTCACTTTATCTTCTTCGACGTCGAGATGCTCAACGACCATTTTTTTTACGCGTGCAAACACATCAGACATAATAAATCCTTTATCCTTAATCACCAACGCGGTGACTGTTGCATGGGGCAAATAGGAATTTTTACTGGAAAAACAACCTTTTTTTTCGCTCAGCAGGGGATTAACACGGATTCGCAGGCGTGACCAGACCCCGAAACGCGCTGAATTAGGGAAAAACCCTCGCTAAATCATAGCCATACCGCCGTTCACGTGCAAAGTCTGCCCCGTGACATAATTCGCCTCTTCGGAGGCCAAATATAGCACGGCATTCGCAATATCTTCTCCCTGCCCGAGCTTTCCCATGGGAACTTTGGCAAGTGTAGCGCTTGTTTGCGCGTCATTTAGCTCATCGGTCATGGGCGAAGTGATAAATCCGGGCGCGACGCAATTCGCTGTCACGCCCCGCGAAGCCACTTCCATGGCGAGTGATTTGGTAAAGCCGATCATGCCCGCCTTGGACGCCGCATAATTGGTCTGGCCTGGGTTTCCCGTAACCCCAACGATTGAGGTAATGCCGATGATCCGGCCCCAGCGCGCTTTCATCATTGAGCGCATACAGGCCTTTGATAGACGAAAATAAGCTTCTAGGTTTACACGCTGAACAATATCCCAGTCTTCGGGTTTCATTCGCATTAAAAGACCGTCCCGGGTTAGTCCCGCATTCGACACAAGAATATCAATGCCTCCGCCCAGAGCATCAGCCGCGGTCGCGACGAGGCTGTCAACGGCATCACCATCCGACAAATTACACGGTGTCACCACGGCGCGCTCACCCAGTTCATTTGCTAGACCTTCGAGTTTTTCCGCGCGCGTCCCCGACAATGCCACATGCGCGCCTTGCGCATGGAGTTTCTTTGCGATGGACCCACCAAGTCCGCCCGTTGCGCCCGTTACCAAAGCGCGTTTTCCAGTTAGATCAAACATTTAAGTCCCTTCTTTTAAACTTAGTGCGAAAGCCTCAAGACTTTCAGGGGAGTTTAGCGCGCTGCCCGAGACGCCTTTGACAATTCTCTTGAGCATTTGCGTGAGGACTTTCCCGCATCCTGGTTCAGAAAATTGCGTAATGCCCCCCTCATGCGACGCCATCCATTCTATGGACTCGCGCCAGCGCACGCGGCCTGTGACTTGCAAGACAAGATCTTGCTTGATTTGCTCCGCATCTCGCGTGGGGCGCGCCGTAACGTTGTTTACAATGGGAACGCTTGGCGGGGAAAGCTCTACTGATGATAAGGCCTCTTGCATGGCCTGCGCGGCGGGGGCCATCATATCGCAGTGAAACGGCGCGGAAACCGGCAGAATAACAGCTTTTTTGACTCCGGCCTCCCGCGCGGCGGCGGCGGCGGCCTCAACGGCGGACGCCTCTCCTGACAAGACAATCTGCCCAGTGGCATTATCATTGGCGATTTGGCAAATGCCAAGCTTCTGTCCTGCGTTGACAGCGTTTTGCGCATCTTCAAGGCTCGCGCCTAGCAGGGCACACATTGCGCCCGCCCCAACAGGCACGGCTTTTTGCATAGATTCGCCGCGCAGGCGTAGCAAACGCGCCGTATCCGCCAGCGACATAGTTCCCGCCGCGCAGAGCGCTGAATATTCCCCCAAAGAATGCCCCGCTACGTAACCGGCCGAGGTGACCTCTACGCCAAACTCACTCTTGAGCGCGGCCATGGCCGCCATAGAGCAGGCCATAAGCGCGGGCTGCGTATTGACTGTCAGGGTCAAAGTCTCCGCAGGCCCCTCCCACATAAGGCCTGAGAGGTTTTGGCTCAAAACATCGTCAACTTCGTCAAAAACCGCTTTTGCACTCGGAAAGGTCTCAGCCAAGGCCTTGCCCATACCGACGGATTGACTCCCTTGACCGGGAAATATGAATGCATGCGACATATATGAACTCCTGATTAGTTTCTGAATGCGGCGTGGAGAATGGCCCGTCAAGCCTTGTTAAAAGCGTGGGTGTTCATATTCTGAAAATCCTACGCTCCGCCGCACTTTTCATGGCAGAAAACCGCATTGTTAAGACTCCCTTAAGCATAAACCTTAATGTTTTGACTTGTCGGTTCGGTCGATTCCTTGGCCTTGCAGACGAAATCTGGGAGTCAGGGAATGAAATTTCTTAAAAAAAATAAGAAAGAGAAATCAAAAACCGCCAAAGTCCGAAAAATTTCGGCAAAAGATACACCTGTCCTCTCCAAACTCGTGAAGAATGGAGGCGCAGATGGCGATTTGAGCGAGGTCGACATCGCAAATCGCAAAGCCGAATTTCTGGAATTATTGGCCAAAGAAGAACGCGCTCACCGCGTGAAAATTGCAAAAATGCGCAATGAGCCCATTAAAGATCGCCGCTCTGAGCGAGGCAATGCCGACGAAACTATGCAAGAGGCCAATGTCCCTCACTCTGAGACCCGCCTGACCTCAACATCCGAGCAGCCCGTCGCCGCGAGCCAAGCTGATATAGAGCATTCTTTGGAAGAAAAACTACAAGCGCAGACAGATAAAGCGGGCGAGTACGCCCGAGCCTTATCGCAATCACCGGAAAAATTGGCGCAGCGGCTTCCCGATATTCCGCGCAGTCGTCTTAAGCGCCCAACAGAAAGCGAAACACGCGCCGCAATCGGCAAGGAAATTGGCGGTGCAGACTTTCACCTCACGGGCCGCTCAGGGTTTGATTCGCCAAATTTTGATGCGCAGCTCAGCCCCGGCGTGAAGGCAGAGAACGTAACCCCAAAGGGCAGCGCCTCCGAAAACATCAAGGAGAGCCGCGATCCCTTCGCCGATCTGGATTTCAGCAGGCCTGCCCACACCGGCCATGCGAATGTCAAAGAATTAAAGCTCGATGTGGCACGTATTAGCTCGGACATAGAAAATGGCGATGCACTTTACCGCCGTGCGCAGCAGCGCGTGCGAAGCCTGATGCATTTCGCAGAGCGAGCAGAGGTCGACTTTTCTTTGCTCGAGCGAATTGAACCAGAGAATCGGCGGTTGAAGGCGCGAACGGCTACGCTGGAAAAGGAACTGGAAGAAGAAACCCGAAAAACCGCCCTGATCGAAACCGAACTTGATGAACATCGCCGCCGCCTTGCCGAGGTCAATGTTCAATATGATACGGTCAATGGCAACCTCGCCAAAGCTATGCGGGCGCTTGCCGAGCGTGACCGCGAAATTCGCCAAATCACGAATGATATCAGCGCCCTCACCCTTAAGCTCGACCGTGAGAAAACGACGACCGAGGTTGAAATTCGCGAGAATAATGTCCTGCGTGAGCGCGTTGTAAATCTCACTAATGACCTTGAGGACCTGAAGGCGGCACGCGGAGAGAGCAACAAATCCGTGGAAGGTCTTAAACTCGACCTTGAGGAACATAGATCGGCAAAAGAACGTCTCGAAAATGAGACTTATGATCTTCGCCATGCGTTGGACGCGGCGCAAAAACAAAACACACAAATGAAAGGCGAAATGGTTGCCCTACATCAGGATATTTCAACCTTCAAAACCCAGTATGAGTTTAACATCATAAGCCGCGACGACCGTATAACCATGCTAGAGTCCCAAATCGAAGACCTGGCCCGGCAATTACAAGTCAAAGAAGACATTGTTCAAAGCGCCGCAAGAGATGTAACAGAGCTACGCAAATCCAGAACTGCGGGCGAACTTGAAAGAGAGCGTCTCGAAAAACAGATCGACGCGCAAATCCAGCAGCTTGAGATGATCCAAAATAAACTTGTAGAAAGTCAAGGCCGCGTTGAAGAGATGGACGATCGATACCGTGATGTCGCCGCAGCTTTGTCGATTGCGCAAAACCGTAGAAGCCATCAGGCGCCCGCTCAGGACCCAGATATTCAGCCTGCCTCCGCGCAAAGAACTGTACCAACAACTGTGCAGCCATCTGTGGCTTCAGATATGCAGCTTCCCATAGGGCAGTCCGATTCGGCCTCTCAGCGTGCCGCTAGCCCTGCGCCGCAGCCCGCCGCTCCGAACCCGCCCGCCGCGGCCCAATATGACGAAATCAGTACGCTCTCGCCGGAAAGCGTTCAGGACCGCATTATGGATTACAAATTGGGCCTTCGTAAGAACATTTTTTAAGCGGACAGAATTGGCTTCACCCATAAAAAACGGCGCCGATTGGGCGCCGTTTCTCTTTAATACATATGGCTAATATTCTGATATTAAGCGATTTTTTTACTTGTTAAATCGAAACGATCCAGCATCATAACCTTATCCCAGGCCGCGACAAAGTCCTTGACGAATTTCTCTTTTGCATCGTCACATCCGTAAACCTCAGAGACGGCGCGAAGCTGGGAATTTGACCCAAAGACAAGATCAACGCGCGTTCCCGTCCATTTCACATCACCAGAAGAAATATCACGGCCCTCGAAATTTCCAGCCTCCGTTTTGGTCCACTCTATGTTGCGGCTCAGGAGGTTGACAAAATAATCATTGGTAAGCTGCCCCGGGCGGTCAGTAAAGACGCCGTGACTTGTCCCGCCAAAGTTAGCGCCCATGGCCCGCATCCCGCCAACAAGTACGGTCATTTCGGGCGCACTAAGCGTGAGTAGCTGTGCTTTATCAACGAGAAGCTCTTCGGCTGCAAAACCTGTGCCTGCACGCTCGTAATTGCGGAAGCCATCGGCCATGGGCTCAAGAGCTCCAAAGGAATGTTCATCTGTCTGCTCAGCGCTGGCGTCCGTACGGCCAGGCGTGAACGGAACAGTGATATCATGCCCGCCGTCCTTCGCGGCCTTTTCAACGGCTGCACATCCGCCCAGCACGATCATATCGGCCATAGAGATAGAGAGGCCGGACGCGCTGCGAACCGCTTCAAGACCGGAGAGGGTTTTCTGCAGCTCTGCGGGCTGATTTACCTCCCAGTCCTTCTGCGGCGCAAGACGTAAACGTCCGCCATTTGCACCGCCGCGGCGATCGCTGTTGCGGTAAGTAGAAGCAGAGGCCCATGCTGTCGTCACAAGCTGCGATACGCTGAGGCCTGATTCCAAAATTTTGGCCTTAAGCGTCTTTGCGTCTGCATTTGAAATGGTCGCGCCAGACGCCGCTGGGATCGGGTCCTGCCAGATAAGCTCCTCTGACGGTACAAGCGGGCCTAGCAAAAGCGACTTGGGGCCCATATCACGGTGTGTCAACTTGTACCATGCACGCGCAAAGGCATCTGCAAACTCCGCCGGATTTTGATGGAAACGCTTTGAGATTGGAGCATAGGCGGGATCCATTTTCAGGGCCATGTCCGCCGTTGTCATCATCAAAGGCTCTGTTTTGGTGCTGTCATGGGCAGCGGGCGCTTCAGGCGCACCGGACGCCTTGGTCGGTGTCCACTGATTGGCACCAGCCGGGCTTTTCGTAAGCTCCCATTCATGACCGAGGAGTGCATCAAAATAGCTCATATCCCAAGTGGTCGGCGTGTGGGTCCACGCCCCCTCAATACCGCTAGTGATCGTATCGCCGCCCTTGCCTGTACCCATGGTGTTGTTCCAACCAAAGCCCATTTGCTCTAGCGGCGCGCCTTCTGGCTCTGCCCCAACGTATTTATCGGGGTCACCAGCGCCATGCGCCTTACCAAAGGTGTGACCACCGGCCACAAGCGCGACGGTTTCTTCGTCATTCATCGCCATACGGGCAAAAGTTTCGCGAATGTCACGGGCACTTGCAAGCGGGTCAGGTCGGCCGTTGGGACCTTCGGGATTAACATAGATCAAGCCCATCTGCACTGCCGCAAGAGGGTTCGCTAGATCACGATCACCGCTGTAACGTTTATCGCCAAGCCATTCGGCTTCTGGACCCCAGTAAATGTCCTCTTCTGGTTGCCAGATATCTTCGCGGCCTCCGGCAAAGCCAAACGTTTTAAACCCCATAGTCTCAAGCGCGCGGTTCCCCGCAAGGATCATCAAATCGGCCCAAGAGATTTTCTTGCCGTATTTCTGCTTCACGGGCCATAAAAGCGCGCGAGCTTTGTCGAGGTTGCCATTATCCGGCCAGCTATTGAGCGGCGCAAAGCGCTGCGTGCCTGACGTCGCGCCGCCGCGTCCGTCTTGAATCCGATATGTTCCCGCGCTGTGCCACGCCATACGAATGAAGAACGGTCCGTAATGACCGTAATCAGCGGGCCACCAAGACTGTGAGTCTGTCATGACTTTATCAACATCTGCAATCAAAGCGTCCATATCAAGGCTCTGAAAGGCCTCGGCGTAGTTAAAATCCGGATCCATAGGGTCAGAGGCCGGCGCGCCCTGATGCAACATATTGACGTTCAGCTGATTGGGCCACCATTCACGGTTCGACATACCAAAAATTTTGCCTCTACCGTCATTGCCCCCGCCGTGCATTACGGGGCATTTGCCTTTGGCATCCATGGATAAATCGTTCATAGGGGTCTCCGAATCTTAGGTTTGATCTGAAATGATATATGACAGCGCCAGGACTGTAATGCAACCAGTTTATAATCATTCTAAATTTAAACTTGAGGATAACTCACCCTACTTAACCCCGTTCCGCCAGCTTTGTTCCCGAAAGCAATAAAGGCGCTAATCGGGCTAAATGCGTGTTACCACTTGCATAAGGCGCAAAGCCGTGTATGAAGCGCGCTTCGCAGCTTGCGGTCCGTTTTATCCCTTTTGGCAATGGTGCCATTATATAGTCCGGAGCCATCGCAGGCGGAGCTGCCTTCACAGCTCTCGCCTTAGCGCCGCAGGCCCTAGATGAAGGAGACATTATGTCACTTTATGAACACGTGATTATCACGCGTCCGGACATCTCTTCCAATCAAGTGGAAGAACTCGTCGCGGACACTATCCGTAAATTTGAAAATCTTGGCGCTAAAGCCGGCAAGACCGAATATTGGGGTCTACGCAACCTCGCATACCGCGTACAGAAAAACCGTAAAGCGCATTACAGCCTGATCGAGATTGAGGCTCCGGCTTCTGCTGTGCACGAAATCGAACGTCAACATCGCATTAATGAAGACATTTTGCGTTATATGACCGTCCGGGTTGAGGAGTTTTCAGAAGGCCCATCACCTATTCTAGCTAAGCGTGAAGAGCGCAAGCGCCGCGACAAGAGGGACTAGATCATGGCCAAAGAAGAAATCCGTATTGAAAATCTGCCCTCGCGCACGTCATTTCGCCGCCGCCGTAAGGTTTGCCCATTTTCAGGCGAGAATGGCCTGACAATCGATTATAAAGACCCAAAGATGCTCGCGCGGTATATGTCTGAAAAAGGCAAGATAGCCCCATCACGCATCACAGCTGTTTCTCGCAAGAAGCAACGAGAGCTCGCCCGCGCGATCAAGCGCGCCCGCGTTCTCGCCTTGCTTCCCTATGAAACGAAGTAGGAGAAACACCAATGGACGTTATTTTATTAGAGCGTATTGAAAAACTCGGCGCCATGGGCGACGTAGTATCAGTCAAGCCCGGTTTCGCCCGCAACTTTCTGCTACCGCAAGAAAAAGCGCTGCGCGCGACCAAAGCCAATAAGGCCCGTTTTGAAGCCGAGCGTGACTTTCTAGAAAAGCGCAATGCCGAGAACGCTGCCAAAGCCGCAGATGACGGAAAAACCATTGACGGCAAGAGCTATGTCATTATCCGAAATGCCGGCGAAACGGGCCAACTGTACGGGTCTGTTTCGGCTCGCGACATTCAGGAAACCGTTGGCGACCCCGTCAAGCGCAATATGATTTCGCTTAATCAGCCTATCAAAGCGCTCGGACTGCATGAGGTGTCGATCAAAATGCATGCCGAGGTATCGGTTAGCATTACAATCAATGTGGCGCGATCCGAGGACGAAGCCGAACGCCAAGCCGCGGGTGAGGATGTCATTGCAACAGCCGCCGAAGCTGCCAAGGCCGATGACCGCGAGGCGGCCAAAGAACGCGCGGCCAATGCCGTTGATATGTCTGAAGGTCGCGACCGTGACTTTGGCAATGATATGGCCGAGGAAGCGCCGGCGGACGCGGCAGAAGGCGGCGACGCCCCTGCAGCAGACGCGCCGGCAAAGGACGCGTAGTCTACGCGGCTTTTCACGGCCTATCGCAAGCTAAATATAAACCGCCCTTCAAGAAAGGGCGGTTTTTTTGTGCGGCAACATCGCCTACACTGTTATTTCACACCAAAGTGAATTGGCAGTCAAAATGTTATATGGCACCCAACACTCACAAGATTCCAAGCTCGCGAAAGCCCGATATGAAACGTCTATTTTTCACTCTTCTGACCGCCTCTCTTATGGGGGTATCTGCCACCAGCATTGCGGGTGAGACGCAAAGCGTGCCTGCTGCATCAGAAATAGCGGCAGCGCAGCCTTTTGTGAAAAAGCGTTACTCTATTAAAGGGGAATGGTCCCTCATAACGGTGGACGGCGCGCCACAGATTATTTTTTCTGAAGATTTCAAAACCAAAGGCGGTCCGGACCTTAAGGTTTATTTGGCGAAAAAGCCCATTGCGGAGCTTGAGAGCGCAACCGTTTCGGAGCAGTCCACAAGGATTGCCGTTTTAAAATCAAATCGAGGCGCGCAAAGCTACACTATTCCGGAAGATGTTTCGCTCGCGGACTTCAAAAGCGTTGTCATTCACTGCGAGGCCTTTTCGGTGCTGTGGGGTGGGTTTGATCTCCCCGAGACGCCTTAAAATCAAGGGCTTTGTCTCGCCGCTCAAGAGTTCTATTTTTTCAGCCCAGCGTCTGATCAGGCTTGGCGTTTTCGCGGGCTTAGCCTATAGGCTCCAGCTATGCTATCGATTGACCGACTCATTTCCCACCGTTTCAGAGGCTTTAGCGCCGAAGAAAACACAATTGCCGGATTGAATGCAGCGCTTTCCTTTGGCGTGCGTCACCTTGAATTTGATATTCGCGTCAGCAAATGCGGCACGCCCATGATCTATCATGATGAATTTGCGCGCGCGGGCGACGGTAAAATTTATAAGCTATGCGATATCATGGCCGATGACTTTGCGCCGCAAAGCGAAGGCGGAATTGGCGGACGATTTGCAATCATTCCGACCGCGCAAGCGCTATTTGAAGCGGCGAGCAAGCATCCGCAGAAAAATGCCAAATTGCTTGTTGATGTAAAAGACGCAGGATTTGAAGAGAGCATCCATGCGCTTATCTCGCTCTACCGATTAAAAGAGCGCACGGTCTACGTCTCGTGGCTCCCTGAGACTCTGTATCAATTCCATGCAATCGCGCCCGATATACCCCTTTGCCTCTCCCATTGGTGCAAAAATCCCAATCAGGCCATCCGCGCACTCCATAAGGTTCACAAAGCCAAGCATGGCCATATCCCGCGCGGTCCAAATAGGCTTATCCATGGCCATAGAAGCGGATATTACGTCAAAGACGGCCTTCGCGGAGAGATGCGGGACATGCTGAAGAAAACGGCCGGGTCGGTCTGTGTTCCGCAAGATATGGTCAGCGCCGATCTCGTTGCGGCCTACCAAGCCGACGGGATAAAGGTTTCCACCTTTTCTTACGTTAATTGGCCAGCGATTAACGCGCACGAAGCCCACTTTGGGGTCGATCTCTATTTTATTGATGATAAGGCCGTTTTTGACGCGCTTGAAGATTAGTCTATCCGGGATCGGGCGCATTGATACGGTCATTTGCCGCGTCCAGCGCCGCGCCGTCCTCACCTTCGATAACATAATCCCCGTTTAGCCAGCGTCCCAGATCAATGTCCGCGCAGCGCTTTGAGCAAAACGGTTTATACGCGGCGCGCACCTCTTTCTTCAGGCATGTGAGGCAAAGCTTGGCCATTAGCGGTCATGCTCCACGTCAACGGCCGCGCCCAGCTTTAACTCAAAACGCGCACCAAGCCGCTCTATCATGGCGGCTTTCCAGTCAATGACGTCGTTCATGAGCCAATCATAGACGGGCTGCGGCGCGATCAAGATTAAGCGCGCACCCGGGCCCGCGCGGCCCTCGCGTTCAAGACGGCGCAGCGCCGCAATCGCCTGAGTCTCAACTGTCGGCGCAATATGGCGCGTATCCATCAGCGTTTCATCCAGAGAAAGCCGCATTTTCGCTCGCGTCATCTCCAAAGCCCCAAAGCGGGAAATCGGCGCAAACTTAACCGGCTCTGGATCTGCTTCAAACGCAGCCTCGAGTGCCTCGCAGACTTTCTCCCTTTGGCGATTCTGGCGCAGATTTGGAAAATCAATCACGATAAGGCCGCCAAGCCCGCGAAGCCGCACTTGCCGCGCGATTAGCACGCAGGCAGCAAGGCTGACGTCAAATCCAGAGTTGGCCGTCCCTTTATCAATATCAATCGCCGTCAGGGCTCGGGTTTTTTCAATCGCAATAGAGCCCCCTCCGGTAATGGCGATCTCGCTTTGGACCGCTTCATCCAGGGCGTTGACGGCGGCCTCGTCGATTTTTATACCCTTAAAGCGCGTGGCAATAAAATCACGCAGGGACTGGGTTTTGATCGGCCCCGGTTTTTGGCCCTCAGAAAGCGCGCCAAATTTTAATATCGGTCCTTTGCGGGCTTCCGCCTCTCGTGTGATAAAGGCTTCAATAAAGCGGCCCTCGGTTAAGCGCGGCGCGCCCGGCGCATTGGCGAATTTCAAAAAGCCGTCTGGCCCATGCCCCAAATCCACGAAGGCGGCGCCAAGGGAAGGCTCTATTCGGGTCACGCGCCCCGCAAAAATATCGCCCGCCCGCGGCTTGTTTTTTTCAGACCAGCGCCGCGTATATAGCTCCGTGAGACGTTTTCCCTCATAAACGGCGGCGCGCGTTTCCCCTATAGCGTTTTCAATGACGGCGCGCCGTTTCACGAATTATCTCCTTGAATGGGGTGGGTCTCGGGCGTCACGCCAGAGGCCGATAACATATTACGAACCTCATAAATCGGCAGGCCAACAACACCCGTATAAGACCCATGAATTGCCTGAATGAAAGCCCCTGCAAGTCCTTGAATTCCGTATCCCCCTGCCTTGCCTTTCCACTGTTCGCTCGCGAGATAGTCCTCCTGCTCGCGGGCGCTGAGCCGTTTCATTTTAAGGCGCGTCTCGGAAATACGCGTGCGAGCGGTTCCGCCCGTGCCGATCACGCAGGCCGCTGTGTAAACGCGGTGTGCGCGCCCTGATAAAAGCTTGAGACAAAATTTTGCCTCATCCCTCGTTTCTGTCTTGGGAAGAATTCTTCGTCCTACCCCCACAACAGTATCAGCCGCAAGGATCACCGCACCGCCGTGCTCCGCGGCTATTTTTTGGGCTTTTTCCTCAGCGAGCCTTCGCGCATGGGCACGCGGGGTTTCTCCGCTAAGCGGGGTCTCATCAATATCAGCAGGGCAAATTTCATTAGGCCTTAAACCGATCTGCGCGAGTAGATCAACGCGGCGCGGCGAGGCAGAAGCGAGCACAAATCTCGGCGCTTTGGAGCGGCCCGCCACGGTAATTTTATTTGAAACGGTAGGTAATACGGCCTTTGGTCAGGTCGTAGGGGGTCATTTCCACTGTCACCTTGTCACCCGCGAGTACACGGATACGGTTCTTACGCATACGCCCAGCCGTATGGGCGATGATCTCGTGATCATTAACAAGTTTCACGCGAAATGTCGCGTTAGGGAGAAGTTCGACGACTTCGCCCTCAAACTCCAATAGTTCTTCTTTAGCCAAATTTAGACCTCATTTTAAGTTGATCCCAGCGATTCATACCGCCAGCTTCGCGCCGTATATAGGGGTTTTTCCCAAAAAAACACCCCTATTACGCAGAATTACTCCCAAAGCGCCTTTGCAAGCGATTATCAATGAAATCTCTTATGGAACGGTAATTATTGAGCATAGCCCGAACGTCCAGCGATCCAGTAGTAGGATCAGGCACCGGCCAAAGCTCTATCTGTGTATCAGTGCCTTCAAAAATGGCCTTGGAAGCTTCGGCGGCCGGCGGGGTAAAAGCGATGACTAAGTCATAATTTGTATCGCCTAAATCTGCGAGGCAGCGGGCCTTGTGGCCACGCATATCAATGGACTTTTCTGCCATGACGGCCACCATCAACTCATCAAGATCGCCAGCTTTTATACCAACCGATTGCACATAAAGTTTCCGATCAAACCTTTTTTTCATAAGGCCCTCCGCCATAGGCGAGCGGATGGAATTCAGGTAGCAAACGAACAAAACAGAGTTGGGGAGTGCCCCCGGTGCAAGCGAGCTCATTATGGCCGCCTATGAAGAGAGCAAATTAAAGTAAACAGGCGGCGTGACGTTTGAAACTCGATTTCAGCTTGATGCCGCAGGCTATCGGTCAACAGACGGGAGCCTTCGTTATGTAATCCCCTACGCCCCATATCGATCGCTTCGATCTGCGCCGAGGTCGCTGTACGAATGGCATTATGGTAGCTCTCGCATATCAAAAAATAGTCCTTTATGATCCGGCGAAACGGCGTGAGAGACAAGGAAATCGTATCCTCATCATCACCAATGGGGCGGGAAATATCAAATATCAATTTTGAGGTATCGCGGAGCGATACGCGTACCACATAAGGTCCAGACTCGCTATGAAGGGGCCGGAAGTAATTTTCCTCCAACATATCAAAAATCGCCACGCGGCGCTCATGCTGCATTTCAGGGCTGGTCGCCGGGAGGCTATCAGGATCAATGTTTAGCTCTATGATATAATGGTCATCGGCCTTCATCCGTTCTAAATCTGTCGGCGCGTCTTCCATTAGCTCTCCGGATGCAAGGGGCGTACGGCTGTGGTGCGGGGCTCTGAAACATCAGCCAAAATGACATCAATACACTCTGCCTTTAGCTTAATTTCGCCGCCGCCCGCAAAAATCAGGACCACATCACATTCAGGCACCGTCTCGCCTTCCTCATGATGCAAGGCGATCAGAACTGCAAAGGCCTCTGGATCAGCGCGGTCAATGCCCCGTGCACTCACGCTCAAAATGCCGTCAAAGCGCAGTCCGCAAAGCACACGCTGCGGGATTTCTTTCTCATGAGTAAATCGGCTTAGCCGTAAGGTAACGGCACGGCTTTTGCTGTCATATTTGATTTCGCCCACCCGCACAATCGCGTCTTGCAAGGCGCTAGAGAGGATTGTTAGATCATCCGCTGTCTCGGCCTTTAGTTTCAGTCGCTTGCTCATGTGCAGCTAACCTTTCGCTTGCTCAAGCCTTCATTCAGGTTGGCGTTCGATTTTCGCACCGCACTGTCCGAGCTTGATTTCAATATGTTCAAAGCCGCGATCAAGATGATAGACTCGGCCCACTGTTGTTTGTCCTTTGGCAGCTAGACCCGCTGCAATCAAGGACGCGGAGGCCCGAAGATCAGTCGCCATAACCTGCGCACCGTTTAATTGCGGCACGCCGCGCACAATGGCCTCACGTCCGGTGACGGTAATATTCGCGCCCATGCGCTGAAGCTCTGGGCAGTGCATAAAGCGGTTTTCAAAAATGTTCTCTCGAATAATCGAGACCCCGTCCGCAAGGCACATAAGCGCCATAAACTGCGCTTGCAGGTCAGTCGGAAAGCCGGGGTAGGCCTGTGTATCGACATCCACTGGCCGAATGGGCCCGCCGTCTCGCTCAATCACAACCGTCGTTTCATCCATTGAAATCTTTGCGCCGGCTTGCGCGATCAGCGGCCAGAGCGAGCCCAAGTGATCGGCGCGAATATTGGTCAATTTCACGCGTCCGCCCACTGTCGCCGCCGCGAGAGCATAAGTCCCTGCCTCAATGCGGTCTGGTACCACGCTATATTCCACACCAGAGAGCGAAGAAACACCGATGATTGTAATCTCGGAGCGCCCGGCCCCGACCACTTTGGCGCCCATTGCGTTGAGACAATTTGCGAGATCTATAATTTCCGGCTCGCGCGCGGCATTGCTGAGGATCGTCGTTCCGCTTGCAAGGACAGCCGCCAACATGGCGTGCTCCGTAGCGCCTACGCTGATGAAGGGGAATGTAATTTCTGCGCCTTTGAGCCCCCCTTTGGCAGACGCCACAACATATCCATCTTCCAGGGAAATTTGCGCGCCGAGTGCTTCGAGTGCCTTGAGGTGCAAATCCACAGGCCGCGCGCCAATCGCGCAGCCGCCGGGCAAAGACACTCTTGCTTCATGCTCCCGGGCCAGCGTTGGTCCAAGAACATTAAACGTCGCCCGCATTTTGCGGACCAAATCATAAGGCGCGGTGGTGGATGTAAGCGTGCTCGCGTGCAGCGTCATTTTCGGACCCGGCCCTTCTTCGACATGCACGCCCATATGCGCCAAAAGCTGCCCCATAAAACGCGTATCGCGAAGTCTGGGCATATTTGTCAGCGTGATCGGCTCATTGGTCAAAAGACAAACGGCCATGAGTTTAATTGCTGAGTTCTTAGCCCCGCTAATTGCGATCTCTCCGTGAAGTTCTTGCCCGCCTTGAATGACAATCTTATCCATAATGAAGTCCCTATCAGCTTTATCGTCATCCTGAGAATCGATATGGCAATTATAAGGCTGTCATAGGGTATTTTTAAAGCGAAAGCCAAGGCCCGTCATAATCGCCAAAAAATGCAAAAGGTTCGCTATTTACCCGCGTTAATTCTGCGCGCGGCAGCCTTTCGGCGGCGCAAATTATCACGCAGGTTTTGCGCAAGGCGTTCCTGCCGCGCGGCTTTGGCATCAATCGGCTTTTTCTGTGTATTTTCGGGCGCGGGATTGTCTTCTTTCATAGGCTTAGTCTAAATCGCGCCAGTAGGGAACACAAGTGCGCGCGGCGGCCATTCTCGCGGCTATTCTCAAAGGGCTTGGTCTCGATGGCTGGAGCCCTCAAAATTAGCGGGCTTGCACGTTATTTGCATTAACCTGCAAGCTGTCTGACAAATTGTCTTTCAGTTTAGGTTAATCTTTGATTTACTATTGAATAGATGATGATTCATTTCTGAAGGGCCAAATATGGGACAACATTTTCCCCGACTTCTACTCTCGACTGCCCTTTTGACCTGCGCGGCAACGATCGGGACAGGCTGCGCGACCGGCGCGAAAGGGATATCTCAATCTGCCCTGACCGAATCCAGCGTAGCACCCCAAGCCCTGCGCGCGAAGCCCTCACCTGGAACGGTATTGGCGGTTGTTCGCTACCCGGCCCATGTTGACAGCGCTGCACAGGACGCGTTTTACAAGGCCTTCAGTCAAAACGCGATTGGTGGTACGGCTTCAGGGGTAAATGCAGGCTCCCCGGATGTAAAAGGCCTCGCTGATAACGTTATCCTAAAATCCAACTATTTTGCGCTCTCGCTCTACAAGGAACTCGCAGTGCGCCTGCCGGAACATTCCGTTTTGCTTTCCCCGCATGAAATCAAATTGGGCGCAGACGGCTCGCTAACCTCTGCGCCAATGACAGAAGCTGAAAGTCTGCCAAATATTGTGAGCGTTGATTTTGCGGCCTATACTTTCCCCGATCCAAAAAAAATGATGAGCAAAGAGCCGCTGACTTTTGGTGACATAGTGACGCCGCTTGTGTCCGTGCGCACGGACCACCGCGCGAGCGCCGCCACGCAAGGCGTGCTCATGGCGAGCGCGCCGCTGGTTGGAAAGGCCGCCCGCAACGGTCAAACGGCCGCGCGGTCAGAGCTTGCTTTCCTTCAAAACGGCAATTTGCAGCAAAGCATACCCGAACTCGATTTCGTTTCCTATCTGACAGGGGACGCCAACGTAAATGTTGCCTCCCATTCACTGGGTAAGGGCATGATAGAGAACTCTGTCCAGTCCTATCCAATTGAAAAAATACGGCTGGACCGTAAGGCGATCTCTTCTTTGGATGATGCGGCAATGGCGAAAAATGATCCTTTGAAGAAAAAGTTCTCCGCAGGTTTCGCCAATCAGATCATGAAGATGATTAATCAGACCGACATGGAAAAAGCCTCTATGGTCGGCCGAGCCGGCGCGATTGCACAATTTGACGAAAGTCTTGGCGCGCTAACCATGATTGGCTCTACCGACCCTGATTATCTTGCCCGAAAGCGCTATGCCGAACGCTTGCTAGAGGCTGAGCAGAAATATCTGTCCGTTCAGTCCTTGCGCCTATTTGACGGCGTGCATAACGGCGAAATGGGCGCACAAGTGCGCGATATGCTACACGCCGAATATAATATATTGCAGAAACGCCGGAAACTCGCCAAGCAAAAAAACACAGCCCTCGCCTTTGCTGTCCTTAGCGCGGTTGCGGGCGGGGCCGCTATTGTCAATGAGTCCAAATCAAATAACCGGACCAGCTACGGCGAAACCATTGCAATAGACACCCTTATTCAAGGGGCTATTTTCGCGGGCCAAAAAGCCTATTCCTATGGACGGCAATCGGTAAATATCGGGAACAATTATCTTAGCTCCGTTATTCCTGCTCTAAACGAGCAAGTTTCAGTCCAGCTCGACCTGATAGACTCAAACGAAACCATCACGGCCATTCGTTATGAAGATTTGAAAGAGAAGCTTCAAACTCTGTATCAGGATAAACAGCGCTCGCTTGACACTGTCGCCACGCGGTGCGGGTATCGCCATAATGGTTCGTCCCTCAATGGGACTTGGCTTGGCGTCTGCGAGAACGGCGTTGCCAACGGAACAGGCGTGGGCATTATTCAAACTGCGGATGGCGGGACTTTGGAATATTACGGTTATGCCCAAGATGGCCGCCCGCAAGGCACGGGTTATATGATTATTCACAGCGCGGCTGGCAGCTATTCAATGGAAGGCCAGTTCAGCGCAGGAAATGCCGAAGGTCCAATGAAAGTCGAGCGCCCAGGAAAGGCCAGTTCCATGCGCATGTACCGCGCCGGAAACGACGTTGGCGCCGCCAAAGGCAATTTTAATCTCAACACACCCTTCCGCAAGCCTGTCGCGCGGTGATTAAGACAGCCGTCATATCAGCCAGCGTTACTATTGGTATCGCATTCGCCTTTATGGGTACGGCGCAGGCTCAGGAGGTCGCGATCGCTGCAGCGCCACAGCAAGAGCGCTGCATCACCATAATGTCAGGCTTTCCTGATAGTGGCCATCTGCCCCGCTACCAGTTCTTTCGCCTTTCTGAAATGATGGCTGCGGGCAGCAATACGAGCTTTCAGAGCGCTCTCGCCGCTTATGGCGAGGGCATAATTGCTGATGAGACACCGATTTTGGATGTCGTCGAAGACATCGCAAACCCCGTATTGCGCCAAGCTGCGCCAGAACTCGCGGTCTCCAACATGGCGCATCTCATTAACTTTGCCCGCGATTGCGAAACCTATGTGAGCGGCCAAGTCGCCAGCCTTCTCGCCTTTGACGCGGACCTTGCGCTGGATGATATTATCATAGGAGAAGATGCGCTTTACCTGCGACAGGTACTCTCAGAATCTCTCCAGCGCCTTGGGGCTGATACTGATCCCGTTCATGGACCGGCTGTCACAGCCTATGCGGCCTCATTGCTTTCTGCACGGGACGATTTGGAATTTTCCGCTTTTCAAAACGACATTGAGGACTTGGAAACGCTTTATTTGACGGATCTTGATGGACGTCTCGCACGCTCAAATGACCTCATTAATGAAGAAATAAACAGAGAGACCCTCGGTGATGCCGTCTTGCTCTCGAATGATATTTCGGAAAACCAGCGCAAAAAAGACAAGCAAAACGACGTATATACTTTGCTCCGCATATTAACGCGTTACTAGCCGGGCTATGCGGTCTCGTCGGCGCAATATTTCCGTTTTTTCAATCTCGGCGCTAGACCTCTTTGCGGCGGCGCTCGGGGCCTTTATTCTGATCGTGCTGGTGCTGTTCCCCTATTACCGCTTGGGCGGCGTTGACGTGTCGATGGAAGAGCTTGAAGACTTGGTAGAAAAGCGGCGTTTTGCGGCCGAATCTACTCAAACGGACATGTCCATTATTCGCGCGCTTCGGGCCGACATCAGGTTGCTTGATAAAAAATATAAATCTACCGAAGAAAACATGTCGACCATTGAGGCCCGCCTGCAAGAGGTATTACGGCAAACTTCAGAGGTTCAAATCCCCGACCCGCCGCCCGAACCCAAGCCCATACCCGAACCCATACCAGAGCCCGTGCCCGTCCCCGAGCCGCCGCGTAATGTCGGCTCTGGGCAAGAGTTTTCAATCCTTGGCTTTGCGACTCAAAAGAAAGACTTTGTCATCCTTGTCGATATGTCAGGCTCCATGCGTGCACACACGCAAAAAGTCTCTAATGCGCTGAAAGAGATCGTAAGCCAGATGGACGACACAAACCGCTTTGTGATAATCGGCTATCGTGGGGGGCCAACGTTTGAGAGCTTCCCGCGCTCAGGCACAATGGAACGCGCAAGCCCAAATATGATTGCCGGGGCCGTGCAATATGTCGACAGCTTGCCGCGCCGTTTTGGCGGAGGTACACCGACGCAAACCGCCCTCCTTCGCGCGATGAACCTGCGCCCGCGTGCGATTATCCTAATTTCAGACGGCGCGCCCGATGATGGCGCCCCCGGAAGCATTATTCGTAATATTACCCGCCGAAATCGGGGCGCATCCGAAATTCATACAGTTGCGATTGGAGACTACACGCGTGATAAAAACCTGACGCTTTTCCTCCAAGAGCTTGCGACCAATAATAATGGTGATTTTGTAGGACGGGTTCGATGAAACGCCGCCCCGCCAGAGACATTGAGATATTTTCTCTCTCCGCTATTGATCTCTTCGCGGCGGCCATGGGGGCCTTTGCTCTGCTTGCGATTATCCTGCTGCCCTATTACCAAAATGAACTTCGTGAACGCACGCCAGAAAATGCGATTGCCGACCTGCTTCGCGCCGCCGAGAACAGCGCGGTTGAGACAGAGATAAAACGCAAAGCCTTAGAGCAAAAACGCTCGGCGGCAGCACAAAATGTCTCTGACATTGAGAGCCAAGCGCAAAATTTGCTCGCCAAACTTCGGGCGGCGGAGGCCGCACTACTGGAAAAACAAGCCCAATCCCAGCGTCCCGTAATTGTCCCGCCCGAACCCGTGGCCGAAAAGCCCGCCCCTGTATCCGTTGCGAAAGCTGTGATTTCCTCCCGCTTTTTGGGTATGAAGACCGCGAAAGATGATGTCGTCATTGCCCTTGATATGAACCGCTGTATGGGCGGGCACGAGCCTTCAATTCAAAAAGCCATGAGCCGTATTATTAGCTCACTTCAGGATAATCATCGCCTGCAAATTGTAGGCTTCCAGCAAACTGACGCCGGCCCGCGCACCTCTGTCTGGCCCAGCGGCGGCGGTATGACCCGTATGAGCGGCAGCGCCGCCAGCCGCGCTGAGAGTTTTTCGAGCAATCTTACGCGGGGATTTGGCGGTTCGGCGTCTATGCTCAAAGCCTTTGAGGCCATGCTATCAGGCCCCGGCGAAGCCATCTTTCTAGTGAGTGACGGCCTGCCTAACCCGCGAGCCAATAACAACCTAAACCCACGGCAGCTTGTGCGCGAAATTACCCGTATGAACGGCGGGCGCAAAGAAATTCACTCGGTTGTGGTCGGAAACTATTTTGACTACGAAGGAACAATTGATTTTATGCAAAGCCTCTCGGATATGAACAGCGGCCAATTTATGGCCCTCGCTTCGGCGCAGACGGGTATATGTGATTAAAATGCAAATAATGTCAAAGCGATCAAGACTAGAGCAAGGAGATAAACATGAATAATAATGCGAGGTTTTTCAGGCGCTTATTCGTCTTTGTTATTTCGGTTCTCGCCGCCATTATCCTGATCGGAATTATTCGATTTACCACGGGTCCGGCGCTACAGGAAATATTGCTGGATTCGGACGCGAGCTTTTGGCCTTTTACGGTTCAAAACATTATGTGGGTGGCGCTTTTCATTGGTTTTGGCGAGCTTTTCCTACGATGGAGCGCGGCGAGTGACGAGGAAAGCCAGCTCAAGCGCGGCTATCTGCCTACGGACGGACAGCGGCTGGACATGGCGCTACTGGAGCGGATTAAGGACGGGATTGTAAATCGACGTTTCGCCCGGGAAGCTTTTTTACCGCGCATGATTACTCGCACTATCGATCAATATCGCCTTAGCGGAAAAGAAGACCAAGCCATCTCGGTCCTCAATTCCTCGCTAGAGCTCTATTTGCATGAGATAGATCTTAAATATTCGACCCTGCGCTATCTCACTTGGCTTATTCCTTCCCTTGGATTTATCGGGACAGTGATGGGGATTATGTTTGCCCTACAATATGCGGGTGTACCCGCCAACGCAGAAGCTGATGATTTTCTTTATCAGGTTACAAGCCGCCTTGGGGTGGCCTTCACGACTACATTGGTAGCGTTGGTCATGTCCGCCATTCTGGTTCTTTTACAGTCCCTTGTGCAATCAAAGGAAGAGCGCGCCCTAAACGAAGCGGGTCAATATTGCCTTGATAATCTTATTCTGCGTCTTGGCCTGAATGCAACTGAGCGCCAAGAGAGCAGCGGAGCCTAATATGAACGAGTGGAAGCCCCCGCATGAGCGGGAAGATTATACGATAAAAAAAGAACGCGCGCCTTGGGGCCGATGGCTACTCAGTCTTGTGTTGCTGGGATTGATCATCGCGGGCGCGATATGGCTTGCGTCCAAAGTCATTGTGCCTGACAACATTCCTAGCAAACGGGTTGATCTGCCCAAATCCGAAGCCCCGGCCGAGCCTGTAGTAAAAAAATCTGCCGATGATGAGGCTTGGGTGCGCGCGCTAGAGAAAGATACACTGGAAGGCTACCGGGAATATCTTTCCGCCTTCCCTGATGGCCGCCACAAGGACGAAGCGCAAGCCCAGATTGATGCCTACGATAACAAGGCTTGGGCAAGCGCCGAACAGCGCAATACGATTGCGGGCTATCAGGATTATCTTGAGGCTTGGCCAGAAGGGCTTCATGCCAGTAAGGCGCAAGAACGCATGAATGAAATGAAAGCAGCCGCCGAAGCACTCCGAAAAGACGCCGCCGAGCGCGCTGCCGCAGAGCGGGCAGATTGGGAGCGGGCAGCGCGGGAAAATACCGTGCCGAGCTATCAGGCTTATTTGGCAAAACATCCAGCGGGCCCAAATGCCCCAGAGGCGAACGCCCGTATTGCATCCCTGCAAGCGCAGGCTAATGATACGGCGGCATGGAACGCGGCCAAAACCGCCAACCGGGCTTCCGCTTATGAGCAATATCTCTCCAGCTATCCACAAGGGGCATATGTCCCGCAAGCCATGGCGGCGCTAGAGCAGCTCAAGCCCGCCGTGGGCCGTGTTTTTCAGGATTGCGCCGCCTGCCCGCCAATGGTTACTTTGCCGAGCGGCACGGCTGAACTTGGCGCGGCGGACAATGAAACCGATGCCCGACCGCACGAGAAACCTCAGCGCCCGGTGACTTTCACCGACCTATTTGCGATCGGCGTCTCTGAGGTCACTTTCACTCAATGGAATGCCTGCGTTTCAGGCGGCGGATGCAACGCCCGGCCCAATGACAATGGCTGGGGAATGGGCCGCCGTCCCGTTATCAATGTAAGCTGGGACGAGGCGCAAAAATATGTCTCTTGGCTCTCCTCGACGACCGGCCATAGCTATAGCCTGCCGAGTGAGGCGCAGTGGGAATATGCGGCGCGCGGCGGGGAAACCACCGTCTGGGCTGGCGGCTCTCCGCAGGCGCTCTGTGCCTTTGCAAACGGAGCCAATGCCGAAAGCGGGCTGAAATGGGCAAATGGGGCCTGTAATGATCCGTCTTCCGACCGCACCTTGCCGGTCGGTACACTGGGGGCGAATAAGTTTGGCCTCAAAGATATGATCGGAAATGTCGGCGAGTGGACTCTGGATTGCAATACGCTCAATCTACGCGACGCGCCAACAGATGGCCGTGCGGACCAACGCGGAAGCTGTAATCAGCGAGTAGTGCGCGGCGGTTCATGGTTCTCTGGCCCTGCCGATATGCGCTTCGGCGCGCGTCTCATGCAGCGGCGCGGCGACAGCAATGACTTCACAGGCTTTCGCGTCGTGCGTAAAATCGCTAGCTAGGGAGCTTCGCCGTTCATGGCGCAGTCAGACTTTTTCTGCTAAGCAGGAGACATGATAAAGCACATATTGTTTTCTTTGGCGCTCACAAGCGTCCCGATTATGGCCTCTGTGTCCGCCGTAACACTGCTCGGGGCGCAAAGCGCCTATGCGCAAACGACGGAGACCGATAAATCCGAAGATGACTGGCGCAAGTCACGCAAAAAGAAGACAAGCACGGATATTTTTGATCCTATTTTAAATAAGCGTGGAACGGGCTTGGGGTCCCTGCCCCCGCTCAGCCCTGTTGACACTCTGCCGGAGGACTCAAAGCGCCATCTAAAGCGCATGCGCGCGCGAATCATCGCGGATTCTGATCCGGGGAAAACGCCAGATTATAGCTATAAGCCCAGCAGCGGCGCGCAAGCTGATCCTGATCTCGAGCAAGACGAAAAACGGGCTTGGGAACATATGACGGCGGGCATGAAACAAGGTCAAGGCGGTCAGGGACAAGGTAAAGTCGCCCAAGGTCCCAACGGGCAAGGACAAAATGGTCAAGGTCAAAGCGGTCAATCCGGCCCCCAAGGGGCAGGACAACCCGGAGCGACGCCGTCGGGGCAGAGCGGTCAGGGCCGCGCACCATCGGGCAGCTCTCCAATGCGCGGCGGCTCAAGCAGCTCAGCAGCCTCCATCCTCGCGCAGATTAAAGGCCTAACCTCCGGCCCGCAAAGCGGCGGCGGCCAAAATTCAACGTCAACCTCACCTTTTGGTCGAGGGCAACAAGGGCAAAACCAACAGGGACAGGCGCCCTCAGGTCAATCACCGTCTGGGCAGTCACCGTCTGGGCAGTCACCATCTGGGCAGTCACCATCTGGTCAAGGACAGGCAGCCGATGGCGGGCAAGCAGATGCCGCCAATGCGCAGGCAGATGGGCAGGCTCAAGCCCAAGCAGATGCCGCCAATGCTCAGGCAGATGGGCAGGCTCAAGCCCAAGCAGGCTCGCAAGCCGCCGTTCAAGCTAATGGCGCGTCAGCGCAAGACGCAGCAGCGGGCGATCCGCAAGCGGCTTCAGATGCCTCCAAATCCGCCAGAGAGACTATCGGGCCATTGGACCGCATCAAGAGCGAGCGCCGAAACAGCACAAGCGGCAGCAGAAGCAGCGCATCGGATTTCCTGAAAAAATCCCGCACCGGTAACTAAGTCCCCTGTAACTAAGTCCCCAAGTAACTCCAGCCCTGCGCCCAAAACCTAGCCTTTTACGGTGTTGCTGCCGCTTGGAAATTTTGCTTAATGTGCAACGCTCTTTTTCTGGCACGGCGAAGGCGGTTAAATTTCCCAGCGCGGACCTTTTTTAAAAGCTGCAACTGTATGGAGGCTACAGTCTCCATCGTAACGCCCGCCGAGGCCTTTAAATTATTCTCAGCATGGCTGCGGGCCAGATCAAGATCGTTGAGGCTCTTGTCTATCGCGCACTCTAATGCGCTTTGGCTAAGCGGTTCAAAGTGAAATCCGCTCAAACCCTCACGCTCAGTAACGTCGATAAAATCCCCCATCACCGGATAGGCCGCAGGCGTGCCGTAAATGGCGGCTTGATGCAAGACGCCCGAACTGCCCGTTGTGCTGTCGTAATCAAAGACTGCAAGGCGGGCTTGCGTAAAAAATCCAGCCACGTCTTCTTCGGCAACATAGCCATGAAAAACGATATTGGCATCATGTTTATGATCCGCCGCCAGTGTCTTGAGATAGCCGGGCGTTGCCGGATGGTCGCTGCCGCCAATTACAAGCTTGATTTGCGCCTGTTCGGCGCGGCCCTTATTTAGGTTTTGTACGGCGCCAATGGTGCGCTCTAGGCGCTTATAGGTCCCAAATTTCCCCATCGTTACAACTGTTTGTGGGCGCATGTTAAGCGGCGTTAGGGTATGATCCTGAGAGGTTGGGAAGGACCCATGCGGCACCATAAAGGCGTTGGCGGCTTTATATTTTTCCTTCAATATATCCCAAAAACTATCCAGGGTAACGGTCATAAAACCGGTCATTAGCATGGCCTTCGTAACAAAAAAGCTTGCCCCGCTCACAAGTTTTTGGCGCAGCGGACTGCCAGATAGATTGGTCTTGCTAAGGTCGACCGCCTCAACCAGATTATGCATAATGACGCCAGATGGCATCAGCAACTTTTGTGAGATAGCAGGGGTAAGAAGTCCCAGCGCTGCCGGAATTTCGCTGTCGCCAAACGAAGCTGTTTGCAGGTTATAAAGCGCGCCATCAGCCTGGCTCTCTCTAAGCGCTTTTAGGATAGACAAACCCGCAAAGGGGCTATTGAACCGCCAGACACGGCGAATTTCAACTTTATCTCCCAGATCAAGTTCAGGGGCCTCGCCGTCATATCTGTCGGCTATCACGATGATTTTCTCAATATCAATGCGCGCAGCAAAGGCATTGACCAGATGAAGGCCATATTCATTTAACGATCCCGCACTCGGTGGGAAGGCTGTGACAATTGCAATTGTTTTCATTTTCGTCTCCTATTCAATCACTTTGACTAATTACTTGTTTTTATATTGGGTAAATTTGAGTTTTGCTGTTGACGCGCCAAGGGTTTGCTTAAGGCCATGCTCTCTTAGGACATGGGCAGCTGGGCGTTCTGAGCCATCAGGCCGCATCAGGCCGTAATGCTTTTGCTGCGCCCGTCGCCATGGCAAAGGCCCGACAATTTCTCGGCCCACTTCGTCAAAATCATGAAGCGTCCATACATATAAACCGTTTACCCCTGCCGCCTGGGAAAGCTGCCTGCGGAGCCGTGAGGCTTGAGATTTTTCACCAAGTTTGGTGATGAATGGCGGCTTCCAAACGGTGGCGCCAAGTTCCGTAATCATAACGGGTTTATCGCCCGCCGCCCTTGCCACAGATTTCAGTCGATCGGCAAAGCCCTTGGGATTTTGATATTCATGATAGGTCACGACATCAAATACATCGGTTAAACGCGCCGCGTTCTGGGCTTTTGACCAGCCTGCCGTGACAGCAAGATCGGGGTAAGAGGTTTGGATATGTTGCGCCATAACCGTAAGCCAGCCCTCGACGACGCCCTCGCCCCAGTTTTCAAAATCGAGATCGGGCTGGTTTTTAATATCTATGCCGAGTATCGCCTCATGCCCGCCGACAACACCAAGTATGGAGTCGATGTGATCAATATCGGCCGCCCAGTTTGATAGTGTATAATTTGGCCGCAAATCAAACAGTGTCACGAGGACATTGATGTTTTTTTCCCGACAAAGATCAAGAAAGATAGCGAGTTTGGCGAGGCCGTCCTCTTGCGACTCAGCCGCATTGAAATATTCATGATTGAGAAAAATACGGACTGAGTTAACACTCAAACCCTGCGCGGTCTCAAGATCAGACCTAATTTCTGCCAAAGGGAAATTTGTCCAAAAATCTTTCCAACTCGCAGCCGCTGGATAGTAATTCAACCCCGTGAACTCTTGCGAGAAACGCGCGTTAAATTTTCCCGCGCGGCGACTCGTGTCGGCTGTGTTTGTCACAATTTCCTCAGAGGCGTTATGCATCCATCCGCCTTGGGTTTGATAAAATCGTAAAATTCGCGCTTCGTTATAGGCACCTTCAAATTTCAGTGCGCCCGTCTCTTTTTCAGTTTTAAATTCTACCCTTACGCTGGTCTCTTTGATGTTCGCCACGCGGTAGTCTTTATTCACGTGCTGAGCGGTTAGGCGGCGGTTGACGCGAATAGTTCGCGCGCAAAACTCAGCCCCAAGCGCGCAATCCGCATTTTGCCATTGTGCAGTATCAAGGGCCTGCGCTGTCATAAGATCGGCGAGCTCACTTGCTTCTCGCTGGCCCTCAGCCATCTTGATCGTCATTTCGATTTGGGCCTTATCCTGCGCGGGGAGATCGAAATCTGTGGTCTCCCAATTGGAGAGATCGGCGGCCGCGAAGCTAGCGAGATGCTCATGTAGATAGGCATTTTTCCCTTGCGGCGAGCCGATCGCATTTACAATCACGCCCGCAAAGGCCACACCGAGCAGCAATATGCCGGTAGAGATGGCAAAGCGCTTTTTCTTATGGATAAATAATTCGCTCATGCGTCTTGCCCATCACTTGAAGGACAAAGCAAGGCAATATCCGGTGTTTTGAATTGCAAATTCCCGAGCTGCGCTTGTAGGCGAAGAGGGCCAGTAAAACTGGTTGGACACCGTAGTGTATGGTTGACCGCACCATTTGAAAGCTGGGCTTTATGACTTGCCTTCAGGCCCTTGGCATCAATCCAGTTAAGCGACACCAATGACAAATCAGTAACCGAATTACCGAAATTATCGGACAAGACGGGCGAAGTCACCTCGATCGTATTCTTCGCCGTTCCAAGGCGCGCAGCAAGCTTGAGCGCTATGGCGGGCCCCGCTGTAATCATCACAAGGCTTGCGTTTGTTTCATGTCCTTCGTAACGCGCATAGAAAGACATATGCCCAGCGCGGCGCTGTGCGGGAATCTCAAATGAGACCAATCCATGCTGCGCTTTGGCCGTTATAGAGCGCTCTTGCCCTTCATACGTATAAACAAGGGTAAGCATCTCGCCGTCAATATTTCGCCCGCGCGCGTCAAAGGCTTCGATCGTAACATGAATGATTTGAGACGGCGTCGCAGATTGCGGGCCCGCATATAGCGCAAGTTTTGGTTCCAGCAAAACAGATGACTGTGACTGTGACTGCGCCAATACGTGATTACAAAGCGCGCCTATAATTAGACTGGCCCGTAAGAGGGGCTGAATTGTTTTAAAGGCTCGGCATATGTTGTTCGGCGTTTTCATGCCCTTAGCATTGCAATGGATATGCCGCGAAAATTGCTAGCTTTAGGCCCTTAAACCTCCCCATTTGCAAAATTGGAATTGCGAAATGCAAAAACATTTTCCGATTTGCAAAATAAACGGAGAAAAATAGGGGCCAAATAGCGGCTCAACATTTGCGTAGTTAAGAGCAGCAAAAGGAGCCAGCTATGACTTACGAATTTGGAAAACTAATAGAGAATACAACATCACCCGCTCTCAAGGACAGAACGACAATCGTTATCCCCTGTTACAATGAAGTGAACCGTCTACATGTCGAAACGTTTTTGAATTTCGCGCGAAAACATCCAAAAATTTCATTTGTATTTGTTGATGATGGATCAAAGGATTTGACTATCAGCCGGCTTTGCGGGGCAATGGCGGCCCTGCCTGATCAAATCGACATCTTAATGATGAGCCGCAATGCCGGTAAAGCCGAGGCCGTTCGTCACGGCCTCAAATTTTCGGCACGGCGAGGCGATAAATATGTGGCCTTTCTTGACGCCGATCTCGCGACCCCGCTGAACGCGGTAAATGACTTCATTTCTGTTGCTGAACGGCTTGAGGATATTGATGTTGTTTTTGGATCGCGCGCGGGCGGGCTGGGTCGGCGCGTGTACCGCGATCTCCACCGCAAAATGATTTCTCTCGTCTGCGCTGCCATGGGACGGATGGCGACAGGGCTTGCGCTAAAAGATACGCAGTGCGGGGCGAAACTTTTCCGAAACACGCCGCATTTAAAAGCCTGTCTGGATCGCCCTTTCACCGCTGGCTGGTTATTTGATGTAGAGCTCTTTTTGCGCATTTCAAATCCTGACCGCCGCGCACGGAAAAATTTCTTCGAATATCCCATTCTTGAGTGGACCGAAGTGCCCGGCTCTAACATTAAGCTGTCGGATGTGATCAAGGGCGGGCTGAAAATGACGTCTCTGATTATCAATCAATGGAAAATCAGAACAGAGTTTCAGGACAAGCGGCAAAAGCAAACGCAAAATACCGCGCAGGTTCTGCGGTGCGGAAAAGCCCTTACCCAAAAGAGCCTTCAAGAAATGGAAGCCCTCATCACGGAGGATAAAGACATGGTCACGCTAGATTTCTCGGGCGTGACGTCACTTGGGCCATCAGTTTTCACCACTCTGACCGAGATCTGCGAAAATTTGCGCCTGAGAGGTAAAGAGCCATACATTCACCTGCCAAATGACAAAGACGTCTTGTCAGCTGCGCGGCGTTCGGCGCTGACCGCGCTTTATGACTGCACGATACAAGATAAAAAACCAGAGATGTTTTTAGATAACGCTCGCTTCTCGATTGTCGAGGCTTAGATGAGTTCCGCCGTAAAAACCGCGCTTCGCGGCTATATAAACAGCTATAAAGCCTGCTCATTGCTTGGACCGGCCGCCGTACTATTTGTCTCAGCGAATGTGGCTAATATGGCCAATCTAGCCTTTAATATGATATTCGCGCGGCTTATGGGGCCGGCCCTTTTTGCTGATTTAACCTTACTTTTGACACTTAAACTAGGGCTACTTTCCTTTTTGGGGGCAGTGCAATTTGCTGTTTCAGAATTGAGCGCGAAGGAAAGCCAAGCGGATGTCCGTAAAGCCAAAGCCAGCGCATTGTCATGGAAGAGCCTCAAATTCTCTATCCCGATCATGTTTGTAATCATAGCGAGCGCGAATTTTATATCCGTAAGCCTGAATTTTTCCTCCCCGCTCGCGCTCGCGTTGCTGGCGCTCGCTCTCCCCTTTTTCTTGCCCATGGTCATTTACCGAGGACTGACGCAAGGCACGATTGATTTGCCCAAGATTGTTCTGTCCGTGCAATCGGAATGGATCATCCGCCTGATGGGAAGTGTTATCCTATGGCAACTCGGATTTGGCCTAACGGGCATTGCAATCGCTGTTGCCCTTTCCATTTTGGCCGGTTTTCTGTTCTCGGCGGATAAGCAGGATCGGCGACTTTGGGGCACGGCAAAAAAATCAATCGCGCGCTCTGAGGTTAAACAGCTTGGGGTTATGGCGCTTCCCTATTTGACCTTGCAACTCGCGCAAGTTTTGGTGCTCGATAGTGACATCCTAATTGCGAAAGCTTTTTTCTCACCGCAGGCCGCCGGCCTCGTCGCAGGTCTTTTGCTGATACAGCGGATTTTCTTCTTCGCCTTCCTGTCATGCTCCATGATATTGCAGCCCTATATCTCAAAGCAAAATTGCGCGGCGGGCGAGGGTTTATCCCAAAATGTTACGCCCGCGCATAGCCGCCCAACAGAGCTACTCACACTCCTGGCCGGCATTGGGATTCTCACGGCTTTGGCGCTTGTGGTGATCATACCAAATTCGGGGTTACTCGTGAAAATCATGCTTGGCGACGCCTATTCCGCGCTGTCATCCATCATCTGGATAAGCGCGCTAACAGGCGCAATCTTTATCGTCAGCCACCTCTGCGCCATTTATCAAATCGCGAGGGGCAAGACATTTGCGGCGGGCCTTGTATTGGTGTTTGGTATTATTCAGCTTATCTCTCTAAGTGCGGTTAATCACTTCTTACCTGAAATGGGGTTACACTTATTTTTCAGCATCAAGCTGGCCATTCAAACGCTGTGCGCTCTTTGCTTGTTAGGAAATATTATGTCGCCGCAAAAACGATTGCGCCACAAAGTATAATGTCCCCGCGCTCGTGGACATATCTCGCGATCCTCCTTGGCCTCGTGTTCCACGGGGCCTTGCTGCCGTTCACATATGGCCAGACCTATGACGCCTATATCCATATGTTTTTTGGTAATCACTATCTCACGTCATGGTTCGACCCATGGGAGACACGTTGGTACACAGGCTTTACCGTTACCGCTTATCCGCCGGGTAGCCATCAGGCCCTCGGCATATTGATGAATTTTCTGGATATGCGGGCGGCCTATATTGTTATGCAGTTGATCGCGGTCGCTTTGTTGATTACGGGCGTCTTTCGTTTCAGCCGGCTTTGGGTGAACGACCACGCCAGCGCCTATGCTGCGCTCTTATGCGCCTTCGCGACAAGCATTTCCGAAACGCTTCATATATTCGGGCAATTACCAACAGTTTTATCTATCGCCCTCTTTCTTAATGCCATACCTCATATTTCCGCTTGGATAGAGTTTGGGCGAAAACGAGAGGGCTTGCTCGCCCTTGCTCTCACTGCGGCGGCAACGTCAGTTCATCATGTCACCCCCCTTTTTGGTACCGTATTTTTCGTTGCTCCTGTCGGCCTAGCGGCGTTGCTCTCGAATTTAAAGGCTAGGGAAATACTCCGGCCAGAGCGGAACCTAGTATTACTAATGCGATGGGCTTCACCGGCCTTGCTACGCGGGATTGCCATGGGACTTGCAATGCTGTTTTTGATTATAACCATCGTGTTCCCTTATTGGCATTGGTCCATTACCGACCCCATCACTCAAGTTAGCATCCCCCATGGCAGCCGAGAAAATTTCCTCATAAAGCCTAATCTTGGACTGATTTTCTTCGTGATTCCTTGGGGACTTTTAATTTTCACAGTCCCTTATGTCGTCTACAAGTCATTGCGTACGCCGCTTTGGCCTTTGGGACTTGCTGTGTTGATTGCCTTATTTCTCGGTACGGGCGGCACCACCCCTCTCCCGCGAGTATTATTAGGGCCAGCCTTTGAAATACTCACCCTTGACCGGTTCACCTTCTGGGCGTCCATTTTAATCTTGCCCTTTGCAGGATTGGGCGTGCAATCGCTTTGGGGGGGGCGAGCGCACAAATTTCTGGTTCGGGCCTTTGGCGCGTTTCTTACGCGCGCGGGACTTGTACTCCTTATTGTCACCTATGTTAGCCTTGCTATCAGTACGGCTTTACTTCCTAGCGTGAGGCCCACACAGCCTGACTTTATCGATCCCGCGCCTCTTGTGAAATTCATGAACGAGGACCGTCATTCGGACTGGCGTTATCTAACCCTCGGCTTTGGCGACCAATTTGCCTATCATAGCGCCTTGATTGATGCCGAGTCAGTGGACGGGAATTACCATTCGGCGCGCCGCCTCCCCAGCCTAATGAATTATTCAGTAGAGCGGCTGGAAAATTCAAAATATGCGGGCGTTCCAGGTCTCGCCTCGCTCAATCAATTCCTTATAAATGCAGAAAAATTTCATCTGAAATATGTGTTTTCTAATGATGAATTTTACGATCCCGTGCTCCATTACACAGGCTGGAATCCTGTAACACGGCTTAACAATGGCATCCGAGTGTGGGAGAAACCCGACATATCGCCCCTGCCCGCTGTGCGGTCACGACGAGATTTGCCCCAGTATCAAAAGATCATGTGGGGGACGTTACCCATTGGCGCGCTTTCTCTTGGGCTGCTTACTTTACTTGGACTGGCACTTACGCAAAAGCTGATATCCGGACACGCGCAGCCTTTCTACAATCCATCAGGCACGCCTGCCCCGTTAAAAGAGGGAAAATCCGTCATTATGGCTATGCGGCTTTTGCCTATAGTGGTGCTGGCGCTAAGCGCGGCGGCCCTGCAAATAAGCCTCAAAGCCCGCCAAGCGCCCCTGACCCCGCAGGCCGTCGTCGCCCGCTTTTACCAGCACCTTGATTTTCGCGAAACCGAGCAAGCCTTTGCCTTTTTAGCCCGCAGAGCCAACCTAGATTACGGACAATTCTTGCGTATCCAAAAACTCACGGGCGGCCTTGTTCCCTCCTTTGGGAAACTCACCGCCGTAACGCCGCTGAGCACGGAAATACAGACCCCTGAGGAGGTCCTTGTAAGGGCGCAGCTTGATTATCTTACATCGGTTGGAATGCGGCCAGTCGTCGTAAAAATGCAATTGCTAAAGGGCAGCCAAGGCAGGTGGAAAATCAACTATCAAGCCCCTGAAAAAGATTTTGGGGCTAAACTTACGGCGTCTAAAAACTCGCCAGAGATGCGCGACCTCACAGGGCAGCGTCTTCTCACCTCCACAGCACCTATGCAGCGTCTTGCTCGCCCAAAGGTTACGGTCATGGCCAGTGAGTTCATCGAGCTTGACGGACGGCTCTATGTTGCTGGGCGTCTTCGCAATCTCTCGGAGTTCCCCGCCTGTATTAAGATCGCCGCCCAAACAGACCCAAGCTCTGCAAAAACGTCCCTTACACAACATTCTGGAAAGCTGGGCGCGCATCGCCTTCTCCCGGGTGAAGACACCGCCTTTCGAATAGATTTCGAGGGATATCTGAAAATTCAAGATCAAGATTTCAATGCGGCCTATGATCCGGAGCACTTTAGCGTTCCCAAGGTTGGACGCCTACCGGACGCTATTTCTCTGGCGGTGTCCTCCACCGTCTGCACGCCTCCCAGCTATAAGGCCCTGAATTTTACCGATTTGGAGGTATTCGATAATGGCCGCAGCGCTATGCTCTCTGCGAAGGTTATTAATTCCGGCACTGAAATCGTGAGCACCCTGCAAATCAAACTTAGCTATCTTGATCCAAATGGGCGCCTTGCGTGGGTGCAGCCATATTATCTGCAAAACAACCTCTTGCCGGGAGAAGAAAGAGCAATCGCTGTCCCTTTAGTCGCCATACCGCAAAAGCTCAACATCACAACTCAGACGCTCACGATTAATGGAAAACCGGCACAGATCGCAGGTCAAGCGCCATGGCCGTCGGGCGTTATGCTGCCCGGCGGACAGGGTCAGATCATACTCGATTACGATGCTATGCTTTACCAGCCGCTCGACTAGATTTTGAGCCGCGTTTAGCCCCCGCGCCATGGCTATATTTGCATTCTGCAAAGATAAATCCGCATATTGCAATGCAACCTGCATTTTTACGCAAATTTAACCAGCTAAGCCCTTGTTTTAATTGAAAATGAAACTGGTCATGGGATTGCAATGTATTCGTTGAAAAACGGAGAAATCTCATGCCTTTTAAATTTAAACAACCTGCCTTGAAATCTGCCTTGCTCGGCGGCTGCCTTTTAAGCGCCGCGCTTATAAGTGGCTGCGCCACAACGGCAATGAAATATAATGTCAATAATGTGCCAAGCCTCACTGATAGCACGCTTCGCCCCAATGCTGCTCCGCTGGAGGTAGAGGGACCGCTGAATATTGAGCAGGTCAGAGCGCGTACACTTGAGCATAACTCCGAATATGCGCAGTCTCAAAACAAACTGATGGAAACCGTATATAAGTCCGGTAACCGCGGGAAAGATATCCTTCCCCAAATCTATGCCAACAGCTACGGCACGTATCGTAATAACAAGAATGCCTCTATCGGCGTAAAGGTTGATAATGCCTCCGGCGCCATGCCGAAAGACTTTTACACTGCCCAAGACCAAGCGGTTGCGGTTTCTAATTTTACGACAAGCTGGGATTTACTAGAAGTGGGCCTTAGCGGTTTTAAGTCAAACCGGCGCAAGATAAACGCTTATTCCGAAGGCGAGCAAAACCAATATCTATGCAATAAATTGATGGTAGACGTTGAAAATGCCTATTGGCGAGCTGTTGCCTTTGAACAGGCCGAGAAAAGATCCAGCTGGCTTAAACGCCGCGTTGCCTATGCACTCGATCTATCGCAGAAAAGAGCAAAAGAAGACCCTAAGAATAAGCTTCAGGAACTAATGTTCCAGCGTGAGCTGATTGACATCAACAGATGGTATCAGTCGTTTTTCAGATCAATCGTATCGGCCAAACCAGAACTTGCGCGGCTGATGAACCTACCCGCAGGCACGGAGTTTGAACTACAGTCCACCCGCCTACCTGCCGATCTCGGCGTCATTGGTGAGCAAGATACCCTGACCCTGATTTCAACCGCCTATAAAAACCGGCCGGAAGTGCGCCGCGCGCTCTACAGGACTGATCTTACCAAGCTGCAAAATAAGGAGAACCTTTGGCGTCACCTTCCGGCCATGAAGCTTTTTCTCGGTGCAAATAGCGATACAAATAGCTTTGTTTTAAACTCAAATTTCCTTACAGCGGGCGCGAGCCTGAGTTGGGACCTAATGCGCCTTGGGCAGATTGGCGACACAAAGCGTCAGGGAAAAGTGGCCCTCGCACAGGATAAACACGAAGCTGAAGTCCTCGCAAGCGCTGTAATGGCCCAGGTGATGATTGCCCGTGAGCAAATGCAAAAGCTGGATTATGATCTCTCGCTGGCGTGGAAAGCCCTCTCGGTTCAAAGCGAAATTACCGAGGATCTCAACGCCGATGTCGCCTCAGGCAAAAAGCCCGAAACCTATTTGGTCAAAGAAGAACTTATGCGCGAGCTATCTTTTATTCGCGAGCAATTGGCCCGCGCCGATCTTCATACCGCAAAAGCCCGCTTACAACAAAGTATCGGTGTTGTTCCAAACTGCCGGCCGCAAACGGAAAGCTTGACCGCCTCCGAGACAAAGGCAAATGGGCTGCCGAAGCAGCCCCCGCTCATAGCTAAAAGGTAAGGAGTAGCCAGGGCAGACTAAGCCCGAGGGGTTACAGCGGAGCTACGCTTAGTCATCTAAATTGAGCCCCCGATGACGTGCTGCGCGGCGAAAGAAGATGACTTTAGCTGGAAAAGTAGATGCCTTTGGTAAAAGACGTAAGGCGCGCTAGGCGCGCTGTTTATCCAACGCTTGATCATCATCATGCTGCTGCCACGCTTCGCGCTTACGGTAAATGGTCGATGGGCTAAGCTGTAAGATCTGAGATGCCTTCGGCACGCTGCCATTGCATGACTGGATCACAGCCTCAATAATGTCGCGCTCGATGACGAGCATAGGCTTATGAATATCCAGCGTCATCGTTGTTTTCAGTGACTCACTTGGCGTTGTTTGAGCGGTTTGCGCTGCAAGACCAATAAGGCTGTAGTCAGAGCTAGGCGCGGAAGGCCGCCCACCACCCAATTGGAGCATATGCGGCTCAAGCTCGACGCCGTCATGAACGACAACGGCTTTGCGTATAATATTTTGAAGCTCACGTATGTTACCAGGCCAAGGATAGTTGAGCATCATGTCCTGAGTTTCCGCCATGATGTGTTTAAAGACCTTTCCTTCTTCTTGAGCATATTTTTTCAAGAAGAACTCACTCAGCAAGATCACATCACGCCCGCGGTGCGATAGGGGCGGAAGCTCAATGGAAAGAACATCTAGGCGATAAAATAAGTCTTCGCGAAAACGTTTCTCTTGGACTTCCACCATAGGATTTCGATTTGTCGCACATATAATTCGCACATCGACATCTTCTGACCAATCACTGCCGACCCGCTTGATTTGGCCGGTTTGCAAAAAGCGCAACAATTTGGCCTGAAGGTTTATGTCCATCTCGCAAATTTCATCAAGGAATAAAGTGCCGCCATTAGCTTGGCTAGCTGCGCCCTTGCGGGCCTCCTGCGCGCCGGTAAAGGCCCCTTTTACATGACCAAATATTTCTGATTCAATGAGGTTTTCAGGCAAGGCCGCGCAATTTAAGGCAACAAAAGGTCCGTCGCGGCGACGGCTCACTTTGTGGATAGCCTGCGCCGTAACCTCTTTACCCGTACCGGACTCCCCCGTGATGAAGACGGCAGCGTTTGAGTCTGCTACGTTTTCGATCATCTTATAGACCGCGAGCATCGGGGCAGATTCCCCGATAAATCCGGGAATTTCCGCCGTACTCAATCCCTTTTTCAAGACCTTCACCGTTGACGTAAGCTGCGCGCGCTCAAGTGCATTTTTAACCGTTGTGAGTAACTTTTCCGCCGGAAAGGGTTTGATCAGGAAATCGTAAGCACCGCCTCGCATGGCATCAACGGCGGTATTCACCGACCCATTGGCGGTAATCACAATGAAGGTAATATTGTGGCTCGTGCCCTCCATCTCCTTGATGATATCGAGCCCGTTCATGTCGGGGAGCTGTAAATCGAGCAATACAGTGGTCACATCACCCTTGCGAAGTTCAGTGAGCGCTTGGCTACCCGTTTGACAGATCTCCGACGTAATCCCTGCCTTTTTCAAATGCTGCTTATACATAAGCGCCATGGACAAAGTATCTTCGATAATTAGCACATCAGAATGCGTTTGTGCGCTCTTCATTTTTCACCTATGCCGCCTCATCCTTTATTTGGAAAAGGTCGTCTAAATTGAGCAAAGTCACATCGGCTATTTCAATAGCTCTCGTGCCATGCACCACCATTTTTTCGATTTTATCAGAAAAGCAATGAGAATTCGTTAAGGCCGCAACTTTGGATAATCCTTTGAAGCCATAAAGACCCGTCAACCCCTTTAGCGTGTGGCTGGCGAACTCTACGGCTTTGATATCCCTCGCCTCTATGGCAGCGCGAAGCGCCTGAGTTGTTTGCTCTAGATCCATCGAGAACTGGACTTTGACTTCCCGTAAATCATCCGCATCAAGCCCCTCAAGCAATCCGCCCGACCTGTCAATTTCGTAATCCTCTGGGCGCATTTCTATATCCTTTTTGGCATGTCTTTGAGACTTTTTTACGGCTTTTGCAGACGCCGTCATTGGCTGCTGATCGTTTAGAGAACGCTCCCCAAGAGGCCCAAAATCCCGCGGCCTTGCGCATTGATCGGCGATCGCGCGAATGAGATCCTTGGCATTAAAGGGCTTGAGCATGACTTGATCCACACCGTAATCCTTAAGCTCCTCGGCCTCGTGAATATCCCCCATCGCCGTCAATCCAATGACAGGGATAGATGCGTTGGGCGTATCCCCTGCTCGCAGCCGAGTGACAAGCTCTTTACCGCCCATTTCCGGCATAAAAATATCTGTTAAAAGCAAATCATATCCCGCCGTTTCCAGATGAGACAGCGCCTCCACCCCATTTACGGCCAATGTCAAGACGGCGCCTTGTTTTTCCAGTATCCGGCTCACGACCATTCGGTTTGTGGCATTATCTTCCGCAAGCAATATTTGCTTACCTTGAATATTGGCCATAGTATCAGGCCCCTTGGGCGCTTCCTTGGCAGGCGTAATTTGGGCAAGCGGCAGCTTTACCCAGAAGGTAGAGCCCTCACCCAATTCGCTCTCGACGCCAATTTCCCCGCCCATCATATTTGTGAGCACCTTGCAGATCGTTAACCCCAGCCCTGTGCCTTCGCTGGCACGAAGGTCAACTTCCTCTGCCATATAGAACTCATCAAAGAGATGCTTTAGCTTGTCCTTTTTGATCCCAAGGCCGTTGTCTCTGACTTTACACAGAAGCGCCCACTCCCCATTCCCCAAAGCATGCGTCTCCGTGATTAACTCGACCTTCCCATCACGCGTATATTTAAGCGCATTACTCACAAAATTCATGAGAATTTGCCGAATGCGACCGGCATCGCCGTCTAGATGAATAGGCTTGGCTTTGGCACTATCAACGATCAAATCGATATTCTTTTCTTTGGCCTGCACAGCAAAAAGACGCTCAACATCATCAAAGACTTTCACCGCAGCGAAGGGCGCGTTGACGATTTTCACCGACCCTGAAGAAATTCGGGCATAGTCAAGAACATCATTGATAATCCGGAGAAGAGATCGCGAGGTATGCTCGGCCGTTTGCACCAATTGTTTCTGGTCTTTGGAAAGTCTGGTCTCCCCCAAAATGTCCAAAATTCCAAGAACCGCATTAAATGGCGTGCGAATTTCATGGCTCATGGCTGAAATAAACTGGGTTTTAGCTTTATTTGCCAATTCTGCCGCGTCTTTGGCATCTCGCAGCGCCTGTTCTGCCGCCTTGGCTACGGAAATATCGCGTATATAAGCAATAAAAATATCGCCTGTTGAACTTCGGCTACGCGAAATGGCAAGCTCTGACATGAACTCCTCGCCATTCGCCCGCATGGCCTCGATCTCAATTCTCTGGCCAAGAATATTCGCTTTACCCGTTTCGCGCATGCGAGCCATGCCCTTATTATGGGCGTCGCGGTAACGCTCCGGCACAATAAGTTCCGCCATATTGCGGCCCAGGATGTCGGTCTTTCGAAAACCAAAAATCTGCTCTGCGGATTCGCTAAATTCCACGATGCAACCCTGCGCATCAATAATAATAATTCCATCAAGGGAAGCCGACACGGTAGACTTTAACTGCTCGGCTTGTAGCTCAGCAACGGCCTGCGCCGACGTTGCCTTGTTTTCCCACTTTAATGTTACTCGCCGAAGCATATAGCCAATCAAGAAGGCAGGAAATGCGGAGGCTGCAACAATCCAAAAACTATTCATCTTATCAAACCTTTTCCCGCACCATGACAGGTTTTAATTAAGGTTCGGTTAGAGAACAGGTAGAGATGCGATGCAGGAGAGATTAACAAAAGCAATGGTACGGGTGGTCGGAATCGAACCGACACTCCAATGGAACGGGATTTTGAATCCCGCGCGTCTACCAATTCCGCCACACCCGCATCGAAGATGAGGGACCTATAAAGCAGTCTAATTCAGATGGCTATAGTTGATTTCACTCCATATGGGTTTTCTACAAAAGGCCATGTTTTGTCATCTCTGCACCAAGGGGTCGGCGGGTTAGCTAGATCACATGATACCCATATATGCGCTTCAAACTATCCTTACTGTGATTGGTACGGACGGCCGGAATCGAACCGGCACTCTCTTACGAGAACAAGATTTTAAGTCTTGCGTGTCTACCAGTTCCACCACGCCCGCACAGCTTGATTAGTTGGTAACGAGGCGCAATATGGCAGGACGCGCGCGAAATGAAAGTGCCTTTTTCAACAAAATGCACGGTTTTTTGAGCCGGCTTGCTTGACACCCTGCCCGCACTGACAGACCACAGAGTTATGAAAATCGCGACATGGAATATTAACTCGGTCAAAGCCCGCATGCACGCGTTGATCCCGTGGCTGAAGGCCGCCGATCCCGACGTGCTCTGCCTTCAGGAGATCAAAACAGAAAACATGGGTTTCCCTTATATGGAGGTCGAGGCGCTAGGCTATAATATAGCAGTTCATGGCCAGAAGAGTTATAACGGGGTGGCCATCCTCTCCAAACTCCCATTTGAAGAAACCATGGAGCGCCTACCCGGAGACCAGAGCGATGAACAGGCGCGCTATCTGGAGGCAGTGGTGATGGGGGCGCATGGCCCTGTTCGGATCGCGAGTATTTATCTGCCTAATGGCAATCCCGCGCCGGGGCCAAAATATGACTATAAACTCGCGTGGATGGAGCGCTTGCGCGCCCATGCTCAGAGCTTGCTTGCGGCCGAAGAGGCCGTAATCCTTGCGGGGGATTATAACGTCATTCCCGAGGACAAGGATACACATGACCCGATTGGATGGCAGGATGACGCGCTGTTTTTGCCGCAAACCAGAGCCGCCTTTCGCGCGGTTTTAAACCTCGGCTATACCGAAGCCTTTGAACAAATGGATGGGCGCGCGGGCCAATATAGTTTTTGGGATTATCAGCGCGGCGCATGGCCAAATAACCTTGGCATACGCATTGACCATTTGCTTCTCTCCCCGCGGGCGGCGGACCGAATAACGGATTTAAAGATCGACAAATTTGTCCGCGAAGGCGAAAAGCCTTCTGACCACGTCCCTGTAATAGGCACATTTGACCTTTAGCTCTCGGTCAGCCCGCCTAAGGCCTCTTGCAACTTCTCTACCTCTGCGCTATAGGCCGCGCGGCGGTCTTTTTGCAGGTTAACGACCTTTTCTGGCGCTTTGTCAGTAAAGGCAGGGTTGGAGAGCTTCTTGTCAATTTTTTCGATCTCGGCTTGCGCCCTCTCGATTTCCTTGCTCAAGCGCTTTCGCTCCGCGCCAAGGTCAATCAGGCCCTCGAGCGGAATAGCGTAGCTCACCCCGTCCACTACAGTTTGCAGCGCGCCCTTGGGGGCCTCAAGCGCAGTCTCGACGCCGTCGACGCGGGCCATGGGCGAGAGGACATCCGCATAGACAGCAAGGCGCGGATCAAGCGTAGCGGAGAGCTGCAAAAGTTTGGCCTTTTTGCTTGGCGGGATGTTCATATCCGCCCGCACAGAGCGCAGATTGGTAATCAAGGTTTGGAGCCATTCAATATCTTTACACGCGGCTGCATCAATCATTTCATGGGATAAATCAGGCCAAGGCGCGACAATCAAATGGCTTTCGCGCGCGGCTCCGATGCTCCCCCAAATTTCTTCTGTGATGAAAGGCATAAAGGGATGCAGCAATTTTAATATCTGATCGAGCGTCCACGCGAAGGCGGCGCGAGTTTCGGATTTCTCAGTTCCGTCTTCGCCAGACAAAAGCGGCTTCGTCATTTCCAAATACCAGCTACAGAACGTATCCCACGCAAATTTATAGGCCGCATCGGCCGCGTCATTAAAGCGGTAGCTTTCAATACACCGCGTGACCTCGGCAGCGGTTTTCACCGTTTCAGAGATTATCCATTTATTGAGCGCGAGTTTGGCGCTGGCGGGGTCAAAATCGGGCTGCGGCGCGCAGTCGTTCATTTGCCCAAAACTGGCGGCAGACCAAAGCTTGGTGCCAAAATTGCGGTAGCCTGCAATGCGGTCAACAGACAGGCGGATATTGCGCCCCTGCCCCGCCATAGACGCAAGGGTAAAGCGCAGCGCGTCCGCGCCGTAAGCCTCAAATCCGTTTGGATATTGTTTGCGCGTGGCTTTTTCGATCTTGGGGGCTTTTTCCGGATTTTTAAGTCCCCGTGTGCGTTTGGCGACAAGTGTTTCAATGTCGACGCCGTCAATCAAATCCAGCGGGTCGAGCGTATTGCCAATGGATTTGGACATTTTCTTGCCCGCCTCATCCAATACAAGGGCGTGAATATAGACGTCTTTGAACGGCACTTCATCCATGAAATGCAAGCCCTGCATCATCATTCTCGCCACCCAAAAGAAGATAATATCAAAAGCGGTGACAAGCGTTGAGGTGGGGTAGAAGCGTGCAAGCTCGTCTGTGTTATCCGGCCAGCCAAGGGTCGAGAAGGGCCACAGGCCGGAGGAGAACCATGTATCTAGGACGTCGGGGTCGCGATCTACGATAAAACCATGCTCCTGACCGCCATACTCCACAGCAATCGAAAAATCTTGTTCATCCCAAATATCCAAATTTTCTTTGACATCGTCGCTAAGGTTGTAAGCTTTTGCTTTGCCTAATTCTGAGTAAAACTCCTCAGCAATATTCATCGCCTCACCACGTGTTTTTGCGACAATTAGTTTTCCCTTTTCTAGTTCTTTAGATACAGGAAAGCCGACTCTTCCAACCCCTACAGCATGCCAAGCTGGAATCTGATGCCCCCACCACAATTGTCTTGAAATGCACCACGGCTGGATGTCCTTCATCCAGTGGTCATAGGTTTTCTTCCAATTCTCTGGAATAAAACGGGTTGAACCGTCATCAACCTTTGCCATGGCTTGCTCTGCCAGCTTATCCGCCGCGACAAACCATTGATCGGTCAGCATGGGTTCAATGACCACGCCGGAGCGGTCGCCATAGGGCTGCATGATTTTCTTATCTTCAACACGGATGAGCAGGTCTGCCGCGTCAATGTCGGCGACCACCGCTTTGCGCGCGGCAAAGCGGTCCATGCCCACATATTTTTCGGGCATAATTTCGGAGGCGCACATGGCACCGCGCTCATCCATAAGCGAATACATCGGGATGTCATTACGCTTGGCGACGTCATAGTCATTAAAGTCATGCGCGCCCGTAATCTTCACCGCTCCCGAGCCGAAATCAGGGTCAGGATATTCGTCCGTGATAATCGGGATAAGACGATCGGCCAGCGGCAGGCGCACCATCTTGCCGATAATCGGCGCGTAACGCTCATCATCAGGATGCACAGCCACCGCGCCGTCGCCCAGCATGGTTTCGGGCCGCGTGGTGGCGATAGAAATATAGTCGCGCTCCTCGGATAGGATCACATTTCCGTCTTCGTCTTTCTCGACATATGTGTATGTCTCCCGAGTTCCATCTTCTTTTTCGGCGAGTGGATATTTGAAGTGCCAGAAATGGCCGTCTTTTTCGATATTCTCAACTTCGAGATCTGAAATCGCGGTCTGGAAATGCGGGTCCCAGTTTACGAGGCGTTTGTCGCGGTAGATTAGGCCAGCTTCATACATATCAACGAAAGCTTTGGTGACAGCTTCGGCCATTTTATCATCTGGGTTCTCGGGGTCACCGAGCGTGAATTTCTCGCGCGACCAATCGCATGACGAACCGAGGCGGCGAAGCTGCTGATTGATATTTCCGCCGCTTTCGGCCTTCCACGCCCAGACATGTTCTAGGAACTGCTCACGGGTCATATCTTTGCGGGCTTTGCCCTCCGCGGCCAATTTGCGCTCGACAACCATTTGCGTGGCAATGCCAGCGTGGTCCGTACCGGGCTGCCAGAGCACGGCCTTGCCTTTCATGCGGTTAAATCGCACCAGAATATCCTGAATGGTGTTATTGACCGCATGGCCCATATGCAGGCTGCCCGTGACATTGGGCGGCGGTATTACGATTGAGAAATTATCGTCTTTGGTGTCAGTGGGCTTTGCTGGACGCGGCTTAAAATGGCCGGCCTCTTCCCACATCTTATAAAGGCGCTGTTCAGCAGTTTTAGGGTCGAAATTTTTCTCAAGCATGGAATAGCAATCACTTATGGAAGGTTTCCCCGTCATTAAAGGATTTTGCCGCCTATTCCACCCTTAAAACGAAAAACCGCCCCACCAAAAGCAGGACGGCGAATAATTTCAGCCCATAAACTAATGCCAGATTACTTGCCTGAGGAAATGCGCTTGACCTCTTTCGTGACAGCGCGCTCAACGATACCTTTCAGGTTCTTATCGAGCCACTCCTTGAGCATCGGGCGCAGCGCTTCCTGCACGAGATCGCCAATCCGGTCACCCCGTTCAGCCATCGTCGTTTTCTCGTCAATAACTTTGTTCAGAGAGGCAAAAGCACTCGCTGTTGCATCCTCGGTTGCATTGTCGACGATCGTGTCTTTCGCTGAAGCCTTTGGCATATCTGCGGTCTCCTTAAGTGGTGTAGCTATTGTCTTTTTTGATTTTGTTTCAGTTGCGGAGTTTGTGGCTTCCGGCTCTTTCTCTTCAGCAGGCTCCGTTACTGCCGCTGCGGTGTCGTCTTTGTTTGCCGCCTCCTGAACTTCTGCGGCTTTATTATTTTTGACAAGCGCGGCCAGCGGGCCGCTTGCCGCAACAGCAACGCCTGCCCCGGCTGCAAATTGTCCTGTTGAAAACCCTTGGTTCTTAATTCGCTCGGCTTCAGCTTTGGTAGACTTTGCAATATCAGACAAGCTGGGTTTGGCCGTTTCCGGTTTAGACAAATCCGCATTGATATCGATAAAGAATGGCGAATTATCCTGCACCGCCTCATCCGCCGCTTCTGGTTCTGGTAACGGCGCGACAAGGTCCGCTATATCGACATCTGAACCCGAATTTTGCTGCAGGTTTTCCTCATCCTCCATAGAAAGCTCAAGGATTTCGTCAATAACATTGTCTTCAAGATCGTCAGGGTCTTTAAGATCATCCAGTGCCGATACTGTTTCCGGCGCGCTGTTATCGGGATAGGGATCATCGGTTAAATCCGCCATCAAACTTTTGACAAGATCAAGATCAGGGTCGGATTGCGGCTTGCTTTCGCCTAAATCTTGGCCGTCAAGTTCCAATACGCCGCTGTCTTCAACTTCGCCGTCCTCACCCAAAAGGTCGGACAGAAGATCGTCAATATCCTCGCCCTCATCTGCATCCCGTGTCTCCGCGATCAGATCGGCTGCCGGATCAACGACAAATTCAGCTTCGGGCTCCGGCTCGGGCTCGGGTTCGGCAGCTGGGCTATCGCCGAGCATACTGTTCAGAAGTCTATCAAGATCGTCGATCGGGTCTTCTTCATCAGAGGCACTTGACGTTTCCAGCTGAGCGGCTTTGTCTTCGGTTTGATCATTATGATTACCCGATACGTCATCAAGCACCAGATCAAGATCTTCCATCGCCATGTCAGCGCTGTCAGTTAAAGACACAATATCGTCAGTCTCGCCAACGGTTGGGCTTTGTCGTTCGGATTTGATAGCATTGGCCACACCAGAGCCGGCTGCCGCCGCCGCCCCAAGGCCCGCCGCCGCCAAACCCGCAAGGCCCGTAAGCCGCTGGGTGCCTTCGCCTTTTGCGGGGGTCTTACTTTCATCATCTGTCAGCAAATCCTCAAGAGCTGCGACATCATCGCCGCCAGAAAGCTCGTCCATCCCCTCCAGCGCGCTTAAATCATCAAGCGCCTCAATATCAGACCCCAACTCATCAAGCGCGTCATTTTCCGCCAGCACATCGAGCGGCGTCAGCGTGAGCGTATCTGCCTCGCCGACGTCCTCCATAGGTAGGTCTTCGGTTTCAACATCCATCTGCTGTGCTGCAAGTTCCAGTGTTTCCATGGGTGGCTCTAAGATCGCTTCTGGCGAGGTATTTTGCGGCGCCAGCTCTTGTGGCTCTGGAATTTTGACCGCTTCCGCTATTGACTCATCTGATAGACCGCCCGCAAACTCAGCGTTTGCCTGGTCATCATCCGCTATAATGCGGCGAATAGAGGCTAGAATATCCTCCATGCTCGGCTCAACACCGTCGACATTTGTTTCAGGAGTATCGGTTGTATTGTCCGACATAAGCATCCAGCCTTAGATAAATCCGGGAATATCCCTAACGTTATCTTAAGCTAAGGGAACGCGTCAGACTTGTCTAGTTCCGTTCGCAATCAATTCTGAGGGGAATCTGGGGACGAAGCTTGCGCTGAAATATTGCCATCCAAAGCAGGCAAAAGAATTGGCGCGTCATCCAATTCCCTTTCCGGCGGCGGTAAAACCACGCCAGATTGCCCCGTAATGGCATCAACAGCGTCTTTTTGCAGCGTGCCGACGCCGTCCAACACCGTACCAACGCCCGCACCCAAACCTTTGACATTCGCTGGAATACCTGTCTGTTTGCCGAATTTTGCGACATCTTTGGGTATATTTGGGAGTTGCCGTCCAATTTTCCTTACGGCGACCGGCACATAGCGGTCAACCGCGCGCGTAAGACTATCACGCTTCACGTCTTCAAAATTCGCTGCCGGGTCGTAAAAATCTACGGGTAATTGCAGGCTATCGGCGTCAAAACCGCCTAATATCGACAGAAGTTGATAGCTTGTTACATCCACAGAGCGCTCTGCATTGACGACAGACAGCTTGGCATTGAGTAATTCTTGCTCGGCATTGAGCACATCAAGAGTATCGCGCGTGCCAACCTGCTGCTCTAGGGTTACGCCCTCAAATGCGACCTCTGCCGTGCGCACTTGTTCTTTTGCGGCAATCAAAGAAGCCTCAGCGGCCTTTAACGACGCCCAAATTTGCGTGACCGTTTGCTCTATTGCATTTTCAATGTCTCTGGCCTCATAATTCAGGCGCTCTACAGTGCTTTTGGCTTGGCGCACGCGAGATTTATTTGCGCCGCCCGAGTAAAGCGGAATATTAAGCTGCGCCGTTAGGGACGCGGAGTCACTTTCCCGAAACCCGCCAAGCTGCGCACGCTGATTGGCAAGCGCCCCATTTATCGAAAAGCTTGGCCTTCCTGCCGATTTCGCGACCTTTATTCCTGCTTTGGCAGCTTCAACGCTGAACAGGCTGGCGCCAAGCTGCGGATTATTCGCCACGCCAATTTCCCTTGCCTCTTGCAGGGTGGCTGGCAGGGTAAAGTCAGGCACGGCCTGTAAATCTACGGGGGGGTGACCGACGAGGCGTTCATAAGCGGCACGTGAGCTCGCGAGCTGCGCATCTGCTTGCGCAAGTCCAATATTGGCAGCGGCTTGGCGAGATTGGGCTTGCGCGATATCGGTGAGCGTTCCCTCCCCGACATCAAACCGGTCAAGGGCGGCTTGCTCCTGCCGCGCAAGCACACTGACGTTATTTCGGCGAATACGGGCCGTCTCCTCATCCCTCAAAACATCGACATAAGCCGTTGCAACGGACACAAACAAATTTTGCTCTGCGCTACGCAGGCCCTCGCGCGCGGCAAATATGCCGGATTTGGCCTGTTGTTTGAGTGCCTTTACGCGCCCGCCTTGGTAAATCGGCTGAATGACCTGCAGCGCCAAGACGCGCGGCTGCCCATCCTCAATAGTCCGGCCCGACACGGGGCCAAAAAACCCTTGGGATGGCGCGCGGAAAGCTTGCCGCGCAATACTGGCCGAAAGCGAAGAGTTCAGCCGCCCCTGCGAACGGGCCTGAATATAATTCTCGTCAGTCTCCTTGACGCGGGCGCGCTCTGCTTTCAGGCTTGGGTTGGTTTGATACGCTGAAACCATGGCCTCTTGCAGTGTTTCGGCCTGTGCAAACCCCATACCGAAAATCAGCAAGGCCCCTGCGGCCGCCCCCCGACGGGCGGCGCGTAACGCACGTGTATGGTCAAGTAAAATCACTGCGGCCTAGAACACAAATTCGTCGGCGCGCTCAAATCCGGGCAATGCAGGCACAGACGCATCAAAATCAACGCGCTCCCCGATAACATCTCCTGAACGGGTATATACGTACACGCGCCCGATCGGTCCATTTTGCACTACGCAGACAAGACGCCCACCATTTGCCAGTTGATCCAGCCAGGTTTTAGGAACCTCAGAGACAGAGCCATTTACAAAAATCACATTAAAGGGACCATGCTCGCGCGCGCCCGATTTTAAATCCCCCATGACAATCGCAGCATTTGTGATGTCAACAGATGTCAAAAGATCGCTGGCTTGTTCCACGCGGACTTCTTCATCCTCAAGCCCAATCACGGTCTCCGCTATGCCTGCAATAACCGCCGAAGAATATCCGCGCCCGCAGGCAATATCGAGAACGACATCAGTGGGCTGAATATCTGCAGCACTGATCATTTTGGCAAAGTCGCGCGGCCGGATCATCACCCGCCCCTCACCTAGAGGGACGTGAACATCACTATAGGATACGGATCGCCGGCCAACGGGAGTGAAAGTCTCTCTTGGGACTTGGCGAAAGGCGGCCAGCACAACGGGATCCGTCACGTCATTCGTGCGGATTTGGTTATCAATCATATGACGGCGGGCGGCGGCGTAATCAAACATAGGGTCCTCGGCAACTTCGCGAAGCTAATCACTATTCTTCCTGCAAAACCTTTAAATTCAGGTAATTTATTCCCTAGAATCTGCGGTTTCTGCCGCTCTATAAACCGCTGCGCCCCTCATGCGCAATGGTCTAATCTGTATATGGACCATTTGCAAAACAGCCGGGTTGCTAAAGACCTAAAACCATTTCTCCAATCGCTTAATCGGCCCAAACGGAAGGCAAAGCGACCATAAAAGCGAGGCGGGTCCGCGCCCCTGATACTCATGAAGACCAATGGTCATGCCCTCATGTCCCTGTGAGGGCTGTGCGATATAGGACCCAAATAGCCTATCCCAGATGGAAAGGCTAAAACCGTAATTACTATTCGTCTCGCTAACGAGCACCGAGTGATGCACGCGGTGCATATCCGGCGTCACTATAATGCGTCTCAAGATGCGGTCAAAACGCGATGGCAATTTTAAATTAGAATGATTGAACATAGCGCAGCCATTTAAAATAAGCTCAAAAATGATCACGGCAATCACAGGCGCGCCCAAAATGACCACAATTGCCATTTTATACATCAGGGAAACCGCGATTTCCGCAGGGTGAAAACGCGAACCCGTCGTCACATCAATATCCCTATCGGCGTGATGAACCTTATGCAAAGCCCAGAGCACGGGAATATGATGAAAAGCCACATGCTGCCAATAAATTAGCATGTCCAGAACAATAATCACGAATATCACTTCAAGCCAGAGTGGCCAGTCGACAAGCGTCAAAAGCCCCCAATTGTTTTCCGCCGCCAGCGCCGCTGCGCCGACAGCGACAATCGGAAAGAGAAGGCGCACAAAAAGCCCGTCAATGAGCACAAGCAAGAGATTCGAACTCCAGCGGCGCACGCGCGGCATCGCCCGTTTGCGGCGTGGAAAGATGGCTTCCGCCGCCATCATCAAAAGTAGAATCGACACAAAAACACCAAAACGCAGCGCTGCTTCATTGGAAATCACAAAATCACTCATAGCGCTATCATAGCGGCCCCTCGCCTAAATCCTAGCTAAAAGCACTTTCTCTAACAATGCTGCACATCGGGCGGCGCAGCGGACCGTCTCAAATCATGTGACTATCCATACGGCCCATCAGGCCGCTCATCCTATGCGCTCTTAAAAGGGATTTTGGAGGCACCACCGAGAATCGAACTCGGGTACACGGATTTGCAATCCGCTGCGTCACCACTCCGCCATGGTGCCTCACAGAGCTTGGGATATATCGAAGGCCAAGGCTGGCTGCAATGGTTATCTTTTGGGCAGACCAGCTTTTTCTAGCTCTGCGCCCATACGCCCCGTTACAAAGCAAAATAGCATCCGAAAATCACTGGCCAGAGACCATAGTGGATAGGTAAATGTTGCCGGCTTATTCTTCTCTATCGCGCCATGAGACACCCAAGCGAAAAAATATCCGCTTATAACCGCGCCCAGCACAAACCAGCCATTTTGCGAGATGATCGCCGCAATAAGGACCAGCAAGGACAAAGACGTCCCAAAATAGTGCCAAGCTCGTGTTGCCGGCTGGCTATGCTCGCGTAGATAATATGGCCAGAATTCTTGGTAACTTTGGATTTTGTCACTCATGGCCCGCATTATTATGGCAATTTTTCCTATTATGACAGGTTTTTTTTTAAGCTCTGCCGCTTTGTTAACCCTTAATTTACCCTATTCGTTAATACAGAGACTGTCTTCTCTTGGAGACACCCCACCATTCACCTAATACCTTCGGAGCCCTTGTGGCTCCTTTTTTTTGGCCTGGATCGCCATAAATGAACAGGTTCAGGACCTGATAAACGGCAAGAATTTTCTTGAAATTTCAGGGCGGATAATTTTCACCTTTTTGCATAAAAAGAGGCTTGGCAAAGGAGCCAGACTTCTGCTACACCGCGCTCCTACCCGAAATGGTCTATTCCGCAATAGCTCAGTTGGTAGAGCAGCTGACTGTTAATCAGCTT